>CAVQEZ010000019.1:0-266944 GCA_963711635.1 uncultured Pseudomonadota bacterium
GAATCCATCCCGACGATGCAGATGCTGCGATGTCTCATGGGCGACCGCGTCCTTGCGCTGCGGACCAGCCGTACGCGTCACGCGGCCGGGTGCGCTGGCGTCGCACCGGCAGGAGGGCCGGCGCCGGCACGGTGGCCGGCGCGACGCACAGCACCAGGCGCATGACGGCGCCGGTGTACATCCAGAAGAAGATCCACGGATCGTGCAGCTCGACGAAGAACACGGCGCCGCTCACCGCGATGCCACCGATGACATAGGCGATGAGCTGGCGGCGTATGCCTTCGTCGGCCACCAGGCTGGCGCGGCGCGCGCGCGCGATCGCCGAGAACAGCAGGTAGCAGCCGGTGAAGAGGCCCACCAGGCCCAGGTTGAACCACAGCGAGAAGTAGTGATTGTGCGGCGAGAAGTGGAACGGCAACGACCAGTAGACGTTCCAGCCGAAACCGGTGATGAAGGTGATGGGCTGTTGCACCATGGCACCGAACAGGTCGGCCCAGATTTCGGTGCGGCCGGAGGATGCTTCGGTGGCGTCGATGCTGGACGTCTGCCCGAAGACGCGCTCGGTCAGCAGGCCGCCGTACTGCGAGAAACTCAGGACGACGACCAGCACCACCAGCGATCCGAGCACCCAGCCGGCGATGCGGCTGTAGGAAATCAGTTGCCGGTACAGATAGGCGCCGATGGCGCAGGCCAGCACCGCGCCGACGATGCCACCGCGCGATGCCGTCATGGCCAGCGCAATGCAGGACAGCAAGGCACCTCCGACCCAGGCGAGCCGCCTGGCGCCACGACTCGCGACCGCGGCCGCGATCATGCCCGGCACGAACAGGATGATGTACGCGGCGTACTGGTTGGCCTCGCCGATGGCGCCCTGGGTGCGGCCGTCGATGCGCTCGCGATAGCCGAGGTTGACGATG
The DNA here is from genome assembly GCA_963711635.1 of uncultured Pseudomonadota bacterium. Lineage (GTDB taxonomy): Bacteria > Pseudomonadota > Gammaproteobacteria > Steroidobacterales > Steroidobacteraceae > CADEED01. The sequence goes on from CAVQEZ010000019.1 coordinate 918, forward strand.
CCCGAGGCGTCGAGGATGGTCGAGACGTTGGCGAATACCGCACCCAGCAGCATCCACTTGATCACTTTCATGCCGTCTTCGACGTTGCGCACGCCGAACAGGAATACGGCGAAGAAGATGTAGCAGTCGATCAGCCCGCTCTTGAGCTTGATGCCGCTCTGGATGATGTTATATCCGGGGTACTCGATGATGAGACCGGCGATCAGCATGGTGATGATGGCGTAGCCGATCTGCACGATGAAGGCCGCCTGCATCTGGCCCGCCGCCATGATCGAACTGCGCGCCACGACCATGCGCAACGCGAGGAAGGTCGCCACCAGATAGATGACCAGGTTCTTGGCCGAGAGTCCCGTGGTGATCGTGAGATCCCAGCGCAGCACTTCGGTTGCGAGAAGAAAAAACGACGTGATGCCGAGCAGAGTCGCCAGAAAAGTCCCCTTTCACAATCAGTACGCTCGATCCGTACGGAACACGGCAAACGCCGTGGCCACCAGGATCTGCAGGTCTAGCAGCGGGGACCAGTTGCGCATGTACTCGAGATCGAAGACCACGCGCGCTTCCATGTCTTCCACGCGCGCCGTCTCACCCCGACAACCTCGCACTTGGGCAAGTCCCGTGATGCCCGGCAGGACCTTGTGACGAACCATGTACCGTTTGATCAGCTTGCGGTATTCCTCGTTGTGAGCCACCGCATGTGGGCGGGGTCCTACGAGGCTCATGGTTCCCTGCAATACGTTAATCAGCTGCGGTAGTTCGTCGAGCGACCAGCGCCGCAGGTGCCTGCCGACCGCCGTCACGCGCTGGTCGCAGGGCCGCGCCTGCGCGACCAGGGCGCCGTCCTCGCACACCGACATGGTGCGGAACTTGTAGACCTGGATCTCGCGGCCGTCGAGGCCGTAGCGCCGCTGGCGGAACAGCACCGGCCCCGGCGAGCTGCGTTTCACGGCCCACGCGATGCCTAACAACATCGGCGCCAGCAGCACCAGCGCCAGCGCGGCGATCACCACGTCCATGAGCCGCTTGACCAGCCCGCGGTATCCGTGGAACGGCGTCTCGCACATCGCGACCACCGGAAAACCGAGGATCTCGCTGGTGCGCTGCTGGATCATGTCGAAGCCGCTGACGTCCGGCACGTAGTAGATGGACGCGGTGGTGTCGCCCAGCTCGTTGACCAGGTCGCGCATGCGCGTGACCTGCCCCGGCGGGATCGCGATGAAGATCACGTCGATGTTGCGGTTCCTGACGAAATCGGCGACGTCGCTGAAGCGCCCGAGCAGCTGCGCGTACTTGGCGCAGCCGAGGCGGTCGCTGCCGCGGTCGTCGAAGAAGCCGGCCACCGACATGCCGAGCTCGCTATGCAGCGACAGGCGCCGCGCCAGCTCCTGGCTTGCCCCCGTGCACCCGACGATGATGGCGCGGCGCGCGTGCGCGGCGTCCATGAGCAGCGCGCGCGTGATCGATTGCAGCGACAGCTGCAGGACCACCAGCAGCAACGGCGTGACCAGCACCCAGGTCACGACCACGCGGCGCGAGTACTCTTCGGAGAACTTGGTGATGTAACCCAGCCCCAGCAGGCAGGCCACCAGCACCGCCCAGCGCCACAACAACGTGGTGGCCAGCTCGATGCGCCCCGAGACCACCTGCGAGGTGGCATTGCTGGGCAGCACGGCGAGCGTGAAGGTGGCGGCGAGAATCGACAGCACCAGGAAGGGGCGATCGTAGTCGACGTCGTACAAAAGCGTGAGTGGATAGAACATGAAGCCGGCGAGCACCGCGGGCAGCGCGTCCATCATCCACAGCAGCACCGGCGCGGCCAGCGAGGTGCCACGCTTGAAGATGATCGGCTGGTGTACCTGGTTGTTCTGGTACTGGTATTCGTACTGCGAATTCATCGCGCGCCTCTCTCCCGGACACCCCCAGAATAGAAAAGGGCCGGCGTCGTCGACGCCAGCCCCTCGGCAATACGCGTATCAACGGACGATTACACGACCCGTGGCACGCTCCTACATTGTGGCTATTGGACCGACAGCGAAGGCGGCGATGTCGGACTCAAGGACGACGTCACGCCCTGGAGCGTCTGGTCCATGTTGTGCAGCCAGTTTTCGAGGTTGGTGTACCCATTCGACGCCGTGGAGTTCGGATTCGATGGCAGCGTCAGGCGGCGCGTGTGCTGTGTCAGCGACGGCCAGCCGCCGGCATTCTTGTTGCAACGGGTGCTGCCGTTCGAAGCCACGCAGTTGATGATGCCGCCGCTGCGGTTCTTCACGTGCGAAATGATGCGCTTGTCGGCGCTGTCGCGATCGGTCGGACGCGCACCGGCGTATGACAGCACGCGGTTGTAAACCGCGTTGTTGGCGGTCTTGCGCAGCGTGATGCCGCTGTTCCACACCGGCGCGGTCGAGAGCTGCAGCAGGTTGGGAATCACGTTGCCGCTCGTCAACGACACGATCTGCGAAATCGAGCTGCCGGATTCCGGCGCGTAGATGTCGTTCACGTAAGCGCGCGAACCGGAAACCAGCGCCGCGGAGCCGCCGGTGCGCAGCCAGATGGGCTTGGTATCGCGGTTGTAGCTAGGGCCGCGCAGGATCACGTTGCCGACGATCGAGCTCTTGGTGACCCGGTCGTAGTCGGTCTGCATGTCCATGTCCATGTTGGCGCGGTTGTAGATCAGGTTGTTCACGAACACCAGCTCGCGCGAACGCGCCAGCGGATTGCGCTCCACCTGGTGCGCCATCAGGTTGCCGATCATGGTGACGCGGCCGCCGCTCTTGCTCGATCCGAGCAGCACGCCGAAACCGTGTTTCTCGCGCGTCCTGCCGTCATCGCTCATGTGCAGCGACTCGTTGAGCGGCTCGGCGAAAATGTTGTTGGTGAAAGTGATGTTGTCGTGCCAGCCCCAGACGCTGGCGGTCTCGTCGATGGCCCAGCTGAACGTGCAATGGTCGATGACGATGTTCTTGACCTGCCGGCTGTCGCTGCCCTCGATCTTCAGCGAATCGCGGTTGTCCGGATCCGGGCCGTTGGTGTCGTCGCCCGCACGCACGCGGATGTGCTGCACGAGGATGTCGATTGGCCTGGATGCGCAGCGCCGCGCCGCGGATCATGATGCCGGGCGAAGGCGCCGTCTGGCCGGCGATGGTCAGGTTGCCATTGCGGACCATCATGTCGGTGGTGATGCGGATGGTGCCCGACACTTCGAACACGCAGACGCGCGGACCGGATGCGTCCGAGACGCAGGCCTTGAGCGAGCCGGCGCCGCTGGCATTGAGGTTGGTGACCTTGTAGACCGTGCCGCCACGGCCCGCGACGGTCTCCATGCCATAGCCGGCCGCACCCGGGATCACCGGACGTGCCTGCACGCTGGCGGCTCCGAGCATCAGCGCGGCGGCGGCCAGCAAAGCGGTGTACGTCATGAGGCGGGTGCGTGCATGAATGCGGCGGACTTTAGCAAGGCTCATTCCTTAAACCCCTCGGAAAAAATGGAAGATGCGTGTCAGAACGTTTCAGATGGACTTCATCGCGGCGGTCGTAGGCGGGCCTTCGAGGCCGCCGGCATTCACGGCGATCACCGCGAAGTACCAGATGCCCTTCATCGAGCGTGGAGAACTGCGTACGCGGTCTGGGCGGGATCGTCGATGAAAATGCTGTGGTCGAGGTCTTCGGCAGTGCGTCCGTAGACGATGCGATATCCGGCGAGATCATCCAGCGGCGAGCCGTCGCACTTGGCGGGCGGCGTCTCCCACGCGCAGCGTGGCAACGCCGGTGACTGCCGACGCCGATCACGGTGATCGAAAACGGCTGGGTCGACGACCTGGCGCGCAGCGTCCGCCACCGTGATGGTGATGGCTTCGTATATCGCCAACGTCGGTGGCGCCGGGCGTGCCGGTGATGCGTGCCACTGCTCGGATCGAAGCTGGCCCAGGGCGGCAGATTCTCGGCACTGAAAGTCAGCTGTCGTTTTCGGGATCGCTGGCAGCAGGCTGGAACTCATACGCGACGCCGACGTGGGCCGTGGTTTCGCCATCAGCGGAGATGGTCGGGGCCTGGTTGGTCGTCGAGGGTGCCGGGGCCGGCGCCGGAGCCGGTGTGGGCGCTGGAGCAGAACCCTGTGAAGCCGTGGTGCCGGTACCGCCTCCCCCACCACAGCCGTGGCAGAAGGCCAGTGCAATGGCAGGTAAGAAAGCTCTTACAGAATCGGTGAGTCGGAATTGCATGTGTCGGAATCCTCCGGCCCACCGCTCCGTGGGGTGGGCGATTTAGGAGTCCGCGTGCAATCGATTCAACGCAATGGAAAAAAAGTGCCGTGACGCCGGCGACGTCGCCGAACCACGACAAAAGAATTAATTCAAATACTTAGCTTCCGGGCAGGGTTTCCCGGGCTGTAAAAAATGTGAGCTGGATTCGGTCGCCTGAGGGCTGCCGGTCGTCTTACCCGCCCTCATCCGACTCTTATATATGGACTTGGGCGGGGGCCGCGGCTACCAGCAGACGCCCTCGTAGCGGCAGCGGAGCAGATCGCGGTTCGGCAGGTTGACGAGGTCGATCAGATATTGGTCCGGCCGCACGCGTACCTGCAGGGCGTCGTTCAGCGCCGATTGCTGCAATCCAACGAGGATCACGTCGGACGGATCGATCATCTCGTTCGATCTGCTCGCACAGCAGCGAGCCGAGATGCGGGATGTGCGCCTCGATGTAGCTGCGATTGGCGCCGAGCAGCCGCGAGAGCTGCACTTCCGGATCGAAGATGCGCAGCTCGCAGCCCTCGCCTAGCAGCCGTTTGGCCACCATGACCAGCGGCGACTTCGCGCAGGTCGTCGGTGCCAGTCTTGAACGACAGGCCCAGCATGCCGACCTTGCGGCCGGCCTAGCTTCAGGATCTTGTCGACCGCGTGATCGATGTGCACGCCGGTTGCTCACGAGCAGGCTGGACAGCATCGGGCATCTCGAGATCGTTCTGCTTCGCAATCTGCGTCAGCGCGCGCAGATCCTTGGGCAGGCAGGAGCCGCCGAAGGCGAACCCCGGCTTCAGGTAGGCCGGCGAAATGTTCAGCCGCTTATCGGCGCACACCAGGCGCATGACCTCGTGCGAATCGATGCCCAGCGACTGCGAGATGCGGCCGATCTCGTTGGCGAAGGTGATCTTGAGCGCATGAAACGCGTTGCAGCTCATCTTGAGCGTCTCGGCCACGCGGATGTTGGTCACCATGAAGCGCGCGTCCAGGTGCTGGAAGATCTCGCGCACGGCGTTGACCGCGGCTTCGCAGTTGCCGCCCACGATGGTGTACGGCGGATGATCGTAGTCGCGGATCGAAGAGCCTTCGCGCAGGAATTCCGGCTGGAAGCACAGGCCGAAATCGACGCCGGATTTCTTGCCGCTGGCGCGTTCGAGGATGGGCTCGATCTTCTCTTCCACCGTTCCCGGCTGCACCGTCGAGCGGACACGATGGTGTGGAACTCGCGCTTGGCCTTGATCGCCGCGCCGATCTGCTCCGCCAGGCGCAGGATGGCGGTGAGGTCCTGGCTGCCATTGGCGGCCGACGGCGTGCCCACGCAGATGAACGAAACCTCGGTGTCGTGCACCGCCCTGCAGCGGCATCGTCGGTAACGGTCACGCGGCCCGAATCGACCACGTCGCGCATCAGCTCCTGGATGCCCTCTTCGAGAATCGGCGACTTGCGCGCGCGGATCAGGTCCAGCTTCACCGGATCGATGTCGACGCCGATCACGCTGGTGGCCATCGCGCGCCAGGCAGGCCAGCGACACCGCGCCCACGTAGCCGAGACCGAAGATGCTGATGCGTTTGGTGGCCGCGGGCCTGCGCTCGACGTCGTTAGCTAGGGGTCTGGCTCCATTTTCGTCCTCGAAAATGGTGCCTGACCCCATTTCTCCCACCGCAACCTCCGGCGAACCCGCCGCAGTGCCTTTAGTAGTAAGCACTTTCGTTGCGTTCCTTCGAGCGATTGAGCGCCACGCCGAGCAGATTCATTTCGCTCAGCACTTCCTTGGCGCCGCGCAGCATGGCGCGGCCGCTCTTGCCCTCCGAGACCACCAGCAGCAGCGAATCGAATTGCGGCGCGAACGCCAGCACGTCGTCCGACGCCAGCAGCGGCGGCATGTCGAAGATCACGATGCGGCGCGGCATCTCGCGCTCCAGCGCCGCGGTGAACTCGCCCATGCGCGGGCTGTTCAGGAATTCGGAGGAATGCTGGAAGGCGCGCGCGTTCGGGATCACGCCCAGCCGCTCCGAATGCAGGTTGTAGACCACGTCGTCGAGCTCGGCTTTGCCGAGCAGGTAGTCCGACAGGCCCTTCTCGAAGCTCATGCCGAGGTAGTTGGCGATCTGCGGGCGCTGCAGGTCGAGGTCCACGAGGAACACGAAAGTGTTCACGTCCTGCGACAGCGCCAGCGCCAGGTTGATGGCGGTCAGCGTCTTGCCCTCGCCCACCGACATGCCGGAGACGGCGATCGAGCTCCACTTGTGCATGTCGAGGCGCCGCAGCACGCGCGTGCGCAGGATCTTGAAGGCGCGCAGCGCGGCGGTGTCCGAGACCGCTGGCAGCACGCACTGCCGTTCCATGGCGCGCACGTCCACGCTGGCGTTCTGGAAGCGGCGTGCATGCTGCAGGTCGGCCGGTGCCGCGCTCACGCGGCGCACACGCTGCCTGAGGTGCGAGGACTCGATGGCGTTCGGACGCTCGGCGCCAGGCCTCTCGGCGCCGGCTCTGTCAGCGCCAGCTCTTTCAGCAAAGTTGCGGCGAATGGCGTCTTCCATGGTCGTGCTCATTGATGTCTCACTTTGTTCAAAAACGATCAGAGAAAATTCTGGATGACGCTGAACGCGACCCACACACCGATCACCCGCTGGCGGTGGCCGCGGCGAATCGCCAGGCATTGCGGCGGCGCGAGCGCGAATTGCGGATCGTGGGAATGGCGACCAGCGGCGATACCAGCAGCAGCTCGCGCACGTCGCGCGCGCCGCGAACCTTCGGGTCCAGCGCCTCGGCGGCCACGGTCGCGGTCAAGGCCAGGACCACCGAGGCCACCAGGCCGATGAGCAGGATGGCCAGGCGCTGCGGTTTGCCCGGCACCGAGGGCAGCATGGGCGCCTGCACCAGGCGGAACTCATCCGCGCGTCCGCCGACGATGGCGGACTCGCTCACCTCGGCGTCCATCTGGCGATTGAGCAGCTGCTCGTACTTCTCGCGCGCGATGGTCAGGTCGCGCGTGGCATTCGCGTATTCGCGCTCGACCTGCGGCGTCGCCGTCACGTTCTTTTCGATGACCGGCGAGCTTGGCGCGCAAACCCGGCGTTCTGCGCCTCGATGCTGCCGAGCTGGCTGTCGATGGCGCTGATCTGCGTGCGCAGCTGCATGCCCACCGGCGTGCCGTCGGACATTTCCACGTCGCCGCGCTCGCCGGACTTCATGCGGGTTTCGAGCGTGGCGATGTCGCGCTGCAGTTTCTTGATGTCGGGATGCTCCTCGCCGTAACGCTGCCGGGCCTCGGCCAGCGTGGCGCGCTTCTGGTTGAGCTGCGAACGCAGGCTGGTGCCCGCGCCGGCGCTGGTGCCGTACTTCAGGCTGTCGATCTGCCGGCGCAGCGCGATCATGTCCGGATGGCTCGTCGTCGTAGGTGGAGCGCATGCGGTTGTACTGGTCCTCGAGCTGCCGCACGCTGGCCGCGTCCGGACCCGCCGAGCGCTGCTGCTCGAGCTGTGCCATCAGGAACACGCGATCCTGGCGCAGCGACCGCGCCTGCATGTCGTTCTGCTGGATCTGCGCCTCGGTGCGATCCATGATGGTCATGTTGACCTGCGTGAGCTCGGGCAACTGGCCGTAGTTGGCCTTCTTGAAGTCCGCCAGCTTGGATTCGAGCTGCGCCACGTGCGTGCGCACGCGCTCGGCTTCCTTGGCGTAGAACTCGGCGGCGTTGGTGGCGCGGCCCTGGCGCTGGCGGCGATGTTCGGCAAGGAACTGCGCCACCAGCCAGGTGGCGCCCTTCTGCGCCTTCTCCGGCACCTTGTTGTCGTACGAGACGGTGAATGCATCCACCACCTCGCGCTCGCGGCCGGTGCGCGGGTCGAGAATGGGCGTGGTGACGATCTTCACGTTGATGTCGCGCCGCAGCCGCTTGAGCGCGGCGGATTCTTCCTCATCCGGATACAGCTTGTGCAGCTCGTTGAGCTTGCGCAGGTTGGCATCCGTGAGCACGATGCCCGTGAGGTTCTGCACGTATTGATCGGCGTAGTCGGACTCGCCATTGCCGGCCTGCACGGACAGCGACTGCGCGGCCGATGGCTCGTCGATTTCGACCAGGCCCGACGACGTGTAGATGTCAGGCAGCGTCAGCGACATCAGGATGGCCAGCACCGCGATCGGTATCGCGATGCCGAACAGCAGCGCCTTGCGGCGCGCGATCGCGTGTATGTAGTCGGAAAATTCGGGTGATGCCTGAGCTTCCATTGATCCGTTCCTTAGCGTCGACGTTGCAGGGGTTGATAGAGAAACGAGAGCGTGGCGCCGTTCGAGGTCGCGGGGTCGGTGAGCGCGTCCTCGAATTTCTGCCACGTGTAGTCGTACGACAGGCGCAGCGAGAATTCCTCCTGCCAGCGCCATTGCATGCCCACGTCGCCGGTGGCGTAGCTGCGCGGCGTGAATTCCGAATCCGGGTCCACGTCATCGTCGTGCGTGCCGCGCACGCCGGCCAGGAAGGCGAGCCGCGGCGTCATGTCGAAGGTCCAGCGCAGCCGCAGCTGGTCGCGGACGACCACGATGCCGGAGCCGGACGGACCGACGTTGCGGGACAGATCCACGAACAACTGGTTGCGGCCCAGCAGCACGCTGGCGCCGCCGCCGGCCAGCCAGGCGATCTCCGAGTCGCCCGACACCAGCTCCACGTTGGTCGCGCCAATGCGCAGGTACTTGCGTGTCTCGGCGGCGTTGCGCGTGTCCCATTGCAGCTCGGCGCCGTAGCGAGTTGGTGTCGCCCTGCGTTTCGATGTCGTATTGCGCGCCACGCAGGCGCGCAGTCAGCGAATTCGTCGGCGAGAGCCGCGTCACAAGGCCGCCGTAGAGGCTGGCATTCTGGTAATCGACCTGCGCGCCGGGGAGCTCGCTGTCGTACTGCACGTCGGTGAAATTGCCACCGAACTCGAGTCCGCGCCGCGGTGACAATTCGTATTCGAAGTCGGGCTGGATGGAACTGCGCATGCGCCGGTTCTTGAAGAACGACACGCCGGAGTCGCCGATGTCGCCATTGCCGAGGTCGGCGTCGGCCGGAATCTCGGCATCGGGCTGCTCGCTGTTCACCACGTCCTGCTGCGAGAACTCGCCCACCAGCCGCGTGTTGACCCGCTGGCCGCGATGCTGCCAGTCGAGCGTCGCGAAATAGTCGATGGTGTCGAGGTCCTTCTCATCGGGGAAATACGTGCCGCGCACGCGCGGCGTGAAGGCGAATTCGCCGTTCGGGCTGCGCGCCCGCATTTCCAGTGCCGCATCCACCAGCGGCCCCTGCACGTCTATCTCGGTGCCGGGCTGCGTGAGGCGATAGTTGTCATCGAACAGGTAGCCTGCTTCGAGACGCGGATTCAGCTCCCAGTCGGCCGCGGACGCGACCACCGGAAGCATCAGCATCGCGACATAGATGGGTCGCATGGCGAATCTCCTCTCGCGGCGATTTTTCAGGGCGTGCCTCACGGTGGCTTTTCTCACCGTGTGCCTCACGGCAGCTTTTCTCACCGTGTGCCTCACGGCACAACCACCACGTCACCGGCCTGCAGGTCGATGTTCTGGTCCATCTTGCGACCCTTGACCACGTCGTTGTAGCGGAAAGGCAGCGCCTGCTTGCCGGTGGGCGTACGGCGCAGGACCACGATGTCCGCGAGTTGCGCGAATGGCGTGGTGCCGCCTGCCATCGACAGGGCCTGCATCACGTCGACGCTTGGATTCATGATGAACTCACCCGGCTTGTTCACCTGCCCGATGACGTACACCTTGTTGCCCTTGATCTCCTGCACGGACACGGTGACCACGGGATCGGATATGAACTTGGTCAGGCGTTGCGACACCATCTTGTTCAGGTCTGCGACGGTCTTGCCCTTGGCGTCCACTTCGCCCACCAGCGGGAAGGAGAACGATCCGTCCGGGCGCACCAGCGTTTCCTTCTGCAGGTCCGGTTCCTTCCACACACTGATGGACAGCATGTCGCCGGGCTTGACCGTGTAGTTGGGATCCTGCGCCATGACGTTGGTGGCGTAGGCAAGCGCCATGATGACGCAACACGCCATCAGTAACTTCTTCATCGTTGTTCTCCATTGAGATGTTCGTATGCGGCCAGCAGCCGTGGTGCCTCGTGTTGCCACGACAGCACGTGTTCGATGCGTTCGCGCCCGATGGCGCTCATGTGAATGCGCTGGTTGTCGTCGGCCAGCAATGCGACCATCTTCTGCGCCAGGTCGGCCACGTCGTTGGGACGCGCGTACCAGGAAGCTTCGCCTGCCGAGACCCGACCTTCGGTCAGGTCGAATTGCACCAGCGGCTTGCCCAGCGCCATGTACTCCATGACCTTGTTCATCGTGGAGCAGTCGTTCATGGCGTTGGCCCGGTCCGGGTTCACGCAGATGTCGGCGGTGTTGAGCATTTCCAGCAGCTCGGCGTCCGGCACGCGCCCGGTGAAAGTCACGTACTCGGCAACCCCCAGGTCCTTGGCGAGCTCGCGCATGGCGGGCAACTCGGTGCCTCCACCCACCAGGCCGAAGTGAATGTCGGTGCGTCCCAGGTGCTTGCACGATGAGCTGCACGGCCTGCAGCAGCAGGTCGATGCCCTCCTGCTTGCCCATGACGCCGACATAACCGACCAGGTACTTGCGCCCTTTCTTGAGCGCCGGATTGGGCGGCACCACCTTCATGCGCGTGAGATCGGGACCCGAGCGCACCACGAAGACGTCCTTGGGATTCACTCCGCCGCGCGCGAGCGCGATGCTGCGGTAGGACTCGTTGGTGGAGATCACCATGTCGGCGGTCTTGAACGTCAGGCGTTCCAGCCACGACAGCAGCCGGCGTCCGAAGCCACGTTTACCGAACTTGGCTTCGTAGAGCTCGGGGTTGATGTCGTGGTGATCGAACACGAACTTCTTGCCGAACAGTTTGTAGAAACCGCCGATCAGGAAAATGGTGTCCGGCGGATTGCAGGCATGGATGATGTCGAAGCCGCGACCGAAGAGGATCTTCAGCGACAGCCAGAATTCCATGAGCAGCGCCACGCCGTATTCGAGTGCGTAGCCCAGCGCGCCATCCGCCTCACGCGGCAGCGCAGTGGCGATGGATGTCGATTCCGTCGACGCGCTCGAAGCTCTTCTCGTACCCCGGCGCCTTCGGGCAGATGATCGAGACCGCGTATCCCGCCGTGCTCAAGGTGCGCGCTTCCTGCATGACGCGCCGGTCGAACGGACACGGCAGGTTCTCCACGATGATGAGCACGCGCCGGCCATGCGCGACGCGCTGCACTGGCAGTACGCGCGCGGCGGCGGCGTCTGCAGCAGTCAACGTTTGCGCCGGACGATTCGTGCCGCGTTGCATTGCGGCGCCGTTGGCGGTTTCGGACACTTAAAGCCTCCCGGACGGGTTGGGTTCAGAAACTCATTTGAGAGTCAGGACCAGCCGGCGCAGGTTGCGATCGCGCGCCACCGGTTCGACGACGAAGCCCATGGACATGGCCAGCATTTGCATCGGACGGTTCGACCAGAACATTTCTGCGAACAGCCGCGACACGCCGGCGCGGCGCGCATGCCGCAACAGAGTGGCAAGCAACGTGCGTCCTACCTGTTCCTCACGATAGGCAGCCGCCACCGCCACGCGAAACTCGGCGCCTTCCTTGCCGGTGGGCGCGTAGGCAGCGACTCCGATCACGCGATCGCCGGCGGCCGTGTTCTCCAGCGCCGCGAAGCCGACGGCATCGTCGGCGCTGGTCGAGATCACGCGATCGAACAGCAACGCGGTCAGCTCCTGCAGCGCCGCGCGCTCGCGCTCCGGCGCAGCGCGCGTCAGGCCCAGCGCGAACTCGGCCAGCAGCCGCCGGTCGCCCGGCGATATCTGTCGCACGCTGTAGGCGCGTCGCGTCCTTGGCGTGTAGTACCAGCGCCTTGCGAGCCACGCACCCGATACAACGGGAAAACGCGCAATGAATGGATCGGCCGCAGTTCTCTGCATGGACGTAAGCGTCGCGTACCGCGAGCCGTCCTGCCGTCGGACGCCGCGCGGTGCGATGCTGGAAAATACCTGCATGCGTCACACGCAGCACTTTTGTGAAGCGGCGTGGTCCGACAGAAAGTTCCGTCATGCAACACCGCAACATGGTCCACATTGCTCAGATGACTTCGCAGGCAAGGCCCCGCAAGGCGCAAAACGGCGTAACTGTAGGAGTGGACCGACAGCGCCACAGCGAGCGCGCCTGCAATACTCAAGCCCGCGCATGAAGTCCGAATCCCTCTCCATGGCAGCCATGCGTGCGTCGCGAATGCTGTCGTGCGCGGCGCTCGCGGCCAGTCTGGCGGTGCTGCTCGGCCAGGTTTCCGACCTGGCCTGGCTCATGTCCCCGCCGGCGGCGCTGTGCGGTGTGCTGCTCGCGTTGGCCGCGCTGGCGGTCAGCGCCCGGCCGCGCTGGGCGCACGGCGTCGGGCAGGCCCTGGCTCTGCTGAGTTGTGTCATCGCATTCGGGCCGTTGCTCGCCGAGAGCTTTGGCGCGAGCTCGGCGGCGCTGCCACCATCCACTCGCGCGATGCTGGAAAGAGTCCTGCCGGCCGGCAACAACATGGCCGGCGCCACCGGCATCATGTTCGCCGCGACCGCGATGGCCGTGATCTTCACGCCGCTGCGCACGCGCTTCGCCACGCAGTTGTTCGCCGCCGCCGCGTCGCTGGGACTTCTGGCGATGGCGACCTCGCTGATCGGCGTATTACTGGGCAGCGCGGTACTCGCGAGCCTCGGGCTGGATCGCATACCTTCTCCGCTGTCCAGCGTGGTGGCCGGGTTGCTGCTGTTGGGTACGCTGGCGCAACGCGGCGATGCGGGATGGTTGTCCGCGTTGATGAGCCCATCGGCGGCCGGAAGCTCGGCGCGCGGCATCATCGCCTGGACCGTGCTCGCGCCGCTGGCGCTGGCACTGCTCGCCCTGGCCGGTGAGCGCCAGGGTTTCTACAACCTGCATTTCGCGTTCGCACTGCTGGCCGCGGCCACCTGTTGCGGACTCACGGCCGTGGTGCTGTGGAACGCCGCACGCGTGGAACGCGCGCAGCAACGCGCCGAGCGCGCGCGCGATGCCATGCAACTGGCCGCCAATCGCCTGCGGCTGGCCAAGTCGGCCACCGGCATTCAGATGTGGGAGTGGCTGCCGGCGACGCGTGAGTGGATCTCGATCGACGGTGCCGAGCGGCTCGACCCCTCCACCAACGAGTATCTCGAAGCCGGACTGGCGCGCACGCTGCGCGACGGCAAGTCGGAGTTCGAGTTCCCGCTGCGCCGCCCCGGCGGCGATGAATTTCCCGGCGAGGAACGCTGGATGCTCGCCACCTGCTGGCGCGAGCAGCGCGAGCGGGGCTCGCTCATCGAATCGATCATCGTCGGCATCACCGTCGACATCACCGAACGCAAGCGCGCGGCGCTGGCGCTCGAAACCAGCGAGACGCGCCTGCAGCTGGCGGCGCGCGCCCTGCCCGGCTTCGTCTACGACTGGAACTGCGCCAGCGGCAAGATGCTGCGCACCTCCGGCATCGAACAGATGCTCGGTTACCAGGGCGCCGAGATCTCGCCCGTGAGCCGCTGGTGGGAAGAGCTGGTGCATCCCGACGATCGCGGCCTGGCACGGCCGGCGCGCGTGGCCCGTGCCGCCGGTACCAACAATGAGGCGGAGAGCATTTCCTGCGAATACCGCGTGCGCCACAAGAACGGCAACTACGTGTGGATCTGGGACCACTGCGTGCTGGTGCGCGACCGCAGCGGCGCCGTGGCGCGCGTGGTCGGCACCGTGCTAGACATCACCGAACGCAAGGAAGCCGAGGCACGCCTCGCCAACAGCGAGCACCGCTTCAAGGCTGCGCTGCTCGCGACCACCGGCATCTTCTGGACCTTCTCGCGCGACGGCCGCGCACTCGGCGAGCAGACCAGCTGGAGCGCGTTCACGGGGCAGTCCAGCGACGAGTTGCAGGATATGGGCTGGCTCGAAGCCATTCATCCCGAAGACGCCGCCTCCACGCTCGAGGCCTGGCGGCGCGCGCTGGCCACGCATGACGAGATGATCACCGTGCAGCGCGTCCGGCGCCGCGACGGCGAGTACCGCACCTTCTCCGTGCATGCCGTCCCGGTCACCGACGAACGCGGCGAAGTCATCGAGTGGGTGGGCTCGCATACCGACATCACCGAGCAGCGCGCTGCCGAAGAGCGCGTGCGCGACAGCATGCGCCGCCTGGAGCTGGCGCTCGATGCCGCCAGCGTCGGCATGTGGGACTGGGAGCTCGACACCGGCCGCATGACCTGGACACGCCAGGCCCACCTGATCACCGGCGTCGCGGTGCCGGATTTCGGCGGCCGTGCCGAGGAATTCTTCGGGCGCATGCTGCCGCCGGACATCGATCACGCGGAAATCTGCCGCCGCGACGCGCTGCGTCCGGATCCATTGCCGCAATCGGAGCTGCAGATCCGCCGCCCGGACGGCACGCTGCGCTGGATCCAGAATCGCGCCACGGCCATCTGCGATGCGGCAGGACGACCGCGCCACATCGTCGGCACCTTGCGCGACGTCACGCGACGCAAGGAGCTGGAAGCGGAGCGCGAAGCGCTGCTCACCGCGGAGCGCGCGGCGCGCAGCGACCTCGTCGCGGCCAGCCAGGTCAAGGATGAATTCCTGGCAACCATCTCGCACGAACTGCGCACGCCGCTCAATGCCATCCTCGGCTGGACCACGCTGCTGCAACGGCCGCGCGTCGACTCCGCCGCCATCGCCGATGGATTGAAGGTCATCGAACGCAACGCGCGCGCGCAGACACAGTTGTTAGGCGATCTGCTGGATGCCAACCAGCTCATGTCGGGCAAGCTGTCGCTGACGTTCGAAGCCATGGACCTCAACGAGGCGGTGCGCGCCACGCTGGATTCGATGCGCGTCAGCATCGCGGCGCGCAAGGTGCGCATCGAGGCCCAGGTGGCCAAGACACCGCTGCCGGTCATGGGCGACTCGGGGCGGCTGCAGCAGGTGGTCAGCAACCTGCTGTCGAACGCCATCAAGTTCACGCCGCAGGATGGCGTGATCACGGTGGTGACCAGCGTCGACGGCGACATGGCCTGCTGTGAAGTGCGTGACAACGGCGAAGGAATCTCCGCCGAATTCCTGCCGCACATCTTCGAGAAATTCCGCCAGGCGGACAGCGGCAGCGCGCGGCGCTTCGCCGGCCTGGGACTGGGCCTGGCCATCACGCGGCAGCTGGTGGAATCGCACGGCGGCGCGATTTCCGTGCACAGCGAGGGACGTGGCAAGGGTGCGTCGTTTCGCGTCCGGCTGCCGCGCCTGAAGCAAAACGCGACCCCCGAGCCGCGGCAACCCGCCCGCGCCGAGGACAAGCCGCTGGCCGGGCTGCGCATTCTCGCCGTGGACGATGAAGCCGATTCGCGCGAGTACCTGCAGCGGCTGCTGGCCGAACAGGGAGCCGACATCGTCAGCGTGGCATCCGCCGCCGAGGCACTCGAGGCGCTGGAGTCGGACACCGGCCGCTTCAATCTGCTGGTCAGCGACATCGGCATGCCGGGATCCACCGGCTACGACCTGATCGAGACGGTTCGCAAACGCCTCAAGGTCGATGCCCGCCACCTGCCGGCGGTGGCGCTCACCGCGTTCGCGCGCCGCGAGGATTCCGAGAAGGCGCTCGGTCGCGGATTCCAGAAGCACCTCGCCAAGCCCGTGCAGGTGGGCCGGCTCATCGGCGCGATTCGCCAGCTCACCGGACGGCAGCAGCCGCGCTCCGCCCAACGTGCGCGCCACTAAATGGGGACCCTCCCCATTTGCTAGCAAACGGGGACGGGGTGGAACTGGCGTAGCCGCGCCTTCCGAGGGTTGACCCGCTCTGCTCCCTCAAGGTCGCGCGCGCTTCGACAATTTCCGGACGGAAATTTTCGGCGGTCGCTCGTCGGAAGCCTACGGCCTGCAGGTCTGCAGAAATGGCTGCGCTGAAATGCATCGCGGCGGCCGTATTGGCTTCCTCCTCGCCGCGCTCCATTCGGTCGCAGAGCGGGTCAACCCTCGAAAGGCGCGCCCACCGGCACCGCACGGTCCCCGCGTGTTAGCGAAGCAGCGCGTCGCCATTTGCCGCTGCTGGGAGAAGAGTGCGCGACTCCAGGGCCCGGCAAGAACCAGAACACCGAGTCTTGCGATCTTCTCCACCCTCGGGGACACAGCGCGATGGCTCGGCAATGGGGATCGGAGCTGCGGATCGTGGCGGCGGAGGCGTGCGGTGCGGTCTGCGGGCAAACGGGGACGGACCGCCTCGGGTGGTACGCCTGTCCATGGCTGACTCTCTTTGCGACCGAATGGAGCGCGGCGAGGAGGAAGCGCCCGACCGCCGCCGCGTTGCATTTCGGCGCAGCCATTTCTGCAAACCTGAAGGCGGTCCGCTTCCGACGAGCGGCCGCCGAAAATTTCCGTCCGGAAATTTTCGAAGCGCGCGCGACCTTGAGGGAGCAAAGAGAGTCAGCCGTGGGCAGGCGTATCGGGAAAACCTCGCATGTCCCCGTTTGCCCGAAGACCGCACCGCACGCCTCCGCCACCGCAACCCCGCAGGTCCGTCCCCGTTTGCTAGGAATCGAGGAATGTCCCCATTACGGCTTCAGGGTCAACAGAAGGTCGCGATTTTTTTCATAGCCGGGCAGCGCGTCTTTCAATGCGCGCTTGAGATCTGCATCGCCCTTGCCCGCGATCTGCGCACGGTACTGCGCCACGGTGTTCTGATGGAACGAGAGCTGGTTCAGGATGAAGTTCGCATTGGCGCGGGTGGGCGAAGCCTGAGCGTTGGTCGTTGCGCGCCCCGGGTTGGCCTGTGGAAGGCGCCATCCCTTGGTCTGGGCGAGCTTCTCCAGCTTCTTGGCCGTTGCGTCGTTCTGCTCGCCTATCTTCTCTGCGGCGGCCACCAGCTCCGGGCGATCCAGCACCCCGGCCGATGAGCGCGCGTCGGCCGCGCCCTGGCGCACATTCTCGACCGCCACGAGAATGAACGCCGGATCATCGGTGGCCACGAACTCGCGGTCGAACCACGGATCAGTGGGTGTGCCGTCGCGCTGCGCACGCTGCTCCACGGGGTCCGGATCGGGGTGACGAGGCAGTGTCGTCTGATCCGGAGGCGTGTTCGCGAGCAGCAGGAGCAGTGCGACGGAGCTCATCATGGGCGCGTTCTCACTCGCGGCGCAGCAGCACCGAAGCAATCAGCGCGACTGCGGCACCGGCCGCGGCACCATAGGCGATGGCTCTCCAGGGATTGTCATGCACGTACGTGTCCGTGACACGTGCGGCATCGGTGGCGGCACCGCGCACGCGTGTGCTGGCATCCGCCAGCCTGACCTTCGCCTGGCTCACGGTACGCAACACTCGCTGGCGCACAGCCTCGGCAGCCGCGCCGCCCTCTTCACCCAGCGTCTTCAGCAGCTCTTCTGCCTGCGTGATGACGCGATTCAGCTCGACCACGGTCGACTCGGTGGCGCGCGCTCCGTTCTCTAACTTGGCCTGTATGCTCATCGCTTCCTCCTTCAGTGTGGTTATCCCACGATAAAGCCTCGCGGCGGGTGTGCGTGTCAGTGCTGGAAACTCACGACCCTCGCACGCGGAGCTTGCGCCTGTGGGCGCATGCCGACAATTCGCAATAACCGTCGCAATTGCCGTCGCCTTCGGGAATTGCACGGTCGGTGGCGTCTGACGCCGCATCCGCATCTAGTCCGCGGGCGCGGCCCGCGCCGCTCGCGCAGCATGCTTCCGGCGAATGATTGCCATTCGAACCCATTCCTTTTCAGGAGATGAAACGTGATGAAGACATACAGCAGCTGGACTTTGGCAGTAGCCGCAGCGGTGGGCCTTTGCGCGCTCGCCGGCTGCAATCAGCGTGAGTCGGCCAACGAGACCGCGAAGGACGTCGCCGAGGAACGCCAGGACGCCAACGAGAACGTGGCCGAAGAGCGCCGCGAGGCGGCCGATACCGCGATGGAAAACACCGAGGATCGCGCGGCGGCCGAATACGACGTGGCGGTAGCGCAGGCGGACGGCCAGCGCAAGATCGCCCAGGAGAAGTGCGAGACGATGGCGGGCGACGCGCAAAAGGCATGCAAGGACCAGGCTGATGCCACGTACGAATCGGCCAAGGCGCAGGCGCAAGCCACGCTGGATGCCGCCAAGCGCTCAGGCTCGGCTGCCCCGGCCAATTGAAGGTAAATGACACGCGCCACGACGGGTGATGCCCACCTGCGAGACCTTTGCATAGTCGTGGCTCGTGGCAGTCCGTCCGGCGGCAGCTAACTACTGTCGCCGGACGTCTTTGAGAGGAGCAAGACACATGAACACCACCAGGATCGCAGCGGGCTTCGCGCTCGCCGGCATTGCGGCGCTGGCCCCCGCATGGGCCGTGAGCCTGGCAGCCACCAGTCCCGGCGCAGCCGTTGCCCGAAGGCGGCATGAATGCGGCGGCTCCGCTGGCCATCGAAAGCTGGTCGGCCGGCAGCGCCTCGCTGGTGCCGCTCATGGCCACGGACCTGCAGGCCGGTCACGTCGCCAGCATCGACGCACCGGCGGATGCTCCGGCCGGCGCGGTCGGCAAGCCCATCGACGACGTGGCGTTCGTCAAGCAGGCCACCGAGAGCGGCCGCAAGGAAGTCAACGCGGCGCGCGACGCGCTGCCGCAGCTCAAGAACCCGGAATTGAAGCGCATCGCGGAAATGCTGGTGAGTGATCACAGCAACGCGAATGCGAAGCTGTCGAAGATCGCCGAGTCCAAGGGCTGGCCGCTGCCGGCGCCGCAGCCGGCCGCGCCGCCCGCCGCGGGCACGGCCGCCAGCAACTTCGAAGCCAAATGGACCGCCGACATGATCGCGGGACACGAGCGCTCGGTGGCCTTGTATCGCGCGCAGGCCCAGGGCGGCGAGGACAAGGATCTGCGCCAGTACGCGCGCGACACCCTGCCGACCATCGAACATCATCTTGCAGAGCTGAGGAGTTTGCAGAAATGACCAGCCAGGAAGGGAACATGCTGACCATGCGTATCATCAAACTACTCGGTATCGCCGGCGTGGCGGTGCTCGCGGCCGCGTGGATGGCCGCGCGCGTGCAGCGCCGCGAGCAGGAAGAGCGCACCCGTCTCAACGAGCAGATCGAGAGGGAACGCTGGGAAAGCGAAGGAGGCGCAAGCCACTCGGGCCCCGCGACGCAAAGCGCGGTCACGGCGCACTGAAGCGCCCGGACAGAGGGGCGGGTCCGCTGGACGCGGATCCGCCCTTTTTATTGTCGAGGGCGGCGGCCTCTCCGGGGGGCCTTCGGTGCCGCTCTGGGCGCGATCGATCATCGTGACCGTGTTGCGCGGCTGCTGGATATCGTCTTGTCGAAGGCATGCTTGAGCCGCATCAGGAACTCGCGCTTGACGTTGGCCTGTTCCAGCGCCTGGACCTTCATGCGTGCACGCAGCGTGATCCGCGGCGTTCCAGCTTTCGATGCCGGCGATGTCCAGGTCCTCGAGAATCTTCGGACCGAACACGGCGTGCGCACGCAGCTGCGCACCGATGTCGCGCATGACGTCGATGACGGGCGCGATGTCCTGGTCGAGCGCGATGGTCACGTCCACCACGGCGTACGCGAACGTGCGACTGGAACTGGTGACCACGCCGATCTCGCCATTGGGCACGAAGTGCACATTGCCCTCGTAGTCGCGCAGCTGCACATAGCGCAGCGTCATGTCCTCGACCAGACCGCTCTTGCCCGCGATCTCGACCACGTCACCCTGGCGGATCTGGTTCCGGCCAGCAGGAAGAAGCCGCGAAAAAAATCCTTGACCAGCGACTGGGCACCGAACGCGATCGCGATGCCGGCCACGCCGGCCGTGGCCAGGAACGGCAGGATGGAAATGCCCAGCGTATTGAACATCGCCAGCGTCGCGATCGCGGCGATCAGCATGGTCGCGAGCTTGCGCAGCACATTGCTGACCGTGGCCGCGCGCTTCCTGGCCTCGACGTCGTGCGCATGGGAAGCGGTGAACTTCTCGAGGCCGCGAGATCAGCCGGCGCGCGATGAACACCAGGATGAAGGTGACGGCCAGGATCGCGGCGATGCGTCAGCCCGCCTGGATCCAGTCCACCGCGTTGAACCATTGAACGACCTTTTCTTCGTGATCCATCGAGCGCTCCGTAGCTCCGCGGGACGCGCACGTTAGCGCAATGCCGCCGCCGCTGCATGGCCCTCTCCTACAGGGCGCCGTCAGCCGCGTCCGAAGAGGCGTCGGACAGCCGCGCGATGATGATGGAGCCGTGAACTCCAGGGAAGGAAAGGGTCTCCAAGGTCATCCTGCTCGGCCGGCTTCGTGTGCGCGCAGGCCTTGTTAGGACCGGCGCGCCCGCCGAAGCCATCGGGACCGAGGCTGGTCGCCGATCCGACGCCCATCCGGACCTGGCGGACATGCTCGACCAACTGCGCCCGCGCGCCACGCGAACTGCGCTTCGAGATGAATCACAGGCACGATGCGGAGGCCTATCCACTGGCCGCGCGCGAGGCAGTGGTTTGCCTGGCCGTGTACCAGCCGGACCGGGACTAACGTCCGCCGACGATCGCGGCTTTGCGGCGTGCGCGCGGCTTCGTCGCCCGCTTCGCGCTTGAATGATGCTGATCTGGCCGTCGCCCTCGAGGTAGGCCATTTTCACGCCGGACAGTTGCTCGATGCCCTGCTCGCGCAGCTTTTCCTCGAGCTCCTGCATGGTGATGTACTCGCGCCGCATGTTGCGCAGCTGCAGCCACGCCGTCGCGAACCAGCGTGAGCCGCGGCGGCGTCGCAAAACGGCGCACCAGCTCGAATCGCCATGAAAGCAAGTCCAGCAGCCAGTTCCACCCACGATGGTCAGCACCAGGATGGCGCCCTCGGCGAAGGTGTCGTAGCCGCCGGACATGGCGTTCTGCGCCGCGTCGGCCACGATCACCAGCAGCAGGATGTCGGCGATGCCGACCGCGCCGACGTCACGGCGCAGGATGAAACGGAAGATTGCGAACAGCAGCCAGTAGACCAGCGTGCCGCGCAGCACGAGCTCCAGCACCGGAACATGGATTGCGAACAGATCCGCCATGTCCCTGTGTGTGCTCCTGCCGCGCGGCGTGATACTCTGGTCAGCGCACGCGTCGGCGCGTGATCAGGTTGACGATGGCCAGCAGGATGACCGCGCCGAGGAATGACACGAACAAGCCTGCCGATGACTGATGTCTCCGGAATTGATCGTGCCGGCGCCCACCATTGGCCCGATCAGCCAGCCGCCGAGCAGCGCACCTACGATGCCCACCACGACGTTGAGGATGATTCCCTGACTGCCGTCGTGCCGCATCACGAGGCTGGCGAGCCAGCCGATGACACCACCAATCACTAACCACAAGATGAAACCCATGTTTGTCTCCTTAGTCCCGATTCAAACGACTCACCGAAAGACGCGACACCGTGCCATCACGGTTGGACGCGCGATATCGACCCAGATCAGTTCATGCCTGCATGACGATCGCGCTGATAGGCATGCAGCTTGTTGTAGAGAGTCTTGAGGCTGCAGCCGAGCACGTCGGCCGCGCGCCGCTTGTCGCCTTCGAAATGCTTGAGCGTCGCGAGGATGAAGGTACGCTCGATCTCTTCGAGCGTGGCACCGATGGGCATGTGGATGATCGTCGCCGCCGTCGCCGCCGCTTTCGGGCGAGAGGCGCAGCGAGGGCATGTCCTGCTCGCTGAGCGTGAGCTCGCCGTCGCACAGGATGTAGGCACGCTCCACCGCATTGCGCAGCTCGCGCACGTTGCCGGGCCAGCGATGCCGCAGGAAGCGCGCCCGCAGGTCTTCGGACAATCGCTTGCGCGTGCCGTTGCGCAGGTTCAGCTCGCTCAGGAAGAACTCGGCCAGTACCAGCACGTCTTCGCCGCGTTCGCGCAGCGGCGGCAACTGCACCATGACCACGGCCAGCCGGTAGTAGATGTCTTCGCGCAGACGTCCTTCGGCGAAGGCCTGCGCGCGGCGAGCGATTCGTCGACGCCAGCACGCGCACGTCGACCTCGAGATCGCTGGAACCGCCAACGCGGCTCAAACGCTTGGTCTCGAGCACACGCAGCAGGCGTGACTGCAGGTCGAGCGGCATCTCGGTGATTTCGTCCAGCAGCAGCGTGCCGCCGCTGGCGCGCTCGAACACGCCCTCGCGCGTGCGCATGGCACCGGTGAAACTGCCGCGCTCGTGGCCAAACAACTCCGCCTCGATCAGGGTGGCCGGAATGGCGGCGCAATTGATGGCGACGAACGGCTTGTCGGCCCGCGGGCTCATCACGTGAATGGATTCCGCGACCAGCTCCTTGCCGCAGCCGCTTTCTCCGCAGATCAGTACGGTCGAATCGGTGGGTGCCACGCGCCCGATGAGATCGCGCACCTTCTGCATCGACGGCGAGGTGCCGATCAGGCGCAGTGCCGAGTCATCGACGTGGGTTGGTGCAGCATGTGCCTTGGGCCCAACCTGGGGGTGAGCGCCGCCCTCGGCGAGTCCGGCGCCGAAGTCCGCGGAATAGAATTCGCCCGAGGGCACTTTCACGGTGAGCCCGCGGCCTGGCGGCCGGGAATCGCGCGGTCATCGTTGGAAACGACGATCTCCACGCGGCGGTTCAGCTGCCGGCTGCCGGCATCCGTGTTGCTGGCCTTGGGGAACTCCTCGCCATAACCCATGGCGCGCACGCGCTGCGCGTCGATGCCGCGCTGGATGATGGCCATGGCCACCGCGTCGGCGCGCTTCTGCGACAGCTCCAGGTTGTAGTCGTCGCTACCCTGGTTGTCGGTGAAGCCTTCGATCTGCACCTTGCGCTCCGGGTTCTCGCTCAGAAACGAGGTGATCTGTTCGATGGAGCGTGCCGCACCCGGCTTCAATTCGGCGCGGCCGGTGTCGAACAACACGTCGCCGAGGGTGAGCACGATGCCGCGCGAGGTCTGCGAGGCCTGCAGCTCCTCGAGCTGCGCCGCCAGCCGCTGCGATTCGGCCTGAGCTCGTGCTATCTGCGCCTGCGCATTCTGCGCCTCGCCGCGCGCCTGCTCGGCCGCGGCCTTCGCCTGCTGGGCTTCGCCCTCGCGGGCCGACAACAGGATCTGCTGCCGGTCGACTTCGCCAGCCTTGATGCGCGCCGTGGCCACCTGCTCATGCGCGCGTTGCTCGGCGATGCGCGCCATCTGGGTGGCTAGATAGGCGTAGTGCGATGCCACCTTGTCGGTGGCGCCCTTGTCCTTGGCCGCACCCTCGGCGTTGATCAGCAGCTTGCGCGCGCGGTCCAGCTCGGTGGCCGCGTACTTTGCGACGTTGGGGTCGGCTTCGGCATGCGCCACGGCGTTGCGCGCTTCGGGCAGCAGGCCGCCATCCTTGGGCGCGGTCTCGCAGCCCGAAAGCGCTAACAAAGTGACGATCGAAGATGCGGTGAGCGCGGCAATAGTGCGTTTCATGTCGGGCTCCTCTAATTCGGTGGGGTTGGTGTGGAAGGGGCTGCGGCGTGACCGGCGCGGCACCCGAGCTGTTACGCAGCGCTTCGTTGCGCAGATCGCGCAGGCCCGCATCCATCTCGGTTGACGAGCTGTTGCTGCTGCTTGGCGCGCGCGGTGGACTCGGCCAGCTGCGCATCGACTTCCGCCTGGTCGGCCATGCGTGCGGCGACTTCGGCGTCGCGTTTATCGGCGGCGGCCTGGGCCGCGGCGAACTTGTTGCGCGCCGTGGTCAGCTCGACCTGCGCGAACTGCGCGGCCTGCGCCTGCTCGGCACGCTCGACCGACGTCTTGGCCACCGCGAGCTTGTCCACCGGCATGGGCGTGGAAGCGCAGGCGACGATGCCGAACGCCACGACGCACCACAGGGCATTGCGAATTCCATTTACGGTGATCATGACTACCCTCGCCCATTGATGTCGGTTAAGTCAGCGTCGTCATCGACAATCAGATCCACCTCGTCGAACTCCTCGACGCCCAGCTTGCGTTCCCAATTACGCAGCTGCCGCTCCGCCTCGTCCTTGTGCGATGCCATATGCTTTCTGTATGCGCCCGACCAGCTGTTCGCGTCGGCCGGCGATCACGTCGAGTTCATCGTTGGTGAGTCGACCCCAGCGCTCCCGGACGCGATCCCGCCAATGTGCCCAGTTGCCCGAAATGCGATCCCAATCCATGGCCGCTCCGTGCAGGCGAATACCGCTGAAAATATTGTGAAATTCGAGCCCCCGGCCCGCGAGCGGCATGCACCGGGTATGACGTGGGAGTGTCGCGGCGCCGTTGTCATCGTTTGTCCGACAACGCGGTGCGCGGCGCGCGCGCCTGCGCGCGCCGTCGCTGGTACAGCTCCATGAGGGGAGCCGCGGAAATTCCGTGCACGATGATCGAGGCGGCGATCACGGTGAAAACGCAGGACATCAGCTCCACGGCGGCGCCGTAGCGGATATCGTGGCTGGCGACATACACGGCGTAGTACACCGAGCCGATGCCGCGAATTCCGAACCAGGCCAGCAGTCGCCGCGGTGCGCGCGCCGTCGGATCGCCGACCACACCCAGCCATACCGACAAGGGGCGGATCACGACGAACAGCAACGCCGCGATCAGCAGGCCCTGCAGCGACCAGTAGCCGGTCGAAATCATGGCGCCCACCAGCAGCACGATGGCCACTTCGACGATGCGTTCGAGCTGCTCGTTGACGTTGAGCATGCTGGGAGTGAGCGGTGGTTTGTCGGCGGCCTGGCTCGAGACGGCGTGGATGTCATCGGCGCGCCGCAGCGCCAGCCCCGCGGCGAACACCGCCAGGAAGCCCAGCGTATGCGCCGCCAGCGCTGCGCCATAACTCAGTCCGATCACGCCTAGCAACAGGAACTCGTCGAAGATCACCGCATCGCGCCGCCAGGCGCGCAGCCGCCGCACGCCGGCCGCGACGCCCACGCCCACCAGGAAACCGATGCCGAGCCCGCCGACCGTGCCCCACACCAGGTCGATGGCGAACCACCGCAGGCCGAAGCTGCCAATGTCGTGCAGGCCGAGCAGTCCGAGGCCGAGCAACACGAATGGAAACGCCGTGCCGTCGTTCAGGCCGCCTTCGCCGGTGAGCGCGAAGCGCAGCGTGTCGCGATCGTGCGCGCTGCGCAGTTGCACGTCCGAGGCCAGCACCGGATCGGTGGGCGCCAGTATCGCGCCCAGCAGCAGCGCCATGCCGGGCGACAGCCCGAGCAGCCAGATGCCGGCCGCGGCGACTGCCGGCGATGGTCAGCACCATGGATACGGTCGCGAGCCGCAGCGGCAGACTCCAGCGCCAGTCACCGATCGGCACGCGCAACTTGATGCCGACGGTGAACAGCGCGATCAGCAGCGCGACCTCGGTGATGGTCTGCAGCAGCTCGAGCTGCCGCATCGGATGCAGTTCCAGCGCATTGAACGCCGCCGGCCCGAGCGCGAATCCCACCAGCAGGTAGATCATCGCGAGACTCACCGGCAGCCGGTCGAGGAATCGCCCGAGCAGAGCCACCGTGATCAGCAATACGCCGACGAGCAGAAACCAGAATGTGCCCACCGATCGAGCCTGCGGCCGCGCGGCCGGCGCCGCGCTAAGAAACCGCCGACACCGGTGTCGGCGCATGCCGTTGCGCTCTGTCGGCGGGCGTGCGCGCGCTCTTCCCATGTCACCAATGGGCGACCCATAAGTGCCTGTTTGTAGTTAGGTTGGCGTGGGCGTGTCGCCGCGCTGCGCCGCCCGGAAGTGCGATTGTCGCGGCGCGCAAGCACTTCTGGCCTCGTGCGGGAACCCCCGTCGACGGCTAAGTGTCTGATCGCTAACTACCTCGGCCCGGTTGGCACGCAACCTGCTGTATCACTATCGACTGAAACGAAGGAGATCACGTGATGAAAACCAGATTGCTCGCCGCGACCGTTGTCGCATTGATTCCGCTGGCGGGAGTGGCCGCGGAAAATACCAAGACTCCGGATCCCGCCACGCCGGCGGGCCAGACCGGCTCGTTCGACACGCTCGACGCGAACAAGGACGGCCGTATCTCCATGCCCGAGGCTTCGGCCGATCCGAAGCTGGTCGAGAGCTTTTCCAGCGCCGACAAGAACGGCGACGGCTATCTCGACGCGTCCGAGTACAGCAGCAGCAGCTCCCGCACCGATCCGCAGCGCTGAGCCGCGGTAGCGTGGCCCCGCGCGGCCGTTCGAGGCCGCGCGGGGTTCAGGGCCATCCTCGAACCCGAGAGTGACCAGGCCCCGTTGCATTCGCGTAGTATTGCCCCGCCGGTAGTTTGGAGGGGCTGAATGGACGAATCTCTCGAGAAGGCGCTTCTCGACATGGAGGCGCGCGACCAGGCGTTGCGTGCCGAGCTCACCGCCTCCGGTGAGCTCGATGAGAAATATCACCCGCGACTCGAAGAGCTGCACCGTGCGCACGCCAGCCGGCTGCGCCAGATGATCGCGGTATTCGGCTGGCCGGGCGTGGACCTGGTCGGCGAGAAAGGCGCGCAGGCGGCGTGGCGCATCGGGCTGCACTCCATCTCGGACCCGGGCTTCATGCGCCAGTGCCGCGACCTGCTGGATGCCGCCTCGCAGAACGGCGACGTGCCGCGCTGGCAGTACGCCATCATCGACGATCGCATCCGCGTCTACGAGGGCCGGCCGCAGCGCTACGGCACGCAGCTGCGCAATGGACCGAATGGGCTCGAGCCGCACCCCCTCGAGGACGGATCGCGCGTGAACAGCATGCGCATGCAGGCCGGCCTGCCGCCGCTGGCGCAGACCCTGGCCAAGGCGCGCGCGGCCCAGCCGCAGGTGCCACCCGAAGAGCAGGCCCGGCGCGATTCGGCGGAGCTTGTGTTCCGTCGAACTGCCGGCTGGATCGGCTGACTCGCTACGTCGTACTGGACGCGGCGATATCCTCTCTGCGCCACAGCGCGGTCAACTGGTCGCTGTCCACGCCGCGGGTTTCCGGCACGTAACGCAGCACGATGAATGCGGCGATGATGCCGAAGCTGCCATACAGCCAGAACGGGAAGGCGTAGTTCCAGGCGCCATTCAGCGTGTCGTTGCCCAGCAGCAGCGGAAAGGTGCCCGAGACCAGCAGGTTCGCGATCCATTGCGACGCGACTGCCAGCGACATGGCCTGTCCGCGGATGGGCGCCGGGTAGATCTCGGTCATCATGATCCACACGATGGGCCCGAAGCTGATCGCGAACCCGGCCAGGTACAGGCACAGCGCCGCCAGGCCGAATGCGCCCGCCTGCTGGGAATGGAACAGCGAGCCCAGCGTCAGCATGGACACGCCCATGATGATGCCGCCGAAGATGAGCAATGGCTTGCGGCCCACCTTGTCGACGATCAGCACCACGATCATGGTCGACATGAAGTTCACCATGCAGGCCACCACAGTCCCCAGGAAGGCGGCATCCATGTGGTACCCCATCTTCGCGAAGATTTCCGGGCCGTAGTACAGCACGGTGTTGATGCCCACCAGCTGCTGGAACACCGAGAGCGCGATACCGACCAGCACCACGCGCGCGCCGAAGGCGAACAGCGGCGCGGGTTTCTCTTCCGGCGACGTCGTGGCGAGTTCTGCCAGCATGTCGCGCACTTCGCCAGGGTCGGCGGAGCGCGCCAGTAGTTTGCGCGCCTGCTCGATGTCGCCCGGTCTTGACCAGCCAGCTCGGAGATTCGGGCACCGAAAAACTCAGGTAGAAGAACGCCGAGGCAGGAATGGCCAGCGAGAGCATCATCCAGCGCCAGCCGGTCTCGAACACCCACACGTCATCGCCCTGCAGCGCGATGCCCCAGTTGACGAAGTAGGCAATGGTCATGCCGCCGGTGATGGCGATCTGCTGGTAGGCACCGAGCTGGCCGCGTACCGCGCTCGGGGCGAACTCGCCCACATACGTCGGCGCGATCATCGAAGCAACGCCCACGGCGATACCGCCGATCATGCGATAGAGGTTGAACGCCCAGATGGCGTCCGGCCCCGTGCCGCCGATATTCGCCGCGCCGATTTCCGGATAAGCGGAGCCCACCGCGGACACCAGGAACAGGATGGCGGCGAGGATCATGGGACGCTTGCGGCCCAGCAGCGCGGCCGTGGGTCGCGCGATCAGCGCGCCGATGATCGTTCCGAGCAGGGCCGAACACACCGTCAGGCCGAGCAGCGCATTGGCGGCCGTGTTGCTGAGCTCGCGCGGCGCGATGAAATTGTGCTCGATGGCGCCGACGGCGCCGGAGATCACGGCGGTCGCATATCCGAACAGCAGTGAGCTCAAGGTCGCGACGAAGGTGGTGCCGGTGACGGCCTGGATGTGGCTGGTGGAGACTTTGGCGAGTTTCATGGCGCAGATCCTCAGGCGGCCGCGGAGGCGCTGGCCGGGCCGTTGATGGGCAGGCGGATGTAGAACGTGGTGCCTTGGCCTGACTCGGTTTCGAAGTGCAGCGTGCCGCCGTGCTTCTCGACAACCACGGCGCGCGCGATGGCCAGACCCTGGCCCGTGCCCTTGCCCACTTCCTTGGTGGTGAAGAACGGATCGAAGATGCGCGAGCGCACATCGACCGGGATGCCCTTGCCGGTATCGCCGATGGCGATCTCGACCTGGTCGTCGAGCACGCGCGTGACCACGCGGATCTTGCCCTTCTTGTCCGTGCCCCTGACCACGTCGCCGATGGCATGCGCGGCATTGACGATCAGGTTCAGCACCACCTGGTTGATCTCGCCGGCATAACAGTTGACCAGCGGCAAGTCGCCGAGCGCCAGCTCGACGTCGGCGACGTATTTGTATTCATTGGAGGCGATCACCAGCGTGCTCTGGATGGCCTGGTTGAGATCGGACTGCGCCATCTCCTTGCGATCCGGATGCGCGAATTCCTTCATCGAGCGCACGATGGCCGCGACGCGCCCGAGGCCGTCGCGCGCCCGATCCAGCGCCACCGGTGCGTTCTCGAGGATGTAGTCGAGATCCGCATCGTCCTCGGCTTCCTCGGCCGCCTTGGCCGCGGCCCGCACCAGCGTCGTGCTGTTGTCGGTGTTCTGGGTGGCATTGCGCAGCTCGCGGTACTTGTCGACGATCTCCGAAAGGTCGTCCATGGCCTCGCGCACGAAGCTGACGCTGTCCGACACGAACTGCACCGGCGTGTTGATCTCGTGCGCCACGCCCGCGGCCAGGCGGCCGACGCTCTCCAGCTTCTGCGCCTGCGCCAGCTCGTTTTCCATGCGGCGCTGGTCGGTGACGTCCAGCATCATGCCGCGCAGCACCTTGTGCTGGCCGGTGCTGTCGCTCTGCTCGCAACTCGCCACCCAGCGCAGGTCCACACGCTTCTCGTCATGCGTGAGCACTGTGGCTTCGATCTCGAAATTGCCCGAGGGACTGTCGTCGATCTTGCTGCGCACCGCGCCGTTGCGATCGCGCGGCATCAGTCGATCGAGGAATCCGATCTGCTTCCACGTGTCTTCGCTGAAACCCAGGCGCTGCGGCCCCTGCGGTCCGATGTACTCGAAATGCCCATCCTCGACGTCGAGCGCGAACGGAATCGCCTGGGTGCCTTCGACCACCAGCCGGTATTGCTCGCGGCCGCGTTCCAGCTCGTGCGTGCGCTCGGAGACCAGCTTCTCCAGGCGCTGCTTCTCGGTGCGCTCCATCTGGCGGCGCTCTTCGAACATGCGCACGACTTCGGACATCATGACGCTGAAGGAGTGCGCCAGGGCCAGCAGGATCGCGAACAGCAGCACCACGGCCGTGGTCATGGCCGGGAACTGCGCGGCGCGGAAGCGCGCCGAGACGATGTGTTCAGTCGACAGCGCCAGGTATAAACGGCCCGGCGAACCGTAGCCCACCGGCACTTCGCGCAGCGTCAGCAGCACGCGATCGTCGGCCAGCTTGACCTCTTCGCCAACCGACAGCGACATCGGAAAGTTGCCATGCCCCGCGAGCCGGCGCCCACCCGGCGCATACACGGCAACGCCGTAGACGTTGCGATCGGTGACCAGCGGCGCGATGGCCTCCTCGGCCGCGGCGACATCGCCCATCGCCACCGCCCCGTACACCTGCTGTGTCAGGTTCGAGGCGTACATGGTGGATTTGGCTCGCGCGCTGTTCTCCAGCGACGAGCTGTCGAAGGTCGCGTAACCAATGACACCTGCGATCGCGCTGAGGACCAGCACCAGCGCAAGACTGCCCATCAACTGGGCTTGCAGCGGCAGATCGGTGGTGGCGTGCTCCGGGGCACGTTCCAGTTGCTCGTCGTTCATGAAACAGCTCCGTCCAAAGACGAACGAGCAGGCTCGTTGCCGGCCCGTCCATAGGGCTTATCGGACTGGAAATGCCTTCTCTTGAACGGCGGGCCCGCGAAATGCCCCAAGGCGGGGCTCCGGCGGGCGGCAGAGAATTGCCACCCGCACCGGGTGTGACCGGGTTCTCAGGAAAAACCCGGGCCGGGCTACAGCTTGCGCAACCAGATGTTCCGGAAACGCACCAGGTGCCCATGGTCCTGCAGGCGCAGCGGCAGGTCGCCATGCGGCTGGTAGCTAGGCGCACCGATGTAAGTGGTGCCGCCCTTGAGCACCGCGTTGTTCTGCACCAGCACGCCGTTGAGCAGCACCGTGAGACGCGCGGGCGAGGCCAGTGAGCCGTCGGCGGCAAAGCGCGGCGCCGTGAAGATGATGTCGTAGGTCTGCCAGTGCTCGGCCGCCCAGGCGGCGTTCACCAGTGGCGGAAACTGCTTGTAGATGGAGCCGACCATGCCGTTCACGTAGGTCTTGTTCTCGAAGTTGTCGAGCACCTGGACTTCGTACACGTCCTGCAGGAACACGCCGCTGTTGCCGCGGTCCTGGTTGACCTTGTCCGCCGGCAGGACCGGATCCAGCCACTCGACGTGCAGCTGCACGTCGCCGAATTTCTCGCGCGTCTGGATGTCGCCCGTGCCGGGTGCCACCACCATCTGGCCGTCGACGATGCTCCAGCCCGCCGGCTTGTCGCCTCTGGCGCTCTTCCACGCGTCGAGGTTCTTGCCGTCGAACAACACGACGGCGTCGGAGGGTGGCGCGCCGGGTGTCGCGCCCGGGGTCACTTTCGCGGGCACGGGATACCAGATCTCGGTGAGCTTCGGTTCCGGCGGCAGGTCGTCGGCCTTGGTCAGTGGGCGTATGCGGATGTTGCGGTAGAACACTTCGGCACTTTCGGCCTGCAGCGCGATCCTGCCCTTCTCCAGCTTCATCCAGGAATTCGAAGCCGCGTCCCAGCCTTTCATGTCATGCACGCGCATGTTGGTCACGCCATTGACGATGTGCGTGGCGCGGTCGCCGCGCACGATGACCTCGAGCGTGTTCCAGCCCGGATATTCATTGACCTTGTTGTGGCGCGTGCGCTCGAACTTGCCGTCGTTGCCCACCGTCTTCGGCACGCCGCCGTTTTCCGGCAATGCATAACGGCCGGTTTTCGGATCGACGAAGCTGGAAAGGCGTGAGGACACGGCCCAGGAATCGCCGGTGTCGCCTTCCTGGATCTGCGCCTCGGAGCCGGCCGGCCAGTCCGCCGCGCGTTCGCGATGCACGTGATAGATGAGCCCGGCGTCGCGCACCAGGTTCATGCGCGGCGCGAATTTCTTCTCGCCCCACCGATACTCGAGGCTGAGCACGTAATCCTGATGGTCGGCGACGGTTTCGATATACGCATTCGGCTGCTCGCTGCCAGCCGCCTGCGTGGGATAGGCATGAATGACACCGTTCTCTACGGAGAAAATGCTGGCGGGAGGCGCCGCCCCCGCGGGAGTCCTGGAGGCGTAGTGCACCGACCAGCCGCTGAGATTCTTGCCGTTGAAGAGCGGCTTCCAGCCGGCGCTGTTGTCATCCGCGGCGGCCTGGGCGCCCACGACCCAGCACGCCATCATCACGCAGGCAGCGCCCGCACCCATCCAACGCATGGAATTCTCCCCCGTTTTCGAACGGAGGCATCATGCGTTGAGGATGCTGTCGTGCGCAAGATCGCGCGACGTCAAACAACCCGCGCGGCCCGACAGACCGCGCAGGTCGTGGGATCACGACATCATTGCGGCTCTTTGGGCGGTGCGCTGTTGGCGCTGGTGACTTCGCTTCTTTCGATGAAGCCGTCGCCGTTCTGGTCATACTTCGAGAACTGCTGGCTTACGTTCACATTGGCAGCGGCCTCGTCCTTCGAAATTTTCCCATCACTGTTCGTGTCCAGGGATTCGAAGGTGGCGCCCTGTTGCGACGGCTGCGAAGGCTGGGCGCCCTGATCCGGCGTGGAGCTCTGCGCGATCGCGCCCGCGACCGGTAACAGCGCCGCAGCGGCTCCCGCGATCAGTAGTCTGGTTGCTTTCATGTCGTTTCCTCTGTTGATGTACGCAGCCAGGAGAGGCAAATGACGTGCCAACGCCCAGGAGCCCCGGCGCGCCAACCGGGCGGCCGCATGAGCGATGAGTCCACCAACGTTGAAATAAGTGCCGCGCGATGCGCGTAATTGCGATCCGGGCGCCGGGCACGCGTAGGCCTAACTACCGGAGGATGCTGTCACGCTGTCGGACAAATGGTGGGTTGGGTGGGGATCGAACCCACGACCACCGCCTTAAAAGGGCGCTGCTCTACCGCTGAGCTACCAACCCGGCCTTCAGAGGGCGCGCAGTCTACA
The DNA here is from genome assembly GCA_963711635.1 of uncultured Pseudomonadota bacterium. Classification (GTDB taxonomy): domain Bacteria; phylum Pseudomonadota; class Gammaproteobacteria; order Steroidobacterales; family Steroidobacteraceae; genus CADEED01. The sequence continues at coordinate 33,811 of CAVQEZ010000019.1, forward strand.
CGACTATTTAGCCGCTTGGCCCTCCATAAGACGATAGCGGGTCGGGTCCGAAATCCCTGCTAAAACAAAGCCTTCGCGCCGTAACCTACAGGAATCACACAACCCACACGCGGCGCCCGATGAGTCGGCCTGGTAACACGACACGGTGAGTGCATAGTCCACGCCCAATCGCATGCCTTCGCGCACGATCTGCGCCTTGCTCATCTGTAGCAGCGGCGCCTTGATGGAAAGTTTTTCGCCCTCGACGCCGGCCCGGGTCGCGAGCGCCGCCAGCGCCTCGAACGCGTCGATGAACTCCGGACGGCAGTCCGGGTATCCCGAGTAGTCGATGGCATTCACGCCGATGTGGATTTCGCGCGCCTCCAGCACCTCGGCCCAGGCCATCGCCAGCGACAACATGATGGTGTTGCGCGCCGGCACGTAGGTGACCGGAATGCCGGTGCTGGCGGTGGTCGGTACTGGCATCGAATGATCGGTGAGCGCCGAGCCGCCGATGTTCGCCAGGTCGACCTGCATGACACGATGCTCGCGCGCCCCGAGCGCTCGCGCCACGTTGGCCGCGGCTTGCAGCTCGACGTGATGCCGCTGGCCATAGGCCACGGAGAGCGCATGGCACTCGAGCCCCTGCTCGCGCGCCAGTGCAAGCACGGTGGCCGAGTCGAGGCCGCCCGACAGCAGGATCACGGCGCGTTCACTATTTCCCAGGGACATCGCCCCACAACACCTTGTGAAGCTGCAGCTGGAAGCGCACGCCCAGTCGATCGGCGAGGATCCAGTCCGCGAGCTCGCGTGCCGGCAATTGCCCGGCGCTGGGCGAGAACAACACGCTGCAACGTTGCCCGAGTCCGAGCGCGGCGACTTTCTCGCGGCTCCACTCATAGTCGGCGCGATCGCAGATCACGAATTTGATCTGCTCCTCGGAGCGCAGCAGCGCCAGCTCTTCGTATCGATTACGGCGTTCCTCGCGCGAGCCCGGTGTCTTGACGTCGACGACGCGGATCACGCGCGGGTCCACCGCCGCCAGTGGCATGGCGCCACTGGTTTCGAGCGACACGCGATAGCCGGCGTCGCACAGCTCCTCGAGCAGCGGCAGGCAGTTCTTCTGTGCCAGCGGCTCACCGCCCGTGACGCACACATATCGCGGCGCGAACTCGGCCACGCGCCCGAGCACCTGGTCGATGCTCAGCCATTCACCGCCATGGAACGCATACGTGGTGTCGCAATACTGGCAACGCAGCGGACAGCCGGTGAGCCGCACGAACACGGTGGGATACCCCACCGAGTCCGCTTCACCTTGCAACGAGTAGAAGATCTCCGTGATCTTGAGACGGCGCTCGAGCTCCGTTGCGCCCGCATTCATCGAACACTTTCATCGAAAGAACGGGGGCTCATCGGGCATTGGCGGGCAGGCGCTTCAGGCGCTCGGTCGCGAGTTGTGCGGCTTCCGTGCCGGGATAACGCTGCACCACGCCCTCGAGCGTGACGCGCGCATCGCCATTGCGTCCCAAGGCCGCCTGCGTGAAGCCGATCTTCACCATGGCGTCCGGCGCCTTGCGAGAATCCGGGTACTGCGTGGTCACGGTCTGGAAGGCAGTGATGGCATTCGGGTATTCGCGATTCACGTAGTAGGCCTCGCCGAGCCAGTACTGCGCATTGCTCGCCAGCGGGCTGTCCGGATAGGTCGCGACGAAGCTCTTGAAACCCGCAATGGCACGCTGATAGTCGCCGCCCTTGAGCGCCGCGAAGGCCGCGTCGTAGCTGGCCTGCTCGCCGCCGCTGGCCGCTGGCGGCGGGGCCGCACTGCCAGCGCCGGCGGCAGCACCACCCACGCCCCCCAGGGTCTCGAGTGCCGCGAGGCGTTTTTCCAGGTCACCGTACAGCGAGCGCGTCTGTGTCTTACCGCCCTCGCTCTGGTTCTGCAGCATCTCGACCTCGCCGCGCATGCGGCTCAGGTCCGCCTGCAACGCGTCGATGCGCTGGGCCATCTGCAGCAGGCTCTGGTTGGTCATCACGCGCTCGATGCGCTGCAGACGTTGATCCAGGTCGTTCATGCGGATCTGCACCGGATCTTCTTCCGGCGACACCGCGCAGCCCCCGAGAAAGAACGAAGGCAGCACCGCAGCGAGAACAATGAAACGACTTTTCATGACGGACCTCGCCGGATTACTTGAGGTACACGATCTCGACGCGGCGATTGAGCCCATAGGCCTGTTCGTCGCTGCCCGCGACCGCCGGGCGCTCTTCACCATAGCTCACCGTCGACAGCTGCGCCTCGGCCACACCCTGCAACAACAATGCGCGGCGCACCGCCTGGCCGCGGCGCTCGCCGAGACCGATGTTGTATTCGCGCGAGCCGCGGTCGTCGGCATGCCCTTCCAGACGCACCTTCTGCGAGGGATTCTTGGCCAGGAATGCGGCATGTGCCCCCACCACAGTTTGGGAATCCGCGCGGATGTCGGCACGGTCGAAATCGAAGTACACCACGCGCTTGGAGAGCAGTTCTCCCGAGGGACCGCTGGACTCCGTGTCGTCGACGGTGGCGCCGGCATCGCCCACACCGCTGGTATCGGTGGTGGATTGCGGCGGCGGCGGCGGCTGATCCGGCTTCTTCGACGGGCAGCCGGCCAGCAGTGCCAGCAAGGTCAAGAGAACCGCGGTCAATACAACATTCTTCATTTGAGCTCCTTAAGGAAGAAACGGGCCCCACACCGGTTCACGTACTTCACCCGCATCCGCATTGAGCCGGAACGAGGTCTGTCCATCGATCGAGACCGTCTGCAGTACTCCCTGGCCGCGTTCGCGGCCGGCGAGTATGACCATGGCGCCGTTGGGCGCATAACTCGGCGACTCATCCTGGCGGCCCTTCGACAGCACCTGCATGGTGTTGGTGGCCAGGTCCTGGATTCCGATGCGATAGGCGCCGTCGTCGAGCGTGAGCACCGCCAGCTGCTTGCCGTCGGGCGAGACGCGCGGGCGTGCATTGTAGGAGCCGGTGAAGGTGACGCGGCGCGGGCGCTCGTTGGCGCCGAGGCCGAGCCTGTACACCTGCGGATTACCCGAGCGATCCGAGGTGAAATAGATGGCGCTGCCATCGGGCGTGAACGAGGCTTCGGTGTCGATGCCCGGATCTTCGGTGAGCCGCGTCAGCGCCTGCGACCCGAGATCCAGTAGATAGATGTCGAGATTGCCGTTGTTGCCGGAGAGCGTGAGCGCCAGCTTCTTGCCATCCGGCGACCACGAGGGCGCGCCGTTGATGCCGGCGCGCGCCGACACCATGCTGCGCTTGCCGCTGCTGACCTCCTGGACGTACACGGCCGAGACGCGCCGCTCGAAGGACACGTAGGCCAGCCATTTGCCGTCGGCCGACCAGGCCGGCGACATCAGCGGCCGGTCGGACTGCAGGATCATGCGCGGATTCTCGCCGTCGGCATCCGCCACGATGAGCTGGTAATGCTGCTTGGGCGGCTTGCCGTCCACCGACACGTAGGCGATGCGCGTGGCGAAGGCGCCGCGCACGCCGATGATCTTTTCGTAGATGGTGTCGGCCACGCGGTGCGCGCCATTGCGAAGGTTCGCCGGTTTCACGGTCCACTTCTGGCCGAAGATGCGCTGGCCATTGAGCACGTTGACCAGCTCGACGTCGATGGTCAGATCGCCGCTCGCGAGCGAACCGAGGCGGCCCACCACGACGTAGTCGTTGCGCAGCTGCTTCCATCCGGCGGCATCGACCTCGGCGGCGGTGGTCGGCGTGCCCACCATGTCGGTGCGCGGCATGCCCTTGAAGCGACCGCTGCTCTCGAGGTCCCGCTGTATCACGGCGGCCACGTCCAGGCCGCCATCGGCGGGCACGGCGCGCGTGAACGGCACGACGGCGATCGGAATCGGATCGGTGACGCCGGACGTGATCGTCAGCTTGAGCTGTGCGAATGCGGGGGTGGCCACGCCCAGGCCGGCAAGGGCCAGCGCGCCGAAAATGCTAAACGCGAGTTTTTTCATGCGGTCACTCATTGCGGGGCGAATGTTAGCTCCAAATTGCGTTCAAACAGAGCCGGATCCGGAGGCGGCGGCAGCGGCGAGGCGCTGTAGACCGCGTTCTCCACTGACTGTCGTAAAGCGGCGTCATCGATACTGCAGCTGTTGACGCGGACGGCGGTCACTTCCCCGCCCGGCACCTGGCTGACCGAGACGATACACGTGACACCGGGCCGTGCCGAGGCCGGCTTGATCCAGGCGCGCGTGATGCGCGCGACGATTTGCGCATGCCAGCGCGCGGCCTCATCGCTGTTGCGCATGGCGTTGCCGCGTTCCTCGGCTTCCAGACTGCGCCGCAATTCGGCCTCGCGCGCGACCCGCGCCTTTTCGTCGGCGGCCTTTTTCGCGGCCGCGGCATCGTCGGCTTTCTTCTTCTCCGCCGCCTTCTTGTCGGCGGCGGCCTTCTCTGCCGCGGCCTTCTCGGCAGCTGCCTTGGCCGCGGCCTGCTTCTCGGCATCCAGCCGCTCTTGTTCCTGGACCTTCTTCTGCTCCTCGAGTTTCTGTTGCTCGAGCTTCTGCTGCTCCAGCTTTTCCTGTGCGAGTCGCTCTTCTTCCTGCTTGCGTTCGATCTCGGCCGGATCCGGCTTGGGCGGCCCCTGCTCCTCGACAGGCTCTGGCTCGGGTTCCGGAGCGGGCTCTGGTGTGGGTTCCGGTGCCGGGGTGGGCGGCGGTGCGGCGTTCTTGAGCGCCTGCGAATCGACCACCGTCGCCTGTATGGCCAACGTGGTGACCGGTGGCGGCTTGTGCTTGTAGGTGAACCATCCGAGCACCGCCGCGGCGACGATGCAGGAATGCACCAGCAACGACAGCGTTATTGCGCGCCAGCGCCCCTGAATGACTGGACGTTGCCTCTGCGTCATCGCCGGACTAACGCTTCCGCTGCTGTTCCGGCGGCTGCGTGATGAACCCGACCTTGCTTGCGCCGGCGCGTTGCAGGATGGTCATTGCTCCAACTACTTCTCCATAGGCGACGCGATAGTCGCCGCGCACCAGCACCGTGGTTTCGGGTGCCCGGCGCAGCACCGCGGCGGCCTGTGCTTCGACCTTGTCCGCGGTCATGGGTTCATCTTCCGGCTGGTTGTAGTTGAGGAACAGCCGCCCCTGCGCATCGATGCTGAGCACGATGGGCTTCGAGTCCTTCAGCATCTCGGGTGGAATGGGTTGCGCACCAGCCTTGGGCAGCTCGACCTTCACGCCCTCGGCCAGCAGCGGCGCCGTGATCATGAAGATGATCAGCAGCACCAGCATCACGTCGATGTACGGCACCACGTTGATCTCGCCCATGAGGCGGCGGCGGCGGGTATTACGTTGGGACTGCGGCATGGTGCGTCCTCAAGTGCGGCCGGCGTAACGCTGCAGGATGGTGGAAAACTCTTCCATGAATGCGTCGTAGCGCAGCTCCAGGCGGCTCACCTGGTCGGCGTAGCGGTTGTAGGCGATCACGGCCGGTATGGCGGCAAACAAACCGATGGCCGTGGCGATCAGTGCCTCGGCGATGCCCGGCGCCACCATGGCCAGCGTGGCCTGCTGCACGCCGCCCAGCGCGACGAACGAGCTCATGATGCCCCACACCGTGCCGAACAGGCCCACGTAGGGACTGGTGGAGCCGACGGTGGCGAGGTTGGCCAGACCTTCCTCGAGGCGCTCCAGCTCCTTGAGCTGGCCCACGCGCATGGCGCGCCGCGCGCCTTCTAACAACTGATCCGCGGGAATGCCGCTCTGCTTGAGACGCGCGAACTCGCGAAAGCCGAATTCGAAGATGCTCGACATGCCGGTGGCGCCGCCGCGGCCCTCGATCTGCCGGTACAGCGCGGTGAGGTCGCCGCCCTTCCAGAAACTGTTCTCGAAGTTTTCGGCTTCGTCGTGCGCCTTCGACAGCAGCGCGCGCTTGCGGAAGATGATGGTCCAGGAAGCCAGCGATGCCAGCAGCAGCAGGCCCATGACCACCTGCACCGGGATGCTGGCATTGATCACCAGCCTGACTATGGAGAGTTCATTTTCCATCGCGGACCTTCACGAGCTTTGTTGGATGAAATCCGGCAGGGCACGCGGCCGGAACGATTTGGCATCGACGCACACCACGCGCACTTCGCCGTCGGCGATCACGGCGCCGGCACGCTTGATGACTTGCTTGAAGCGGATCGACGCACGACCCTCCGGCACGGGCACGCAGCTGACCTCGAGATCGTCGTCGAGCCGCGCCGGCTTGCGATAGTTCACGTGCGCCTCGGCGACCGCGAACACGAAGCCGTACTGCGCGGCGATCTCGTGTTGCGAATGACCCAGGCTGCGCAGCCATTCGGTGCGCGCGCGCTCCATGAACTTGAGGTAGTTGGCGTAGTACACGACGCCGCCGCCATCGGTGTCTTCCCAGTAGACGCGGGTGCGCCATGAAAATTCACTCATTCCTGGACTCACCGCTCGGCCTCGAACAACGGCAGGTTCGCCATGGCGCGCTCCGGCACCTTGAGGCCGAAGTGCAGGTAGGCGTTGCGCGTGGCCATGCGGCCGCGCGCCGTGCGCATCAGGAACCCCTGCTGGATGAGAAAGGGCTCGATGACGTCCTCGAGCGTGCCACGCTCCTCGCCCACCGCGGCCGACAGGCTCTCGATGCCCACCGGGCCGCCGTCGAACTTTTCGATGATGGTGCTGAGTAGTTTGCGGTCCAGCGCATCGAAGCCCTGCGGATCCACCTCGAGCAGGTCGAGCGCGGCGCGCGCCGTGGCTTCGACGATGCGGCCATCGGACTTCACTTCAGCGTAGTCGCGCACCCGGCGCAGCAATCGATTGGCGATGCGCGGCGTGCCGCGCGAACGCTGCGCGATCCTGCCGGCCCCGTCCGCGTCGATGGGCACGCCGAGAATGCCGGCCGAGCGCGTGACGATGCGCTCGAGCTCCGGCGTCGTGTAGAACTCCAGGCGCTGCACGATGCCGAAGCGGTCGCGCAATGGCGAGGTCAGCAGCCCGGCGCGCGTGGTGGCGCCCACCAGCGTGAAGGGCTGCAGTGCGAGCTTGATCGAACGCGCGGCCGGCCCTTCGCCGATCATGATGTCCAGCTGGAAATCTTCCATCGCCGGGTACAGCACTTCTTCGACCACCGGCGACAGGCGATGGATCTCGTCGATGAACAGCACGTCGCGCGGCTGCAGGTTGGTCAGCAGCGCGGCGAGATCGCCCGGCCGCTCCAGCACCGGACCCGAGGTCTGGCGCAAATTCACGCCGAGCTCGTTGGCGATGATATTGGCCAGCGTGGTCTTGCCGAGGCCTGGTGGCCCGAAGATCAGCGCATGATCCAGTGCCTCACCGCGGTTCACCGCGGCCTTCACGAATATCTCGAGCTGCGCCTTGACCTGTTCCTGGCCGACGTAGTCGGCGAGTTTCTTCGGCCGGATGGCGCGATCGACGGCCTCCTCTTCTTTCGAGGCCACGGCCTGCACGATGCGATCCGGGGCAATACCTTCCGAGGCAGTCATTGCGGCCGCACCGTGCCCTGCAGCGCACGGCGAATCAGCTCCTCGGTGCTGCCGCCGGATCCGGCCAGGGGTTTGAGCATGGCGGTCACTTCCGCCGGTTTGTAGCCCAGCGCCACCAGCGCGGTCCACGCTTCGCCCTCGGTGCTCGATGGCGTCATCGGCACGGCACCGGTCACATTCATTGCCTGGGCCGCTTCCTGGAGCGCGTCGAGGCGATCTTTCATTTCCAGCAGCACGCGTTCGGCGGTCTTGCGGCCCACGCCGGGAATTTTCGTGAGCGCGGCCGAGTCCTGCAGTTTCACCAGCGTGGTGAAGCCCTCCACGCTGACGCCGGAGAGGATGGCCAGCGCGATCTTCGGGCCGATCTGCGACACCTTGAGCAGATTGCGGAACAGCGCGCGCTCTTCCTGCGAGCCGAAGCCGTAGAGAATGTGCGCGTCTTCGCGCACCACCAGGTGCGTGAGCAGGCGCACTTCGCTGCCGATCGCCGGCAGCGTGTAGAACGTCGACATCGGAGCTTCGATGTCGTAGCCCACACCGCCCACGTCCACCGTGAGATGCGGCGGCGTCTTCACCACGAGTTTGCCGCGGATGAATCCGATCACGCGATCATTTCCAATCGTCGTGTATTTGCGTGGCAGATGGCCACGGCCAGCGCGTCCGCCGCATCGGCCGCGAGCCGCAGGTCGATGCGCAGCAGCTGCTTGACCATGTGCGCGACCTGGGCTTTTTCGGCGCCGCCCACGCCCACCACCGCCAGCTTGATGGCGCGCGGCGCGTATTCGTGCACACCCAGACTCTGCGGCACGGCGGCCAGCGCCGCACCGCGCGCCTGTCCCAGCTTGAGCGCGCTGTCGGCGTTCTTCGCAAGAAATACCCGCTCGACCGCGATCTCCTGCGGCGCATGCAGCGCGATCAGCTCGGTGACCCGAGCGTGAATGGTGCGCAGTCGATCGGCCAGTGGCCCGCCGGAAGTGGCGATGCAGCCCTGCGCCACGATGCGCAGATTGCCGCGCTCGCAGTCGATGATGCCGAAGCCGGTGCGCAAGCTGCCGGGGTCCAGGCCCAGGATTCGCGCCGGAGTACCCGTCGATATGCGCGCCAGCGTCGTCACGGCCCGGACAGTGGCCGGCACCGCGTTCGCCGCGGGCCGGAATGCGCGCCAGGATGATCGCATCGGGTATCGCGCCAAGTGTCTGCGCCCCTTGGAAAAAACTGCGCGTATCATACACGGCAATGACGCGGCTTCGGCATCTCGACGCGTCCAACCCGTGCACAACCTCCACTCCTGCTCAGCTGAGCTCAAAGCTTCGATCGACACACACGCTGCCACGCTCGCGGGCTGGGGCGTGCCGCGTCTCGCCATCGAGCAGTCCACTGAAGCCGCCATCATCGTCGCCTCGCTGACCGAGGACGCGGTACTGAGCGCCGCGCTGCTGGCGCAGGCGGCATTCGCATCGGAAGCCGAAGAGGCGCGCGAGATCGAGCAGCATTTCGGAACCGAGATCAGCGCCCTGGCGCGCGAGCTCGCGCACTTCGGCGACATCCGCCTGACGCCGGTGGCGGCGACCACGCATCACCTCGAACCGGCGCAGGCCGAGGCACTGCGCAAGATGCTGTTGTCCGTGGTCAGCGATCCGCGGCTGGTGCTGGCGCGGCTGGCACGGCAACTGGTGGACCTCAACGCGTCCAAGGATGGCCACGCCGCCACGCGGTCGCGGCTGGCCCTGGAAACGCGCGAGGTATTCGCGCCGCTCGCGAATCGTCTCGGTCTCTGGCAGCTCAAGTGGGAACTCGAGGACCTGGCATTCCGGTTCCTGCAGCCGGACGACTATCGTCGTATCGCGTCGGCGCTGGCGGAAAAGCGTACCGATCGCGAGCGCTACATCACGGAGCTGTGCCGCACGCTCGAGGCCATGCTGCGCGGCGCGGGCATCGACGCCGAGATCTACGGCCGCCCGAAACACATCTACAGCATCCATCGCAAGATGGAACGCAAGCAGCTCAGCTTCGAACAGGTGTTCGACCTGCGCGCCGTGCGCATCGTCACGGACACGGTGGCCGCCTGCTACGCGGCGCTCGGGCTGGTGCATGGGCGCTTCAGCTACATCCCGGGTGAGTTCGACGACTACATCGCCACGCCCAAGGACAATTTCTATCGCTCCATTCACACCGCCGTCCTGGGGCCGGAGGGCAAGGCCGTGGAGGTGCAGATCCGCACGCGCGAGATGCACGACTCGGCCGAGCTGGGCCTAGCCGCACATTGGCGATACAAAGAGGGGCGCTACAAGGACTCACGCGCCCATGACGTGTCGTACGACCGCAAGATCGAGTGGGTACGCAAGCTGCTCGGCCCCTCAGAACGGGGCGATGAACAAACCCAGCGCGACTTTCTCGACGAGGTACGCGCCGAGCTGTTCGAGGATCGTGTGTACGCGCTCACGCCCAAGGGCGAGGTCGTGGACCTTCCCCCGGCCGCGACGCCGCTGGACTTCGCGTACCACGTGCACACCGATCTCGGACACCGGACGCGCGGCGCGCGCGTCAACGGCCGCATCGTTCCCCTGACGCGCGCGCTCGCCAATGGCGAGGTGGTCGAGATCCTCACGCACAAGTATCCGGCGCCCAGCCGGGATTGGTTGTCGGACACCCAGGGCTTCCTGGTGAGCCCCCGCAGCCGCTCCAAGGTGCGCGCCTGGTTTCGGAAGTTAGACGAGGACGCGGGCAGGCTCGCCCCCGAGGCCCCGGCGGCGCGCTCCGGCCGTGCCCGCGCCCCGGCGAAGAAACGCCTCGAAGAAGCCGGCGCGTTCCCCGGTGGTGCTGGGCGGGGTCGAGGACCTGCCGACCAGCTTTGCGCGCTGCTGCGTGCCGGTGAAGCCGGAGCCCATCGCCGGCTACGCCACGGTAGGTCGCGGGGTGACTATCCACCGGGCCGACTGCCCCGGCTTGAAGCGCATGAGCGCCGCCCGGCCGGACCGCCTCATGGCGGCCGCCTGGGCGGATGCCGCCCAGACCCAGCCCGTGAACCTGAACATTGTCGCGATAGACCGACAGGGACTGGTCCGGGACATCGGGGACCTGTTAGCCAGCGAAAAAATATCCATCGAGATGATGCACACCACTACCGACAGGACGCAGTCGACGGCTACCATCGACGTGCGCGTGGCGATAGATGACGCACAGCACCTGACACGGCTGTTGCAGCGTATCCGGAAGGTGGGAAGTGTCCTTTCGGTGCGCCGTACGGGTTAACTTAATGGGAGGCGGAAGTGGGGACATTCCTGATTTGCTAGCAAACGGGGACGCACCTGCCGCAGGTACGTCCCCGTTTGCCCGCTTCGCGGGCAAATCAGGAATGTCCCATTTCCGCCTCCCATTGAAACGTGACGTGTTGCGACGCCAGATATCGTTGAATCGCGGTCTACTCAGAACGATTTTATTTAGGGTTTTTTCCGGGGTACTGGACGCAAATGCGTGTCCTGCTGGTCGACCATGACTCAGAGGCTCTCGAGACCATTACGCGTGCCATTCGCGGGGTGCTCGAGCTGGACTGCGTCACCAGCAAAGGCGATGCGCTGCTGTTGCTGCGCCAGAACACCTACGACGTCCTGATCGCCTGCGAGCGCGCCATCGATGGCTCCGGCCTGGACCTGCTCGGCCGAACTACCCGCACGGCCGTACCGCTCAAGCGCATATTCGCGGCCGCTCCGGAGCGACTGCAGCTGCTGGGCCCGCGGCTGGCGCCCTTCAAGGTGCAGCGGACCATCAACTACCCCATCGATCTCGAAGAGCTGTGGCTGGCAATCGCGCAGGTCACCAGCGGACCGAACGACGAGACCGACGGCACCATCGAGCGCGTGGTCCTCGACGAGCGCGGAATCCCATCGACCGGCACCATGCCGCGCGCGCCCATTCCGCCCCGGCCGCCCGCACCGCTGGCCGCCGTGCCCCCGCCGCCGGCTCCGGTGGCTTCGACCTCCGCCAGCGGCCGCTATGCCACGGCGCGGGTGACCCAGCCCGCGCCCGAACCGCCGCTGCGCGCCCCACCGCCGCCACGGGCACCGCCACCTGTTGCGCGCCCGGCACCACCGCCGCCGCGACGCGTACCTGCTCCACAGGCGCCGCCGCCCCTGCCGCCGATGACCGCGACGGAGCCGTTCCCGGCCTGGACCCCGGAAACTCAGGGCCAGGACGAGTTCGCCGAAATCGCCGCGCAGGCCCGCTTTGGCGTGCAGCAGAAGGTTGCCGATGACGAATCGAAGCGCAGGCGCCAGCGGGTGTTCGCCGCCGGTGGTATCGCTGTCGTGGTGGCCGGTGCCATCGTGTTCCTGGTCCAGAAGTTCTACGACCCGGAAGCGCGCGCGCGCGAACAGGCCATCGCGGCAGAAGTCACGCGCATGGCCGAACAGCAGAAGGTCACCGACAACCTCACGCTGATCGAGATCGACATCGAAAACGCCATCATGAACAACGATCTCGTCACGGCGCGCCGCGAGCTCGCGCAGCTGATCGAGAAATCGCCGAATCATGCGCGACGCGAGTTCCTGGAGAAGTCCATCGATCGCGCCGCCGAGCTGGCACGGCTGACGCCCCAGCAGGCGCCGGTGCAATCCGCGGTGCTTCCGTCGGGCGACCGCTCCGCATCGCGCCCGCGTTCCACGGAACGCCCGCCGGCGCGGGCCGCCGACCGCGGCGCCCCGCGCACTCCGGATCGCAACCTCACGGCGCGCACCGAACGCACGCCGCCGGGCCCGCCACGCAGCTTCGGCGCGCCCATCAATGACACGCCGCGCGAGGCAGTCATCCCGCTGAACGCGCCGATCAACACAGCGCCCACGTATACCGCGCGACGCCCGGACAATTCCTTCGCCGGCCGCACCGTGGAAGCCAGCGACTCCGGCTCGGGACGCAGCTCGGCGCCTGCCGCGCCTGCCGCGCAGCCGCCGCCGGTCCAGGCGCCGGTGACGAACAGCGCGGTGCCGGCACCGCCGAGCGGCGCCGGTTCGGCCGAGGCTCCGGTGCCGAGCGCGGCGCCTGCCGCGGCCCCGCAGCCGCCCGCGCCAGTGGACGTGGTGCCCGCGAAAATCGTCAAGCGCGTGATGCCGCTCGCTCCATCCGGCATTTCGCGCAAGACCACGGGCTACGTGGTGCTGTCGTACAACATCGGCACCAACGGCCGCGTCACCGACATCGAAATCCTCGATTCGCAGCCGCAGGGCGTATTCGACGACTCGGCGCGCGAAGCCGTGCGCCGCTGGGTGTACGAACCGCGCAAGGAAAACGGCGTGGCGGTGGCCTCGCCCGGCAAGGCGCGCCTGGTCTTCGACCCGTCCATCCCTAACTAGCCATCCCCACGACAAGGATGTCGGTCGGCCGCCTCACGCTGCGATTCGCCCTGGGGTTGTACGTTGCCGCGGCCGGTGCCGCCGGTGTTCCCGCGGCGCTCAAGGACGGCCTGCTGGTCGCGGCGCCCACGGACGTGGCCCTGCGCGATGCTCCGCTGGAATCCCTGACGGCGGCAGTCATTGCCGCGGACTTTCCCGACACCACCAGCGTGCTGGTTTTCAGGAACGACCGGCTGGTGTTCGAGCGCTACTTCGGCTCCGGCGGCATCAACGTGCTCAACGACACGCGCTCGGTCACCAAGACACTGACGGCGCTGATCGTCGGCCAGGCGATTGCGGACGGCGCGCTGCGCACCGCCGACCAGCCGGCCTTTGCGGAGTTGAAGGCCCTCGCGCCGTTCCGCCACGACGGGCCGATGAAGCAGGCCATCACGCTCATGGACCTGCTCACCATGTCGTCCGCGCTCGATTGCAATGATTTCGACGCGGCCAATGTCGGCAACGAAGAGAACATGTATCCGCAGACGAACTGGTCGCGCTGGGTGGTCGATCTGCCCGTGAAGGCCGACTACGCGCGCAGCCCGGGTGGGCGCGGCCCGTTCTCGTACTGCACCGGCGGTGTGTTCCTGTTAGGCCAGGTCGTGCAGCGCGCGACACGCCAGCCGCTCGATCAGTACTTCGACGCGCGCCTGTTCCGTCCACTCGGAATCCGCGAGCGCCAGTGGGCGCGTTCCCCCGGCGGCGAGTTTCAGACCGGCGGCGGATTGCGGCTGCGCAGCCGCGATCTGCTGAAACTCGGCGTGCTCATCATGGGCAACGGTAACTGGCGCGGGGCGCAGCTCGTTCCCGAACCCTGGGTGCGACGCATGCAGAGCGTCAGCAACGTGGTGAACGAGCAGCAGAGCTACGGCATGTTGTACTGGCAGCGCCAGTACTCATCGCCCTGCGGCAGCATCAACGGCTGGTCCATGTCCGGCAACGGCGGCAATGCCGTCGTCAGTGTGCCGCTGAAGTCGCTGGTGGCCGTGGTGACCCGCACGCACTACAACCAGAAGGGAATGCACCAGGAAACCGCGCGCCTGCTCGAGAAGCACGTGTTCGCGGCGCTGCCCTGCACTGCCAGCTGAGGGCTGACCGCTAGCGGTTGATTTGCGGCTGGTACATGTGGCGCATGATTTCCGTCAGCTTGAACTCGACGTCGTAACGGAAGCGCTGCCCCGGACAATTACTGCTCACCCGCTGGGTTCGCATATAGCGCAATGCCGCCTCGTCGAGGGATTCGACACCACTGCTGCGCACCACCTGCACGTCACGCGTCCATTGCCGGCCGGCGACGGTCGAGTATTCGACCTGCACCGTACCTTCCTTCTGCAAACGAATGGCACCGCGTGGGTAGTAGTCGTCGATTTCACGAGCCTTCACTTCCGCCTGGCAGCCGGCCGCCACGACCAGCGGCGCCGGCTCCGCGGGGATCGCCACGCATGACGCGGCATGGCTCTTGATCACGGAGGTGGTTGGGCCCATCGATGAGACCCAGCGACGCCCTTCGGGAAAGACGACGACGTCGGCGATTTCGCTCGCATGACCCTTGTAGTTTGGTGCTGTCAGCTCGAGGCTCATGCGGCACTGCATGGGTACCGCCGCCTCGTTACGCACATGGACGGTGTGCGACAGGCAGTTGAAGAAGTCCCGGTCGGTGCCCTCGGTGACGCCGCTGTCGGGCGGCGCGCAGCGCTCGCGCGTGGCCGATTCCGTCCAGGAAATCCAGCGCGCGGCGCCGGCCTCTCGCGACAGCTCCGCGGTCGTCGCGACGGTGGTCCACTGGCCCACCGCGCCGGCCGTGCTGGCGGCTGCAACACAGAGGATGACCGCCAGGCGCCGCATGCAACTAGCGGTTGATGTTGTCGATGGCGCGCTTGTCCGCGGCCAGGGCCGCTTCGTGTAATGCCTCAGACAGCGTCGGGTGCGCGTGAATCGTGCGCTGCAGATCCTCGCTGCTGGCCGAATACTCCATGGCCAGCACGGCTTCGGCGATGAGCTCACCCGCCAGTGGCCCGATGATGTGAACACCCAACACCTCGTCGTCGTCCTGGGCTGCTATGAGTTTGACGAAGCCGGCCGTCGATTCCATGGCTCGCGCCCGGCCACTGGCCGCAAATGGGAACTGACCGACCTTGTAAGCGCGGCCGCTGGCCTTGACCTGCTCTTCGGTCTGGCCCACCCAGGCGATTTCCGGATGCGTGTAGATCACCGACGGAATGGTGTCGTAATTCATGTGGCCGTACTTGCCGGCGATCATGTCGCCGACCATGACGCCCTCGTCCTTGGCCTTGTGCGCCAGCATCGGGCCGCGCACGCAATCGCCCACGGCCCAGACGTTCTCGGCGCTGGTCTTGCAGTGGTCATCAACTTTAATGAAACCCTTCTCGTCGACCTGCACGCCCGTGCCATCGGCCAGCAGGTCCCTGGTGAAGGGACGGCGGCCCACGCAGACGATGAGCTTGTCGACCTTGATGGTCTGACTACCCGAGGTGTCAGCGTAAGACACCTCCACTCCACTGGATGTTGATTTGGCGCCTGACACTTTCGCGCCCAGCTTGATGTCGAGGCCCTGCTTCTTGAAATGACGCGCGGCTTCCTTGGCCAGGCCCTGGTCGGCGACGGCGAGGAAGGTGTCGAGCGCCTCCAGGATCACGACTTCCGCACCGAGGCGGCGCCATACGCTGCCCAGCTCCAGGCCGATGATGCCGGCGCCGACCACCGCGAGCTTCTTCGGCACGCTCTCGAAGTCCAGCGCGCCCCAATTGTCGACGATGTTTTTGCCGTCGAACTTCATGCCCGGCAGCTCAGTGGGAATGGAGCCCGAGGCCAGCACGATGTGCTTGCCCGTCAGTGTTTCTTTCTTGCCGTCGTGCGCGGTGAATTCCACCTTCCGGCCGGCCAGTAGTTTGCCGTGACCCTGCAGCGCGGTGACGCCGGCGCTCTTCAGCAGCATCGCGATGCCGCCGGTGCTGGCCTTGACGATGCCGGTCTTGCGCCTCTGCATCTGCGTCACGTCGAACTCGACGCCGCTCACCTTGATGCCGTGAACGCCGAGTTCTTCCTTCGTCTTGTGATACAGCTCGCTCGACTCGAGCAATGCCTTCGAGGGAATGCAGCCCGCGTTCGTGCAGGTGCCGCCGAACACGGCCGTGCCGTCCTTGTTCTTCCACTCGTCGATGATCGCGACCTTGAGCTTGTTCTGCGCGGCGCGAATGGCGGCGGGATATCCCGCCGGACCGCCGCCAATGACGATTACGTCGTACTCGGAAGCCATGGAAATCCTCTTGTTATCAGACGCCGAGCAGCAGGCGCGCCGGATCCTCGAGACAATCCTTGATGGCGACGAGGAACTGCACCGCTTCGCGGCCGTCGATGATGCGGTGATCGTACGAGACCGCGACATACATCATGGGTCGTACGACGACTTCGCCATTGATCACGACCGGGCGCTCCTTGGTGGCATGCATGCCGAGGATGGCGCTCTGCGGCATGTTCACGATGGGCGTCGACATCATCGAGCCGAAGGTGCCGCCGTTGGTGATGGAGAACGTGCCGCCGGTGAGGTCCTCGAGCGTGATCTTGCCTTCGCGCGCCTTGGCCGCGAACTGGCCGATTTCCTTCTCGATGTCGGCATAGCTCTTGAGATCCGCATCGCGGATCACGGGCACCATGAGGCCGCGATCGGTCGAAACCGCGACGCCGATGTCGTAATACTCGTGGTAGACGATGTCGTTGCCTTCGATCGAAGCATTGACGGTCGGAAATCTCTTCAGCGCCTCGACCGCGGCCTTCACGAAGAACGACATGAAGCCCAGCTTGACGCCGTGTTTCTTCTCGAAGGAATCCTTGTACTTCGCGCGCACGTCCATCACGGCCTTGAGGTCGACCTCGTTGAACGTGGTGAGCTGGGCCTGGGTCTGCTGCGCTTCGAGCAGGCGCTCCGCGATGCGGGCACGCAGCCGCGTCATGGGCACGCGCTGATCCTGCCTGCCCGCGGCGCCGACCGCCGCCGCGGGCGCGACGGCACTCTTGTTAGATGCAGCCGGCGCGGCGGCCGGTTTGTCCAGGAAATCGACCACGTCGCCTTTGGTGATGCGTCCATCGCGGCCCGTGGCGGGAATCTTGGCCGGGTCGAGCTGCTTTTCTTCGACCATGCGGCGCACCGAAGGCGCGAGCTTGTCGTTGCCGGCGGCAGGCGCAGGCGCGGCCTTCGCGGCTGGTGCGGGCGCGGCCGGCGCGGCGGCGGGCGCAGCAGCCTTGGCGGGCGCGACCGCGGGCGCGGCACCTTCCTCCAGCACCGCCAGCAACTGTCCGCTGGTCACCGAAGTACCCGGCCCGATCTTGAGCTCTTTCAATATGCCGTTGACCGGCGCGGGAACTTCGAGCACCACCTTGTCGGTTTCGAGGTCGGCGAGATTCTCATCGCGACTCACCGACTGGCCGGCCTGCTTGTGCCAGGTGACGAGCGTGGCGTCGGCTACCGACTCCGGTAACTGCGGGACGCGAATTTCAATGGCCATTGCGGTTCCTTATCAAGACTTGGCTCATCGGGACGTGGCGGCCGCGGCGGCCGGCGGCGTGCCCGGCGTCGATGCCATCAGGCGCTTGGTCTCGCGCGCCCCTTCTTCTTTGTTGGTGGCAGTGAGCGCCGCTTCGATGAGCTCGCGCTGTTCCATCTCGTGAATCTTGGTGATGCCGGTGGCGGGCGCGGCGGCCGGCTTGCGACCGGCGTACAGCAGCTCGCGCTTGCCGACGAAGGTGCCCAGGCGATGCCGGATCTGGTACCACGCGCCCTGGTTCTGCGGCTCTTCCTGGCACCACACCACCTCGCGCGCGTTCGGATAGCGCGTCATCACGGCTTCCATCTCCTGCACCGGGAACGGATAGAGCTGCTCGACGCGCACCAGCGCGACGTCGGAAATATTGGCGGCACGCCGCGCCTTGAGCAGGTCGAAGTACACCTTGCCCGAGGACAACACCACGCGGTGCACGCTGGCGGCCTTCACCTGCGTGTCGATCTCGTCGATGACCGTGGCGAATTCGCCGTTGGCCAGGTCTTCGAGCGAGGACACCGACATCTCGTGGCGCAGCAGGCTCTTCGGCGTCATCACGATGAGCGGCTTGCGCAGCGAGCGCAGGATCTGCCGGCGGATCATGTGATACATCTGCGCGGGCGTCGACGGCACGCACACCTGCATGTTGTTCTCGGCGCAGAGCTGCAGGAATCGTTCGAGCCGCGCCGAGGAATGCTCCGGCCCCTGCCCTTCGTAGCCATGCGGCAGGAACATCGCGAGTCCACACAGGCGGCCCCACTTGGCTTCGCCCGAGCTGATGAACTGGTCGATGATGACCTGCGCGCCGTTCACGAAATCGCCGAACTGCGCTTCCCAGATCACCAGCGACGAAGGATCGGTGGTCGAGTAACCGTATTCGAAGCCGACCACCGCTTCTTCCGAGAGCACCGAATCGATGACCTGGAAGGACGGCTGCCGCTCTGCGATGTGCTGCAGCGGCACGTAGCACTCGCCGGTCGATTGCTCGTGCAGCACGGCGTGACGATGAAAGAAAGTACCGCGGCCCGAATCCTGGCCGGTGATGCGGATGGCATTGCCTTCTTCGAGGATGCTGGCGTACGCCAAGGTCTCGGCCGCGCCCCAGTCCAGCGGCAGCTCGCCGCGGAACATCTTGGCGCGATTCGACATCACCTGCGCCACGCGCGGGTGCAGCGCGAAGTTCTCGGGAAAATGCACCGCGCGCTCGCCCAGGGCTTTCAGGCGCGCGATATCGCCGCCGCCGCGGACACGCTCGGACCAGTCGTTCGCAGCGTACTTGCTCCAGTCGACCGTGTACTTGTTGCCGACCATGCCGAGCGAGGCACGCGCTTGCTGCTTGCCGGCATCGACTCCCTGGCGATATTGCTCGACCAGCGCCGCCGCTTCGGCCTCGGTGAGCACGCCCTGCGCCACCAGCTTGTCGGCGTAGATCTTGCGCGTGGTCGGATGCTTGCGGATGACCTGGTACATCATCGGCTGGGTGGCAGCCGGCTCGTCCGCTTCGTTGTGACCGTGACGGCGATAGCAGACGAGGTCGATGACCACGTCCTTGTGGAATTTCTGCCGGTACGCCAGCGCCAGCCGCGTGACGAATATCACCGCTTCGGGATCGTCGCCATTGACGTGGAAGATCGGCGACTCGAGCATCTTGGCGACGTCGGAGCAATACATCGTCGAACGCACGTCGTCGGGACGCGAGGTGGTGAAGCCCACCTGGTTGTTCACGATGATGTGCACCGTGCCGCCGGTGAAGAACGCGCGTGCCTGCGAGAGCTGCAGCGTCTCCATGACCACGCCCTGGCCCGCGAAGGCCGCATCGCCGTGGATGAGAATCGGCAGCACGCGCGCGCCCTCGGTATCGCCGCGCCGTTCCTGGCGGGCGCGCACCGAGCCTTCGACCACGGGATTCACCACCTCGAGATGCGAGGGATTGAACGCCAGCGCCACGTGCACGTTGCCGCCCGGCGTGCGCAGGTCCGAGGAGAAGCCCTTGTGGTACTTCACGTCGCCCGAGCCCTGCAGGTGCGCGGTGTCGTACTTGCCTTCGAATTCCTGGAACAGCACCGACGGCGATTTGCCGAGCACGTTCACCAGCACGTTGAGCCGGCCGCGATGCGCCATGCCGATGACGCACTCCTCGACGTTCTTCTGTCCACCCTGCTGGATCAGATCGTCGAGCAGCGGGATCAGCGAGTCGCCACCTTCCAGCGAGAAACGTTTCTGACCCACGTACTTGGTGTGCAGGTATCGCTCGAGACCCTCGGCCGCGGACAGCTGCCACAGCAGATTCTTCTGCTCTTCCGCGGTGATCTTGCCCGTGAGCCGGCCCACCAGGAATTGATCCTGCAGCCACAGGCGCTCTTCGGTGTCGGACACATGCGCGAATTCCGCGCCGATGGTGCCGCAGTAGGCGTGCTCGAGCTGCGCGAGGATTTCGCGCAACTTCAACTTGCGCGCCAGCTCCGTGGGGCGCGAGCCGGTGAGGAATTCGGTATCGAGATCCGCCTCGGAAAGCCCGAAGTAGCTGAGCTCGAGCACGCGCGGCCGCGCGCGCTTCTGCATGCCCAGCGGATCGAGCCGCGCGATCAGGTGACCGCGGTTGGCGTAGATCTGTACCAGTCGCGAAACCGCGCCCTGCTTGGCGGCGGCATCGTTCGATAGCGTGGCCGTTCCGGCGGCCATGCGCGGCTTGCTGGCGCGCTGGACGATGCCGGCCTGCACGGCGGAATGGATCTGCTCGCCCGCGTTGCCATTGCGCAGCTTCTGGAAGTATTCACGCCATTTCGGGTCGACGCTCTGGGGGTCGGCGAGGAACTGTTCGTACAGGGCTTCAACGTAGGGAGCGTTGCCGCCAGAGAGCGGCGTCGAGGCCAGCAACTCGCGAAGGCTGGGAGCCATACGGGGAAAAAATCCTTGTGGACTCAAGGTCCTGGAGCAACAAAGGGGCGGTATGTTAGCCGAACCCGACCACGGTCGGAAGGCAGCAATGCCTAATCTAGGGGAATGTTACGTAAAAGAAAGAGCTCGTAGCCCACGAGCAGCACGTACATCGCCAGGATGGCATAGAGGATTACGCCCACGGCGCGGCCGAATACCTTGAGACGGGCGAACAGCGTCAGCACCACCACGCCCATGGCCGTGAGGCCCAGCTTCCAGCCGGCAAAGGAATGACCCGATCCGTCGACCAGCGGCGCCATGAACGGGTTGAGCTCCATCGCCCCGTGCGAGATCAAGGTGAGGGTCAGCAGCGCGTCTGCACTGCAAAGGAGCAGGATCAGGATTCCGACGGCCAGCCACTGCGGATGAAACCAGTCGGTCACCACCGCATGGCGTTCGGTTCTGCGGCGCGGAGCCACTCGTCGCCGCAAGAAATTCCCGTGCCACAGCGCGCGGAGGACGGAACGGCGCCGCTCGATTCGCAGTCGTCGTTCGTGCATGGATGCTGACATGTGCGCCGCATTCTATGGGTGCGTCGACGTGCACGAATGCGGTCAAGTCGGATTTCTGTGTGAGCCAAGTCCCAAAGTGAAACTCAAAACGTCCAGCGCGCCTCGGCGTAGACAGAGCGGCGAATCTCGCGCGCGGTGGGAACTGCGTACTCGTGGTGGCGCTCGTCGAGTAGATTGAAGCCGCTGATGGAGAATTCGAGCGAATCAGAGGCCCGCCAGGCCACGCGCGCGCCGAGTTCCTCGTACGAAGGGCTCTCTGGCTCGGGCAGGTTT
This sequence comes from uncultured Pseudomonadota bacterium, assembly GCA_963711635.1. Classification (GTDB taxonomy): domain Bacteria; phylum Pseudomonadota; class Gammaproteobacteria; order Steroidobacterales; family Steroidobacteraceae; genus CADEED01. Next base: position 54,978 of record CAVQEZ010000019.1, read on the forward strand.
CCGACATAACGCAGCATCGCGTCCACGGTCCAGCGGCCGAAGTCCATGGATGACTTGAGCGAGCCTTGCGAAGTCGGATCGTTGCCGGCCTGCTCGACGCTCCAGATAGCTGCGAAGCTCCGTCACTGAATCGCAGTCGCTTGTGCAGCGTCCGAAGGCCCGGCGACAGACGCCACCACGAAGTCACCTGCCAGTTCGCCCACAGCTCGACTCCGTAGGTGCTGCCTTCCATCAGGTTGGCCCAGCGCAGCGGCAGGAAACCGCCCACCGCGGGCTCGATGGTGCGCAGATCGTCGTACTCGTTGTAGAACGTGCTCAGTGACCAGGAGATAGACGCATGCGGGCGGCTGCGATAGCCGAGCTCGAAGGCGTCGACGGTCTCGGGCTCGAAATCCGGATCGCCTTCGATGAACAGCGTCGTGCCGCCGGCCCACTCCTCGACATCCGTATCGAAAGGCGTCGGCGAGCGGATCGCGCGGGCCGCGGAGGCCCAGACCAGCGTGTCTTCGTCCGGCGCCCAGGCCAGGCGCAGATCCGGCAGCGTCGACCAGCCCGAGTACGAGTTCTCTTCGAACTTGATGCCCGCGGTGAGTTTGAGCTCACGGGTCAACGCGATGGTGTCCTGCACGAAGATGTTGGTGAGCTCCAGCGTGCGATGGTCAGGCACGAACGCGCAGCGTCTCGGTGTTGACGACGTCGTAGTCGTTGTAGCGACGCCCCAGGCCCCAGACGATGTGATGCCGTTCACCGGCATTCATCATCTGCTGGAAGTCGATGTCGTAGGTGTCGAGCTCGAGCCCGACACCGCTCGGTGGCTGACCGCGATCGGTGCTGTCGACATACACCTGCAGCCGCGTGCTGACGTGCTCACCGGCTTGCTCCCATCGGCCCAGCAGATCGTGCTGCTTGAAGCCGATGTCGCCGAACACGCCAACGTTTTCGGTGGCGTCCTGATAGTCGCCCTGGATGGTGAAGCGGTTGCGGTCGGTGGCCGAGCCCAGGTCCACACGAAAGCCCGCCTGCGCCTTGTGCCAGCGATCGCCGCCGCTCTGCCCGTTCTCGAGCTCGCTCGGACCGCGATCGAACCCCTTGGCGTACACCCGGAAAGCATCCCCGTCACCAAACGAACCGCCGTAACGCGCGCTGACCGCGTTCTCCTGGTCGCCGGCGCTGGCGCGCAGCAGTCCGCCGGTGGTTTCCTGCGCGCTGCGCGTGATGATGTTGATGACGCCGTTCATGGCGTTCGCGCCCCACAGCGTGGCGCCGGGCCCGCTGATGACTTCGATGCGGTCGATGTCGTCCATGACCACGTCCAGCGCGTCATACGCCACGCCGGAGAACAGCGGGTTGTAGACGCTGCGGCCGTCGATGAGGATCAGGATCTTGTTGGAGAAGTTCTGGTACTCCAGGTGGCTGCCGAAGCCGCGCGCGCCGATCTGGTACTCCTGCGCGTTGATCTGCTCCACCTGCAGATTCGGCGCCAGCCGCAGCGCCTCGGGAATGGACAGCACGCCCGAGCGGTGGATCTCCTCCTGGGTGATCACGTAGATGGACGCCGGGGCACTCGCCAGGGTCTGCGCGGACTTGGACACCGAAGTGACCTCGACGTTGCCCAGCTCCTCCAGCGACATGCGGCTGAGCTGCGTCAGCGGATCGCTGGCATCGGCGAGCATTTGGGCGGGCGCGGGCCCGCCGGCCGTGACTGCGACAATGGCCAGCGCGATACGCTTCGCTGTTGGGATCACTCGATGACTCCTGCGGCCTGGGGCCGGCGTTCGACGCGTGCTGCGACCGACAGCAGCGCCGAATCGATCTTGAGACGTGCGCGATCCGCCGCGATCAGCGAGATCTCGAAACGCACATTGCGACTGGCTTCGATGAAATTGATGATGCCGCCGGCATCCAGGCCACGCGCGTCATCGGTGACGATGAGAATCGGGCGCTCGACGGCCCTGGCGCGCAGCGAGCGCGAACGTGAGGACAGTTCCGGGCCGACATACAGGATGTGCACGCCGTCGAGGTCCGCTACGCGTGCGACCCGGCGCACCTCGACGGCCCGTCCGTGCACCTTCATGCGCGGCACCAGCTCGTCGAGTTGTTTGGCCACGTCCTCGGCGCCCGCCACCGCGATCACGAACGGAGTGACGGGCGAGTCGGCGGGCCACTCGACGTATGAGGCGAAGCGATAGAGAAATGCGGCCTTGACCGCCTCGACGGAGAATGTTTGCGGCCCCTGCCGGCGATCCGCCGAGCAACATCGCGAGGGCGATCAGCAGTGCGCTGATCCTGCGCTTCGACAACTTGACGTTCCTCTTGTGTAGGACGAAGCCGATTGCAGTGGACCGTATTTCCAAATTTTAGGCAAGATGAGGGCCGTGAAGTCCGAGACTAATAACCCGCGCGATCAAAACGCCGGCCGCCTGTGGCGCGCGCTGGTGTCGATCCGTCACGCGCGCCGCAGCCTCGTCCGGCAAGCTGATGGTTGTAATGCTTACAACCACGGCGATCGCGCTGGCCGCCGCGGGCGCCGCGCTGCTGTTCACCGATCTTCGCGACAATCGCGCGGCCTGGGCCGCCGACCTCGGCACCGAGGCGGCCATCCTGTCGCTGGCAGTTCAACCCGCGCTGTCGTTCGACGATCGGGAGGGTGCGCAGCGAAATCTCAACGCATTGCAGGCGCGGGCCTCGATTCGCGCCGCCGCGCTGTATGGCGCCGATGGCAGGCTGTTCGCGCAGTACGTGCGGGCCGGCGAGTCATCGGCACCCACCCTGCTGCCGCCACTCGTCGCGGAGGCGCACATCGAAGGCGGCCGCGTCGAACTGATGCGGCAGGTGGTCCAGGGCGGCGAGACGCTGGGCACTATCTACCTGCGCGCCCACTACGATGTCCGCGGGCGCGTGCGCGCCTATCTTTCGGTGCTGGGCGCCGTCATGGTCATCGGCCTGATCGCCGCCCTGCTCGCTTCGAGCTGGCTGCAGCGCGTCGTCAGCCAGCCGATGGAGTCCATGGCGAACGTGGCGCGGCAGATCGTCGAGGAGCGCGACTATTCGTTCCGCGCCGCCCGCACCACCAACGACGAGATCGGCGTGGTGGTCGACGCGTTCAACAACATGCTGGACGAGGTGCAGTCGCGCTCGCGCGCGCTCGAGACCAGCGAGAAGCTGTATCGCGCCATCGGCGAGTCGATCAATTACGGCGTCTGGGTCTCGGATGCCGACGGCCGCCCCATCTACATCAGCGATTCGTTCCTGAAGCTGATCGGCCTGACCATGGAACAGGCGGCCAACGGCGGCTGGGGCTCGGCGCTGCATCCGGACGACATCGAAGACACCCTGCGCACCTGGAAGGAATGCGCCCGCATCGGAAACGTGTGGTACCGGGAGCACCGCATGCATGGGCTTCGACGGCCGCTATCACGCCATCCTCGCGCAGGGCGTGCCCATCCGCGACGCGGCCGGGCACATCCAGCGCTGGGCCGGCATCAATCTCGACATCTCGCGGCTCAAGAACACCGAGCTCGCGCTGCTCGAGGCCGATCGACGCAAGGACGAGTTCCTCGCCACGCTGGCGCACGAGCTGCGCAATCCACTGGCGCCGATCCGCAATGCCGTGCGCATCCTCGATTCGGACGCCGCCGACGATCGCCAGCGCAAGTGGGGCCGTGAAGTCATCTCGCGCCAGGTGCAGCGCATGTCGCTGCTGCTCGACGACCTGCTCGATGTGTCGCGCATCACGCGCGGCCAGCTCGAGCTCAAGAAGGACTATGTCGACCTCAAGTCGGTGGTCGGCGTGGCGGTGGAGACGGCGCGGCCGCTGCTGGACGCCAAGCACCACCAGCTCACGGTCAATCTACCGAGCGACAACGTGCGGCTGGAGGCCGATCCGCTGCGGCTGTCGCAGGTCATCGGCAACCTGCTCACCAATGCCGCCAAGTACACGGATCCCGAAGGCCGCATCGAGCTCGATGCGCGCCTGGAGAACGCCGAGCTGACGATCACCATCCGCGACAGCGGCATCGGGCTCACCGAAGAAGTGATGCCGGGACTGTTCACCATGTTCTCGCAGGTGAATTCGGCCATCGATCGCGCCGAGGGCGGCCTCGGCATCGGCCTGGCGCTGGTCAAAGGCCTGGTGGCACTGCACGGTGGGCGTGTCGAAGTTCGCAGCGCGGGCCTGGGCCGCGGCAGCGAGTTCATCGTGCACCTGCCTCACAAGGTGCTGGCGCCGGCCGACGCGGCGGTGGCGGAACCCGAACACGGCGCGGCCAATGCCAACGCCATTCGGCGCGGGCGCGTGCTGGTCGCCGACGACAATCGCGACGCGGCCGAGTCACTCGGCCTGGTGCTGCGGTTCATGGGCTACGAAGTCTCGATTGCGTACGGCGGCGCGGAGGCACTCGAGGTCGCGGCACGCGAGCGGCCGCGCGCCGCCATCATCGACATCGGCATGCCGGGCATGAGTGGGCACGAGGTCGCGCGCCGCATGCGGCTCGAAGCCTGGGGTCGCCACGCCATCCTGATCGCGCTCACCGGCTGGGGCCAGGACTCGGACAAACAAGCCGCGCGCGCCGCCGGCTTCGACGATCACCTCACCAAGCCGGTGGACCCGGACGACGTCGAGAGCAATGCTCAGCAAACTTCTGGACGATGACCCCGCGCAAAGCGGCGGTGGCGAAGTCAGCGGCGCCAGCCGCGCCTGAGCCAGGTGCCGCCCGGAACACATATATTAAGAATACGGCCGGCTCGGCCGCTCAGCCGCCGGTCTCGAACCCGGGATACAGCGTCATGCCCCCGTCGATGAACAGCGTGGTGCCGACCACGTAGTCGGTGAAGTCCGAGGCCAGCCACACCGCGGCCCGGCCGATCTCTTCGACTTCGCCGATGCGCTTGTACGGTACGAGCTTCATCAACTCGGCGTAGGCCTCTTTCGTGCCCCAGGCTGCTTCGTTGATGGGCGTGCGGATGGCGCCCGGCGCAATCGAGTTCACGCGAATGCGTTTCTCGGCGACTTCCTGCGCGAGGCTCTTCATCAGCAGCATCAGCCCGCCTTTCGAGGCGGCGTAATTCACGTGACCGGCCCAGGGAATGACTTCGTGCACCGAACTGGTGAAGATGATCTTTCCGGCCGCCACGGAAATGTCGGGACGCACCCCGCGGCGCAGGAATTCGCGCACCGCCTCGCGTGCACACAGGAATGCGCCGCGCAGATTGACGTTCATCACCGCATCCCATTGCGCCGTGGTCATCTCGTGAAAAGGAGCATTGCGTTCCATGCCCGCATTGCTGACGAGAATGTCCACGGTGCCGAACTCGCGCACGGCCGCCGCGAACATGGCCCGCACCTGGGCCTCATCGGCGACGTCGGCTTGCGCGATCATCGCGCGCCGGCCACCGCGACGGATTTCGTCCGCGACCTTCTCGGCTTCCTCGGGCTTGACTACATAGTTCACGACCACATCAGCGCCGGCGCGTCCCAGCGCGTTGGCGATCGCGCGGCCGATGCCGGAGTTGGCGCCGGTCACCAGCGCCACCTGACCCTTCAGCAGGGTGAGCGCCTGGACGGCCGGCACCACCGGCTCAGGAAGATTCTTGTCCTTGTAGTAGGTATTCATGCCCGCACCCGCGCGGGCTTGCGGTGTTCTTTCCGAACGAATCGCGCGGTAGACCGACTTCTCCGCGCCTGGTGCCAGCAGGATTTCGCGCGTGAACACCGCGTTGGTCTTGATGATCGCGGCCACGCATCCGGTCCATCCGGTTTGATGTGTGGCACCAATGCCGGCACCGGTGTCGCCGTGAAAATATTCGTGAAATTGCACCAGGTCACGCCAATGCGGATCGTTGGCGAACTTCGACGCCGCGCCATCGGCAGGACGCTTGCCGGACGCGTCACGCAGGAAGATTCCGGTCAGCCGCCTGGCGAGTTCCTGCGCCACCTGCAGTAGGGTCATCATGCTGTCCGGAACCCGTCGGACACTCGACCTGGAAATCGTCGCCGTAGTACAGCGTACAGTCGCACCAATCCACCGTAGAGGAGGAAGTTGATAGGCATCCAGACAGGTCCACGCCAGTTGGAATTGCCGCCGAACATGCCGGTGTCGGAATCGCCGGGCACATAGTTCACCCGGTGTTCGTGCCCATCGTGGACGAACACATAGGGATGCTCGAGATGGAATCTCGACAGGGCGCGGATGCCGTGCGGGCCGAAGAATTCCTGCTCGTCGAGCATGCGAGCCAGGATGCGGCGCAGCTTCGTCTCGTTGACGATCGACAGCATGCGCCGGTTGGCCACACCGGCCTGGGTGGGCAGATGCATGGCGGCGGCCAGCTCCGGATGACGGCCCGTCGAATTGCCTGGCGCGCTCGCGGAATTTCGGCAGCTTCGCGAGGATATCCTCCTCGAACACCGCCACGGCCGCCAGCGGCAGCAGCCCGACGATGGAGCGCACCTTGAGACGCGTTGCGAGCTGCCGTCCGGCAACCGCAGCACGTCGTAGAAGAAGCCATCTTCCTCGTCCCACATCTCGTCCTGGTTCGCACCCACCCGGTCCATGGCGCCCGCGATGGACAAGTGTGTGCCGGAAGAACTTCTCGACGAACTCCTCGTAATACGGCTCGTGCAATGCGAGCTCGACCGCGATGCGCAGCATCTGCTGACTGAAGAACACCATCCAGGCGGTGCCATCCGCCTGGTCGAGGTAGCCACCGGTGGGCAGCGGCGAGGAGCGGTCGAAGACCCCGATGTTGTCGAGACCGAGAAAGCCGCCATCGAACACATTGGCGCCGGTACGGTCCTTGCGGTTGACCCACCAGGTGAAGTTGACCAGCAGCTTCGAGAACGCGTACTTCAGGAACTCGATGTCGCCTTGTCCGCCACGACGTTCCTGGTCCAGTAGATAGAGCTGGATGGTCGCCCAGGCATGCACCGGCGGATTGACATCGCTGAAGTTCCATTCGTAGGCCGGCAACTGGCCGTTCGGGTGCAGGTAATCGTTGCGCAGCATGAGCACGAGCTGCTGCTTGGCAAAATCGGCGTCGACCATGCCGAGCGGAATCATGTGGAACGCCAGGTCCCAGGCCGCGTACCAGGGGTACTCCCACTTGTCCGGCATCGAGATGATGTCGTTGTTGTACATGTGGGTCCAACTCGCTGTTGCGTACGCAACCGGCGCTCGTGGGCTGGCAGGTGCGCACCGGCGCCGTGCTCGTCGAGCCACAGATCGAGGTCATAGTAGAAATACTGCTTGGTCCACAGCATGCCGGCGAGCGCCTGGCGCATACACATTGGCCCGGTCGGGATCGCGGCGCACGCTTTCCGGCGTTACCGAGTCATAGAACGCGTCGGCCTCGGCGAGGCGCGCCGTGAACACCGCGTCGAAATCGGTGAATGGCTGGCGCAAGGACGCCGGTGCGCTCGTCGTCAGGCGCAGCTTCGAACTCGCGCGTCTTCACCGGGCCCCACACTCAAGGTGTGATGCGCCGCGACTTTGGTGCCCGCGCTGCTCCGGGTTCACCGCGGCCGCGTCGCCGTGACGATGTAGTCGTTGATCGCGTCCTTCACAAAGGGAGAGGCGTTTGCCGAGCCGAACAGCCGCGCGTTGTTGGTTTCGTTCTCCGTGAACAGCAGTGGTACGTCACCGGCGCAATACAGGTAGTAGTCAGGCAGCGATTCCTGGAACAGCGGGTCGCTGTGATGGGCGTGCACCACCGCGTGGCGTGGCAGGTCGATCCTCTCGAGCAGATGGCTTCGAGCCGCCGCTTGACTGGGACCAGGTGTTGCGGAACCAGAGAGTCGGCAAGACTTCGAGCGCCGCCGTCTCGGCGCCGCGGTTGCTCACGCGGATGCGCACCAGCACGTCGTCCGGCGCGGCCTTGGCGTATTCGACGAACACATCGAAGTAGCCGGTTGTCGTCGAACACGCCGGTGTCGAGCAGCTCGTATTCGGGCTCGTGCTTGCCGCGACCGCGGTTGGTGGTGACGAGGTCGTCGTAGGGGTAGGCCGCCTGCGGATACTTGTACAGGTACTTCATGTACGAGTGCGTGGGCGTCGAGTCGAGATAGAAGTAGTACTCCTTAACGTCCTCGCCGTGATTGCCCTCGCTGTTGGCGAGACCGAAGGCACGCTCTTTGATGATGGGGTCGCGGCCATTCCACAGCGCGAATGCGAAGCACAGCACCTGGTGATCGTCGCTGATGCCGGCGAGGCCATCCTCACCCCAGCGATAGGCGCGCGAACGCGCCTGGTCGTGCGTGAAGTAGTTCCACGCATCGCCGTTGTCGCTGTAATCCTCGCGGACCGTGCCCCACTGGCGTTCGCTCAGATAGGGGCCCCACTTCTTCCAGGCGGCGCCTTCCGGCGGGGCTTCATCAAGCCTCTTCTTCTCGGCTGCGTTGACCATGAGGCCAATAGGATGGAGCAGGAAGCGCCCCACCGATGTACGTCGTAGGTCGTATCGGGGCCTTAGCCCAGCTCGCTCGGCGTGGGCTGCCGCAGGCCCTCGGCAATCATGCGCAGCAGATGCGCCGGCTCCACCGGCTTCGTCAGGTGCCCGTCGAAGCCCGAACGCAGCGCGGCGTGCCGGTCTTCCTCGCGGCCATGGCCGGTGAGTGCCACCAGGCGGGGCCGCTGCGACACATTCGCAAAGCGCGCGCGAATGGCATGCGCCACCATGAAACCATCCATGCGCGGCAATCCGATGTCGAGCAGCACCACGTCGGCGCGGAACTCGTCGAGCTTCGACAGCGCGCTCGCGCCGTCGTGCACCACTTCGACTTCGTGATCGTCGAGTCGCAGCAGCTCGCGCAGCGACTCGGCGGAGTCGCGGCTGTCTTCGACCACCAGCACGCGCCGCTTCTGCACGGTTCGTGAAATGCGGCCCGCCTTGTCGGGCACCGCGACCGGCATGGCCGCGACGCGTGGCAACCGCACGCGAAACTCGCTGCCCTTGCCCAGCCCTTCACTGCGCACCTCGACATGGCCGCCGTGCATTTCGACCAGGTGCTTGACGACGGTCAGCCCGATGCCGAGGCCGCTGTGCGAGCGATCCATGGACTCGTCGCCCTGCAGGTACAGGTCGAAAATGTGCGGCAGCATCTGCGAGTCGATACCCGCGCCCTCGTCGCGCACCACCAGCGCGACTTCCCGGTTCGACCCCAGCAGCTGGACTTCGATGCGCGCGCAATCCGGTGAGTACTTGATCGCGTTGGTCAGCAGGTTCGACGCGACCTGGCAGAGCCGCACCTGGTCGGCATTCACGAACAAACCGCCTTCGCCGCCCGCCACCGAGACACTCTGTCCTCGAAATTCCAGCAGCGGCTTCACGGCTTCGAGGGCCGTGTCCAGCACACTGGCCAGGTTCAAAGGCTCGCGCCGCAGCGTGATGCGGCCGCGCGTGATGCGGGCCACGTCGAGCAGGTCGTCGACCAGGCGTGTGAGCTGGGTCGCCTGCCGTTCGAGCAATTCGGCGGAACGGCGGATCGTGGCCGCGTCGGCCTGTCCACGGCCGAGAATGTGCGCCACATTGCGGATGGGCGTGAGCGGATTGCGCAGCTCGTGCGCCAGCATGGCGAGGAAATGGTCCTTTCGTCTATCCACCTCGCGCAGCGCGCGCTCGGCTCGCTTGCGCGCCGAGACATCTTCGATCAGCGCGAAGCAGCCGCGCACACGGCCGTCGGCGGCGATATCCGGAATGTAGTGCGCCGCGATGTCGCGCGTGCCCGTGACATAGGGCATTTCCTGTTCGAAGAACACGCGTTCGCCTTTCATGGCGCGATCGAGCCTCGGCGCGATGTGCTTGTAGGCTTCCTCGCCCAGCACCTCGCGCATCGGCCGGCCGGTTACGTCGCTGGCGGGGACTCCGAACCACTTCTCATACGTACTGTTGGCGAAGCGAAAAACACGATCCGGACCGATATACGAAATGAGCGCGGGCATGGCATCGGCAATCAGCCGCACCTGCGCGGCACTCTCGAGCGCGTTTTGGGCGCTTTCAGCCGCGGCGTGCATGGCCAGCCGTTGCGCACGGGCGCTGCGCTGCAGCTCGCCCAGGAGCACGGCCGCGAGCGCGCCGATCAGCAGGAAAAACGTGACATGCGCCGCCCACTGCCCCGGCGGCGCGTCATGCGGCCAGGCCGTGAACCAGAATGTGGCGGCGACCGGCGCCAGCACCGCGGCCAGCAATGCCGGCCCACGACCACCCAGATAGGCGCTAACAAACACCGTCAGCACGAACGGCAGCAGGGGCGCCTGCGTGCCCAACGACGGGGCGAGCACGGCGCGCATCGCCACCGTGGCCGCGACCACGAGGACCGCCGCGAAGTAGCGCAGTGGCCAGGCCTTGGCTGGAATCAGCGGGCCGATATAGGCCGGCGCGCGGGTGTCGGGGACACGCACGAATGACAACGGTGGAACAGCGTCAGTCATTTCCGGGGGAACTCACTAAGAACGCACTCTACAAGCCACTGCGCCAACAGTCGTGACACTCGGAATGTAGGAATTTTCCGGCAGGCAACGCGCCACCACTCCGTAACCGTTTCTGACAACCGTACGGCGCGCTCAGGGTGTGTAGCAGGCGCCGCGCAGCCGCCAGACTTCGCCCCACCGGTCGCGGGTAGTTCGACCGGCTTCCCGCATCGTTCAAAGGTTTTCCATACGACATGTCCATCGCGCCCATCGACCTCCCGTTCCGCGCTCATGTCTCCGCGACCGCCCCGGCCAGCCCTAACATCGACCTGTCCATCGTCGTTCCGACATTCAACGAAGCGCAGAACATTCGCGAATTGCTGTCGCCGCCTCGAGCGCGCGCTCGCCGGAATCGGCTGGGAGCTGGTGTTCGTCGACGACGATTCGGCGGACGGCACGCACCGGCTGGTGCGCGAGATCGCGCGCGGCGACCGGCGCGTTCGCTGCCTGCAGCGGGTCGGGCGGCGAGGCCTGTCTTCCGCGTGCATCGAAGGGATTCTGGCGACCTCAGCGCCCACGGTCGCGGTGATGGACGCGGACCTGCAGCACGACGAACGTATCCTGCCCGCGTTGTACGCGCAGATTCACGAGAACGGCGCCGACATCGCCATCGGCACGCGCTACTCCGCGGGCGCCAGCATCGGCGCTTGGGATGCGCGCCGCGCCGGGCTGAGCCGGTTCGCCACGCGCGCGGCCGCGTGTTGCTGCGCCAGCCTTTGTCCGATCCGATGAGCGGCTACTTCATGTTCCGCCGCGAGGTATTCGAGCACTGCATGACGCGCCTATCCGCCGTGGGATTCAAGATCCTGCTCGACATGCTGGCCTCGTCCCCGCAACCGCTGAAGATCGCCGAGGTGCCGTACACCTTCCGCGAGCGTTTCGCCGGCCAGAGCAAGCTCGACGAAATGGTGGTGTGGGAATTCGCCATGCTGCTGGCCGAGAAGTCCTTCGGTCGTTACGTGCCGGTGCGCTTCATCCTGTATTCGTTGATCGGCGGTCTCGGCGTGTTGGTGCACCTCGGCGTTCTGACGTTCCTGCACAAGGCGCTGGCGATGGGCTTTCCACCTGGCAGTCGATCGCCACCGCCGTCGCCATGGTGTTCAACTTCGCGGTCAACAACGTGCTGACCTATCGCGATCATCGCCTGCGCGGCGCAGCATGGTTCACGGGCCTGCTGACTTTCATCGCCGCCTGCAGCGTCGGCGCGGTCGCGAACGTCGGCATCGCCCGCTACCTGTTCGCCAACCATGCGCAATGGCTGCTCGCCGCACTGGCCGGCATCATGGTCAGCGCCGTCTGGAATTATTCGGTCACGCAGCTGTACACGTGGTCCAAGAAGCTGATGCGTCGAACGGCGAGCCGACGGCGTCCGGGCCGCATCGGGATGTGTGCGGTCGTCGCGTGGTGGTTACCGGCATGCTGCACGCTGCTGGCAGATCGACTGGAACTTCGATACGGACGAGGTGTTCTCGATCGGGCTCGCCACCGGCCGTTCTCGGAAATGATTGCCGGCGCGATGCGCGACACGCCGCATCCGCCGCTGCACATCGTCCTGCTGCATTTCTGGTCGTACCTGTTCGGCGGCTCCGAGGTGGCGGCACGTTCGCTGAGCGTGTGCTGTCGGTGGCCTTCCTGCTGGTCAGCTGGCGGCTGCTGCGCCGGTTGCTCAGCCACTGGCGCGCGCTGGGCGCGCTTGCATTGCTGGCATTGAGCCCGCTGCTCGTGCTGTATGGCCAACAGGCGCGTCCCTATGCGTTGATTGCGCTGCTGGCCGCATCAACCTGCTCGCCTTCCTGCGCTTCCTCGATGGCGGCGAGCGCGTCGCGGCGGCCTGGCCTGGGCCATCAGCGCGGCGCTGCTGTTACGCGCAATACATGGGCATGTTGTTGATCGCGGTGCGCGTTGTCTACGGGCTGATAGTCAGCCCGCGCAAGCGGCGGCAGATCGTCGGCTTCGCCGCGCTGGCCTGTGCGGCCATCGCGGCCTGGGCACTGATGGCGATGGGCAAGTCGCTCAGCAGCATGAAAGATCCGTTGCCGCAGGTGAACTGGATCGAGGCGCCCGCCTGCAGCCGTTCGTTTCGTTCTTCGTGTCGATATTCGGCGAGTCGGCGCTGCTGCGCGCGCGCTGGCTGGTGCTGGGCTGGCGGCGCTGGCCGTGGTCTATCTCGTCAGTGTGCTGAGGACGCGGCGCGTGAATCCCGAGCACCTGCTGCTGATCGCGCTGGGAATCGCCATACCCACCGGCGTGTTTCTGCTGTCCGCGCTCGGAGACAAACCAGTCTTCGTGAGACGGCAGTTGTTGGGATCGGCGACCGCCTTCGTCATTGTCGTCGCCCTGAGCAGCGCCACGCTGCCGCGTGCCTGGTGCCTCGGCGTGCTGGCCGCGCTGGCGGCCTGGTCGGCGGTGAACCTGCCCGACGCCTTTCCGCAGCGAAACAAGGCGCCATGGTTCCAGGTGTCGGACTACGTCGAGGCCAACTACGGTGCACGTCCCGTATTGATCGACGAGTGGTGGGTGGGATTCCCGTATAGCTACTACCGCAAGTCCGGACCCATCGTGGATCTCGACCAACACCCGGAGGCGATTCCGGCCGGTGACGCCTTGTACATGTGCCGTCCGCGCACCTGCCGCGACGGACTCGACACCTTCTCGCTGGAGAGCCGCGCGCGCCGCGTGAAGGTCTGGCAGTGGGACAAGGAAAAGAGCCTGGAGCTGTACGAGCTGGCGCCGCGCTGAGCACGGCGCCTGGCCTACAGGGTTTTGACCAGCTGGTCGTTCACGCGTACTTTCTCGAGCTTGATCTCGCGCGTGTGCTTGATGATGCTGGGCTGGGTCACTCCATTGAACTCGCAATCGCGGATCGTGATGTCGCTCACCGGCGCCTGCGGCAGCCCCTGTGAATCCAGCACCCGCACCGCGTTCTTCACGCGCAGGCGCTCCACCACCACATTCTTCAGCTGCGGAATGAACGCCCCGTTGGCACCTTCCTCGTAGTTGAAATCGGCGGTGATCGCCGCGCGGCCCACCTGCCCTACGTCGATGTCGCGGTAGTAGAAGTTCTCGAGCAGCCCACCGCGCAGCGCGTTGTTCTTGAAGCGAATCGCGTACCAGAGATTGGGGCTGTCCATGCGGCAGTTCTCGGCGAACACCCAGCGCACGCCGCCGGAGATCATGCTTCCGGCGACCACACCTCCGTGGCCTTCCTTCATGCGGCAGTTGCGGATTACGATGTTCTGCGAGGGCGTCGCCAGTCGGCGACCGTCGGCATTGCGGCCCGAGTTCACGGCGATGCAGTCATCGCCGGTATCGAACGAACAGTTCTCGATGAGCATGTGATCGACGGATTCGGGATCGACGCCGTCGTTGTTAGGCCCGTGCCCGAAAATGTCCACGCCGCGCAGGATCATGTTCTTGCACAGCACCGGATGGATGTTCCAGAACGGTGAATTGCGCAGGCGGACATCTTCGATGAGCACGTTTTCGCAGGCGTAAGGCTGGATGAGCGGCGGCCTCAGCATCGAACCTTCACCGAATACGCGGTCTTTGACCGGCAGGTTGTCCTCGGCCATCTGGAACAGCTTGTTGCGCGCGACGCGCTGGTCGGGCATGCCTTCTTTCCAGCCATAAGGCGTCGTCCCACGCCACGGGCCTTTCCACGGCCACCAGTGCTGCTCGCTGCCCTGCCCATCGAGCGTGCCTTTGCCGGTGATCGCGATGTTCTTCTCGCCATGCGCGTAAATCAGCGACGAGTAGTTCATGCATTCGATGCCTTCCCAGCGCGTGAACACCATGGGATAGCTTGAAGGATTGGTGTCGAATCTCAACGTCGCGCCATCGGACACGTGCAGCTCGACGTTGCTCTTGAGATGGATGGCGCCGGTCAGGAAGGTGCCCGCCGGAACCAGCACGCGCCCGCCGCCAGCCTTGGCGCACTCGGCAATGGCCTTGGCGATGGCCGCTGTGTTCAACGTAGTGCCATCGGCACGCGCGCCGAACTTCGTGATGTCGAAGATGCGACTGGGAAAGGTCGGCGCCTTTACTTTCTTCGCAATGTCGGCGGCGCGCGCCCAGGCCTCGTCGGACGAAATGCTGGCGAGCGAGCGCCGCGTGGCGGCGATGGACAATGCGGCGCCCGCGCCGGCCACGAATTCGCGACGGTTGAACCTGAAACGCATGGATCCCCCAGGAGCACTCGAGTGCGGCGCTGAACGTACCCGCAGCACCGGCGGCTGGCAACTCAGGCCGGCGGGGAATGGCTGCGGCTGGTCACGGCCTCGGACGGCAGGGTATATGTCTCTTCGATCAGCTCGCGCACCCGCTTGCGCGACTCGTCGGCATCGTCGGGCACCTCGCGCTCCAGGGCCGCGATCTGTTCGGCCACGGGCTCATCCTTGATACAGGTGCGCACCCATTCGGAAATCTCGCCGCGCTTCCAGTGATACAGCCACGTGTCTTCGTCGACGCCGTCGGCGAGATCGGTGAAGACGATGAGATTGTGCGCGCGCAGCTTCAGCTTGCCTTCGGACCCGCGGAAATAGAACGATCGATCCTCACCCAATGATCCTTCCGCGTACTTGCGCAGGTGCCGCCGGCGCTCCGTCTGCGTGGGCTCGAGCGTGACGACCCCGGCTGCTCGCGCGACGCCTTGTGCCACAGCAGCGCTGCGCCATCCGGAACTTTATCGATCGCGAGATTCGGAGCGCCCGCCTCGTTGGCGTCGGCGAACTCACGCAGCATTTCTCGCGGCTTGTCGCCGATGACGATCAATGAATCGACCAGCTTCAGGGCCGCGGGCGCAATGGAGCTGGGCGTGACGCTCACCAGCAATACACCATCGAGGCGCTGCGGCAACACGTGTTCGGTGGGTTTCCAGTCGGCCGGCATGACGTGATGTGCTTCGTCCACGACCAGCCAGTGCGGTCTGCCGGTCTTGGCGCGCAGATCCTGGATGCGGGAGAACAGCGTCATGAAAAATTCCGGCCGATCGCGAAACTTCAGGCCCAACAGGTTGATCACTGCGCTTTCGCCGGGTTTGGCCAGCAGCTGCATGCACTCCTCGACGGAGGGCGCACGTGCCGGACTGCCCAACACCGCCGCACCTTCAACCGCGTCGTAGTCACCTTCCGGATCGATGATGCAGAAGGCGTATCCCTTCGATCTCAAGCGCTCGATCAGGCCGACGGCGACCGTCGATTTTCCACCGCCGGATGTTCCGACCACCAGCGCGCTCGTGCCATAGGGCGACAATGTCACCGGCCTGCCATCGTCGTGGCCGAGAAGAACCTCGTGCCGCTGCAACTCGGCCGCGCGGCTCGCGAGGTCGTCGCGCAGGATCTCGGCGATGAGCTGCTGCACCCCGGCGCCGTGGTCTTTCCCGAGAACGATGTCCACCTTCTCCTTGACGGCGGGCAAGGCGTTGGCAACCGCGGCCGAGCACTCGCAGATGCTCAGGAACGCGTGGTCATTCTCCGCATCCCCTACGCCCACGCTGTTGTGCACGGAGATATTCAACTCGTCGAGCGCGGCCTTGAGTCCGGTGGCCTTGTTGAGACCGCTCGGCAGCACCATGACCGCGCCCTTGTTGAAGATCACCTGCAGCTCGAGGCCCAGGTCTCTGATGGTCTCGAGCACGTGTCCTTCGTTCGGTGTCCAGGTCGCGACGATGCATCGCCCGGCGGAAACGTTCTCCACTCCGCGCCGGCGCAGTTCCTCGATGAACCGGGCCGGCGGCGCCTCGTGCAGCACACGCTCCTCGCGCGTCGCAGGGCGATAGATCAGCGCACCGTTCTCAGCGACGACCCGCTCGAACAGATCCAGGCGCGGGAAGACCTTCTGCAGATCGTCGATCTCGCGCCCGGTGACGAGCACCAGTTTGCGCCCGGAGGTACGCAATTCCTCGAGCGCAGCCAGGGTGGCATCGTCGACCTGGCCGTCATGGGCAATGGTTCCGTCATAGTCGGTGCACAGGGTGAGATAGCGCATTCGATGCACTGTAGTGCGCTCGTGGCGCATGCCGAAGTACAGCAACCCGCAGTGCCTCGTAGGCGGGCGCGCATATATGATCGTCCGTGTGAACGACATTCGCAGGCAGGAGCTCAGTCGCCGCCACTTCGTCGCGGCCGCCGGCGCGATGGCGCTCGTGCCGCCTGCGTTCGCTGCAGCCGGTCGCACCGAACTGCTCGTCAACACTCCCATGCCGGCGCCCGAATGGGCGCTGCTGCAGCGAGAGCTGCTCCGGGTGCACATCGAGGCCTGCGAGATCTTCCACGCCAAATACTTCGACCAGCGCAATCACCTGAGGTGTTTCCCGCGCTGGGGCACCAACGATGGCCCCGACGACGCCATCGAGCACGTCAACGACTGGCCGCTGTTGCACGCGCTCGGCGGGTCGGACCGCATCCTCGAGCTGTACCGTGGCGTCTACGAAGGCCACGTCGAACAGTACGGCGCGCTGAAGACAAAAGACGTACCCATGGGCCGCCAGGGCATGTACGTGCGCGAATTCCCGCCGCAAATGGACTGGCAGCACATCAGCGAGGGACTGTCGGCGTTCAATCTCATGGGCCTGTCGACGCCGAATGACGCCAGGCTCATCGAGCGCACGCGCCGATTCGCGGGCTTCTACGACGGCAGCGACCCGGCGGCACCAAATTACGACCGGAAGCACCGCGTCATCCGCAGCATGTTCAACGGCAGCATCGGGCCCCTGCTCCGCCCCACCACGGCGCTGGACTGGGCCGGCGATCCCTTCGACACCTCGCGTTTCAAGCTGGAACACGGCGAGCGCAATTTCGACGAATTCCTCGCGCACTTCGCGGAATACACCGACACCGTTTGCGACAGCCCGCTGAACCTGCAGTCCACGACGCTGGCGCTGAACGCCTATCTATTGACTGGCGAGCAGCGCTGGCGCGACTGGCTGCTGGAGTATGTCGACGCCTGGGTGGCGCGCGCCGCCGCCAACGACGACGTCCTGCCCAGCAAGGTGGGGCTCGACGGCCGGATCGGCGGTCGTGGGAAGTGGTACGAGGGCGTCTACGGCTGGGCCTTCAGCCCCGTGGTGCCGCAGACCGGCCAGCGTGAAGACCGCAACCGCGTGCCGCGCTCGATAGTCGCGTTCATGAACGCCGCGTTGCTCACCGGCGACGACAAATACATGGCCGTGTGGCGGCGGCAGAATGCAGCGATCAATGCGCGCGCCAGGGAAATCGACGGCAAGCTGCAGACGCCGCGCATGTGCGGCCCCGGGGGTTGGTACAGCTACGCGCCGGGACCGTATCGACTGAACGGCTTCGAGATCTGGTACTGTCCATGAGATGCCGCGGACCGCGCGTTGGCCGGCGAGCATCCCTGGGTGGAGTTTCTCGAAGGTCGCAACCCCAGCTATCCGGCGACCGCACTGCGCGCCTCGCTCGAGCGCGTGCGCGCCCGCGTCGCCCTGGTGCAAGTCGATCCGTCGACTCCGGAAACGCGGCTCGCCGACAACGCGCTGGAATTCAACCCGGCCAGCGTGGCCTCATTACTGCAGCTCACGCAGGGCGCGCTGCACATCGCGCGTCCGCCCTGGTCGCCCACCTCGCCGCACCAGGGTGGCGCGCCGCTGCATGCGCGCCTGCGCTATTTCGATCCCGCGCGCCGTCGCGCCGGCCTGCCGGAAGACGTGGCGGCACTGGTCGACACACTGGAAGCCGATCGCACCGTCGTCACGCTGGTGAATCTCAACCCGAGCCGCGAGCGCGTGGTCACTGTTCAAGGCGGGGCCTACGGCGAACACGCCATCACGTCGGTGAACCAGACACCGGTAGCGAGCCGCTGCTTCGATGTGAAGCTGGCGCCCGGCTGCGGCGCGCGACTGGAACTGGTGATGCGGCGCTACGCCGCGAATCCGACGCTGAGCTTTCCCTGGTAACTAGTTGAGCTTCTGCGCGCGCTCGATGAGCTTGCGCAGCTCCTCGACATCCGCCGGCCGCAGATCCACCAGCGGCGCACGCACGCCGCCCGCGGGCCGGCCCACGATGCGACAGCCCGCCTTGACGATCGAGACCGCATATCCCCGCGCGCGATTGCGGATCGCGATATAGGGCATCACGAAGTCACGCAGGTGGTGCTGGATGGTGGCGCGATCACCGCCGCGCACGGCACCGAAGAAGCGCTTGGCCCATACCGGCATGAAATTGAAGATGGCCGAGGAATACGTGTCGAAGCCGATGTCGTGATACGGCAGCGCGTAGGTCTCCGCCGTGGGCATGCCACCGACATAGGTGACGCGCTTGCCGAGCCGCGAGTAGATGCGCGCCAGCAGCTCGAGGTCGCCCACGCCATCCTTGAAGCCGACCAGGTTCGCATTGCGTTCGCACAGGCCGGCCAGGGTCTCGTCGTTGACGATGGCGTTGTCGCGGTTGTAGACGATGACGCCGATCGATACGGCCTTGCAGACTTTCTCGATGTGCGCCGCCAGCCCCTGCTGCTCCGCGTTGACCAGGTACGGCGGCAGCAGCAGCAAGCCATCCGCGCCGCGTTTCTCGGCATCGCGCGCCAGCTCGATGGCCATGGCCGTGCCGTAGCCGCAGCCCGCGATGACGGGCACGCGGCCGCGAATTTCCGACACCGCCGCACTGACGACCTCGCCAACCTCGTCCGGACGCAGCGAGAAGAACTCACCGGTCCCACCGGCGGCGAAAAATCCCGCCGGCTCGTGCTCGAGCAGCCAGGCGCAGTGTTTGCGATAGGCGCCCACATCGAAGCGATCGTCGGCGTCGAAATGCGTGACCGGGAAAGACAGCAGGCCGCGCGCAATTCCCGCCGCCATGTCGGAAGGTTTCATCCCCATGAAGTGTTCACTCCCCCACCAGGTGCAACACGATCTCGCGTGCCGACGGCCGGGCGCGATGTTCGAATAGATAGATTCCCTGCCAGGTGCCCAGCATGAGCTTGCCGCCCATGACGGGCACGTTGAGCTGCACCTGGGTCAGCGCTGTCTTGAGATGCGCCGGCATGTCGTCCGGCCCCTCGTCATCGTGCTCGTAGTCTTCGCCTTCCGGCGCGAGCTCGTCGAAGAATTTCTCGAGGTCGTTGCGCACCGCACGCGCGGCGTTTTCCTGAATGAGCAAGGAAGCCGAGGTGTGACGGCAGAACAGCGTGAGCAGTCCCTGGGATATGGCCTGCTTGCCTACCCAGCCGCGCACTGCGTCCGTGATCTCCGTGAGCCCGCGGCGGGCCGGGCGCGACTCGAGGACGAACATGGCCTGGCGCATGGCCGGCGATATTACGAACTCCGCCGGGCCGTTGGAAACAAATGCACGCCGGTTTTGTTAAACAAAATGCGCACTTTCCCGGTTCAGTTGGCCTTAAGCAGACCCGCCGTAGATTGGCTTCCCATGGACGTTCGAAAAGGAGGGACGCTCATGGCGACGCTGACCGAAACCGACATTGCCGAATCGCGCCGGGTCTTCGAGCTCTGCGACCTCAACGGCGATGGCTTCATCGACCAGGACGAATTCCACGTGCTGCTGGAACGGCTCGACGGCGACGTCTCGCGCGCGGAATGCCTGCTCGATTTCGAGGTGGCCGACACGGCCGGTGACGGCTACATCGAGTTCCGGGAATTCGTCGCGTGGTGGACGAACTAGCGGTTCTGCAGCTCAGGCGTTGGCGACTTGCAGCTCGCGTTCCGGCGTCGTTTCGAACAGCAGGTCGTCGAGCTCGTAGGAATCCACCTGGAAGAGATCCGGATAGTCGCTGGCACTGACGCCTTCGGCGATCGCGTCGATCACCTGCAGCGCGTTCTGCTCCGAGGAAAATATTCCGAGGATCTTCTTTCTCTCGACTTCCTCATCGCTGCGCAGATGGGTGGCGACGTAAACCTTCATGGCTGCTCTCCTTGGCGGCATCGTGCCGTGGGAGCCAATGTAATGAACGATGGGTTGCGCGGTCAGTCGCGGGATGGTGACGATTCGGTAACGCGGGCGCGGCCGCTGCGTCTGCGGGCCCCGCTGGCGCCCGGCCGGTCACATCGGAATCAGCCTATGCGCAATCGTTATGGGGACTGGCGCCCCCGGCCGGAGTTGAACCGACGACCTACCGCTTAGGAGGCGGTCGCTCTATCCACTGAGCTACGGGGGCGCGCGGGGCGTACTTTACACGCCCGCCCGGGCGCTCTGCATCGCGCTTTCCTTCCCTGGGATGCGACCGGGAACCCTTCGTCCGCCCGAGAATGCGACGTAAGCGGGAGGTCGCGATGAGCAAAGTGGTACGCATTCACGAACAAGGTCCGCCCGAGGTGCTGCGCATCGAAAACCTCGAGGTGGCCGAACCCGGCGCCGGCGAACTCCGCGTGCGCATCGAGGCCATCGGCCTCAATCGCTCGGAAGCCGCGTTTCGTGGCGGGCTGTATCCGGTGAAGCCGAAGTTCCCCACGCCCATGGGCTACGAAGCCGCGGGCGTGCTCGAGGCGCTGGGCCCGGACCTGCGCGACTTCAAGGTGGGCGACCGCGTCTGCGTACTGCCGACCTATCGTCTGGGTGAATACGGTGTGTATGCCGAGCGCGCCATCGTGCCGGCGCGCAGCGTGATACCGGCGCCGCCGAATCTGGGCTCGGTCGAAGCCGCGTCCATCTGGATGCAGTACTTCACGGCCATGGCGATCATCGAGATCACGCATGCGACGGTCGGCGACTACGTCATCATCCGCGCCGCCTCGAGCAGCGTTGGGCTGGCAGCCATCCAGTTGGCCAACTGGGCGGGAGCCACGCCCATCGCCGCGACTCGAAGTAACGACAAGCGCCAGGCGTTGCTCGCGCACGGCGCCAAGCATGTGATCGCCACCGAGGAATCGAACCTGGTCGATGAGGTCATGAAAATCACCGGCGGCAAGGGCGCGCGCATCGTGTTCGATCCGGTGGGCGGACCGTATGTCGACACGCTGGCGCAGGCCATGGCCGTCGACGGCACTCTCTTCATCTATGGAGGATTGAGCGGTCAGCCGACCATGCATCCGCACTGGCCGGCGGCCTTCAAGAACCTGAGCATCCGCGGCTGGGTGGCGTCGACGATCTGGAACTACCCCGAGCGCTTCGCGCGCGTGAAAGAACTGATCCTGCGGGGATTGTCAGAGGGTCATCTGAAGCCCGTGATCGCCAGGACGTTCAAGCTGGATGAGATCGTCGAGGCGCACCGATTCCTGGAATCGAATGCGCAGATGGGGAAGATCGTGGTGACCCCGTGAGTCTTGATCTCAACTGACGGATGGGCCGCAGACCCGCATCGCGGCTCACAAAGCTCGCGATGACACAACGCGGGTCGAGGACCCCGTTTGAAAGTGGCGCGCAGCGCCTGAAATGGTGGAGCGGAAGGGGATCGAACCCTCGACCTTCGCATTGCGAACGCGACGCTCTCCCATCTGAGCTACCGCCCCACACCGATGCAAACCCGGGCCACAGGCCCGGAAGGCGCGCGATTCTAGCAGGGACGCTGGCCTCGGCAAGCGATTCACTCTTAATATCAGCCCCATGCTGGAAACCGAGCAGAAGGCGCCGGAATTCACGCTGCCCGACCAGAACGGTCACGACGTGTCGTTGACCAGCCTGCTCAAGGATGGCCCGGCCATCCTTTATTTCTATCCGGCCGATTTCACGCCCGGCTGCACGCGTGAGGCCTGCTCCATCCGCGATATCCACCGCGAAATCAGCCGCGCGGGTCTGACGGTGGCGGGCGTCAGCCCGCAAAGTCCGGACTCGCATAAACGCTTCCGCGAGAAGCACAACCTGCCCTTCACCCTGCTCTCGGACGAGACCAGGGAAGTCATCAAGATGTTCGGGGTCAACGGCCCGCTCGGCATCTGGGTGCAGCGCGTGACCTACCTGATCGACCAGAACCGCGTCATCAAGGGACGGGTCAAGGCGCACTTCTCCATCGCCGAGCATGAAGACTTCATCCGCAAGGCCATCGAGATTCGCAAACTGCCGGTCTGACATGGTGCCGGGTAAGAAATGGGGACATTCCTGATTTGCCCGCATCGCGGGCAAACGGGGGCGCACCTGCAGCAGGTGCGTCCCCGTTTGCTAGCAAATCAGGAATGTCCCCATTTCTTACCCGGCACCATCAGTACTTCAGGCGCAGTACGGACGCTTTACCGATGGTTGGCACGGTGACCACGTACATCGTGTCGAATTCCTCGTCGCCCATCTGCGGCACTTTGTCCACGTCGCTCAGTTTCGCCACCAGCGGTGGGATGGTGTTGCTGTGCCCCACGACGATGGCGAGCCCGCCGCGGTTCTCACGCAGCACGCGTCGCGCGACCTCGGCCGGCGACGCCTTCGGCTCCACGACGAGGGGTTTGAGATTCAGGCGCTGCGCGAGGCCGGCGGCGGTCTGTTGCGCGCGCCGCGTATCGCTCACGTAGATCTGTTTCACGCGGCCGAAGGACTCGGCGTCACCGAACATCTGCGCCAGCCGCGTCGCGCGCTGCTCGCCCTGCGGTGACAACGGCGAATCGTCGTTGGTGCCGATCTGCTTTTCGGCGTGCCGGATCAGCACGATGGTCGTGGTGGTGGCGGAGTTCCAGTAGAAGACCGCGCCCAGGAGCATCAGGATTCCACCCCAGGCTAACAACCACAGCGGAGCCAGGAAGGTGCGCCGGCGTCGGGTCAGCGACGGCGTCGTCGGAAGGGTTTCCTCGGCGGCATTCATGCGCGCCGATGATAAGCCGATTCGACGGCGCAATGCGTGACCGCGGAGGCCTGAACGAAAAGGGGCGGCTTGCGCCGCCCCGTTCCGCCGAGGTGCGTCCCTCGATCAGTTCGCAGCGGGCTGCGCGGGAGCCGCTTCTGCCGGGGCTGCTTCCGCAGTCGCCGCAGGCGCGTCGTCGCCGGAGTACGGATCGATCGGCTGGATGGTGCCGTCGTCGTTGTACTTGATCTCGATGGGTTCCTTCACGTTACGCAGGTGGTTCACGCCATTCGACTTCTGCGAGTCGTGATAGAAGATGTACCACTTGCCATCCACTTCTGCGATCGAGTGATGGTTCGTCCAGCCGAGCACGGGCTGCAGGATCACGCCCTTGTAGGTGAACGGACCGTACGGCGACTTGCCCATGGCATACGAGATGGTGTGCGTGTCGCCGGTCGAGTACGAGAAGTAGTACTGGTCCTTGTACTTGTGCATCCACGAAGCTTCGAAGAAGCGCCGTACATGATCGCCCGAGAGGATGGTCTTGCCATTCTCATCGACGATCTTCAGGTCCTTGGGCTTCTCGGCGAACTCCACCATGTCGTCGGCCATGCGCGCGACTTTCGGATACAGCGCGGGCTTGTCATCCGGCGGCTGCGAGTCGTCTTGCGGCGTGTGTTTGCCGGTCTTCCAGTGCTGCAGCTGGCCGCCCCACAGGCCGCCGAAGTACATGTAGTACTTGCCGTCGCTGTCCTTGAACACCGCCGGATCCATGCTGAAGCTGTTCTTGATGGGCTCCGGCTGGGCCTTGAACGGGCCTTCGGGCTTGTCGCCCACGGCCGCGCCGATGCGGAACACGCCTGCCTTGTCCTTCACCGGGAAGTAGAAGTAGTACTTGCCGTCCTTCTCGGCGGCATCCGGGGCCCACATCTTTTCGCTGGCCCACGGCACGTCCTTGATGTCGAGCGCCACGGGATGAACCGTGACCGGCCCACCGATGCTGTCCATCGACAGCACGTGGTAATCCTTCATCGCGTACTGGTTGCCGAGGTCGTCGCTCGGAATACCCGAGTCGAAGTCATGCGAGGGGTAGATGTAAATCTTGCCGTTGAACACATGCGCCGACGGATCGGCGGAGTAGATGTCGATGGCCAGCGGCTGGGTCAGGAATTGCTTGGGATCTGCCCCGGTCGGCTCTGCCGGCTTCGCCTCGGCCACGGGGGCCGGCGCAGGGGCTTCTTCTTTTTTCCCGCATCCCGCGAGAAACAGGGTGGACGCGGCAATACTCGTGATTGCCACGAAAAAGTGTCGTTGCATGGTCGCGCTCTCTTTAAACGGAAGGGTCCGCAGGGGCGGAAAATAGCATGGGGGCAGCCCCCGTTTCCTTGCATTGAAGTCCAGCAGTCAAAACAGGGTGGCTGGGGTGGTCCCCTGGCAGGACTGACCCCTTTTGCTAGGAAATGGGGGCTGCCCCCATTCTTCTAGACCGGCGAATTCTGCATCACGGCCAGCAGTACCCGCCCCGGCCAGGGGGCCATACGGAATTCACCGCTGCCTTCGGGCTGGCGGATCCACAGGTATCCGGCCTCCTTCGACTCTATGTCGAATCGCAGGCTGCGCCCCTCATAGACGATTTCGCCGCGGATACGCGCCGGCCGGTCCATGTACACCAGCATGAGCTTGTCGCGGCTGTCCACGTCTAACCACTCACACAGGCCAAGGGGCTCGATGCCGTCTGCGGGCAGCACGAACGGCGAGATACGCGCCACGCGCGCATCCTTGGGTTCGATGGACATCCACTTCTGCGAGAACTGCGTGGGGATCAGCGCCCTGCCAACCTTCTCACGGCTCTTGTTCAAATCGAGCGAGAAGCTCAGGTCGGGCTTCAAGGTCGCGGGCGCCAGCTCGCCCTCGTTGGGCTCGCCATAGATGTCGCCAACCACCTAGGGCATCCACAGCCGCAGGTCCTGCTTGGGCGCAGGCCGCGCCGTTTTGCCATCGGCCTCGAAGAACACCACTCGGGTTTCGAGCACCCAGTCTGCGCGCTGCGGCGCGGGCGGCTCCTCGCGCGAACCGCACGAGGCGAGCAATGACAGGGAAGTTAGGGCTAACCAGGTCCTTGCGTGCATATGGGCGGCGATTCTACGGTGCCCGCCTGCCCTGGCGGCATTCGGATATATATTTGCGACGCAGTTAATGTCCTGACCCATCGACGGAGGCTTCCTATGGTTCTTCTGATCCTGCTGGTGCTGGCGCTTTTCGTGCTCCAGACGCTGCTGCCGTCCGGCCTCCGTTACATGGGGCGGGATCCGGGCCGCCCGCTCTCCGTGGCACTTGGACCCCGGGACGATCCACCACCCCAGAGCAGGATGGGCGGGCGCGCGGCACGCGCACTCGCCAACATGCAGGAGGCTTTGCCGGTCTTCCTGGCCTTGGCGCTGCTGAATCTGTACCTGGGAACCGGCGACCTGGCGCTGACCGGTGCCACCGTATTCCTGGTGGCCCGAGTGCTCTACGTGCCCGCTTACCTGGCCGGCATCCCCGGGCTGCGCACCCTCATCTGGGCGGCGGGCGTCGTCGGCCTGGTGCTGATGCTGATCCCGATACTGGCGCGGATCTGAAAGCAGAAGGCCCCGGATCGGAAATGGGGACATTCCTCATTTTCCTCCTACGTAGCAGTTGTATCCGAGAGCACCTAGACGCAAACGGGGACGCACCTGCTTCAGGTGCGTCCCCGTTTGCTAGGAAATGAGGAATGTTACCCCATTTCCGGTCCGCCTCATTTCAAACGACGTTGGCCTGGTCTCAGGACTCGGCGCGTGCCTGCTTCTCCTGCTCTCTGAGCAGCTTGCGGTCCGCCTTCATCTGCTTGGTATCGATCGGCCGGATCTCGTTGATGAAGCATCGGTCGCGGCCGACGATGACTTTCTCGAACTTGTCGACCGTGTTGGCCGTGGAAGTCACGGCGATCGCATTCGCGAACTGCAGGTCCGGGCAGTAGCCAGTCACCTTGAGCAGGTAGGCCTTGTTGATGCCCGACCAGACCACCAGCTGATCCTTCGACACCGCCGTCCAGCCGTCGAAGTCGTTCATGTAAAACGACTTGACCGGCTCGCCGGCATATTCGGTGTAGTCGAGCTTGGGGCCGTTGAGCTTGGCCAGGGTACTGGCGCAGCCGACGAGCGATGCGGCGGCAAGAACTGTTGCAACCAGTGAAATCTTCATAAACACCACCTCTTGCGAAATTCGACTCTCAGCCTGTGAGTCGAGTTCCCAGGCCATGCGGTTCCTTCATCTGCCGTTCATCTCCAGCTTATCTCCGACCAGGCGTCGGACAGTCACGTAGAAAACCGGCGCCAGCATCACACCCAGGATGGCCGCTGACAACATGCCGCCGGCCACGCCGGTGCCGATGGCTCGCCGCGCATTGGCGCCTGCACCACTGGAGAACACCAGCGGCAACACGCCCAGGATGAAGGCGAAAGACGTCATCAAAATGGGGCGAAGTCGCAGGCGCGCAGCCTCCATGACGGCTTCGTACAACGGCATGCCGCGTTGCTGGGCCAGCACGCGCGAACTCCACGATCAGGATGGCGTTCTTCGCCGCCAGGCCGATGATGGTGATCAGCCCGACCTTGAAGAACACGTCGTTGGCGATGGCCGGTGCTCCACGCCGCGACGATGGCGCCGATGATGCCCACGGGCACCACCAGCAACACCGCGATCGGCGTCGCCCAGCTCTCATAGAGCGCCGCCAGGCACAGGAACACGACGAGGATCGACAGACCAAACAACATCGGCGCCTCGGCGCCGGCACGGATTTCCTGCAGCGATTGCCCCGCCCAGTCGAGGCCGAATCCCGGCGGCAGGTCCTGCGCGACGATGCGCTGCATTTCGTTCATCGCCTGGCCCGAGCTGTGGCCCGGCGCGTTCGAGCCGACGATCTGCATGGCGGCGAAGCCGTTGAAACGTGCATGCGTCGGCGGCGCGACCACCCAGTTCGACCTGCATCACCGACGCCAGCGGCACCATGCCATCGCTGCGTGGTCTCGCCGCTGCAACGAGAAACTGTTGGTCGGCCGGCACGTTGCTCGCTGGCAGATAGAAGCGGCTGAGCGCGTCTTCGTTCATGCGGAACGGCGCGTCGGCCTGCATCTTCACGCGCAGCACGCGGCCTTCGATAGCACGAAATCGTTGACGTATACCGGCGCGAGCATGAGCTGCACGGCGTTGTACACGTCCTCGACCTGGAGCCCCATCGACTGCGCCTGGGCGCGATCGAGCTTGAGCTTCAGGCGCGGCGCCGGCGCCAGTCCGTTGTAGCGCACGCCCTGCACCACCTTGCTTTGCGCGGCCTGTTGCCAGCAGGGTGTTCTGCGCCTTGATCAGGGCATCCGAACCCTTGTTGCCGCGGTCCTCGAGCCAGAAGTCGAAGCCACCGAAATCGGACAGGCCAGTGATCATCGGCAGGTTGACGAAGAACACGAAGCCATCGCGTTCCGTGCCCGAGATGTTGCCGAACGCCCAGCCGATGAATTCCGTGGCCGTGTCCTTGCGCTCTTCGATGTCCTTGAGATCGGATGAAGAAGATGCCGACGCTCTCGTCGCTGCCGATGAAACTGAAGCCGGCGACTTCGAACACCGAGTCCACCGAGCGGTGATTGCCGGATTTTCTCGCCCACGCGACGCATGACCTCGCGCGTGCGCTGGATGGTCGAGCCGGGCGGCATCTGCACCATGCCGATGGCGTAAGCCCTGGTCTTCTTCGGGCACGAAGCTGCCCGGCACCCGGAAGAACAGCAGGTACCCGCCGCCGATCAACAGCACCACGAACCCTGCGAGCCACCAGCTCTTGTGGCGCAGGCTATAGCGCACGCTGGTCAGGTAGTGCGACTGCGCGTAGTCGTAGCCGCGATTGAACAGCTTGAAGAACTTGTTTTCCTTCAGGTGCTCGGGGCGCAGCAGCGTGGCGCACAGCGCCGGCGTCAGCGACAGCGCGAGGAAGGCCGAGAACAGCCATCGACATCGCGATGGTCATCGCGAACTGCCGGTAGATCACGCCCACCGAGCCCGACTGCATGCGCGCTGGGAATGAACACCGCGGCGAGCACCACCGAGATCGCGATGATCGGGCTGGTGATCTGGTCCATCGCCTTGCGCGTCGCTTCCTTCGGCGACAGATGCTCCTCGCGCATGATGCGTTCGACGGACTCGATGACCACGATGGCGTCGTCGACCACGATGCCGATGGCCAGCACCATGCCGAACAGCGTGAGCTGGTTGATGGAGAAGCCGAAGATCTCCATGCCGATGAAGGCGCCCATCAGCGCCACGGGTACGACCAGCGTCGGAATCAGCGTGGCGCGGAAGCTCTGCAGGAACACCAGCATCACGATGAACACCAGCACTATCGCGGCGATCAGCGTGATGATGACCTCGTCGATGGCATGCGTGATGAAGGTGGTGGCATCGAAGGCAGTGAACCACTCGACGCCGGGCGGGAATGTCTTGGAGCAGCTCGTCCATGCGCGCCTTGACCGCCTCGGCCACATCGAGCGCATTCGCGCCCGGCAGCAGCAGCACGCCGAAGCCGCTGACCGGCTGGTCGTCCAGGCGCACGTCGAACGCATAGTCCTGCAGGCCCAGCTCGACGCGGGCGACGTCCTTGAGCCGGACGCTGGTGCCATTGGGCTCGGTGCGCAGGATGACGTTCTCGAACTCCTCCACCGTGCTGAAGCGCCCCTCGGCGGTCACGGGCGCGGTGACCTGCTGCTCGGGAACCGACGGCGCCGCGCCGATCGCACCGGTGGCGAACTGCACGTTCTGTCCGCGCACCGTGTTCAGCACCTCGGAGGCGCTCATGCGGAAGGAGCGCAGCTTGTCCGGGTTCAGCCAGATGCGCATCGAGTACGACGAGCCGAACTGATTCGCGGCGCTCACGCCCGGAATGCGCTGGATGGGATCGAGCACCTGCGAGGAAACGATGTTGTTGAGCTCGGCCGATGACACGCTGCCGTCTGGGTGAGCGCAGGCCGATCGCCAGGACGAAGCCCGGGTTCACCTTCGACACCGACAGGCCCTGCACCACCACTTCGCTGGGCAGGCGCGCCTCGGCCAGCGTGACGCGGTTCTGCGTCTGCAGCACCGCGACGTCCGGGTCCGTGCCGTTCTCGAACACCAGCGTGATGCCGGCGGTGCCGTTCGAGTTCGACGAGGACGTGAAATACATCAGCTTGTCGATGCCGGTGAGCTGCTGCTCGATGATCTGCGTGACCGTACGCTCGACCGTGTCGGCGTTGGCGCCGGGATACATCGCGTTGATGGACACCTGCGGCGGCGCGATGTCCGGATAGGCGTCGGCCGGCAGGCGCGTGATCGCGAGCCCGCCACCGAGCATGATGAGGATGGCGATGACCCAGGCGAAGACCGGCCGGTCGATGAAGAAATGCGGCAACATGCCGGACTAACTACCTGGTGAGGCCGCGCGGTGCGTTGCGCTGCCGCGGCGGGCGGCTGCGGCTCCTCGCCGACGGGTTTGGGGTTCACCTTCATGCCCGGGCGCGCGCAGTCTGCAGGCCCGAGATCACGACCTGGTCGCCATCCTCGAGGCCGCCACCGATCACCCACTTCGTTGCCCACCGAGGCCACGACGTCGACGCGCTTCGGCGCGACCATGCCATCGGCCGCCGCGACCAGACGTAAGGCGCCCTGGCCGTCGCGCTGCACGGCGAGCTGCGGCACCTCGAAGCCCCTGTTGAGCGTACCGGCCGTGAGCCGCACGTTGACGTACATGCCCGGCAGCAGCTGCGGTTCGGGTTCGGAATCATGCCGCGGAAGGCCACCGCGCCGGTGGTCGGGATTCACGCTGTAGTCGGAGAAATCGAGGTATCCGGCTTGCGCGTATCGCTGCCGTCGGCACGGACCACGCGCACCTCGGCGCGGTTGCCCTGGGCGAGCGTCACCTGGCCCGCGGCCTGCGCGCGTTGCAGGCGTTCGAAGTCCGACGCCGGCTGGTCGAAGAAGACGAAGATCGGATCCACCTGCTCGACGGTAGTTAGCAGCGTGGCTTCGCCCTGCCCGACCAGCGCGCCTTCGAGCACGCGCATCTGGCCCGGCGCGCCCGGAAATAGGCGCCGTGACATTGGCGTAGCTCAGGTTGATGCGCGCCGTCTCGAGCTGCGCGCGGCCGCCGACACCTGTGCGGCGCTGGAGCGCTCCAGCGCCTGGGAATCGTCGAGCTGCATGCGCGAGACCAGCGACTGCTTGGCCAGCTCGCGGTTGCGATTGGCGGTGACCTTGGCATTGGTGGCCGACGCCTCGCGCCTGTTCGAGATTGGCGGCCGCGGCATTCAGCGCGGCGCGATACGGCGCCGGATCGATCTGCACGAGCGGCTCGCCTTCCTTGACCATGCTGCCTTCCTTATAGAGGCGCTTCTGCACCACTCCGGGCACCCGGGCACGCACGTCCGAGGCGCGCGTGGGCGCCAGGCGCGCCGACGCTTCGCGCATCAGGGGCACGGGCCTGGCATGCACGACCATGATGCCGACCTCAGGGGGCGGCATTTCGTGCGGTGCCTGTTGTTTGCCACAGCCAGCGACAGACAAAGCGGCGACAGCCGCTGATATCAGTGGACGAGACGTCATGTTGTTCTTGGGGCCGGCGGGGGGTTGAAGTGTGCGCCGGCCGGGTGGCGCGATTCTATCCCACCAAAGGGGTAGTCACGACCGAAACGGCCGCCGGCGAAGCGAATGTCGGAATTCATGAAGCAGCAGAAAGCCGCGGACCCAGTCCCGCCATGAACATGGGCAAGAGTCCCAGGAAAGAGTTCCACGACCGTGCTCAATTCAGGCCAGGCATCCAGTACCGCATGACTTTCGCCCCTGTATGCAACGACGCGTCTATCCACTCGCAGTCGATGCGCTTCTTGCAGCGCGGCGTACACTGCGACCGTGACGCACGGAGATTCAGATGCGAGCGTTCGGGGTCATGATGCTGCTGTCGCTGGCCGGCATTGCGCCGGCGGCGGAGCCGCCTGAAGTCACCGAGGACGGCCTGGTACGCGTGTCCTCCAGCCGCAAGGTCGGCGTGTATCGCGCGCCCGACGTACCGTTCGCGCACTATCAGCGAGTCATCATCGGCCCGACCATTTCAATTGCGTTTCGCAAGGGCTGGGAACGTGCCCACCCGGAACTGGATCCGCAGGACCTCGAGAGCATTCGCGCTGATTTCGCACGCGCCTTCCGCACCGAACTGGAGCGCGAGCTGGTCAAACGGGGCGGATTCGCGGCGGCCGCGGATCCGGCGCCGGACGTGATCCGCATCGACGCCTCGGTCACTGACCTCGATCTGGCCGCGCCCGACGCGGGCAAGGGACCCGCCCAGCGCACCTACGCGCGCAGCGCCGGCAAGATGACGGTCACCATCGAGCTGCGTGACGCGGCCAGCGGCGTGCTGATCGGGCGGCTCATCGACTTTGAGCAAACGCGCGAGTACCAGGAACCGCAACTGGTGAATCAGGTTACCAACCTGGAGGACTTCCGGATCGGCTTCGCCAATGCGGCGCGATATGCCCGCGAAGCCATCAACGTAGCGAAAACCGAAAGGCCGAGACCTTAGGAAAGGCGGCGATTCGGGGGTCAAATGCGCCGAGTTGCCGAGACAGGCGCCTTGCGACGGGTGTAGATTGTTTCCCGATCCAGGAGGTCTTATGCGACTCGCGGGGTTGGTGCTCAGTCTCACAATGGTCTTTGCCGTGGCACAGGCCGAGGTGACCCCCGAGGTCACCGAAGACGGCCTCGTTCGCATGCCCTCGAGCCGCAAGGTGGGCGTCTTCCGTGCCCCCGAGGTGCCCTTTCACCAATACAAGCGAATCGTGATCGCCCCGATCCCGGTGGTGTTTCGCAAGACCTGGTTGCGCGAGAACTATGACATCAAGGAAGCCGAGCTCGAGCGCATCCGTGGTGAGTTCGCGCGGGCGTTCCGCGAGGTACTGGTGGAAGAGCTCGTGAACGAAGGCGGCTACGAACTGGTCGACACGCCGGGACCGGATACGCTGCGTGTCGAACCCTATGTGCTCAACCTCAACATCGTGGCGCCGAAGGCTGGCACCGAGATGCGGGCACACACGTATGTACGCACCGGCAACTCGATGAAGCTGGCCGTCGAGCTGCGCGACGCCGCCAGCACCGTGATCGTCGGGCGCATCATCAACTACGTGCAGCCGGCGGAATTCTCGCAGGCGCAGTTCGCGAGCCAGGTCAGCAACTACGGTGAAGCCCGTAACGCATTCGCCGGCGCCGCGCGCTATACGCGCGAGGCATTGAACGTCGCGGTCACCGAGCGCAACTAGTCCTTTTTCGGCGCCTCGATCGAAAAACCCGCGTCGCGCAAACGCGCGAGATAGCCGTCGTCACGCAACAGCTTGGTCAGCGGCACGATGGCCAGCGTGGTCTCGTTGGCCGTCAGCGACTTCACCGCGGCCCCGATCCACAGCACATACAACTGCTCGCGAATGTCGGTGGGGACGATTTCCCTGGCGACTTCCGAGCTCAAGACCGCCCTGGCGCAGGGCACATAGGGATTCGGCAGCGGCGGCAGGCTCTCGAGCGTGGCCAGATCGGCCGTGGCCCAGGCATGCGCGCGCCGTGACTCGGTGGTGCGGTCCGAAAGTGCTTCGGTCAGATCGAGCGTCGCCGCGAAACACTCGGTGTCGGCCAACGCCTCGCGCGAGAATTCCTTGAGCTTGCTCTTGAGCTCACGGGTGTGGAACGTGAACTTGAGACTGGGCGTGGTCGTCGGGATCTTGCGCTTCTTCGCGAGCTTCCCGACCACGTCCCACACCATGCCGGCCTCGCGCAGGCCCAGGTCGTCGAAGGCGGCCCTGCGCAGTTTGTTGGCGGCGAAGATCGGTCGCCACTCTTCCACACCGCCGTCCCGCCCGAGATAGCGCTTCTTCTGCACCAGCCAGCGCGAGTACAGATCCGCCGGGAGGTGCTCGCGCAGTGTCGCCTGGTCCGGGTTCTTGCGCGCCTTGAGCGCCGAGGGCAACAACGACAGGCCACGAAATACGCCTATCTTCTCGTCGGGTTCCATGCGCACTGACGCGTCGAGCAGGATTTCTTGCGAACGCAGGGCGACTGCCTCCACGTCGCGCGATTTCCATTTCATGCGCTTGGGAAGCGGCGGCGGTTCGCCCACGATCCACAGGACATGGCTGCCTTCCTGGGGTTTGGTCACCTTCCACATGCCCGGACCGGGAAACTCTCCGGTCACGACGACCTCTTCCATCGGCTCGGGTGCAGGCGACTGCGCGCGCACGCCGCACAGCAGGCCGACGCCGGCCAGGGCACAGAAGATTCGCAGGCGCGACATGCGGCGTGCGTCGGTCAGATCAGGTACAGCGGATTCAAGGGTTGGATCCCGAGCAGCACGCGACCCGTATCTTCGACGTAATTGGGCTGCGCAATGATGTGCGCGGCCATGGCATGCATGTCGCGGTGGGCGCGTTCGAGCGGCGAACTGGTGTACAGCGCGCTGGCGCCGGCCAGCGCATGCATCGCACGCACGGCGTCGCGTCCCTGCGCCATCGCGTGATGCGCGGCTCCGAATACTGCGGCGATCTCCCCGGCGGCCGCCTGCCTCGTTTCCGCCGCGTTCCAAAGCCGTGCGACGCAGGCATGCAGATACTCGCGCGCCGCGGCGATCCGCACACGATGCTCGGCAATGGCAGCGAGTACCGCCGGCCGCTCGCCGATGCCCGGGCCGGGATCGACCACGCGTTTGCTGGTGGTGAGCTCGATGAGCGCGTCCACCGCTGCCGTTCCCAGTCCTAACAACTGGGCGGCATAACCCGCCGCCATGTTGCAAACGATCGGCACGCGTCCCAGCGTGCCTTCGAGCGTGCCGCCGTCCAGCGGCGACAGCGTGTGCAGCCGGGGCACGGTCAAGTTCTCGACCACCACGTCGTGGCTGCCGGTGCCGCGCAGGCCTCCGCTGTGCCAGGTGTCGACGATTTCCACGTCGGCGCGCCGCACCCACGCCATGCGCACCTCGGGTACGTTGGGCTGAAGCATGCGGGGCTGGCCGTTTTCCTCGATCACGCACCGCAGCGCCAGCCATTCGGCGAGCTCACAACCCGACACCAGCGACCAGCGGCCGTTGACGCGGTAGTGCTCGCCGTGCCACGGCAGCGCGCCCGCTGGGACGTGTCGAGCCCGCATACAGTGCTTCGGGATTTCCGAAGATCTCGGCGCGAGCTTGGGGCCGCAGGAATCGTCCGAAGAAACACGGCAGCGCGTTGTTCCAGACGATCCACGACACCGAAGCCTCGGCGCCGGCCAGCGCTTCGTAAATCGCCAGGGCCTCGAGCGGAGCCAGCGCCAGTCCGCCCACCTCTGGGGGCAGCGCGATGCGGCACAGACGCGACTTGCGCAGCTCTTCCACGACCGGTGCCGCGATGCGCCGCTGGGCTTCGGTCTCCGTTCGTGACTTTCGGATCAGCGGCAGCAGTGCGCGCGCGCTGTCGAGGGCGGCTTGGTGCATGGGCGCGATATTACAGCGCCCGAAGGCAAATCTCGTCCGGCTCAGCCCCGCTCAGCCTTGCGAGTCGCCGAGCGCGTCGACCTGCGCCTGCAGACTCATGCGATCCAGCGACTTCACCGGCAGGTTGGCAAACACTCGCAGCCGTCGTTCGAGCTCGGTGCGCGCGCGGATCAGCGCCAGGCGCCGATCGGTGGCGTCTTCGTATTGCTCGGGATCCGTGCAGCGCCAGTGCGCCGTAATCGGATGACCGGGCCAGGTGGGTGGCGCCTCACCGGCCGCGGTATCGCTGAGCGTGAACACGAAGTCCAGCGGCGGCGAATCCGGCGCGCTGAATTCCCTGACGTGCTGCGGCGGATGATCAGGCACCGGCAGCCCGGCATGCTCCAGCAGTTCCACTGCGATGGGATCCACGCGCGAGGCAGGACGCACGCCGGCGCTGAACGCTTCCAGTTGCCCCCGGCCAATGGAATTGGC
The DNA here is from genome assembly GCA_963711635.1 of uncultured Pseudomonadota bacterium. Taxonomy (GTDB): domain Bacteria; phylum Pseudomonadota; class Gammaproteobacteria; order Steroidobacterales; family Steroidobacteraceae; genus CADEED01. The sequence continues at coordinate 90,123 of CAVQEZ010000019.1, forward strand.
GATGGATTCGGCGATCATGCTGCGCGCCGAATTTCGTTGCGAAAGAAACAACACTCGGAAAGGCGTGCCTTCCACGGGATCCTCCTCGCGTACTCTGGAGCCCCGATTCTCTGAAACCGCGGTACCGGGGCGCTATCCGTGCCCCGACTGCTCCGGTGTCAGCCATTGCGTGAACGAACTGTCGGCGCACGCGCAGCACGCGGCTGCCCCGGTAGGTTCTAGGTCCCATTTTCGTGCGCAGGCGCTGTTGTTAGACAACACGCATGCGTAAGACAGCACTGGTCTCTCTGTGCGTGGCGTTGCTCGCGTCCACGATGTTCGGTTGCGATTCCACCGCGCCCGCCCCACCGGCCGATGGCAAGGTCGCGGCCGAAGTGGCGCCGCCGCCAAAGCCCGCGGCCGCTGCTCCCGCCGGCCTTCCCACCTGGAACGGCGACCTGCCGACGCTGCTGGAAAAACGCGCCGTGCGCATGCTCGTGGTGTACAGCAAGACCTTCTATTTCATCGACAGGGGACAACAGCGCGGCATCACCTACGACTTCGGCATGGAGCTCGAGAAACATCTCAATGCCTCTAACAAGGACAAGACGCGCCCGATTCGCGTGGTCTTCATTCCCGTGGCCCGCGATCAATTGCTGCCGGCGCTGGCCGCGGGCGCCGGCGACATCGCCACCGGCGGGCTCACCGTGACACCGGAGCGCATGAAGCTGGTCGACTTCACCACGCCCGCCGCGGAGAACGTCAGCGAATTGCTGGTGACCGCGCCGGACGGTGACGCCGCCCACCACGGTCGAGGACCTCTCCGGGCGCAGCGTGTACGTACGTCGCTCGAGCAGCTACTACGAAAGTCTCGCCGCGTTGAACGCGCGGCTGGCGGCGGCCGGCAGGAAACCGGTCGACATCGTGCTGGCGGAGGAAAACCTCGAGGACGAGGACATTCTCGAGATGGTGAATGCCGGCCTGGTCGATGCCACCGTGGTCGACAGCTATGCGGCGGATTTCTGGAAACAGATCTTCACCAACATCCGTCCACAGCCGGCGGTCGCGCTGCGGACGAATGGCCAGGTTGCCTGGGCGATTCGCAAGGACAGCCCCGAGCTCAAGAAAACACTCGACACCTTCGTGGCGAAGAACCGCAGCGGCACGATGATGGGCAATGTCATCCTCAATCGTTACCTGAAGAACACCCGCTGGGCGCGCAATGCCACCGCCAAGGAAGATATGCGCCGCTTCAACGAGCTCACCGGCTATTTCCAGAAATACGCCACGCAGTACGACTTCGACTGGCTGCTGCTGGTCGCACAGGGCTACCAGGAATCGCAGCTCGATCAAGCACCCGCAGTCCCGTGGGCGCGATCGGTGTCATGCAGGTGATGCCGACCACGGCGCGCGACAAGAGCGTCGGCATTCCCGACATTCATCTCAGTCGAGCCCAACATCCATGCGGGCGTGAAGTACTTGCGTTACCTCGTCAATGAATTCTTCGACGAGCCGGGCATCGACGGGGTAAACCGCCACCTGTTCGCATTCGCGTCCTACAACGCCGGCCCGAATCGCATCGCGCGGCTACGCAAGGAAACCACCGCACGGGGTCTCGACGCGAACAAGTGGTTCAACAACGTCGAGGTGCTGGTTGCCGAGGACGTGGGGCGCGAGACCGTGCAGTACGTGAGCAACATCTTCAAGTACTACATCGCGTACAAACTCACGATCGAGCGCGCGCAGAAACGCGAGGGCGCCAAGGCGCCGGCGACCGCCGCGGCTACTTGACCACGTAGCCCTTGCCTTCCAGGCAGGCGCCCATTCCCTTCTTGAAATTCCGCCAGCGCCTCTGCGTTCGCGGCGTTGTGCTGATCGGCGGTCGCCTGCGCCTGCTGATTGGCCGCATTGACCTGTGCTTCCTGCTCGCGTTTTGCCTGGCGATTGCGCGCACCGCCCGCGACCACTCCGACCGCCGCGCCGGTCGCCGCTCCCTTGTCCGCATCGTTGTTTGCGATCTCGCCAACCACCGCGCCGGCGGCGGCACCGCGCACGGCTCCCTTGGCCCGCGCGCCGGTCGGCGCCGCGGGCGGCGGCGCCGCCTTCTGCGCGACGGCAGCCGGTGGCGGAGTCGCCGGGTCGTAACCGGTCTGCTGCTTGGACCAGGTGTAGCACTCGGCCTCGTCCTTGCTCTGCACGACAGCGTCCTGTCCCTTGGCCGGAAAGACCGTCAACTTCATGGAGGCCGCGAGCGTCGGCGCCGGCGCTGCAGTAGTTTGAGCCAGTGCCTGCGCGGCGATTGCAATACACAAACCGCCGGCCAATGCATGCGTGAGCTTCATGGCGATCTCCCGGGTGAAGACCGAATTTCTACGGCAATGCACCGCGGGCGGACATCGGACTTTGGACCCACAGACCCGGCAGGGCCGTGGCCGGTCAGGCGGTGGCGGGAATCTGCGCGACGGCGAGCGTGAAACGGAACGCGGCACCACCATCCGGGGCGTTCTCAGCCCAGATGCGGCCGCCGTGGGTGGTGATCATCGAACGCGCGACCGACAGCCCAAGCCCCATGCCGTCGGGCTTGGTCGTGAAGAAGGACTCGAACAGCTGCGCCTTGCTGGCGGCGGCAATGCCATGACCCCGGTCGCGCACTTCCACTTCGACCCAGGTTTCGTGCGCGCGCCGAACGCTGACCGTGACCTCCCGCCGATCCTCCGGCGTGTCCTTCATCGCATCCATCGCGTTCACGATCAGGATGACGAGCACCTGTTTGAGCTGCGAGGTATCGCCCATCACCAGCGGTGTGGCCGGATCGGATTCGCGGCGCAACACCACGCGGCGATACAGGGCGTCGCCCGCCACGAGTTTCAGCACGTCCACGACGATGTCGTCCATGCGCAGCGCGCAGGGTTTGAACTCCTGGCGATGCAGCAGCGAGCGGATATTGCGAATGGCGCTGTCGGCGCGCAGGTCATCGCGCCGGATGTCGGCGAGAATCTCGCGGATTTCACCCAGCGGCGGATTCTCGCCCTTGAGCATGAGCTCGGCCGCTTCGGCATTGCTCAGGATGGCGCACAGCGGTTGATTGATTTCATGCGCCACCATGGCGGTGAGCTCACCCACCGCCGCGAAGCGCGTGGCCTGCACCAGCTGCCGGCCGGATTCCTCGGCACGCTTGCGGTCGGTGATGTCATGGCCGACGGCCTGCAGCTCGCGCGGCTCCTCCGCGGAGCCGCCGATGGCGTGGCAGGCCCAGTGCTGCCAGCCCCTCGTTCCATCGGCGTTGACGACCTCGCATTCCCATTCTGCGCGGCCTCCTCCCGAGAGCGCACTCGAAATACCGTCGCGCGCCGCCAGGCTCGCACCGGGGCTGAACAGCTCGAATAGTTTGATGCCCAGCAGCTGCTCGCGCGACTTGCCAATGTGACGGCAATACGCGGAGTTCACGAAGGTCAGCGTGGCGTCGGGCAGGAAGCGGCACACGAAACCGACCTGGCTTTCCACCACGTCGCGATAACGCGCTTCGCTGCGTTCCAGCGCCATCTCCTGCTGCCTGCGCTCGGTCACGTCGATGGTCGACCCCAGAAAACCAATGAATTCGCCGTTCGCGTCGTAACGCGGCGAACCGCGCGTGATGACCCAGCGGAATTCGCCGTCCCTGCGGCGCAGGCGCGTCTGGTTCTCGAAGGGCGTCCTGGCCTGGACGTGGTTTACGTAGTTGTTGACCGAGCGCTGCAGATCGTCCGGATGAAAGAGTGTTCGCCAACCGTCACCACGAAACTCCTCGGGCGACATGCCCGTGAAATTGAGCCAGCCCTTGTTCACGAACTCGCAGGCGCCATTGGTGTCCGCCATCCAGATCATCACCGGTGCGTCATCGGCCATCTGGCGGAAGCGCTGCTCGCTCTCGCGCAGCGAATTGCTGACGCGCGCCCATTGTTCGATGAGCACGGCCGCGAGATACAGCGGCGCGATGCGCAGCAGCAGGAAGTGCTGCAGGTGACTGGACATTTCCGCCGACGAGGTGTTGGCAAACGAGCCCGTGCCGTCCAGTGCCGCATCGACGGCAAACATCGACAACATCGCCGCGACGGCGGTTGCGCCGAACATGCGAAACCGGATCGCCGCCCACACCATGAAAGGCACTGGTAGATAGAAGCGCGTCTCCGCGATGTCGCGCGGCTCGGCCGCCGGCTCGAAGGCGATTTTCAGGCTGATGAGCAGGCCGATGGCCAGCAGTGCCGCCTCGACGATTCGCGGCCGGCTGAACGTGGCGGGGTTCGGCGGCCGCAGCACCCAATAGAAAAGGATGGGCGTGACCACGAGACTGGCCAGCGCGTTACCGAGCAACCATTGTTCGAAGCTGGGCCAGAACGGCTGACCCATGCCGGCGCGCGTGGCGGCTCCGCCGAGGGCGCTGAGCGCCGGTACCAGAAGCACGGCGAACAGGAAGTAAACGCCGAGGTCGCGCATGGACTGCAGGCGGATCGGATCCACGAGAAAACGCCGCAGCAGCAACGCGGCGATCACGCCCTTGGCGCAGTCGTTCACATACACCGCGCCGAGGAACCAGGGCGGCAGGTCGTGAGGCACTGCGATCAGCAACCGTACGGGCAGGATGGCCGCGAGCAGCAACCACCACCATTTCGGACGCGTGCACAGCAAGCCGCACAGCAGGACGGCGTCGGGAAACCAGAAGGGCGCCGCGACTACGGGATCGAACGACATCCCGTAGTGATACGCGCAGATGTACGCCAGCTCGAAGGCGCAGAATCCGAGCACGATGCGTACCGGTCGCGATTGGATCGCAGCCCACGGCGACCAGGGGCCTGCGAGGCCGTCCAGGGCCCGGGTACCGTGCGAATCCATGGCGCGATCTTGCGCCGCGCTCATGCACGGAACAAGTCAATGCGTGGAGCCGCTGACGGCTCCACGCAGGTGCAGGTAACTACTGCTCGAGCGCGACCACCGCCACCGATTTGGGCGGCAGGCGCAGGACTAACTTCCCACCCGACCGCCGCGCGCTGAACGCCGCCGGCTTGACGGCCTCCGGTGCATCCACCGTGTTGTGGGCATCCATGGCCTTGGCCGTGAGCACGCGGCCCGATGCGCCCTTCGCCTGGGCGCCCGTGACGTCGGCCGTCACCACGGCCTCGCGTTTCGGATCCAGGTTCACGAGCCCGAGCTGCAGCTTCCCGGCCGTATCGCGCGCCGCCGTCACCGTCACCGCCGGCACGCTGTCCGAGCCCAGCGTGTATTGCGGCGACTGGATCTCCGTCGGCAGGAAAGTCGCGCCCTGGAACGGGATGTACATCTGGAACACGTGATAGGTCGGCGTCAGCGCCATCTTCGGCCCTCGGTGAGGATCATGGCCTGCAGCACGTTGACCATCTGCGCGATGTTGGTCATCTGCACGCGCTTGGCGTGGCATGGAAGATGTTGAAGTTGAGGCCGCGACCAGCGCGTCGCGCAGCGTGTTCTGCTGCCAGAGGAAGCCCGGCTCGCGGCCCGGCTCCGGGTCGTACCAGGTGCCCCATTCGTCGACGTAGAACGCGACCTTGTTCTGCGGATCGTTCTTGTCGAGGATCGCCACGTTCTTGGTGATGATACTCGTCGATCTGCATCGTGTCGCTTCAGCGTCGAAATCCACTCGCTCTCGGGAAAGCCGAGCGCAGTTGCCCTTCTTGTCCCAGACGCCGCGTCGGGATGGTGTAGTAGTGATGCGAGATCGCGTCCATGTCGCGCTGCACCTTGGTCTGAGCACTTCGATCCAACGCGTGCCTTCGTCGTTGCCGCCGCTCGCGACGATCTTCGGACGCTTGCCGCGCGGCGCCTTCACGTAGGTGGCGTACTGGCGGTACAGGTCGGCGTAGTACTCCGGGCGCATGTTGCCGCCGCAGCCCCAGGTCTCGTTGCCGATGCCGAAGTAGTGCACGTCCCAGGGCTTGTCGCGGCCGTTCTTGCGCCGCTCGTTGGCCAGCGTCGAGACCGTGTCGCGAGGTCATGTATTCCATCCAGTCCGCCATCTCCTGCGGCGATGCCGGAGCCCACGTTGCCGCTGATGTAGACCTTGGTGCCGATCATCTCGGCGAAGGCCATGAACTCATGCGTGCCGAACTCGTTGGTCTCGGCCACGCCGCCCCAGTGGGTGTTCACTTTCACCGGGCGCTTGTCGCGAGCGCCGATGCCGTCGCGCCAGTGGTATTCATCGGCGAAACAGCCGCCCGGCCAGCGCACCACCGGCACCTTCAGCGTCCTTGAGCGCCGCCGACCACGTCGTTGCGGTAACCCTGGGTATTCGGGATCGGGGACTTCTCGCCCACCCAGATGCCTTCGTAGATGCCCGCGCCCAGGTGTTCGGCGAATTGCCCGTAGATGTTCGGGTTGATGACCGGCCCCGGCTGATCGGCGCGAATGGTCACCGTCGCATTCAACGCTCCCGCTTCTTTCGACGATTGCGCCATTGCCGCGCCGCCGATGAGCGCCATCACGCAGCACAAGGCCAGCGACACCAGCCGCTTTCGCGTTCGACTCGTCATGCTTTCCCCCGTCTCAATAGTCAGACAATTTTCATGCTAGCCACGCGCATCCGCTGCCGCAAGGCAGGCGGGATATCCGAATCGTTATGAATATTGCGCGAGGCGCGATGCCTGGCCGGCGATCGGCGCCCTGGGACGTTGCTTGAGCGGCATGTCCATGATGGCGAGCCGGATGAGCTCGGCCATCGCAACTCGCGCGCCTTCACTGTCCTTGGCGGCGATGGCGTCATAGACACGCAGGTGATCCGGAATCGGGTCGCGCTTGAGCGGCGCGATGCGCTGTTTGAACTCGGTGAGTGAGTCGACCGCGGCGGTGACGCCATTGGTCAGCGACACGATGAATGGATTCGCCGTGGCCAGCAGCAGCGCCGCGTGAAATTCCTTGTCGGCATTGCGGCCGGCTTCGACGTGCAGCGTGTGCCGGCTCATCTCGTCGAGCGCGCCGCGCATGCGATCGAGATGCACCTGGGTGCGACGCGTGGCCGCAAGAGCGGCAGCGGCCGGCTCGACGATGCTGCGCAGCTCGAACACTCCGTGCGATGGTTTCCTGCTCGGGTTCTCCCGAAAACACCCAGGAAAGCACGTCGGGATCCAGCAGGTGCCATTCCTCCAGCACGCTCACGCGGGTACCGACGCGCGGACGGCTGTGCACCAGGCCCTTGGCGGCGAGAATCCTCACGGCCTCCCGATAGGCGGTGCGCGAGACTCGGCGCTGCACACTGGCCTCCACCTCGCCCTCGAGCACCTGCCCAGGCCGGAAACGTCCCGAGACGATGGCAACGCCGATGTCGCGCGCAATGGATCCATGAAGACGCAGTGCCCTGCGTCCGGGGGCGCCGCCGCTGGACGCGACCGCGGGCACCCGCGATTTTTTCTTCTTTTTCATGCGCGCCTTTCCTCAAACCGCCAGCCGTTCACCGCGGCGGATTGTCTGCGGCCGCCCGGGCGACCACAAGATTGTTTGGGGCCTCCCCCACCGCGCAGCGACCGGTTGGTGATCGGAATTGCGCGTCAATGAAGCCCTCATTGTTCAAAAGTCCTTCAGTAATCAAGCACACAGCGCATAACTCCGAGTATTCGGAAAACGCTCGAATCCCGACTTGTCGATACGATTCTGATCATGGAGCCATGACACCGTTAGGATTGCTTCTCCTGTTGTCCTGCACTTAGCATTTGTCCGAGTAATAACACAACGGACAGCTGCGCCCCTCTTCCCGGGCGTTCGCTGACGGGGGGTATCGACGTGGCGGGAAATAATCGTTTTTGCAAGGTATCTGCGGCGGCAGCTCTGTCCATCTCGGCAACCGCGCTGGCTCAGACGCCTCCGCCCGCCAGTCCACCGCCCAAAGGCGAGGAAATGGACACGGTCATCGTCACCGGCGTCCGCCAGAGCCTGACGCAGGGCCTGGAGAACAAGCGCGAATCGATCCAGGTCATCGAGTCCATCGTCGCCGAGGACATCGGCAAGCTTCCGGACAACAACGTCATCGAGGCGCTGCAGCGCGTCACGGGCGTGCAGATCACCAACCGCGGCGGCGGCGAGGCCAGCAACGACGGCCCCAATCCCGGCATCTTCATCCGTGGTTTGTCGGACATCACCACCACCTGGAATGGCCGCAACGTATTCACCGGCGTCGGGCGCGCACTCGCGCTTCAGGACATTCCGGCCAACCTCATCAGTCGCGTCGACGTGTACAAGACCCGCGCCTCCGATCAGCTCGAGCAGGGTCTTGCAGGGCAGATCGACGTGCGCACCCGCCGACCCTTCGATCTGCCGGGTTTCGAAATGTCGTTCCTGGCCCGCGCCACGCAGCAGGAGCAGCGCGACGATTCGCTGGATCCGAACGCGAGCTTCCTGGTCGCGAACTCCTGGGACGGTGATGACGGACGCTTCGGCGCGCTGTTCAACGTGAGCTACAGCCGCGTGCGCTGGCGCGACCAGAGCATCACGGCCGGCGCGCTGGTTCCTTTCGTAACAGCTGACGGCCCACTGCCGCCGGGGTTCACGCCGCTGCAGCGCATCTTCAACGGGGATCCACCAATCTGGCTGGCCGGCACTGACCGCGGCCTGCCGACCGAACCGGGCTCGATGCTCGATTTCGACACGGGTCCCGGCGTCGCCAACTTCCCCTATCTACTGGCGCGCGACGCATTGTTCGCCAGCGATTTCGAAGGCGACCGCAAGCGTCCCGCGGCCAACATCGCGCTGCAGTGGTCGCCAAACGACAGTTCGGAGTACACCTTCGAGGCCTTCTACCAGGGCTTTCGCGAACAACGGTTCAACAACCTGCACTTCACTTTCGCGGATTGGTGGGGTTCGCTGGGCCCAAATCCGGCATCGACGATCACGCTCTACCCGGACACGAACCTCATCGAGACTCGAGTCGTCGGCGCCCCATTCAACTTCAACAGCGGCGACTCATTCGACGAGTCGACCGATACCTTCGTGTATGCCCTGGCCGGCAAATGGCAGGTCAACGACCGCCTGTCGCTGGAGGCCGATCTATCCATCCAGGAAAGCCAGTTCGAAACCGAGTTCATCGCCGTTCGCACGGAACGAGTGCCGGCGCAGATCACACTCGATTTCAATGCCAAGGACGGCATTCCGTCCTGGCATTTCACGAATCCGGCGAACGGGGCCAATGTCGACGCGGACATGCTGAATCCCGCGAGCTGGAACGTGGGACAGCTGTTCCAGAACAGAGGCAAGGATCTCGGCAGCGGCCAGACCTTGGCGATCGATGGCGACTTCACCCTGGGTGGTGAGGGCAGCACCTTCGAGCGCCTCAGCTTCGGTGCCCGCTACGACGACCGTGATGCCGTGCATCGGCAACCCTTGACCGACCCGGCACCCTTCCTGCCTGGCGCGCCGCAGGTGGCGGTTCCGTTCTCGACGATGCCGGAGGGCATGTTCTGGACCAACGACGGCTTCTACAACAGCACGTCACTGACGCCGAACACCTGGGTGGTGGCCAATGGCTATTGGCTCCACGACCACGCTCCCGAAGTGCGCGCCATGTTCCTCGCGCCAGTTGAGGGACCGGCGATGTTTCGTTCGTACGAAGTCGAAGAGCGCACTGCGTCAGCCTACGTGCAACTCGACATGTCATTCGGTGACAAATTCCACGCACAGACCGGGCTGCGTTACTCGAGGGTGAGTACACCGATCGAGTTTGCCGATCTGGTCGTGGCCGGGCAGCCAGAGACGTCGGCCAAGAGTGAAGTCGATGACCTCATGCCGTCCGTGACGCTGCGTTACGACGTCACCGACAGCTTCCGACTGCGGGCCAACTACGGCGAGACGCTGCGTCGTCCGAACTTCGATCAGCTGAATCCCAACTTCACGCTGGTGGACGATCTGACCAACATCGGCTATGGCACCGGCACCGGGGGCAACCCGGATCTCGAAGCCGCCCAGGGCAAGAACCTCGATATCACCTTCGAGTGGTACTTCGCCGAAGACAGCGCCGTCTACGGCACGTGGTTCAAGCGCGAGATCGAGGGCCTGGTCGTGAACGTCGTGCAGACGCTGACCATCCCGAACACGGGTCTCAGCGTGGATACCTTCCAGGTGTCGCGACCGGAAAATGCTTCCGATGGCGAAATGGATGGGTTTGAGCTCGGATTCCTGTACTTCCCCAATCTACCGGGCGCTTTCAACGGCCTGGGTCTGCAGGGCAGTCTCACCAAGCTCGACTCCAGTCAGAACATTCCGCGCTACGAGAACGGAGTCATCGTCGGGCCAGGACCGTTCGGCGTTCTTCGGAGTCTCGGACCTGTCGTACAACGTGACACTGGCCTATGACAACTCGGGCTTCGGCGGCCGCCTGTCCTACGTGTGGCGCGACGATTTCCTGAACAACAACGAGCAGCGGCTGTTCGCGAACCCGATCGGCATCTGGAGACTGCCGGAGTCGAGCCTCGACCTGCAGCTCAACTACGATTTCAACGAACACTTCGCGGTGTCCTTCGACGTGGTGAACATCACCGAAGAGGAGCAGAAGTCTTACTACGCCTTCGCCGATTCCGGCGGGCCCGAGATGTTCAATTTCGGCAATACCTTGCTGAGTCGCCAGTTCGCAGTGGGATTCCGCTGGAAACACTGATCGGTCTCCAGGCGGGCTAACGAGTCCGCCGCACTCGAAAGGCCGCGGTGAGCAACGCAATCACCGCGGCCTTTTTTTTCGACCCGGCTAGACCAGAAAAGCCTGCTGTGGCGGCCAGGCGTCCCAGCGTCCCGGATCGCTGGCGATCATTGTTTGGGACTTCGAGAAGACCTGCGGGTCGAACTGCGTCGACTTGCGCGCCACGATGTCGATGTGCACGCCGGTGACCATCATGGTGGATAGATGGTCGCCGCCATCGCCGCGAAACATCTCGTGCACGAAGCGCACCGTTTTGGGCCGGACCTCGAGCATGGCCGAGCGGATGATGATGACATCGCCCACCAGCGCCTCGCGCCGATAGGAGATGCGCTGATCGACCGCCGCCATGCCGCGTTTCGCCTCGCGCAGGTACTGCGCCGTCATGCCCATCATCGCGCCGAGGTTCCAGGTGGCCTCGTCGAACTTGCCCACGTACCACATGACGTTCATGTGACCCATGTGGTCGCAGTTCCATTGGTGGACCAGGCCGCGATAGGTGATGCCGATGTCGTTCATGTCAGTGGACCTTGAAGAAGCGCACGATGGCAGAATCCGGGGTGCGTTCGACATCAGTGATGATCAGGGTGCGATTCATCCATTCGTACTTGCTGTCGCGCGGCGCCTCGAAGGTCGCGACCGTGCGGCAGTAGACGTCGGCGCGATCCACCTTCTCACCTCTGGCGAGCCGTTCCAGGACCTCCGGCCTGGCGTAGCGCACGCCGTGATTCTCGACCATGATCAGCACGCCATCGTCGGTCTGAATCGTGTATCGCGCCTGCAGTTCCCAGGCGCCATCCGGACGCACGTATTGCCAATCCGCGCCGCCCGCGATGACGCTGCCCTTGAGCGCCGGGCCGCTGACCGACCCGCCGAGTATGGGAACGACGCGCCGCAGGCCATGCGAGCTCTGGCCGACGACCATCGGCCTATCCACCTTGACCCGTGCTTCGAACGCGAACTCGGTGCGCAGAGTCGGCGGCTCATCGGCCGGCCCGGCGCCGCGCGCCGACAGCGCCGTGAGCAGGACCAGCATTGCGGGTGGGATGTAGTTAGTCATGCGCCTGATCATGATCTGAAACCTCGGGTGTCGCACCTGGGCACGCCATGCTACTCAAAAAGCCGATGCGCCGCTCCCATCGCCACCTGGCGCGCGGGCCCGCGGCAGTTCCGGACGGCGGCCGGCTCCCTGGCATTCCGCGACCTTGCACCGCGCGACACGCGGCCGCCCGCCAATCAGCCGACGCGCGCCGCGCTCTAGCTACTCGGATCACTCGCGACACGCGTGCCGCTGCGCCAGGCGCGTCGCAGCCCGGTAGCGGGTGCCGGCCGACCCCGAGCCTCTGCGCAACAAATACCAGTCATAAAACCCGCCAAATTCGCTTTCCGAAAAGCCGGATTCTTGTTCAGACCATTGCGGTTTCGCTTACGGGCGAGACGCCGGAAGCCCGGTCTCGGAACATTGCCGTAAAGCTAGAGCAGGAGACGATTTTTCATGGCCCCACAGAATCTCGAAGGCGTGCTCAAGGCCGCCGGCAACACGGTAAAGATGCTGCGCAATTCGCAGCTCGGCGCCTACGTCTATCCGGTGGTTCCGAGTGAGTTCACCAACTGGCGCGACGAGCAGCGCGCCTGGCGCGATACCGCGGTGCTGTTCGACCAGTCGCACCACATGGCCGAGCTCACGATCAAGGGGCCGGACGCGCTCAAGCTGATGCTCGTACACGACGATCAACAGCTTCGCGAACTTCCCGGTCAATCGCGCCAAGCAGATGGTGCCGACGAGCTACGAAGGCTACGTGATCGGCGACGGCATCCTGTTCTACCTCGACAAGGACGAGCTGCTGTTCGTGGGCCGCGCGCCGACGGTGAACTGGCTGCAGTTCCATGGCGAGACCGGCGGCTTCAAGGTCGACTTCATCCGTGACGATCGCTCGCCCTCGCATCCGCGCGGCAAGGCCGTGATGCGGCGCCACTATCGCTACCAGATCCAGGGCCCGAACGCGAAGCAGATCCTCGACAAGCTCAACGGTGGCCCGCATCCCCGACGTGAAGTTCTTCACGATGGACACCATCAACATCAAGGGCCGCAAGGTGCGCTGCCTGCGTCATGGCATGGCCGGCGCGCCGGGTCTGGAAATCTGGGGTCCGTACGACGAGGGCGACGAGATCCGCGAATACATCCTCGAAGCGGGCGCGAGTTCGGCATCGTGCCGGTCGGCTCGCGCGCCTACGCGAGCAACACGCTGGAGTCCGGCTGGATTCCCTCTCCGCTGCCGGCCGTGTACACCGGCGAGTGCATGAAGAAGTATCGTGAATGGCTCCCGGCCACGGGCTACGAGGCCACCGGCTCGATCGGCGGCAGCTTCGTCTGCGACGAGATCGAGGATTACTACGTCAATCCGTACGAGCTGGGCTACGGCCCGTTCGTGAAGTTCGACCACGACTTCATCGGCGCGGACGCGCTCAAGAAGATCGCCGACAAGCCGCATCGCAAGAAGGTCACGTTCGACTGGCATCCGGACGACATGGCGAAGATCTACGCCTCGCTGTTCCAGCCCGGCCAGGAACACTACAAGTTCTTCGACCTGCCCAATGCCAACTACGCCTCCTCATCGTTCGACAAGATCGTGAAGAACGGCAAGACCGTGGGCTTCTCGATGTTCGGCGGCTACAGCTACAACGAGCGTACCGCGCTGTCGCTGGGCATCGTCGACCCCGGCATCAAGATCGGCGAACAATTGACATTGGTCTGGGGCGAAGAGAACGGCGGCACCAAGAAGACCACCGTGGAGAAGCACAAGCAGCTCGACGTGCGCGTGACCATCTCCCCGGTGCCCTATTCGCGCGTGGTCCGCGACAGCTACGCCGAAGGCTGGCGCACGGCCAAGCACGCCTGACGCACGCAATGAACTAACTATCCGGCCTCCCCCGCCGGATAGTTAGTTCTCCGGGTCGGACGAGAGCCGCTTTCACGCGGCTCTTTTTTTTTGCGGAAGGGCCTGCACCACTTCCAATTCGCCGAGAACTGAGTATACACTGTATACACAGTATGTACAGCGGCTTGAACATCTCCCAGACCGACGCGCGCCCCATGTACCTCCAGATCATGGAGCAGATCCGGGCCCGCATTGCCGCTGGCGACTGGACGCCGGGCAAAGAACTCCCGTCGATTCGGGCACTTGCGGCCGGCCTCAGCGTCAGCGTCATCACCGTCAAGCGTGCCTACCTGGACCTCGAAAGCGAGGGGGTCATCGTCACGCGCCATGGAAAGGGCTCGTTCGTGGCCGACGTGAACGGCCTGGCGAGCGAGCTCAAGGAAGAACAGCTCGACGAACACCTCAACGCGGCCGCCGAGATCGGCAGTCTGCTCGGCCTCACACCCGACGAGCTCGCCGAGCGACTGCGTCGTGCTCACCGCAACCTGGATAAGAAGTAATGAACGACAAGCACATCGAAATGCGCGGCGTACGCAAGGTCTACCGCTTCTTCACGCTCGACGGTGTCTCGCTGGACCTCGCGCCCGGCCAGATCATGGGGTTCGTCGGACCCAACGGCGCCGGCAAGAGCACCACATTGCGACTGGCGATGGGAATGATCGCGCCCGACGCCGGTGAGATCCGTGTACTCGGCCACCAGATGCCCGCCGCCCAGGCCGCGGCCAAGCGCGATGTGGGCTTCGTGTCGGGAGAAATGCGCCTGCTGCCGCACGCCACGCTGGGCTGGCACATGGATTTCATGAAGTCCATCTACCCCGAATGGGATGGCGGCTACGCCGCGACGCTGGTGAAGCGTTTCAACCTGCGCACCGCACAGAACGCGCGCTCGCTGTCGCTCGGCGAGCACGTCAAGGCGACGCTGCTGCTGGCGCTGGCACGCCGCCCGCGCCTGCTGATCCTCGACGAGCCCACCACCGGCCTCGATCCGGTGGCGCGCCACGAAGTCATCTCGGAGTTCATGGACATCCTGCGCGACGACAGCCGCTCGATCCTGTTCTCCTCGCACAACACCGTCGACGTGGAGCGCATCTCCGACACGCTCACCTTCATCGACCGCGGCCGGATCGTCGACAGCGACAACAAGGAAGACTTCCTCGACCGCTGGCGTCGCATCCAGGTGCAGTTGCCGCCGGGCGCAACGCTGCCCGATCTGCCGAATATCGTGAAGCGCGAGACCGACGGCCACTTCGTCACGCTCACCACCAACCAGTTCTCCGAGGGACTGCAGCAGCTCATCGGACCGCACGTCACCCAGGTGCAGCGCATGAATCTCGAGGAGATCTTCGTCGCGAATGTCATGTTTCACCGGGAGGCCCGCGGAGCATGAACGTCGTGACTCGCAAGCTCATCGCGAAGGAGCTGTACATCTACCGCTGGATGATCGCCGGTGGCGCGCTCGCCGGCGTCGCCTCGGTGCTGATCGCGACCCTCGGCAAGGCCGGCTTCAACGTGGGCGCGCTCACCTGGCTCACGACCATCATCGCAACCGGCGTGATGTTGGCGCTGTACGGCATCATGAACGAGCGCAAGGAACAGTCGCTGCAGTTCGTCCTCAGCCTGCCCCTGTCGATTGCCGACTACGTGCGCGCCAAGATGCTCGGCCTGTTCGCCGGTTTCCTGATCATGTGGTCGATCAGCTGCGCGGCCGCGCTGATGCTGGTGTTCTTCAAGGCGAGCGTACCGGACGGCATCGCGCCGTACGTCACCCTGTTGTGTGTCTTCATGCTCGCGAACTTTGCAGTAGTGCTGTGCGGCGCCATGTACGCCCAGTCCGAAGCCCTGAACTCGGCAGTGATCATCATCACCAACATGGGCGTGAGCATCTTCATGTTCACGGTCGGACCGCTGCCCGGCATCCAGCAGCACATGTGGGCAGCGGCCCCGGTGTGGAATTCCACCTTCTGGACGGTGTTGGGCTACGAGCTCGCGGTGCTGGTCATCGCCTTCGCCCTGCCCTTCCTTTTCGCCGCGCGCCGCCGCGACTTTCTTTAGAGCCAGTTTCCAAGGAGAACAAGAAATGACTACTGCACAGGCTCCGGATCAGCGCCTGCACGCGCTCGACGCGGTGCGCGGCTTTGCGCTGTTGTTAGGTGTGGCGTTCCACGCGTCGCTGTCGTTCATGCCAGGCTGGCCGCCAGGCATCTGGTCCATGATCGACAATTCGCCCAGCCAGTTCCTGAGCGACGCAGGCTTCGTCAGCCACATATTCCGCATGTCGCTGTTCTTCTTCATCGCGGGGTTTTTCGGCCGGCTGCTCTATCACAAGCTCGGCGCACGCGGCTTCTGGTCGAATCGCGCCAAGCGCATCGTGGTGCCGATGATCGTCGGCTGGGTAATTCTGGTCCCGACCATCTTCTTCGTTTGGAACCTGGGCATGACCAAGATATTCGGCGGCACGCCGCCGGCGCCGCCCGCGCCACCGCCCGGCTGGTTCCCGCTCACGCACCTGTGGTTCCTGTACGAGTTGCTGCTGTTGTACGTCGCGGTCATCGCGCTGCGCGCACTGGTGGTGAGATTCGACGGCGCGCAGAAACTGCGCAGCCTGCTCGACACGCTGGTGGTGAACTCGATTCGCATGCGGATCGCGGTGTTCACGCTTGGCATCCCGCTGGCGGGCGCATTGATGACGCTGCCATTCTGGTTTTACTGGCAGGGCATCCCGACGCCCGATCAGTCGCTGATTCCGCAGGTTCCGGCCACCGTGGGTTTTGGCACGGCGTTCGTCTTCGGCTGGCTGGTGCATCGCTCGCTCCGCGGCGCTCGATGCGATCACCCGCGGGTGGTTCGTACACCTGGTGCTGGGCATCGTCGCCACCGGCTGGCTGCTGCACACCATGCACGCCACACCGCTGGCGCAGCCCGGCCTCACCAAGACGCTGTTCGCGCTGGTATTCGGTGTCGCGGTGTGGGGCTGGGTATTCGGTCTCACCGGTGCCGCGCTGCGTTTCCTCTCCAACTACAGCGCGGTGCGCCGCTACATCGCCGATGCCTCGTACTGGATCTACCTCGCGCACCTGCCGGTGGTCGCGCGCTCGCCGGTCTGGGTGGGTCATTGGCCGCTGCACTGGGGCATCAAGTATCCGTTCATCCTGGTGGCGAGCTTCGCGGTGCTGTTCCTGAGCTATCACTTCCTCGTGCGCCCGACCGTCATTGGCCAGCTGCTCAATGGCCGCAAATATCCGCTGCGCAAGCCGGCGCCGCAGCCGCCCGTCAGCCCCGTGACAGTTGCGCCAATGCCTGAGCCTGGCATGGCCGCCCATGCTCCGGTTGCCGAATTGCGCGGCATCATCAAGCGTTACGGCGAGACGACCGCACTCGCCGGCATCGACATCGAAGTCAGACGCGGCGAACTGCTCGCGGTGCTCGGACCGAATGGCGCGGGCAAATCCACCGCGATCGCCTTGTGGCTTGGCCTCATCGAAGCAGACGCCGGTGAAGTCACACTGCTCGGCGGTGCGCCCCAGGACATCGCACGGCGGCGCGGGCTCGGCGTGATGATGCAGGACGTCGAACTGCCGAAGGAGCTCAAGCGTGCGCGAGCTGGTGATACTCGCCGCCAGCTACTACGACAATCCGATGAGCGTGGAAGAAACTCTGCGGCGCGCAGGCATCGAACAGCTCGCCAATCGAAGCTACGGCAAACTTTCCGGCGGTCAGAAACGCCAGGCGCAATTCGCGGTGGCGATCTGCGGGCGCCCGCAGGTGCTGTTTCTCGACGAACCCACGGTCGGCCTCGACGTGCAGGCGCGCGAGGCGTTGTGGACCAGCGTGCGCCGCCTGCTGGCCGACGGTTGCTCGGTCGTGCTGACCACGCACTACCTCGAGGAGGCCGAGGCTTTGGCTGATCGCGTCGCGGTGATCAGCAAGGGCCGCGTCATCGCCACCGGTAGCGTCGATGACATGCGCGCGCTGGTCTCGCGCCGCCAGATCAGCTGCGAGTCGCAACTCGCGGTCGAAGAGGTGCGCGCCTGGCCGGGCGTGGTCGAGGCACAGCGGGTGCAGGATCGCCTGCAAATCACCGCCACCGACGCCGAAGACGTGGTGCGGCGATTGCTGGCCGCCGACGCCGCGCTCGGCAGGCTCGAGGTGCGCCAGGCCGGACTCAACGAAGCATTCAACGAACTCACACGGGAGGCTGCATGAACGCGCTGGCTTGGAATCGATTGCGACGGCAGCTTCGCGCGGCAGCGCGCTGGGCGCATATTTCACGGAAACGCGCTTCGAGCTGATGCGCATGGTGCGCAATCCGGGCGTGGCGATTCCGGTGCTGGTGCTGCCCTTCGCGCTGTACGCGCTGTTCGCGCTGGTGATCACCGGTGAAGCGATCGACAAGGATGCGAATCTGGGCATCTTCCTGTTCTTCGGCATTCTCGATCATGGCCGTGACCATGCCGGCGCTGTTCGCCACCGGAGTCACGCTGGCGCTCGAACGCGACATGGGCCTGCTGCGTCTCAAGCGTGCACAGCCGGCGCCGCCGGCATCCTGGGTGGTCGCGAAGATCGTGAGCGGCCTGGTGCTGGCGGTGCTCGCGTACCTACCCATCGCTCATCCTGGCGCTGGGCGCCGACAAGCTCGCGCTCGGCGCCGGCCAGGTGGCGGCGTTGAGCGGCGCGCTGCTGGTCGGGACCATTCCGTTCTGCGCGCTCGGGCTCATGATCGGTTCGCTGGTGAGCGGCACGGCCGCGCCCGGCGTACGCCAATCTCATCTATCTACCCGGCTGTTATCTCTCCGGCATGTTTTTCCCGCATGCCGAAGTCGATGTATTGGCAGGCGCCGATCTGGCCGCAATACCACGTCAAGCAGTTCGCCATGCATCTCGCGGGCATCACACAGGACCAATCCGAGCCGCTGTCGATCGCGATCGCCGTCATGCTCGGCTTCACCGTGCTGTTCGCGGCGTGTGACGATCTGGCGCCTGGCGCAGAAAGGCTGATTGGGTCAGACCCCCGGCGGCGCTTGAAAGTGGCGCCTGCGCCTGACAGATCTGCCCGTCCAACGACGGGGGAACGAAATGAGCGGAGCGAATCGACGCGATTTTCTGCAGGCCGCAGGTATTGCAGGCATGTTTTCGGGAGTATCGGCAACCGCGGTGGCGCAAGGTGTCTCCGGCGCCGGCACCGTCGACGAAGCGAATACCTCGCGCCCGGAAATCACTCCGACGCACCACATCAAGTTTTCCGCTATCGGCCTCGACCACGCGCACATCTATGGCATGACCCGCGCCATTCAGCGCGGCGGCGGCGAGCTGGTCTCCTTTTATTCCAAGGATCCGGCGCAGATCGCGCAGTACCGCAAGGAGTTCGGCGACGTGAAGCTCGCCGCGAGCGAAGACGAAATCATCGAGGACAAGTCCATCCAGCTGGTGCTGGGCGCGCCCATCCCCGATCTGCGCGCCCCGCTCGGCATCCGCGTCATGAAGGCCGGCAAGGATTACCTCGGCGACAAACCCGCGCATCACTTCGCTCGAGCAGCTCGCCGAGGTGCGCAAGGCCATCAAGGAAACCAGGCGCAAGTTCGCCATCATGTATTCCGAGCGTCTCGAAGTGCGCTCGGCCGTGCATGCCGGGGAGCTGATCAAGCAGGGCGCCATCGGCAAGGTCATCCAGACCGTGAACCTCGCGCCGCATCGCATGAACATCCCGAGCCGGCCTGAATGGTTCTTCGACAAGGCTCGCTATGGGGGCATCCTCACGGACATCGGCTCGCACCAGGCCGATCAATTCCTTTATTACACCGGCAGCACGCAGGCACATGTGGTTGCCGCGCAGACCGGCAACGTCGCCTATCCGCAGTACCCGAAGTTCGAGGACTTCGGCGACATGATCGCCACGGGTAACGGCGGCACCGGCTACATCCGCGTGGACTGGTTCACGCCGGATGGTCTTGATACCTGGGGCGATGGACGGCTGTTCATCGTCGGCACCGAGGGTTACATCGAGCTGCGCAAGTACACCAACGTCGCCTCGGGCCTCAAGGGCGGCAATCACCTGTACATCGTCGACAAGAAACAGGCGCGCTATATCGATTGCAACAAGGTGCCGCTGCCGTTCGGGCCGCAATTCGTGCGCGACATCGTCGAGCGGACCGATGTAGCGCAGAACCAGGAGCAGTGCCTGCTGGCCACCGAGCTGGTGCTCAAGGCGCAGAAGATGGCGACCAAGCCTGTCGGCGCCTGATCGATCTCGAAGGGGGAGCAATGAAGATCATTCGCGCGGCACTGGCCGCGAGCCTGCTGCTGTGCGCGGCAGCAGTCGCGGACGAATCGGCGGGCCCACTCTATGTGCCCTACAAGAACTCCGGCATCTATGCGCTCGGCGAACCCGCCGGTTGGTATGTCACGCTGCCCTGGGGCTCGCCCAGTGCCAGCTACGTGATCCGCAAGAACAATCTCGAGGAGATCGGGCGCGGCAAGGTCATTCCCGGCAAGCCCACCGTCATCGAAGCGAAGCTCGATGAGCCCGGCATGGTGTACGTGGAAGTCACCGAGAACACGCCCGGCGCAAAACCCAAAGCTCTGGGCGCCGCCGTGGCGCCCGAGAAGATCCAGCCTGCGATTCCGGCCCCCGCGGATTTCGACGCCTTCTGGCGCGCAAAGATCGCAGCCCTGCGCAAGGTGCCGCCGAAGCCCGAGCTCACGCCCAGACCCAGCGAAAAGGACGGCGTGGATTTCGCCATCCTGAAAATTGACCACCTCGACGGCAAACATGTCTGGGGCCAGGTCGCGAAGCCGCATGACCCAACTAACAAGAAAAAATACCCCGGCCTGATTCTCTTGCAATGGGCCAGCCCGCCCTATCCGCTGCAGAAACCCTGGGTCACCGATCGCGCCGCCGAAGGCTGGCTGGCCGTGAACATCGAGCCGCATGACGTGATGCCGGATCAGCCCAAGGAGTACTACGACGCGCTGCCGGCCGAGCTCAAGGCCTACAACACCATCGAGACCCGCAACCGCGACAAGAACTATTTCCTCTACATGTACCTCGCGGACATCCGCGCGGTCGATTACCTGGCGAGCCGGCCCGACTGGGACGGCAAGACGCTGGTGGTCATGGGCACCAGCATGGGCGGGCAGCAGAGCCTGTGCGCGGCAGGCCTGCATCCCAAGGTGACCGCCATGCTGATCAATGTGCCGGCCGGCGCGGACGCCAATGGCACGGCCCATGGCCGCAAGCCCGGTTATCCCTTCTGGGACCCGAACGATCCGCAGGTGCTGGCGACCGCGCAGTACTTCGATACGGTGAACTGCGCCGCGCACATCAAGGTGCCCTCGCTGGTGTCCATGGGGTTCATCGACACGGTCACGCCGCCCGTGGGCATCTGGGCCGCGTTCAACCAGATCCAGGGGCCCAAGCAGGCCGCTCCCATGCCCACCTCGCCTCACAACCACCTGGCGACGCCCGAACAGTCCATGCCCTGGACCAAGGCCTCGGCAGACTGGCTGTCGGCGCTGGTCGCCGGCCGGCCGCCCATCGAACGTGCCGACGTGGCCATGCCGCGCACCGATGCCAACTCCAGACTGGCGCATGAGCAGCTGCTGGCCAAGCGCAAGGCCGGCCAGATCGACGTCTACTTCGTGGGCGATTCGATCACGCGGCGCTGGGGCACCTCCGACGAGCAGTACGCGGACTTCCTCGCCAACTGGAACGCCAACTTCAAGGGCTGGAATGCCGCGGACTTCGGCTGGGGTGCGGACAAGACCCAGCACATGCTCTGGCGCCTGCAGAACGGCGAGCTCGACGGCGTCAATCCGAAGGCAGTCGTGGTGCTGGCGGGCACCAACAACGTGGGCAACGTGACTCCGCTGGGCGACAGTCGAGGCGCGCGGCGCCGAGGTGGCCCGCGGCGTCGCCGCCCTGGTGCGCGAGATCCGCAAGCGGGCCCCGCGCGCCACCGTCATCGTCACCGGCATCACGCCGCGCGACGACAACCTGGCGGTCAAGCCCGTCATCGAGGCCGCCAACCGGCGGATTGCCGCGCTGGCCGATGGAAAATCCATACGTTACATAAACATCAACGAACAACTTGCCTGGCCCGATGGCCGGCTGCGCGAGGGCATGGCGCATGACGGACTGCACCTGACGACCCAGGCGTACCAGCTGTGGGCCGACGCTTTGAAACCTTTGCTCACGGAAATCCTGGGGCCACCGGCGGCGGTCGATCGCGCGCCGCCACCCACCGGCGATCCCAGCGCAGTGCGCCGTCAGTCGAATCCGTGAAGAGTTGCCGCCAAATACCGGTCGACCGACCCGGATGAACGGCGCAAGATAAAGGTCGGGAGATAAGAAGAACCGGAGGTCTCGGGTGGTTTCGCCCGCGTTCGCGACGGCACGTCATAACGCAGCGCTCGCCATGCGCCATGCGGCGGAATCGTTTTGGACGGCGTTGCGTACCACGCATCGCGACATCGCCACCACCCTGGGCATATCCGTCGCGCTACACGCGACGCTGCTGGTGCTGTTTGGTGCGCGCGCTTTATAGCGCCGGCGAAGACGAGCGCGACGTACCCGAGCTGTCGGTGCAGCTGGAAACGCGCGAAGGACCCAGCAGCGAGGAATTCACCGAAGCCGCCCTGCCCCAGCCGGCACCCGAGCCCGTCGAAGACGTACTGGACGATCCCGGCACGACGGAGCAGACGCTGGACGCGCCCATGGTCGCGGACGCCGTGCCGCTGCTCGAGGCCACCCCGACCGTCGAAGAACTCGCGCCCGCCGCGGCGCGCCGAAATCGCGCCAGCCGAGGGTCCGGTGCTGACGACTCTCGGAGAGTCACTGGTCACGGTGCCCGCGTTCACCGAGTCCATGGCGCTGCCGGCTGAGCCGGTGCCGCAGACCGAACAGATCATGCTCACCAAGAACGTGCAGCAGCTGGCGCAGAAGCTGCTCGACACGGACATGAACAACACCGAGCTCACCTGGCAGCAGGACGGCCAGCAGTACTCGGCGCGCGTGATGCGCCAGCCGGCGGCCGACAGCACCGGGCTCGAGCAGGTGATCGCCGAGGTCATGACCCACAAGGACGGCAAGCGCATGAAGACGCGCCTGTCGCTGAAGCGCCTGGCGTTCTCGCATTTCACGCAGCTGGTGAATCACTGGGATCCGAACATCCGCCTGCACGACGACGTCATCGACGGGCGCTTTCACAGCAACACCCAGATCGGCCTGGCGTTCAGCGGCGGCATCGAACCGCGCTTCTTCGGCAAGGTCACCACGGCCGCGGCCAGCATGACCATCGACGACTTCCCGAAACGCCGCAACAAGAATGTGTTCCAGGGTGGTGTCGAGACCCGCACCGAACGCGTCATGCTGCCGCGCGACATGCCCGACGTGATCGGTGGCGGCGAGGAGTCACGACCGGCGCGTGTTCGAGTCCGACACGCGCATCATCTTCAATCCCGATGGCAGCTACGCGTGGCGGCTGGCGAATGGCGATGGCCCGCTGGAGCGCGCCGAGCCTTCGCAGAAGCCGCAGTACCTCATCGGCGAGAAGGGCGCGAAGCTCTACGTGCGCGGCACCGTGCGCCGGCATCTTCACGGTGTACTCGCACACCGACATCGAGATCGAAGACGACATCACCTACCTCAAGGATCCGCGCGACACGGTGATCTCGCGCGATTTCCTCGCGCTGATTTCCGGGCGCGACATCCGCGTCGCGCGCACGCAGATCACCGGTACCGGCGACCTGAACATCCACGCCGCGCTGTTCGCGCGCCGCAAGTTCTGCATCGAATCGGCGGATCGCGGCAAGATCGGGCGAGCTCAACATTCTCGGCAGCCTGACGGCCGGCACCATCACCGAAACCGAGCCGCGTTACGCCACCAAGCTGGACTATGACAAGCGCTTCGAATACCTGCGCCCCGCCGCCTTTCCGATGACGCGCCGCTACGAGGTCGATTCCTGGGACCAGGACTGGCAGGAGATCGAAAGCGACGCCACGCCCTTCAGCAGAACCCGGACTCGCCCGCTCAGAGTAGATTTCGGCCGCCGAATGGCGGAATCAGCTCGATTTTCGTGCCGCGGGGGAGGATTCAGCGTAAATTGCGCGCCCCTCTTTATATGGTGCCGGCCCCGGCGCCAACAAAACCTATGACTGAAGCCACACCCACACCCAGCTTTGCGGAGCTTGGCTTGAGCGACGCCGTCGTCGCCGCCCTCAACGATGTGGGCTACGAAACGCCCACGCCCATCCAGGCGCAGACCATCCCGGTGATCCTGGGTGGCGCCGACCTGCTCGGGCAGGCACAGACAGGCACCGGCAAGACGGCCGCGTTCGCGCTGCCCATCCTCTCGAAGATCGACGTCGAGCTGCGCGAAACGCAGGCGCTGATCCTCGCACCCACGCGCGAGCTCGCCATCCAGGTGGCCGAAGCCTTCCAGAAATACGCCGCGAAGATGCCCGGCTTCAACGTGCTGCCCATCTACGGCGGACAGAGCTATACCCCGCAGCTCAAGGGACTGAAGCGTGGCGCCCACGTGGTCGTCGGCACCCCCGGACGCGTGCTCGATCACGTCAAGAGCGGTGCATTGTCGCTCGGCCAGTCTCAAGTTCCTGGTGCTCGACGAAGGCGACGAGATGCTGCAGATGGGCTTCGTCGACGACATCGAGTTCCTGTTCCAGCAGGCGCCGGAAGAAAAGCAGGTGGCGCTGTTCACCGCCACGCTGCCGCATTCCATCCGCCGCATCGCCCAGACCCACATGCGCGAGCCGCGCGAGATCTCCGTGCAGTCGCGTGGCGAGGCCGCACCGAAAATCCGGCAGCGCTACTGGATGGTCAGCGGCCTGCACAAGCTGGATGCGCTCACGCGCGTGCTCGAATCCGAGCGTTTCGACGCCATGCTGGTGTTCGTGCGCACCAAGATCGAGACCGTCGACCTGGCGCAGCGCCTCGAGGCGCGTGGCTTCGCGGCCTCCGCGCTGAACGGCGACATGGAGCAGCGTCAGCGCGAGCAGATGGTGACGCAGCTGAAGAACGGCAAGATCGACATCCTGATCGCCACCGACGTGGCCGCGCGCGGTCTCGACGTCGAGCGCATCTCGCATGTTCTCAACTACGACATCCCGTACGACTCCGAGACCTACATCCATCGCATCGGCCGCACCGGACGCGCCGGCCGCCAGGGCGACGCCATCCTGTTCGTCTCCCCGCGCGAGCGGAACATGCTGCGCGTCATCGAGCGTGTGACCAAGCAGCAGCTCGAAGAGATGAAGATGCCGACCGTGGCCGACGTCAACGAGCTGCGCGTGGTCAAGTTCAAGGAAAAGATCACCGCCGCCGTGCTCTCCGGCGCCGGCAAGGAATTCCAGTCGCTGCTCGAGCAGGTGGAGAGCGAGGGCAATATCCCCGCGATCGAGATTGCCGCGGCGCTCGCCAGCATGGTGCAGGGATCGACGCCGCTGTTCCTCGCGCAGAAGGCGCAGACGGAGCCCGAACAGAAGGCACCACCGCGCATCGACGGCAGCCAGCCCACGCAGACCTACCGCATCGAAGTGGGTCATGCGCACGGCGTGCTCCCCGGCAACATCGTCGGCGCCATCGCCAATGAAGCCGGCATCGAGGGCCGCAACATCGGCCACATCGACATCCGCGAAGATCACAGCTACGTGGATCTGCCCGCGCTGCCCGACGAGATGATGGCCAGCCTGCAGGACGTGCGCGTGCGCGGCGAAGCCATCCGCATCCAGCGCGTGGATTCGAAACCCGACAAGCCGAAGTTCTCCGGCAAGTCGACGCGGCCCGATCGCATGGCCGAGGACCGTGGCGAGCGCCGTCCTTACGCCGGCGCCAAGAAAGCCCTACACCGGTGGTGGCAATCGATTCGACAAGGCCGGCGAGCCGCGCCCCTTTGAAAGCCGCCGCAGCCAGTCGCGCAACTACAAGGGCACGCCGCGCTTTGCCGGCGCCGATGCGCCGCGCGTCGAGAGCTTTACGCCGGTCGGCGACCAGGATGCCGCGCAAGTCGAGCGGCCGCGACATGCCGGCAAGCCACGCTTCGCCGGCAAGCCTTCGTTTGGCGGCAAGCCTTCGTTCGGTGGCAAACCGGCCGGATTCAAGAAGAAATTCACCGGCAAGGCGGCCGGCGCCAAGGGTGCCTACAAGGGCGGCAAGGCGTTTCGCAACAAGGCCGGCTGAGTGTAGTTAGAACGGCGGCCTGAGCGCCTCGGGCTCGGTGCCGTTGCCCTCGTCGGTCTGCGGCAGGCGCTGCTCGTCGAAGTATTCGCGCATGTTCTCGAACAGGTCGCCGTGCACTTTCTTCTTGCCGATCGCGCAGGCGATGAAGCCCGAGTTCACGATAAAGCAGCCGTCACCGAGGTGATAGATCTGGTTGCCCTGGGAGTCGTACTCCAGCACGACACCTTTTTTCCAGCGGAACTTGCTGAGCATCGAGCGCTGTCGCTTGGTGAGCGAGGCCCAGGTACCGCCAGGTCCCGCGAACATTTTGGCGATGCGCTCGGCCTCCGCCTCGCGCGCCAGCACGCGCTCCGCGGCCTTCTTGCCCTCGATGGGCCAGTCGACACGCGCCTCTGGCGTCGCCATTGGTGTGACAATCGCGCTGGTCGCCGCCGGCGCATTCGGGACCGGCGGCGAATCCGGCTGCGCAGCTCGTGGTGCCGGCGCAGCAGGAGCCGCGGTTTCCTGTTGGGACTCTGTCGGCAGGGGCGGCAGGTACAACGTGATGGGCTCGCTGACGAAGTCAGCGGCTGTCGCGGGCGGCACGTCGACGGTGCGATTGAGCCGGAACATCACGAACAGCAATGCATGCGTCAGCAGCACGCAGAGCAATGCCGCTGAACGCCGCCCCATCATTGCTGGAGTCTGACAGGTTTCCCCGCATGTAGTTCCTGGCCTACACGCGCGCAACACCGGTCCGTGGGAGATCGCCGCATGCGCAACGCGTCGTGGACGGACGCGGCGCGGCCGCTCGCGCGGACGACGCGCCGCGCATCCCGGGCTAGCCTAGTCTCGCCTATCTACTGACGAAGCCCGGAGCTCCGATGACTTTCATCGCGCGCAATTTCGCGAACCTGGTCGCGATAACGTTCGGCCTCACGGCAGCCGTCGCCGCGGGCCTGACCTTCGCCCTTTCCCGATAATCCGGTCCGCCGATCCCTCAGGCATCCAGCAGGCCATCCAGCTCGGCCGGATCGATGGGCTTGATCAGATGCCGATCGAAACCCGCGCTGCGCGCGCGCAGCCGATCGTCGGGCTGGCCCCAGCCGGTCACCGCGATGAGTTTCACTTCCCGGCCCCAGGGTTCGGCGCGCACGGCCTGCGCCACTTCGTAGCCGGTCAGCCCCGGCATGCCGATATCGAGGAAGGCCACGTCGGGGCGGAAGTCGCGTACCGCATCGAGCGCCGCGGCGCCGTCGTGCGCGATGCGCACCTCGTGCCCGGAGAATGACAGCAGCATCGCGAAGCTCTCCGCGGAGTCCTCGTTATCGTCGGCGACGACGATGCGTCGTGGCGATTTCTGGTCCATGGCTCCTCCGCGGGAAACTTCTGCAAGGGCCGCGATTGTAGCGAAGGCGACCGGCACCGCCGCTGTCAGACCTTCCCTACTTCGCGATGGCCCGAGGACGACCCGTGCCGGCGGCGCGCACGCCTGTCGTCGCGTCAGTGAATGGCCGACATTTGGTGCGATGCCCGCGCAGCAAGACGACCGTCCCGATCCCAAACTGGTCAAGGCCGTGTGGCTGGTGGCCATCCTGGGCCTCGGCGTGGTGTGCTATTTCGCGCAGGACGTGCTGATCCCGGTGGCGATGGCGCTGTTCCTGACATTGCTGCTCACGCCTTCGGTCGATCGGCTGCAGGGCTGGGGCCTGCCGCGTGGATTCGCGGTGGCAATCGTCATGCTGGTGGTTTGCGCGACGTTCGTCGGCGCTGTGAATGCCGCCTGGCGGCCGGCGACCGAATGGCTGGCACGCGCGCCACAGACGCTGCGCCAGATCGATCCGCGGCTCAAGCCGCTGCGTGAAATGTTCGATCGTGTCGATGCGGTCGCCACGCGCGCCGGACAACTCACGCAGGGTGGCTCCGTCGCGTCGGGCAAGCCCGCCATCGTCACGCCGGTCGACGGAGAAAGCACCGCGATCTCCATCACCAAGTCGCTGCTCGGATGGCTCACGGTCATACCGCTGACTTTGTTCTTCCTGCTCGGCGGCCCACCCCTGCTCGCGCGCCTTGGCGCTTCGCTGTCGGGCAGCGAGGCCAGCGCTCGCACACTGCGCCTCACCGAGGCCATACGCTACGAGGTCGGCCGTTATTTCGGCACGGTGGCACTCATCAATGTCGGGCTCGGCATCTGCACGGCGCTCGCCATGTATGCGCTCGGCATGCCGAACGCCATTCTCTGGGGCATCATCGCCGCGCTGTTCAATTTCGTACCCTACCTGGGACCCATCGCGGCGTTCTTCATTCTGTCGGTAGCCGCGCTGGTGACTTTCGAAAGCCTGGGTGAGGCACTGGCGGTGCCCGGCGTGTTCCTGTGCCTGCATCTCATCGAAGGACAGCTGGTGCAGCCGCTGACGGTGGGCCGCCGGTTCGAGGTCAACGGGTTGGTGGTGCTGCTGGCGGTCTGGTTCGGCTATGGGTTCTGGGGTATCCCGGGCATGCTGCTCGCGATGCCCGCGGTGGTCGCGCTCAAGGTGGCCGCGCAGTACCAGCCCAACTGGAGCACGGTACGTGACTTCCTTGCACCGAACGGCTACTGGCACCCGAAGCTCCTGCGGCGCCAGCGCATCCCGCCGAATCCCGGCGCCGGCGGAGTGCCGGCGCAGGGATCCGATTCGGTAGCCACCCGAGGTAGTTAGTGCCGACCCTCGACGCGCACGCCGCCGTTGCGGCTTTTGCGTGCGCCCGGCGCCATGCCTTCGGCCGAGCCCATCTCACCTTCCAGCTCAGCCTTGCGCGCCGCGAGCTGCTCGCCCAGCGCGGCGAGATCCATGTCCGACTTGCGCGCCTCGGCGAACATGCCACCCGGCTGCTCTTCTTCCTTCACGTGATGCTTGATCATCTCCGACAGCACCTTGACCTTGGCATCGAAGTAGTCGTCCTCCGGTCCCGAGGCTTCGATCGCGGCGATCAGCTTCTTGGCACCGTCGTGTTCGACGATGGCCTCGTGATGCAGCTCCTCGTCTTCCGTCGCATCGAAGAACGCCGGGTAGAAGACCTCTTCCTCGATGGTGGTGTGCACCTTGAGCGCCATGCAGATGCTGGTGGCGAGCTGCTGCTTGCGTTGGTCATCTCTTGCCTTCTCGAACTGACCGAACCACTGCTCGACCTGGCGGTGGTCTGCCTTCAGCAGCGCAATCGCATCCTTGCCCGCACCACTGCGCCGCGTGGTCCTGGCGCGTCCTTTCGCTTTTGCCTTGGCCATGATCGTCCTCCTGGGTTGATGGCACCCAACTTAGTGCGCTTGCGACATGCGCCGGTACCAATGGATCATGCGAGTGTGTGTAAGGCAGCTCCCACGCCAATTGCGATTCGCTCGCATCTGCTAACAACGTGACAGTCATCGTCGTCCTCAGCACCTTGCTCGTGGCCGCGCTGGTCCTGTGGATCGGCGCGAATCTGGTCACCACCGAGAAGCGCCTGCTGTATCGTCCGCGCCGCCTGTACACCAGCGGTGACGCGGACTTCCGCCGGGCACTGGGCATCCTGCTGGGCCCGCCCCTGGTTCCCGCCAACCGCATCACCACGCTGGTGAACGGCTCGCAGATCTATACGGCGATGCTCAACGCCATCCGCACCGCGGAAACCAACATCACCTTCGAGACCTTCGTTTTCCGCGATGGCGTGGGCGCCACGTTCGTCGAGGAGTTGTCGGCGGCCGCCCGCCGCGGCGTGCAGGTGCACATGCTGCTCGACTGGCTGGGCTCGCGAACCATGAACCAGCACCTGTTGCAGGCAGCACGCGCGGCCGGCTGCGACCTGCACGTCTATCACCCGCCCTCCTGGTATCACCTCGGCCGCCTCAACAACCGCACGCACCGCAAGCTGCTGGTCGTCGACGGAAAGCTGGGATTCACGGGCGGCGTCGGCATGGGTATCGAGTGGAAGGACGGTCTCAAGGGGTTACCGCCCTGGCGCGATTCGCATTTCAAGGCCGAGGGCCCGGTCGTGGCTCAGATGCAGGCGGTGTTCGTCGACAACTGGATCAAGGCCACCGGCCGCGTGCTGCACGGCGCGGAATATTTCCCGAAGCTCGCGCCGGCCGGCGACATGGATGCGCAGATGTTCGGCAGCTCACCGGTGGGCGGATCGGTGAGCATGCATCTCATGGTGCTGCTGGCGCTGGGCGCGGCGAAGACTTCGATCGACATCGAAAACGCCTACTTCGTGCCGGACAAGCTCACGGTGGAATCGCTGTGTTCGGCCGCACGGCGCGGCGTGCGCGTGCGCATCGTGGTGCCGGGGCGTTACACCGATGCACGCGTCGGCCGTTGGGCCGCGCAGGGACTGTATGGCGCGCTGCTGGCCGCCGGCATCCAGATCTACGAATACCAGCCGACGATGATGCACTGTAAGGTGCTGGTCATCGACGGCGTGTGGAGCTCGGTGGGCTCGGCGAATTTCGACGACCGCTCCTTCCGTCTCAACGACGAAGCCAATCTCAACGTGTTCAGCGAGGAGCTGGCGCGCCAGCAGGTCGCGCTCATCGACGAGGACATCCGCCACTCGAGGCGCATGGTGCTCAAGAAATGGCGCAATCGTAAGTTTGGACGGCGCGTCAACGAACGGCTGGCGCTGCTACTTCGCTCTCAGCTGTAGAAAGAAATGGGGACATTCCTCATTTGCCCGCTTCGCGGTGCAAAAGGGGACGTACCTGCTTCAGGTGCGTCCCCTTTTGCTAGCAAATGAGGAATGTCCCCATTTCTTTCTAGTCCATGCCGACTTCGAACTGATCTTCGGCATAGGCGCCGTAGAAATGCTCGATGCTGCAACCGGTGAACCGGCGCACCTCGCGCTCCAGGTGCTGAAACTCCAGCGATCCGCTTTTGAAGGCGTAGAAGCCGCCGATTGAAGTCACCGGCACCTGCGGCGCTCCAGCCACGCGCGACTCGCCGCTGCCGGCCAGCAATACCGCCCGCAGGTCCACGCCCTCCGCGGGTTCGATCTGCCAGCACACGGGCTGATGCGAGGACAGCACCAGGACGATGGGCCGCCATGCGCGCTGGACGCGCACGCGAACCGGGCTGGCGCGATGGCCCGGCGCCCGGTCCACGATGGCCTCGTAAACACTCACAGCCTCGACCTTTGCATCCCGCGCCAGGGGCCGCAGCTCGCTCGGTCCCGACACGATGCTGAGCCCGTTGTCCTCCGGGCGCGCTTCCGGCGCCGCAGCGCGCGCGGCGCGCACCTCGGCGGACTCGTCCTGACCCGTTTCCCTACGCTGCAGGTAGGCGCCGAATTCCAGCGGACCGTAGTTCATTCAATATAAGTGTCACGAGAAGGCAAAAACTCTCACCCCTGGGGCGGAGGGCCCAGTAGTTCGATCAGCGTATGGGGCTCGACCGGCTTGGTCAGGTGGTGATCGAAGCCAGCGGCGCGCGAGCGCGCCTTGTCGGAATCCTGGGCCCAACCGGTGATGGCGATCAGCAGCACCCCCTCGCCGCCCGGGTTGGCGCGAATCCGCTTCGCCACCTCGTATCCGTTGGTTTTCGGCATGCCGATGTCGAGCAGCGCCACGTCGGGTCGCTTCTCGGCGAACAGCTGCAGCGCAGCTGCACCATCGTGGGCCAGATCCACCTGGTGGCCCTCGAGCCTGAGGATGATGGCCAGGCTTTCTGCCGCGTCGCGATTGTCGTCGGCCAGCAGGATGCGTTTGTTAGGTGCGGCGTGGCCGTTGAGTATCGCGCGCCCGGCCGGCTCCGCCGCCGCCGCACGGGAGGCGCCCGGCAGACGCACGGTGAAGCGGCTGCCCTTGCCAGGGCCGCCGCTGGTCGCCTCGATGCGTCCGCCATGCAGGTCGACGATCCCCTTGGCGAGCGCCAGGCCGATGCCCAGTCCGCCGGCGGCGTGGTCCTGGGCCGATCGCAGCTGCGCGAACATGCCGAATACGCGGGACAGATCCTCGGCAGCAATGCCGATGCCGGAGTCTTCCACGCTCATGACGAGCTCACCACCGACTTCTTCCGCCACGACCCGGATCGCGCCGCGCGGATGGGTGTACTTGGCGGCGTTTGTAAGAAGATTCGACAGTACCTGCGCGAGCCGCAGCGGATCGCCATACACGTGCAGATTCTCGGGTACGTCGACGGTGAGCCGGTGCTGCCGCTCGTCGATCAGCGGCCGCGCGGTCTCGACCGCGGCGCCGACCACGGACTGCAGGTCGGTCTGCTGGCGGCGTAGCTGCAGGGTTCCATGCGTGATGCGCGACACGTCCAGCAGGTCGTCGAGCAGCAGCGACATGTGCTGCACCTGCCGCTCGATGACGTTGTTCGACCAGCGCCGCTGTGCCTCGGTGGCATTCTCATTGCGCGCGATGCTGGCCGCCTGGCGGATCGGCGCCAGCGGATTTCTCAGCTCGTGCGCCAGGGTCGCGAGGAACTCGTCCTTGCGCCGGTCGGCTTCCAGCAGCTCGCGTTCCTGCGCCTTGCGCTGCGTGATATCGGCAAACCACACCGCGATGTCGCCATCCAATGGCGAGGCCACGATGTGATACCAGGCGTGGTTGCCGTCGGCCTCTGACTGCCGCTCGGTCTGCATCACTTCGTTGCGCTCCAGCGCTTCGATGTACATCTCGAGGCGGCCGGGCTCGTCCCAGGCGCGCGGCAGGGCTTCGAGCACGCGTTTGCCAACGTAGTCGCCCGGTTGCACGCGCATGAGATCGGCCGCGGCCGTGTTCACGTACCGGAAGCGGAAATCGAATATGCGCCCCGCCTCATTGCGCACCGGCGACCAGATCAGGAAAGGCACGCCCGAGGCTTCCAGCACCGACTGGAAACGCCGGTCGCGCTGGCTGACCAGCTCCTCGGCGCGCGCACGCTCGATGAACACCGAGGCCTTGCGCGCGCAGATATCCGCGATGCGAATTTCACGCTCCGTGGGCTTGCGCGACTTGTCCAGGTGCGCGGTCAGGGCGCCCAGCACCTGGCCGTCGCGCCCGACCAGCGGTGTGGCATGCACGGCGCGCACGCCTTCGCCCGGCATGGCCGCGTGAAGTTCGGCGCAGCGCGGATCGTGTTCGGCGTCCTCGATCACCACGCGCGTCTTCTGCGCACAGGCCTGGCCGGCGGCTCCGGCGCCCACGCGCAGCTCGCGCATGGCGGCGAGCGTCGGCGCACCGAAACCCACGCTCGCCGCCACGATCAACACATCGCGCGCCGGATCCAGCGCCGAGATGACGCCCTTGGGCGCGCCATGGATGCGCGCGAAGGTCGTGAGGATCAACTTGAGTTGTTCCGGCAGCGTTGGAATTGACGCCAGCGTCGCGGAGAGCTCGTGCAACTCGTGCAGGTCGGAGAGCTCGCGCCGCGACAGCGAGCGGTAGTAGTCGCCGACCAGGATGACCAGCACCGAGACCACGGCCGATGAGATCAGCGCCACCTGCTCGGCGGAATTCGGAATCCAGATGGAGCCCGGCGCCTTCATCAGCGCCGAGTTCACGATTCCCATGACGGCCACCACCACGCCCGGCCAGCGCCCGGCAATCGTCGTGGTCAGCACGATGGCCGGAATGAAGAAGATGAAAGTCACGCGCGACTGCGTGATCGGGAAAATCACCCAGTGCAGCAGCGCGGCCAGCAGGCCCATGATGACGGCGAACGCAAAACGCCGCGGCGCGGTCTTTTCGATCCACGGCCACAGCTTTGCGAAGCGGAACTCGTTCTTCAGGCGCGCGTTCAGACTGAGACCCCCGGGCGCATGTTTGCGGCCAAGAGTACTCCCCGCGCGCCTCGAGCGCGCGCCTTCAGGCCACCGGCGGGGGCTGTCCCCGGTGCTGGGGCAAGTCCTCGTCTATCCAGGCCCACTCCGGCGCCTCGGTCGTCCAGATGGTCGCGCCGGGCTTCATTAATTCCGTGTCATCCAGCGCGCCATTGCGCACGATGATCAGGTGCGGACGTTCTTCGGCCGCGCTGAACAGCTGCGTGCCGCAGGCGGGACAGAACCTCCGATGCATGACCCGGCCACTGTCGGCGACGCTGCGATAGTCGGTGAGCTCGCCTTCGATGGTGATGGCATCGCTCGGAAACACGACGTTCACCGTCGCATTGCCGGCCGCGAGGTACTGGCACAGCCGGCACCAGCACAGGCGCATGGCCATGGGCTCGGCGGTGATCCGGAAGCGCACACGCCTGCAAAGGCATCCGCCGGTAATCTCCACGACTATTTACCTCCTATAATCGCGCGCATGAAATTCTACTCATGGAACGTCAACGGCATTCGTGCCGTGGTCAAGAAGGGGACCTTCCAGGAATTCGTGGCCAAGCATAAACCCGACATCCTCTGCCTGCAGGAGACCAAGGCGGAAAAAGGCCAGGCCGAGATCGACCTGCCCGACTACCGCGAATACTGGAACTCGGCCGAGAAGAAAGGCTATTCGGGCACGGCTATCTTCTCGCGCACCGAGCCGCTCAAGGTCATCAACGGATTCCCGGACAGCTTCGCCAACAAGTTCACGTTCGCCGACGAGCTGAAGCGCGACTCGTGGAACGAAGGCCGGGTCATTACCGCCGAGTTCCCGAAGTTCTACGCGGTCACGGTGTACACGCCGAATGCCAAGGACGACCTGTCGCGCCTGAAGCTGCGCCACAAGCACTGGGACCCGGCCTTCCTCGCTTACGTCAAACAACTCGAGAAGAAGAAGCCGGTGATCTTCTGCGGCGATCTCAATGTCGCGCACACCGAGCTGGACCTGGCCAATCCCAAGCCCAACCGCGGCAAGAAGGGATTCACCGACGAAGAGCGCGAGGGCTTCCAGAGTTTCGTCGACGCCGGCTTCGTCGACACCTTCCGCATGTTCACGCAGGGCAACGGCCACTACTCGTGGTGGTCGCATTTCGCGAACTCGCGCGCGCGCAACGTGGGATGGAGAATCGACTACGTGCTGGTCTCCGAGGCGCTGCAGAAGAACGTCAAGGAAGCGAAGAT
This sequence comes from uncultured Pseudomonadota bacterium, assembly GCA_963711635.1. Lineage (GTDB taxonomy): Bacteria > Pseudomonadota > Gammaproteobacteria > Steroidobacterales > Steroidobacteraceae > CADEED01. Next base: position 124,874 of record CAVQEZ010000019.1, read on the forward strand.
CCACGCCGACGTCCTGGGGTCGGATCACTGCCCGGTGAGCATCACGCTCGATATCTGAAGAAGAGCTTGACCCGCGCGTGGCCGCGCTCCTATATTCACCCATATGGGTGAACATCAATCCGCACGGCTCGACGGCGTCTTCAATGCACTCTGCGATCCCACACGTCGCGCCATCCTGGCCCGACTCACGGACGCCGACGCGCGCGTCACCGACATCGCCGCGGACTTTCCGATCTCGCTGAACTCGATCTCCAAGCACATCCGCATGCTGGAGCGCGCCGGACTGGTGCGGCGCGCAGTGTCGGGCCGCGACCACGTGCTCTCGCTGAACGCCGCGCCGCTGTCCGAGGCCGCGCAGTGGATAGAACGCTATCGCCGCTTCTGGGAAGGCCGGCTCGCCGCCCTCGATGCATACGTCACATCGAAGAAAAGGAACCGCAAATGAATGCCGCCATGAACAATCCGCTGGCCTCCGCCGCCGTCGTGGTCCGCCGCACCATCGCCGCCTCGGCCGAAGACATCTTCGATTGCTGGCTGGACCCGGAAGCCCTGGCCGCCTGGATGCGCCCCGGCACCATCCGCAGCACCGTGGCCAAGGTGGAGCCGCGGGTCGGCGGCCGCTACGAAATCGTCATGCAGGGAGAAGAAGGCGCGATTCCACATTCCGGCGAGTATCGCGTCATCGACCGGCCCAGGCGCCTGGTGTTCACCTGGAACTCGCCCTATGCCGGACCAGCGGAGACCTTGGTGACCGTGGATTTCCTGCGCGCCGGCAAGGGCACGGAAGTCGTCGTGACGCATGAGCAATTGCCCGCCGAGGCGCGCGAGTCGCATTCGCGCGGCTGGACCAGCGGTCTCGAGCATCTCGACGAAGCCTGCCAGAAGGGATTCGCATGAGTGGCTCTCACCGACTGGGGAACTCCGCCATGCCGAACATCCGGATCACCACCTTCAAATGGGTGCCTCCCCTCGCTCAAGGCCTGGTGAAAGATCTCCGCGTGCGCTGGGCGCTGGAGGAAGCCGGCCTGCCCTACGAGGAGAACCTGCTGGCCGTGGGCGAAAACAATTCGCCGCAGCATCGTGCCCTGCAGCCCTTTGGGCAGGTGCCGGTCTACGAGGAAGGCGGACTTACGCTGTTCGAAACCGGCGCCATCGTCATGCACATCGGCGAGCGCTGCCCCACCCTGCTGCCGGTGGATCCCGTCAAACGCGCGCGCGCCCATACCTGGATGTTCGCGGCGCTGAACTCAGTCGAGCCGCACCTGCAGAATCTCACCACCATCGATCTGTTTTTCCCCAACGAAGATTGGGGCCGGCAGCGCCGGCCGGGCGCGGAGAAGATGGCGCAGCTGCGACTCGACGGCCTGGCCGCGTCGCTGATGGATCGTAACTACCTCGAATACGAATTTACGGGAGCCGATCTGCTGATGACCACGGTACTGCGCCTCCTGCGTCACACCGTCCTGGTGAAGAACATGCCGGTGCTCGCGGCGTACCAGGCACGCTGCGAGGCGCGTCCCGCATTTCAGCGCGCGCTCGCCGCACAGCTCGCACTTTTCGCGAAATACGCGCCGGCCGCGGCGGCTTGAATCAAAAAGGAACGCCGATCACGAAGCGCCACGCCGACAGCTCCCCGGCCAGCCGGTAACCGAAGCCCAACCGCGGCACGTCGAAACGCCACACCTGGTAACGCGGTCGCGTCGAGAATGTGAAGCCGAACTCGGCCTGGATGGGATAGTCGCTGCGGTTGCCGGCCAGCGGCGCGCCGGGTGAATCGACGATCACGTCGAAGATGCCGTACAGCCCGAGCTCGACGCTGCGCCGCGCTATCTTCCAGGAAAGTCCGCGTGTGAGGTCGATACCCTGGCGCAGGCGCACGAAGCGATCGTCGGGCGCGTCGTGGCGATGAACCACGCCGGCGACGGCCAGCTCGCTGCGTACGAAGCTGTCCCAGCCGTGGAAATCATCGCGATGCTCCAGTTGCACACCCATGCCCCACAGCCAGCCGTCAACGCTGCTCGAAGCCACGCTGAATCCCGCGCGCGCGTAGGGAACCAGGTGCCAGTCATTGCGTAGTAGATAGTCTAACTTCACGCCCGGTACCGCCGCGAAACTGTCCACGCGCGTCGGAATGCCCTCGGAGACTACGTCGATCGGCGTGAAATCGAAGAATCCCGCCGTCACGGGCACATCGAAACTGATCCCGAATTTCTCCGGCGTCGGCTCGCGCCACGCATGCGCGTACGTCAGCCGGTAGATCTGCAGCGTGCGGCCGTCGAGTTCGTAGACGCCGCTGCCCAGATCGGTGGCGAACACATAGCTGATGGACTGGCCGACCGCCTGGTCGCGCTGCTCGGCGCGCGTTTGCGCCATGGCCGGGATGGCCAGCAGCGTCGAGCCTGCGCCGGCGAGAATCGCGATGCGCCCTGCGGCGCGTCGCTCAGGCATTCGCGACTGCAGGCAAAGGCATCATGACCAGTGCGCGTATCTCGTCCCCGCGCATCCTGGCGTCCTCGAGCTGACGCGCATACTCCTGCGCAGCGTCGTCGTTGCCGCTGACCTTGGCGTCCTCGATGAGCTGCCGCAGCAGCAGCTGACGCTCGTCGATGGAGCGCAGCACGCTCCACAATGTCTCGTCGATGGTGCGGTCGAGATCCACGATCAGGCTCGACGGCGTGAACACGTGCCCGGTGTGGCAACGAAACCGCAGCGGGCCGGCGTCGCGTACCTCTGAAAGCGTGCCGTGACAATGCGGGCAGGTGAACATCGACGGCGTACCCAGGCTCATCACGCCGCTCTTGAGGGCGTTCTCTCCGGCCGCGATGAGGTTCTCGATGTACACCGCGTCCTGCCCGGCATCACGCACTTTGATTTCGATCTCTTCGTTCACGAGCTCCTGCAACAGGGCGGGTAGCTCGGCCAGGCCGACCACGTGATCGACTTCGACGTGTTGCACGGCATTGCGCGGCATCGACGGATACTCGGCCTCTTCGGGAGACTGCGCGATCGCAACGCCGCCGCGGTCCTTGATCGCCCACAATCCGGCGGTGCCGTCGTCGAGATTTCCGGTGAGCACCACACCGATGCTGCGCGGCCCGAATACCACCGCGGCCGAGCGCATCGTGGCGTCGACCGCAGGGCGCGCACGATTCTCGCGCGGCCCGCGCGTCAGGCGCAGATGTCCGTCGGCGAACAGCAAGTGGCAATCGCTGACGGCCACCGTGATCACGCCATGCCGGACCTGCGCGCCGTCCACCGCCGGAAACACCGGCAGGCGCGATTTACGCTGCAGCACCGCGTGCAGGATGCTGGGTGGATTCGCCGGCACGTGCATGACGATGAACACCGCCGCCGGCAGATCGATCGGCAAAACCTCGAGCACTCGGTTGAGCGCCTCCAGTCCACCCGACGAGGCGCCGATCACGATGATGTCGCGCTTCACACGCATCAGCGTTGCACCAGTCGCGCCAGCGTCGCGAGCAACTGATCCGCATCCAGCGGTTTCGAGAGGTGCTCGTCGTAGCCGGCGTCGAGCACCTGGCGGCGATCCTCGGGACGCGCAAACGCCGTGACCGCTACCGTGATCACGTGGCTGGTCTTCGGCATGGAGCGCAGGTAACGGATCAGCGCGTAGCCGTCTTCACCAGGCATGCCAATGTCGCTCACCAGGATCTGGGGCACGCGCTTGTCCAGCGCCTCGCGCGCCGCCGCCACCGAGTCCACGGTTCGTACCTTGGCGGCGGCGCCTTCGAGCAGCCGGCGCATGATGTCGCGCGTCATGCCCTCGTCTTCCACTACCAGCACGTCGACACCGCGCAGGTCGCTGCCATTGCCGGACTCGGCCGCGGGCGCGTCGATGAGTCCCTCCTGTGGCACGAGCGGCAAGGTCACGCAGAATGTCGTGCCCTTGCCTTCACCCTCGCTTCTTGCGCTGATCGTGCCGTCGTGCAACTCGACCAGCTGCTTGGCTATCGACAGCCCGAGGCCCAGCCCGGCGTGCGCGCGCTTCGGACCAATGTCGACCTGGCGGAACCGTTCGAATATTTTTTCGAGGAAATCCGGCCGGATGCCAATCCCGGTGTCCGCGACTTCGATCAACACGTTGCCGCCGGTGCGGCGCGCCGCCACGTGCACCTTGCCACCCGCCGGTGTGAACTTGACCGCATTGCTGAGCAGGTTCCAGACCACCTGCTGGATGCGGCCGGGATCGGCACGTACGGTGCCGATGTCGTTGGAAACATCGGTGCTGAGACGGATGCCGCGTGCGGTTGCCACCGGCTCCACGGCGTCGATGGCAGCTCGAATTGCGTCGCCCAGCCGAGTCGGCCGCATCGTGAGGCGCAACTTTCCCGAAGCAATGCGCGAGACGTCGAACAGATCGTCGATGACCTGCTGCTGCGCCACGGCGGCGCGCTCCACCATCTGGATGCCCTCTTCGCGATCCTTGGGTGACAGCTTCTCGTTGCGCAGCATGCGCGCCCAAAGCCGGATGGTATTGAGCGGTGTGCGCAGCTCGTGGCTCACCACCGCGATGAAATCGTCCTTGGCGCGGTTGGCCTCGATGGCCACGGCCTCCGCGCGTTCCGCAGTAGCGGTGGCTGCGAGCAGGCGGTCCTCGGCGATCTTGCGGTCGGTTTCATCGCGCATGATCTTGACGAAGGCTTCCACTTCGCCGTCGTGACCGCGCACCGCCGCCATGACGCCGCTGGCCCAGAAGCGCGTGCCGTCCTTGCGTATGTGCCAGCGCTCATCGGTGGCACGGCCGGTTTCCTCGGCCTGGCGCAGCTCTTCTTCCGGAACCAGCGCGGCGCGGTCTTCGGGAGTGAACAGGACGGCGCCCCACTGCCCGATGATCTCCTGTTCCGCCCAACCGAGAATGCGCTCGGCGCCCGCGTTCCAGGTGAGCACCCGGCCCTTGGTGTCCACGGCGAAAATCGCAAAATCCCGCGCGCTTTCCACCAGCAGCTTGAAGCGTTCCTCGACCTGGCTGAGCCGGCGCTCGCCACTTTTGCGCTGCGTGATGTCGGTGAAGGTTCCGACCACCGCCACGGTTTTTCCATCCGGATCGCGCACCGGCGCCGCGCTCATGAGCAGCGACAGCTCGCGGCCGTCGCCTGCATCGACGGTGACTTCCTGATCGGTGATGACTTCGTCGGTGGCCAACGCCCGCGCCAGCGGCCATTCCTCGGCGCGATAAAATTCACCGCCAGCATGCTTGCCGGAAAGAATGGGATAGAAGGCGGGCATCGGATCGCCGGGCACCGGCGTCGCGAAGCTGTTGTTGAACAGTGAGGCGGCTTGCTTGTTGGCAAACAACAGCCGTCCACCCGGAGCCTGCACCATGACCACGGCCGTGGGCATCTGTTCGAGCGTAGCCTGCAGCCGGGCCCGCGTGCTCAGGATTTCAGCTTCCGCGAGTTTGCGCGCGGCGATGTCCACGAAAGTGACCACCACGCCTTCGATGTGATTTTCAGCCGTGCGGTACGGCAGCGTACGGCGCAAGTACCAGCGGCCGCTGTGACTGCGCATTTCGCGCTCCACCGGCACCAGCTTCTGCAATACCGCGCGCGCGTCCGGCAGCAGCTTGTCGTCGGTGAATTTCTGCGCGAGGTCGGTGACCGGGCGGCCGAGATCGGATTCGCGCAGCTCGACCAGGTCGTTGATCGCCGGCGTGAAGCCCCGCACGCGGAACTCCGCGTCGAGGAAGATCACCGCGATGTCGGTGCTGGCGAGCAGGTTCGCCAGGTCATTGGTGGTGGACTCGAGCTGCGCGATCTTGGCCTGCAGCTGGTTGTTGACCGTGGTCAGCTCTTCGTTGACCGATTGCAGCTCTTCCTTGCTGGTTTCGAGCTCCTCGTTGGTGCTCTGCAGCTCCTCGTTCATCGAGGTGGCTTCTTCGTTGGCGGCCTTCAGCTCCTCGTTGGCCGCCTCGAAGGCTTCGGTGGTGTTCTGCAGCTCCAGGCGCAACATGCGCACTTCGTCGATGTGGGCGGGATCGTGCGCCATTGAGCTGCGCAGCTGCTCCACGGCCTGCTGGTCGCGTTCCTGATTTTCCGTATCCGCCGCCAGCACCCGAAAGCTCACCAGGAAATACTCAGGTGTCTTGCCTTCGATGACCGGTGCCGCGGTCACTTCGATCTGCGGACCTTCGTAGCCTTCCGCGGGCGTCTGCGCCACCGAGCGTTGATTTTCGCGCGTGGCCGCCCGCAGCGCGGTGCGCACCGCGAGGCGCAGCGGCTGGCGCACCAACTGCATGAGATCGCGCGTGGGCTCACCGGCCGGATGCAGCAGGAAAGCATCGGTCGCCCCATGGTAATAGACCACCTGGTCGCTGCGGTCGACCACCACGGTGGGTGGGCCGTAACGTTCGAGCAAGGCCCGTTGCAATATCAAGGTCGCCGACGGACGCGTGCTCGCCTGGACCAGCGGCAGATCGTGCTGCCGCGACGAATCGTCATGAGCGCGCGTCGCGAATCTCGGCACTTCCGAGAAGCGGTGTTGCGCGCTGCCGGTGCGCCGGAAGATGCGCCAGCGCTTGCTGATGAGCTCGAACAGATGTTCGGAGCCCGAAAACGACTCGGTGTTGCCGAGGAATAGATAGCCGCCGTCACGCAGCGCGAAATGCAGCAGCGACAGCACGCGGCGCTGGGTCTCAGGCTCCAGGTAGATGAGCAGGTTGCGGCAGGTGCACAGGTCGACGCGCGAAAACGGCGGATCGCGCAGCACGTCCTGCGGTGCGAACACCACCATGTCGCGGATTTCCTTCCTGACGCGGTAGGTGTGCTCGTCCTTGTCGAAGAAGCGTTCCAGCCGCTCCCGCGAGATGTCGGCCTCGATGCCGGCCGGGTAGACGCCGGCACGCGCCAGCGCCAGCGAGCGCTCCGCGGTGTCGGTCGCAAAGATCTTCACCTCGATGCGATCACGGCCGCGCATCTCCTCGGCGATGATCATTGCCAGCGTGTACGGCTCTTCGCCACTGGAGCAGGCCGTCACCCAGGCGCGCAGCGGCTGATCGGCGATGCGCGAGGCCACCAGCGGCGCGATGACAGAAGTGCGCAACGCCTCCCAGGCTTCCGGATCGCGGAAGAACCCGGTGACGTTGATCATGAGGTCGTTGGCCAGCATGGCCACTTCTTCCGCGTTTTCACGCAGCACCGCGCCGTAATCAGACAAGGTCTCGCACGCCGTCAGGCTCATGCGCCGCTGCACGCGGCGCAGCAGCGTGGGCTTGCGATAGCCGGCAAAATCGTGACGCGTGCGCGCGCGCAGCACACCGATGATCTCGCGGATGTGCGAGCGATCGCGCAGCAACGCATCTTCGTCATCGGAGCCGCGGTCATCGACGCCCAGGTATGGCCGGCCCACGTATCGTTTCAGCACGCCCGGAATCTCATCCGGCTTGAGCACCTGGTCCGCGTAACCGGCATGGATCAGGCTCTGCGGCATGCCCGGGAACGCAGCGGTGTCGGGATCCTGCGCGATGCAGATGCCGCCACCCGCCTTGATGGCCTGGCATCCGGCAGTTCCGTTGGTGCCCGTGCCGGAGAGAATGACGGCGATGGCCATCTCCATCTGCTCTTCGGCCAGCGATCTCAGGAAATCGTCGACGGGGCGGCGATGGCCGTAGCGGTCCACCGGATCACCCAGATGCAGTTTCCCGCCTCCCAGGGTCAGCGTGAAACCCGGTGCGATCACATAAACGTGATTGGGCCGCACGGTGACGCCGTCCTTGATCTCCTCCACGGGAATCTTCGCGTCACGGCCGAGTATTTCGCCCAGCATGCTGGTGTGGTCGGGTGACAGGTGCTGGACCACCACGTAGGCCATGCCGCTGTCGGCATCGACGCTTGTAAAAAATTCCTCGAGAGCCTGGATACCGCCCGCGGACGCGCCAATGCCTACGATGGGAAAAGGCAGGTGGGCCTTGGGCGTGGAATCCACGGGAGCAGCGACATCCCGTTGCTTCGAGCTCTTGCCGCCTGTGCCGCGACGATCTTTGTCATCGGATGAAGTCACGTCCGTAACTCCGCGCCGCGGGGGGAGGTTCTGTCCACGCTGGCGGGCTGGCAACAATGCCACATTCGGCAGCGGACCGGCGCGGGAATTCAGCGCGGGTCGGGCATGACGCGCGGTTCCGCGAGTTGCGCAACCACATCGCGTGGGGCCGGGGACCGTCGTTTGCGGGCAAGGTCGTCTTCGACGCGCTCGGCAGCGGCTTTTCCGGCGAGGAAGGGATGCTGGAACTCCACGCCATTCCATTCGGCAAAGTAGCCGGCCAGCTCGATATCGCGTGCACGCAGCCAGTGACGAACGAGCTCCGCCTGCTCGGCTCGTTCGGCATCATCGACCACGGCCGCATAGGGCAGCTCGACCTGTTTGCGAGTCAGTATGGAATCCGTCGCGGCGAACAGGCCCATGTCGATGCAGTCGGCGATGCAGCGATCGATGAGTGCCTCGCCTTCCACCGGCAATGGGTCGGCGGGCGAAAACGGAATCTCGCATATCAGCCCCATGCCGTCCGGAGGGTCGTTGCGAGGGCTCAGGTGGCCGGGCGCAAGGATGCGCCGGAATACCGCGGTACGCGGCACGGAGTGCTCGAGCTCGGCGGTTGCGTTCACTGCGATGCCGAGATTTACGCGTCTGGCGGACTGATGCCGCAATGCGGTTACGGCGCGGCGCACACGCGGCGGCGCATCGTCGCCCAGCATCTTCACCAGCTCCGGCAATGGCAGCGTGCATACCAGTTTTTCGTACACGTAGCTCGCGCCGCTGTTGAGCACCACCTGGTGCCGCCCGGGGATGACGCGCACCACGCGCGCATTGAGCTTCACCTCGCCGCGCAGTTGCGGCAGGAATCCGTCCATGAGCGCCTGCAGGCCCCCCTGCAGTGGATAGGCGGCGCGCGCGCCATCCACGGCGCGGGTCCACTGCAGATTCTCGCCTGACAACATGGCCAGCATCTCGTGCACGTACGCATCGCGGCTGGACGGCAGTGGATCGCCGAGATCGAAGGTGAAGCCACGATAGCTGCGCGAGCGGCAGGAACCGCCGATGGCGCGATGCTGCTCGAGCAGCAGGCATTGCTCCCCCAGGTGATAGGCAGTGGATAGTCCGGTCGGCCCCGCGCCGATCACCACCACGCGCCGGGCTTGCGTCGGCTTTGCTGGCGCATGGGCATGCGTGCGCTTGCGGTGCTGGCCGCGCGCGACCTCATCGATGAGCGCGCGCATGCGAGCCACGGTCGATTCCCAGGAGGTGGCCACGACGATATTGCGCATCATGCCGGCGCGTCGCTCGCGCGCCGCGGCGCTCTCTTCGAGCGCGCGTTCACAGGCGCCGACGAAGGCCTGCGCGTGCCGTCCCACGTGCACCACGTGGCTGTAGCTCTCGAGCACGTCGACCACCGGCGTGCTGACGATGGGCTTCTCGGCCGCCATGTACTCGAGCACCTTGGTCGGACTCATGTAGCGCGTCTGCGCATTGACCACGAAGGGCAGCAGGCAGACATCCCAGCCGGCCACGAAACGCGGCAGCTCGGCATAGGGTTGCTGCCCTAGATAGTGGATGTTGGCGCGTCGCGGCAGGTAGTTCGGGTCGACGCGCACCGGACCGACGAGCACGACCTGCCATTGGGGATGGGCATCCGCCAGCAGCGCCAGCGCCACGGGATCCAGCCGTTCGTCGACCACGCCGAAGAATCCGAAGCGCGGATGCGGCAGCGCGCGCTGCAGCTCGTGATCGATGTCCGCATCGCGGGCACGTGCGAAGTGTTCGCGTTCGACGCTGCTGGGCAGGCAGTGCACGTTGTCGTGCAACGCCTGTTTGGCACGAAACACGCTGCGGCCCGCCGTGAACACCAGGTCCGCCAGCTTGAGCACCGCGTGTTCGCGCAGCTGCAGCTCGCGCGGCGCGTCGGCGGTGGTCGCAAATCCATCGGTGCAGTCGTAGACGATGCAACTCGGCTCCAGGCGTTGCACGAGCGGCAGGGCCATGGACGTGCACAGCCAGACGACGGGCGTGCCGAGCTCGTGCGAGCTCACCAGCCGGTCGAGCAGCCGCTGCAGATCGGCAATCTGGGCGTCGGCGAAGCCGGGTTCACCCTGCGGCGTATGCGGCCGGCACACGTGCACGTTCGGCGCAGGCTCGCTGATCTCCAGCCAGACACCCTTGTCGTCGAACACCGGGGGTTCGAAAAAGAACACGCGGTAGTCGCGGCCCAGCCGCGTCATCAGATGTTGCGGGCGCTGGAAGACGATATCCCAGCGCGTATGCGAGAACACGAGCAGCGATTGCATGAAAACGTGCTCTGGAATCACGCCGGGGTGGCGTAGCAGCATCCTGCTCTGAAGCGAGTCGGCGCTTATGTAGGCGGCGGCGGTGGGCGTGCCGGGATTTCCCCGACTGCCTGCAAGATCAGTCCGGCCTGCTGGATCGGCATCTATGCGCGATGACGGCCAGCAGCTCGATGACTTCGGATTCGCTGACCGGTTTGACCAGGTGATGGTCGAAGCCCGCCTCGCGCGCCTGGCGCTTGGCGGCGTCGTGGCCCCAGCCCGTGACCGCGACCAGCACGTAACGCACCGAGGCTGCACGCAGTGCGCGCGCCACGTCATAGCCATTCATGACCGGCATGCCGAGATCGAGCATGACCACGTCGGGCGAGAATTCCTGCGCCATGGCGATACCGGACGGTCCGTCGAAAACCGCGCGCGTCTCGTGGCCCATGGACTTCATCAGCAGCGACAGGCTGTTGGCCGCGTCGATGTTGTCGTCGACGACCAGAATGCGCAACGGCAGGAACTCATCCGGTGCCAGCACCGCAGTTTCGGCCTCCGGCATGGCTCCGGGTCGCACCGCAATCGGCAGGCGCACGATGAACTCGCTGCCCTTGCCCAGTCCGCCGCTGCTGGCGTGCACGCTGCCTCCGTGCAGCTCCACGATGCGGCGCACAAGGGCCAGGCCCACGCCCAGTCCGCCGAGCGCGCTGCCGGAATTCGGGTTCACCTGCATGAACAGGTCGAAGACCCGATCGATGGAATCGCGCTCGATGCCGCGGCCGTTGTCGCGCACGCGTACTTCGACACGTGTGGCGAAATTCTGCAGCGATAACCAGATGTCGCCGCCATCGGGCGTGTACTTGGCGGCGTTGTTGAGGATGTTCACCACCACCTGGGTCAGGCGCATGGGATCGCCGAAACATTCCACCGGCCGGTCGGCGACGGCGAGGTGCAACCGGTGGCCGTGCGCATCGATCGATGGCCGGCTGGTCTCCACGGCGCGTGCCAGCACGTCGCGCAGGTCGATGACCTGCTTCTCGATGGTGAACTGGCCGCGCGCCACGCGATTCACGTCGAGCAGCTCGTCGACGATGCGCGTGAGGCTCAGGCTCTGGCGGTCGATGGTCTGGCGCATGGCCTCGACCAGCGGATCCTGCACGTTGCGGCGCGCCATGAGCGCCACTGCGTTGCGGATCGGAGCCAGCGGATTGCGCAGCTCATGGGCCAGCATGGCGATGAATTCGTGCATGCGTTGCGCCGTGTCGGCCAGGGTCTCCGCATGGCGCCGCTGCGACAAATCCTGACTCACCATGTAATAGGCGCGGCGCCGCGTCTCGTTCTCGGGCAGCGCCGCGATGACATTGTTGGCCCAGTACTGCGTGCCGTCATTGCGGATGCGCCACGATTCGTCATTGACGCGGCCGCGATCGCGCGCCACGGCAAGCTGGCGCCAGGGCTTGTTGGCGCGCACGTCCTCCGGTGGATAGAGCCTGGAAAAATGCCGACCGACGATCTCGGCGGCGTTGTAGCCGTTGATGCGTTCCGCGCCGCTGTTCCAGCTGGTGATCATGCCGTCGTCGTCGAGGGTCACGATGGCATAGTCGACCACGCTCTCGACCAGCAGCCGGAATCTTTCCTCGCTCTCGCGCAGCCGGGCCTCGTGGCGCAGGCGCTCCGTGAGGTCGCGCGTGATCTTGGAATACCCGAGCAGGTTGCCCCGCTCGTCGCGGATCGCCGTGATCACCACGTTCGCCCAGAACGGTGCACCGTTCTTGCGTACCCGCCAGCCCTCTTCCTGAAAGCGACCGTCGAGTGCCGCGACGTTGAGCTCGCGCCGGGCGCGCTCGCGCTCGGTGCCATCGGCCACGAGAAAGCGCGAGAAATGAGTGCCGATGGCCTCGACCGCCTCGAGACCCAGGATCTGCTGGGCACCGGCATTCCAGCTGGCCACGTCGCCGTCCGGGTCCAGCATGAAGATCGCGTAGTCGCGCACGCCCTCGACCAGCGTGCGAAAGCGCACTTCGTTGTAGCGCAGCGCCTCTTCGTGGCGGCGCCGCTCGGTGAGATCGCGCGTCACCTTGGCGTAGCCCATGAGCGAGCCGTCGGGCGAGTGCAGCGCCGTGATCACGACGTTGGCCCAGAAGCGCGAACCGTCCTTGCGCACGCGCCAGCCCTCGTCTTCGAAGCGGCCGTCTTTGGCCGCCACCACCAGCTCGCGCGCCGGCAAGCCGCGTTCGACGGCGTCGGATGGATAGAACACGGAGAAATGCTGGCCGATGATTTCGTCGGCGCGGTAGCCCTTGATGGCCTCGGCGCCGGGATTCCAGCTCACGATGCGGCCGGTGGGATCCAGCATGAGCAATGCATAATCCCGCACCGTTTCAATGAAGATGCGAAAGCTCAGGTCATCCACACCGCGCACCGGGGCGCGGGGGTCGGCAGACAGCAGCGAAGGATTCATCGAGCCCCAGCAGGCGGCTAGGTAACCGCCGCCATCCAATGTATCGCGGGAAACCAGATTTCCCTGTCGGACAATGCCGACATCGTCGGCCCGGGGGTGTTCATCGCGCCGGCAACCCAGCGGCGAGTTGTTTGTGCTCCTTCAGCGTCGGTAGCGTCTTCTGGGCAAATCCGGCGAAGTCGGTGTCCGCGGACCTGGAGGCGCCTTCGAACAATGCGATGACCTTGGTGTGATCCATTTTCATGTGCTGCGAATAGGCCGCATCGAAGTCGGGGCCGGATTTCGCCTGCAAGGAATCGAGCATCGCGCGGTGGTCGGAATCCAGACGCAGGGGTGCGTCGATGCCCTTGGCCTTCGCCAGGCTGGCCAGCTCCGAATTCGCCTTGCCGTGGTCGGCGACCATGCGCTCGGCAAAGCTGCGGATCTGCGGATCCTGGGATTTGGCCAGCGCGATATTGCCGGCCTCGATCTCGGCCATGCCGGCCTGAGCGGCCATTTTCACGAAGGCGACCGGGTCCGGCACGGCGCTGTCCGCATCGCCAGCCGAAACCGCGGCTGACACGCCCGCCAGCGCAAGCAACAACAGGCTTCGGGAAACGGTCATCACGATACGGTCCTTCGTATAGATGAACTCCCAGCCTGCGGCCGCGCGCCGGCGGCCGCTATCCGCGTAATGCGGGTCCCGGTGTCAGCGGATCACGATGCGGGTCTTTCGGGAGAGCAACACGCCGACGACGATTCCAGAGAGTGCGGCGGCGAGCGCGGCCTGCAGTATGGCTTTCATACCGCATCGTAGGACGCCGGCGCCCACCCGGATGCCCGAGCATGGCGCCGGCCGCTGTCAGCACGGTCCTATCTACTTCAGCGGCAGCGCGAAGCGCAGGCTGCCTGCGCCACCCTCGCGGATATCCGACTGCTGGTGCGTGTAGGACAGGCCGAGCGTGAAGCCGCCGGGGGCCTGGTACTGCAGCCCGGCTTCGCCGACCACATGGGTGCGATCCAGATCCGAACCGATGCGCATAAAGCCTGTATCCGCCGGTGCTCCCTCGAGACCTGCCTCCACGCCGGTGCTGGTGCCGGAGAAGTACTGCAACACGCCCGCCCGCAGAAAGGTGCGCAGCGTGGCGCCGCTGCTGAAGCTGGCCGTGTAGCGCGCGCCGAGCGCCGGCTCGATCCACAGGTGCGACTCGTCGCCGCCGTCGATGACGGCACTCTGCCCGCCCGCACCTTGCTCGGTCATGCGGCCGTAGCTCAGCAGCGAGCTGCCGAGACTGACGCTGGGCTGGAAGTTGAAGCCGCCGGCCTCGAGGTTCCAGGTGTAGTCGAACACGTTGGTGATGAAGTGCACGTCGCGACTGCCCTTGGCCTCGTAGACGTTGGTGACGCCGATCATGCGCGTCACGTCCTGCGAGTTGTTGCCGAGCTGCAGCGTCGCACCGATGGAGCCCGATCCGAATTCACGCCGCGCACTGCCACCCAACTGCATGAACTTGCTGTTGGCCGTCCACAGACCATCGAAGCCGCGCGAGCTGTTGTCCTCGACATCGACGGCCACGCCCAGTGTCCAGCCATTGTCGGTGGGCTTCTGCAGGCCCGTCGAAATGCTGGCGCCATTGCTTTCAGCAGCCGGGAAGCCGTCCTCGCGCGTCGCGCGAAGTGGGATTGTCGTCGTAGCGTGCCCAGACGCAGCCGTTCTCGTCGCCCACGGATTCGCCGATGCCCAGCGTGCCGCAGTTCTGCAGATTGCGCGCGAAGCGCTGCGCGCCGTTGAGCGCGATGGCCTGCTGCTCGGCGTAGAACTCGGTGTCGAGCTGCGTGAGCATGTTGGCGTACACCTCGGCGTCGGTCTGCACCACGGCCAGCGCGATCACGTCGCCCACGCCGGTGGTCCCGCCGTTCTGCGTCACGCGGTTGAGGTATTCGCCCACCGCGACGCGATTGCCGCTGAGCCTGCCGTGCGCCGCGAAGTCCACGTCGTAGGCCACGCCCAGCTCGGTGGGATAGCGATACAGGTCGTAGTTGATCACGATGGATTGCGGCGCATGCAGCGCCACGCCCGCGTTGCTTACGCCACCGGCGCCGTTGAACAGCGGCTGCCAGGTGGTGCCCGATCGGATCGTATGCGTGTTCATCAGCGCCAGATTGATGCGTCCGGCGACGCTCACCGTGCCCGTCGCGATCAGCCGATCGGTCACGCGTCGCTCCAGGTCGATCTCCATGTCGGCCGCGCCCGTGGCGGACTGCAAGTAGCTGCCGAACAACTGCGTCTCCACGGCCAGCTGCTCGGCTCCCGGCGAGATCAGCCCGTTGTTGGTGAACACATTGGTCGGATCGCCGAGGTTGATGAGTGTGCCCGAGTACAGCGCCGCGCCGACATTGTTGGCGAAGCCATTCGCGCCGCCGCCGAGATCGATGTTGCCCAGCAGCCGCCCGAAGTTGTCGACGATATCGCCACCCGCGCCGCCGCGGAAGGCCATTCCCGACGGGCCCGAGCGCGTCATCAACGAACCGTAGTTGGTGAAGCGGTTCGCGGCGCCGCCGTCGAAATGCACGGCCACGCCATCGATGCCTCCGACCAGTTGCTGGTTCGCGGCCAGGGTCGCCGTGATGTCACCGCCCAGGCCGTTGGCAGCGATGCTCTGCGCAAACAAACCCGTGGATCCCGCTCCGAGCGCCAGCACGTCGCCGTTCAGATCCAGCGTGATCGTGCCGGCGCCGCCCGCGCCACCCGCGCTGCCCGCGAATGACCCGTCGACGTAACCGCCGCCGCCGCCCACGCTCTGCGCAAACAATGCATAGGATTGATCGCCCAGCGTGCCGATGCTGCCGTTCTGCGTGAAGGCAATGTTGCCACCGCTGCCGCTGTTGTCGGCCGACAGCGCGACACTGGCCGCCGCCGCGCTGGTGAACACCGCGCCGCCGCCGCCGCCCAGCGACTGCAGCATCACGCCATGCGCACGCCGTCCCTCGGTGACCACATCGCCGGTGTTGGTCACCGCGAGATTGCCGCCGTCGCCAGCGGCATTCGCCGCGCCACCCAGCGTGACGTCCACTGCATCGACGCCGAACAGGTTGGCCACGCCGCCGCCGGCGCCCACGCTCTGGAACACCAGGCCGACCGCGTGATCGCCCTGCGTCGTGACGCCGCCGTCGAGCTGCAGCGACACCTGGCCGCCTTTCAGCAGCGTGCCGCCATTGCTGCCGAGATTGATCTTCGGCGCCGTCGCGGCCGGCGCTCCCTGCGTGCTCTTGTAGATGCGGCGCTCGCCCACCGCGGTTTCCGCGGCGGACTGTGTGCCGCCGTCGACCATCAGGCTGACGCTGCCGCCACCACCGCCCACGCTCTGGAACACGCCGCCATGCGCGGCCACGCCCTGCGTGGCGGTCGCACCCGACTGGTTGTGCTCGATGTCGCCGCCTGCTTCGTTGTCGCCGTCTTCGCCGCCCAGCGCCAACGAGGTGTCGCCCAGCGAACCGAACTGCGAGCTCACATCGAGGTTCGCGCGCCCGCCGCCACCACCGATGGACTGCAGCAGCGCACCGGGCGTGTTGTCGCCTTCGGTCACCAGGTCGCCGTCATGCGTGGAGCCGATGTCGCCGCCGCGGTTGTTCGTACCGGAGACACCGCCCAACCGGCCTTCGATCGAGACGTCGTCCGCCGTGCCCGCCGTGTCATGCAGCGCCAGCGTGAGATCGTAGGTGCCTCCGCCGCCACCCACGGCCTGCACGGAGTTGGCCGCGCCGTTCTTGCCGGCAACACCGAACGTGCCGGTGAGATTCAACGTGACATTGCCGGCGTTCGAATCGCCCTGGTTGTGGCCACCGCCGAAGAACACCAGGCTCGAGGTCTCCTCGATGCCCGTGGGCAGCGGAATGCTGTCGTAGATTTCCTCCGGCACGCCGGGCAGCGTCGCGACGCCGTTGAAATCGAGCACCACTTCACCGCCGCCACCGTTGATGCTTTCCGCCACCACGGCGCGCGAACCGTCACCGAGCACGGTGATGTCGCCGGAGTGATTCACGGTCACGAGACCGCCACGCCCGCCCGCGCCGCCGCTGCCGCCGAACACCGCCGACATCACGCCGGCAATGGCCATGGTGCCCGGGTTGGTAGATAGACCGAAGCCCACGCCGGCGTTGCCGCCGCCGCCGCCGATGGACTGTGCCAGGATGCCGTGCGAACGCTCGCCACGCGTGATGATGCGTCCGCTGTTGTTGACGATGACGTCGCCGGCATCGTCACCGGTACCGCCCGCGCCGCCCAGCGTGAGCAGGCCTTCGGTCGCGGGATCGCCCGCGGCCAGGATGGCATTGGCCGCCAGCGCCAGTCCGCCGTTGCCGCCGCCGCCGCCGATGCTCTGCGCGAAGATGCCGTGCGCCTGCTCGCCTTCGGTGTCGATCACGGAATCATTGGTCACCGTGACATCGCCGGCGATGGAGCCCTGGCCTCCCTTGCCGCCAAAGGCCAGGTCGACCACGGTCACCTGGCCGCTCATGGACGTGCCGAGGTTCGACGTGATGACGGAGCTGCCGTTGCCGCCGCCACCGCCGATGCTCTGCGCGAAGATGCCGTGCGACTCGTGGCCGTGCGTGACGATGACGCCGGTGTCCGGCACTCCGGCTTGCGCCCGGTTGGTCACTTCGACGTCGCCACTGACGCCGCCGATGGCGCCGTCGCCGCCCACATTCACCGTGAGCCGCGTGGCGGACTGGTTAGGACCCACTCTCACCAGGCCGAGATTCAGGACCAGGCCGCCATCGCCGCCCTTGCCGCCGATGCTGCGCGCGCGGATGCCGATGGAGTTGTCGCCCCCGGTTTCGATGCTGCCTGCATTGAGCACCGTGACCTTGTCGCTGACGCCGCCCTCGCCCCCCGAACCGCCGACATTGACCGACAGCGAACGCGAGGTGTCGTCGGCACTCGAGCCGACGCTGAGTACCGCGCCGCCGGCACCGCCGCCGCCGCCCGTGGACTCGGCGTTGATGCCATGCGATTCGTTGCCGTGCGTGAGGATGAGGCCGCGATTGGTGACGTCGACGGTGCTCGACGTCGAGGCCGTGCCGCCGTCGCCGCCCACGCTCACCGCCAGCGTCTGGCTCACCGGGCCTTCGGAATCCGGCTCGAGATCCACGGTCGCCGTGTAACCGCCGGTGCCGCCGCCGCCACCCACGCTCTGCGCGAAGATGCCATGCGACTTGTCGCCTGCGGTTTCGATGTCGGCATCGCTGTCGACCTGTATCGCTCCCGAGATGCCACCCGAGCCGCCGCTGCCACCCACGCCCACCTGGATCTGCGTCGAGGCCATGGCCGCGGGCTGCCGCTCGATGCTGCCGCCCGATCCGCCACCGCCGCCGACGCTCTGCGCGAAAATGCCGTGCGCGTCCTGGCCCAGCGTGTAGATGGCGCCGTGCGCGAACACGTCCACGTCATCCGCGATGCCGCCGCTGCCGCCTTCGATGCC
Organism: uncultured Pseudomonadota bacterium; assembly: GCA_963711635.1. Classification (GTDB taxonomy): domain Bacteria; phylum Pseudomonadota; class Gammaproteobacteria; order Steroidobacterales; family Steroidobacteraceae; genus CADEED01. The sequence goes on from CAVQEZ010000019.1 coordinate 143,074, forward strand.
CACTTCGAGCGAGGCGGCCTTGTCGCTGCCCTTCTCCTGGCCCTCGTGCGTCACCTCGACGGAGTTCGAGCTGCTCTCGCCGCCGCCCTTGCCCACGCTCTGCGCGAAGATGCCGACCGCGCGATCGCCCTCGGTAGCTAGGATGCCGTCCGAGTCGACGCGCACGTGGTTGCCGTCACCACCGGTTCCGCCGGCGCGTCCCATCTGGATGGACAGGCCTTTCTTGGCGTCCGAAGCGACGAAGTCCGTGCCGGCACTGCCACCGCCGCCACCCACGCTCTGCGCGAAGATGGCGATCGAGGTATTGCCGGTGGTGGAAATGTTGCCGGCATGGCTCACGTGCACTTCGCCGCCGTCGCCGCCCGGGCCCGTGTCACCGCCGATGGCGAGGTTCAGCGCCGTGGCTTCGGATTCGTTGTCGCTGATGTTGTAGTCGGCATTGCCGCCACCACCGCCCACCGACTGCGCCAGGAGGCCGAAGCTGCGATTGCCCTGCGTGCGGATGTCGCCACTGTGTTGCACGTCGACCTGCTTGCCGTGACCCGGCGAACCGCCGCTGCCACCCACGCCGATATTGATGGCACGACCGTCGTCATCGCCCTTGGTGAACATCATGTTCATGCCGGCGTTGCCGCCGCCGCCACCGATCGACTGCGCGATGAGGCCGCCGGCGTGATCGCCGAAGGTCTGGATGACGCCGGCTGCAATCTGTCCGCGCTGCACGTGGACTTCGCCGCCATCGCCGCCGCCACCACCGCTGCCGCCGATTCCGGCGGTCAGCGTGTTGCCCATGGGCGCGATCAGGCCGGTGAGATTCATGCCGCCGGCGCCACCACCGCCGCCGATGCTCTGCACCAGCACGCCGCTGGCGTGTTCGCGGAAGCCCAGCGCCGCGATCTGTTCGGGCGTCAGGTCTGCGTCCGCCTCGGGCGCCTCGCGCCCATCCACGGACACATTGCCGTCGCTGATCAGCGTGACACGCGCGGAATCCGCGCCGCTGCCCGCGCTGCCGCCCACGCCGATCGACGCGTTGTAACCCTTGCCGCGCGCGAGGTTGCCCGAGACGTTGAGCGCACCGGCACCACCGCCGCCGGCCACGCTCTGCGCCAGCACACCGATGGCGTTGCGCCCCTGCACGACCACGTTGCCGCGCTGCGTGGCGTCCACGGTGCTGCTGAGATTGCCGGCGCCGCCGAAGCCGCCCAGCCCGAATACCAGCGTGGGCTTGGAGGTCTCGCTGCTGCCCTGGATGCCGCCGCTGATGTTGATGCCGCCGTTGCCGCCGCCGCCGCCCAAGGACTGCGCAAAAAAACCAATCGCGTTGGCGCCGACGGCTGTGATGTCCGTGGTCGCGCTGGCGTTCACGGCGCCCGCCGTGCCGCCGTCGCCGCCGAATCCGCCGATACCGGCCGTGATGACGCCGTCCATGGCGATGCCGCCGGAGACGTTCATGCCGCCATTGCCGCCGCCGCCGCCCACGGACTGCGCACCCACACCGAAGCGCTCGTCGCCCACCGAGCGCACGACGCCCGCCGTGACGTCGAGAGTGACCGCGCCGGCGTCGCCGCCGCTGCCACCAAAGCCACCCACGCCCAGTGCGAGTGAATGCGAGCTGCCATTGTTCGAAGCATCGAGCGCGATGCCGGCGGAGATGTTCATGCCGCCATTGCCGCCCGACCCGCCGACGCTCTGCGCCAGCACGCCGTACGAGCCATCGGAGATGGTGCGGCGGTAGTTGCCGTCATCGTCGAGGCCGTAGCTGAGCGCACCGAAGCCGGTGGCCTCCACGTCGCCCGTGACCGTGGCGGTGACCGCTTGCGCATCACCACCGCCACCGCCGAATCCGCCGAGACCCAGGCTGGCCGCCACCGCGGTGCCCTTGCCGGAAATGGCGAGCGCACCCGACACATTCATGCCGCCATTGCCACCGCCACCGCCGATGGACTGCGCGATGACGCCATGTGAATTCGCGCCCGTGGTGCGCGTGACGCCCGTGCGCGTGAGTCCGACGATGTCGGCATCGCCGCCGGCGCCGCCGAAACCGCCCACGCCCACCGACATCGCGCCGCCGGTTTCCTTGGTCAGGGTGAGCGCGGCCGACACGTTGGTGCCGCCGTTGCCACCGCCGCCGCCGACGCTTTGCGCCAGCACGCCGATGGAACGCGAGCCCATGGTGGTCACACTGCCATTGACCGATGCATCGACATCGAGTCCATTGCCTGCCACGCCGCCACGGCCACCGACGCCGACCGACAACGCGGCCGCGCCGCCATTGGCGAGGCCGAGCGCGCCGGAAATATTCATGGCGCCGTTGCCGCCGCCACCGCCCACGCTCTGCAGCAACACGCCGAAGGAATCGTCACCGAGGGTAAGCACGTCCGCGGTGATGTCGCCGGTCACCTTGGCCGCGCTGCCGCCGCCACCCGCCGAACCGCCCACACCCACGGCCACCGCGCCGGCGTTCGCCGCGCTGCCCGCGATGGCACCGGCCACGTTCATGCCGCCGTTGCCGCCACCGCCGCCGACGCTCTGCGCCAGCACGCCGTGTGAATTCGCACCGGCCGTGCCGATGCTGCCGTCGCGCACGCTCGCGGTCACCGCGCCACCGTCGCCCGCGCCGCCGCCGCCACCGCCCACGCCCACCGCCACGGAGCCGCCCGAAGATCCCGTGGCCGACAATGCGGCCGTGGCATTCAGCGCGCCGTTGCCGCCGCCGCCGCCGATGGACTGCGCGATGAAGGCCGCCGAATTGTCGCCGCGCGTGCGCGCCGCGCCATCGAGAGTGGCATCGACCACGCCGGCGCCGCCGCCGCCGCCGCCCGAACCGCCCACGCCCACGGCCACCGCGCCGCCGTTCGATCCGGCCGCGGTGACGCTGCCGCTGACATTCAGGCCGCCGTTGCCGCCGCCGCCGCCCAGGCTCTGCGCGATGACGCCGGCGGAGTTTTCGCCCCAGGTGTCGACTGCGCCTGCCACCGTCAAGGTAGTTAGCCGGCCGATGCCCGCCCCGCCGCCGGCGCCACCCACGCCCACGGCCACCGAACCGCTGTTGGAACCGCCCGCCGCGAGCGCGGCGGAAACATTCATGCCGCCATTGCCGCCGCCGCCGCCGAGGCTCTGCGCCACGACACCGGCCGAATTCGCACCGAGCGTCACCGTGTTGCCGGTGACCGAGGCGTCGACGACGTTGCCGTCGCCGCCCAATCCGCCCGAGCCGCCGATGCCCACGGCTACCGCTCCGCTATTGGCGCCGCTGGCGGTCAGGGCGGCAGACACGGACATGCCGCCATTGCCGCCGCCGCCACCGAGCGACTGGGCCAGGAATCCCGTGGAGTTCTCGCTTTCGGTGATCACGTTGCCGATGAGATCGGCATCGACGCGTGCGGAAGCGCCGCCGTCGCCACCCGAGCCGCCCACGCCCACTGCCACCGCGCCGCCCGTCGAACCCGAGGCCGTGAGCACGCCGCTCACCACCAGGCCGCCATTGCCGCCACCGCCGCCGAGACTCTGCGCGACCACGCCCAGCGACTGCGCGCCGCGCGTGTGCACGTTGCCTTCGACGCGCGCGTCCACCGCGCCGCCCGTGCCGCCGCTGCCGCCGCTGCCGCCCACACCGACGGCCACGCCGCCGGCACCCGCGCCGGCCGCCGTGAGCTGGCCGACGACACTCATGCCACCGTTGCCGCCGCCACCACCGAGGCTCTGCGCCAGCACACCGCCCGAATTCACGCCCGCGGTATCCACGTCGCCCGTGATGCGCAGGGTTGTTAGCGCGGCATTGCCGGCACCGCCGCCGGATCCACCTACTCCGACCGCAACACCGCCACCGCCGCCTCCCGTGGCCACGATGCCCGCGGTGGCATTCATGCCGCCGTTGCCACCGCCGCCACCGAGGCTCTGCGCGATGATGGCCGTGGCGTTGTCGCCGCGCGTCATCGCGTTGCCGTTCAACGTCGCGGTCACCTCGCGACCGTCGCCGCCCGCGCCGCCACCGCCGCCGATGCCCACCGCGACACCGCCGCCGGCGCCACCGGTTCCGGTGATCTGGCCGGACACATTCATGCCGCCGTTACCGCCGCTGCCGCCGATGCTCTGTGCCACGAAGGCATTCGAGCCGCGCCCGAGGGTGTCGATGTTGCCGTTGACGGTCGCGTCCACGACGTTGCCATTGCTGGCCGCACCGGCCTCGCCACCGACGCCTATGGCTACCGATCCCGCTGCACCACCTGAACCTGAGAGGGCACCAGACACATTCATGCCGCCGTTGCCGCCACCACCACCGATGCTCTGCACGACCACCGCATCGGCGTCGTCGCCGCCCGTGGCCGCGTCACCGTTCAGCGTGACCGTCACTGTTTCGGCCGCGCCGCCACCGGCGCCCGCGCCGCCGACACCGACGGCCACGGAGCCCGCGCCACCACCGGAACCGGTGATCGCGCCTGAAATATTGAATCCACCATTGCCGCCGCGCCCGCCGATCGACTGCGCCACCAGACCCGTCGAGCGATCACCGCCCGTGGTGATGTCGCCGGAGAGGGTCGCCAGTACCTTGCCGCCCGCGCCGCCGCTGCCGCCGGCACCACCCACGCCCACGGCCACGCCTGCGGATCCCCCGCCGGAACCGACCACTGCGCCGGACACGGTGAAGCCACCATTGCCGCCGCCGCCGCCCACGCTCTGCAGCACCATGCCGAAGGAATCGTCGCCTTCGGTGGCGATGTTGCCGTCGTACTGCGCGTCCACGAGATCGGCCTTGCCGCCCGCACCGCCGTCGCCGCCCACCGAGGTCGAGACGCCGGCATTCGCGCCGGCCGCGGCCGTTGCCGAGATCGCCACCGCGAAGCCGCCGTTGCCGCCGCCGCCGCCGATGGACTGCGCCACGATGCCGTCCGACAGGTCGCCGGTAGTTAGAATGTCGCCGCCGTTGCGCAGCCGCACGATGTTGCCGTCGCCGCCGCCACCGCCGCGGCCGCCGACGCTGGCCGAAAAGGCCGCCGCCGCGACATCACCGGGCGCGAACGCGAACGACAACGCGAAGCCGCCGTTGCCACCGCTGCCGCCGACGCTCTGCGCGACGATGCCGTCCGAATCGATGCCCTCGGTCAGGATGCTGGTGTCGCCGTTGAGCTGCACGGCGTTGGAGCTGCCGCCGTCGCCGCCCTTGCCGCCCACCGAGGCGGAGGCGGCGGCGATGTAGCCGCCACCCACCACGGCGGCAAAGCCGCCGTTGCCGCCGCCGCCACCGACGGACTGCGCCAGGATGCCCTTGGCGCGATCGCCAACCGTGTGGATGGTCGGTGTGGGAATGGCATTGGGATTCGCATTGATGGTCACGGTCTCGGCCGCGCCGCCCCTGCCGCCGGCACCGCCGATGCCCACGCCGCCGAACACGGTCAAAGTGGTGGAGCTGCCGCCGTTGCCGCCGCCGCCGCCGATCGATTGCGCGAAGATGCCATGCGAGTCGTCGCCGAGAGTCGTCAGGTCGCGATCGTTGCTGATCACCACCTTGCCGCCGGCGCCGCCGTCGCCGCCACTGCCGCCCACCGAGACGAACGCGGCGCTGCCGGAACCGCCCGAGCCGCCACCGCCGCCGATGCTCTGCGCCTCGATGGCGCTGGACAGGTTGCCGCGCGTGGCGATGAGACCGGAGTTGCTCACCGTGACGGTGCTGGATTTGCTGCCCGCGCCGCCATTGCCGCCGGTGCCGCCGATGGCGCCGCCGGCGTCGCCGCCCGTGCCGCCGCCACCGCCGATGGACTGCGCGAGGATGCCGCGCGCCCAGGCGCCGGCCGTGTCAGCTCAGGCCCGGCGTGATGACGTCGAGGCCCGTGTAGATAGAGCCGCGATTGGTGACGGAGACCGTGCCGCCCTCGCCACCCGTGCTGCCCGAGCCGCCGATGGTGGAGACGCCGGTGGAGCTGCCGCCGTTGCCGCCGCCGCCGCCGATGGACTGCGCGAGGATGCCGTCGGAACCGCGCTGGCGCGTGGCGATGACGCCATCCGTGTCGTTGGTGACCGTGACGTTCCAGCCATTGCCGCCTCCGGCACCGCTGCCGCCGATGCCCACCACGCCACCCGCATTGCCTGCCGATCCGCCGCCGCCACCGATGCTCTGCGCGATGATGCCCTTGGCGTCTTCGCCCTGTGTCTGGATGCTGCCCTGGTTGAGCACGTCGACCAGCCAGCCATTGCCGCCGGTGCCACCGCTGCCGCCGACGCCGACGATGCCATTCGCGCCGCCGCCGGTGCCGCCGCCGCCACCGATGGACTGCGCCAGAATGCCGTGCGCGGCGCGATCTCCCGTCAGGATGGCGGCGCCCGCGAAATTGTTGGCGTCGACTTCGCCGCCATTGTTCGGGTCCGCGCCATACAGGTTGGCCTGGCTGCTGCCGCCGATGGCGACCACGCCGCCGGCCTGGCCACCCGCGCCGCCGCCACCGCCGATGGATTGCACCACCATTGCGGTGGCGTATGTGCCTTCGGTTTCGATGGAACCAGAGTTGTTAGCCGTGGCGTGTCCGCCCTGGCCGCCGCTCCTGCCTCCGCCACCAATGGCGCTGACGCCGGCGGACGAACCGCCGTTGCCGCCGCCACCGCCGATGGACTGCGCCAGGATGCCGTACGCCATGCTGCCGGTGGTGAAGACGTCGCCGCCGGCGGCATTGGTCGCCGTGGCCGACTTGCCGTTGCCGCCCGCGCCCCCGTTGCCACCCACACTCGTGATGCCGCCGCCGTTACCACCATCGCCGCCGCCGCCACCCACCGACTGCGCATAGAGTCCAATGGACGCGAGGCCCTGCGTGATGATGGTGCCGCTGTTGGTGGCGACTGCCGTGGCGCCGTCGCCGCCGCCACTGGCGCCGCCACCGATTCCCGTCAGGCCGGCGACATCGCCGCCGTTGCCGCCCTTGCCGCCCACGCTCTGCGCCATGACGCCATGCGCGGCCACGCCGCTGGTGGCCACATAGGCGTTGTTGATCGCCGTCGCGTCGTGCGCATTGCCGCCGAAGGCGGACGAGCCATAGTCGCCGACGACGCCATAGCTGGAACCCGCGTCACCGCCACCGCCACCGATGCTCTGCACGTAGATGCCGATGGCATTGTCGCCGCTGGTGATGATGCGGCCATTGGTCACGCCATCGCCGTTGTTGGTGGCGATGGAATCGCCGGCCTCGGCCGCGGGCCCGCCATTGCCGGAGCTGCTGAAAATATAACCGTTGCCACCATTGCCGCCGAAGCCGGCCTGACTCTGCGCCCAGATGCCGTAACCGCGAATGCCGCTGGTGCTGATGTTCACGTTCGAGGTGACGGTGACATCACCGCCGGCGCCGGCCGCGCCGCCGCTGCCCGCGGGCAGCGCGCCCCAGGCGTCACCGCCTTCGCCGCCATTGCCGCCACGACTGGTGGCCCAGATGCCCGGCCCTTCAAAGGTCGTCGAGACGATGGCACCGTTGTTAGGACCATTGTTGGTCGTGGTGACGTTGACGGGGTTGTCTTCACCCGCCGCGCCGGCCTCGCCGTCATCGGCGGGATCGCCGAGCGTCCAGCAGCTGAAGATGCAGATCTCGATGCCCCAGCCGTCGTCACCGTTGTCGCCCCAGGCACCTTCCTTGCGCGGCGCGAGACGGTTCTGGTTGCCATTCAGATTGAGGTCGCCCGTGGGGACGTCGCGCGCGGGTTGACCGGTGGCACCGAAGTAGCCCGGCGGAAAAGTGCCGGGCGGCGGCACGACCACGAACGGCATGTCCGCCGCTGGCGTCGACGGCTCGCATCCCGACGTGCAGGAAATCCTGATGCCGATCGGCGGACCGGGATCCACCTGGTTGTTGTTCGGAGTCGGGTCCGGCCCCAGCAGGACTTCGTCGACGATGTAGGTGCGCGCGGGTTGCGCCGGACGCCCCGGCTCGGCGGGGCTTCCCGGATGATTGGCTGATGGCGGAACGGCGTCGTGCGGCAGGACCTCAGGGGTCGCCGGGATAGTGAAAGTGTCGTCTTCCTGCGTGGGTCCCGCCCACAGGTAGTGGCCGTCGAAGGTGAGCACCAATCCGTAGGGATTGAGAATGACCTCTTTGATGATCTCCATCGCGCCGGTGGTCGGGTTCTCGATCTCTTCGCCCTCCTCGTAGCCGAAGACGCTGGGGGGCGTTTGCGACCAGGCCGACGTCGTGCGCAATGCCGTGGCGACACCAAGCGCGATCGCGGACAGGGCGAAATTCGGCTTGAACATCTTGCGAGTGGTCATCGGCGGACTCCACGTGAGAAAAGGCCGCGGGCGTCGATGACGCGCGCGGCCTTATAAGAAGGAGAAAGAGATGTCGCGGTGGGCGAGATTGTTCGGAGCGCGGGAGCGCTCCTCACCCCTCGAAGACTCGGGGCCACAGTCGCTGGCGCTCCTGTGTCCAACTTTGCTCCGCAAAGTTGTCGAACTCGCGTCTCGTGGGTTCGCATCCCACGAAGTGCATCGCAAGTTTTTGGCGGAGGGGGTGGGATTCGAACCCACGAGCCCCGCGAAGGGCTGCCGGTTTTCAAGACCGGTGCATTCAACCGCTCTGCCACCCCTCCGGGTGATGTCCACTGGACAGCTGAGCGCGCGCGCAGGCTAGTGGAAAGCAGACGTCCGGTCCAGCCGGAAGGCATGCGGGCCAACGCCCACGGGGCAAACAGGACGGTCATTCTCAAGGCTCCTCCCGGCACGGCATTTCAATGGCGCGGGGCCGCCGCCACAACTGACCGGAAGACCTAACTCAGGGTCCTAAGCCCTTTGGCCTATGAAGCGCACGGACTATGGCAAACAGTCACGGCGCTCTGGCCCTGTGCGCCCGCCATTCTTTAATATGAGCGCGTGAAACTGCTCATCGTCGACGACCACCCCCTGTTCCGCGACGGTCTCGCGGCACTGCTGTGCCAGGCGTCCGCCGACACGGTTGTTAGGCAGGCGGCATCGGCCGAGGAAGCGCTGCGCACCGTCGACGAGGAAATCTTCGACGCCATGTTCATGGACCTGGTGATGCCGGGGATGTGCGGCGAACCGGCCATCCGCGAATTCGCGCGCCGCCATCCCGATCTTCCCGTGATCGTGTTGTCGAGCTCGGAAGCTCCCAGCGACGTGCGCCGCGTGATCAATGCCGGCGCCTCCGGCTACATTCCAAAATCGGCGACGGCGCAGACTGTGGTGTCGGCCTTGCGACTGGTACTGTCGGGAAACATCTACGTGCCGCCGCTGCTGCTCAGCGCGACGACGCGCGCCATCGACCATGACATGCAGGACACGCCGCGTTCGCTGGCGCAACTCACCGATCGCCAGGTCGACGTGCTGCGCTACCTGCGCGACGGGCTCACGAACAAGGAAATCAGCGCCAACCTCGGCATCGCGGAGAAGACCGTCAAGGTACACATCGCCGCGATCTTCAAGACCCTGAACGTGGTCAACCGGACGCAGGCAGCGAAATTTCTCCACGAGACTCCGGATCTGCAGCGTGACGCGCCAGGAGATGCGCGATAGCGTCCCGCAGCCGCGTGTTCGACACCGGCTTGTGCAGCAACAGCAACCCGCTCTCACGCGCGTCGCGCAGCCGGTCGGGCGCCGTGTCGCCGGTGATGAGCATGCCGGGAATGTCGTCGTCGTTGTATTCGGAGCGCAGCCGCTCGATGACGTGGATACCGTTCTCGTGCGCGCGCAGCCGGTAGTCGCAGATGATGAGCCCGGGACGATCCGGACAGTCGGCGAGCTTCTCGAGCAGCGCATCGCAGGACCCCGCGATGATGGTCTTGTAGCCCCAGCCCTCGAGCAGATCCTTCATGGCCACCTGGATGGCCGCCTCGTCGTCGACCACCAGCACCAGGCCGGCTCCACCGTCGGCGGCCTGCGGCGCGTCGAGCACGCGCACTGGCGCGGCCACCGGCGCATCGGAGTACGGCAACTCGAGCGTGAACACCGAGCCGCGCTCCGGCTGCGAACGCAGCTTGAGCGGATGACCTAACAACGCGGTCAGGCGCTTCACGATGGCGAGGCCGAGACCGACGCCGCGCCCGCGATCGCGCTCCGGATTTCCGACCTGGTAGAACTCCTGGAATATGCGCGCCTGTTCCGCGGTCGGAATGCCGCGCCCGGTATCCCAGACCTCGATGAGCACCGATCGGCCGCGCCGCCGGCAGCCCACCAGCACGCGCCCGCTGTCCGTATACGCGATGGCATTGGCGACGATGTTGCGCACGATGCGCTCAACCAGCAGTGGATCGCTGAAGGCGGCGGCGCGTGTCGGCCGCAGGCGCAGCTCGATCTGCTTGGCCGCCGCGTCGCCGGTGTAGTCGCGGCAGATGCGTTCGAGCAGCGGCTGGATCGCGAAACTCTGCGCGTTGACTTCGACCACGCCGGCATCGAGCCGCGAAATGTCGAGCAGCCCGTTGAACAGGCCGCCCATGGCCTGCACCGAGCTGTCGATGTGATCGAGCATGCGCGCCGCCTCGCGATCCGTGACGCGCGGACGCAGCGCCGCGACGAACAGCGACAGCGCGTGCACCGGCTGGCGCAGGTCATGGCTCGCGGCCGCGAGGAAGCGCGACTTGGCGCTGCTCGCATCCTCGGCCACGCTTTTCTCCTGACGCAGGCGCGCGATCAGCTCCTCGTTTTCGAAGCGCAGCCGGACCGACTCCTCGAACTGCCCGCTGTAGCGACGCGCCTGGTCGGCAATGGCGATCAGCCAGCCGAGAGTGATGATGGCCAGCACGGTGTGCACCCAGTCGCCCTGCGCCAGCATCCAGGCGCACGGCAACAGCATCATCGGCAGCATGGAGAGAAAGATCGCCGGCCGCAGCACACCGAAGGCCGTGACCGCGCCGCTGGCGACCGCGCACAGGTAGAGCATCAGCAGCAGCTGCATGTCGAAATGCCGCGGAGAGAACAGCAGCAGCGAGAAACCGCCCATGCCGAAGCTGGCCACCACCACGCCGAAGGAAAAGCGCCGCGACCAGACCCGCCATTCGTGGTCGGGAGGCTGGTGCCGGTGATAGGCCGAGATCAGCAACAGGCGCGCCTGGATCTGCACCAGCATGAACACGCTGAAGGCGATGGCCAGCGGCCAGCTCACCGCGCCGACTCCGGCCAGGATTCCGGCCACCAGGAAGGCGGCGACCGCCGTGGCCGTCATGCCCGGCGCCGTGTTGCTGTATGCGGAGCGTACCTGCGCCGCGCGGATGCGGTCTTCGAGCTCGATGTTGTTTGTGGTCATGCCCCGCGCGCATTGTGCGCCCGCGCATGGCAAACACGCAAAAGGCGTCAAACCCTTGTCAAAAGCGCGCACGGAAATCGCGTTTTGACACGCGGGACATTTTTCGGCGACCAGTCGATGTCCTTCCTGTCTCGTGGTTTTGCTGGCCGCGACATCGAACGCGCATCGAAGCGGATGCGCTAGGTATCTACCTCGATGCCGTGAATGCCGCAGCGCGCATAAGCTTTCCCGAATCTTGTTAGTGCATTCAGGGGGACAACATGGCAAGTGCATCATCCTGGCGCGCCCGGGTTCTCGCGGCGTGTCTGGCGTTTTTCGCGCCGCAACTCTTCGCGCAGACTTTCAACTACGGCGAGGCGCTGCAGAAGTCACTCTTCTTCTATGAGGCGCAGCGCTCCGGCGATCTGCCGACGACCAACCGCGTCAACTGGCGCGGGGACTCCGGCATGCAGGACGGTTCCGACGTGGGCCGCGATCTCACCGGCGGCTGGTATGACGCGGGCGACCACGTCAAGTTCGGCCTGCCGATGGCGTCCACCGCGACCATGCTCGCCTGGAGCATCGTCGAATATCGAAATGCCTACGTTCAGACGGGGCAGCTCAACACCGCGCTCGATCAACTGAAGTGGGCCACGGACTACTTCATCAAGGCGCATCCCAGCGCGAACGAGCTGTACGGCCAGGTCGGCAACGGCGGTACCGACCACGCCTGGTGGGGCCCGGCAGAGGTCATGCAGATGGCGCGGCCTTCGTATCGGGTCACGACGAGCTGCCCGGGTTCGGATATTGCCGGTGAGACGGCGGCCGCGATGGCCGCGGCCTCGATCGCCTTCCGTCCCACCGATCCCACCTACGCCAACACCCTGCTCTCGCACGCGCGGCAGCTCTACAGCTTTGCGGATAACTTCCGCGGCGCGTACTCCGATTGCATCACCGACGCGGCCAACTTCTACCGGTCATGGAGCGGTTTCAACGACGAGCTCGTGTGGGGAGCGATCTGGATGTATCGCGCCACCAACGAGCAGGCTTTTCTCGACAAGGCGCAGAGCTACTACGCCAATCTGTCGAACCAGCAGCAGACCACGATCAAGTCGTACAAGTGGACGCATGCCTGGGACGACAAGTCGTACGGCAGCTACGTGCTGCTTGCCAAGCTCACCGGCGCGGCCCAGTACCACAATGACTCGCAGCGCTGGCTCAACTGGTGGACGGTGGGCGGTACGGCGCTGGGTGCCGATGGCACGCGCGTCAACTACAGCCCGGGCGGCCAGGCCGTGCTCGACCAGTGGGGCTCGCTGCGCTACGCCGCGAACACCGCGTTCGCCGCGCTGGTCTACTCCGACGCGATCACGGACACGGTGCTGAAGGCGCGTTACCACGACTTCGCCAAGCGCCAGATCGACTACGCGCTCGGCGCGAATCCGCAGAACCGCAGTTACGTCGTGGGCTTCGGCACCAACCCGCCGCGCAACCCGCACCATCGCACCGCGCACAGCTCGTGGACGGATCAGCTCACCTTCCCGGTGGAAAGCCGTCACGTGCTGTACGGCGCTCTGGTGGGCGGCCCATCGTCGGCAAACGACGGCGCCTCCTACGCCGACGACCGCGGCAACTTCGTGAACAACGAAGTGGCCACCGACTACAACGCGGGCTTCACCGGCGCGGTGGCGCGACTTGCGCAGGAATTCGGCGGCGCGCCGCTCGCGAACTTCCCGCAACCGGAAGCCGTGAGCGGCAACGAGATATTCACCGAGGCGTCGGTGAATGCCTCGGGCACCAACTTCACCGAAATCAAGGTGATGTTGCGCAACCAGTCGGGCTGGCCGGCGCGCATGGGCGACCGGCTCTCGTTCCGCTATTACTTCACGCTCGAGACGGGCGTGACGCCGTCGATGATCACGCTCAACGCGAACTTCAATCAGTGTCTGGCGCCCACGGGCCCGACTCTGCAGTCGGGAAACGTTTACTACGTCACCGTGAACTGCAACGGCACCAGGATCTATCCGGGCGGGCAATCGCAGCATCGCGCCGAAGTGCAATTCCGCATTGCCAGCTCCGGCGCCTGGGATCCGGCCAACGACTGGTCGTACTCGGGCTTGCCGACGACGCCGGGCACGACCCCGGTGCTCGTGCAGCGCATTCCGGTCTACGACAACGGCGTGCGCGTGTTCGGCACCGAGCCCGGCCCCACCACGCCAGATACTCAGCCACCCTCGGTGCCTGCCAATCTGCGGGTCACCGCCACGACCAGCAATTCGGTATCGCTGGCCTGGAATGCGTCGACCGACGATGTGTCCGGAGTCACCGGCTACCAGGTATTCCGCGGCACCAGCACCACACCGGTGGCCAGCCCCACCGGCCTGACGTTCACGGACACCGGCCTCACCGCCAGCACCACCTACTCGTACACGGTGCGAGCGGTCGACGGCACTAACAAGGTGTCCGCGGCCAGTACCGCGGTGCCCGCGACCACCCAGGCCGTCACGCAGGACTACAGCGTGGCGGCGTCACCCGGCTCATTGTCGGTGGCGCGCGGAGCCTCGGCCGCGACCACGGTGGCCATCACGCGCACCAACTTCACGGGTGCGGTGACCATGAGTGCATCGGGACTGCCCACCGGCGTCACCGTCGCGTTCAGTCCGTCGGGTGCCACCACCGGCAACTCCGTGACGGCGACGTTCACGGCGTCGGCCAGCGCCACCCTGGGTGTCGCGGCAATAACGCTGACGGCGACCGCGGGCACGTTGACGCGAACCACGCCGGTATCGCTGACGGTCACGGGCACACCCACCAGTGACTTCACCTTGGGTGCCTCGCCGGCCTCGCTCTCGGTGGCGCGTGGCGCCAGCGGTGCGTCGACGATCGCCATCACGCGCACCAGCTTCACGGGGGCGGTGAGCTTCGCGGCCACCGGTCTGCCGAGCGGCGTGACGGTGGCGTTCAATCCGTCGACCGCGACCACGGGCAACTCCGTGACGGCAACGTTCACGGCATCGAGCACGGCCACGCTGGGTACGGCCAACGTCACGCTGACCGGCACCTCTGGCACGACCAGCCGCACGACGGTGGTTGCGCTGACGGTGACCAACGTGAGCACGCCTGGAACGGTGACGGCCACGCCTTCAGTGGGGAGCTCGAGCCCGTGGTTCAACGAGCTGCAACTGCGGCTCGCGAACACCGCGCCGATCACGGCGGTGACGGTCACCGTCACGGTGCAGCGTACCGGCGGCGTCAGCTACTCCGGCATGTACAACACCGTCGGCGGCCAGTTTGCGCAGACCAATAGCAGTACGACGGCCGCGATCACGTACACGTTCACGCTGGCGGCGGGACAGACACTGTCAGCCGGAACCGGCCGGCTGTTCGCGATGCAGATGAGCGGCAGCGGCACGGCACACCCGACCGCGGGTGATACCTATAGCGTGACTTACACCGCCGGAGGCACGCCGCAGACGGTATCGGGCACTTTCTGAGTCAATTCGAGCATGCCAGGGATCGGCGTGTCCGAGTCGCGGGGACAGTTTCACGGACAAGGAGACTGTCCCCGCGTTTTGCCGGGTGAACGGCTGATAAAGACTCAGACGGTCGCGGAGCCACCGAAGTACGGACGCAGCGCCGCGGGCACGGTCACCGAGCCATCGGCGTTCTGATAGTTTTCCAGCACCGCCACCAGCGCGCGGCCCACGGCGACCCCGGAGCCGTTCAAGGTGTGCACGGGTTCGGGCTTGCCGGTCTCCGGATTGCGCCAGCGTGCCTGCATGCGCCGCGCCTGGAAGGCCTCGCAGTTGCTGCAGGAAGAAATCTCGCGGTACTTGTTCTGGCCCGGCAGCCACACCTCGAGGTCGTAGGTCTTGGCGCTGCCGAAACCGACATCGCCGGCGCACAGCGCCACCACCCGGTACGGCAGCTCGAGCTTCTGCAACACCTTCTCGGCATTGCCGGTGAGCTCTTCGAGCGCCGCGTACGAATCGGCGGGCTTCGCGATGTGCACCAGCTCCACTTTCTCGAACTGGTGCTGGCGAATGAGGCCGCGCGTGTCCTTGCCGGCGGCGCCGGCTTCCGAACGGAAACAGGGCGTGTGCGCCACGAACTTCAGCGGTAGTTTGGTGGAATCGACGATGGTGTCGCGCACCAGGTTGGTCACCGGCACTTCGGCGGTGGGAATCAGGAAGAAGCCATGCTCGCCGTGCACGCGAAACAGGTCCTGCTCGAACTTGGGCAGCTGTCCCGTGCCCTGCAGCGCCGCGCCGAGGACCAGGTAGGGAACGTACACCTCGGTGTAGCCGTGCTCGCGCGTGTGCAGGTCCAGCATGAACTGCGCGAGTGCGCGGTGCAGGCGCGCGACCCCGCCCTTCATGACGGAGAACCGCGCGCCGGAGATCTTCGCGGCGGCTTCGAGATCGAGTCCGCCGAGAGCCTCCCCGATCTCGACGTGATCCTTCGGCGTGAAGTCGAACTTCTTCGGCTCGCCCCAGCGGCGCAGTTCCTGGTTGGCCGATTCGTCGCGCCCTTCGGGCACGGACTCGTTCAGCAGATTCGGCAGACCGAGCTGCCAGGCATCGAGCTCGGCCTGCAGGCTGGCGATCGCCCCATCGCTGGCCACGAGCTGGCCGCTCAGCTCCTCGGCGCGCCTCAACAATGCGCCGGCATCCTCGCCCTTGCCCTTGGCCATGCCGACGGCCTTGGCGTTGGCATTGCGCTCGGCGCGCACGCGGTCCGACTCCAGCTGCGCGGCCTTGCGGCGCTCGTCGAGCGCGCTGTATGCCTGCACGTCGAGGTGGAACCCGCGGCGCTGGAGGTTCGCGGCCACCGCCGCAGGATCGGAACGCAGTAGTTTGGGATCGAGCACGATGATTCTCTCTACGAAACGAGCAATGTCACTGTCTTCACGCCGATTACGGCGGCCGCGAGGCAACCGAAAACGGTGATCAGCACGTACGCCATGCCGGTCCAGGAAAAGCCCAGCAGCACGGTCTCGAGCGCGAACGCGGAGTAGGTAGTGAACCCGCCGAGCACACCCGTCATCCAGAAAAGCCGCGCATTGTCGGAGCCGGCGCCGCGCGCCGCAAGATACATATATAAGAGTCCGATGGCGAAGGACCCGAGCACGTTCACGGTGAGCGTCGGGATGGGCCATCCGCCCGGCGCCGACGGCCACAGCCGATAGGCCCCGTAACGCGCAACGCTCCCCGCGGCGCCTCCCAGCGCCACCAACAACCAGCCCAAGGGTCACTCCTTCTTCGAATTGTCCTTCGCTTGCTCGCGCAAACGCGCCAGCGCCTCGCCGATTTTTATCTCGAGACCGCGCGGCGTGGGCCGATAGTAACGGCGGTCGGGCATTTCATCCGGAAAATATCGCTCGCCTTTCGCATACGCATCCGGCTCGTCGTGCGCGTAGCGATAGCCTTCCCCGTAACCCAGCTCTTTCATCAGCTTCGTCGGCGCATTGCGGAAGCGAACCGGCACGTCGAGAGTGCCGAACTGCTCGACGTCGGCACGCGCCTCACCATAGGCCACGTAGGCCGAATTGCTCTTGGGTGCCACGGCGAGATAGACCAGCGCGTTCGCCAGCGCCAGCTCGCCCTCGGGACTCCCGAGGCGTTCGAAGACCTGCCAGGCTTCGAGCGCCAGCTGCTGGCCGCGCGGATCGGCAAGACCGATGTCTTCGATGGCCATGCGCAGGATGCGCCGCGCCAGGTAGTGAGGATCGCAGCCGCCATCGAGCATGCGCGCGAACCAGTACAACGCGGCGTCCGGATCCGTGCCGCGCACCGCCTTGTGCAGCGCTGAGATCTGGTCGTAGAACTGCTCGCCGCCCTTGTCGAAGCGTCGCAGTCCGCCAGTAGCGACTTCCCTCACCAGCTCGATGGTGATAGTGCCGCCGACGGTGTCGGTCTGCGCGAGGTCGGCGGCCACCTCCAGCATGCCCAGCGCGCGGCGCGCATCACCGTCGCCGGCATGCGCCAGCGCCACCAGCGCCTCGTCGTCGATCGCGAGCTCGCGCGCGCCCAGTCCGCGTTCGCGATCGTCGATGGCCCGGCGCAGTAGTTTGACGATGGCATCGACACCGAGGCTGCGCAGCACGTACACGCGTGCCCGCGACAGCAGCGCACTGATGACCTCGAAGGAAGGATTCTCGGTGGTCGCCCCGACGAAGGTGAGCGTGCCATCCTCGACATAAGGCAGGAAGGTGTCCTGCTGGGATTTGTTGAAGCGGTGCACCTCGTCGAGGAACAGCACCGTGCGCCGGCCGCGTTCGCCGCGCGTGGTGCGGGCACGTTCGACGGCCTCGCGGATGTCCTTGACGCCTGCCATGACGGCCGAGAGCTGGATGAACTCCGCGTCCGCGCGGCGCGCGATCAACCTCGCCAGCGTGGTCTTGCCGGTGCCCGGCGGCCCCCACAGGATCAAAGAATGCAGCTGCCCCTTCTCGAGCGCCTGTCGCAGCGGCTTTCCCGGCCCCAGTACCTGTTCCTGGCCGACGACCTCGTCCAGGGTGCGCGGCCGCATGCGATCGGCCAGCGGCCGCAGCGCATCGTCGGGCGCCGCGTCGCGCAGCAGATCGGGCTGCGAAGGACGCGGGCCCGGCGTCATGTAGTGGCTCCGCGCCGGGTCGTCAGCCAGCTGACGAGCTCAGGCCAGCGCGCGAGTCCCATCCATCCCACCAGCAGGCCGGCCGATACACCGGCGACATTGGCGACCAGGTCGCGCGGATCGCCGTTGCGCCCGACATGCATGTAGTGCTGGGCCAGCTCGATGGCGACGCCGAACACCATCAGGTACAGGAAAATCTTCCACCAGCGGCGACGTGGCACCAGGCCCGTGAAATAGGTTGCGAGCGCGCCGTGACCCGCGAGATGGCTGAGCTTGTCGTTGAATCTGAATGCAGTGGGTACTTCCGGGAACGGCATCAGGCATACCACGGTGGCCGCGAGCATCAGCACGATCCCGAAACCCCACTCGATGCGCGCGAGATTCATGCCCTGTCTCAAGGGATCGGCGTGCCGATGACGTCCGCGCCCGCGGGCGGCGTGAACTTCACCTCGGTGTCCGCCACCGGCACATTGCGCGCGCTGGTCTGGAAATCCAGGCGCACCGTCTGCCCCAGCTTGTCCTTGAGCACCATGCGCTTGAGCTCGCCGCCAAAACCCTTGAATCCGATCTGGACCTCGCGGAAGTCCGCGTCACTGCGTTTCGGCACCACGCGAACCCAGGTCAGACCTTCGCGCTCGCCGTCCGGGCGCACCACGAAGAATTCGTCGAGCTTGCCGTCGCCCGACAACAGGCTGGCCGGCGTGGCCGTGAGCGCCGACGCCGCGGGCTTGACCGACACCTGGTCGAGGTCGCGGTCGTAGAACCAGAGGTTCCTGCCATCCGCGACCATGAGCTGCGGCGATTGCTCGGCACCCGTGGCGCTGAGCGGCAGCAGCTCCCAGCGGAATTTCCCGGGCCGCTGGATCACGAAGCTGCCGTTCGCGCGTTGCACTTCGCTGCCCCGGCCATCCGTGACCTGCTGCGAGAATTCGGCGCGCAGCGTCCTGACGTCGGATAGATAGGCGTCGAGCGCGGTGGGCGCGGCAGCCCGGGCCTGCACGAGGGCGCAGGCCAGCAGCGCCAGCAGGACGTGAAAAAGTCGGGTCATGCCGGTTCGACCCGCGAACCCGGCGCCGGTTGCATCAATCGCCCCCAGCGGGCGGTGGGGCGAGGATTTCACGCGAGCCGTTCGGCTGCAGAGGTCCGACCACGCCCGCCATCTCCATGCTCTCCAGCAGCCTGGCCGCGCGGTTGTAGCCGATCTTGAGACGGCGCTGCACGTAGGAAATCGAAGGCTTGCGCTCGGTGGTCACGATCTTGACGGCTTCGTCGTACAGCGCGTCCTGCTCGCCACCCGCGTCGCCGCCGGCCGCGTCCTGCGGTTCACCCGAAATACCCGCCAACGGCATGCTCGGCCCTTCGAGCACATCCTCGATGTAGTTCGGCGCGCCGGATTTCTTCAGGGCCTCGACCACGCGATGCACTTCAGCGTCGCCCACGAAGGCGCCATGCACGCGCGTCGGCACCGACGTACCGGCCGGTAGATAGAGCATGTCGCCGTGGCCCAGCAGCGATTCGGCGCCCATCTGGTCGAGGATGGTGCGTGAATCCACGCGCGCCGACACCTGGAAGGCGATGCGCGTGGGAATGTTGGCCTTGATGAGGCCGGTGATCACGTCCACCGACGGACGCTGCGTGGCGAGCACCAGGTGGATTCCCGATGCGCGCGCCTTCTGCGCCAGCCGGGCGATCAGCTCTTCGACCTTCTTGCCGACGATCATCATGAGATCGGCAAGCTCGTCGATGATGACCACGATGTACGGCAGCGGCACCAGGTCCTGGATCAGCCGCTGGTCGATCGAGGGATCGTTGGCCGCGGCCGCCGTCATGACCGGATCGCGAATGGGTTTGCCAGAGTCGCTGGCATCCTTCACCTTGCGGTTGAAGCCGGCGATGTTGCGCACGCCCAGCGCCGACATCAGCGCGTAGCGCCGCTCCATCTCCGCCACGCACCAGCGCAACGCATTGGCGGCGTGCTTCATGTCCGTGACCACGGGTGCCAGCAGATGCGGGATGCCCTCGTACACCGAGAGCTCGAGCATCTTCGGGTCGATCATGATCAGCCGCACGTGCTCGGCCGTGCTCTTGTAGATCAGCGACAGGATCATGGCGTTGATCGCGACCGATTTGCCCGAGCCCGTCGTGCCGGCCACCAGCAGGTGCGGCATCTTCGCCAGATCGGCGGTCACCGGTGCGCCGCCGATGTCCTTGCCCAGCGCCAGAGCCAGCGGCGAGGCCACTTCGTCGTAAGACTTGGACTTGATGATTTCGCCCAGCGTGACGATCTCGCGCTTCTCGTTGGGAATTTCCAGGCCCATGACCGACTTGCCGGGAATGACTTCCACGACGCGCACGCTGATGGCCGACAGCGAGCGCGCCAGGTCCTTCGAGAGGCTGGTGATCTGGCTGACCTTGACGCCGGGAGCCGGACGCATCTCGAAGCGCGTGACCACGGGTCCGGGCTGAACCGCGACGACTTCGACGTCGACGCCGAAGTCCTTGAGCTTGAGCTCGACCAGGCGCGACATGGCCTCCAGCGCTTCGGACGAATGGCCGGTTTCGCGCTTCGGCGGATCGTCCAGCAATTGCAACGGCGGCAGCTCGCCGGATTTCGGCGCGTCGAACAACGGCACCTGCCGTTCCTTCTCGACCCGTTCGCTCTTCTCCACGACGGGCGCAGGAGCATCGATTCGTGGCTTGACGCGCGAGGTCGAGCGTTGGACTTCGACCTTGGCCGCCTCGACGCGTGCCTTCTTGGCTTCGATGCCGACCGCGACATCCCGCGCCACGCTGCGGCGCGCACGCACCCAGCCCACGCCATTCCAGAGCCCGGCTCCGATCCGATCGACGATGGTCAGCCAGGACACGCCGAAAGCCAGCGACACGCCGGCCATCCAGGCGGCCAGCATGAACAGCGTGGCACCGAGAAAATTGAGGTTGGCGGCGAGCCCGTTGCCGATGAACTGCCCGACCACGCCGCCCGCGGTTTCGCGCAGCACGCCCGCGCTCCAGTGCAAAGTCGCGAGCCCGCAGCTGGCGAACAGCATCAGCGTGAAACCGCCGATGCGCACCGCGGTGTTGGCGCGCGTGCGCCCCTCCTCGTCATCGCGCTGGCGGAACATCACGAAGCAGGCCACGCCCAGCATCAGCGGGAATAGATAGGCCGGGCGCCCGAACAGGAAGAACAGGATGTCCGACAGCCAGGCGCCGAACGGCCCGATCTTGTTGCCGACGGCACCATCGTCTAATGAAGAATGGGAACCGCCGGTGGACGAGAACGCGGGATCCTCACGATGGTAGGAAGCCAGCGCGACCAGCATCACCAGCGCGATCACGCCAATCAGGATCACCGCGCTTTCGCGCAGGCCACGCGAAACCGCCGCCGTGAAGCGTTTCTGCGGCTTGGTCCGATCGTAAGTAGTTTCAGCCATTTAGCTGAGGATAATAACTCAGCTCATCAGGGCCGGATGCGTGACCTTGCCGGCCTCGACATTGATGCCCTTGACCAATCCCGGATCGTCTCTCCATTCCTCATTCGAAGCATGGCCGTCAGCCAGACGCACGACGAATGGCGCAATGGCCGCGGACAGAGCCTGCGACGAGGTGCGCGGCACCGAGCCCGGCATGTTGGTGACGCAAAAATGCGTCACGCCTTCCCACTGATACGTGGGCGCTTCCCAACTGGTCGGGCGCGTGGTTTCGATGCAACCTCCCTGGTCCACGCTGATGTCCACGATGACGCTGCCCGGCTCCATGCTGCGCACCATCTCGGCGGACACGACGTGCGGCGCGCGTGCGCCGGTGACCAGCACGGCGCCGACGACCACGTCGGCGGCACGCACCGCGTCGGCCACATCGGAGACGTGCGGATAGAGCCCCGTGACGTTGGCGCCCATGGCGCGCGCGGCCACCAGCTTGTCGCGGTCCTTGTCGAAGACGATGACCTCGGCGCCTAGACCCGCGGCCACCAGCGCAGAATTGCCGCCCGCCACGCCGCCGCCGAGCACCACGACGCGTCCGCGTTTCGCGGCCGGCACGCCACCTAACAAGATGCCCTTGCCGCCCTGCGGCTGATGCAGCAGCGTGGTCGCGTACTGCATCGAGAGCCGGCCCGCGATGTCGCTCATCGGCGCCAGCAACGGCAGGCGCGCGGCGCGATCCTCGACGGTTTCGAAGGCCACCGCGGTGAGGCCGATCTGGCAGAGCCGGCGCGTGAGCTCGGGCAAGGCCGCGAGGTGCAGGTAGCAGAACAGCAGATGTTCCTTGCGCAGCCGCGCAAGATCCGGCTCGATGGGTTCCTTGACCTTGACGATCATCTGCGACTTCGCGAACAAATCGTCCGCATTCGGCAGCACGGCGACGCCGACATCGCGATAATGCTGGTCCGAATAGCCACTCTTCTCGCCCGCCGAATGCTCGACGAACACTTCATGGCCGCCACGCACCAGCTCGACGCAGGCTGCGGGAATGAGACCGACTCTCCCCTCGCGGGGCTTCAACTCACGGGGAATGCCAATGCGCATCAGTGAACCTGTCGCCCGCGCACTTGGCCGCGACGAGCGCCTTTCTTAACATGTGCCCCCTTCGACGCCGGGCAGCGCGCCTGCCGGTTGCCGGCAATCGAATAAGCACATGAAAAATCTGGAACTTGAAAGTGACGCCCGGCGCGCAAACTAACTGGCTTCGACGCCACACGAATGGCCGAAAGTATACATGACCCCTTCACACAGACCGCTCGTCATCCTCGGATCCGGCCCTGCCGGCTACACCGCCGCTGTCTACGCCGCGCGCGCCAACCGCAAACCCGTGTTGATCACGGGTGTCGAACAAGGTGGCCAGCTCATGACCACCACCGAGGTCGACAACTGGCCCGGCGACGCGCATGGGTTGCTGGGTCCGGCGCTCATGGAGCGCATGAAGGCGCACGCCGAACGCTTCAACACCGAGATCATCAACGATCACATTCACACCGTGGATTTTTCGAAGCGTCCGTTCGCGCTCAGCGGTGACTACGGCACGTACACCTGCGACGCGTTGATCATCGCCACCGGAGCGTCGGCCAAGTACCTCGGCATTCCATCGGAGGAAAAATTCCGCGGCAAGGGCGTGTCGGCCTGCGCCACCTGCGATGGATTCTTCTACAAGGGCCATCGCGTGGTGGTGGTCGGCGGCGGCAACACCGCCGTCGAAGAAGCCTTGTACCTGACCAATCTCGCGAGTCACGTCACCGTCGTGCACCGGCGCGACAAGTTTCGCGCGGAGAAGATCCTGCAGGATCGCCTGTTCGCGCTCGAGAAGACCGGCAAGGTGCGCATCGCCTGGAATCACACCGTGGACGAAATCGTCGGCGACGATTCGGGCGTGAACGGCGTGCACATCAAGCCAACCCAGCACGGTGGCACCATCGAAACCCTGGACGTGACCGGCGCCTTCATCGCCATCGGACATACGCCGAACACCGGCATCTTCGCCGGACAACTCGACATGCGGGACGGCTACATCGTCATCAAGAGCGGCGCGGACGGGGCGGCCACGTCCACCAGCGTTCCGGGAGTATTCGCCGCTGGCGACGTCGCGGATCACGTGTATCGTCAGGCCATCACATCCGCCGGTTCTGGATGCATGGCTGCGCTCGATGCGGACAAATACCTCGACCAGTATCACGGACATTGATCCGGCCGAGTGGGACGCGCTGAACCCACGCGGTTCACCGTTCCTGCGCCATGCTTTTCTCGCCGCGCTGGAGAACGCCGCGTGCGTTGGACCGGGAACCGGGTGGCAGCCGGCGCCCATCACGCTGCACGATGAACGCGGCCTGGCCGCGGCGGCGCCGGCCTACGTCAAAGCGCATTCTCTCGGGGAGTTCGTGTTCGACCAGGGCTGGGCACACGCCTACGCGCAACACGGCCTCGCCTACTATCCCAAGCTGGTGCTGGGCGTGCCGTTCACTCCGGCCACCGGCGCACGGCTGCTGATCCGTCCCGACCTCGACCCCGCGCGCACCCGCGAACTGTTGATCGCCGCCATTCGCGACATCGCGGCCGCGCGGAATTTTTCCTCGATCCACGGCCTGTTCGTTGCCGAAGAGGACCGCGCCGCGCTGGCCACCGACGGCTGGCTGGCGCGCCAGGACGTGCAGTTCCACTGGCACAACCGTGACTACCGCGATTTCGATCACTACCTCGAGGGCTTCACGGCCGAGAAGCGCAAGAAGGCCAGGCGCGAACGCCGGCGAGTCGCTGAACAGGGCATCAGCTTCGAAACCTTGTTAGGCACGGGCGTGGAGCGCGCGTCCGTCGACGAGGCCTACGACCTGCATCGCGACACCTTCCTGCGGCACGGTCACGAGCCCTATCTCACGCGCGCCTTCTTCCGCGCCATGCCACAGGCGCTCGGCGATGCGTTCATGATCAAGCGCGCGCGCCTGCGCGACCACACCGTGGCGGTGGCGGTGTTCTTCTGGAGTGACGAGGCACTGTACGGCCGCTACTGGGGCGCCAGTGAGGAGCACCACAGCCTGCATTTCGAAACCTGCTACCACCAGGGCGTGCAATTTTGTATCGAACGCGGCATCGGGCGCTTCGAGCCCGGCACCCAGGGAGAACACAAGGTGAGCCGTGGCTTCGTTCCCTCGAACACCTGGTCCATGCACTGGATCGTCGACCCGCGCTTCCGCACCGCCATCGGCCATTACCTGCGGCGCGAATCGGTGCACGTCGACGAATACGCACGCGACATCGACACGCACGTCCCGTATCGCGATGCACGGCGCGCCGCCCGGTCGAAGTGAACGTGAACAACAAGACCATCACCTGGCTGGCGCCCGAGGGAGACCGCGAATGGTTTCCCCCGCTGGACCAGGCGCTGGATGAACCCGAAGGGCTGCTGGCGGCCGGCGGCGATCTGTCTCCGGAACGCCTGCTGGCGGCGTACAGGCGCGGTATCTTTCCGTGGTATTCGGCCGGCCAGCCGGTGTTGTGGTGGTCACCCAATCCGCGCGAGGTGCTCGATCCGAGCGAGTTCCGATGTTCGCGCAGCCTTGCAAAAACATTGCGAAATCGTGGCTTTGAGGTGACTTTCGATCTCGATTTCGCAGCCGTGGTGCAGGCCTGCGCCGCGCGCCGCGAAAACTCCCCCGGTACCTGGATCACGCCCGAGATGCACGCCGCCTACTGCGCGTTGTTTCAGCGCGGCCACGCACACAGCGTCGAGGTGAAGCTGGACGGAGCGCTGGTGGGCGGCCTCTACGGGGTCCTGCTCGGCAGCATGTTCTTCGGCGAATCGATGTTCAGCCGCGAGCGCGACGCTTCGAAGGCGGCCCTTGCCCGCCTCGTGGAGAGAGCGCTCGTTGCGGGCCTCCAACTGATCGACTGCCAGCTACCTACCCCCCATCTGCGCTCTCTCGGCAGCAAACCGGTGAGCCGCGCGGCCTTCAGCAAGCTGGTTTCCGCGGCCACGGCGACGCCTGACGTGCCGCTGTTTTCCGCCCTCTGAAAATTGCTGGGTATTGCCCTTTTCGGCGCGCTTTTCTGGCAGAATTCGCGGCCTTCGAGGGTGCCACAGGTTACGGATGTCGAAAGAAGATGCGATTCAGATGGAAGGAGAAGTCGTCGAGACTTTGCCTAACACCACGTTCCGGGTGAAGCTCAAGACCGGCCACGTGGTCACCGCGCACATCTCGGGAAAGATGCGCAAAAACTACATTCGCATTCTCACCGGCGATCAGGTCACCGTCGAAATGACGCCCTACGATCTATCCAAGGGCCGCATCGTCTACCGCGGCCGATAAATGGGGACATTCCTCGATTGCTAGCAAACGGGGGACGGACCTGAGGGGTTGGCGCCCGCGCCTTCCGAGGGTTGACCCGCTCTGCTCCCTCAAGGTCGCGCGCGCTTCGAAAATTTCCGGACGGAAATTTTCGGCGTTCGCTCGTCGGAAGCCTACGGCCTGCAGGTCTGCAGAAATGGCTGCGCTGGAATGCATCGCGGCGGCCGTATTGGCTTCCTCCTCGCCGCGCTCCATTCGGTCGCAGCGCGGGTCAACCCTCGGAAGGCGCGCCCACCCGCACCGCAAGGTCACCGCGTGCTGGCGAGCGCGGGACGTCCCCATTTACCGCTGCTGGGAGAAGAGTGCACGACTCCCAGGGCTCAGCAAGAACCCGAACACCGAGTCTTGCGCTCTTTTCCACCCTCGGGGACCCAGCGCGATGGCTCGACAACGGGAGCGGAGCTGCGGATCGTGGCGGCGGAGGCGTGCGGTGCGGTCTTCGGGTAAACGGGGACGGACCGCCTCGGGTGGTACGCCTGTCCATGGCTGACTCTCTTTGCGACCGAATGGAGCGCGGCGAGGAGGAAGCGCCCGACCGCCGCCGTATTGCATATCCGCGCAGCCATTTCTGCAGATCTGAAGGCGGTCCGCTTCCGACGAGCGGCCGCCGAAAATTTCCGTCCGGAAATTTTCGAAGCGCGCGCGACCTTGAGGGAGCAAAGAGAGTCAGCCGTGGGCAGGCGTATCGGGAAAACCTCGCATGTCCCCGTTTGCCCGGAGACCGCACCGCACGCCTCCGCCACCGCAACCCCTCAGATCCGTCCCCGTTTGTTACAACGAAATGAGGAATGTCCCCATCTACTGGAGCGTCGCGGGTAACGCGGGCGTCTCGGTCGGCAGGGTCGTGAGCGTCAAGCTCTTGCCATCGTTGCTGACGCCGATCTTCACGGTGCCGCCCTCGACGAGCTTGCCGAACAGCAACTCCTCGGCCAGTGGCCGCTTGATCTGTTCCTGCATGAGTCGCGCCATGGGACGCGCGCCCATCTTGGGGTCGTAGCCCTTTTCCGCGAGCCAGCGCCGTGCATCGTCGTCCAGCAGGATGGACACGCCCTTCTTCTCGAGCTGCGCCTCGATCTCCAGCAGCAATTTGTCGACCACACGTTCGATGACCGGCATGTCGAGCGGCGCGAACTGGATGATGGCGTCGATGCGATTGCGGAACTCGGGTGAGAACAGCCGCTTGATGGCTTCGGCTCCGTCGCTGGCATTGTCCTGCTGCACGAAGCCGATGGAGGCACGGTTCATTTCGAATGCGCCGGCATTGGTGGTCATGACGATGATCACGTGACGGAAATCGGCCTTGCGACCGTTGTTGTCGGTGAGCGTGCCGTGGTCCATGACCTGCAACAGCAGGTTGAACACGTCCGGGTGCGCCTTCTCGACTTCGTCGAGCAGCAGCACGCAGTGCGGGTGTTTGGCGATGGCCTCGGTGAGCAATCCGCCCTGGTCGAATCCCACATACCCCGGCGGTGCGCCGATGAGCCGGGACACCGTGTGCCGCTCCATGTATTCGGACATGTCGAAGCGGATGAATTCGATGCCCATCGCGATCGCGAGCTGGCGCGTGACCTCGGTCTTGCCGACGCCGGTGGGGCCGGCGAACAGGAAGCTGCCGACCGGTTTGCGCTGGTCGCCCAGACCCGAACGCGCCATCTTGATGGCCGCGGCCAGCGAATCGATGGCCCGGTCCTGGCCGTAGATGACCAGCTTGAGATTGCGCTCGAGGTTGCGCAGCACTTCCTTGTCCGACTGCGACACGCTCTTCGCCGGGATGCGCGCCATGCGCGCCACCACGTCTTCGATGTGTCTGACCTCGACCGTCGGCTCGCGCTCGTTGACCGGCTTGAGACGCAGGCGCGCGCCCGCCTCGTCCACCACGTCGATGGCCTTGTCGGGCATGTGGCGTTCATTGATGTGGCGCGCCGCCAGCTCGGCCGCCGCGCGGATCGCATCATTGCTGTACGCGATGCCATGGTGCTGCTCGAAGCGCGGCTTCAGGCCCATCAGGATGTCGATGGTCTCGCTGACCGAAGGCTCCACCACGTCGATCTTCTGGAAGCGCCGCGCCAGCGCGTGGTCCTTCTCGAAGATTCCGCGATATTCCTGGTAGGTGGTCGAACCGATGCAGCGCAATTCGCCGTTGGTGAGCACGGGCTTGATGAGATTGGAGGCATCCATGACGCCGCCCGAGGCGGCGCCGGCGCCGATCACGGTGTGGATCTCGTCGATGAACAGGATGGCGCCGGGCTGCTTCTTGAGCTCGGCGATGACGCTCTTGAGCCGCTTCTCGAAGTCGCCGCGGTACTTCGTGCCGGCGATCAGCGAGCCCATGTCGAGTGAATAGATAGTGCAATCGGACAGCACGTCGGGGACCTTGCCCTCGACGATCATGCGCGCGAGTCCCTCGGCAATGGCGGTCTTGCCGACGCCCGCCTCGCCCACGTACAGGGGATTGTTCTTGCGCCGCCGGCACAGGATCTCGATGGTGCGCTCCACCTCGAGCGTGCGGCCGATCAGCGGATCGATCTTGCCGTCCTGGGCGAGCTGGTTGAGGTTGCTGGTGTACTTGTCCAGCGCGCTGCCACCTTCGCCGTCGCGTTCGCTCTCCGGCCCGCCCTCTTCCTTGGCGGTCTTTTCCTCCGCGATCTTCGAGAGTCCATGCGAAACGAAATTGACGACGTCGAGGCGCGTGACCTCGGCGCGATTCAACAGGTGCACGGCGTGGCTCTGCTTCTCGCTGAAGATGGCGATGAGCACATTGGCCACGCCGACTTCCTTCTTGCCCGAGGACTGCACGTGGAACACGGCCCGCTGCAGCACCCGCTGGAAGCCGAGCGTCGGCTGCACTTCGCGGTCTTCGTCGTTGGGCAGCCGCGGCGTGGTGCGGTCGAGATGCTCGTTGAGCGATTCCTTGAGCTTGTTGATGTCGGCCCCGCAGGCCCTGAGGATCTCGCGCACCTTGGGGGTATCGAGGATCGACAGCAGCAGGTGCTCGACCGTCAGGAATTCGTGACGGGCGTCGCGCGCCTTGGCGAAGGCGTCGTTCAGACAGAATTCGAGCTCTTGAGATAACACCTTTGCAACCTCTAAACCGTTAGTGAACTACGCCTCTTCGAGCGTGCACATCAGCGGATGGTGATGGTCACGAGCATAAGAGGTCACCAGGGCCACTTTGGTTTCCGCTATTTCATATGTGAACACACCGCAGATGCCTTTGCCCTGCGTATGTACTTCGAGCATGACGCGGGTCGCAGTCATGCGGTCCATCCGGAAGAACTTCTCGAGGACGTCGACGACGAACTCCATCGGGGTGTAATCGTCGTTGAGCAGTACCACCTGATATAAGGGCGGCTGCTTTGTCTTGGGCTCGGCTTCTTCGACTGCGAGGCCCGCGCCGCCATGATCGGGGCGTTCGGTTTCAGAACTGGGCATTGGCGGTCATTTATAGGGGTCGTCGGATGGCAACACAAGTGCACCCGCGGCACTGTCGGTTAGCCAAGACAAAACAAGCGCTTGAGGCTGCTGCGGAGCGAAACGTATCATCATGGAAATGACGGCAAAAATCTGGAGTCCGAGCGCTGGTGGCGGGGGCGACTGGCGCTCCTCGGCGCTGGCACGCGCCCCCCAGGTTGCGACCTTCATCCTGGCACTCGCGCTCGCCGCTCAGCTGGCGCTGATTGTGGTCGGCATTACCAGCCGCAGCCGTCAGACAGCGCCGCCACCTGTGGCCCTCGCGCCACCTGCGCCGCCGCTGGATATCGGCGGACTCGTCAACGCCCATCTATTCGGCAATGCTGTCGTGCAGAACACGGGTGGCGATGGCGCGAACGCGCCACCGTCCAGCATGCCCCTGGTGCTGGCCGGCCTGCTCGCCACCGAGGACCCCAAGGAAGGTATGGCAATCATCGGAGAAAGCGCCGCGGCCGCCAGGGTGGTCGCGGTGGGCCAGCAAGTTCCCGGCGGCGCGATGCTGCATTCGGTCTATAACGACCGGGCCGTCATCGATCGCAATGGCGCACTGGAATCGGTGCTGATGCCGCGCCGGACCGGCGGGACCTTCGCGGCGCCTCCGCCTCCCCAGCCGATGGCCTCGCAGGCCGGCGACCCTGCGATCGAGCGCATGCGCCGACTGGTCAGTGACGACCCGGGGCTCATCGGGCAGGTCATGCGTCCGCAGCCGGTGTTTGCCGGCGGCAAGATGCGCGGCTTTCGCGTCTATCCGGGCGCGAACCGCCAGGCCTTCTCGCGCATCGGATTGCGCGCCGGCGACCTGGTCACCGCCATCAACGGCACGCCGCTCGACGACAAGGACCGGGCGCAGGAGATCTTCGCCACGCTGAATTCGTCCACCGACGCGCGTGTCACCGTGACCCGCAACGGCCGCCAGCAGGAACTGGTACTCAACATTGCGCAGATCGCCAGCGAAGCCGAGCAACTTGGCGGCGGCGGCGATGGCATGATGCCCCCCGACCAGGCGCCGCCCCCCGAGCCTGCGCCCGGGAACGAATAACAAGAACCCCGCATATGAACCGTCTGGTATTGAACGTAATGAGGCAAACAACCTTCCGTGCGACCCTGCTGGCCGCGGTGCTGGCTTTCACCGCGACCGGCATCGTCAGCGCGCAGATCAACGGGCAGCGCATCACCCCTAACTTCAAGGATGCGGAGATCGGCGTGGTCATCGAGGCCGTCGCGACCGCGACCGGCAAGACCATCATTCCCGATCCGCGCGTCCGCGCCCAGGTGACGATGCTCTCGCAGACCCCGATGACGCCGGATGCCTTCTACGAGGCATTCCTCGCGTTGCTGTCGGTGCACCAGTTC
Source organism: uncultured Pseudomonadota bacterium (assembly GCA_963711635.1). Lineage (GTDB taxonomy): Bacteria > Pseudomonadota > Gammaproteobacteria > Steroidobacterales > Steroidobacteraceae > CADEED01. Next base: position 173,548 of record CAVQEZ010000019.1, read on the forward strand.
GTGGCGGTCGAATCCGGCGGCATCATCAAGATCGTGCCCGACGCCAATGCGCGGCAGATGCCGAACATCGACCTGCCAGAGCGGGTCAAAACCGGTTCGGATGAGTTGATCACGCAGGTCATCGCGGTCGAAAACGTCAATGCCGCGCAGCTGGTGCCGGTATTGCGCCCGCTCATGCCGCAGGCCGCGCACATGGCGGCCTACCCCGCCGGCAACATCCTCATCCTTTCCGATCGCGCTTCGAACGTTGCGCGCGTCATGCGCATCATCAAGCGCATCGATCAGCAAGGCGACAACGAAGTCGACATCATCAACCTGCAGAACGCCTCGTCCAGCGAAGTGGTCCGCGTGGTGAACAGCTTTTTCGCGCAGCAGCAGGCGGCCGAAGGCGGTGGCAGCACGGCGGTACGCGTGATCGCCGACGATCGTTCCAACAGCGTGCTCATCGGCGGCGACCGGAACGCGCGCCTGCGCATCAAGGCGCTGGTGGCGCACCTCGACACGCCGCTCGACAACGGCGGTGACACCCAGGTGGTCTACCTGCAGTACGCCGACGCGGAAAAGATCGCGACCAAACTCAAGGAACAGATCAGCGCCACCGTGGCCATCACCGGCGGGCCGCCCGCGGCCGGCGGTGCCGCCGGCGGCGGCGGCGGCGTGGCCGCCAGCGCTGACAAATCGACGACGATCTGGGCGGAGCCGGAAACCAACGCGCTGGTGATTACCGCACCGGCAAAGATCATGCGTTCGCTCAGGGCCATCGTGGACAAGCTCGACATCCGCCGCGGGCAGGTGCTGGTCGAAGCCATCATCGTCGACGTCCAGTTGGAGAAAAACGCCGAGCTGGGCGTGAACTGGGCGGTGTGGTCCGAGGACAGCAGCAATATCCCGCTGGGTACGTTCCAGTCACCGATTGGCGGCGTCAACCTGGCGCAGCTGGCATCGGCTGTCGACAATCCTTCCAATGCGGCGACCATCGCGCCAGGGCTGGGCAGCGGCACCACCTTCGGCATTGGCCGCATTGCGGCCACCGGCGTGAACTTCGCCGCCATGATCCGCGCAATTCAGGGCGACTCGACCACCAACCTGATTTCGACGCCGTCCACGGTCACGATGGACAACCAGGAAGCCCAGATCAAGGTGGCGCAGGAAGTGCCCTTCATCACCGGCCAGTTCTCCAGCACCGGCAGCGGCAACGACGGCAGCGTGAATCCCTTCACCACCGTGCAGCGCCAGGAGGTCGGCACCATCCTCAAGATCACGCCGCAGATCAACGAAGGCGGCGCGCTGGTGCAGCTCAAGATCGACATCGAGAGCTCGGCGCTTTCCGGCACCACCGGCGATGCGAACAGCGCCATTACCAACAAGCGCACCATCAGCACCAACGTGCTCATCGAGGATGGCGGCATCGTGGTGCTCGGCGGTCTGATCCAGGACGGCGATTCGCGCGGCGAGCAGCGCGTGCCCTACCTGGGCCGCATTCCCATCCTTGGCGAGCTGTTCAAGACGCGTAACCGGAAGCGGGAAAAAAGGAATCTGATGGTTTTCCTGCGTCCCAAGATCCTGCGCGACGGACTGGCCGCCGCGATCGAAACCGACGCCAAGTACAACTACATCCGCAATGAGCAGCTCAAGGCCACGCGGCCAAAGTCCGAGGTGCTGCCGCTGCTTCCCTTCACGCCGGAGCCCGTGCTTCCGCCCATTCCCTCGCCGCTGCCGCCGCGGGATGCGGCGCCGCAGGGGCCCGTGGGACCGGACGGCGCTCCGCAGAACGCTCCGCTGGGTGGTCCACCGGCCGGCCAGGCTCCAAATACGCCGACACCCGAGGGCGCACCGCCCCCGAATCAATGAACGACGCCGTTACACAGGCACCGGTCGCACCCAGGCGAGTAGGTTTCGCGTTCGCCAAGCGCCATGGTGTGCTCGTGCGCCGCGTTCATGAAGGTATCGCCGAATGCGTGTACCGGCCCGGCGCGGCACCGCTGGCCGTGGCCGAAGTACGGCGCTATCTCGGCGTGCCGCTGAAGCTCGAGAAAGTCGAGGAAGTCACCTTCGACTCGATGCTGCGCCTGGCCTACGAGGCCGGCAACGATGCCATGGAGGCGGCCACCGGCGTCGAGGAATCCACCGACCTGGCGCATCTTGCGCAGGACCTGCCCGAGCAGGCCGACCTGCTCGAGAGCGAAGACGACGCGCCCATCATCCGTCTCATCAATGCCGTGCTCACCCAGGCCGTGAAGGAAAACGCCTCGGACATTCACGTCGAACCGTTCGAAAACCGCCTCGTGGTGCGTTTCCGGGTCGACGGCGTGTTGCGCGAAGTGCTGCAGAGCCGACGCGCCGTCGCGCCGCTCGTGGTGTCGCGTATCAAGGTCATGTCCAAGCTCGACATCGCCGAGAAGCGTCTGCCACAGGATGGACGCATCAGTCTCAGGATCGCCGGACGTTCGGTGGACGTACGCGTCTCGACGCTGCCGTCAGGGCACGGCGAGCGCGTGGTCATGCGTATTCTCGACAAGCAGGCTGGACGGCTGCACTTGTCGGCGCTGGGCATGGATCCGAAGACCGAGCAGCACATCGCCGAGCTGTTCCGCAAACCCCACGGCATCATCCTGGTGACCGGCCCCACCGGCTCGGGCAAGACCACCACGTTGTATGCCGGACTCGAGCATCTCAACGACAACACCCAGAACATCATGACCGTCGAGGATCCGATCGAGTACTACATCGACGGCATCGGTCAGACCCAGGTGAATACCAAGGTGGAGATGACCTTCGCGCGCGGCCTGCGCGCCATCCTGCGCCAGGATCCGGACGTGGTCATGGTCGGCGAAATTCGCGACCTCGAGACGGCGCAGATCGCCGTGCAGGCCTCGCTCACCGGCCACCTGGTGTTGTCGACGCTGCACACCAATACCGCCGTCGGCGCGGTCACGCGTCTGCGCGACATGGGCATCGAGCCCTTCCTGCTGTCGTCGAGCCTCATCGGCGTGGTCGCGCAGCGCCTGGTGCGCACGCTGCACCCCGACCTCAAGGAACCCTTCGAGGCGGGCGAGTATGAGCGCCGCCTGCTGGGCCTGGAGCCGAACCAACCCTCGCCCACGCTGTACCGCCCTGGCAAGAGCGGCAATGGCTTTCGTGGCCGAACCGGAATATATGAACTGGTGATCGTCGACGACCAGATGCGCACCATGATTCACGACGAAGCGGCCGAGCATGAGCTGGAGCGTTATGCGCGCACCATGACACCGTCGATCCGCGACGACGGGCTCGATCGCGTGCTGCGCGGTGAAACCACCATCGAAGAAGTCCTGCGCGTCACGCGCGAGGACTGATTCCAGCCCCTGACCCATGGGTGCTTTCGAATACACCGCCCTCGACACCGCCGGCCGCGAACAGAACGGCGTGGTGGAAGGCGACACCGTCAAACACGTACGTCAGCTGCTGCGCGAGAAGCAGCTGCTGCCGGTCACCGTGGCGGAGGTCAAACACGGCGAGGCGAAGCGTGACCGCAGCTTCACGTTGCGCCGTGGCATCTCGGCCAGCGACCTGTCGCTGCTCACGCGCCAGCTCGCGACCCTGGTCAAGGCGGGGCTGCCGCTCGAGGAAGCGCTGCTGGCCGTGTCCCAGCAGTCCGAGAAGCCGCGCGTGCAGAGCATCATGCTGGGCGTGCGCGGCAAGGTCATGGAAGGTCATACGCTCGCCGACGGCCTGTCCGAGTTCCCACGCGTGTTCCCGGAGATCTACCGCTCCACGGTGTCGGCCGGTGAGAGCTCCGGCCGCCTGGACGGCGTGCTCGAACGCCTGGCCGACTACACCGAGAATCGCGAAGTCACGCGCCAGAAGGTGCTGGGAGCGCTGCTCTACCCCATCGTGCTGTCGGTCGTTTGTTTAGGAATCGTGACAGGCATGATGGTCTATGTCGTGCCCAAGGTCATCGAGGTGTTCGAGTCCAGCAAGGGCAAGTTGCCGATGGCCACCCAGATACTGATCTTCGTCAGCGACTTCCTGCGCAACTACGGCCTGTATCTGTTGATTGCCATCATCCTGGCCAGCATAGGCTTCGTGTACTGGCTCAAGAGCCCGGACAACCGCCGCCGGTTCCACCGCCTGCAACTGCGCATGCCGCTGCTCGGCCGCCTGGTGCGCGGCTTCAACACGGCGCGCTTTACGCGTACCTTCAGCATCCTGACCGCCAGCGCCGTGCCGGTGCTCGAAGCCATGCGCATTTCCGGCGAGGTGGTCACCAATCTACCCATGCGCGACGCCGTGACCGCCGCAACCGCGCGCGTGCGCGAAGGTGCCCCGATCGGTCGCTCGTTGCAGACAAGCCGGCTGTTTCCGCCCATGACGGTGCACCTGATCTCCTCCGGCGAGTCGAGCGGCGAGCTCGACAACATGCTGGAACGCGCCGCCACCAACCAGGAGCGCGAGCTGGATTCGATGATGGGCGCGCTGGTTGGCCTGCTCGGGCCACTTCTCATAGTTGTGATGGGCCTCTTCGTCATGGGCATCGTTTTTGCAATGCTCATGCCCATCTTCGAAATGAATAACTACATTCGTTGACGATTAGTAGTGCTGGGCCATTGCATGACGGCGCCGCACGTTTTATAACGCGCCCATCTGAGGTCGCGGCGTTATGAACGAGAAACCGGAATCAGAAGAGTTCGACGAAGAGGAAGAAGAAGTTGCCTTCGAGGCGACCAGCGAAGTCGATTTCGATCGGCTCGCGAAAGACCTGGACGCCGCGAAAAAACGTGGCCAGAAGCTGGGCGATCCGGCGTGGCGCAGGCTCGAGCGCCGCTTCGAAGACAAGCACACCGCCGAGCTCACCAGCGATTTCGACGACTACAACATCGATGACGATTCGACCGCGGTGCGCAAGATGAACGCGAAGGACGCTGGCTGAGCGGTTCGCGCGGCGCGGTGGCGCCGGATTCCAGCCAATCTCGACTTGCCCGCACTGAAGTTGCGCTGACGACGGACCGCTGTCGGGACGGCCACAATTTCATGCGCAGGACGAGGTGACGGCCGTACCATGACTCGATGAACGCCAGCACATCTCGCAAACCCGTGGTGCTCGGACCGGGTGAAGGCCGCGCCTATCCCATGGGACGCATCGCTGCGGTGTTCAAGGCCGACGGTAGTGAGACCGGCGCGAAGTATTCGATCTCGGAGTGGTGGCTGGAACCACACACCGCCGGGCCCGGCCGGCACTCGCATCCCGAGGATGATGTGTTCTACGTGATCGCGGGGACCATGAGCGTGCTGGTGGGCGATGAATGGACGCATGCCGCCGCCGGATCTTTCGTGTTGATTCCCGGCGGCATCGCCCACGACTTCGAGAACCGCGGCGAGGTGCGCGCCGGCGTGCTGAATTTCTACGCCCCCGGCACCTTCGAGGAGCACATGGCGGAGATCTGCGACTGGTATCGCGAGCATCCGCCGGGCGACGCGCGCTAGCGCGGGCCGTCAGCGGAAATCCCGCGATTGGGTGACGACGTTGCCCAGCAGCCGCGTGCGGTCCACCAGCCGGCGCGCCACCACGTGCGTGACCCCCGCCTCCTTCTGCAACAGGCCGTGCACCTCGAGCAGCCGCGCGCCACTGGCGACGCGGCGCGCGCCTGACCAGACTCGTTCCCAGACGATGAGATTCACGTAACCGGTTTCATCCTCCAGCGTGATGAACATGACGCCGCCGGCGCTCTGCGGGCGCTGGCGCGCGGTCACGATGCCGGCCACGCGTACCACGCGACCCTGCGGCAGTTCGCGCAGGGCCGCGGCGGTGAGCACGTGCCCGGCGGCGAGCTCCTCGCGCAGCAGCGTCAGCGGATGGCGCCCCAGCGTGAATCCCGCGGAACGATAGTCGGCGGCGATGTTCTGCCCTTCGGTGGGTGGCATCAGCAGCGGCGTGCCCTCGGGGGCGAGCGGTACCGGCGCCAGCGGTAATTCCTGTTCGCTGGCCGCCACCTGCCAGAAGGTGAGATGCCGGTTGCCGGACAACTCGCGCAGCGCGCCCGCATCGGCCAGCGCTTCGAGCTCGCGCCGTTCGAGCACGGCACGCAGGGCCAGGTCCTGCACGCTGGCGAAAGGCGCCGCCGTGCGCGCCGCGACGATGCGCGCGGCGGCTTCCTTGCCCAGCGACTTGACCATGCGCAGGCCAAGGCGCAGCGCGGGTTCACCATCCGCCCTTCGTTCGAGGGTGCAATCCCAATCACTGGCGCAGGTGCTGATGGGACACACTTCAACTCCGTGATCGCGCGCGTCGCGCACCAGCTGCGCCGGAGCATAGAAACCCATGGGCTGGCTGTTGAGCAGCGCGGCCGTGAAGGCCGCGGGTTCATGACACTTCAACCAGGCCGAGCTGTACACCAGCAGCGCAAAACTCGCCGCGTGGGATTCGGGGAAGCCGTATTCGCCGAAGCCCTGGATCTGGGTGAAGATCTGGCGCGCGAAGCTTTCGTCGTAGCCGCGCTCGCTCATGCCTGCGATGAGCCGCTTTTCGAAATGCCCGAGCCCGCCGCGGCGTTTCCAGGCCGCCATGCTCCGGCGCAGCTGATCGGCCTCGCCGGGCGTGAAGCCCGCCGCGACGATGGCCAGCTGCATGACCTGTTCCTGGAAGATGGGCACGCCCAGTGTGCGCGACAACACGCCCTTCACCGCGTCGCTGGGATACGTGACGGGCTCGAGCCCCTGCCGCCGCCGTAGATAGGGGTGCACCATGCCGCCCTGGATGGGCCCGGGCCGCACGATGGCGACTTCGATGACCAGGTCGTAGAACTCGCGCGGCCGCAACCGCGGCAGCATGGACATCTGCGCGCGCGATTCCACCTGGAACACGCCGATGGTGTCGGCGCGCGAGATCATCTCGTAGACGCGTGGATCTTCCTTCGGCACATCCGCGAGCGTGAATGGCCTGCGGCGGAAGGCGCTCACGTATTCCAGCCCGCGCCGCAGCGCCGACAGCATCCCCAGGCCGAGCACGTCCACCTTGAGCAGTCCCAGGTCGTCGAGATCGTCCTTGTCCCATTCGATGACGGTGCGATCTTCCATCGCGGCGTTCTCGATGGGCACCAGCTCTTCGAGCAGGCCCTGCGAGATCACGAAGCCGCCGACGTGCTGGGACAGGTGTCTCGGGAACCCTAACAACTGGCCGACCAGCCACAGCAGGTGCAGCAGCTGCGGGTTGTCCGGTTCGAAGCCCGCCTCGCGGATGCGATCGGCATCCACGGTGGTATCCCACCACTGCATGGCGCCGGACAGCCGCTCGGCCTGCACGGCATCGAGGCCGATGGCCTTGGCCATGTCGCGCAGCGCGCTGCGCGGCCGGTAGCTGATGACCGTGGCCGTGAGTGCGGTGCGGTCGCGGCCGTACTTGCGGTAGATGTATTGAATGACCTCTTCGCGCCGCTCGTGCTCGAAATCGATGTCGATGTCGGGCGGCTCGTTGCGCTCGCGCGAGATGAAGCGCTCCATGAGCAGCTCGCCGCGCGAGGGATCCACCTCGGTGACGCCCAGGCAGTAACACACCACCGAGTTCGCGGCCGAGCCGCGTCCCTGGCAAAGGATGTTGAGGCGCCGCGCCTCGCTCACGATGTCGTGCACCGTGAGGAAGTAGGACTCGTATTTCAGGTCCCCGATGAGCGCCAGCTCGTAGTCGATCTTCGCGCGCATGGCTTCCGGCACGCCCTGCGGCCAGCGCTGGCGCGCACCGGCTTCGGCCAGCTTGCGCAGGTGCGAAGCCGGGGTTTCGCCTTCCGGCACCAGCTCGCGTGGGTATTCATAACGCAGCTCGTCGAGCGAGAAATTCACGAGCGCCGCGATCTTCACGGTTTCGGCGAGTAGTTCGGCCGGGTAGAGCTTCGCGAGCCGCTCGGGCTCGCGCAGGTGGCGTTCGCCGTTCGGGAACAGCCGCGTGCCCGCCTCGGCCAGCGTGACGCCGTGACGCACGGCGGTCAGCGCATCCTGCAGGCCGCGGCGTTCGCGCACGTGCATGTGCACGTCGCCCGCGGCCGTGAGCGGCAGTCCATGCTGGAGGCCGAACCGCTGGCAACTTTGCAGATGCTCGCGGTCACCCCCGTCGCGCAGCAGCTCCACCGCGATCCAGGCGCGCTGCGCAAAGACGCGTGCGATCCACGTTCCCTGGTCGGCCGCCGCCGCGTCGCGCGAACCTGGCAGCCACAGCGCCAGCGTGCCGGAGGTATCGGCTGCCAGGAATTCCTCCACGTCCGCCCGTCCCAGCCGGTAGCTGCCTTTTTCGGCCTGCCTGCGCCCGCGCGTGATGAGCCGCGACAGGCGTCCGTAACCGGCGCGATTGCGCGCGATGATCACCAGGCGCAGCCCGCACTCGAGCGTGAATTCCGCACCGATGAGCAGCTTGATGCCGTCAATCTTCTTCGCGGCCGTGTGTGCGCGCACCACGCCGGCCAGCGAGCACTCGTCGGTGATGGCCAGCGCCGTGTAGCCGAGCTCTTTCGCGCGCGACACCAGCTCCTCCGCATGCGAGGCGCCGCGCAGGAAACTGAAATTGCTGAGGCAGTGAAGCTCGGCGTAAGGAAATGGGGACAGTCCCCAATTCCGCGCTTGCGGGCAAATGGGGTCAGACCTCACGGCGGGAGTTTTCACTTCGTGCTGCATTGATGAGGTCTGACCCATTTGCTGAGGAATTGGGGACTGTCCCCATTTCCTTCATCCAAATATTCCATGCAGGAACCACTGGCGTGCCCCGTCGCATTCGCGATAGATCCACAACACGGCGCCAGTGACGTCCTTGGCTACGTAGTAATCGCGGCGGATGTCGCCGCCGTCCCACCAGCCGCTTTCGATGCGCTCGGGACCTGCCAGCAATCGCAGCGCACCGCCATGCCGCGGACGGCCGCGCTGTGATTCCAGCGGCTGTGGCGCGGCGAGCAACCACATCGGCCGGCCACGGGGGCATGCTTCAGCCGCATCAGGCCGCGTGCCGGTGATCACGGGCTCGGCCATGCACCAGGCACGCTCCGGCCGATGTTCCGACACGCGACGAATGCCATAGAGCGCCTGCGCACCCAGCCGGGCGCGCAGATGCTCGACCAGCGAGGGCATTTCGCCCGTGCTGACATGACCGTGTTCGCCCGGCGACCACAGGGAGCGGCTCGCCAGCGACAGCGGGCGCAGCGCTCCACCGCGCAGCTCGCAGCGGCGTACCGGCTCGGGCAATACCAGCGATGCCAGGCGCTCCCGCAACAGGCAGGTGAACCGTTCGGCACCGGCCTCGGGTGCGGCCAGTCGCAGCGTGCACAGCGTCGGGGCAGCACGGTAATGGTGAAAACGGCATTGCAGCGCCGTCACGCCGCGCTGACGCGCCCGCAGGAATTGCTCGAGCTGCCCGAGCAATGGCGCCAGCGCCTGCAGGATGCGTTCGTGATCCTCGATTTCATGATCGAGATCGAGCGCGCCGCGATAACGTTCCCGCGGTGCGAGCCGCGCCCGTGGATCGGCACGTTTGCCCAGCAGGCGATCCAGATCGGCGAGCAGCTGCGGGCCGAAGCGCCGCGCGAATCCGGCGCGTGGCAGACGCAGCAGCTCGCCCAGCGTGCGCACGCCCATGGCCGCGAGCCGCGCGATATGTTCTTCCGGCCAGCGCAATACGGCCAGCGGCAGTGGTTTGAGCCTCGCGGGCAGCACCGCCGGATCGGTGATGAAGCAGCGTGCGCCGGCGCGCGCCGCCGCCAGCGCCGCGAGCGCCGTCGGGGCGAGCGTGAAATGCGGCGCGGCGCGCAGCTGCGTGAGCAGCGCATCGGCGCGGCAGACGTTGCGCAGGCGGCGGCACAGTTCGCGCAGACCGCCGAACAGCGCGATGCTGGGTTTGATCTCGAGCAGCAGGCCGTCGGGCGATTCGATGGAAACCTGTGGCGTGAACGCGCAGGCGAGCGCCGCCAGGTGCTGCATCAACTCGCGCTCACGGGTGGCATCGCGCGGACGCGGCTCGATGTGGGGCGCGACCGCGAGCGCCGCGGCCAGTGTCATGCCGGGACGCACTCCATCCGCCTGTGCCTGCGCGTCGGCATCGAAGATGCGTTGATTGTGGTCGTCGGAATCGACCACCACGAGCGGGCGCGTATCCCCGGGCCTGCGCAGCGCCAGCAGCCCGAGTTGCGGCAGGTGCGCGGCCACCCACAACTCGCGCGGCTCGAGTTTGAGCGCCGCCTGGGAGTCTGGCCCCTTGGGCGGAGGCGACGCCGGCCGCACCCGTAAAACGGACGGCGTCGCACTCGACCCAGGAAGTGGAAAAGTCAGTCGATAGGAACGGGGATGCTGCATGCGTTCATGCCGCGGCCGCGGTCCAGGTGACATCGATGGGCACACGGCTGCCGCCGCGGCTCTTGATGAGCGTCAGGCGCGCGCCGTGACGACCGGGCTCCTTCAGGGGCTCGAGCGCAACCCGCAACATGGCCGGGGATGCCAGGTGCGCGAACTGCTGGCTGCGAAACAGCACTCCGAGCGCGCGCCCCTGCTCCGCCGCGAGTTGCAGCCGGCGGATGGCACGCGGGCTGACGCGCGGCAACCAGGCCAGCGCCATTCCGCACGCCCCCGAACGCAGCGCCTGCTCCATCGCCCATATATTCATATGGACGCCGTCCCCTTCTTTCACAAACAAGGGACGGCGTGAAGAGTGGGGCGCAAGCCCCTGAGGAAAGCGCACCACGAGCATGCGATCGAGCGCGACACCGTGCGATTCGAGCGCCGGCGCATAGGGCTCGTGCGGCGGCGACACCCAGGTGCACCAGCGTGCCGGCATGGTTTGCGACAGCGCCGCCAGCACGGGCAACAGTAGATAGAGCTCGCCGACGCCGGGTTGCGGCGTGAGTATCTCTACGAGCCCGTGACGCGGCCAGCCGCCGCCGGGAAGCCCGGCGTCGAGCGCGGCAAAACCCGTGGAGAGGGTTTCCACGGCGGCACGGCTCCGCCCGCGCCACACCGACGGGTGGGCGAGCAACTCCTGTAGTTGCTGATCGTTGGCTGACATGAAGAACGCGCCGTCGTACTCACATCGAAGCCGGCCGGGCCGTCGAACCAGCCGCCTTCAGCCGCCCCTGCGCGGGGATGCCCTCTCGAGATATTGAATAGATGAAGTCGTAGAAATGCCTGCCGTCGATGACGTTGATGCTCAACGTGCCGCTCAGGCCCGTGAGCTCATCGGTGCCCGAATCCGGCACCACCATGATGGACAATGACGGCACACCGCGATTCATGGCGCCCGAGTGTTGCAGCATGAAGCTGCCCCTGAGCCCGTCGAGCTCACCCGTGACGTGATCGATGGCCACGTAACCGGCCGAATTCTTGACGGGAGTCATGGCCGACAACATCTGGCCGCGCGCGGAAGCGGCAAGATCGCCGCTGAATTTCTTGATGAGCAGCATGCGACCCAGCATGACCTCCGTGGATACCTCGGCATTCGGCAGCGGCTGCAGGCTGACTTCGAAACTGCCCGTGGCCCTCTTCATTTTGAAAACCTCATTTTGCTTCTTGCCTTTCGGACAAGCTGAAGTTCGGGTTTTCGATGATCCCGAACACATTGCCCCAGGGATCGAGCACGTCGGCGATGAGAATGCCTTCGCCCACGTCCTGGATCTCGCCACGAGGTGCGGCTCCGAGTTCGAGCAGCCGGGCGTATGACGATTTGGCGTCTTTGACACCCCAGTAGGCACCGTAAGCTCGTGGAGTATTACCCGGCTCTCTATCGGGCCCTCCGTCGGGAGACAACCCGAGCTCGAAACCCCCGACATTGAAACCCACGTAGAACGGCTGATCGAAGTAAGGCGGAAAGCCCAGCACTTTCGTGTACCAGAGCTTGGCCGCGGCAATGTCATCGACATAGCAGAAAGCGGAACGCAGTCCTAACAACACGTGTTCACAGGTCACGCTCCACTCCTATCAGCGAGCGACGGCTTTGCCCCACCGCAGCCTGTGTAAAAATCATGCGGCGAGCGCTTTGCCCCTCCGCAAGCACGCCCACCACCACGCCTTCGATGATCAGCGGGTCTTCCTTGATGTTGACCTTGATGGGTTCGAAGTCGGTGTTCTCGGGCAGCAGCCAGACCACGGAGCCTTCCTGCTTGTAGCGCTTGACCGTGACTTCGTTTTCCAGGCGCGCCACGATGATCTGCCGATTGCGTACTTCCGGCGTACGATGCACGGCCACGAGATCGCCATCGAGGATGCCGGCGTCTTTCATCGACATGCCCACGACCTTCAAGAGGTAATGCGGCTTGGGCTGGAAGATGCTGGGATCGATGTCGAGGCGCGATTCGATGTTCTCTTCGGCGAGAATGGGACGGCCCGCGGCGACACGGCCGATGAGCGGCAAGCCCATTTGCTCGCGCATGGTGTCCATGAGCTTGATGCCGCGCGAGGCACCCGGCACCAGCGCGATGACACCCTTGCGCGCCAGGGCGCGCAGGTGTTCTTCGGCAGCGTTGGGGGATTTGAAGCCGAGCTCATTGGCGATCTCGGCGCGCGTGGGGGGCATGCCGGTTTCGTTGATGGCACGCTGGATGAGACGCAGGATTTCGGTTTGGCGCGGAGTGAGATCGGACATGGCGGATTCCTTTAAAGAAGAATCAGGGCTGAGGATTTGTACACTGTGAATTTATCCAGGTCAAGCGTCCAAAGCCGCTACGACGTGGTGATCGTCGGCGGCGGCCACAACGGCCTCACCTGTGCCTGCTACCTGGCCAAATCGGGCCTTTCGGTGGCCGTTTTCGAGCGCCGCGGCATCCTCGGCGGGGCCGCGGTCACCGAGGAATTCCACCCTGGCTTCCGCAACTCCACCGCCAGCTACACGGTGAGCCTGCTGAACCCCAAGGTGATCCGCGATCTGAGGCTCGAGCAGCACGGCCTGAAAGTCCTCGAACGCCCCATGCAGAACTTCCTGCCACTGCCCGACGGGCGCGCACTCACCGCCGGCCCCGCGCAAGTGGATACGGTGGCGGCGGTCCATCGATTTTCGCCGCGCGATGCGGAACGGCTCCCCGCGTACTTCTCCATGCTCGACGGCGCCGTGGAAATGTTGCGACGCCAGCTGCTGGAAACGCCACCCACCAATCCTCGCCGCCTGCGCGACCTGTGGGGCGCGCTGCAGCTCGGACGTCACTTCCGCAAACTCGCGCCCGAAGTGCAGCGCGACATCCACGAATTGTTCACGCGCAGCGCCGGCGACTTGTTAGATCACTGGTTCGAGACCGACGCGGTCAAGGCGCTGTACGGTTTCGACGCCGTGGTCGGCAACTACGCCAGCCCTTACACGCCCGGCAGCGGCTATGTATTGCTGCACCACGTCTTTGGCGAAGTGAACGGCAAACCCGGCGTGTGGGGCCACGCGGTTGGCGGCATGGGAGCGATCACACAGGCCATGGCCGCGGAGGCGCGGCGTCTCGGCGTCACGCTCGAGACGGATGCGCCCGTCAAACGCATCCTCACCACGCGCGCTCGCGCCACCGGCATCGAGCTGGAAGACGGACGCGTCATCGAAGCCAATGCAATCGCCGCGAATGTCGGGCCCAAGCCGCTCTATCTCAAACTGCTCGCCGATGCCGAGCTACCCGCCGAATTCCGCGCGCGCATCGAGCGATTGCGCATGGGCTCGGCGACATTCCGCATGAACGTCGCCCTGTCCGAGCTGCCGAAATTCACCGCTGCACCGCGCAACGACGGCGGCACGCATCTTTCCTCGGGAATCATCCTCGCGCCATCGCTCGAATACATGGATCACGCGTTTGCGGACGCGCGGCTGACCGGAATGTCGCGCGCGCCAATCGTCGAAATGCTGATTCCATCGACGCTCGATGCGTCATTGGCACCAAAGGGAGCTCACGTCGCCTCGCTGTTTTGTCAGCATTTCTCCTACAAATTGCCGGGCGGCCGCGACTGGCGTCAGGAACGACAGCGTGCTGTAGACCTCATCCTTTCGACGGTGGAATCGTACGCGCCCAACTTTCGCGCAAGCATCCTCGGTCACTCGGCCTTGAGCCCAATTGACTTGGAAGAAAAGCTCGGCCTAGCAGGCGGCGATATTTTCCACGGCGCGTTAGGACTCGATCAATTGTGGGCCGCGCGACCGATGTTAGGTTACGGCGACTACCGCACGCCACTGAAAAGCCTGTACTTGTGCGGCTCCGGTGCGCACCCGGGCGGCGGAGTCACGGGAATTCCCGGGCACAACGCCGCGCGCGAAATGCTGCGCGATGGCATCGTCAATGGCCGGAGCGTCGATGTTAGGGGCCCTAATAGCTCCTGACGCGACTTGTCGCCGCAGGCCGACATCGAACAAATATCAGTTGCAAACAACTCGCGAATTTGTTGCAGTTGCGCCCGCGTATTAGACGTCTACCTTCTGCTCACATCGCATTCGTTGCGGTTGATAAGCGAAGCGGATTGCTCAACCACCAATAAGGGGATTGATCGTTATGAAGAGTGCGATTATCAAGGTTGCTGCCGTTGCAGCGTTCACCATGTTGGCCGGCTGCCAGGACTTGAAGCCTCTGCAAGCCGACATCGACAATCTCAAGCAGCAAGTGAGCCGTCTCACAGCGGATCTCGCTGCCGCCAAGAGCTCGGCCGATGCGGCAAATGCCGCCGCTCAGTCGGCTTCCTCGACCGCCAGCGGTGCGCAGAGTGCTGCCAACCAGGCGCTCGCGGCGGCCCAGGCCTCGCAGTCCTGCTGCGATGCCACCAACGAGAAGATCGACCGGATGTTCCGGCGCTCGATCTCCAAGTAATAGATCCACGTCGATAGCAAAACGCCCCGCATTGCGGGGCGTTTTTTTTCGTCCGCTGAAACGTCGCAGTCAGCGCACGCCGCGAAGATAGCGCGGCTTCGCGGCTTCGGTGGAGGGCTCGGACGCTGAACTCTTCGCAGGCGTCTGCACGCGCGATCCCGTGGCCGGCACGGGCTGGCCGGTGTCTCGCAGCCAGTCCTGGGCGAGCGCGATCAACTTCGCATCGCCGCTGGCCAGCGCGCCGTCCATCACCTGCTTCTCGAGCGACGCGTCCTTGAGGAATTGCGCGAGATCGAAGCGCACGCCGGCGGAAGCCAGATAGGCGTGCCATAGCTGGGTGGCGCGCCGCAGCCGCTCGCCCGTGCTGGTGATGAGGCTCATGGGTTACTCGACGCTTTCGCCGTGCGTACTGACGTCCAGTCCCGCCGCTTCCGCTTCTTCACTCACGCGCAGGCCGATGGTGACCGAGATGAGCATGAGGAGAATCAGGCTGACGACCAGCGCATACGCAGCGCAGGCACCGATGCCGATCAACTGCGCCGTGATGCTGCCCTCGACGCCGCCAATCGCCACCGAAGCGAACACGCCGGTGAGCATCGCTCCCACCGCGCCACCCACGGCATGAATACCGAAGGCATCGAGCGAATCGTCATAACCGAACCAGGACTTGAGACCGACCACCGCGCCGAAGCAGGCCACGCTCGCGGCCACGCCGATGACCAGCGCCGCGCCGATGCCCACGTAACCCGAGGCCGGCGTGACGGCGACCAGGCCCGCGACCGCGCCGGACGCGATGCCGAGTACGCTGGCCTTGCCACGCGCCGCCCATTCGATGGCCATCCAGGTGAGCGCGGCACTGGCCGCGGCACAGTGCGTGTCGGCGAAGGCCAGGCCCGCGCGTCCATCGGCCGACAGCGCCGAGCCCGCGTTGAACCCGAACCAGCCCACCCACAGCAGGGCGGCGCCGGTGATGGTCAATGCCAGGTTGTGAGGGAAGATCGGATCCGTGCCGTATCCCTTGCGCTCGCCCAGCATGATCACGCAGGCCAGGCCGGTGACGCCGGCATTGACGTGAACCACGGTGCCGCCGGCGAAGTCGAGCACGCCCAGCGAATGCAGCCAGCCATCGGGCGACCACACCCAGTGCGCCATCGGCACGTACACGCACAGCGACCACAACGCCATGAACACCAGCATCGAGGAGAACTTGATGCGTTCGGCGAACGCGCCGGTGATCAGCGCCGGCGTGATGATGGCGAACATGAGCTGGAACATCATGAACACCGATTCGGGGATGGTCGGCGCGAGATGGCTCACCGACACCTGGCCACCCTTGGCGTAGAACAGTCCTTCGAGTGCGAAGCGCGAGGTGCCGCCTATCCAGGGCGAGTCCTCGGTGAATGCCAGGCTGTAGCCGATCACCACCCACAGCACGGTCACCAGGCAGGCGATGGCGAAACTCTGGGCCATGGTCGACAGCAGGTTCTTCTTGCGCACCATGCCGCCGTAGAACAGCGCCAGGCCGGGAAGCGTCATCAGCAGCACGAAGGCCGTCGACGTGAGCATCCAGGCGGTGTCGCCGCTGGAGATCTTGTCGGCGTCGACCAGGTACGGCGCGGTGTGCACCGAATCGGCCGCCTGCGCGAATGACGACGCGGCGAATGCCGCGAGCGCACTGCCCAAAGCAAGGATTTTTCCTCTCATGCCGGCCATTCTGACAAACGGCAATCGCCGGGACTTTGCACTCGCCATCACGAATCCGGCGGTGAAATGTGCTCCACGTCTAACAAAACAGATGCGGCGCGCACTACGCCGGTGCCGCGTGCGCCGGGTCACACTTTATTCAGGACGCGGCAACCAGAAGCGTACCGTGGCGCCCGCGCCGACCGCGCCTTCGGCCTCGATGCGGCCGCCGTGCCGCTGAACGATCCGCGAGACGGTGGCCAGACCCATGCCGTGACCGGCGAATTCGTCCTGGCGGTGCAGGCGCGTGAAGGGCCGGAACAGTCGCGTGGCCTGGTTCATGTCGAATCCCGCGCCGTTGTCGCTCACGCAGATCCAGGTCAGCCCCTCGCGCTGCTCGGTGTAGAGGCGTACCGCGGCCTGCGGCGTACGGCCGGTGTACTTCCAGGCATTGCCCAGCAGCGTGCGCAGGATGGTCACCATCTGCCGTACGTCGCCCCAGGCGAAAATGCCGGGCTGCATGTCGAAGGCCACCGTGCGCTCCGTGGCGTGTCGCAGGTCGTAGTGCACGAGCTCGACCAGCGTCCCCACGTCCAGGTTTTCGCAACTCAGTTCGGCGCGGCCGGCGCGTGAAAAAGTGAGCAGCCCGTCGATCAGCCCGTCCATGCGATCGCTGGCCTTGAATATCTCCTTGAGAAAAGTCTTGCCTTCCTCGTTGAGCACCGCACCGCACTCATCGTCCAGCGCCTCGGCGAATCCTTTCAGAATGCGCAGCGGCCCGCGCAGGTCGTGGCCCGCGGCCGAGGTCAGCGCTTCGAATTCCTTGTTGGCCGCGGCGAGCTCCTGCTCCCTCTCCGTGAGGTCCTCGACCACCGCCAGCGACAGCCCGTGCCAGGTGTCGGGCACCGCCTGCACTCGCGCGATGAAGTTGCTGCCGTCGGGCCGGCGCACGGCCACGCGCTGCAGGCAGACGGGCGCGCGTAAATCGGCGAGCTGTGTCGCAACTTCGGGAAAGAATTCCGCCAGCCGCGTGCCGTCGAGCAGAGTGCCACTGGCACGCAACAGCTGCTGCAGGGCGGCATTCGCCTGCACCAGCACACCGTCGCGCCCGAATAGCAGCGAGGGCGCCGGATGCAGTTCGAACAGGTGATCGGCCGCGCCGTTATTTGTCGCCAGATTCGTCATATGCCGCGTTATGGAATCGGCCGCCGCCCGCCACTCTGGAGAAAGGGATGGCGAAATTTGCACGCCCGTAGGGTTTAGGCAGCAGCCCGGCTGGCCGATATGTGATGGCCATCGCCCGCGACGGCAACGCGTGGCCGGGCCTAAGGAATTGGCTCCGCACGCCGATATGACAGCTGTGGCGGACGGCCGGACAGGCTGCGCCACTCGTTCCCATACCGTAGCGAGTTTACGCGCCGATGAGCACCAACGACATTCGAACTCAAGAGCATCCGCTTGTTGTTAGTCGAGGACAACGCGGCCGATGCCCGCGTGGTCGAGCGGCACCTGAAGGATGCGGGCCTGAACCAGGTCACCTGCGACGTGGTGACCACGGCCGGCGAAGCCACGACTCGCCTGCAGCAGGTCGAATACGACCTGATACTGCTGGACCTCGGGCTGCCCGATGCCACCGGTCTCGAAGCACTGCGCGCGTTGCGCGCCGTCGCCGACCTGACGCCTATCATCGTTCTCACCGGGTCCGACGACTACAAGCAGGGACTGGTCGCGGTGCGCGAAGGCGCACAGGACTATCTGGAAAAGCGCCGTGTGAACGCCGGCATGCTGTCGCGCGTGGTCTCGTATTCGGTCGAGCGCAACAACTTCCACCGCGACCTGGTACGCGCCACGCGCCGTTACCAGGACCTGTTCAACAACGTGCCGGTGGCGCTGTTCACCGCGAATCACGACGGCGTGCTGAAGACCGCCAACGCCGCCTGCCAGAAGCTGCTCGCCTGCCAGGGCATGCCGCTCGCCAAGGTCAATTTCCTCGATTTGCTGTTCGAGCCCGGCAAACGCGCCCACTTTCTCGATGTCATGTCGCGCCAACGCATGGTGGAAGGCTGGGAGACCACCATCCACGACTGCAAGGGCGGCAAGCTGCACGTGCTGGTGAACACCGCGCCGCTGTACGACGCCGCCCAGACCTTCGCGGGCTGGGAAGGCTGCATCACCGACATCTCGATGCTCAAGCAGACGCTGGAGGAGCGCGACCGTCTCGAAGACAACCTGCGCCAGGCGCAGAAGCTCGAGGCCATCGGCCAGCTCGCGGCCGGCATCGCGCACGAAATCAACACGCCGACGCAATACGTGGGCGACAACCTGCGCTTCCTCAAGGAATCCTTCGGCGAGCTCGACTCGCTGCTCACGCAGCTGGTGAAGGTGGGCGGCGCGCCGGCGGGCAAACTACTCGGCGATGCCGACTTCGACTACCTCAAGGAAGAAATCCCGCGCGCGCTGAACCAGTCGCTGGAAGGCGTCGACCGCGTCGCCAAGATCGTGCGCGCGATGAAGGAGTTCTCGCACCCGGCGCGTGAAAAGACCGCGACCGACCTGAACAGCGCCATCCAGAGCACCATTACCGTAGCCAGCAACGAGTGGAAATACGTGGCCGAGCTCGACATGGACCTCGACGCCAACCTGCCCGCGGTGCATTGCTCACCCGCCGAGTTCAACCAGGTGGTGCTCAACATGTGGTCAACGCCGCGCACGCCATCAGCGACGTGGTCGGCGATGGCGGCAAGGGCAAGGGCAAGATCACGGTCAAGACCCGCCCCGATGGCGACTGGGCCGTCGTCGAGATCAGCGACACGGGCTCCGGCATGCCGCCGCACGTGCAGCAGCGCATCTTCGAACCGTTCTTCACCACCAAGGAAGTGGGCAAAGGGACCGGACAGGGCCTGGCCATCGCCCACAACGTCATCGTCGACAAGCACGGAGGCACCATCAAGGTGACCAGCGCGCCCGGCAAGGGCACCACTTTCATCATCCGCCTGCCCATCGGCGGGATGAAAGCCGAACCGGAGGCCGCGGGGGCCGCTGCGTGAACGCGATCCGCGTCATGTTCGTCGACGATGAGCCGCGCGTGCTCGAGGGCCTGAAGCGAATGTTGCGACCCAAGCGCAATGAGTGGCAGATGACCTTCGTGGGCAGCGCGCAGGCCGCGCTCGACGCCTTGAAGGCGGAGCCCTGCGAGGTCGTGGTCACGGACATGCGCATGCCCGGCATGAACGGCGCGGAGCTGCTCGAGGTCGTGCAACGCGAGTATCCGGACACCATCCGCCTGATCCTCTCCGGCCAGGCCGAGACCGAATCCGTGATGAAGGCGCTGGGCGTGTCGCACCAGTTCCTCTCCAAGCCCTGCGATGCGGAGATCCTGACAGGGCACCATCGCGCGCGCGTTCACGCTGCGCGACCTCGCCGGCAATCGCGGCGGTCAAGGCGCTGGTGGCGCGCATCAACAAACTACCGACGCTGCCGGCTACCTACCAGCGCCTGGTCGAGTGCCTGAAGCAGTCCCAACGCCGACATCGAGACGATGTCGCGAAGATCATCTCGCACGATCCGTCGATGTCGGCGCGGCTGCTCAAGGTGGTCAACTCGGCCTATTTCGGACTGCCAAGCCGGTGGCCGACGTGGCGCGCGCCGGCGCCCTGCTCGGCCTCGATCGCATCATGGCGCTGGTGCTGGGCCAGGGAATATTTTCCGACTGCGAAATGCCGCAGGTGCGAGGCTTCAGTCTGGAGGCGCTGTGGGCGCACAGCGTGGCCACCGCCACGGCCGCGCATCGCATCGCCATCGACGAGGACCTCGACAAGGAACAGGTCGCCGCGGCGTTCCTCGCCGGCATGCTGCACGACATCGGCAAGCTGGTGCTCGCCATGGGCATGCCGAACGAATACGCGCGCGTGCTGGAGCTGGCGAAGGGCCGGCCGGGCAGCGCACGCGACATCGAGACGCTGGAGCTGCAGGCCGCGCACACCGACGTGGGCGCCTACCTGGTCGGGCTGTGGGGCCTGCCTAACACGATTGCCGAGGCCATCGCCTTCCACGAAGATCCGGCGCAGTCGACCGGCGACTTCGGGCTGCCGGGAATCGTGCACGTCGCGGACCGCATCGCGCATCGCCCGGACATCGCCGATCCGCGCACGCCCGAGTTGCATCTGAATTTCGGCTATCTCGAGAAACACGAGAGAGGCGGCAAGTGGAACGAATGGCGCGAATCTGCGCCGCCGCCATTGCGCAAGGAAGGCCCGCATGAAAGACCGCGTCCTCTTCGTCGACGACGAACCCAACGTGCTCGACGGCATCCGCCGCCAGTTGCGCAACCGGCGTCGAACTGGAGACCGCGACCAGTGCCGCGGCCGGGCTCGACATCATCAAGGCGCAAGGGCCCGTTTGCCGTGGTGGTCTCCGACATGCGCATGCCGGAGATGGATGGCGCGCGTTTCCTCGCCAAGGTCAACGAAATCGCGCCGCAGACGGTGCGCATGGTGCTCTCGGGCCAGGCCGATCTGGAATCCACCATTGCTGCTGTCAACGAGGGCCGCGTATTCCGCTTCCTGCTCAAGCCCTGCAACTCCGAAACGCTGTTCGGCGTCATCAAGAACGGCATCGAGCAGTACCGCCTGATTCACGCCGAGAAGCACCTGCTCGAGAACACGCTCAATGCCACCGTCAAGGTGCTGTGCGACGTGCTGGGACTCATCAATCCGGTGGCGCAGCGGCGCGCGGTGCAGATTCAGCGATATGCGGAGAGCGCGGCCGCGGCGCTGCGGCTGCTGCCCAACATGTGGCAGTACCACCTGGCCGCGATGGTCTCGCAGCTCGGCTGCATCACCATGCCGCAGGAAACGCTGGCGCGCGCCTATCGGCGGCCAGGCGCTGTCGGACGAAGAACGCCGCCTGTACGAGTCGCACCCGGAGATCGCCGGCAAGTTGCTGGGTACGATCCCGCGCCTTGAGGCCGTGGCCGGCATGGTCGCGGGCCAGATGCAGCCACCCTCCCGCGATCTCGACAAGGGTAACCCTTCAACGTGGGAGCCGGAGAAGATAGGCGCCGCCATCCTCTGGGCCGCGGTGCGTTTCGATCGCCACATTTCCCAGGGCCGCGCGCCCGAACAGGCGGCGCAGCTCGTGAACCAGGCCGCGCCCGGCCTGCCCCCGGCCATCACGCAGGCCATGGTCAAGGCCATCAGCGATGACTCCGGCCTGGTCATGAGCCGCGGCGTGACGCTGCGCGAGCTCGAGATCGGCATGTCGATCGACGCCGACGTGATGAGCTCGCGCGGCATTCGCCTGGTGCCGCGCGGCACCGAGGTGAGCTCCACCGTGCTGGAGCGTCTCAAGGCCGTCGCCGGCGGAGTCGGCGTGGTCGAACCCATTCGTGTTTCAGTCAAAGTGCTCGATTAGCTTCAAGGTGTCCGTCATGGAAAAGAGCAAACTACTTCTGGTCGACGACGAGCCGAACCTCACTTCGGCCCTGGTTCGCAGTCTCGACCGCCAACAATTCGAGATCTTCACCGCCGATTCGGCGCAGCAGGGTCTGATGATCCTCGCGGGCAACGACATCGACGTCGTGGTCTCCGACGAGCGCATGCCGGGCATGACGGGCAGCCAGTTCCTGTCCGAGGTGCGCAAGAAATGGCCCAATACCATCCGCATGATCCTCTCCGGCCAGGCGGATCTGGAGGCCGCGGTGCGCGCCATCAACGAGGGCGAGGTGTATCGCTTCCTGCTCAAGCCCTGCCACCCGAAAGAGTTGCAGATGACCATCCTGCAGGGCCTGCAGCACAAGAAGCTGGTGACACAGAGCCGCCGCCTGTTGCAGGAACACCAGAAGACGCAGAACCTGCTCGAAGAGCTCGAGAAGGCGAACCCCGGCATCACCAAGATCGACGTGGACGAAGACGGCGCCATCGACATGGAAGCCTATGGCGAAGCCGGGAACTCCGAGGACGTGCAGTCGCTGCTCGACGACCTCGAGAAGGAAATGTTGAAGGTTGGTCGTAAATAGCGAAGTGCGTCGGCTCGATCGGTAGCCGTCCACGGACGTGCCGGGACGCACGCCACGCCGTTTTCCGTTAGGCAGCGGCGCCTTGTGGTAACTCCGATGGCCGCGCGCAGTCAGCGCGCGTATCCTCCGCCGCTGCAGCAGGACGCTGCATCAGCGAGGTCCCCATGGATACGAAGAAATGGATTTCTTTGGCCGCCCTCCTTTGTCTTGCCGCCGCGTCACCCGCGGTGGCGCAAACCTGCGGGCTCATCGGCAATAGTGGTTTCGAGAGCGATCTGTCCGGCTGGTCGACCACCGGCCCGGTGAGCATCGTTGCGGACGCGCATTCCGGCACCAAGGCGGCGCGCATCGGCACCGCCCAGGGCGGCGTGAATCGCGCGGGCACCTTCGCGGTGACGGCAGGCCAGTCACTCACTTTCAATGTGTGGGCCAAGCTGTCCGGCAATCCTTCGTGGGCCGGCGTGGGTCTGGATTTCCTCAATGCTTCGGGAACGGAGGTCTCCGAGATCAACATCCAGGTCACCGGCACGACCTACGCGTTGCGCTCGGCCACGCGCACCGTGCCCACCGGAGCCGTGGCCGCGCGCATCTGGACCTGGAAGAGCGGCAGCAGCGGCTATCTATTCCTGGATGATTTCTGCGTGACGGTACCGGATTCGCAGGCGCCGACGGTGCCCGCCGGCCTGTCCTCGGCCAGCGTGACGCAAACCAGCTTCACGCTGCGCTGGAACGCCGCCACCGACAATGTCGGTGTCACGGCCTATGAAGTGTTCCGCGGCAGCACTTCGCTCGGCACCACCAGCGGCACGACCTTCAATGTGGCCAACCTCGCGGCGGCCACGAGTTATGCCATGCGGGTGCGCGCGCGCGATGCGGCGGGAAACTGGTCGGCGCAAAGTGCGCCGCTGAACGTGACCACCACCGGCAGCAGCGCGAACTTCGACGTGACCATCAACAAGTCGGCACGCAACCAGACCATCGACGGTTTCGGCTTCTTCGGTGCGCAGAACACCTGGTGGTCCGGCGCCTCGTCATTGTGGAGCGACGCGTGGGGCGACCAGGTCATCAGCGATCTCGGCATCACCATCTGGCGCAACGAACACTACCCGCCTTCCGACAACCTCAACACGCAGGACGCCAACTGGGCCAAGCAGCGCCCGGTGGTGCAGGGTCTCAAGCGCAAGGCCGACCAGCACGGCGTCAATCTGAAGTTCATCTTCACGGTATGGAGCCCGCCGTCGTCGTTGAAGGTGCGCGTGACCAACAACACGCGCGAGATCGGCGTGCCGCACCCCTTCGGCACCAAGCAGGGTGGCGCGCTCGATCCCACGCGCTACGGCGAATTCGCCTCGTGGATGGCGCAGGGAATCGAAAACTACCGCGCCGAGGGCATCGAGCCCTACGCCGTGAGCCCGCAGAACGAGCCCTTCTTCGTGCAGGGCTTCAACAGCTGCTGGTACAAGCAGGAGTGGTACCCGGAGATGCTCATCGGCGCGATGTCCATCCTCAAGGCTAACTACCCCAACGTGAAGGTGTTCGGCAGCGAAGGCATGCTGGAGATGGAAGCCGCGGACAACAACTGGCAGTGGTTCTATCACAAGCAGATCCTCGACTCGGCGCAGGCGCGTGCCAACATCGACATTCTCGCGGTGCACGGTTACAGCGACGGCGTCGCGCCGACCTCGGGCAGCACGCTCGGGCACCTGTGGCAGAGCCACAAGCAGCACTTCGCCGATCCCATGAACAAGAAGCAGTGGATGACCGAGACATCGGGCTACGTGGACGCCTGGAACGGCTCGCCAGGCGCATTCGCGCTCGGCCTGGACATCATGTCGGCGCTCAACAACGGCAACGTCGCCGGCTGGGTGTGGTGGCAGGGCAGCGAGAATCCGGGCAGCACTGCCGGCGTGGGTGAGTTCGCGCTGATGAACGGCCTGGTGAAAGGCAAGAAGTACTACGTGTCGAAGCAGTTCTACCGCTACATCCGTCCGGGAGCGGTGCGCGTCGGCGCCACCAGTGCGAACGGCAACGTATTCGTGTCGGCGTACGAACATGCCGGCGCCGGCACGCACACCATCGTGCTCGCAAACACCTCAACCAGCGCGCAGAGCGTGACCGTGGGCGGCGCGGGCCTGCCCGCCTCGTTCACGATCTATCGCACCTCGGCCAGCGAGAATGCGGTGAACGCCGGCGATTACGCCGCGGGCACGGCGTTGAATCTGCCGGCACGTTCCATCACGACACTGCAGGCTGGCGGTACGCCGCTGTAAGAGAGAGGTGTCAGGCAGGGAAAATGGGGACCATTTTTCCCTGCCTGACACCACCTAGTAGCGTACGAGCGCGCTACCCCAGGTAAAGCCGCCGCCGAAAGCCTCTAACAACAACAGGTCGCCGCGCTTCACGCGTCCGTCGCGCACGCCCACGTCGAGCGCCAGCGGCACGGACGCGGTCGACGTGTTGCCGTGCTCCTGTACCGTGACGATGACGCGCTCCATCGGCAGCTCGAGCCGTTTGGCCATGGCGCCGATGATGCGGATGTTGGCCTGGTGAGGAATCAGCCAGTTCACCGCCGACTTCTCCAGGCCATTGGCCGCCAGCGCCTCATCGACCGCGCTGCCGAGCTTGGTGACGGCCACCTTGAAAACTTCACTGCCCGCCATCTTGATGCTGATGTCGACCTTGTTGGTCGCGGGATCGATCTTGAACCCGGTCGACACGCCGCTTTCGACGTACAGCAGGTCCTTGTATTCGCCGTCGGAATGCAGGTGCGTGCTCATGATGCCCGGCTCGGCCGAGGGCCTCAGCACGACCGCGCCGGCCCCGTCACCGAACAGCACGGCGGTGTTGCGGTCCTTCCAGTCGGTGATGCGGGACAGCGTTTCGGCGCCGACCACCAGCGCGCACTTGGCCTCGCCGGCCTTGATGAACTTGTCGGCAATCGACAGCGCGTAGATGAATCCGCTGCACGCGGTTTCCACGGAGAACGCCGGGCAGCCGCGCGCGCCGAGCCGGGCCTGCAGCAGCGTGCCGCAATTGGGGAACACCAGGTCCGGAGTCGTCGTGCCGAACACGATGAAGTCGATCTCCGCCGGCGTCACTCCGGCCGCCTCGATGGCGCGCCGGGCCGCGATTTCCCCGAGGTCCACGGTAGTTTGGCCTTCGGCGGCGAGGTGACGCCGCTCGATGCCGGTACGCGTGCGGATCCACTCGTCGGTGGTGTCCATGGTCTTCTCGAGATCGAAGTTCGAGACGACTTTCTCCGGCAGGTAGGAGCCCGTGCCGGCGATCCGTGAGTACATGTGTGCCCTTTTTCTAAGCTGCCTTGTCGGGCGACGGTGCCTTCGCCAATGCATTGGCAATGGCTGCCGGCAGTCCCCGGCGCATCGCAGCAGCTGCCGTCGCGATCGCCTGTGCGAATGCCAGGGCATCCGCGCTGCCGTGGCTTTTTACCACGACTCCGGTCAGTCCCACCATGCAGGCGCCATTGTAGCGGCGCGGGTCGAGCCCCACGCCCACTCGACGCAGCACCGGACCGGCTAGCAACCCTGAGATCTTGCTGAGCGGGTCACGCGTGAATTCCGCGCGCATCTGTTCGACGATGAGCTTGGCGAGACCTTCCATCGTCTTGAGCGCGACATTGCCGGTGAAGCCATCGGTGACCACCACGTCGACGGTGCCGTCGAAGATGTTGTTGCCCTCGACGAATCCCAGATAGTTCACGCCGCCGGCGCGGATCAGCTCGTGCGCGTCCTGCACCAGCTCGTGTCCCTTGGTTTCTTCCTCGCCGATGTTGAGGAGCCCGACGCGGGGATTCGCGATGCCGAATACGTCACGCGCGACGATCGACCCCATGGTCGCGAATTGCGCGAGCTGGATCGCGGTGGCCTTGGAATTCGCGCCGAGGTCGAGCATGTGCGTGTGGCCGCCATTGCGTGCCGGCACCGAAGACATGATGGGCGCGCGTTCCACGGGACCTACGGTCTTGAGCACGAAATGCGCCATCGCGGTCAGCGCACCGGTATTGCCGGCGCTGACCATGGCGGCCGCGCGACCGTCTTTCACCAGGTCGATGGCCAGCCGCATGGAGGAGTCCTTGCGGCGGCGAATGGCGTCGCGCGGGTGCTCCGACATGCCGACCACGGTAGCCGCGGGAAACACGCTGGCGCGCGCGCGCAGCGCGGCATCCGCGCCCGCCAGTGCGGGCTCGATGATCTCGGGTTTGCCGACGAGGATGACCTCGAGGGCGGGATCGGCGGCTAGAGCGCGCAGGACTCCGGGCACGCATTCGGGCGCACCGCGGTCACCACTCATCACGTCGACGGCGATAGACGCCATGCGTCAGGAGGAACCCAGGCGGGTTCCCAGCCGAAGCTATTCTTCGGTCTCGACGTCGGCCGGCTTTTCGATGACTCGCTTGCCGCGATAGAAGCCGTCCGGAGTAATGCGATGCCGCAGGTGCGTCTCGCCGGACTGCGGATCGACCGACAGTGCGGGCTTGGAAAGCGCGTCGTGCGAACGATGCATGCCGCGCTTCGACGGCGTTTTGCGACTTTTCTGAACGGCCATGGACCAATCCTCTTCGGGCGACGATTACTTGCGTTTCAACAGTTCGCCCAACTGTGCAAACGGTTTTTGAACCTGTAGATCCGGCGCGTCCTCGGGCTCGTCCGGCTGACCCGGCAACTGAACCTTGCGGCGCGCGCACTCATTGTCTTCGGCATGCCGCGGCACGTTCGGCAGCGCCAGCATGACTTCTTCATCGACGAGGTCGCGCACGCTCACGCTGTCGGCCTCGACCAGAAAAACTTCCATCTCCTGCGGCACGCGGTCCGCGGAGTCGTAGTCACTGACCAGCGCCACGCGCGACTTCACTTTCACCGGCCAGCGCATCGGCTGCATGCAGCGCTGACAAACTACTTCCGGCTGTGCACTGACCTCGAGATCGGCAACCGCCTGACCCTGCTGTCGTGAGAAGCGCACATGCCCCTTGGCCTCACCGTCCTTGCTCGTGAGCTCATGCGAGACCCGGGGCAGTTCCGAGAACGGGATCGTAAAATCCAGCGTCGTCTCGGTGCCTACCAAGGTGTCGACAGGAGCGCGACGGGACCAGCCCAGTGACATGGGGCGCGTATCATAGGTGCGACCCTCCCCCAAGTCAAAACAACATTAACTCTAAGCCCTTGTTTTTATGAGCCCGAAGGCCGTCCTCCGTCCCCTGATGCTGGCATCCACTTCCCGTTATCGCGCCGCCCTGCTGGGGCGCTTCGGCCTGCCCTTCAACACCGCCAGCCCGGCGGTGGACGAGGCCGAGATTGCCGGCGAGGCGCCCCAGGCGCGGGCGCTGCGGCTGTCCGAGGCCAAGGCCGAGGCCGTGGCGGCGCAGTACCCGGAGGCCGTGGTCATTGGCGGGGACCAGGTAACCGCCGCACGCGGCCGGATCCTGCACAAGCCCGGCAACGCCAGCCAGTGCCGCGAGCAACTGCGCTTGCAGTCCGGGTCGAGCGCCGAATTCTTCACCGCCTGCACCGTGCGGTGTATTGCCACGGCGCTCAAGCTCTCGCATGTCGACACCACCACGGTCACGCTGCGCACGCTCGGGGACGCGGAAATCGACCGCTACGTGGAGCGCGAGCAGGCCTTCGACTGCGCCGGCGGATTCAAGGCCGAGGCTCTGGGAATCTCGCTGTTCGAGCGCATGGAATCGCAGGATCCGACCGCCATTGTCGGATTGCCGTTGATCTGGCTGGCCGGCGGCCTGCGCAGCGCGGGCTACCAGGTCCCCTAACCACCGCCGCGTTTCTGGTCGCCCAGCTTGTCGATCACGGCGGCGAGATCCGCCGGCAGCGGCGCGCTGGCGGAAAATTCCACGCCCGTTTCCGGCCACACGAAGCTCAGCTGGTGCGCGTGCAGGAACATGCGCCTGAGACCGTACGCCTTCATGCGCTCGTTGAATTCCGCATCACCGTATTTTTCGTCACCGGCCAGCGGATAACCGGCATGCGTCGCATGCACGCGGATCTGGTGGGTGCGCCCGGTCTCGAGTGACACTTCCACCAGCGACGCCTTCTTGCCGAAAAACTGCACCGGCTTGAACACGCTGGCGGCTTCCTTGCCGGAGGCATGCGCCTTCACCGTTCGTTCGCCGCCGACGCGAATGTCCGTGCGTAGCGGCACGTCGATGCGTTTCTTCCCGAGCTCCCATTTGCCCTTCACCAGCGCGAGGTAGCGTTTCTCCACTTTCCCCTCGCGCAGCAGCGCGTGCAGCGTGCGCAACGCCGCGGGCTTGCGCGCCACCAGCAGCAATCCGCTGGTGTCGCGATCGAGGCGATGCACCAGCTCGAGATTTTCATTGGGGCGCGCGGCGCGCAGCGATTCGATCACACCGAAGCTCACGCCGCTGCCACCATGCACGGCCACGCCGGCCGGCTTGTCGATGACCAGCAACTGTGGATCTTCGTGGACGATGGCGCTGGTGATGCTCTCCAGCAGTGCGCTGGGCGCGCGCCGCGGTGGTGCCTGCGCACCGGTTCTCACGGGCGGCACGCGCACGATGTCGTTCGCCAGCAACCGCGCCTCGGGCTTGGCGCGCTTGCCATTCACGCGCACCTCGCCCTTGCGAATCACGCGGAAAATATGGGCCCGGGGCACGTCCTTGAGGATTCGCGCGAGAAAGTTGTCGAGCCGCTGTCCCGCGCCGCGCTCGTCGACGGTCACTTGCGTGACCTTGGGCGCCGCACCAGGCGATTCCAGGGGAGTTTGTGGCGGCGAAACGTCGGGCGATTCGTAACGTCTTGTTTTCACTAAGGTCTCGGGCTATGATGCGCGCCGTCGTCGTCCCCAGCAAAGCTTTTCTGTGCGTGACGACGCAATGCCGCGGCGCGCCAGAGCGCAACCATAAGACGAATCGAACGCGCCGCATGTTAGTTGGTCCTCGGCAACGAGGCCATCGCTCGAAGGCCCACTCGAAACGCAGCGCATGGATGGTCGTCCAAAAGACACCTCCGGCGCGACGTCGGTGAAGTAGCCCAAAGGGTTTTGGCGCTCCGCCCCATCTTGGGACGGACTCTTAGACGTGATTTACACGACGCCCCACAACCAGTCTTGGCCTCGCATCATTGCACTCCGCGTCGCGCGGTCGTCTGCAATGACGCCCCATAGGATATCCGCCGTAAGAATCGAGTTGGCCCGACAGACACTAGGGTCCAATTCAAATGAAGAGAATGCTCATCAATGCAACTCAGCAAGAGGAGTTGCGCGTCGCGCTGGTTGATGGCCAGAAGCTGTACGACCTTTCCATCGAAATCCCTTCCAAGGAACAGAAGAAAGCAAACATCTACAAAGGCAGGATCTCCCGCATCGAGCCCTCGCTCGAGGCCTGCTTCGTCGATTACGGTTCTGAACGTCACGGCTTCCTGCCGCTGAAGGAAATCTCCAAGGACTACTTCCGCCAGAAGCAGGACAGCGGGCGCAACAACATGCGCGAGCTGCTCTCCGAGGGACAGGAAGTCATCGTCCAGGTCGAGAAAGAAGAACGCGGCAACAAGGGTGCCGCCCTCACCACGTTCATCTCGCTGGCCGGGCGCTTCCTGGTGCTCATGCCCAACAATCCACGTGCCGGTGGCGTATCGCGCCGCATCGAGGGCGAGGACCGTGACCAGATGCGCCAGGTCATGGACGATCTGCGCATTCCCGACGGCATGGGCGCCATCGTGCGTACCGCCGGCGTCGGACGCGCGGCCGAAGAGCTGCAGTGGGACCTCGACAACCTCAAGGGCCAGTGGGACCAGATCGACGCGGCCACCAAGGACCGCCCCGCCCCGTATCTCGTGTATCGCGAGAGCGACGCCGTGACGCGTTCGTTGCGCGACTACTTCGGCGACGACATCGGCGAAGTGCTGGTCGACGACGACGCGACCTACGCGACCGCGCAGGAATACATGACGCGCTTCATGCCGCCGGAGACGCAGAAGCGGCTCAAGCGCTACACCGACGACATCCCGCTGTTCACGCGCTTCCAGATCGAGAGCCAGATCGAATCGGCGTACGCGCAGAAGGTGGAATTGCCCTCGGGCGGGTCCATCGTGATCAATTACACCGAAGCGCTGGTGTCCATCGACATCAACTCGGCGCGTGCCACGCGCGGCTCGGACATCGAGACGACGGCGACCAACACCAATCTCGAAGCGGCCGATGAAGTCGCGCGCCAGCTGCGTATCCGCGACATCGGCGGACTCATCGTCATCGACTTCATCGACATGGAGTCGCCGAAGAACCAGCGCGACGTGGAAGACCGGCTGCGCGATGCGGTGAAGATGGACCGCGCGCGCATCCAGATCGGCCGGCTGTCGCGCTTCGGCCTGCTGGAGATGTCGCGCCAGCGCCTGCGTCCCAGCCTGGGCGAGTCCAGTCACCTGGTCTGCCCGCGTTGCACGGGCAACGGCAGCATCCGCTCGGTCGAGTCCATGACCTTGGCCATCCTGCGCCTCATCGGTGAAGAAGCCCGCAAGGAGAAGACCGCGCAGGTCATCGCACAGGTGCCGCTGGAAGTGGCCACCTACCTGATCAACGAGAAACGCGAGTGGCTGCGTACGCTCGAGGACAAGACCCAGATCGAGCTGCTGGTCGTGCCCAATCCGCACATCCAGACGCCGGAATATTCGATCAAGCGCGTGCGCAGCGACGAGATCGACCTGCCGGAGAATCGGCAGCTCAGCTACAAGATGCCGGAGCGGCCGGTCGTGGCGGAACCTTCCGGCACCAAGCCGGAGAAACCGCAGCTGGAACCGGCGGCCGTCGTCCCGACCGCGCCAGCCACCGCGGCGCCGGTCGTCGTGCACGTACCCGTGCCGGCCGCAGCGGCAGTAGTAGCCGCCCCTCCCGTGGGCCTCGGCTTCTGGGCAAGGCTCGCCTATCTATTCACCGGCAAGGCACCCGAGGGTGCGGTGGCGCCGGCGGCACCGCGCGACGAGGGCCGCCGCCCCCATCGTGACCGTGACCGCCCTCGCGATCGCGACGGACGCCCGCACCGGCACCGCGACGGCGAGCGTGACCGCTCGCGCGATCGCGGCGCCCGTGGCCGCCACGACAAGGAAGGGCACCGCGAAGGTGGCCGTGACCACCGTGGAGACCGCGATCGCAACCGTGATCGCGATCGTGACGCAGGTCGCCATCGGGACAAGGACGCTCACCGCGAGGCGGCGCCGCGCGATGGCAATCCGCCGCCGCCGCAGCGCGAACCGAATCGCGAACGCGACCAGCAGCGTGACGCCGAACGCCAGGCCCACCGGGAGCGCCAGCGCGAACGTCAACGCGAACAGCAGGCCGCGGCGAACGCAGCGGCGAATGCCGCGCCTGCGACGAATGCCGCAGCCCCCGCCCCCGAGGCGGTTGCGAATCCCGAAGTGGCTGCCGATGGCGGTCCGCCGCAGGACAATGCCGCGCGCGGTGAAGGCCGTGGAAGACGCCGGCGCCGTGGCCGCCGCGGCGGTGGCCGCAATCGCGAGGGCCAGCCGCCGTTCGGCGCTGAGCCGGCCGAAGGCGAATTCACGGGCGCCCGTGAGGCCTCCGACGAGGAGCGCGCCTTTCACCATCAGCAGGCGAATGGCAGTCGTGCGGACGAGCCGGGCGAGCGCCCATCGGATACGCCGCGTGAAGCGGCACACGAGCCGGCTGAACGTCCCGAGCGGCTCGAACGTGCCGAACCGCCACGCGAGCAGCGCAGTGAAGGCACCCAGGCACCGCTCGACCTGCCGCCACCTCCTCCGGCCAAGCCCTTCGTGGTCTGGTCATCGTCGCCCACGGGTACGCCAGAAACGCGTCGCGACGAGTAACGGGATCGTGTGAGTAAATCCGCGCACCCTGGCAGGTGCGCGGATTTTTTATTTGCGCGCCGCCAGCTTTCGCAGCAGGCCGCGCGCTCCCGCCTCGCACAGGTCGAGGACCCGCTCGAACTCTTCGATGCCGCCGTGGTACGGATCCGGCACCTCGTCGAGCGCGAGCTCCGGCGCAAATTCCATGAACAGAGCCACATGGGGCTTTGACTTGCCACCGCCCAGCGACTCGAGCTCGCCGAGATTGGCGCGATCCATCGCCAGGATGTAGTCGAAGCTATCGAAGTCGGAGCGAGCGATCCTGCGCGCGCGCAGGCTGGCCAGCTCGTAGCCCCGGCGCCGCGCGGCCGCGACGCTGCGCCGATCCGGCGGCTCGCCGACGTGGTAGTCCGCCGTGCCGGCCGAATCCACGTACAGCGGCACTCCGGGAAATTCCCGCGCCGCGATCCCGCGCAGCACGCCTTCGGCGGTCGGCGAGCGGCAGATATTCCCGAGGCAGACGAACAGGACTCGATTCGTCATCGGTCAGGTCGCGCTCGCTGGCGGCGGACGCGCGGGCGGCATGGGCGCGAGCCAGCCCACCAGCAGGAACATCCCGCCCGCGGCGATCACCGCGAGAATGTTGGCGAGCTGCCCGAGCGAACCGAAATCCACGAGCACGAACTTGATGGCGGCGCCCACCAGGAAGGTTGCGCCCGCCGACCATTGCACACGCGAGGCCATGCGGCGCGCGTTGATGGTCAGCG
The DNA here is from genome assembly GCA_963711635.1 of uncultured Pseudomonadota bacterium. Taxonomy (GTDB): domain Bacteria; phylum Pseudomonadota; class Gammaproteobacteria; order Steroidobacterales; family Steroidobacteraceae; genus CADEED01. Next base: position 206,582 of record CAVQEZ010000019.1, read on the forward strand.
CCGCGCCAATCGATGCCCACAGCAGCGTCACCAGCGCGCGCCAGTCCATGTCGAAGATGTCGAGCGCATTCAGGTCGCCCGCGGGTCCCAGCCAGCGCAGCAGGTTAGCCTGCAGCAGCAGCGCAATTCCGATGACCATGGCGGGCAGGACCCATTCGCCGATGCGCACCAGTCTGCCGTTCCAGAAGGCGAGCACGCCGAGCGTCACGACGCACAGCAACTCGAGTCCCACCGCGCTGGATGAGCGTTCGATGTCGAACAGCGTGGCCAGCGCCAGCACGAATGCCAGGCCCACCGCAAAGATGTCGGCCGCTTCGTTGATCCAGCGTTCCGAGCGCGCCCCGGCGCGCACGCCGGCCAGCAACGTGAAGATGGCGGTGGCCGCGCCGATGAAGACCGGGAACTGCCAGTGCATCGGCTGCAACCCGTTCGCGCCGCGCGCGAAACACGCCACCCACAGCGCCACCAGGATGGGCGCGCCGATGGCGCCCAGCAGACGGCTCGGTTCCGAACCCTCGTCGCGTAGCACCGGCCGGAACGCGATCGCCAGCATCGCCAGGCCGGAAACAATGGCCGAAATCCACGCGATGTCGCCGCCCGATTTGAACTGCGCCAGCACCGCGCTGATGCCGAGTCCGAACACCAGCGGACCCACCAGGCTGCGCACATTGGGTATGCGCAAGCCGAACAGGAAGACTGCCAGCGCGGCGGCCGCGAATGTCCAGTGCACCAGCAACCAGGCGGAGACCAGCTCGAAGCGGGCCAATTCCGCGCCCACGGCGAACGCCGCCCAGCCGATGCTGGTGGTGAGCATCAGGCTGTCGAGCCGGTGGTGCAGCCGCATCAAGGTTCGCGCGGCGGTGATCATCAGGGCAGCCCCCACCAGCCGCTCGAGGAACCGGCCATTCCAGAACAGCGCGTCGCGCGCATCGGGCGCGAACGCGCCGATGATGTGCACCACGCTCAACAGCAGTACCAGGCCGGCCAGGATTCCATGCAGACGTGGCGAGGTCGAACGCCGGGCGGCGAGCGCCAGCGAGGCCACGGCGATCGCCAGCGCGATCAGCTCCCACGGCAGGTCGCGATAGCGCACCGCCAGGCCGATCCCGGCGAGCAGCAGTCCGATCACGGCGTGCGTGGCCATGCCCTCGCGCTTCTGCAGGGACAACCAGCCCGCCGCAGCCAGCCAGATGCCGGCGAACCACCACAATTCCGTCGCGACCGCGGCACGCGATGGCGCGATCGTCAGCGCGCTCAGGCACGCGACCAGCGGCAGGGCCAGTAGATAGATCGTGTCGAGCGATTCGACCACGCGGCCGCGCGCCCAGCGACGCTCGAACAACGGCATGGCCACGTGCACTGCAACCAGCATGGCGATCAGCGGCAGCAGCACCTGCGCGTTGACCGGCGAGAAATAACCGGCGGTCCACGCGAAGAATGCGCTGCCGGCCAGCGTGAACAGGAAGCTCAGATGGATCAGCGGTCGCCAGCCGCGCACCGCGACCATGGCGAGTACCAGCAGGCTGATGGCCACGTAGTAGAGGTAAATCACCTGCGGGCCCGGATCCTCCACCGCGAAGGCCGGCGCGATGAACGCGCCCACCATCGAAAGCACGGCCAGGGATTGTGCACTGCGAGTCACGGCGAACACGCCGGCGCCGACTGCCGTGAGCGCCAGCAATCCCAGGCCTTGCAGGGTCGGCAGGTAGCCGTACAGCGCGAAGGCGCTGTAGGCCGTCAGGTAGGCGACACCGAACGCGGCGCCACCGAGCGCCAGTGAAATTGCGCGGCGTTGCGGATTGGATGTGGTCAGGAAAGACCCGATGCCGAGCACCGCGGCGGCCACGATGCCGACCGCCAGCTTGTACTGATCGGGAACGTCGAAATTGATCGCGGCGTAGCGCAGCAAGGCGCCCACGCCGATGATCATCAACCCGCCGCCGATCTTGGCCGGCCAGTTGCCGCTGGCAATCCACGACAACAGTCCCGCCGGCCGGCGCGCCAGGCGTTGGTCGCCTCCTTCGAGCGCGAGGATCGAAGCGAACACGGCGGTGACGACTAACAAGAAAACCAGCGCAACCATGTTTTCCCCTCTAGCCACCTGGTACGGCGTGCACGTTACCGTTGACGGCCCGTCAGGGGAAATGACGCCTTGTCAGGGCCCGTGACGCCGCGTCAATTGCGGTTTACAGCGGGTATCAGGGTTTGCCACCTCGGGTAGCAGCCGGCGTGACTGCGCGCACAAATCCGGCCAAACAAGCGGCCATGGCGCCGCCTGGCGACAAATTCCGACTCCCCGTCCTGCGGCCGCGCCGGTATAAGGCTGTATGCGCACTCGCTTGTCTGGCATGACCCTGGTGGCTTCGCTGGCCGTCCTTTCCGCCTGCAGCAGTGGAGGTGGTGGCAGCCCTGGCCCCACGCCGCCTCCCCCGCCACCCAATGTTTCTCCGGTCGCCAGCGCCGGTCCTAACCAGACCGTGAATGGCGCGACCGTGGTCACGCTCAATGGCACGGCGCAGCACCGATTCGGATGGCACCATCGCGAGCTATGCCTGGGCGCAGACCGCGGGCACCGCCGTCACGCTGTCGAGTGCATCGGCTGTCGCAACCCACATTCACGCGCCATCCGTAGCCGCGGCCGACCACGCTCACCTTCTCACTGACGGTCACCGACAACCGCGGCGCCACCAGTCCCGCCGTCACGGTGAGCGTCACCGTGAATCCGCTGGCTGCGGGCAGCGTCACTGGCCGCATCACGCTTCGTGCGCATTCCGTTCTACGCGCAGGCAAACGCAGGCCTCGACTACACGAACCCGCAGAATCGTCCCGCGCGCGGCGTCACGGTGCGCGCGCTGGCCGCGGGAACCGCTACCGAGCTCGCGCGCGGCGTCACCGACGCCAATGGCGAATACGCGCTTACGGTGACGCCGAACGCCAGCGTCACCATCGAAGTCCTCGCCGAGATGGTGCGCAGCGGCGCACTGCCCAACTGGAATTTCACCGTGCGAGATCTGCCGGCCAGGCCCAATCCAATCCCGAATCCATTGCCGGCCATCCTCAGCTACACCGACGGCCAGGCCTTCAACGCGGGCACCGGCGCGCATGATGTTCTGATTCCTTCGGGATTCAGCACGGTCGGCGGCAGCGGCGTCATCGGCCCGCGCGCATCCGCGCCGTTCGCCATCCTCGACACCCTCTACCAGGGCGTCGAGCTGGTGCGCAGTGCGGCGCCCAACACGAATTTTCCGGAACTGGTGGTGGACTGGGGTCCGAACAACATTCCCGAAGACGGCACGTTCTTCTCGACGGCCACGGTGCAGCACATCGTGCTCACGGCCGACGTCACGGCCGACACCGACGAGTTCGACCAGCACGTGATCGCGCACGAGTTCGGCCACTACATCGAAAACAACTTCTCGCGCGCCGACAACATCGGCGGGTCGCACGGCAGGGGCGACAAACTGGACCCACGCGTGGCCTTCGGTGAAGGTTTCGGTTATGCGTTCGGCGCCATCGTGCTCAACGACCCGGTGACGCGAGACTCGTTCGTCGACGGCGGCTTCGGGTGCCCGAGCGACCAGTGTTCGAGCACATTCAACGTCGAGACCAATCCGCCGGCCAGTGGCGGTACCAACGGCGACTTCGGTTGCTGGTGCAGCGAGTCGTCGGTGTGGTCGATTCTCTGGGATATCTTCGACCAGGTGCCGGACGCGAATGATTCGGTAACGCTGGGCTTCATTCCGATGTGGAACATACTGATCAACGAACAGCGCAACACGCCTGCGTTCACGACCATCTTCAGTTTCATCACCGCCCTGAAGACGGCCAACAACAGCAGCGCCGCCGCGATCGACACGCTGGTCTCGGCGCAGAACATCAACAGCGCCGGCATCAATGCCTTCGCGACCAACGAGAGCAATTTCCCGACTCCGGGCGTACCGCAGATCGCGGCGCTGCCGATCTACACCACGGCCACGGTCGGCGGGGCGGCGACAATCTTGCGCACGGTCAACGATGCCGGCCCGAACATGGTGGACGATTCAGGGAACAAGCTCGGCAATCATCGCTTCATCCGTTTCATGGGCACGGGCGGCAACGTGACCATCACGGCGAACTCCACGCGTGCGTTGCCCCATGACATCGATTTCATCGTGTACCGCTCGGTACCGTTCGACTTCTGGCGTTCGGCGACCGATCCGCCGGCTGCCACCGAAGTGTTGACGATGCCGACGGCCGCCGCGGAATACCTGATCGATGTATACGACTGCGCCAACGGCTGCGACCCCTCGGAAGGCACACCGGGTGACTACGACCTCACCGTGACGATCACCAACTGAGGCGACAATGGCTACCAAATTCGACATCGCATTCCGCTCGTCCGTCGCGGCCCTGTTGTTGATGACGCTCTCGGCCTGTGACAAATCGCCACCCGGCGAAGTACCGGCACCGGGCCCGGTACCGTCCGAAACGCCGGCGCCCGATGCGGCCCCGGTGCCCGCGCCAGGAGCCGAGACCCCGCCGCCGGAAACTCCCGCGGCCCCGGCCCAGCCCGAGTCGACGCCGCCACCGCCTGAGGAGCCTTCGGCCGTGCCCAAGCCCACCGCGGCCGCCGAGCCTGCGGTCGCGTCCATGCGCGCCGCAACACCCAGCGCCAAGCTCGGTGTCGCGGTCGATTTGCGATACCAGTTCGATGCGGAGCCGCTGCCAAACCAGCCCGTCACGCTGCACCTGGCGGCCGTTCCGCGCGTCGGCGGCAGCAATCTCAACGTGAGCGTAAAACCGGCCGAGGGCCTGCAGCTTGCCTCCTCGGGTGCGCTCCAGATCCAGAAGGCCAGCGCCGCGGGCGTCTATCGCCAGCAGCTGTCGTTGACGCGTACCACGGTCGGCCCGCAAAGCCTGCGTGTGCTGGTGACCATGGATATGGCCGATGGCAGGGCCTTTGGTTATTACTCGATACCCCTTTCAGGCGGTAACACCGCGCAGAAACTGGATTCGGTCAAACAACGCTGATCCCAGCCCGGGCGGGGCGCGTAGACTACGCGCCGTGATCCCACCGTTATCCAGGAAGGTCCGGCGGCGTATCGGTTGCCTCCTGGCGCTGGCCGCTGCATTTCCCAGCGCTCATGCGGCCTGCGTCGGCACGCAGACCGGCGACCTCGCCGCCATCGACGAGCTCGCGTTCCGCGATCCCGCGGCGGCCCTGCCGCAACTCGCCACCGCGATTTCCTCCTCCGCCGACATGCCGCCCTCGCGGCGCGCGGCTCTGCACGCCATTGCGGCGGATGCCTCGCGCCAGCTCGGCTTCAGCCGGCAGACCATCACCAACGCCGACGCCGGCCTCGCGCTGCTGCCCGCGGGTGACATGTCGGACCTGGCGGTGCGCATGCGCACGGTGCGTGCGCTGGTCTCCACCAATGTGGGCGGCATCGACGCGGCCACGGTCGAGCTCACCCGAGTCATCGATGCCATCGGCACCGATCGTCCGCTGGCCATGGGTTGCCTGCTGCGCGACCGGGGCTGGCTCAATTTCCGCGATGGCAATCCGGACCAGGCGCTCGACGATCTGCTGCGCGCCTACGCGCTGCTGCGCCGGAATGCCAGCCGCGAAGAAGCCATGGTGGCGGCCGGCCGCCTGTCCATGGCGCAGTTTTCGGTGCGCGACTATCCGCAGGCCCTGCTGCTGGTGGACGAAACCATCGCGTTCTTTCGCGAGCAGAAGGCGCAGATCCGCCTGGCCACGGCGCTGGATCGGCGCTCCGCGATTCTCAAGGCAGCCGGCAGACTCGATGAAGCGCTGCTGGCCGCGGATGAAGCGCTGCGCATCCACGACAGCATCGGCGATCGCGTCGGAACCGGCCTTTCGCAGATGCGCATGTGCGGTGTGCTCATCGAACGCAATGCGCTCAAGGATGCCGGCGAGTGGTGCGATCGAGCCGAAGCGACTCTCAGCCAGACCAGCGGCATGGACGACAACGATTACCGCACGCTGGCGGCATTGCGCGGGCGGCTGTATCTCGCGCTCGGCCGCTCGAAGGATGCCGTGGCGCAGTTCGACCGCGCCATCGCGCCCGGCGGCGCGCAGCCGGCCGACGACATCGCCGAGCTGTACGAGTTGCGTTCGCGCGCGCACGCGGCCATCGGCGACTACCCGGCGGCGTTCAACGACCAGGGCGAGTACCTGCGGCGCATGCGCGAGCAGGGCACGCTGGATCGCATTCGCGAAGTCGCGCAACTGCGCGTGCAGTTCGAGAACGACCAGGAAAAGCAGAAGATCGCGCTGCTCGAGAAGGACGCCAAGCTGGCCGAGGAAAGACTCACCAGCCAGCAACGCACCACGCAGCTGGTGGCCATCGCGGGGCTCACGGGTCTGGTGACGGCTTTCTTCCTGGGCTACGCCCTGCTTTCCAACCGGCGCCATCGGGCCGAGCTCATCCGGCTGGCCGAGCGCGACGAGCTCACCGGCCTGCTGAACCGCCGCGCCATCGTGCGCAAGGCGGTGGAATACCTGTCACGCGCGCGCGAATCCAGGGGCACGCTGGTCATCGGTCTCCTCGATCTCGATCACTTCAAGTCCATCAACGACCGCTTCGGCCACGCGGTGGGCGACCAGCTGCTGCAGCGCCTGGCAGTCGCGCTGCGCACGGCGCTGCACACCCGCGAAGTGTTCGGCCGCTATGGCGGCGAGGAATTCCTGGTGCTGTTCCCGGATGCCACCATGGAACAGGCGCGTGAAGCATCGGAACGCCTGCGTACCACGTTGCGCGAACACGGGCTGCACATCGACGACCAGGATGTGCGGGTCACGCTGAGTCTGGGTCTCGCGAGCTACGAAAGCGGCGACGTGCTGTTCGACCAGGTGGCGCGGCGCGCCGACATCGCGCTGTATGTGGCCAAGACCCAGGGACGCGATCGCGTCGAGATCTTCAACCCCCTGCGCCACGGCGGCATCTCGGTCGCCAGCTCCGGGCAGCGGCAAAGATAGGACCGCTACTTCCAGCTCACCTGGAATTTCTGGCCGACATGCAGCGCTGCGCCGGCGCCGCGCACCACGATCGCGTTCTGTCCGAAGCACACGCCGCCGAGCTCGCGGTCGAAGCGATATTTCTTGAGCGTGGCCAGCGGTTCCACACCGTCGAGCGCGCCGCGTTCCTGGTCGGTGGTGGTGATGGAGCAGCGCGTGCAGGGCTTCACGATGCGCAGCGTGACCTCGTCCGTCGCCAGCTCGTGGATGCGGTCTTCGTCATAGGCCGCGACGTCGTCGATGACCACGTTCGGCCGGAAGCGCGCCATGGGCAGTTCTTTCGGCAGCCGCGAGTTGAGCTCCGCCAGCGAGGCGCGCGAGATCACCAGGACCGGGACCGGGTAGCGGGACCGAGGTCGTCGAGCCTTGTGAGCTCGATCGCCTCGGAAACCACCTCGTCGGGGACCAGCGCGGCCATGTCCGTCGCTCAGCCGCGAGCCAGGTCGACGACGGTGCGGCCCGATGGTGCGGCGCTGCTCGTGGTCCTCGAGCGCCGCCGCGACCTCGTCCATGGCGATGCGCCGGCCGATGACCGGGCGGATCGTCCCGGTCGGCGACGAGCGCGAGCAGCGCGGCGTGCACCTCCCGGCCGACCTCGGGTGGGAACGGGTTGATGCCGAACCGCCGGAAGTCGACCGGCATCTCGGTGTAGGCGAGCATCACGCCGAGCACCGAGAAGTTGCCCATCGACGACCTTGCGCAGCGGGCGGCCGGTGAGCCCGGACTCGGGGTCGTCGTTGAACCCGACCGGCAGGTAGCGACCCTCCCGCGCCATGCACGTCCAGATCGTCTCGGTGCCGTCGCCGCCGACGAGGTCGACGACGACCTCGGCGCCGCGGCCGTCGGTGTGCTCCATCACCCGATCGAAGAGGTCGTCGGTGGTGTGGTCGATCGCAGTGCGCGCCGAGCTCCGCGCACAGGCGCGGCCTTCTCGGGCCCGCCGGCGACCGCGATCACGTGGGCGCCGGCCGCCACCCCGAGCTGGATCGCCGCCGTGCCGACCGCGCTGGCCCCGCCGACGACGAGCAGCGTCTCGCCGGCCTGCAGGCGTGCCCGGCGGTGGAGCGCGAGGTAGCCGGTGTGGAACGGGAGCGGTGAACGCGGCCGCCTCGACGTCGTCGAGCTCGGGCGGCGCGTCGAACACGCTCGTGGTCGTCGGGAGCGCGCGCTCGGCCATGCCGCCGAACGACTGGTTCGTCATCGCGACGACCCGGCGTCCGATCCACTCCTCGGCGCCCGTCGCCGGCGGCGTCGACGACCCCGCACACGTCCATGCCGAGCGTGAACGGGCGCCTGGGCCATGACGCTGGCGACGCCGCCGCGGCAGCGGGCGATGTCGCCGAAGTTGAGCGAGGCGGCGGACACGACGATGCGCACCTCGCCCGGCCCGGCCTCCGGCACCGGGATGTCCTGGACCTCGAGCGCTTCCGTCGGTGCGCCGTGCTGCACGACTCGAACTGCCTTCACGGCACGCCCCCCGGAGTGCGTGACGGGGCGACCACACCGTCGCCGGCCTGCGGCGACCGTAATAAATAGCCCTGTTTATGTCAAGGCAGCGGCGGCACGACCATGGCCGCCGCCGCCATGGTCACGAGGTTCTGCACGAACGGTTCGTACTCGAGCTGGGGACGGCCCCGCCGGCGACCCCTCCGTCCCAGCAGACGAGCGCGGTCGGCGACGGCCCGGAGGATGAACGTGGTGAGGAGTGCGAACCGCTCGGTGCGCACGGCATCGTCGACGTCGGCCATGCGGGTCGCGAGGAGCGCATACACCTCGTACCCCCCGGTGCGCGCCAATGCGACCTTCAACCCGTCGCTGTAGTGCTCCGGGTCCTCGCCCGCGAGCTCGGAGATGATGAGGAGGCAGCTCCGCCCTCGCCACCCACTCTCGGCGAGCTCGGCCGCGGGACGGACGATCGCCTCGATCACGGAAGCCACGTCGTCGTCAGGGCGGCGCGAGGCACGCTCGAGCAGCTCGCCCTCTCGCTGTGCGAGGAAATCGATGTGCCGTTCGATCACCGCACACAGGACGCCGTCCCGCGACCCGAAGTGGTAGTGCAGCGCGCCGCGGTTCCGCTGTCCGGCCTTGCGGGTGATGTCGACGAGCGACGCGTTGAAGACGCCGTCCTCGGCGAACGCGCGGCGCGGCTGCGTCGAGGAGCTTCTCTCGCGTCCCGGAAGCATCGGGCGGCACGCGGGGATGGTACGTGCAGCGACGCGCGCCGTTGGCGGCTGGTTTCTGGGCCGGCGCCTCGGGCGCTTCCAGGCTAAGCGTCGAGTTCTCCCACCGATGCTCTCGACGAGGGTTGGAGTGGTTGGTGGCCCCACGTGCTGATGCGGTCGTAGCGGCGGTTCTCGACCCAACCCTCGGTCACCAGTCGGGCGCCGTGGCCGACCTCGACCTGGAAGCCGGCCGGCGACGCGACGTAAAAGCTGAACATCTCGTCGTTGGGGTGGCGGCCGAGGCCGTTGGCGATGACGCACCCGGCGTCCCAGGCCCGGTCGAAGGCGTAGCCGACGTCATCGCGGTCGGCGACCTCGACCATCAGGTGGTGGAGCCGCTGCGGCAGCTCGAACGGCGCCCGGGCCAGCGCCAGCGAGTGGTGCCTCGGGTTGCAGTGGTAGAAGCGGATCTCCAGTTCGATGCCCGGGGCGATCTCGGTCTCGACCCAGTCGGTCTGGCGCAGACCGAGCCCCTCGGTCACGAAGCGGTGCGACTCCTCGAACGCGGTCGTGGCGAACACGAGGTGACCGAACCCCATACCCTCCGTGACGAAGCCGCCGGCCACCAGCGCCGACGTCGAAGGGCCGCTCCGCCTCGGCGAGGCCATGGGCAACTTCGACCCGGACGCCCCAGGGCGCCTCGAGGAACGCCAGCTGATCCACCCGCCGGGCAGCGGTCTGTTCGTCGGTCGCGTGCACGACGGGGTAGCCGCCGTCCACCAACCGGGCAACCGTGGCAGCCCAAGCGTCGGGGCCTGCGGCCTCGAAGCCCACCACGGTGGCGTCCGCCGCCGGGCCCTCGGTGACGATGACCCGCCTCGACTTGCGATCGTTGCGCCAGGTCAAGGGATCGTCGCCCGGCTCCAGGCCCACGACGTCGGTCAGGAACTCGCCGAGCGCCGCCGCATCCGGCACCTCGACACCGAGATATCCCAACTGCAGTTCACCCAGCATCGGGGGCGTCCCAGGGCATCGAGGCGGAGACCCAGTGGGTGACCGGTTCGGCCTGGTCGTTGCGAGTGCAGGTGCCGGGGCGGCTGGGCGAAGGTGGCGTAGGGCCGGCAGCGCAGAACGACCCGGCGCTCCTCGGCGGCCATCGGCGGCGACGAACGGCCGGGCGTCCTCGGCCAGCGGCTCGCCCGACATGCGGCCGGCCGCGGCCATCATCACGTCGACCACCAGGTCGGGATCGTCGTCGACGACGGCGTCGCAATAGACCTGCAGGTAGCGAACGGCCAGCGCTCGTCGAGCACGCACAGGCTGACCTTGCCGAGCCGGGCGACGCCTTGGCCTTGCCCGGTCGCGCATGGTCGACACCAGCAGCTCGTCGCTGTCGGTCGGCACGTAGTACACGATCGACATCGCGGGGCCGTCGGCCCGGCGGGCGGTCCCGAAGACGCAGGTGCGGTGGGTGCGGACGAACGACCGCCGCTCGGAGGGGAGCATGTCGCGGTCGGTCGGCGGGGTGAACGGCTCCGCCGCCAGTGGCAGGATCAGCATATTATCGAATGATAACATAGCGGCTCGTGCGCCGGAGCAAGAGACGACATCCGCCAGCGGCTGCTCGACTCGGCGCTGGTCGAGTTCGGCGCCAAGGGTTTCGACGGCGCGTCGACACGGTCGATCGCCCAGCGGGTCGACGCCCACCAGCCCCAGATCAACTACCACTTCGCCTCGAAGGAGGCGCTGTGGGCCGCCGCGGTCGACCACCTCTTCGGCCGGCTCGGCGAGGAGCTCGCCGGCCTGCCGCTGCACGGACGACACCGACGATCCCGTCGAGCTGGCCGCGGCGTTCGCCGAGGCGGTCCGACGGTTCGTCCGCTTCGCCGCCGCCCACCCGGAGCTCAATCAGATCATGGTGCACGAGGCCACCGAGGACAGCGACCGCCTCCGCTGGATGGTCGAGCGCCACGTCCGCCCGCTCTACGACGCGATCGCGGGCCGTGTGGCAGCGGCTGCGTGACGCCGGCATCGCGGCGCCCGATCGACCCCGCCATGGTCCACTACGTGATCGTCGGCGCCGCCTCGCTGCCGTTCGTCAACGCACCCGAGGCCCGCCTCCTCACCGGTGACGAGCCCACCGACCCCGCCTGGGTCGAGGCGCACGCCGCCGGCCTCGTCGCCACGCTGCTGCCCGGCCTACCCGACCTCGCCCGGTCCGTCGACGCGACCGAGGCGATCATCGAAGGAGCGCGCCGATGAGTCCGACCGACCTGATCGATCTCGCCAGTGTCTTCGTGGACCCGACCGCGTATGCGGACGAGGAGCGGTTCCACGCCGCGTGCCGGTGCTGCGGCGCGAGCAACCGGTCGTGCGGGTGGAGTCGGAGCGCTACCGGCCGTTCTGGGCGGTCACCCGCCACGCCGACGTCCTCGACGTCGAGCGCGACCACGAGCACTTCCGCAACGCGCCCCGCCCGCTGCTGGTGCCCGCCGTCATGGAGGCCCGAGCCGAGGCGAGCGGGCAGATGCTGCGCACGCTGATCCACATGGACGACCCGGATCACAAGGCGTTCCGCGGCATCGCGTCGAGCTGGTTCCTCCCCGGGCGGATCCGGGCGCTCGAGGACCGGATCCGTGAGCTCGCCATCCGCTCCATCGACCACATGGCCGAGCTCGGCGGGACGTGTGACTTCGCCCAGGACGTGGCCGTCGGCTTCCCGCTCCACGTCATCCTCTCCACCCTCGGCCTGCCCGAGGAGGACTTCCCGAGGATGCTGCAGCTCACCACCGAGCGTTCGGCAGCGACGACGACGAGCTCACCCGTTCCCGCGACCCGGAAGAGCAGATGGCCGTCATGCTCGACTTCTTCCAGTACTTCGTGGCGCTCACTGCCGAGCGCCGCGCGCACCCGACCGACGACCTCGCCTCGGTCATCGCCAACGCCACCATCGAGGGCGAGCCACTCAACGACTTCGACGCCGCGTCGTACTACGTGATCATCGCAACCGCCGGACACGACACGACCAGCTCGTCGATCGCCGGGGGACTCGAGGCGCTGTTGCGCCACCCTGACCAGCTCGCTCGCCTGCGGGACGATCCCTCACTCGGCCCGAACGCGGTCGAGGAGATCATCCGGTGGGTCACCCCGGTGAAGGAGTTCATGCGCACCGCCACCGAGGACCGCACCGTCGGCGACCAGATCATTCCGGCCGGCGACTCGGTGTACCTCGCCTACCTGTCGGCCAACCGGGACGAAGACGTCTTCGACGATCCGTTCCGGTTCGACGTGGCGCGGCCAGACAACAAGCAGGTCGCGTTCGGCTACGGCGTCCACTTCTGCCTCGGCGCGCACCTCGCTCGCCTCGAGCTGAGGATCTTCTTCGAGGAGCTCCTCGCCGCGCGTCGACGACCTGCAGCTCGCCGGCGAGCCCTCGAGATCAGCGACGGTGTTCGTCGGCGGCTTGAAGCAGCTCCCCATCTCCTATCGCATGCGCTGACCCAGCCTCCGACGCCCTCGGAGCGAATCGGCGCGTCGCGCTGCTCAGTCGGCTTCTCGGAGAACCCCGTGCAACCCGGAAAGCAGGAGACCGAAGCCGAAATCGAAGATCTGGTCCGGCGTCGGTCGTCCGGTGCCGGCCGTGCGGTCGACCAGCTCGGCGAACCTCCGACCTTCACTCGTGCCCGCGCCTCGCTCGGCGGCGACGTCAAGGTCGAGTTGTCCGATGATGTAGGTGAAAAGCGCACCAAAGGCCAGCAGCGCGGTCTCGTCGTCGAAGCCCGCGTCCGCGAGCATGGCCAACACGGCCTCGACGAGCCGGCCGGCCGCTTCCGATTGGTGGGGACCGATGCCGGTCTGGATGCCGGGAATCCCTCCGAGCTCGCGGCGCACGTTCGCCTCGAGCGTCTTGAGCTGGACGTCCCACCGTCCCGTCTCCGGTCCCGGGATCTCGACCCTGCTCAACAACTCCTCGACGACGAGCTGTACGAGCTCGCTCCGGCTCGACACGTAGTGGTACGTCGTCATCGGCGCGACGCCCAGTTCGTCCGCGAGCTGCTGGATCGTGAATCGATCGAGCCCGACCTCCCGCGCGAGCCCGAGCGCGGCGTCGACGACGTCGGCGCGCGTGATGGTTGCCGGCCGGCCCCGCTGCTTCGTCACCCGGTTGCCTCCTACGACATTTTCCGTATACGTTACGAGAATTGTGGTGGATCCGTTCTTCGATGCCGAGGTGGTCGAGGACCCACACGGGTACTACGCGCAGCTCCGGGCTACGGATCCGGTGCACGAACTCCCGGGCACGGGCACCTTCCTGGTCACGCGGATGGAGCTGATCCACGAAGTCGTTGCACAGCCGGCCCTGTTCTCCAGCGTGAGCACGAAGTTCCTGCACCACCGGGCGAACGACGGCGCGCCGGGGCTCCGCAGCGCGGTGCCCGGCGGAGACGCCGAGCCGACGACCGGCGCAGTGCTGGCCACTGCCGACCCGCCCGACCACACCCGCCAGCGCAAGGTGGTCGCCCGGCGCCTGTCGACAACCGCGATGCAGGCGATGGAACCCGAGTTCCACGATCTCGTCGATCAAGTCCTCGACGCCGCACTGCCCACCGGCGCGATCGAGTGGATGAGCCAGTTGGCCGAACCGCTCCCGATGATCATGGTGGCCCGGATCCTCGGCCTCCCCGACGATCAGGCCCCGCGCCTCAAGCAGCAGGGCTACGCCGCGGTCGAGTCGATCAGCGGGTTCGTCTCCGAGGCTCGACTCGCCGAGTTGGGCCCACCCATGACGGACGTCGGACCGGTCGTCGATGCCTACCTCGCAGCGCGCGCGTCAGCCCAGTACGACGCCGACACGTTGATCGGCGTCTGCGCGCAGGCCGTCGACACGGGCGAGCTGACCGACGAGGAAGCGTTCTTCATCCTGTTCCTGCTGGTCTCGGCGGGCGGGGAGTCGACGACGAGCCTGACTGGTACCGGTGTACGGATCCTCGCTGAACGCCCGGATCTGCAGGCGCGGCTGCGGCGCGATCCAGAGCTCATTCCCGCCTTCGTGGAAGAGGCGTGTCGGATCGACCCGCCGTTCCGCGGCCACTACCGGCGCGTGGTCTTCGACGCGGAGCTCGGTGGCGTCGAGCTGCCGGCCGACTCGACCGTCCTGCTCGCGTGGCCGGCAGCCAATCGTGACGGTGAAGCCTTCCCGAACCCCGATGACATCGACCTCGAGCGGCCGAACCCCCGCCAGCACGTCGGGTTCGGCTGGGGCATCCACCTGTGCGTCGGCGCCCCGCTCGCCCGGATCGAGGCGAAGGTCGCGTTCGAGCAACTGCTGGCGCGGACGACGTCGTTCGCCATCGACCCCGCGGCGCGACCCCTCGGCATCACCGCAGCCTCATGATCCGCCGACTCGTCACGCTGCCCCTCGTCCTCGAGGCGTGAACCTAAGAGCGGTCGGCGTAGCCGTGGGATGCCCTGCGTCGGTCAGTTGTTGTCATTGGTTGGCGAGCCGATCAGTGAGTGAGTGAGTTGGCTGGGTTGGTTGGGAAGGAAATTGAGAGTCGTGAGTGAGTTGGTTCGTGGGTTGCCGACAGAGGGAGCGAGTGCGGCTCTCCGGTGATGTTTTTGCCGCGACGTCACGCGCGAAGGCCCGACGCCTACACGGTGGTAGACAGCGCCCGGGTAGGCGACGAGCAGACGGAGGGCCTGATGACCACGATCGAGCTGACCGCGGACGACGAGGCGAAGGTCGAGGAGCTCGCCGGCAACCTGTTCATGGCGTGCCTTGCGACGATGGAGCTCGCCAACGTCGAGCTCGGGTTGCGGCTCGGGCTCTACGAGGCCCTGGCCGGGCGCGGGCGCGGTGACACCCGGCGACGCTCGCTGCGAAGGCCGGGATCGCCGAGCGCTACGCGCAGGAGTGGCTCGAGCAGCAGGCGGTCGCCGGCATCGTCGATGTCGAGGACACGGCCAGGCCGGCCGCCGAGCGACGCTTCACGCTCTCGAACGCCCACGCCCACGTGCTGCTCGATGACGACAGCGAGGCGTGCATGAAGCCGTGCGCCGCAGTCGTGCCGTGGGTGGGCAAGGCGATCGACATCATGGTCGAGGAGTTCCGGCGCGGTGACGGTGCGGCCTTCGGGTTGTTCGACCTTCACGACCTCCAAGCCGCGTTCACGCGGCCGGTGTTCGCCAACCACCTGATCCAGCGCTGGCTCCCGGCGCTGCCCGACGTGCAGGCGAAGCTCAGCGCGGGTGACCGGGTCCGGATCGCCGAGGTCGGCTGTGGCGAGGGCTTGGCGGCGATCACCATCGCCCGCGCCTACCCGAACGCAGAGATCGACGGCTTCGACCTCGACGACGCGTCGATCGCCTCCGCCCGGAGGGCTGCGGCCGACGCCGGTGTCGACGACCGTGCGCGCTTCGAGGTGCGCGACGCCGCCGACCCGACGATCGAGGGCGACTACGACCTGGTGCATGGCGATCGAGATGCTCCACGACGTGCCCGACCCGGTCGGCATCCTGCGGACCATGAAGACTCTGGCCGGCGCGTCGGGAGCGGTACTCGTGGTCGACGAGCGGACCGAGGACACCTTCACGGTGCCGACCAACGAGATGGAGCGCTTCTTCTACACGTTCAGCACGCTGCACTGCCTGGCGGTGAGCATGCAGGACGGCGGCGCCGGTACGGGCACGGTGATCCGGCCGGACACGCTGCGCGGCTACGCCCACGATGCCGGCTTCAGCGACGTCGAAGTGCTCGCGGTCGAACATCCGCAGTTCGTGCTGATCCGGCTGTCGTGACCACGTTCGGCTAGCCATCCCGATCTTCCGCTTGCTCTCCTGGACGCCAGCCGACGCGGTCGAGCACCACCCGGCGCAACGGGATCAGGAGCTCGCGACCGACGCAGCGGCGCAGGATCCGCGCCGCTCTGTGCCGCTGTCGCTCACTGGTACCGGGCAGGTACAGGGATTGGACCAATTCATCCACGTCGGCAACGGCTCTGATCAGCAGGGTGAAGGCTCGCCGCTCGTCGGAAACGACCCGCAGCCCGCAACCCGCCGCCGTTGAGGCCACGTGTGCGCGGGCGAGCGCTTGGTCGTTCGGATAGCTGATCCGGCTTCGGAGCGCCGCCTGCACACGCAAGTACAGCAGCGTGTCACGCACGGGCAGCGGCCCCGAAGCGGGCAGCAGCCACACGGCGCGACCGCCGGCGCGCAGGACCCGTGACAGCTCGGCGACCGCGGCGCCAAGCGGCTGGATGATCTGCAACCCCATCGCGCAGGCCGCGGCATCGGACGATCCGGTGGCGATCGGCAGGCGCCCGGCGGTCGCACGCAGCAGTGGTCCGCGGCCCACGCGGGCCGCGGCGGTCAGCTCGGCCGTCGAAGCGTCCAGGCCGATCCAACCACCGACCCGATCGGCGAGCGGACCGCTCCCGCAGGCGACGTCGAGGACCGGCCCAGCCCGGTCGGCGAACGGCGACGCGCACCACTGGTACGGGGCGAGGCCGTCGGACCGGCATCGACTCAGGATGCGTTCGGTGATGCCGGGGTGGGCGGCGTGGAAGGCCGCGAGGTACCCCGGCCAGTCGGAGGAGCTCGGTAGCCGGCTCAGGCGCGTCGTCTCGCTCGCTGCACCCCGAAGACGACCAGACCCACGACCACGCCCGCGAGGGCACCGGTCCACAGCCCGTAGACGAGGTTGTCGAGGAACGGGTTGCCCTTGGTCGTTCCCAGGATGAGCGAACCTACGACGAACCCGGCGAACACGTACAGACCGATGCGGATCGCGCGATTGCTCAGCATCTCAGACCGCCTCGAGTGTGGCGTTGGCGATGGGAACGGCGAACTGCTCGCACCATACGAGCACGGTCCAGCCTGCATCAGGGTTCGTGCCGCCGGGCACGGCGTAGTCGGACGCTTCACCCTGGTTGCCGCGCTGGGCGCCGAGACTCGTTCCTCCCTTGTCCTGCACGTCGGTGCCTTGCACCACGTACACGACGGGATCCGGAGTTCCTTCGATCGCGAAGTTCTCGAAGCGAACGACGAACGATCCATTCGCCTCGCGGATGAGGCTCACGGCTCCGGACCCGCTGTGGCCATCGAGGCCTTTGATCGTTCCGCTCGCCAGTCGCACCGGTCCCGCGGGCGCGGGCGGTGGTGACGGGACGCTCTCGTCGGGAAGAGGTACTGCACCCTGGGTCGCGGACGACGTTGCGGGCTGTACCTCGGAGGCATCGACGACCGGGCCGCGCACCAGGGTGGTGTTGTCGGTCTCGTCGACGTAGTACGGACGAACGATCCAGGCGGCCAGGACGAGGACGATGCCGGTGAGAACGAGCGGTGCGACCCACGCCCACCGCACGAACCGGCGGAGGACGATCGCGATCACGACGTAGCCACCGATGATCGCGACCATCGTGAGGAGTCCGCGCCCGCTCTTGAACACGCTGCGGGCAGCCTCGTTCTTGTCGACGAAGAAGAATCCGAACGTCGCCAGGAACGCTGCTGCCGGCAGGAGGCGCAGGGCCCACTCCCACCAGCGTCGGCCGCGACCATCCGGCGACCCGGGCCCGTCGGTGTTCCGATCGTCAACCTTCGTCGCCACGTCGTCAGCCTCCCGAAGCTGCCTCGTCACCATTGTGCAGCGACGACGACGTGTTGTTGCCGCTCAGCGCGACAGTTCCCCGAATCGTAAGAGCTCCCCCCGGTGATGGGCGCCGGTCGTGGGCTACAACTGTCGAGCATCGGCGGGGCGAGGGGACCATGACCGATCGCTACGACCTGGTCATCGTGGGCATGGGCTCGTGCGGCATGGTCGCGAGCGAGTTCGCGGCCGGCCTCGGGCTCAAGGTCGCAGTGGCGGAGCGGGCCCGGGTGGGCGGCGACTGCCTGTGGACGGGATGCGTGCCCAGCAAGGCGCTCCTCGCCTCGGCCAAGGTCGCCCACCACATGCGCACCGCCGACCGGTTCGGACTCGACCCGGTGGAGCCGGCGGTCGACCGGCGTCGGGTGTGGAAGCGGGTCCGTTCGGTCCAGCACGAGATCGCCGCGACCGACGACGACCCGGCTCGCTTCCAGGAGATGGGCATCGACATCGTGCGCGGTCACGCGAGGCTCACCGGCAAGCACTCGGTGCATGTCGGCGATCGAGAGCTCTCGACCCGTTACGTCCTCCTGTGCACCGGCAGCCGGCCGGCGGTGCCGGCGATCCCCGGTCTCGCCGATGCCGGGTACGTCACCAGCGAGACGCTGTTCGAGCTGGAGCGGCCGCCGGCGAGCTTCGTGAACATCGGCGGCGGACCCATCGCCGTCGAGATGGCGCAGGGGTTCGCCCGCCTCGGCATCTCGATCACGCTGCTGCAGCGAGGCAACCGCATCCTCCCCCGCGACGAACCGGCCCTCGCCGATCAGCTTGCCGACGTGCTCCGCCTCGAGGGTGCCGACATCAGGTTCGACGTCGTGACCGAACGGGTCGCGGTCGAGAACGGCAAAAAGGTCGTGCACGGCACCGAGGGTGGGGCGCCGCGGCGTTGGGAGGCGGACGAGATTCTCGTAGCCGTCGGTCGCGTGCCGAACGTCGACGATCTCGGGCTCGAGGAACTCGGGATCGAGACCGGACCCAAGGGCATCGCGATCGACGATCGCGGACGCACCCGCGTCGACACCGTGTACGCGGCGGGCGATCTCGCAGGACGACACCTGTTCACGCACTCGGCCGCCTACGAGGGCGTGCGAGCCGTTCGTGACATGTTCTTCCCAGGGAAAGGACGGGTCACGGCGAGCGTCCCGTGGTGCACGTTCACCGATCCCGAGCTGGCGCACGCGGGGCTGACCGAAGCCGAGGCGCGCGACCGCCACGGTGGCGACGTGGACGTGTGGCAGCACGACCTCGCACACAACGACCGCGCGCGCGCGGACGGAGCGTCACGCGGCGCAATCGTGATCATCACGCACAAGAGGACGATCGTCGGTGCGCACGTGCTCGCCCCGGCGGGGGGCGAGATGATCCACGAGTTCGCCCTCGCGATCGAGGAGCGTGTGAAGCTCGGAGATCTCGCGCAGTTCATGCACGTCTACCCCACGATCTCGACATCCGTCGGGCAGCTCGCAGGTGACGCGGCGTTCAAGAAGGCGGAACGACTGCGCTGGCTCGTGCAGCGCCGGTAGACGGTTTCCGGTCAGGCCGCGGGGAAGAAGCAGGCGCCCACGGTGCCGCGGCCGGTGTGCGCGCCGACCGACGGCCCGACCTCGTACCGCACGAGCTCCACGACCTCAGAAAGCTCGCGCAGGCGCGCCTCGTATTCGTCGGCGAGCGCCGGGGCGAGGGCGTCCCCGACACCGACCCGGTGAGGCCGGCCCGACGCCACTTCGGCGACATAGGTGGTCATGGCTTCGATCGCGGTTTCGACGTCACCGGCCTCGGCGACGACGCTCATCTGCCCGTCCGCGAACGCGAGAACGGGGACTCCCTCGGTCGTCGAGGCGCCGGGAGCGAGCCGGCCCCCGCGCCGAGCGAGGTCCAGGCCGTTCACGATGAACACGTTGGCGACCGTGGCCGCGGCCGATCGCGCCGCGGCCGCGGCCGCTACCAGGTCCCCTCCTGACGCGATGGCCTCGCCTGCCGCCCAGACGCAGCAGGCCACCGCGAACGAGGCGGTGCCCGTGTCGATGATCGTCACCGGCACCGGACTCGAGTCGGCGGCCAGCCCGACGGCGTTGACGGTCCCCGAAGTGTTCGAACCGACGTGAATCGAGAGGATCTCGGTCGCGCCCGCGTCCGCGCACTGCTCGAAGGTCGAGAGCACGTCACCCGGTGACGGTGCTGCGGTCGAGACGGCGGCGCCGCGCTCCAGCCGGGCATAGAACTCGGCGGTCGTCAGGTCGAGTCCTTCGCGGAACTGCTCGCCGTCGATGACGATCGAGATCGGGACCACATCGACCTGGTAGCGCTCGAGGAGCAGCGGCGGCAGCTGGGCGCTCGAATCCGAGACCAGTGCGATCACTTCAGCGCAGGAAGCGGGCGTCGTCGTCGTCGAGCGGCGCGCCTATGGCGTCGACCGCTTGCGCCTCCGACAACACGGCCATCTCGGCTCGGCCCGTCACGCACGATCTCCCCTTGGCGTCGAGCACGACGGCGTCGGTCGTGATCGAGCGCTCGTTCTCGTCGGTCACGCGAACCTCGACGCGGTAGGGGCGACCGACGCGGACGGGCCACTCGAACTCAGTCTCGGTGTGCTTCGTGAAGGCGAACTTCTGACTGATCGCGATCGTCGCCCAACTCATCCCCTCGTCGATGAGGGCGAGCGTCACTCCGCCGTGCACATAGGAGGGCGCGCCGGAGAACTCGGCCGGCAACGTGAAGTCTGCGAACACCACCGCAGAATCGGTGTCGTGGAAGAACGGCACCCGGAGCCCGCGAGGATTCGCCTCGTCGCATACGAAGCAGTTCGTGTCGAAACCCCAGCGGCGGTTGAGCAACGGCTCGACGGGCATCGGCCCCGGTATAGCCGAGCCGCTGGGTGACCTGTCGACCCCCGGACGTCCCACGCGCCTACTTCGAGCGCGTGGTGACGTAGGTCCCGATCGCTGTCCCCAAGGAGGCATCCCCAGGACTAGAGATCGTGAGCATCGACAGCGGCGATGAAGCTGGCGACTCGGGACGCGAAGAGCTCGGGTATCTCGACCGGCAGCATGTGACCGGCGCCGGGGACCACTTCGGCCTCGACGTTCGCGACGAGGCGGCGTGATCGTTCCAGGGCGCGTTGTGCTTTGTTGACGGGACTGCTCTCACAGAAGAGCAGCAGCGCTGGAGTGTCGATCATTCGAAGCACGTCATCGGTCATCCGCTTGGGGTACGGCAACTTGGCGCGAAACGTACGGAGCCCGGCAATGGAGAGCTCGAGGAGAGGTTGGTCGGGAAGCGTGCCGTTGTTGAGCAACCGGAGCAGCCGATGCAGCGCTTTGTCGGACTTGGCGACCGACGCCAAGATGCTGTCCGGCAGGATCCTGACGAGGAACGATCCTCGAGGTCTCCCGAGGGCACCGGGCGGGTCGATCGAGGTGACACTGGCGAGCCGGTCGGGCGCGCGGTGCGCCTGGTTCAGTGCGAGCCAACCACCGTACGAGAGGCCGACGAGGTGTGCACGATCCAATGCAAGCGCGTCGAGCACGTCCTCCATCCACATTGCAAGGTCGCGGCCGTCACGGATCCTGGACGTCTGCGTGCTGCGTCCCGCATCGCCGATCGTGTCGACCGCGAACACGGGACGGTGCTCGCTCAACGCGGCGATGCTGGGAAACCATGATGGCGACGCCACCACGATCGCGTGCAGAAGGACGATCGGGGTGCCGTGCTGTGAGCCGGTGGCGAGGACGTGCGTGGTGCCGTACCGCGTCTCGACGTCGATCTGCGAGGGTGGGGTGGGCCATGCTTCGAGGGCGTCGTCGTACGCGGTCAGGAACCTGAGACGCGCGTCTTCATTGCGGAATCGACCAAGCTGTCCCATCGGCACAGACTGCCCGTTCGGGTGAGGGCGTGCATGCGCCGCTCCCTTGACGAGCTCGGTGTGCAACAACTCGGTGAGTTGAGTCGGTTGGTTGGTGGTGAGTCGGTGAGTGATTGAGTGAGTTGAGTTGGTGAGTTGGTGTGTAAGTAAGTGTGTTGCCGACGTAACTCGGTTTGCCTTGGCGCAGCTGGGCATCCCGAGGGTTCTGGGAGGTGATTTCCCACGCTAAGCCTCGAGATTTCCCACACGGTCACGGCGCGCCCAGTGCCTCGAGTTGGGCCGACCGATATGGCGTGGTGTCCGGGAGATCGATGTCGGGCTCGAGGTCGCCGTAGACCAGTTGGCCTTGGGGGGAGCCCAGGAGGTTGTTGGGCACGCCGGGTTCGATGGCGCTGACGCGGTGGAGCCGCGCCATCTGGTCCTCGCCCAGGAAGACATCGCGCGCGCCGAGGAGTTCGTCCAGCTGTCCACGGGTGCGGATGCCATGGATGGGGATCACTCTCGGCTCGCGCTGGCGGAGCCACGCACTCGCAATCTGGCCCGAGGTGCACCCGATCTCGTCGGCAATGACAT
The DNA here is from genome assembly GCA_963711635.1 of uncultured Pseudomonadota bacterium. Lineage (GTDB taxonomy): Bacteria > Pseudomonadota > Gammaproteobacteria > Steroidobacterales > Steroidobacteraceae > CADEED01. Next base: position 228,844 of record CAVQEZ010000019.1, read on the forward strand.
CGACGGTCCGGGCGATGGCGAGGTTCCTCTCGGTGAGGCGGTGCTGGTTGCCGGCGGCGCGTCGAGAGTCGTCGAGCGAGTCATCGGCGCGGGTGTACTTGCCGGTGAGCACGCCCGCGCCAAGAGGTGCCCACGCGGTGACCGAGATCCCGAGCGCATTGGCGGCGGGGAGCTGCTCTCGTTCGGCAGACCGCTCGATGAGGCTGTATTCGACCTGCAGCGCGACGAAGGGGTTCCATCCGTGGAATGCGGCGAGGGTGTTCGCCTGCGCCGCGAACCAGGCCGGCGAGTCGGAGATCCCGACGGAGTTGACCTTGCCCGCCCGGATCAGATCGTCGAGGCTGCGCATGATCTCCTCGACAGGGGTCACGTGGTCCCAGGCGTGGACCCACAGCAGGTCGAGGTAGTCGGTGCGGAGCCTGCGCAGGCTCGCTTCGGCCGACTGACGCAGGTTCTTGCGCGAGTTCCCGGCCGCGTTCGGGTCGCCCGGTCGCATGGCGAGCGTGTACTTGGTGGCAACGACCCAACGCTCCCGGTCGGCTTCGACAAAGGCGCCGACGATCTCCTCGGACTGGCCTTCGTGGTACTTGTTCGCAGTGTCGACGAAGTTGCCGCCGGCCTCGGCGAAGCGCTCCAGGATCCGGTGGCTCTCCTTCTCGTCGGCGCCGAACCCCCACGCGTCACCCATGCTCATGGTGCCGAGGCAGATCTCGGACACTCGCAGGCCGCTCGGCCCGAGAAGCTTGTAGCGCATCGTCCCGCCTCCCTAACTCGGCCGCGCCGCGGTCTCGGAGAGACCGCCGGCCAGCTCTCGGCTGATTTTGAAGTACGCGTTCTCGGCGGCGGCCGCGTCGAAGAAGCGGGTCGGGTTTTTTCACCTTGTGCTGGACGATGACGAGCATCGGTGGCGCACAGCGTGCGCGCCGCCTCGCCGATGAGGTCGCCGACGAAGCGCACGTCGGGCGCGTCGAACTCGACATCCCAATGGGGCCCTGCGCCACTGCCTTGAGGCGTGATCGTGACAAAGTCGTTCGCGTCACCGAACGCGCCGAGCATCGAGTGCGCGACACCCTTCGCCGCCCCTACATACATACGTTCGTTTCCGTTTCGTCAGGGAGCACGCCGAGCTGGCGCATCATGGTTGCGGCGTCCCAGTAGATGATCTCCTCCTCTACGAGCCCGTCGCCGCCGATGCGGAAGACCAGACAGTTCTCGACCTCGACTCGCCGGCCTGTGGGTGGAAGGCCGAGGAACTCGCCCTCGTGGGTGCCGGTGAGGGTGCACTGGACGCACATGCGGTCGTCGGTCGAGAAGAGGTCACGCGCCACTAGATGGACGTCGGGGAAGATCCGGAACCACTCCTGCATCGCCTCTCGGATCGCGTCCCTACCTCTCGCTGTCTCTCCCGTCGCCACGTTCCGCTGCACCGCGTCTTCGGAGAAATGGGTCGCCACCCTGGCTGCGTCATGGGTGTTCACGCTTCTCTGGTCGAGGTGGGACTGGAACTGCTCGCGGGTCATGTCGGTGAAGCGGAGCGTCATCTCGGTCATGGGCTGAGTGTCCACCCTGGCGACCCTCGGTTCATCCGCCATTTGGCGGATGTTGCCGTGGGCATGAGCGCGAGGATCGTGGGAGGCTCCGCGTGCTGGAGGGGTGATGGCTGAGATCGGGCCAGGGGGAATTGACCGTGCCGGGGTCGCTCCCTCGTCCTGGATCCAGGCGCGGACGCTCACGTTCCTGCTGACCGACGTGGAGGGTTCGTCGCGCCTGTGGCAGGACGACCCGAGCGCGGCGTCGGTGGCGTTGGAGCGAAGGCAACGGATCATCTCCGATTCGACGTCGTGTCACGGCGGCATGCTGCCGTTGGAGCAGGGGGAGGGCGATAGCTCCGTGTCGGTGTTCGCCCGCGGCGTCGGACGCGGCGGATTGCGCTCTCGACATCCAGCAGTTGCTCGCGGCCGAGTCGTGGCCCGCTGGTGCGGAGCTGCGCGTGCGGATCGCGCTCCACACCGGTGAGGCCGATGTGCGTCCAGACGGCACCTATCGGGGCGCGGTGCTGAACCGGTGCGCCCGATTGCGGTCGATCGGTCACGGTGGGCAGACCCTCGTGTCGCAGGCCACCTACGAGGTCTTGGTCGACGGCCTGGCTGATGATGTCGCGGTCCGCGATATGGGTGTGCATCGCCTGCGAGACCTGGCGCGCCCCGAGCATGTCTGGCAGCTCTGTCACCGTGAACGAACCGACACGTTCCCACCGTTGCGCTCGGTCGAACCGGTCGCCAACAACCTGCCCGTTCCGCTCACATCGTTCGTGGGGCGGGAAGCCGAGATCGACGCCGTGAGCACGCTCGTGGGGGAGTCTCGGCTGGTGACCCTCACCGGCGCTGGTGGCTGCGGCAAGACCCGGCTCGCTGTCGCGGTCGCCGCCGGCGTGGCCGACGAGCACCCCGACGGCGTCTGCTGGGTCGACCTCGCTCCGCTGAGCGACCCGTCGCTCGTACCCGCCGCTCTTGCCGGAGTGCTGGGTGTGCCCGAATCACCGATGGAGCCGATCACCGACACCGTGGTCGCCTATCTGTCGAGCCGCCGAGCGCTGGTGGGGTCTGGACAACTGCGAGCACCTCATCGAGGCCTGCGCCGCGTCTGGCGGCAACCGCTCATCGAGGGCTGTGCGGGCGTGACGGGTGCTGGCCACCAGCCGGGAGCTGCTCGGCGTCGCGGGTGAGACGCCTGGGCGGTGCCGCCCCTGTCGCTGCCCGCCGACGGATCGTTGGGCGAACGGCCTGCGAGTCGGTGCGGCTCTTCGTCGACCGGGCCCGCTCGTCCCGACCGAACTTCGCGCTGACCGACGAGAACGCCGCCGACCGTGGCCGAGATCTGCACGCCGCCTCGACGGCATCCCTCTCGCCATCGAGCTGGCCGCGGCCCGCACCCGAGTGCTGACCGTGCGGCGAGATCGCCGAAGGTCTCGCCGACCGCTTCCACCTTCTGACCGGTGGCGGCCGCTGCGGCGCTGCCGCGTCAGCGCACCCTCGAAGGCTCGGTCGACTGGAGCCACGACCTCCTCGACGACGACCGAAGCAGGCCGTGTTCCGCCGCTTGGCCGTGTTCGCCGGCGGCTTCACCCTCGACGAGGCGGAGGCCGTGTGCGCCGGCGACGAGGTCGCTGCTAGCCGCGTGCTCGATCTGCTGAGCGACGCTGGTGGACCGGTCCCTTGTCCAGCTCGTCGACGACACTGGACGCAGACCCGCTACCGGCTGCTCGAGACGATCCGCGCCTACGCCCGCCACAAGCTCGACCGAGGCTGGCGAAGCCGCGGAGACGCGGGATCGGCACCTCGACTACTACGTCGCGCTTCGCCGAGCGGGCAGCACGGGACTGCGAGGGGGGCGATCTGCTCGCCTGGCTGGCCCGGGTCGACGCGGAGATCGACAACCTGCGCGCTGCTCTGGACTGGAGCACCGACTCTGCTGGTCGGGACCGGGGCGTCCGCATGGTCGCGACTTCTCACGCTGTACCTGTTCGCGCGCAGCGACCTCGCGATCGGACGCGCCCGCCTCGAGGCGACCCTGCGACGGCCCGAGACGCGATGAGGTCGACCTGGCTGGCACGCTCGGCGCGCTCTGCATCGTCTGCTACCGCGCCGGCGACATGGTCAAGGCGGCGCGACTACGGCGACGAGGCGGTTGCGATCGGGCGCCGACTCGGCGATGCGGCCACGCTGGGCCGAGCTCTCCACTGGCGCGGGTGGGCCCGGTTCTGGGGCGATGCCGACCTGCGGGGTGGCGTGGTCCGACTTCGAGGAAGCGGCAGCCACGCTCGCGCCAGACCGACGATCAGCTGTTCCAGGCACTGAACCTGGCGGTTCTCGCCTGGTCCTACGTCGACACGAGCGAAGCCACCGCGCCCGAGCGTTGCTCGACGAAGGCTTGGCGCTCACGCGACGTCGTCAACGTCCCGCACGCCCGCTGCTACTGCCTCCTCGTCCGCGGTACCCTCGACATGCTGGAAGGCGGATCGACCCTGCCAACGCTGGCCTCGACGAAGCCCTCGAGCTGGCCAGACGCGATCGGCGACCACTACGCCGAGCTCTTCGCCCGCGGCTTCCTCGCGTACACGCATCTCTTCGGCGGCCGGTACACGGACAGCCGGGACCTGTGCGAACGCGGGCTGCGGGCCGCACTCGACAATCGCAGCCCCATGGGCGAGGCCTTCATGCGAATGGCCCTCGGACATCTCGCGTTCGCGGAAGGCGCGCTCGAAGCCGCCGACGGAGCAGCTCGAAGCCTGCGTTTCAGCTCTTCGTCCACCTGTGGCAGGGTGCCGCCGCGATGTGTCGCGCCGTCCAGGCGCAGGTTGCCGCGGCACGGTCGCAGCCGGCCGAAGCAGGCCAGCGCGCCGCGGACGCACTCCGTCTTGCCGAGAAGACCGACACGGTCAATGCGATCGCGTGGGCACTCGTCGCCTGAGGCGTCGCTAGCCCAACTCGAAGGCGACCCCCACCGCGCCGAGGACCTCCTTCACGAGGCGCTCGAGCTCGCACAGGCCAGACGGGCCATCGTGTTCTTCATGGGCGACTCACTCGAAGATCTCGCGGCGGCAGTCGCTGACCAGGAGTCGCTTCGAGGACGCGGCCCGCCTGCTCGGTGCCGCCCAAACTCTGCGCGACGACATCGGCTGCCCTCGCTTCCCGGTGCACGAGCCATCCCACGAAACGTGCACCGAGGTGGTCCGTGACGGCCTCGGAGCGGATGCGTTCGACGCAGGCGTGGACCGCGGGCGCCAGCGCTCGGCGATCGACGACGCGGTCGCCTACGCCCGCCGAGGACGGGGACATCGCAAGCGACCCAACACACGGCTGGGAAAGCCTGACCCCCACCGAGCTCCAAGTGGTCGAGCTCGTCGCCTCCGGTCTCACCAATCCCCAGATCGGCGAGCGGCTGTTCATCTCCAAGCGCACCGTGCAGACGCACGTCGCGCACGTGTTCACCAAGTTGGGCGTGTCCACTCGCGCCGCCCTCGCCGCCGACGCCGCCGGGCGAGACCAGTCGAGGCAGGAACCGATTGCTCGCGCATGAACGCCGGCAACAACAACTCGTGTCGTCCGCAGTTAGGGCCAGCAATGGGTGGTAACCACAGCCGCCTTCCACGCCCCCAGATGGGACGAGCCCGACCGGTTCGCCGACGAGGTCGGCGCCTTCACGATCGAGTGCGCCTGAAGGTCTCACCGGAGCTGTGGCTGAGAAGCGAGGTCAGGGCGACCACGACGGCATCGACCCGTGGAACGTGACAAGTGAGTGCGTCAGTCAGTCAGTCAGTGGGCTGCCGACAGAACTCGGATTCCGTTCCCTCTGCAGGGATTCTCGATGCGCCTGCCCAGCGCTTCCCACGCTAGGTCTCGAGATTTCCCACCACAGACGGATCCGGACCGATGGCTACGACATCTTCGCGCCGGCGACTGCACGGTTGAGAGGCTCGCTCCCCGGGTCTGCTAAGTGAAGGTCGCGCAGCACGACTCTCCGGTCACGGGATTGATGAGCTGCGGAGCCTGCGGTGGCGGCAGCGGCGCCAGGGTCGTGACGGGCGGTGCGGGCTGAGGCGTCCGCTCAGCGTCACCGGAGCCGGATCCCGCGAGTAGGAGCACGACGCTCACACTCACGACGATCACGAGTGCAAGTACAGGAGCGAACCAAGAGCTGCGCAAGATCGTGGGCATGGCACCTTCCTTCGGTTGGATGCAATGACCCTGAACCACGCCGCCAGAGGTTCTCTTGAGGCTCGCTGGAAAGCGCTTGAGACCGTCGAAGGATCACCTGGCGTGAGCAGCGAGGAGCACTGGATCTGTGGCGACGCACATACCATCGAGGGCGGCAGGCGCGCCTGCCTCTCGCGAAGGAGGGTCGTGGAGTTCCGGATCCTTGGGCCCTTGGAAGTCGTGTCCGATGCAGGTCTGGTCGACGTCTCGGGAGGCAAGCCTCGAGCGCTGCTCGGTCTCTTGCTCGTGCACGCCAATCGTGTGGTCTCCCACGATCGGCTCATCGATGATCTCTGGGACGGCGCACCTCCGAAGTCCGCTACTGCGACGTTGCAGACCTATGTGTCGCAACTGCGTCGATCGCTGCATTTGGAGTCGCTCCACACCCGCAGTCGTGGCTATGTACTCGAAGTGGAGACGGGCGGGCTCGACGCCCTCGCGGTCGAGCGAACGTTCCAGGAAGTTGCTAGGGCTGTCGGAGCCGCTCCGGACTGGATCGCCGCGGAACTCGACGGAGCACTCTCGCGTTGGCGGGGACCCGCGCTGGCCGACTTCGAGGATGCGTCGTGGGCGCAGGCCGAGAGAGCTCGGCTCGACGGGTTGCGGCTCTCGGCGATCGAGGATCTCATCGACGCTCGCATGCAAATGGGAGAGCACGCCGCGGTCGTCGTAGAGCTCGAGTCGCTTGCCAGGGAGCACCCCATGCGGGAGCGGTTCAGCGCTCAGCTCATGACGGCGCTGTACCGGTGCGACCGGCAGGCCGACGCGTTGCGGGCATACGCCCGGCTGCGTCGTCACCTCGGAGACGAGCTGGGCATCGATCCGAGCGAGGATCTCGCCCGACTCGAGCAGGCGATCCTGCGCCAAGAGCCCGACCTTCGCTGGCGTGGCGCGCTCCGGGCTCGCCAGGCCCTGCACTCCGAGGTCCCGAGCGGGACCGTGACCTTTCTGTTCACGGACATCGTCGACTCGGCTGCCCTCTGGGAGAAGCAGCCCGACGCCATGGAGCGGGCCGTCGCGCGCCAAGAAGAGCTGATCCGATCGTCAGTCGATGTCCACGGTGGATTCGTGGTCAAGACGACCGGAGACGGCATCATGGCTGCGTTCGCCGATGCGTCGAGCGGCGTCGCCGCGGCAATTGAAGCGCAACGCTCGCTCGGCGGAGAAACCTTGTCCGTGCCGATCGCAGTTCGAGCGGGTTTGCATACCGGCGAGGCGCACGCCGAAGGGGGTGACTATCGCGGACCGACGATCAACCGCGCTGCACGGGTCGCGGGAATCGCGGCATGGCGGCCAGATCCTCGTGTCCGAGACGACCGCCCGTCTTGTCGATGACGGGACCTTTCGTGATCTCGGCGAGTATCGCCTCCGGGGAGTGCCGTCCATGCGTCTCTTCCAGGTCGTAGCTCCCGAGCTCCCCGGCGAGTTCCCGCCGTTGGCGGCGGTCGCCGTCGACCTACCGACCATGCTGACGAGTTTCATCGGTCGCCGCAGCGAGATCGACCAAGTGGTCCAGCTCGTCGAAGGCCACCGGCTGGTCACGCTCACCGGCCCAGGCGGGTGTGGAAAGACACGTCTGGCAATCGAGATCGCCACTGAGCTGAGCGATGGGTTCTCCGACGGCGTCCGATACGCCGACCTCGCCGCCGTGTCCAACCCGACGCGGGTGGCCGATGCCGTGGCTTCTGCGCTCGGGCTCGCGAACGACCGAATCGAGATCGATGCCACCAATCGCCTTGGCGACTATTTCGCAGATCGCGCACTCCTGTGCGTACTGGACAACTGTGAACACGTACTGCAGGCGTGCGCCGCGCTCAGCGAGACCCTCGTACGTCGACTTGGCGCGAGCCGTGTTCTCGCAACCAGCCGGGAGCCGCTCGGCGTCGTCGGTGAGCAGGTGTACGTCGTGCCGGCCCTCGACACCGATGCAGAAGGAGTGCGGCTCTTCACAGATCGCGCCTCAGAGGTGCTGTCGACTTTCGCCATCGACGATACGAGGAGAGCAACGATCGCGGAGATTTGCGAGCAGCTCGACGGCATGCCGCTCGCCATCGAGCTTGCCGCTGTCCGGGTCACGCACCTCTCGCCCGCGCAGATACTCGACCGTCTCGACGACCGCTTGCGCCTGCTCAGTGGATCTCGCCGTCTCCCGCGACATCAAACCCTGGAAGCGGCCCTGGCCTGGAGCCACGACCTGCTCGACGAGAGGGATCGGACCGTGCTGCGCCGCCTCTCGCTCTTTCCCGCCAGCTTTTCGCTGGAGGCCGCGGAGGCCGTTGCCGGCACCAACGACGTGGTCGATGCGCTGGGCTCGTTGGTCGAGAAATCGCTCGTGCAGATCACCGACGACGACGAGCAATTCCGCTATCGCCTTCTCGAGACGGTCCGCATGTACGCGCAGGCCAAGTTGTCCGAGGCTGGCGAGTGCGACGAATGCCGAGCACGTCATCGCGTCTGGATTGTCAGCTGGCTCGAGTCCCTACCGCTCGAGGAACGCTGGTTCGGCGATAGCGACCGCCTCACGGTCGAGTACCCGAACCTCCGCGCGGCCCTCGAATGGTCGGAGGAGCTCGGCGATCATGAGGCTCTGGCCCGTATTGCCGCGGGGATCGATTGGTATCGCAGCGATGACTGGCGCGAGGGAGCCCGCTGGTGTGGAGTCGCCGCCGAGTCGACGTTCCCTCTTCCCTTGCACCTTCGACTTCAACTTTGCGTCGCCCTTTGGCTGCTGAGCCGAAATGCGTTCTACGGATCCGCCGACTGGGCCGCTCGCAAGAACTGGGTGGAACGCGCGATCGAGACGTCCGGCGGGCAACCGAGCCCTCCTCTTGCTTTGGCCCTGACAGCCAGGGGCGCCATCGCCGCCATCGAGCTCGACCAAGCGAAAGAAGAACTGCTCGTTCGGCGAGCGGTCGAATCGGTGGAGGCAGGCGCCGAGATGAGCGCACGATTTTCGGCGCCATGGCGCATGTACTGCGGCTTGCTGGGAGGCATGACCTACTCGGGACTCGAACGCGGACAATACCGAGACGTGCTCGCCTCCATTGACGACGCGGAACCGACCGAGCGCCACTACCTCGGCGGTATCGAAGCCGCGCCCCCGGATGCGCGGTACCAGGGGTTACGGGCAACGCTTTGCGTCTGCCTCGCGGTCCACCGCATGGTCAGTGGGGACGCAGACGGCGCGGCCGCGGTCGCCCGCAAGGCGATCGACGCCACGATCTCCTTGCGTCGATTCGCGCCGGAGCTGCCGATGGCATTGGAGCTCGTCCTGGCGCTCGACACCGAGGACAGCCGCGACGCAGCGCACAGGGAGCTGCTCATCTACGACAAGGCTGCGCGGCGCGCTGGACTGGAGCCTTGGTCGGGAGACCGTCGTGCTCTATGGCGGGATGCTTGCCGCGCTTCGCGAGGACTGGGAAGAGGCGGCGCGGCTGATGGCCGCAGGTGAGCAATGCATCGGGAGACCGCCGCTGACGACGGCGTTGCTCTATCAAGCTTTCCGCGACCGAGTCCGAGCCGTACTGAGCCCGCTGCGCGCCCGAGCATTCCGCGAGGAAGGCCGCCGCGCTCGATCTCGACGCCGCGCGACAGGCAGCGTTGCATTTGACAACGGACCCGGCCGGGTGAGTTGTCGGCCGTCGGTTCGGTGAGCTGTCGGTCGGTCGGAGTGAGTGGGTGAGTGAGTAGGTAGCGAGTAGTCAGTCAGTTGGTGAGTGAGTAAGTGTGAGTGAGTGAGTGAGTGAGTGAGTGGGTTACCGACGGAACTCGGTTGGCGTTGCGGTAGAACGCACCGTGGGGCTCTCAAAGGGAATTTCCCACGCTAACCCGCGAGATTTCCCATCCAACTTCGGCACGGCATCTCGTCCGCGTCGTTCGTCCGGCGATACGACGACCGTGGTGCTCGCGCGATCATGCAGGTGCCGCGTTTCCGCAGCGCACATGTTCGTCAAGGTCCGAGCGTCCATCCGCGCCTCAGAACGAGTAACGGCTCCCGACGGCCGAAGGTACGACGATCGGCTCCCCGAACGCGTTCAACAAGGCGTGCACGGCGCGGAAGCCGGTGCCAGTGTGCCGGCACGATCTGCTGCGGCTCGAACGATCGGAGCCCCGCGACCGTCTCGGGGATGATGCGCTCGAGGCTCCCGACGAGGTGCAGCCCTCCGAAGACACAGAAGATGGGCACCTCAGGAAATCTCGACCACGCGTGGAGGAGCACGTTCACGATCCCCGCATGTGAGCAGGCACTGAAGACCACGAGACCCCGTTCCCGCACCTCGACCGCCAGGTAGCGCTCGTCCATGAGCAGTGGATCGGGCTCCCACGGCTGAGACGGGTCTTGGCGGGCGACGTGGTCCATGCGTCCCTTCTCGAACGGCGTGACCCGCGGGATCTCGCCGCTCAGGTAGAAGCACCCGTCGAGCAGGATCCGTTCGTCACCGTCGTTCACGAGCTCCGCGCCACGACGAGCGAGATCGGCGGGAGACGGACCTGCTCGAACAGCGCGACCCGTCCGTCGCCGAGACGCGCGCCCCGTTGGACAAACATCTCCGGGTTGACGTGGCACGGTACGGATCGGGTTCCACGAGTGATCTCGTCGAGCATCGCCGTGAGCACGCCCATGTGGTCCCAGTGCCCGTGGCTGATCGCGATCTCTTCGACGTCGTCGAGGCGGACGCCGAGGTTCTTGCAGTTGCGCAGCAGGATGGGACCCTCGACGCCAGCGTCGAAGAGGAGCTGTGTCGCACCGCGTCGGCCTGCACCTCCAGCATCAGCGACAGACCGAGCTGGGCGCAGCAGAGAGTCGATCCGGAGAGCTCGTGCGCACCTGCGGCGATGACATTCTCGAACTCGTGCGCCACGTGTTCGGGCGTGCTCGAGTAGCTGTCGGTCAGGTTGTCGGTGAGCACATCGACGGTGAGCGTGTCGACCGACCGAAGTGAAGTCATGGCCGAGACACTAGAGACCCAGCGTCTGGTGTCGGTTGCCAGTCAGTCGAGGGCGTGAGGGCGCCCCGGCGGGGTACCCGGTTCGGGCTGCGGGCTCGCGACACTTCGCGGCGGAGGGTAGGCACCACCGGACCCGGCGTACAGGCAACCTGGCCCGTGCGACCGGTCGTATGGCTCAATGACGACGATGGGCTCGGCGTGGATGTGCGCACGCTCCGACCTGGCGCGTCGCTGGGGTCGGTTGCTCGTGCTCGCGCTCGTCGTGGGCGTCGCCGGCGCGGTCGTGCTCGCCGCGACGGCCGGCGCCCGCAGGACGGCGAGCTCCTTCGATCGCTTTGCCACCTCGACCCGTGCGTACGACGTGCTCGTCTTCTTCCGCCAGCTCGGACCCTCGACCGTCACCGAGGTGAGAAGACTCCCCGGCGTCGAAGCAGCCGCACTGCTGCATGCCCCGGCGGTCCAGTTCAGCAACGGCGAGTTCGTCGCGGCGGGTGCGCCCACCGATGATGTCGTGTTCCGCGACATCGCCCGTACCCGGATCGTCGACGGGCGAGACGTCGCGCCCGGCGCCGCCGAGGAGATCGTCATCGCCGAACCGATGGCGCAACAGCAGGGGATCGAGGTCGGCGACTCGGTCGAGCTCGCGTCCTTCTCGCCCGAACAGATCGGGGCCCTGCTCGGCGCCGTCGGCACGCCGATCCCCGACCCCGCGGGACCGACCATCCGCATGAAGGTGGTCGGGATCAGCCGCTCGACGGTCGACCTGAGCCAGCAGGGCGACGTGGGCGGCATCCTCGTGCTCTCGCACGCCTTCATCGACAAGTACGGCGCCGGCATCGGCAACTACATCGACGTGGTGCTCGTCCGGCTCACCGAGGGCTCAGCCGGCGTGCCCAGCTTCGTCCGCGAGCTTCGTCGCACGGTCGGCAACGACCCTGGCACGGTGATCGACGAGGTCGAGCCGACCTCGGTGTCGACGAGCGGCGTGCGCGAGGCGATCGACGTCCTCGCCATCGGCCTGGTCATGTTCGCAGTCATCGCCGCGATCTCGGCGCTCGTCGTGATCGGGCTCGTACTGGCGCGCCTCGTCGCGCGCGGAAGCTTCGATGCGTGACACCTGGCAGGCCCTGGGGCTCACCCGAGGCCAGCGAGCACTCGCGCTCGCGCTGCCACCGCTCGGTGCAGGCCTCGTCGGTGTCGTGCTCGCCGTTGTCGGCGCGTGGCTGGGGTCGCCGCTCCTCCCCTTCGGGCTCGCGCGGCGGGCCGAGCCTTCGCCGGGGCACCAGTTCGATGCGCTGGTGCTAGCTCGCCGTCCTGAAGACCCTCGGGTTCACCCGCCGGCAGCTCGCGGCGGTGGTCGCGTGGCAGGCGACGGTGGTCGCGTGCGTCGGGGTGGCGGTCGGCGTCCCGGTCGGGATCGTGATCGGCCGACTGATCTGGCGCACGGTGTCGGACAGCACCGCCGTCGTCGCGGCGATCCTCGCCGGACGCTCGGCGGCACGCGTTCCCGCGGCCTCGACCTTGCGGGACCGAATAGCTCCTCCGGCCCGGACCGCGGTCAGCCGGGCTTGGCGTAGTTCGCGGCGCCCTGGAACTCGACGAACACGGCCGGCTCGTCGCCGACGACCCAGGCGTCGTGGCCGGGCGCGATCCGGTAGACGTCGCCCGGCTTGACCTCGCCCTCGCTGCCGTCCTCGTGGTTGACGTGCAGCTGCCGGAGACGACGTAGCCGATGTGCTCGACCTGGCAGCTGTCGGTGCCGACGACGGGCTTGATGCACTCGGACCACTTCCAGCCGGGCTGGAACGTGTAGCGGCCGATCTGGCCGCCGGCGAGGTTCACGAGCTCGACGGTGGTCTTGTCGGGGGTGCGGGTCTCGTCGGGTGCGCTGAAGTCACGGCTCTCGACGCCTGCCATGGTCCCTCCTCGGTTGTCGGTCGCGAGACCTCTTCTTACTCCGTCATCCCGACACCCGCGGACATCTCGACGCCTGCAGATGGTGCGGGTCGAACGTGAGCACTCATTGTCGTTCGTGGCGGCTCGAGCGCACGCTTCCACACAGAAGCCTCGAAATCTTGGATCTCTCGCGCTCGTCGCCAGGCGTAGCGTGGACAGCGGGAGGCTCGAGCGATGAAGCAGGCATTCATGTTCGACAACGTGGCCGTCGTCGTCGAGCCATGGCACGAGCCGATGGATCCGCCAGAGCGCGGTGCGCGGATCGAGGTGCGGCTCCTCGGTCACGAGCCGAGGCGAGGAACACAGTCGGCCGCACAGCGCGTCGTCATCGACCGGCCCTTGTTCCGTGCCGATCTCTTCGATCAGGTCGACGGTCCCCCGGGGAACCTCCGCAGCGCGCATTTTCATCCCTCCTTCGAGGGCGTCGAGCCTTGCGTTCGCACGTGGCCCGAAGGGATCGCCAATGACCCGCTCGGTTGGCTTCGCACGGAGCTCGGCGATCTCGAGCAGTTGGTGAAGCGAGCCGGCGTCGAACCGGCGAACGTGCCCGGGCTCGACCATGACGCGCAAGTGCTCGTCGACGCGCTCCCGAGCGTCCTCGCTTCGGTCGAAGCGGCATGGATCGAGGCGCGCGGCGTCTCGAGGCCCCGGCCGCGACGTGGTTCGCTGGCTGGTCGGTCGGTCGGTAGGTAGTTGGTTGGTTGGTGGTGGGTTTGAGGGGTGGCGAGCAGAGGGGTTGCGTGTACGCTACCCCTATGGCTGTCTCCGCTGCTGCCCTGGTTTGCGAGGCCCGGACGCGAGCGGGCCTCTCGTCGTCGCCCTGGCGGCCAAGGCCGGTGTCCCGACGTCGACGGTCTCCCGCATCGAGGACGAACAGAGTGACCCGACGCTGTCGATGCTCGAGCGCCTCGTGGAGGCGGCCGGTGGTCGTCTGGCCATCGAAATAGATGTTGGCGATCACCGTCCCACGATCGCTGCGCTCGCGACGGCCGTCGACCCGGACGCCGCACGGCTGAGGATCGATTGGACACGACTGCGTGGGTTCGCCGACTGGGCTGTGCATCACCCCGATGAACTCGTCGAAGCGATCGCTGATCCACCGGCGCGCACCGGCACGCCGCTCGACGCGATCTTGGCGGCCTTCGCCGAGCAGCTCGCCGACGAGCGCGGCATCGAGCGACCGCGTTGGACCCGAGCAGTCGGGCCGCTTCGGGAGGACTGGTCCCCGCCGGCCACATCGCGAATGCGGGCCGCCGCCGAGGCTTCCACGCCGGAACCGTTCCGGCGGCGCAACGTCGTCCTGTCTCGCTCGGCCTTGTTCCGGTCGGCGGCATGACGCCATGACTCACGGACTGCTCACCACCCACGATGAGCTCGAGTCGCTCTTCGAGGAGCTGAGTGAGGAGCTCGCACGGCATGGATCGACCGCGGAGGTCGTCCTGGTCGGCGGCGCCTGGATGCTCTGGCACGCACAACGAGCGTCGACACGCGATGTCGACTCCGCCCGCCGCCTCGATGCCGGCCTCGGCGAGGCCATCGATCGAGTCGGAGCACGTCACGACCTGCGGCGAGGCTGGCTCAACGACGCCGCAGCGATGTTCTGGCCCTCGGATGCCAGCTATGACGACTGCGAGATCGTCTATCGGCGCGGAGGATTGGTGGTCCGCACGCCCGATCCCGAGGTCATCTTCGTGATGAAGCTCTTTCGCGCCGATCCACAAGATCGAGAGGACCTCATCACACTCTGGCCGCTCTGCACGTTCGCCGACGCCGAAAACGCCGCCAACGCCTTCCGACATGCGTATCCGCAGGCGCCCTCAGACGAGCACCTGTCCAGCTACATCGCCGAAGTCGCCCGCGACGCGCATCAGTAGCTGCGCCTTCCTGCGACCCGCGAGCGAAGCCGCGGTGGCGGTGAGTCCCGCATGTCGCGAGAGACCTGTCCACGATGTCTCGAGACATCGCAGTGAGTGGGTGAGTGGGTTGACGACAGAACTCGGATCGGGTTGGGACAGTTGGGCTTGCCGAGGGCTCTGACGGGCGACTTTCCACGCTAAGCGTCGAGATTTCCCATCCGATCCGAACTTAGGATCGAGTCATCGGCGTCGCTGACTCGCGACGGATGGCTCGTGCTTCAGTTCGCGACGCAAAAGAGCTGCCATTCGTCCGGCACACCCTTCAGCAAGTGTGATCCGCGGTCGTCGAAGCGCAGGCCCGATCCGGCAACCAGATCTTTGATCGTGCGGGACACCACGACCTCGCCGGCCCCGGCGAAGTCCATCACCCGAGCCGCGATGTGCGCTGCGATTCCGGCGATGTCATCGCCCAGCAGCTCGACTTCTCCGGCGTGCAATCCGGCGCGCGCTTCGATGCCGAGCTGGTGGGTATCGGAGAGGATGGCCTGTGCGCAGTGAACGGCCCGCCCGGGACCGTCGAACGTCGCAAGCACGCCATCACCGGTGCGCTTCACCAGTCTTCCTTGGTGACGCTCGATCTGCCGGGCAGCCGCGTTGTTGTGCACTTCGAGGACCTCACGCCAGCGTTGGTCGCCCAGCTCGGCGGTTCGGCGAGTTGACTCCACGAGGTCCGTGTAGACCACAACCGCGAACGCGCGCTCAGCCGGTGGCAGGACTCCTTTGGCCGAACCGGTAACGAAGCGCTCGACCTCGTCGGCGAGCATCGGCGGCTGCGAGGCCCACAGCTCGAGGTCCAGGGACGCGATCGGAACCGGCCCCACCGCCCCTGGAATGGCCGCGGCGATGTATTCCGCAGCGCCAGCGGATGAGAGGACATTGCCGGGGTGGTGCATCACCATCGTCGGCGCCTGAATGACTGGAAGCAGGGGGCGTGAGTCGAAGTCCCACTCGCGCCACCAGGCGGTCATCCTCCCCCGCGAGCAGCCGGCGCGCTCGTATCGAGCAAGCCAACGGTGGGCTTCGGGCTCGTGGCGGAACGACGGGATCATGCCTGGTCCGTGGTGCGAGGGCGTCAACCCCGACAGCTGGCCTTCACCCCACGCCACGCTGCTCCAGTCAGCCGCCATTCTGCGATCCTCGAGTGTCATTCCCCACGGGTAGTCGGTGTCTTCGAGCAGGCGCGCCACGGGGTCGACGAGAACGAGTGTTGCGACGCGATCAGGATGCGTGGCGGCGAGGGAGATGGCCACGGACGCTCCGTAGTGGCTCGACACGACCGCGGCGCGCTCTGAGCCGATCGTGTCGAGAACAGTGATGAAGTCGCTGACCGCCTCCTCGATCCAAGGGCCGAAGTCACCGCCGGCGTACCTCGACCGAAGGGGATCGGAGAGGCCGGTACCCCGCCGATCGACGAGGACGACGCGAGCGAAGGAGGCAAGCCGACGATAGAAGCGCTCCGCTGATGGGAGGTCCCAGATCCCTTCGATCGTTTGGGCCCAACCCCCGATGTGGACGAGGTCTACGGGTTGCTCTCCAAGAGTCTGGTAGGCGATCCAACCGTCAGGGGTCTCGGCGTACCGCACGTGGGGAATTTCGACCACTCCGGAAAAGGTAGCCACGAGTCGGCTCGGCCGCCTCGCCAGATCAGTGCGTGCCTCCATGTGGCGAGCTTCATCGCTCGCCTCACCTGCCGGGCTCGAGGCGAGTTGGTCGACGCGTCACACGGGGTCGCAACGGCTCGCCTCCGATGCGCTTCGTCAAGCTCGAAGGCGACGATTGGTGCGTGAGATCGTGAGTGAGTCGGTCGGTCATCCGGTCTCCATCGCATAGGAGACCCCGGATGTAAACGACCTGCGTCACTTTTAGAATCGGTCGGTCGGTCCGTCAGTTTTAGAATCAGTGGGTTACCGACGGAACTCGGTTGGCGTTCTTGCAGTTGGACGCTACCGAGGGCTCCAACGTCGATTTCCCACGCTAACCCTCGAGATTTCCCACGCTCATCCGCACGTGCTTCTGTGACCTGGTGAAGTCCGCCGAGGCGGAGGACACGGGATTGCCCAGAGCCTGCCGCGGCCCTTGCGATCGTCAGCCACCACCTCGGCGACGCCGTCGCATCAAAGAAGGGAGTGCCGTGCCCCACTTCGGCGAACGCTTCAAGCCGCTCGGTGCGCCGGTCGGGCGTTCGAGACCTACGTCGATGTGCTGGTAGCGAGACTCAGAGCCTCGAGCCGTTCGAGGTTGGCAAGCGCCGGTTCGAGACTTGCGGTCCAGCGTGTGAGCGCGGCCTGCATTCCCGGGTCGGCAATGTGTTCACCCACTCCACGCGCCGCGTTGAGCCGAGATCGATCCATCCACGCTGCAAGATCGCCTTCCCCGAGCCACATCCTTTGAGCTTCCTGCGCAATCCTGGTGCCCGGGATCCAATCGACAGCCGCGTCCGGATACGGATTGGGCGGACACAGCCGATTCTTCTCTGCGTCGTCGTCGCGGCTCGCTTCGACGAAGGCCACGACGGCGGCGTTGAAGCACGGCTGGCACGTCCGGACCTGCTGCAGTGTGATGCGTCCGGGCTCGAAGATCGGACGAGCGCGGGCCACATGGAGGCCTGCCGCCGAGCAGTCGACGTGGACACGCCCGTGGTTCGTCGGGATGGATCCGTCCTCGAGGATGACGCAATCGGATCCGACGTGCAGGACGCGTCCCAAGCGGACCACGTTCTCGACATTGCGGAGCCGATCGAGCTCGCCGGTGGTCACGGTGGCACACCGGTACATCGTGGGTTCGACCGTCTGGTCCAGACGGATGAGCTGTCCGCACGACTCGAGCCGAGCGAAGAGGTCCTCGACGTTTTCTGCTCGAGCCGCCTCTTCGGTGTACCGCGCCAGCCCTTCCATGAGGGCAGGCAACAACGCCAGCGGCTGTTGAAACGCGCGGTCGAGGAGCCAGGCCTCCCGCGGCCGGATCCAGCGGATTGCATCGGGCGCCACACCGTTGTCGAGCAGCCAGAGGCACGCGTCCATCGCGGTCTTTCCGCCCCCGATGAGCGTGAATCCCGCGGCAGGCTCCATCAGATTGACGAGCTCGTTCACAGGGATAAGACGCACGCCGGGATCGACATCGAACGAAGGAGTGTGCGTCGAGGGCACGGGAGTCTCGAGATACGTGGCGTCCACGACCTTGCGCCGCACTCGCACCGTGGTCACGTCGCCTGTCAGCCGTGACCTGATTCGGTGCTCACCCGCCGATTCTCCGACGTACTCGCACATGCCGAAAAAGCGCACGTGGCCCGACGGCAGGAGATGCTCGTCTAACACCCGCTGGAAGTAGTCACAGATGTCAGCGCCGGTCGCTCTTTCGTACAGGCCGGCATTGGGGCCAACCTCGTCGATCTTGTTGTCGCCGAGGACCCGCGAGTTCACGCCATAGAACGGGGACGGCTGATGGAGGCGGACGAACGAGTAGGCATCGTTCCAGTGGCCACCCGGGGCATGCCGTCGGTCCACCATCACCACGTCGGCGTCGGACTCTGCGATCAGCGAATCGGTGAACGCCATCCCCGCCGCACCGGCGCCAATCACGAGATAGTCGGTGTCGATCACGGTCATGGCGAAAGCCTAAGAGCCGTGTCCCGTGCGGCAAAGGCCCGGCGACACACACCTACGGGGGGGGGCGAACCGGCGCGCCGCCGCCCAAGCGATTCCCAGCGAATCTCGATCGCGACTCGAAGCGCTACCTGTCACGCCCGAACAACACCGTCTCGATCCCCACTTAGCCAACGTCGTGGTGCACGGCCGCCCGACATCGGGACTCTGGGCCTGCCAAAGCGCTGACCCGCACCGCCGAGCACCCGCCCTGTCGGCGTGTCGATCGAGTTCCGTCCGGAACTCGGTGAGTGAGTTGAGAGAGAGTCGGTGAGTCGGTCGGTCAGTGGGCGAGGGGGGACTTGAACCCCCACGTCCTTGCGGACACAGGCACCTGAAGCCTGCGCGTCTGCCAATTCCGCCACTCGCCCGAGTGGGGAAGCGAGGGTACCAGCGCCGACTCGTAGGTCTTCAGACCAACGGGCGTCCCGTCCGTGTCGTCGCGAACGCGGTTGCCGCGGCCACCGCGACCACGAGCACGGCTGGCACGATGACCGCGGCATCACCGTCGCCGAGTGCCGCGCCGAGCGCGGCGCCGCCGACGTAGGCAACGAGCACCGATCCGAGGACCAGCAGACCCGGCGCGACTCCTCGGCGCGACTCCTCGTCGCGCACGGACCGGTTTCCCACCGCGTCGCCGATGCGGGCGATGGCGCCGGACTGATACGTCGTCGCCACCGTGACGCCGGCGACCCGGCCGATCACCTCGGTCTGGATGCCCATCGCCACCGCCGCGATCACGAGGAGCGTCCCCGACGTCGCGCCGCCGAGGCGGCGGGGCTGATCCTCCACGACCAGCCAGATGGCGAGCGCGGTCAGGAGCACCGCCTCGACCGCGAGCAGGATCTCCGGTCGTCGCCGCGGCGAGACCCGATCGCCGATGATCACCGCGGCCGCGACGCCGGCGATGAAGGCGGCGATGGCCACCGCGGGACGCCACACCTCGCCCGGGGTGTCGCCACCGATCCCGATGCCGAGCAGCACCGCGTTGCCGCTCTGATTCGCCGGGAACACGTCGAACAGCCGGTCGAAGCTGACCGCGTCGACACACCCGGCGACGAGCGCCAGAGTGACCGCCACGGCCAGCTGGGCGCGTCGTTGCCCGGATGCGAGTGGGAGGCGGACCGTCGGGTGAACGTACCAGCGCACCCTCGATGCGCTGACGGGCCCCGCCGGTACACTCCGCCAATGGGGCTCCAGGGGTTCGAGCGGAGGCTTGAGCGGCTGGTGGAAGGGGCGTTCGGCAAGGCGTTCCGCAGCGGCCTCGAGCCCGTGGAGATCGGCCGCAAGATCGCGCGCACCCTCGACACCGCGCGAGTCCTCGGGGTGAAGGGCGGCTGGGTCGTCCCCAACGACTTCGTCGTCTACCTCTCCCCCGCCGACCTCGAGCGCTTCTCCTCCTACGTCGACATGCTGTCGCGCGAGCTCGCCGACGCGGCCCGTGAGCACGCCCGCGACGAGGGCTACCAGTTCCTCGGGCCGGTCGACCGTCGCCATCCTGGAGGACGACGCCCTCCATGCCGGGCAGCTCCAGGTGGTCGGCCGAGATCGTCGAGGGCCAATGGACCCGCCTCGGAGCGCTCGTCATGCCCGACGGCCGCCGGCTCACGCTGGGCGACCAGACCGCCACCATCGGGCGGCTGCCCGACTGCGACCATCCCCATCGCCGACCCGCAGGCCTCACGCCACCACGCCGAGATCCGGCCCCACGGCGAAGGTTTCGTCGTCGTCGACCTGGGCAGCATGAACGGCACGGCCGTGAACGGCGTGCGCGATCTCGCGAGCACCGGCTCGACGACGGCGACGAGATCGGCATCGGGTCCACCATCATCCGCTTCGAGGCCTCGTAGAGAACAGATGTCCGAAGGCATCCTGACCGTCCTCAAGTTCTGCTTCCTCGCGCTGCTCTACCTCTTCCTCTCCCGCGTCGTGCGCATCACGGTGCGGGAGATGCGGGCCCGGCGCCCGTCGCCGCCCGCCGCGCCCGAGGTCGCCGCCGCGCCCCCGAAGGCCTCCACCCGCAAGCAGCGCCGGAGCACGGGCAAGGCGCGCTCCAGGTCCGGCTGGTCGAGCCGGCGGGCCGCGCCGGCGAGATCCACGCCCTCGATCACGAGGTCACCGTCGGCCGGGGCGGCGGGTGTGCGATCGTGCTCACCGATGACACCTTCGTGTCGCAGGTGCACGCCCGGTTGTTCCCCAGGACGGCGAGGCCTTCGTCGAAGACCTCGGCTCGACCAACGGCACGTTCGTCAACGGCAAGCCCGTCACGGCGGCCACCCGGGTGCAAGCGCGGCGACCGCGTCCAGTTCGGCCAGACCGTGGCCGAGGTCGTGAAGTGACCTCGGCCTCGAGCAGGCGCGTGATGCCGATCCGGCTGATCGCGCACGGCGTCACCGACGTCGGTCGAGTCCGCGACGGCAACGAGGACGGCTTCTTCGTCGACGACCGCACCGGGCTCATGGCCGTCGCCGACGGGATGGGTGGGCACCGGGGCGGCGAGGTCGCGAGCGCCACCGCGCTCGAGGCGCTGCGAGCCGCGGTCGGCCGACGGTGACCCGATCCGCGACGCCATCGTGCAGGCCAACCGGGCCGTCATCGAGAAGGCGGCCACCGACGAGGACCTGCGCGACATGGGCACGACGCTCACCGCGGGGACGCTCGCCGCCGGCGGCACCCTGCTCATCGGCCACGTCGGCGACTCGCGCGCCTACCTCGTCCGCGACGGGCGAGCTCACCCAGATCACCGCCGACCACAGCCTCGTGGAGGAGATGGTGCGCGACGGCCAGCTCACCCCCGAGCAGGCCGAGGTCCACCCGCAGAAGCTCGATCATCACCCGCGCCCTCGGCGTCGACCCCGACATCGACGTCGACGTCTATCCGGTCGAGCTCCGGTCCGGCGATCGCGTGCTGCTGTGCTCCGACGGCCTGACCAACATGCTGCGGCCCGAGGAGATCGTGTCGATCCTCGCGCGCGAGCCCGACTCCGCAACGGGCCGCCCAGCAGCTCGTCGACGCGGCCAACGCGGCCGGCGGCGAGGACAACATCACCGCGCTCGTGATCGACGCGGTCGAGGAGTCGGCCGCTGCCGGCCGCCGCGGCGCCGCGGCGGTCACGCTCGACCGCGCGACACGGCGGTGGAACCCGACGATCGTCGAGACCGACGGCCGCGACGACGAGGCCGATGCCCGCGTCCCGACGGCGGACGCGCCGCCGCCGCGCCGGCGGCGGCCGGACCGTGCTCGCGGCGTGCTCGCGTGGACGCTGCCGATCGTGCTGGTGCTCGCGATCGCGGTCGGTGCGCTCGGCTGGTACGCCGCGGCGGAGCTACTACGTCGGCGTCGACGACGGCCGCGTGGCGATCTTCAAGGGCATCCCCGGCGGGATCCTGGGCTGGGACCCGACGGTCGAGCGCCACACCCGCCTCAGCCGCGCCGACCTGCGCCAGAACCGAGCGCGCCGACGTCGAGGACGACAAGCAGTTCTCGTCGCGCTCGGCGCGCGGAGCGAGTACGTGGCGACCGCTGCGACGCGACGCGACCGCCCGGACGACGCCCTCGACGACGACCGTGCCGTCCACGACGACCACGACGACCCGTGCCGCCGCGCACCGCCGCCGCCGCCGAGCTGACCCCGGCCTCGCGGTGACCCTCACCCGGTTCCAGCGGCGCAACGCCGAGCTCAGCCTCGGGGCTGCTCGCGGTGATCATCACCGCCGGCGGCTACGTGCTGCTCGCGCTGTCCGAGGGCCCGGCACTGCCCCCCGACATCTGGGGCTTCCTCGTCGCGCTCATCGGCCTCTACGTGCTCGCCCACCTCGCCGTGCGCCGGTTCGCTCCCCGGGCCGACGCCACCCTGCTGCCGCTCGCCGCGCTCCTCAACGGCTTCGGCTTCATCACGATCACCCGCCTCGACCGGGGCGTCGACGAGACGCTCGCACCCACGCAGTCGCTGTGGACGGCGGTCGGCGTCGGCGCCTTCATCCTCACGCTGATCCTCGTGCGCCGAGTCAACGTGCTCGAGCGCTACCGCTACACGTTCCTGCTGCTCGGCGTGCGTCGCGCTGCTGCTCCCGCTCGCGCCCGGCCTCGGGCGCCGAGATCAACGGCGCCCGCCTGTGGATCCGCCTCGGCCCGGTGAACTTCCAGCCGGGCGAGGCGGCGAAGGTGCTGCTCGTCGTGTTCTTCGCCGCCTACCTCGTCGACAACCGCGAGCTGCTGCGAGAGGGCCGGCGCCGCATCGCCGGTCTGCGCATCCCCGCGCTCAAGCACCTCGGACCGCTGCTGCTGGCGTGGGGCTTCTCGATCCTCGTCATGGTCCGCCAGAAGGACCTCGGCTCGTCGCTGCTGTTCTTCGCGATCTTCGCCGCCATGCTCTACATGGCGACCGAGCGCGCCGCGTACCTCATCGCCGGGCTGGGACTGTTCGTGACCGGCGCGGCCGTCGCGTACCAGCTGTTCGGCCACGTGCAGGACCGCGTGCACTGTGTGGCTCGACCCGTGGCCCGTCCACGACGGCGACGGCTACCAGATCGTGCAGTCGCTGTTCGCGTTCGGCACCGGCGGGTTCGCCGGCACCGGACTCGGCCTCGGCAGTCCGGGGAAGATCCCGGCCGCGTCCACCGACTTCATGTTCGCCGCCATCGGTGAGGAGCTCGGCCTGATCGGGACGGTCGGGATCCTCATCGGGTTCCTGCTGCTGGTCGGCGCGGGCTTCCGCATCGCGGTCCAGGCCGACCGGCCGTTCCCGAAGCTGTTCGCCGCCGGGCTCACGAGCATCCTCGGCCATCCAGACGTTCGTCATCATCGGCGGCGTCACCCGCGTGATCCCGCTCACCGGCATCACGCTGCCGTTCGTCTCGTACGGCGGGTCGTCGCTCGTCGCCAACTTCGTGATCCTCGCGTTGCTGCTGCGGATCTCCGACGAGACCGCCGCCCGGGCGAGCCGGCCCACCTCGCAACTGGCCGCGGTCGCGCTCGTGAACCGCGCGATCCGCCGCGTCGGCATCGCCGCGATCCTCCTCGTGCTCGTGCTCGTCGGCCAGCTCACGTACCTGCAGGTCATCCGCGTCCGACTCGCTCGCCAACGACCCCCGCAACGTCCGCGCCGCGATCCGCGACTTCTCACGGCCGCGGGGCGAGATCCTCACCTCCGAGGGCGAGATCGTCGCCCGATCGGTGGAGACCGACGACGAGCTCGAAGTTCCAGCGCGAGTACCCGCTCGGCCCGCTCTTCGCCCAGATCGCCGGCTACCAGTCGTTCGTCTTCGGCAACAACGGCGTGGAGCAGACGTACAACAACGCCCTCGTCGGCCGCGACACCACGTCTGCAGCTCCGCAACCTCGACGACGTGCTGCTCGGCAAGGAGAACACCGGCAACGTCGTCCTCGGCTGCGAGCGCGACGCTGCAGCAGGCGGCACGCGACGCGCTCGGCGACCGGCGGGGCTCGGTGGTCGTGCTCGACCCGAGGGACGGCCTGATCCTCGCGATGTACTCCAACCCGTCGTACGACCCGCACGCCGTTCGCGTCCACGACGCCGACGTCGTCCAGGACTACGGGCAGTTGCTCCAGGCCGACCCGAACAAGCCCGACCTCCCGCGTGCCGTACCGCGAGATCTACCCGCCGGGTTCGACGTTCAAGGTCGTCACCGCGACCGTCGGCATCGACGCAGGGCGCGACCGACCCGAACAAGACCTACCCGTCGATCAGCAGCCTCCCGTGCCGCTCACGAACACCTCGCTCGCGAACTTCGGCGGGAACGCGTGCGGCGGCACGCTCGTGCAGAGCTTCACGCGCTCGTGCAACACGACGTTCGCGCAGATCGGCCTCGATCTCGGGAACCAGTTCCCTCCGGGCATGGCGCGCTTCGGCATCTACGCGTCGCCGCCGCTCGACGTCGCGCCGGGCGCGGTCGAGAGCCAGGGTCCCGCGCCGGGGACGTTCGACCAGGACAAGCCCGCGCTTCGCGCTCGCCGGCATCGGCCAGGGCGACGTGTTCACGACGCCGCTGCAGATGGCGCTGGTCGCGGCGGCGATCGCCAACAACGGCGTCGTCATGGAGCCGCACGTCGCGCGAGTCGATCACCGACCAGGACGACCGGGTCATCCGCCGCATCGGCGGCGAGCCGTGGCGCACGGCCACCAGCCCGCAGACCGCGGCCACCGTGCGCGACATGATGATCTCGGTCGTCGAGAGCCCCAACGGCACCGGCACCCGCGCCCGCATCCCCGGCGTCACCGTCGCCGGCAAGACCGGAACCGCGCAGAACGAGACCGGCGACCCGCACGCGTGGTTCATCGGGTTCGCGCCGGCCGAGGCACCCGAGGTCGCGGTCGCGGTGTTGATCGAGGGCGGCGAGCAGGGCGGCACCGGGAGCGAGGCGACCGGCGGTGTCGTGGCCGCACCGGTCGCGGCCGAGATGATGCGACTGGTGCTCGAGGCCGGTCGGGAACTGAGCGCGAACCCGGGCGCGGGATGACCCCACAACTAGGGTTGGGGGCTGAATGACCCAGCTCGCCGAGGTCTTCTCCAACCGCTACGAGATCCAGCGGAGCATCGCCCGAGGCGGCATGGCCGAGGTCTACCTCGCCCGTGACCAGCTCCTCGACCGGCCCGTCGCGGTCAAGGTGCTCTCGCCGGAGTTCGCGCGCGACCCGAGCTTCGTCGAGCGCTTCCGCCGCGAGGCGCAGACGCGCGGCCGGGCTGAACCACCCCAACATCGTCGCCATCTACGACTGGGGCCAGGAGCACGGCACGTCCTTCATCGTCATGGAGTACGTCGACGGGCGGTCGCTGCGCGACATCATGCGGGCGAACGGCCCGCTCAAGCCCCGGCAGGTGGCGCAGATCGGCGCCGACATCGCCGCCGCGCTCGGGTTCGCGCACCGCAACGGCGTCGTGCACCGCGACATCAAGCCCGGCAACGTGCTGATCACCGCCGACCGCGAGGTGAAGGTCACCGACTTCGGCATCGCCCGGGCCGACGCCACCGACGGCGCTCACCCAGACCGGCGCGGTGATGGGCACCGCCACCTACTTCTCGCCCGAGCAGGCCCAGGGCCTCCCGGTCGACGGGCGCTCCGACCTCTACTCGCTCGGCGTCGTGCTCTACGAGATGGTGACCGGCGACGCCGCCGTTCTCCGGCGAGAACCCGGTGGCGGTCGCGTACAAGCACGTGCGCGAGGAGCCCACGCCACCGTCGCGCAGGATGACCGAGCCGCTCCCCCCGGACCTCGAGCACATCATCCTCACCGCGATGGCGAAGGACCCCGACCAGCGCTACCAGACCGCCGACGACCTGCGCGCCGACCTCCTGCGCTTCACGCGCGGCGAGCGCCCGTCTCGGGCCCGGTCACCGGCGTCATCACCGACATGACCGGAACCACGAGGACCCGCAGCCGCGCCGGGGCGGCCACCGCCGTGACCGCGGTCGCCCCCGCGGTCGTGGTCGACGGCGGGGGCCGGGGCGGCGGGGGCCGGGGAACCGGCGGCGGCGGACGCGGCGGGGGTGGTGACGGCGGCGGCCGATACCGCGACGAGCGCCGGCGCACCGGCACGATCGTGGCCACGGTGATCGGCGTGGCGGTGCTGATCGGCGGTGATCGTCGCCCTGATCGTCACCAGCGACATCGGCGGCGGCGACGGCGGCAACGCCACCTTCGTCGAGGTGCCCGACGTCATCAACAAGCCGTTCGGCGAGGCCGAGACCCTCCTCGACCGACGCGGGGTTCGAGGTCGGAGCGCCGCGAGCGCAACTCGAACCAACCGCCCGACCTCGTGCTCGACCAGAACCCGCCGGCGGGCGTGAACCACGAGAAGGGCGAGACGGTCCTGCTCACCGTCAGCAACACCACGTTCCAGATGCCCGAGCTCACCGGTGAGCAGCGGACCGACGCCATCAACGAGCTCCTGCGGCGCGGGCTCACGAACACCACCGAGAACGTCGAGACCCCGGAGGAGGACAGCACCGAGCCGCCGGGCACGGTGCTGCGCACCGAGCCCGCCGCGGGCGAGCGGGTGCAGAAGTCGGGTCAGACGATCCAGCTGGTCCTGGCGAAGGAGCCGGCGATCGCGATCGCCCGACGTCGCAAACCTGCCGGTCGCAGCCGCGCGAGGGCCTCACTCGCCGGCTTCCAGGTGACCACCGTCGGCGGAGCCGAACGACACCATCGAGTCCGGACCGTGTGATCCGCACCGATCCTCCGGCGGGAACCATGGTCCCGCGCGACTCGGCGATCACGGTGTTCGTCTCGACCGGACCCGAGGAGATCGACATCCCGGACGTCGTGGGCCGACCCGAGGCGCAGGCCGATCGCCCTGCTGAACGAGGCCGGCTTCCAGGTGTTCCGGGCCGAGCAAGCCGTGAACAACCCCCTGAACAACGGCATGGTGGTGGCCACGAACCCGCCGTCGCCGGGCCACGCGCGCCGGGGCTCGTCGGTCACGATCACTGTCGGCCGGTTCACGCCCGGGGGCGGCGGGGGCGGCGGCAACAACGGCGGCGGCAACAACGGCGGCGCGGGGCGGCGGCAACGATTGAGCGCGCTCGGCGACTGGTACGTCCGCCACGGCCGTCACGACCTGCCGTGGCGCGCGACGCCGCGACCGCTGGCCGGTGCTCGTCTCCGAGGTGATGCTCCACCAGACCCAGGTGGCCCGCGTGTCGAGGCCGCGTGGCCCGACTTCATCGGCCGGTTCCCGACGCCCGAGGCCATGGCCGCGGCCGGGCCCGGCGCGGTGATCACGGCGTGGGGCCGGCTCGGCTACCCGCGCCGGGCCCGCCGGCTGTGGGAGGCGGCGGTCGTGATCGCCGAGCACGGCTGGCCCGACGACCTCGCAGACGCTGCCCGGGTGTCGGCCGCTACACCGCGCGCGCCGTCGCCGCGCAGGCCGACGACGCCGACGTCGGCGCGATCGAGGTGAACATCCGCCGGGTCGTCGAGCGCGTCGGCCGGTCGGGCGCTGAGCGACCGCCGACGCGGAGGCGGCGATGCTGCACGCTCGGCGCGCCGAGCTCGACGGGCGCGACCGGCTGCTCGCGCTCATGGACCTCGGCGCGCTGCGTGTGCCGGCACGCGACCCGCGCTGCGACGAGTGCCCGCTGCGGCGGCCGCTGCCGGACCAAGGGCGCGCTCCCCGACGAGGTGCCGCGCCGCGCCGCGCCGCTACGAGGGCTCGTTCCGCCAGCGGCGCGGCCGGGTGCTGGCGGCGCTCGCGGGAGCGCGACGCCGTCGCCGCGACCGAGCTCGACGCCGACGCGCTCGCGTCGCTCGTCGACCGACGGCCTCGCCGTCGTCAGGCACGCGGGAGCGGCGCCTACACTGTCCGTAGTCGCGAGTCGTGGCGAGGAAGTTGCGCAGCAGGGCGTGGCCCGACTCGGTGAGGATCGACTCGGGGTGGAACTGCACGCCCTCGACCGGAAGCTCGCGGTGGCGCAGGCCCATCACCAGGCCGTCCTCGGTCTCGGCGGTGACCTCGAGCACGTCGGGCACCGAGTCGCGGTCGACCACGAGCGAGTGGTAGCGGGTCGCGGTGAACGGGCTCGGGAGCCCGGCGAACACGCCCTGGCCGTCGTGCGCGATCTCCGAGGTCTTGCCGTGCATCACCCGCGGCGCCCGCACGACCGTCGCCGCCGTAGAGCTGGCCGATGCACTGGTGGCCGAGGCACACGCCGAGCACGGGCACGCCCCGCTCGCCGAACGTGCCGGATCGCGTCGTTCGAGAGCCCGGCGTCCTCGGGCCGGCCCGGGCCCGGGCGAGACGAGCACCGCGTCGGGCTCGAGCCGCCAGCAGCTCGTCGAGGGTCACCGCGTCGTGGCGGTGCACGACCGGCTCGGCGCCCAGCTCCCCCAGGTACTGCACGAGGTTGTAGACGAACGAGTCGTAGTTGTCGATGACGACGACCCGGGGAGCCACGGCAGCAGGTTAGGTATTCTCCGCCCGTGGCCCGCATCGAAAATCACCGAAGGCGACGAAGGCCAAGCCGAAGCCGAAGGCCTCGGGCCGCTACACCGCCCCCGCCGCCCAAGAAGCAGGCGAGCAGCAAGCTGTGGGTGCCGGCGACGATGTTCGCCATGCTCGGCCCTCGGGATGCTGGTGATCATCGCCAACTACCTGCAGCTGCTCCCCGGCGGCGAGGCCCAGAACTCCTACCTGTTCGTCGGCCTGGGCCTGTTCGTGGGCGGGGCGATCCTCTCGACCCAGCTCCGATAGACCGCGCCCGAACGCGATCGGGTGGCGGAAGAGGCCGAATCCCCATCGTGTAATTTCCCACAGAGTTTCTCCACAGGCTGTGGAGAACCGCGTCAGCCCCTGGTCACGACGGGCGCCCAGGGACCATGTCCTCCCGGCAGTGGCGGGGCGGCTCGGGGTCGTCGCCCGGGGCGGCGTGTCATCACCACGGTGGCGCCGCACACGGTGCAGCGGTACTCGACGTCGACGGCGGCTGGAGGTCGGCGGGGTCGGGCTCGGCTCGGGCACGGATCTTGAACTTCCGGATCAGCGCCGGCGCCGAGCACGTAGATCACGAGCGCGGCGCCGACCGCGACCAGCAGCCGGAGCGCGAACCAGAGGACGTCCAGGCCGATGCCCGCCCGTGACCTCAGCCCAGGCGCTCGATGATGGTGGCGTTGGCCATGCCGCCGCCCTCGCACATCGTCTGGAGGCCGTAGCGGCCGCCGGTGCGCTCGAGCTCGTTGAGCAGCGTCGCCATGAGCCGGGCGCCCGAGCAGCCGAGCGGGTGGCCGAGGGCGATGGCGCCGCCGTTCACGTTCACCTTGGTCATGTCGGGGTGGTGCTCCTTCTCCCACGAGAGCACGACCGGCGCGAACGCCTCGTTGATCTCGACGAGGTCCATGTCGGTCGAGCGTCATCTTCGCCCGCTCGAGCACCTTGGTCGTGGCCGGGATCGGCCCGGTGAGCATGATGACCGGGTCGACGCCGGCGAGCGCGAACGTGTGGAAGCGGGCCCGCGGGCGTGAGGCCGAGCTGGTTCGCCTTCTCCTCGCTCATGACGAGCACCGCGGCGGCGCCGTCGGTGATCTGCGACGAGTTGGCGGCGGTGATCACGCCGTCGGGCTTGAACGCGGGCTTCAGCGTGGCGAGCTTCTCGAGCGACGAGTCGGGCCGGATGCCCTCGTCGGCGGTGAACAGCTGCGTCGCCCTCCTCGGTCGTGACCTCGATCGGCACGATCTCGCGGTCGAAGCGGCCCTCCTCGCGCGCCCGCGCGGCGCGCTGGTGCGACTCGACCGAGAAGCGGTCGTTGTCCTCGCGGGAGATGTTCCACTTCTCGGCGATGAGCTCGGCCGAGATGCCCTGCGGCACGAGCCCGCCCTGCTCCGGGTAGCGGGCGATCATCTTCGGGCCGAACGGCATGCTCCCGGGGATCGACCGACGCGCCCATCGGCACGCGCGTCATGCTCTCGACGCCGGCCGCGATCACGACGTCGTAGGCGCCGGCCATCACGCCCTGGGCGGCGAAGTGCGCCGCCTGCTGCGACGAGCCGCACTGCCGGTCGACCGACGTGCCCGACCACCGACTCGGGGAAGCCGGCGGCGAGCGCGGCGTTGCGGCCGACGTTGATCGCCCTGGTCGCCGACCTGCATGACGCAGCCCATGATCACGTCCTCGACGAGCGCGGGGTCGAGGTCGTTGCGCTCGACGAGCTGCCGCAGCGTGTGCGCGGCGAGGTCGACGGGGTGCGTGTCCTTGAGCGTTCCGTTGCGCTTCCCGAGCGGGGTGCGGACTGCGTCGACGATCACTGCCGTGGCCATGCGGCCCTCCTACTGCGACGACTCGACCGAGCCGGTCAAGATCTAGTCCTAGCGGCGGCCGACTATCGTCCCGCCCGTGCCCCGCAACATGGACCGATCGACTGGGCGACGGTGGCATGGCGCTGCTCGGCCAGCTCGGGCTGTCGTTCGACGCCTACGGCGCCGGCTGGGCGAGGCGACGTGGGTGCCGACCGAGCTCGCCTGCAACCCCGGCGGGATCGTGCACGGCGGCGTCTACGGCGTCGTCCACGACGCCGCCATGAACTTCGCCACCAACGCCGCGCTCGAGTCGGGCGACCGGGCGGCGACGCTCGAGGTCAAGTACTCGACGATGCGGCCCGGCCCGCGCCGGCGACACGCTCTCGCGTGCGGGGCGAGGTGGTCCAGCTGACCCGGCAGGTCGCCTACGTCGAGACGACGATCCGCACGACGAGCGACGAGCTGGTGTCGCGCGGGGACTGCGACCTTCTTCGTGCGCCGGAAGCCGGCCGAGCAGCCGATCAGGCGTAGGCAGGGACGCACGGCACGTGGGATCGTGAACGCGAAGGTCGAACCCCGGCCCGGCTCGCTCTCGACCCAGATGTCGCCGCCATGGAGCTCGGTGAAGCGTTGCGCGATCGTGAGGCCGATGCCGGTGCCGCGGGCTTCGAACCGCCGTGGCCCGACTGGTAGAAGCGGTCGAACACCCGGGCCTGCTCGGCCGGTGGAGATCCCCGGCCCCTCGTCCTCCACGTACACGACCGCGTCGTCGTCTTCGCTCGTAGGCGCGCACGAACACCCGGTCCCTGGAGGCGAGAACTTCACCGCGTTGGTGAGCAGGTTCACCAGCACGTGCCCGAAGCCGTCGCGGTCGGCCATGACCGGCAGGCCGTCGGGGATGTCGACCTCGATCCGATGCTGCGCCGACGACGGGCGCGAGGTCGCGCAGCGCGGATGCACCTCGTGGCCACGTCGAGCGTCCACCGGCACCACCTCGACCGGTCCGGCGTCGCTGCGGGCGAACTGCATGAGCTGGCTGGTGAGCCGGGCAGCTCGTCGGCATTGTTCGACACCCGCCCGAGCAGCTCGCGGCGCTGCTCCTCGGGCAGCCGGTCCCAGTGCACGAGCACGGTGTCGAGGAAGCCCTTCACGGCGGTGAGCGGCGTGCGCAGCTCGTGCGACACGAGCGCGAGGAAGTCGCTCTTCTGCCGCGTGGCCGCGGCGAGCCGGACCGCGTGCTCCCGCTCGAGGTCGGAAGCCTCGTCCCACTCGGCGAGCAGGCGGCGTTGGCGCCGCCTGTAGCGCGGCACCTGCCGGCCCGCGGCGAGGAGCACGCCGAGCCCGAGGGCGAGCGTCAATGCGGTCACGAGGATGCGCGGCTCGGTGACGGTTCCGGCCAGCGCGTCGCCGATATGTCCGACGGCCTCGACCGGCGTGGTGACGGTGTCGACCTCCGGGCTCTGCGCGGGTGGCGCCCGGGCGGGGCGACTGGCTCGGCGGTGCGAAGGCGGGCCCGCGATCGGCGCGGTCCGAACCGCGGATCGAGCAGGGCGCCGGTGGGCACGGCCGCGGGCAGCACGATCGTGGGCGCGGCGCCGGAGGGCGGGCTCTCGGGCGCGGGTGTAGGGGTCGGCGTGGCTGCGGGGGCGGCGCGGGGGTCGGCGCGGCGGGCTGCGGTCGCGGGCGCGAGCCGTGGCCGGTGGCGGCGGTGGGACGGCGGCTGCGGAGGCGGGCAGCTGACCGAGGCGGGATGCCCAGGAGCGAGACGCAGATCTGTGCACCCGCCGGCGGCGGCGTCGCGGCCAGCAAGCCGCCGCCGACGCTCGCCGGCTGGCCGGCGGCGAGCAGGCGCACGGTGCCGACAGGCCGACCGAGGCGGCCGCTCACCGTGACGCCTCGGCGTCGTCGGCGACGAGCCGCGCCGCCGGCATGCGAGAACGAGAACGTCGACCCTGGCCCGCGCTCGCTCTCGACCCAGATCCGGCCGCCGTGCAGCTCGGTGAAGCGGCGGGCGATCGTGAGCCCGATGCCGCCACCGTGCGTGGCGCCGTTCGCGTCGGACGACCGGTAGAAGCGGTCGAAGATCCGCTGCCTGCTCGGAGTCGGGGATGCCGATGCCCTCGTCGCGATACCGAGACGACGACCTCGTCACCGCTCCGGGCCGCGCGCACGACGATCCGGCTGCCGGCGGGCGAGAACTGCGACCGCGTTCGTGAGGAGGTTCTTCACGCACGTGGTCGAAGCCGGTCGGGTCGGCGAGGAGCCGAGACGCGGCCGGGACGTCGACCTCGACGAAGTGGTCGGCCACGACCGGGCCGAGGTCCTCGAGCGCGAACTCGACCGCGGCGGCGCACGTCGAGCGGCTGCGGCACGATGTCGACGACGCCGGCGTCGGTGCGGGCGTAGTCGAGGAGCTGGCCGACGAGCCGGGCGAGCTCGTCGGCGTTGCCCGAGGCGCGTCTCGAGCAGGCTCTGGCGCTGCCGTCGTCGGTGAGCTGGTCCCAGTCGTCGATCACGGTGTCGACGAGGCTCCTTCACCGCGTTGAGCGGCGTGCGCAGCTCGTTCGACACGCAGCGCGAGGAACTCGCTCTTCTGGCGGTCGATCTCGGCGAGCTCGGCGGCCGCGGCGCGCTCGTCCTCGTAGACCCGCGCCTGCAGGATGACCGCAGCGGCCCGTTCCGCGTACGCCTCGAGGAAGTCGAGGTCCTCGTCGTCGGGCCCGCCGGGCCACGGGAAGCCCGCCGCGATCGCGCCGAAGGGCTCGTCGTCGGCCACGAGGGGCACGAGCACGAGCGAGCGGCAGCCGAGCCGGCGCAGCGTTGCCGTCCACGGCTGGAACCAGCCGGCGAAGTCCGGAGCGGCCGTAGAGGTCGGCGACGACGGTGGGCTCGCGTGCGGCGAGGGCGGCGGCCGAGCGAGCGCCCTCGGTCTCGAGGTCGATATCGGGCCGGCGGAGCGGGAGATGTCGATCTGTGGACGTGAGCTCCGAGCGGCGGTGAGGTCTTGAGCGCGACCACGACTCGGCGCCGTCGCGGACGAGGACACCGGCCACGGCGACGTCGACGCCGTGCCGCGACCGAGTCGCGATCGAGTGCGAGGGTGGTGCCGAGGTCGGGCTGCGCCGCGACCCGGTCGAGGAGTCGTGCAGCTGCGCGAGCGCCTCGGTCGTGCGGCGGTGATCGGCGGTGAGCCGGTCGACGACGAGGACGACGCGGGCACGACGAGCGCGTACGCCATGAGCGTGAGCTCGTCGACCTGCTCGTTCACGGGCGCGAGCGCCTGGCGAGCAACGCGCCGCCGATGACCGCAGCCGACAGCCAGAGGCCGAGGGTGAGCCCGGCGGCCCAGGTGTAGAAGCCCACGCCGACGAGCAGGAGCAGCGCGCCCGCGACGCCGACCCGCGGGATCGCCACCATCACCACGACGACGGCGGTCGACGCCGACGAACGGGCGGACCGAGCTTCGCCGGGAACTCGGGGAAGCGCGCCGCGACGGGTCGATGACGACGAGCGCCGCCACGTAGCCGATCGTGACCAGGCACAGCGTGAGGCCCTCGCCCGAGCTGAGCCCGGGCGCGAACGGCAGCGTCGCCGCGCCGAGCGCGACGAGGAGGAGCCCGAGGCTGCGCAAGCCCGCGGCGCTCATCCGGCGGTGGTCGCTTTCGTTCCGCGAAGACCTTCCGGTCACGAGTCAGACCCCTCATTGTGCGGAAGGGTTGACCAGCGGGGCATGGCCCGTTGTGACCCTTTCGCCCATCGATCGGGCTAGTCCAGTCTCGCACCGATCGGGCCATCGCCGGGACGCGGCATGGCTGGCGGGACGTGACCACGGATCCCCACCGACGCGCCGGCACCGGCCCGTCGCCCGCTGAGCACGCGGATCCGGCTTCGGCTGGCTGCTCGAGGCGGCCGTCGTCTACTGGCTGTACCGGGCCTACTCCTGGGTCCGGGCCGAGCTGGTCGCGTCCGGCCGCCAGGCCCTCGCCAACGCCCGGACGGCTCGTCGACTGGCAGCAGCACCTGTACCTCGACCACGAGCGCACGATCCAGCGCTGGTTCCTCGACGACCGCTGGTTCATCGGGTTCTGGAACCTCTGGTACGGCACCGCGCACTACCTCGTGCCGGTCGTCACGCTGGTGTGGCTCTACGTCGCCGACCCGGTCCGCTACGTGCGCTGGCGCAACACGCTGCTGTGGATGCTGCCGCTCGCGCTCGCTGGCTTCTGGCTGTTCCCGCTCACGCCGCCGCGCCTGATGCCGCCGGGACTTCGGGTTCGTCGACACCCGCG
Organism: uncultured Pseudomonadota bacterium; assembly: GCA_963711635.1. Lineage (GTDB taxonomy): Bacteria > Pseudomonadota > Gammaproteobacteria > Steroidobacterales > Steroidobacteraceae > CADEED01. The sequence goes on from CAVQEZ010000019.1 coordinate 263,107, forward strand.
CTCGAGTACTTCACCCTCGGCCCGCGGACCGCGCCAGCCTGCGCGGCACGAACCCGTACGCGGCGATGCCGAGCCTGCACGTCGGCTGGTCGACGGCGTGTGCGATCGCGGCTGTGGCCGCGCGTCCGGCACCGGTGGAGCCGGGCGCTGGTCGCGGCGTATCCCGGCGGCGATGCTGTTCGACACGGTCATGACCGGCAACCACTACTTCCTCGACGCCGTCGGGTCGTCGATCGTGCTCGGCCTCGCCTACGTGCTCGCGACCGCGCCGTCCTGGTGGCGCGGGGCGCGTTCAGGCAGCGCGATCAGTGCCAATGGGATGACGAACATGAACAGCACGAACCCCGCGAGGTGGTACTTCGACTGGAGCGCCCAGCGGGCGAAGCCCAGGCACCCGCGCCGCACGAGCGGGTAGGAGAACGTGAGCAGGAAGAGCGTCCACACGGTGACGCCGATGGTCACCGCGACGACGACCCGCACGCCGTCCTGGTTGCCGAGCAGGATCGCGGCCACGAGCGTGTCGGCGAGCGTCGTGATGTTGGCGCCCGGCGATGTACGGCAGCGTGTTGGCGCGGCGCAGGTAGCCCTTGGCGACGAGGGGCACCAGCACGGTGAGCGCCACCGACACCGACAGGGTCAGCAGGCAGACGCCGCATCCGAGCAGGAACATCGGCCACTTGCGGGTCGTACCAGGCGACTCGGGCCGGTGCTCGAGCTGCTCGCCGCCGACCGCGGGCAGCACCCGGTCGAACAGCCGCGAAGCCCGAGCAGCAGCACGCCGAGCCCGACGGGGAACAGCGTCCAGTCCGGGCAGCATCGCCTGCGTGACGTCGACGGCCCACCCGAACACGGTGTCGGTGGCCGAGGTGAGCTCGACGGCGACGTGCCGATGTCGAGGCCGTCGAGCGCGCCGCGCGTCGAGCAGCAGGTAGCCGACGATCGCGCCGGGCACGTAGGTGATCATCGTCATCAGCAGCGAGAGGATGCCGATCGAGATCGGCGCGCGCGGCCGGCGACGCCGGTGCGCCGCGCAGCGCGTAGATCACGCCCACCACGAGCACGACGAACGCTGCTCCGAGGCGGGAGCCGGTGAGCATGGTGAACGACTGGGTGCGGTCGATCGGCGCCGCCGTCGAGGAGGGCCAGCGCCGACGCCGCGACCGGCGAGCCCGACAGCACGATGCAGGCGCCGAACCAGCCGAGCCCGAGCGTGCTCCACGCGTTGTCGGTGAAGATCGAGCCCTCGAGCGTCGGGACGAGCTCGGCCGCGCCCGCCTTCATGAGCCCGAGCGCGGTGACGAAGAGGCCGAGCCCGAGCGACGAGGTAGACGAGCCGGAGCGCGAGCGGGTGGAGCCGGCGGCGGCGACGACGACGATGTCCTCGTCGGGGAGCTCCCGCCCGTGGATGTGGGCGACCTCGGGGGGTTCGGCCTCCGGCACGGGAGCAGGCTAGTTCCGGCCGAGCTAGCCGATGCGAAAGCTCGACAATGCCGGGAAGCGCGAGATCCTCGCGTGCGCATCTCGGCCAAGGCGGACTACGCCGTCCGCGCCACCGTCGAGCTGGCCTCGCTCGCGGCCGACGGCCCGGTGAAGGGCGACCGGCTCGCCGCCGCCCAGGACATCCCGCTGAACTTCCTCGAGAACATCATGCGGGAGCTGCGCAAGGCCGGGATCCTCGGGAGCCAGCGGGGTGCCGAGGGCGGCTACTGGCTCGCCCGGCCGGCCGAGGACGTCACGATCGCCGACGTCATCCGCGCGGTCGAGGGCCCGATCGCCGACGTGCGCGGCACCCGGCCCGAACGGCTCTCCTACCAGGGATCGGCGGCCGCGCTCGCGCGACGTCTGGGTGGCGGCGCGGGCGAACCTCCGGGCCGTCCTCGAGCACGTCACGATCGCCGACGTGGCGAGGGGTGAGCTCCCCGCGATCGTGGCCGAGCTCGTCGGCGATCCCGCCGCCTGGACCTGAGGCGGCGCCGGTCGCTCCGACCTACGGGCGCCGGCGACGATCCTCGGCGTTGCGGTCGCGTCCGCGAGCGCCGGGCGTCGCCCGGGCAGTCAGGCCTCGCGCTCGCGGGTGCGGGTGGCCCGACGGGGCAGGTGACCGACGGTCGGCGCGAGCTCGGCCCGTTCCGCCCGGGTGACGGCGACGTCGTCGGGGTTGCCGCACACGCACTCGGAGCGCACCCGGACTCGCGACCGGTCCCATCCGACGGCCGCGCCGATGGCCACCGCGCCCACGATCCAGAGCAGCTCGGCGTTGCCACCGAGGACCACGAACAGGAGTGCGCCGGCGATGACCGCCCCCATGGTCAAGGGATGCAGCCAGAAGCGCTCGGACCGGATGTCCATCGTGACCTCCTCGTCGTGACCAGCATGGGCGTCGACGACTGAACCCGCCCTGAACCCTGACGCCCGGCTGAACCACCTGAACCTCTCCTGAACCTGCGAGGCCACGATCCGGACACAGTGCGCAGGCGTCGCCACTCGTCGGCTCGCATCGCTACGCTCCCCCGATGCCGAACTTCGTCTACACGCACGCGTCGCGATCGCCGTGCTCGCCGCGACCATCGTCGGGGCCACGACCTTCGCCCTACCGGCAGGTGCCGGCGAACCGCCGACACCCGACGCCGCGCTCAACCGCGCGATCGAGCGTTTCGCCGCGAGCCGGGGCGGGCCACCGGCGATCGCGGCGGTGGTGCAGCGCGACGACGACGTCCAGCTCCACGCCGCGGGCACCGTGGAGGTCGACGCCTCGACACCCCCAACTCTCGAGGACCACGTGCGCCTGGCGAGCGTCGCGAAGGCGTTCAGCGGCGCCGCCGCGCTCACCCTGGTCGGCGACGGCACACTCACGCTCGCCGACACGATCGGCCAGCACTTGCCCGACCTGCCGTCGACGTGGGGCGAGATCACCCTCGCCCAGCTCCTCGGCCACACGAGCGGCATCAAGGACTTCAGCGGGACCGACGGAGTTCCAGGACGCGGTGCGGGCGTCGCTCGCCGTCGCCCCGCCACCCGTCGAGCTGCTCTCGTACGTCGCCGAAGATCCGCTCGAGTTCGAACCGGGCGGCGCTACCGGTACTCCAACTCCGACAACATCGTCGTCGGGCTATGGTCGAAGCGGTCTCGGGCAGCCGTACGCCGGCGTTCCTCGACACGCGGTCTCCCCCACCCTCGGGCTCACCGGCACCAGCCTCCCCCGAGGGGCCGGAGATGCCCGAACCCTTCGTCCACGGCTACACGCTCGATCCGCCGGATCCGCCCGATGACGTCAGCGAGGTGATCGCGGCCAGGTGGTCGTGGGCGTCGGGAGGCGTCGTGTCGACCCCGGCCGACGCCAACGCGTTCGTGCCGCGGGTACGTCCACGGCGACGAGACGAGCCCGGCGGCCCGCTCCGAGCAGTTCGAGTTCGTGGCCGGTGGGAAATCGGAGCCGCCGGGGCCGGGCGGAACGCGGCCGGCCTGGCAGTCTTCCGCTACCGCACGCAGTGCGGACGGTGTTCGGCCACACCGGCAACACCGCCGGGTACACGCAGTTCATCGCCGCGAACACGGGACGGGTCGCGCTCGACGAGCGTGTCGGTGAGCGCGCAGATCACACCGAACTCCGATCCGAAGCGGTTCAAGACCCTGCGCACGATCTTCGGACTCGCCGTGTCCGCGGCGATGGAGGGTTAGCTCGCCACGGGCGGCGCGACCATCGGCCACGGGCGTTCTCGCTTCCACCGCCAGCGCGACGTCGAACAGCAGCTCGTCGGCGTGGTGGCGGCCGAGTACCTGCATGCCGACGGGCAGACCGCCGACCGTGCCCGCGGGGATCGACACCGCGGGGTTGCCG
>CAVQEZ010000020.1:0-14378 GCA_963711635.1 uncultured Pseudomonadota bacterium
CCCAGGAACTTCCAAAGCGCAAGTACTAGGAGCGCACTGCTCTTGTTGCGCTCCTTCGGCACGCTCGAGGACGGGCAGCGCGTCGACGCCATTGCTCTAGGTGGCGCGCAGGGGCTGCAGGTCGAAGTGCTGACCTATGGCGCCATCCTGCGCCGCCTCACGTACCCGGTGGCGGGAGCGCGCCGCGACCTGGTGCTGCATTTCGACCGGCTCGAGGACTATCAGCGCGACCGCGCCTACGTGGGCTCGCTGGTGGGTCGTTTCGGCAACCGCATCGCCGGCGCGAAATTCATGTGCGACGGACGCGAACAGCGCCTCACGGCCAACGAAGGCGTGAACCACCTGCACGGCGGCCTGCTGGGATTCGGCAAGCGCGTCTGGCGCATCGTCGACGCCGACGAACAGTGCGCCACGCTGGCCTATCGCTCGCCGGCCGGAGAAGAAGGTTACCCCGGCACGCTGGAAGTCACGCTGACCCTGCTGGTTGCGGAGCATTCGCTGTCCATCACGCTGGCCGCGCACACCGATGCGCCGACGCCGGTGAACCTCACCTACCACCCCTACTTCAACCTGGCCGCGGATCCGCATATCGACGCGACCACGCAGCTGCTGCGCATCCCGGCCGACCATTATCTACCCGTGCGGCCCGGGCTCATCCCGACCGGAGAGCTCGCGCCCGTGGACGACACCACCTTCGATTTCCGCCAGGCCCGCAGGCTGGCACCGCCGGATCCGGGTTCGCATCCGCAACTTGCCGGCGCCGGCGGCTACGATCATTGCTGGGTGCTGTCCCGCGACGCCGACTGCGCCTGCGAGCTCACCTCGCCGGCGCGCGATCTCACGCTGAGGATGCTGGGCAGCGGGCCGGGACTGCAGTTCTACAACGGACAGTTCCTGCATCGCGCTCATCCCAGGCTGGGCAGCGGCGTCATCCTCGAGCCGCAAGGGCTGCCGAACGCCCCCAACGAACCGGGCTTCCCGGACGCCATCCTGCGGCCAGGCGAGGAATACCGCGCGGCGATCGAATACGTCATGGTGCCGGGTGGGGAAAGCGGGGAATTGCATGCGTAACCGGCAGCGGCGCCGCTTCATGCTCGGCATGTCCAGTGCCGCGCTCGCGGCGCCCACGCTGCTGCGCGCCGCCCCGGAGTATTCCACCGACGTGCGCATCCACGACCCGGTGATGATCCGCGAGCGCGACACCTACTATCTATTCGGCACCGGCCGCGGCATCGCCGCCTTCAGCTCCAGGGACCTGCGGAGCTGGAAAAAGGAGCCGCCGGTGTTCGACCAGCCGCCGGCCTGGACGGCCAAGGTGGTGTCCGATTTCCGCGGGAGATTCTGGGCGCCCGACATCGCGCTGCACGACGGCATCTACTACCTCTACTACTGCGTCTCGACCGGCGGCAAGATCACCTCGGCCATCGGCGTGGCCACCAACGAGACGCTCGATCGCAAGTCGCCTGACTACCGCTGGGTCGATCACGGCATGGTGGTGCAGTCGATCCCGTACCGCGACCTGTGGAATGCCATCGACCCGCAACTCGTTCTCGCGGCCGACGGCACGCCCTGGCTGGCCTTCGGATCCTTCTGGGCCGGCCTGCGGCTGGCCAGGCTGGCGCCGGACCGGCTGCGACTGGCCGAGCCGCAGGAGTGGCGCGCGCTGGCCAAGCGCGAACGCTCGGTGCTCATCGACGATGCCGAGCCCGAGCCCGCGTCCATCGAAGCGCCCTTCATCTTTCGCAAGGGCGACTACTACTATCTGTTCGTTTCCTGGGATCACTGCTGCCGCGGCGTCAACAGCGACTACAAGGTGGTGGTCGGCCGCTCGCGTGACATCACCGGCCCCTATGTCGACGCCAACGACGAACGCATGGACAAGGGCGGCGGCACCGTGCTGATCGCGGGCAATGCCGGCTGGCCCGGCATCGGACACAACAGCGTGTACACCTTCGAAGGCCGCGACTGGTTCGTGGCGCATGCCTACGACGCGCGCGATCGCGGCTGGTCCAAGCTCAAGGTACTCGAACTCACGTGGAACGCAGACGGCTGGCCGACGCTGGCCCCGATACCGACCCACTCTTCCGGAGACTGACAACAATGAAACGCCATTCGACCCGCCGCCAATTCCTTTCCCAGGCCGGCCTGGCCGGCGCCGGCATCGCCGCGTCGTCGGTGTTCGCGCTGCCTGGCTACACGCAGGCGCGCGGCCGTACCGCGCGCGCCACGCTCGGCCTGGTCGCGCCGCGCGCGGATTTCGATCCGCGCCTGTTCGGCGCCTTCCTCGAACACCTCGGAAGGTCCATCTACACGGGCGTCTACGACCCGGGCAACCCGCTCTCCGACGAGCGTGGCTTCCGCAAGGACGTCATCAAGGAAGTCGCGGACCTGCACGTGCCCATCATCCGTTACCCCGGCGGCAACATGGTCTCGGGCTACAACTGGTGGGATGGCGTGGGCCCGAAGAAAGACCGTCCCACGGTGCTGGAGCGCGCCTGGAACTCGATCGAGACCAACCAGTTCGGCACCAACGAATTCATGGACTGGGCCAGGGCGGTGGGCACCGAGCCGCTGCTCGGCTTCAACCTCGGCACCGGCACCTCCGAGATGGCCGTGGCCTACATCGAGTACTGCAACTACGCCAAGGGCACGAAGTGGAGCGAGCTCCGGCGCTCGCATGGCTACGACCAGCCGCACAAGGTGAAGTACTGGTGCCTCGGCAACGAGATGGACGGCCCCTGGCAGATGGGCCGGCTCACCGCGCGTGAATACGGCCGCAAGGCGCGCGACATCGCGCAGCAGGCGCGCGTCATCGACCCGGACGTGCAGCTCATCGCCTGCGGCTCGAGCAACACCATCCTGCCTACCTACCTCACCTGGGATCGCGAAGTGCTGGAGGAGTGCTACGACATGGTCGACGGCATCTCGCTGCACAATTATTTCGGCAACGAGCCCGAGCTCGCGGGCGGCAAGTCCGAACGCTTCCTGGCCCAGAACCTCGACATGGAGCGGCAGATCCTGGAGATCATCGCGGTCGCGGACTACGTGCAGGGCCTGTACCGCTCGCCCAAGCAGCTGTGGCTGTCGTTCGACGAGTGGAACGTGTGGTATCGCGCGCGTACGCCCGAGCACTCGACGGCAAGGGCGCGTTCGCGCCCAAGCTGCTCGAGGAGGTCTACAACCTCGAGGACGCCATGCTCACCGGCGGCTTCCTGAATACCCTCATGCGGCAGTCGGACCGCGTGCGCTTGGCCTGCCTCGCGCAGATCGTCAACGTGATCGCGCCGCTGGTGACCAACAGCAAGGGCACGCTGCGCCAGTCCATCTACTACCCGTACCAGATGGTGCTGAAGTACGCGCGCGGCCGCATGCTGGACATCCAGGTCGAGAGCGAGACCTACCCGATCCGCGCCGCCGGGCTGCGCGCGGACTTCGCGCGCGACGAGCAGGTGCCGTTCCTCGATGTGGTCGCGACCTACGACGCGAAGGAAAAACGCATCGCGGTGTTCGCGTTGAATCGCGACCTCGCCAACGAGCGCGAGCTGGCGCTCAGCTTCGAAGACGTCACGCCCTCGAAGGTGCTGGCCTGCGAGACGGTCACCGGCCCGGACCTCAAGGCGTTCAACACCTTCGAGAGCCCGAACAAGGTGGTGATGACCAAGCTCGACGCCGCGAAGGCCGGCGCGAAGATGACGGTCAAGCTGCCGGCGCGTTCGTACACCGTCATCCACATGTCCGCGTAAACTGGGCTGCATGAGCGACCACCGCCACACGCGCCGCGACGCACTGAAGTTTTTCGGTGCAGGAACGGCGGCCACGTGCGGCCTGGCCGGGCGTCGCGCAGCAGCCCGTGCGCGGACGGCAAAGCCACGGGCCTGGGCTATTTCCCGCTGCGCGCCGTGCGGGTGGACCCGGGACCATTCCTGAGCGCGCAGCAGCTGGATGTAAGCTATCTACTGCGGCTCGAGCCCGACCGGATGCTGCACAACTTCCGCGTCAATGCCGGCCTCGCGCCCAAGGCGCCGGTGTACGGCGGCTGGGAATCCCAGGAGCCCTGGGTCGAGATCCGCTGCCACGGACACACGCTGGGCCATTACCTGACGGCCTGCGCGTGCATGTACGAGGCGACCGACGAACTGCGCGTTCGCCGCGCGCGTCGACTACGTCGTCAGCGAGCTCGCCGCCTGCCAGGAAAAGACCGGCGGCTGGCTCACGGCTTTTCCGGACGGAGTCGCGCCGCTCACGGACAGCCTGGCCGGCAAACCATTCGCCGGCGTGCCCTGGTACACCACGCACAAGGTGCTCGCGGGACTGCGCGACGCGCACACGCATTCGTGGCAGCGCGGCCGCGCTCGAGGTGCTGGTGAAGTTCGCCGACTGGATCAGCGCGGCCTGCGCGGACGTGCCCGAGGATCGCTTCCAGAAGATGCTCGACCGCGAGCACGGCGGCATGAACGAGGTCTTCGCGGACCTGTCGGCAGCTCACGCAGGAGCCGCGCTATCGCTCGCTGGCGCAGCGCTTCTCTCACCGCGCGTTGCTCGATCCCCTGTCCGAAGGACGTCGACAAGCTCGATGGCCTGCACGCCAACACGCAGATCCCCAAGGTCGTGGGATTCAGCCGCATGGAGGAGCTCTGGCGGCCCGGGAATCTATCGGCGAGGCCGCGCAGTTCTTCTGGAATACCGTCGACCGGCACGCGCAGCTTCGCCACCGGCGGCCACGGCGACGTCGAGCATTTTTTCCCGGCGGGAAGTTCGCGGAGCATCTGGGTTCGGCCAAGACCATGGAGACCTGCTGCACGCACAACATGCTGCGGCTCACGCGCTCGTTGTATGCGCAGGAGCCGCGGGCGGCGTATTTCGACTATTTCGAACGCGCGCTCTTCAACGGCATCCTCGCCTCGCAGGATCCGGACAGCGGCATGCAGACCTACTTCCAGGCCACGCGACCTGGCTACGTCAAATTGTTCCACACGCCCTTCGATTCGTTCTGGTGCTGCACGGGCTCCGGTATCGAGAACCACGCGCGTTACGGCGAAAACATCTACGCGCACGACGGCGCCACGCTGTACGTGAATCTCTTCATCGCTTCTTCGCTCGACTGGAAGGAACTCGGCATCCCGCGTCGATCAGGCCACGCGCTTTCCGGACGCGGCCAGTACGCGACTGACGTTCCAGCCATCGAAGCGGCGCGAGCTCGACCGTCGTGCTGCGCCAGCCCTCCTGGTGCCCGGTCATGACGCTGACCATCAACGGCCGCGAGCGTCGCATCGCGCGGCGTCCCGGCGACTACTTCCGGCTCGACGCGCAAGTTCCGCCCGGAGACGTCATCGAGGTCAGTGTGCCGATGAAGCTGCAGCTCGAGCCGCTGCCCCACGCGCAGGAATGGGCCGCGATGATGTACGGACCCATCGTCATGGCGGGCATCGTCGGTAAGCCCGTCGACCCCGCCGCGCAGCTCATCGTCAACGAACGCAAGTCGGGCGAGATGCTCAATGAAGCCGTCACGGTTCCCGCCTGGCCGAGGCCGCTGGCGGAGCTGCCCGCGCACTTCACGCGCACCGACCCCAAGCGGCTCACATTCATCGCGGCGGGATTCGCGGGCGGTCCGGTGCAATTCATTCCCTGGTTCCGCCTCGCCCACGAGCGCTACAACCTTTATTGGCGCGCCAGCGCCTGAGATACCTCTAACCAGAGGCTCACGGGCTCCAAACCCCGAAAAATCGCGAACTGGAGCCTTTCCTAGGGACACCCCGTGTGACCCGCGTCACCGTGGTTTTGTCACATACCCTCCAAGATTCCCCTCGTACCAATGGGAGAAACGTCCGAAAGGGTCGGCGGGGCTTCACTGCGCGGAGGGATGCATTGTGGCCATTCAAAAAGTGCTGATCGTCGATGACGCGCGTCCGGATCTCATGAATCTCGAAAAGATCGTGAGCGCCGCCGGATACATCACGCTCACGGCGACCAACGGTCTGCAGGCCGTCGAGCTGTCGAAGTCCGCAGATGCCCGACGTCATCCTCATGGACGTCAACATGGACCAGATGGATGGCTTCGCCGCCACGCGCGCCATCGGCGGCGACGCGGCCACCAAGGGCATCCCCGTGGTGCTGGTCACCAGCAAGAACCAGAAGGCCGATCGCGTGTGGGCGCAGATGCTGGGCGTCAAGGGATACGTCACCAAGCCGTACACACCCGACCAGATTCTCGGCGCCATCACCGCCTGCGCCTGAGCCGCGACTGCCATGAACGCCACCTTCCATCTGCCGACTCGGCCTTCCGCCGCTGCCCGCGGAGCTGGCGGCGCTGGCGGGCGCGGCCGTCGGGTCGAGCCGAATCCGAACGACATCGTCCGCCAGGCGTTTCGCATCGGCCAGATGCGCCTGCTCGCGCCGTTCGCACCGCCAGCGAGCTCGTCGAAATGCCGAACGTCTATCCCACTGCCGCGCATGCCCGCGAACCTGCTGGGCCTGGTCAATCTCCACGGCCGCATCGTGCCGCTGTTCGATCTCGCGGCGCTGTTCGAGACCGCAGCACCTGCCGCGCGAGAAACGCATGTTGCTGGTGATCGGCCATGGCGACGACGCCGCCGGCATCGTCATCGACGGCCTGCCCCGCCGCATGGTGTTCCTGCCCGAACACGAGATCGTCCCGCCGGCGCTGCCGGCGGCCGCCGCGGGCGCGGTGGTCGCCAGCTTACCTCGCAGGGCAAGGACGCCTGGTTCGAATTCGACTACGCGCAACTACTCGATCAACTCGTGAGCTGACCCATGGCCATTCGCAACGTCTTCGGCGCCCAGTCCATCCGGCAGAAACTGCTGCTCGGCACGCTGTTCCTCGCCATCATCCCGGTGGCCGTCACCTCGATCATCGTAGGCCGCGAATCGCTGAACTCCGGCCGCGCCGCGCTCGAAGCGCAGGCCCGCGAAGCGCTGATCGCGCAGCGCGCCTCCAAGGCCGCGCAGATCACCGACTATTTCGACTCGCTGTCCAACCAGGTGCAGGTGCTGGCCGCCGTCGCCGGACGTGATCGCCGCCATGCGCGAGCTGCCGGCCGCCTACGACAACTCGGTGCTCAGCATCGCCGACCTGCCCGCCGAACGCGCGCGCCTCGCCAAGTACTACACCAGCGATTTCATGGCGGAGTTCCAGAAGCGCAACACCGGCAGATGGTCAACATGGCGGACACGGTGGCGGCGCTGCCCGACCTCGCGATGAACCTGCAGTACCAGTACATCGCCGCGAACCCGCATCCGCTGGGCTCCAAGAACAACCTCGATCGCGCCAACGACGGCTCGCGCTACTCCGAGATGCACGGCGCGATGCACCCGTACCTGCGCACCGCGCTGCGCCAGTTCGGCCTGTACGACATCTTCCTCGATCGAGCCGCGCAACGGCACGATCGTCTACACGGTGTTCAAGGAGCTCGACTTCGCGACCTCGCTGGTGAGCGGGCCGTTCGCGAAATCGCGTCTCGGCGATGCCTTCCGCCAGTCCTGGGCGCTCGACAAGCCCGGCAGGTCGCGCTGTCGGAATTCGGTGAATACCTGCCCTCGTACAACGACCAGGCGGCCTTCCTCGGCACGCCCATCTTCGAGGGCGGCAAGAAGATCGGCGTGCTGCGTCGTGCAGGTGCCCATCGACAAGATCAACTCGGTCATGACGCACGAAGGCAAGTGGAAGGAGCGCGGCCTCGGCGACACCGGTGAAACCTACCTGGTCTCGGCGGCCGACGGCACGCCGCGTTCGGTCGCGCGCCTCGCGGTCGAGGACATCGAGGCCTATGCGAAGAGCGTGAGCGACGCGGGCTTCGCCAAGGGGCTGGCCAATGCCGTGCAGGCCAAGGGCACCAGCATCGGCCTCGTGCCGATCAAGACCCAGGCCACCGCAGGAAGTATTCGAGAAGGGCATCGCCGGCTTCGGCGTGTACCCTAACTACGCCAAGACACCGGTGCTGGGCGCCTATGCGCCGCTGTCGGTGCTCGGGCCTGCGCTGGGCCATCGTTGCCGAGATCCAGGCCGCCGAGGCCTTCGCGCCGGTGGCCGCGGTGCGCGAGAAAGTCGTGGTGTGGTCCACCGGCATCGCGGTCGCGCTGCTGGGCCTGGGCCTGCTCATCGCGTTCTCGCTGCTGCGTTCGGTCACGCGCCCCATCACCAAGATGCAGGCCACCGTGACCGCGATCGCCGACGGCGACTACGCCGCGCGTTCGCAGCTCGGCGGCGACGACGAGTTCGGCCAGCTCTCGCGCGCCTTCGACAACCTGCTCGACGACCGCGTGGCGCGCCTCGCCGAAGCCGAGCGCGAGAACGAAGACCTGAACAACTCGGTGGTGCAGCTGCTGCAGGCCGTGGCGCAGCTGTCCAACAAGGACCTGACCGCCAAGGCGCCGGTCACCGCGAACGTGATCGGCACCGTGTCCGACTCCATCAACCTGCTGGCGCACGAGACCGGCCGCGTGCTCTCCGAGGTGACCAGCATCGCCGCGCAGGTGAAGCTCTCCACCGAGCGCGTGAAGCGCCAGGGTGAATCGGTGACCGCCACCGCCGCCGCGGAACGCTCGGACGTCGAACGCGCGGGCGAGAACCTCGCGAACGCCAACAAGGTCATGACCCAGGTGGCCGAGCTGGCCGCCGCCTCCAACCGTGCCGCCGAGCAGGCGACCACTTCGACCACCACCGCGCTCGGGCTCGGTGAACGAAACCGTGCGCGGCATGGAAGGCATTCGCGAATCGATCGCCGAGGCCGAAAAGCGCATCAAGCGCCTGGGCGAACGTTCGCAGGAAATCACCGGCATCGTGAACCTGATCAACACCATCGCCGAACGCACCCACGTGCTGGCGCTGAACGCCTCCATGCAGGCCGCCGCCGCCGGCGACGCGGGCCGCGGCTTCGCGGTCGTGGCCGAAGAAGTGCAGCGCCTCGCCGAGAGCTCACGCCAGGCCACGCAGCAGATCGCGCAGCTGGTGAACAACATTCAGATCGAAACGCCGACACGATCAACACGGTCAACAAGACCATCGCGCAGGTGGTGCTCGGGTCCGAAATCGCGGCGCGCTCCGGTCAGCAGATGCGCGAAACCCAGCAGTCGACCGCTTCGCTGGTGGAACTGGTGAAACGCATCACCTCGTCGGCGCAGGTGCAGATGAAGATCACCACCGAGCTGCGCAATCGCGTGCACCAGATCGGCGCCAGCACGGAAAAGACCGCGGCGGAGATTCTGCTGCAGTCCGAGGCCACCGCGGACCTGTCCAAGTCCGCCGACCGGCTGGTCGAATCCGTGCGCGTGTTCAAGCTGCCGACCACGATCGCGCGGCCTGATCGGCAGTTACAGGGACGGTAGATAGTCAGGATGCGAGGACAGGATCTCCTCACAGCGCTCGCCGACGAGCTCAAGGGCATTGCCCCCGAGCTGGTCCAGGCCTATGACGCCGATAACGATACCGGCGCGGCCTCGCATGACCTATGTAACGCCGGTCGGGCGGCTTTCTGAAGCCGCGGGCTACATGGGCCTCGAGGGCGTGCAGCGCATCTGCGCCAGCGTGCTCGAAAACCTGGTCCACCTGGATGCCGGCGACGCCGACGAACGGGTACTGGTACGTCCCTTCTTCACCGAGTGGGCCGCGCTGCTCGAGACCCACCTGCGCGATGCCGCCGCGCCGGCTCCCGTCGAGGCGCTGCTGCGCCACTTCGGCGGCGGCTGGGTGCCACTGCCGCTGGAGGGCGAAGCCCTTGCCGCGCTGCGCGGCGAGCTCGAAGCCGCCACCGGCATCGGTGCGGCGCTGGACGAAAGCGAGGACGCCGCGCCCGAAGCGCTCACGGCCGCCGACCTCACGCTGGATATCGGCAATGACGTCGACGCCGCGCTGCTCGACGCCTTCCTGAACGACTCTCCGCCGCAGGCCGCCGAGGTGACGCTGTCGCTGACAGGGCTGGCTCGCTGCCAAGGATTGGACCGCGCCGGCGCAGACCGAGCTGCTGCGCAATGCCAAGCGTGCCGCCCACACGCTCAAGGGCTCGGCCAACATCCTGGGAATCCGCGGCGTGGGCAAGCTCGCCCATCGTCTCGAGGACCTGCTGGAAATCTGCGAAGCGGAAGCCAGCGCACCCGCCGAGCATCGCGCGCAGGCGTTGATGGCCGCCGCCGACTGCCTGGAGCAGATGGTCGCCGCGGTGGCGGGCGAAGACGTCGCCCCCGACAACGCGCTCGCCGTCATCGCCATGCTCGATGCGGCGCGCGACAACGAATTCACCGGCGCACCTGTGCCGGTCGTGGCAGCGCTCGAACCCGCGCGCCGCTGCCCGCCCCGGCCGCCGCTCGGCCGCGCGCCGAAGCCCGCGCCACCACGCGCGTGCCCACGCAGCTGCTCGACGACATGGTGCGCATGGTGGGCGAGCTGACCATCAAGATCGGCGAGCTGGAACAGGAACTGAAAACCGCGTCCAACAATTCCCGCCAGCTGGTCGAACAGGACCGCTCCATCCAGAAGCGCCTGTTCGAACTGGAGAACTCGGTCGATATCCGCGGCGTGGCCGCGCGCCACAAGCTGCACGCGGTGGCACCCACGGCCAACAAACTGCCCGCCTTCGACTCGCTGGAGATGGACCAGTACAACGAAGTGCAGTCGATCACGCGTGCCTTGATCGAGGAATCGACCGACGCGCGCGACCTCGGCCTGGGCCTCAAGGACGAGCTGGCCGGCCTGGCCGGCATCCTGCACCAGCAGCAGCGCCTGATGCGCGAGCTGGCGCACCTGGCCTCACAAACCCGCATGGCGCCGGTGGAAACCATCGTGCCGCGCCTGCAGCGCAATGTGCGCCAGACCGCCGCCGCTACCAGAAAGCTGGCGCAGCTCGTCGTAGTGGGCCAGGACATCCTGGTCGACGCCGAAGTGCTGAATCAGCTGGTCGATCCGCTGCTGCACATCCTGCGCAATGCCGTCGACCATGGCCTGGAATCTCCCGAGGCGCGCGAGGCGCTGGGCAAGCCGCGCGCGGGCACCATCAAACTGACCGTCGAACGTCGCGGACAGGTGGTCACCGTGCAGGTGGCCGACGACGGCCGCGGCCTGGACCTGCGCGACATCCGCAGCCGCGCCGTGGAGCGCGGACTGCTGCCCCCGGAGGCCATGCCCACCGACGCCGAAATCGCCCGCCTCACCCTGCTGCCGGGATTCTCCACGCGCGACATGGTCACCGAGATCTCCGGACGAGGCGTCGGCCTCGACGTGGTCGCGACGCGGCTGCGCGCGCTCGCCGGCGCCATCGACATCCGCAGCCGCGCGGGCGAAGGCATGACCATCGAGTTGCGCTTCCAGGCCTCGCTGGTGGCCACGCACGCGCTGTTCGTGCGCGACGGCGGCCAGGTATTCGGCATTGCCAGCCACGCCGTGCAACGTGCCGTGCCGGCGGTTGCCGTCTCGCTGGTGCGCGAGAATGGCGTCCTGTACGCCGACTTCGATGCGCACCGCTACCCCGCGCACGAGCTGGCCTCACTCACCGGGCTGGCGCCTGCCAGCAGCGCCGAGCGCCGCAATCTGGTGGTCGCCGACAGCGATGCCGGCCCCGTCGGGCTGCTGGTCGACGCCATCCTGGACGCCGGCGAGCTCGTGACGCGACCCGCCGGGCGCTATCTCAAGCGCATCCCGGGTGTGGCCGGTATTGGATTGTTAGGCAACGGCAGCGTGATTCCGCTGCTGGATGTGGCCGAACTGGTGCGCAGCCCGCAGGAGCAGTCACTGCGCGTTGCCGCCGAGGCGCGCTCGCACGCCCAGCCGGTGCGCCGCTCGCGCGCGCTGGTGGTGGACGACTCGCAGTCCGTGCGCCGCACCATCGCCACGCTGCTCGAGGACCAGGGTTACGACGTCTCGCTGGCGCGCGACGGCATCGAGGCCGTCAAGGCCATGGAAGTGGCGCGTCCCGACGTGCTGCTCACCGACCTCGAAATGCCCAACATGAATGGTCTCGAGCTGGCCGCGCACGTGCGTTCGCGTCCCGAGCTCGCGAACCTCACGGTCATCATGATCACCTCACGTTCGCTGGACAAACATCGCCGCCAGGCGATGTCCGCGGGCGTGAATGTCTATCTCAACAAACCGTTCTCCGACCAAGAATTGCTGCAACACGTCGCCGAAGCCGTTACCGGGCGCGCCGCAATGCGCGTGGCCGCCGGCTGAGGCACACAAGGGTATGCCATGAGTAATAAGACCCGCGTTCTCAATGTTCGAGTCGTCGGCTTCTCCGCGCCCGAGCGCCAGATGCTCAACTCGATCTTCCTGCTGTCGGTCGCACCGGCGCGCCAGATCGGCTACAAGCTCTGGAATCCGGAGGCCGGCCTGGCGCCGGACATGTACCTGCTGGATGGCGACAGCGACAGCGCAGTTGCCAGCTGGCAGGCCACGTTCGCGAGCACCTCGGATCGCACCCTGGTGGTCGGGTCGAAAAATCTCGACCTGGGCGTCGCCTCGGCGTCGCGTCCGCTGGGACTCAAGGTGGTGGGCGCCATGGATCGCCTGGCCATTGCACTCAAGAACGTTCAGGAAACCGCCGGTCACGACGTGTCCGCACCGGCCGCCGGCGGCACGCTGCCCACGGGCGGCATGGAGTCGATCCCGAAGCAGGAGCAGACGCTGACGCGCCACACCACCGGCATGACCGCGCAGCAGCCGGCGCTCTCGGCCAGCATGAATGCCATGGCGCCGATGTCCGCGGCCGCTATTTCCAGCAACACACTGTCTTCCGCCGGCATGCCGGCCACGGCTGCCGCGACCACCATGGCCGCGCACGCCGCCTCGATGCCGGCCGCCATGACGGCATCGGCACCGGCCGCGACCGTGCTGCCCAGCATGACGCTGCAGCCCAATGTCGCGCCGATGATGGAGAAGACTTTCGAGAAATCGCTCAACGAGAAACCGGTTCCGGAAAAAACCGTGGACCGGATCCTGAGCGACAAGCAGCCCGAGAAGACGGAACGCACCCAGAACACGCCGGCGCTCAACTTGCAGTCGAGCCCGGTGACGCCGCTGTCTCCGTCGGCGCTGTCCGCCGCCGTCGCGCCGTCGACCTCGCGTACCAACCTGCGCGTGGTGCCGAATCCCGTGGCACCGCATCCACCCGTGCAGACCGCGACGCCGACCCTCGCCGCCTCGCTGCCCACCGCCGCCAGGATCGTCGACGCGCCGATGCAGCCGGTGACGCTGCCGCCGCCGCTGTCGTCCAGGATCGCCGAGGCGCCCATGCAACCCCCGCCGGCCGCACCGGTGGTGACGGTGCAGGTCACGCCGCCGGCGGCACCGGTGATGCCGGCCGCGGTGCCGACCCCGCGGCACGAGGAACACAATTTCCGCGTGCTGGCCGTCGACGACAGCCCGCTGATGCGCACATTCCTCAGGAACAAGCTCGAGCCTTACGGCATCGCGCCCGAATTCGCGTCATCCGGTGAAGAAGCGCTGTTCAAGATTTCCAAGCAGCACTTCGACCTGATCTTCCTCGACGTGATGCTGCCCGGCATGGACGGCTACGACGTCTGCAAGATGATCAAGAAGAACAAGGACAACAACCTGATGAAGGTCGTCATGCTGACCAGCAAGGACAAGACCTTCGACAAGATCCGCGGCACGATGGCGGGCTGTGACGGCTACCTGACGAAGCCTGTGGACGAAATGAAACTACGCGCAATTATCGAGCGGCACTCAGTCACCAAGAAGTGACGCACACGGAAGTACCCCATGACCGAGAGAATTCTCATCATGCGCCACGCCTCCGGCCTCGTTAACCGGGCGCGGCGTCTGGCCATCGAGAAATGGCCGCAAGCCAGGCTCGAGGTTCACGATCTCGCCGCCTACGGCAAGCCGCCGGCGGATTTCCGCTGGGATCGTTACTCGCACATGCTGATCGACGACGAATACCTGCGGCGCGAGGGTCTGCTGTGGCTCTCCGAGCTGCGCACCAAGCCCAACTTCCCGAAGATCGTGCGCGTGCCCGCGGAGGTCGCGCGCCACAAGCCGCCGGCCGAGATCGAGGTCAAGGCGCCGCCGCTGCCGCCGAAGCGCGAGCCCAGGCCAACGGCCTCCTCGCCCGCGGCCGACATCAAACCCATCCGCCAGGATAGAAGGGCGGAAACCCGGCCCGAGCCGCCGGTCGAAAGCCCGAGCATGATCGCGCGCGCCGACGCCAAGCGCCTCGCCGATGCGGATTCCGTGCTCAGGGCCGCCGGCATCCAGGGATTCACGCCGATCAAGCCACTGGGCAGCGGCGCCACCGCCAATGTCTGCCTGTGCGAGCGCGGTCCTGACAAGCAACAGGTGGTGCTCAAGATCCTCAAGTCCGAAGGCAGCGGCGACTCCGACCTGCTGTCGCGCTTCGTGCAGGAATACTTCG
>CAVQEZ010000021.1:0-19081 GCA_963711635.1 uncultured Pseudomonadota bacterium
CTCATCGAAGTTCTGCTTCATGTGCGCGAGTGTGGTCTCGGCAGCCTTCAATTCATTCGGCGCCGTCACCGATGCTTCGGGTCGCAGCTCGGTGACCACGCCGTCGGCCGTCCCACTACGTTCTGCGCGGTGCCGCGATTGCCGCAACCAGCGATCATCATGGCCGCCGCGAGCGGCAGCAGTGCCTGGTAAACCTTCATCGTGCTTCTCCTTCCTTCGGTCGTGTCTGTACCGTTGTTAGGGGCACGATACGGCAGCCGCACGCGATGGCTCCGTAGGACAAGCACTCATATCCCATCGGCTTCGGGCGCTGAGGCTTGTGAGGCCGTCGCCGTGTCGCGACAAACCTCAATGCGCCGACGGCTGCTCTTTGAACCGCTGCTCCAACTCTTCGAGCGCTTCGAGCACCGCGTCGTCGGCCATGGCGAATTCGCTCTGCCCGGCGCCGCCCAACGTCGGCTCGATCCTCACGCCCTTGTTGGCCACGCGCGTGTGCGGGTCGGGGCTGTGCTCCAGATCCTGGATATCGATGACCGGTGTGTCGATCTGCAACGGCTCGGCCGGATGAGGTGGCGGTTCTTCAACTGGAACGGGATCTGGTTGTGGTCGCTGCGTCATGACTGCCTCCATTCGCTTTGCGCATCAGACGGGGTTCATCCCCAATTGCTCGCTCACTTCCTTCGCCTGCGCCTGCACAATTCTCGCCTTGTCCGTGGCTTCCGTTGCGCGGCCGGCCTCGAACGCCGCGGTCGCCTCGGCCCAGGTGGACTTCATCGAGTCGAGCGTGGACTTCGCGGCCTCGAAGGATTCCTTGTTCACTTCCTTCGGCAGGCGGGAGCCGGCCAGGTTGTTCACACGATTCTGAATGGCAGCGACCATCTTGGGCACTTCGACACTCAGCTCTTCCCATTCGCGCGCGGCGGCGGCCTCCTGCGTCTGCCGCGAGACGACGGCCTCCTGGAGTGACGCCAGTTCCTGATTCAGTTTCGGCGCGCCGGCTATTACGGTCGTGTACTTCTCGTCGGCCAGGTGGTTCTGGAGCGCGGCGAGGTTGGCCTCGGCAGTGCGCAGTTGGTCGGGCGCGTACTTCTCTGCACCGGGTCGCAATTCACTCAATGCGGTTTCGGCCGAAGTGACGGCCTGCCTCGCGGGCTCTTCCTTGCTGGTGCACCCGGCGGCGAGCAGGGCGTGGACGCCGAGCGCCATATAAATGAGTACACGCATGATTCACTCCTCGAAGAGCAGTCGTCAGATTAACCGCCGCGCGGCATGACGCGGCGTAGGAGTGGCATGCAGAATACTGTCGGTGAAGGCTTCGACAGGGTTTACAACGACAGGCCGATGGCTCCCAGCAGCGCCAGCACGCCGCCACCCCAATCGACCACGCCGGGCATCTGCGACACGGCGATCGCAAATCCAAGCGCCAGGAACGGCAGCGCGGCGTAGACGAACAGCGATGCGGAGAACTCTGCCTTCTTCGGCCGGTTGCAGAGAATGTTGCTGAGCACGCCGTCGCGCTCGAAAGTGGTGGCGACATAGCCGGCCAACAGGGCATGGGTGACGAGCACGCCGAGGTTCCACATCAGCAGGTTGTCGGCCTCGAGCGGAAATAGATAGGCGGCGCAGACGCTGGCGAGGGCGCACAGCACGGCGCCGGCGACGAACCACCGATACAGCGAGATCTCGCTCGCCAGCAGCGCGTAGATGGCGCGGCGATGCTGCCAGTCGTTGACGTTCATGGTGCCGTCGCACTTGCCGAGGAACTCGCGGATGAGCGTGTTCCAGGACTTGCGCTTTCGTCCTTCGTAGCGCGAGCCTCTTCTCAAATCACGGATGATCTCGGAGCTGACGCGCACCACCACCGGGGTTGCCGGAAAAATCCGCGGCTGCCATCCATTCGGCGGCCAGAGCCCGGGGAGTTCGGCGGGTGATTCATTGGGCATGCAATCCCGCTTGGGCGTGACGCAGCGGCCGATATCTCCGGCAATCGTGCGGATGCGCCGATTCGCGTGGATGGCGACGGTGGTGAGTATGCTCGCGCCCAGCGTGGTGATGACGAGCACGAACGTGGCGATGGTCGAGGCGGCGGGCCCGAAGATCGAAAGCCTGGGGCCGTCGAGCGGCGCCACCAATGAAGGCCCGGCGATGAGTGCGATGAGTCCAACTACGCCCGCGATGGCGATCCTGGGGAATCTCGGGACACGCGCGCCCAGATCGAATTCGTTGCCCGGAGTGCTGATGTTCAGCAGGGCGTTGTTTCGCGTCATGATGCATGCCGCGGTGGCGAGCGTGATCATGGTGAACAGGACGGCCATGACCCCGACCGCGGTGATGACGTAGTACGCCAGGCCCTGGCCGATATCCAGACCAAGGCGCGTGACCAGTTCGTCGTCGAGAGCCACCGGTGTGTCGCAGGCAGGAATGGCACGCAAGATCACGGGCGCCGCCGCGAGTGCACAAGCAAAAGCGCCAAACGCCGCGATGATGCGGCGGTACCTCTCGGGTAGTTTGCCGGCCGAGGGCCCGGATTCGCCCACCCGCTTCCAGCACTGCAGCAGGCCGCAGAAGGCGAGCGCGAGAATGGTGATTGACCAATAGACGAGCGCGAAGCCGCTCTCGGGGTCCTTCCCGCTGTACGCGGCGCGCATTGCAAACACCCACGAGCCGATGGCAGTGATCGCGGCTGCATACATCAGGTGTTGCCGCGAAAACAGTCGTCTCAGCTTGGCCCTGCGCTTCACTGGCCGCAACGTAAGCCATGGCACGATGACGAACACACAGGCGGCCACACCGAGCCACTGGGCAATGCTCAAGTCGATTTGCCGGATCGCGCGTCTTTCTTTCGCGGGCTTGGCCTGGCTTCCCTCGGTTTCGCGCGGCGCAAAAGCGCGGCTGACTCGGCGCAGGCCATTCAAGGTGACTACGTGCAGTATTGGCATTCGCGGGCCGACGCCCGGCTGGCTGATGCATGGACGTCGGGAAGGCGACGCGTCGAAATCGTCGAGCCGTGAAACGGCATTGGCGAGCATGCCTTGCCCATCCAGTGCCCAGGAAGCGAGCGGGACTGGGACGGTGACCTCGTCCGATTTGGGACGATGCTCGCAACCAAACAACTTTCCCCATTGCACGAACAAATTGGCGGAGCCAACGGTAATGGCGCCACGGCTCGCATGCAGAAAGTCGGGGTGCGCGAGCAGGATGTCGGTTTCCAGATCGATGAGCAGTGCGCTGGGCAGTCTGCGTCGCAGCTGGTCGAACAGGAACAGTCGGTCGCGCACATCCGTCGCGACCACGATGACCATCTTGGGATCGGACTGATCCAGCCGGTCGAGCACTCTATCCAGCGCGAGCTGCTGGCTGGCCGCTGTGAGCTTCGACTGGCGAGTCTCCGGAAACTCGCTGCCATTCTCGGCGCCGATGTCCAGCGCCAGAAAGTCTTTCGGCAACGCGGCCTCCATCGCAGCCTTCACATCGTTCTGCTTGCTGTCACGCTGCTGGTCGAGGCCATAGCGGATATCGGCAATCGCCGAAGGGAAGTAGAGTGTCTGCGCGCCAGCGCAGAACGCCACGACGCGCTCCCGATCGACGCCCAGCGTTCCTGCGGGCGGCTTGCAGACCCCATAGCCGAACGTGGATGCCTCGGTGAGGAACGCAACCTTCCTGGGCCGAAAGTCCCGCTTGGTATCGGCCTCGGGCTTCGCTTTGGCTTTCGCCTTTGCCTCCGCCCTCAACTTCGCTTCCTGGTCTGGATCGAAATAGCCAAAGGATTGCGCGAGATTCGCGAGGCTCAGAAGCTTGATGCCGTCTTCGAGCGCCAGCCGCTCATAGTGGAGCGTCCGGTACCTGTCCGTCACGTGCAGGTTCGAACCCACGGTTGTGAAGGCCGATACCAGGCACAACTCCGCGATTTCCGGCCCGAGTAGTTTGTCGAGCTGCTGGCCAACGGAGTCCATCGCTCCCGAAAACGAGGGTCCCAGCAGGACCAGAGTGTTGGGCTGGCCTTCAATCGAGCAGTTTCCCGGGTATTTCAGAAGCCCGATGGGAACTCTCGCTGGCGGAACCTGGACCTTCGATGAGGCGCAGGAATTCGTACCGGCCGAGCGGACGCCAGACAGCTGCTCGCGGATGCGTTTGACCGCGCAAATCAATGGCGGAGTCGCGACTCCCCAGGTTGCGGTGTCGGTGACGAAGTAGATGGCGCGGATGCGCGTTGGTGGGGCCCGAGCGTCAGTTGGGCCGGGCTCTTTGGATTCCGTGCATCCATTTCCTCTCCATCCGTCGCAGCGGAACACCATGAGGCCGAAGGCGCTCTTCTCCGCCTCGGTCTCGGTTTTGCCGTTCCACGGAAAGGCATAACGATCGAGCACGTATCCATCGTCCAGCATGCCGAGTGTGATTGCCTGGATGTTGAGGTCGAACAGTCTGCGATACCGGGGAACGTTCGGATCCGGGACGATTGCGACGGCGAAGCCGATGTGACCCGCCTGCGGATACAGGTTCGCGAGGTTTTCCTGGGGACTCACCTGGCTGGGGAATTTCAGCGCGGGCTCGGCCTTCTCGGTCGCGTGCTCGTCGGGCGCAGGCTCCTCGGCCACGGCAGTGCACCAGGCGAAACCGAGAACGAGCGCGAATGCGAATACGCGCGAGGGAGCCATGTGGTTATCCGTTCGCGGCGACTGGCGGGCGTGCCGCGCTTGTTAGCTCAAGAAGTTGGAGCCGGGATCTTGAGCCATCCCGGACTTACGTTCAGCTTACTCGGTGAACGGGCGGCAGTGGTGCTCTGCAGCAGTGCGCGCCGTGGGTGCATCCGCATGAAATGTTCGCGTCAGCTGAGAGTAATCAAGTTCTCGTGACACTTAACAAGTACAACAACAACGGGGAGTTTCCTGTGGCCGCGAAAACCAAGACTGTTCATCCAATGTTCATGGCGACCAATCGCAAGGTGACGAAGACCGAGCTCACCGAAGACCGCAGCAACACGCTGAGCTTCTTCGAATGCAAGGCAGACTGCCCGCTCACAAAGATCGACTCCTGGATCAAGCTCAGCGGCGATGACTTCGTCAAACGCCTGCGCACGGTGGCGAATTCCTTCCCGCCGACGCCGGCGCAGTTGGCCGCGGAGGCCGGCAAGCCGGTGCTGGCGGATGAAGACCATCCGCTGCAACAGCACCTGTCGTTGTTCGTGCACGGCTACAACAATTCGTGGCAGGACGCGGTGAAACGCTACGCACAGATCAAGGCGGAGCTCTACGACAAGCGCGGGTTGGGCGCGCTGGTGCTGTATACCTGGCCGTCGAACGGCGCCTCGGCCGGCTATCTACCGGATCGTGAGGACGCGCGCGCCTCCGGTGAGCAGACCGCCGACCTGTTCACGGCGCTGCACGACATCGTGCAAAAGAACGAACTCGTCGCGGCCGACACGGGCGACCTGTCGAAGCGCTGCAAGGCCAAGATTTCCATCATCGCGCACAGCATGGGCAACTACGTGGTGCAGAAGGGGCTGGCCGTCGCCGCGCGTCGCCTCAACAGTCCACAGCTCATTACCCTCATTCACCAGCTGGCGATGGTGGCGGCCGACGTCGACAACGATCTCTTCCAGCGCGACCAGTCCGACGCGTCGGATGGCAGCATGATGGCCAATCTCTGTTATCGCATCGCCGCCCTGTATACGGGCCTCGACAATGTGCTGGGCGCCTCCGCGGGCCTCAAGCACTTCGGCAAGCGTCGCCTGGGACGCAGCGGCCTCGCAGACCGGAACAATGTCTACGACAATGTGTTCGACGCAGACGTCTCGAATCTCATCATCCAGAAGAACATTCACTCGGCGGTGTTCGATTCGCCGAAGGCCATGGATTTCCTGGAGGGCGTGCTGCGCGGATACGATCGCAAGCACATCGAAAAAGCGGCCTGAAAAAGAAGGGGGACTCGTGGAGCTCAATGTCTGGCAGCTTGCCGCTGTCAATCTCGTCCTGTTGTTTCTGCTGAAAGCTCTGGCGCTGGTGCTGGGCTATCTGTGCGTGCGGCTCGGTCAGCAGCTCATCTCGTCCGGCGCAAAGGGCGAGTTCAAGTTTTCCGCCGAGGGTCTCGGCGCGAAGACCAACCTGGTGTCGATCTCTCCGGGGCTTTTGTTCGTGTTGTTAGGCATATGTCTCATGATCTACTCGGTGGCTGTGGACAAGATCGTCAAAGTGGGTCCGCAGGCCGCGGCCGAGGCACCGGAAGTCCCGTTTCCGGGTTCGATGTAGGAGGTTCCAGTGATGTGGCGCGCAATGACTGTGATCTTTCTCCTGGCGTGTTCAGGACTTGGCTTCACACAGACTCCCACGGAGATCCATCTGCAGGAAACGGCGATCGGCCTGATGAAGCAGAAAAAGTGGTCGGAAGCCCTGGTGCCGCTCAACGAGGCCTGGGCGTCCAACCAACATTCGATGACCGCGTACCTGCTAGCCGTGAGTTATTCGCGACTGAAGGACTCGAGCGAAACTTTGCGAGCGGCGGAAGCTGCGCTGGGAGGAAAGCCGCCTTTGGCGGACACCTATCGGCGGGGAGCGCAGAAGTTGTGTGGTTGGGCGCGGGGCATCGATGCGGGTCTTGGGCCTGGCGGTACCTTTGGGTTGGAGGACAAGAGGCAGGGAGCACAAAAAGATCTGGCAAAGGCGGCGGCCTTCGACGACCAGCAAAAAGCTCGCGACAAGTTGATGGGCGTGGACACTGCGGCATATGGAGATGCGTACCGCGTGTCGAAGATGGACGTTGAGCTGCAGTTCGCAGGGTGTGGCTTGGGATCGGAGGGCGATGCCTGCCGCATGCAACTCAAGTTCGAGACTCCGCCCGCGCCCGAGGTGCCATATCAATGACCACAACCGCGATCCTCAACAAAGCGGCGTAATATGCCTTCATGCGGCGCCGCGACTACCTGGTCTTCTTTTGCCTGCTCGCATCGACCGGCGCGGTGGCGAAAGAACCCGTTGTGGGACTTCCCTGCGAGGGCTGCGAGGCCGTGTTCGAAGGTGCGCCCGACAATCCTGCGTCGATGTCGCGGATTGCTCCCCCGGGAGAGTCGGGGGAGCGGCTGCTCCTGAGCGGCCTCGTCTTCGGCGCCGATGGCAAGCCGCGGCCAGGAGTTGTCGTCTACGCATATCACACCGATTCCGGCGGCATCTATCCGAAGCCGGCGAAGTCGCTGGGCAAGGCATCCGACCGTCACGGTCGGTTACGGGGTTGGGCACTGACTGATGGAAACGGGCGGTACGTGTTCGAGACCATCCGGCCGGGCGCCTATCCAGATCGCAGCATCCCGCAGCACATCCACATGCACGTGATCGAGCGTGGCTGTGCGACTTACTACATCGACGAAATCCTCTTCACGGACGATCCGTTGTTGAAGCCGACGAACAGTCACGAGGACAAGCGTGGCGGCAGCGGCATCACGACACCGAAACGCGACAGCTCGGGAACGTGGCTGGTGACGCGCGACATCCGCCTGGGATTGAATATCCCGGACTATCCGGGTTGCGCGAAGTAGCCGGAAATCAACGCACTCCGAGCTCGCGCAGCACGCCCGCGCGGCGTGAGCGGCTGACGGTGACGCGCGCACCCGACTGCAGCACCACGATCAGCTCGGAATCCTCCAGCCGGTCCAGCCGCTGAATCCGCGCGACATTCACCAGCGCGCCGCGATGCACGCGCAGGAACTTCTTCCCGAATCTCTCTTCCAGCTTCTGCAGCGGCTCGCGCACCAGGTGCGTACGGCCATGCGCATGCACCTGCGCGTAATAGTCCGCGGCCTCTATCCATTCCACGTCCGCGGCATTCACCCAGCTGATGCGCCGGCCTTCGTGCACGACGATGCGGTCGGCTTCATCCGCGGCCGGCGGGGTGGCCTTCGATCCCGAAGAGCCGATATCCCTGGCCAGGTCGACCAGCCGCCGCGCGCGGATGATGTCCTTGGCGCGCCGGATCGCGCGCTCGAAGCGCTCGTCGTCGAAAGGCTTCAGTAGATAGTCCACGGCCTCCATGTCGAAGGCGCGGACGGCATGCTCGGCGTGCGCTGTCTCGAAGATCACGTACGGCGGATTGGCGAGATCCTCGAGCACGCTGAATCCGTCGCCGTGCGGCATGCGGATATCCAGCAACACCAGCTCGGGCTTGAGGTCCTTGATCGCGCGGCGCGCGTCCATGCCGGTACCGGCCTCGGCCACGAGCACGATCTGCGGGTCGCGTTCGAGCAGCGAGCGCAGCTGGCGTCGTGCCAGCGGCTCGTCATCGGCGATGACCGTCCGGATCGGCTCGGACATAAATCGTTTCCTCGCGCGGGATACGCAGGCTTACCGTGGAGTGCCCGCATCCCACCAGCAGTTCGAGCGAAAAGCGCTCCTGGCCGTAAAGGTAAACCAGTCTGCGGCGCGTCACATCGAGTCCGATGCCTAATCCGGCCACCCGCGGCTCGCCACCCTCGCCAAAGCTGCGCACGCGCACCGACATCAGCAGCCACTCGGGCGTGGCAGTGGCCTCGATGGTCACCCGGCCGCGGCCGCTGGCCTCGACCCCATGCCGGATGGCATTTTCGACCAGCGGCTGCAGGATGAGCGCCGGCACCAGCAGCAGCTCGGTTTCCGGCGGAATATCACCCTCCACGGCCAGGCGATCCTCGAAACGCAGCTGCTCGACGGCGCAGTAGCGTTCCGGTGAACTCGAGCTCCTCGCGCAGCGGAATGCGCAGCTCGCCGCGGGTCTTGAGCACGATGCGCAGCAGGTCGCTGAGCGCGACCACGGCGGTGAGCGCGCGTTGGTTCTCATTCAAGCGCACCAGCGCCGTGACGGTGTTCAGCGCATTGAACAGAAAATGCGGCTGCAAGGTACGCGCCAGCACGTCGAGCCGCGCCTGCGCCAGCTCGCGTTGCAGCTCGAGCGTGCCCAGTCGACTGGTCTCGAGCCGTCGTTGATAGACCAGGGCGTAGCCCACCGAGACCACGATGGCGTAGCTGAAGATGTTGACCAGCACTTCGCGGTAGAAGCGCTGCGCGAATGAGCCTTCTTCCAGGTGATGGATCGCGGTGAACATCATGTCGATGGCCACGTCGAATGCCGACAGCGTCAGCGCGCACAGCACGTGCAGCCCGAGGGCGCGCAATCGCCGGCCAGGTTCGAATTCCAGCAGCTCGGCCGCCGTGAGAATGAAAGGAGAGAAAAATCCCCACATCAACATGGTTTGAATGGTGAGCAGGATCTCGCTCGGCGCGAGGCCGCGCGCGCCGCTGCCCAGCATCAGGAAATCCCGGGTCCACAGGAAAAACGCGAGGGTGAGCCAGCCGGCCGTACAAACTGCGAAGACCCGCAGCCGCAGGAAGCTCAGACGAGTTTCCGGCGCGCCGATCGGTTGATCGGACCCCCCGTTGTTTGTTGGCTGCATCGCACAGCGATTCTAGTGGGCGAATGCCCCGGTGAATGTGCCTAAGACCGTTCGCACGCTCTTTCGCAACCGTTGGCTGCAGGCCCGCGCCCGTTAAGCGCTTCGGATGGCGCCGATGGCTGCAGTCCGATTGACCGCCTCACAAGCGGGCGCAGCATGGTTGCGTGGCCGGTTCGCCACGTTCGGATTCAGTTGGTGGCGGGAATGCACGGCCTGCATATCCGTCACCGTGAGGCGGCAGGCCTCCGATCGGTCTGTCAAGGACTCCTCCCCAGGCAGGCCGATCGTATCTGGGGTGTCTACGCGGCCGACCGCATGCATTCCGAGCGCGACAGCGAGAACTTCTTCTGCAGCTCGCACAGGCGGTCGTCCAGCTCGATGTCGTGGACGCCGCCCTCGTACAGCCTATCTATCGCGCCCAGGTATTCCTCCACGACCAGCACGCGGACTTCGCGTGCCGGAACCCGCGAGCGTTGCGCGATGTCGTCGACGATGCGGTGGATCGCGCCCATCGCCGATTCATCCGTCAGCGCCGAGCGGATCGCCAGGCGGATCTCGCGCCTGCCTACTCCTGCAATGGCCTGGCAACGCGCGTGCGCCTTGCCCCAGAAACCCAATTCGCCGCAGTACCTGCAATTCATGAGATTCTGACTTTGGAAAAGCACGCAAGTTTCTGCGGCGCTTCACAGAAACGGCTTCAGTAGCGAGTCCCCGACCAGTTTGGAGTACTACAAGCGCTGACGGGAAAGCGCGGACTCGCGAATGCTAGAAGAAGAGGTCTACCGAGTCGGTGACGTCGTGGGCCTGGCCGAGGCACCGCCGGTTCCATTCTTTCTCGAAGCGGCCGTCACGCGCGCCGCTTTGCGCCGACTTGCTTGCCCATGACCACGGCCTGGGCCCGGTTCACGGTGCCGACATGATCGCGGATGTGGAACTGAATGCAGGCAGCGCCGGTGTCGGTGACATGCATGGCTTCGACCTTGAAGCCCTTCTTGTCGCAGCATCTGCGACTTGAGCGTCGCGACCGAGGCATACGCGAGATTGTTGCGCTGGCGCGCTTCGGCATCTTCGGTGAGAAAGCCGGTGAGCATCAGCAGAATGAACGGGGAGGCGAGAATCCAGAACGTGGTCTTGGTGACGCCGGTGCGCAGCTTGTTCATACCATCGAAAACTTCGGGCCGATGAATGTGTGAGCACCAAAATTATTGAAAGTTCGCCCCTACGACCGGAACGCGCGTCACATCCTGTGTGGGCAAAAAGGCGACGAAGTTGTCGGAATCTCTCACGTGTTGGACCAGATGCGACCATAGTTGCCGGGGACCGTGATCTGCCGCTCACCCCATGCAGGCACTCCGGCCAACACGTCCTGCGCTCGATCATGCAGTTGCTCGCGGTACGTCCCCGCGATCGGAAACCAGAACGGCACGGTCTGCTCGGATGCCCGAAAAGTTGACGGCGACCAGCGTGAATTTTCCCTGGTCCTCGCGCGAGTACAGCAGCAGGCCGCGGAACTGGTAGCGCCAGTCGTCGTTGTAGAAGTAGTAGTTGCCGCGCCGCAGCTCGCGGCGATTCCGTCGCAGCGCGATCAGCTTGCGCACCAGTGAAATCGTGGCGCGACCGATCTCGTCGTAGAAATAGTCCCAGCGCACGGGGCGAAACAGCATCACGCGCGCCATGCCGCCCTCCGGGACCCAGTAGTTCTCGCCGAGCTCCTGGCCCTGCCAGAGCATGGGAATGCCCTGCGCACACAGCAGCGAGATGAGGTAGGGCTGCAATTTGTACCACTGCGCACGATCGCCCTCGCGGAACAGATCATCACTCACACTGAGCTGGCCGAAATGATTCACGAAGCGTTCGTGATCGTGGTTCTCGATGTACTGCAGCGCGGATTTCTGCATGACGATGCCGTTGCCGTGATCCTTCTCGGTGGGCAGGCCGTCGAGGCCCAGCTTGAAGCCGAGGTTGGTCAGCGCGCCAGGCGCCGCGTGCGCCACGCTGACCGCGGCGCCGTAGGTGTCGTTCTGCCAGGTGCAGTTGGTCAGCGACTCGCGCAGCACGCCACCGGGTGCCTCGAGCTGCTCGGCGCACTGGATGAGATTGGGATTGCCGCCGTCAAAGAACCGCTGCCAGTGATCCACACTGCCGCGATCCCGCACCTCTTTGAAGGTGGTGTACACGAGGTTGGAATAACCCACGCCCAGCGGTCCGTCCCAGTAGTTGGGCACGCAGTCATAGCGGAAGCCGTCCACGTGATAGGCCGAGAGCCAGTGGTGGTTGACGGTGTAGAAGAAGTCCTGCACGAACTTCCGGGCGAAATCCGTGCTCTCGCCGAACATGTCCTTGGCGAAGCTGCCGAGGAAGGGGTTCTTCGCATACCTCAGGCGCCGATACAGCTCGCTGTACGGGAAGTCGCGCGCCGTGTGGCCATAGACCGCATCGAGGATCACGGCGATGCCGCGCCGGTGCGCAGCCTCGACCAGCCGCTGCAGGTCGGCACGATTGCCGAAGCGCTCGTCGACACCGAAGTAGCCGATGGGCAGGAAGCCCCAGTCCACGGTCATCGACACGTTGGACACCGGCATGATCTCGAGGCAGTTGATGCCGAGATCCGCGAGGTAGTCGAGCCGCGCGATCGTGCCGTCGATGCCATCCGCGAATTCGTCCAGCATGAGCTCGTAGACGATGAGATCGCGCAGCTGCGGCGTCTTCCACGCCAGCTCGTTGGCGTGCCAGGCATGTGGCTGGTAATCCAGCGTGATGGCCGACAACTTGCCGATGCCATACTCGCGCGCGAAGGGATCGCCGATGAAATCGACGACGCCGGCATCGGGGTTCTCGATCTGCAGCCGATAGACGTAGGTGCCCGGAGTCGGACTCGCGAGCACGGCCTGGCCGGACCAGTAGTCGCCGTACTTCGCGTCCACCGAATGCGCGAGCTCGAAGGACTGCGCGGGGACGCTCTTCAGGAATTGATCGTGCTCGTGGATGAGCTTGACGCGCACCTTGTTGCCGTTGGCGGCGGACACCCAGGGCAGCAGCACTCCGAAATCGAACGTGGCGGGCGCGCTCTGGCGCGCGCCGAGCCTGTCGAGTGGCAGCAGTTCCATGCAACCTCCTTGTTCAGATGGCTACGCCTGGGCTCCTTACGTTTGACTGACGCTCGAGCAGTCGCGCCGCAGCCCTAGCTATTTGCCGGATTCTCCGTCAAATTTGCGCCGATGACCGACGAGGTGACGCCAAGTTCTCCGGGCGCATTACGCCGCGCCTTGTTCCAGGACGTGCCCTATATCCTGGACAGCCTGTGGCGCTGGGGCGAATTCCGCGCCAACCGCCTGGGCACGGTGCAGTTCGAGGACCCGCACGGTTATGTACTGCGCCCGGCGTGGAAGTGCAGTTCCTTCCTGCTCTACGCACTGGTGTGCGTGTTCTCGATCTTCGGCCCCACCTGGGATGCGCTGTGCTCGCTGCGTGGCTTCGGCTTTGCCAACAACATGCGCAGCATCGTGAGCCTGCTGCTGTTCTTCGGAGCCGCGCTGATCTTCATGCGAATTCTCAACGCGGTCACGTTCCAGCTCACGCGGCGCGCGGAAATCCTCGGTGCCCTGCGCCCGCCCACGGACACCAGCAACGAAAGCCCGTTCGCGAATCTGGCGCAGACGCAGGAACGCAGCGAGCGCCGCCTGCGGAACGTGCGCGTGGCCCTCGACCGGCGCGCCGAGGAGCACGTGGGCAACCTGAGCCGCTTCTTCCGCGCGCTGCCGAAACTGCAGCCCACCGACGCCTGGTCGCTGTTCTTCGGGCTGCTGGTGCTGATGTTCGGCTCTTTACTGGTGGTCGCGCCGATCGCGGCCACGGCCTATGGATTGCGCTTCGGCGAAACGGATGCCATGAGCTGCGCGCGCCTGGATCACACCAGCCTGGTGGTCGCGCAGTTCGCGGCGACGATGGTGCTGCTGGCCGGTGGTTGGTGGCTGTGGCGCGGATTGGCGAAGGCACGTGCCTTTCTCGCCTGCCTGTCGCTGACGCTGTTGCTCGGACTGGTGATCACGCTGTTGTGGCTGTGGTTCACACCGCCAGAGCCCAGCGAAGCAGCCGGCGGCTTCTATCCGCATGTCTATCTACTCTTCCTGGGTGCGCTGCTGGGCATCGCGTTGTTTGGCCGGCTGCTGGCACACATCATGTTCTCCGGGTTCAAGGCGACCAAGGCGTTCCGGGACGGAATGATGGCGGAGGACCTGCTGCGCAATGAACGAACCGCGCCCGACGTCTCGAACCTGCGCCTGCTGTCGGCCCTGATCAATGGAGTGAGCGAGAACCCGCTGCACTTCCTGTTGCTGCCGTCCTTCGTGGCATTCATGTCACCCACCGACTGGCTGTGGTGGATCGTGCCGCTGTTCACGCTGGTCAGCCTGATCCTCATCATGTACGGCTCTCTCTCCAGCCGCTGGGAGCAGATGCTGGTCTATGTTCAGCGCTGGTTCCTGGTGGGCACGCCGCTGGTCATGTCGTTGGCGGTGATCCTGCTCGCTGCGTTGAGATTGCTGGATGTGACCTACGTTTCGACGGTGCTCGATGCAACCCCCGTGGGCGTGTTGTTCATCTTCATCGTGATGATGTACGTCGCGTTCTGGTTCTTCGAATACTGGGTGAACCGCTGGGTAGGCGAGAAGCTGCTCGAAATCCTCGGATCCCGCGAGCACGCCGGGCAGGGGTTCGTGCCCTGCGGATATTCGCGCGGCGATCCCGC
This sequence comes from uncultured Pseudomonadota bacterium, assembly GCA_963711635.1. Lineage (GTDB taxonomy): Bacteria > Pseudomonadota > Gammaproteobacteria > Steroidobacterales > Steroidobacteraceae > CADEED01. Next base: position 14,160 of record CAVQEZ010000021.1, read on the forward strand.
GCCCTGGGCCAGCGTCGCCGGTCGCGTGATCGCGCTGCACGGCACCGGCCGATTCGTGGCGCAGGGCTGGTTCGAACGCAAGGAGCCGGCGCTCGGTGAGCGCGCCCGCGAGCATGCGTTCACGACCTACGGCCTGGTGGAGTTGTTCCAGGTGCTCGGCGCAGGCCAGGAAAAAGGCGTGGATTTCGCGCACGACATCCGCCGGCGCGTGCACCTGTACTTCACGCTGATCAACCTCTTGTTGGTCGCCGCGGCGGTGGGATTGTTTCTCTGGCATCTCAACTGGTCGCGGCCGCTGGCGGTCGACCCGATGGTGAGCGCCAGCGCGATCAAACCGGAAGTGGTGAGCAAGGCCGAACGCCAGGCGCAGGCACTGGCAACCGGTGACACGCTCGCGCAGCGCCTGCTGGCGCAATCCGCCGAGCAGCGTCCCTCGCTGATCGTCGCGGCCTCGGGCGGCGGCACTCGCGCCGCGGTGTACACGGCCGTCGCGCTCGAAGGCATGGGCCAGATCAATCGCGCGCGCGACGTGGTGCTGCTCAGCGGCGTGTCGGGCGGCGGTGTCTCCGCGGCCGTGTTCGCCAGTCGCTTCGCCTCCTTGCGGCTGCGAACCCGCGCGATGAATCGGTGGAGAAGCCCGGGCCGTGGATGAAATACGTGGCCACGGTGTCGCAGCCCTACATCCAGGACGTGCTCGAAGGCGCGGGCGAATTGCGCATCGCGGGCAGTGCTTCGCTGGGCGTGCTGTTGCAGGAGAGCCTGGAACGGCGCGCTTTCGCCAGCGATTTCACGGATGTCGACACCTTTGCAAAATTGCAGGACCCCAAGCTGATCCTGAACTCCGCGATCAGCGGGCATCCTTACAGCGATTCGGAGCTGCTCGCCGGCCGCGTTGCCGCGCCCGGGCAGTCCTGCGTGAGTCAGTCGCGGCCGTATGCCAACCTCGCCGGCGGCCGGCTCATATTCACGAACCTGGACAACCTCAGTGGCTTCCCCGAGCCCAGCACCGACGTACCCGACATGTGGCTGCCGTATCGCATCGTGAACGACGGTAACGTCGAGCTGTCCGCCGCTGCGGCGCTCACGGCCAATTTCCCGCCGGTGTTTTCGAATGCGCGCGTGCGCCTGATCACTCGTGAGAGCGGCCTGTGTCCCGCACAGTCCTATTTCGTCACGGACGGCGGCGCGACGGAGAATCTCGGCCTGGTTTCGGCGCTATTCGCCTTGCGCGGCACGCTCTCGCAGCTGCCCGCGTCGGCGCGGCTCTCGGACATCCACGTGCTGGCGCTCGAGGCGTCGGCCATCGACTACGACTACCGCGACGATCGCGGCGTGGGCGCGGCCACCGGCGGTGCCAAGGAGCGCATCAATGCCGGCGTCACGCAGTTGCTGCTCAGGGAGGTCGGCGGACTGGTGGCGAAGCGCGGCGCCACCCTGCGCGTGCACTATCTACCGTTGCCGGTGGCGTTCCGTTCGCGCGGCGGCTTCGGCACGCACTGGATGTTTGCGCGCAACGTGCGTGTCACCAATCCGCTGCTGGCCGCGGCGCCGAGCGGAAAGAGGCACTGATGTGCAGGCGCAGGTCAAGGACCACGTAGACCTCGACCGCAAGGAAGTCATCGTGACCTGGCGCGCGCTGTTCGATCCGCGCCAGCCCATGTGCCCGCGCGCCGAGGCGTACATCAAAGATCCGAAATCGTAGTCGCCCGGATGGACGCCGGGCGTGCAGAACGTTTCGCGCTGGATCTGCGGCCACGACGACAGCCGCGACACGCCAGCGCTGCAGCCCGATTACCAGGTCGAGGCCTGGCGGACGGTGGTGCGGGAGCTGGGCCGCCTCTAGATCGGGACGGGCTCGACGAACTCGTAATCTTCACAAGGGAACGATTCCTGCCTTCAGTTGCCTGACGCGGATGAATGCATCAAGCGTGGCCGAGATCTGCAGCGTACAAGTCGAAGACGTCGTCGCGGGCTGGAAACTGGTGACCGATCTGCTGCGACCCGTTGGCATGGCCATCTGCGAACACATCGACGCCGGGGTCGCGGGCTTCACCTACATCGTCTATCAGCCGCTGGCGCATCGCGCCGGCCGGGACACGTACCTGTTCGCTGGTGCGTCGGCGCGACATCCGCTGAGCCACGATGGGCTCGCAGAGTTCGGGCCGACCACCGACGCGAACTATTGGGCGGAAGCAACAACCAGTGCCGTGCGCTTTGTGGTCGCGACCACGGGCGAGGATGGCGAGACGCTGAATGTCGAGCGGCAGCGGCTGCTGACTGCCCTCAACGTGGCCGACGATCCGCGCTTCTGGAATTTCAGCCCGACGCGTCAGCGTCGGACTGGAGCTTCGCGCCTGCTGGCGCAAAAGCGCACGTTGAGCCGCTGACCGCTTAGCGCGCGCTCGCCGTCGCCGTTTCGCCCGGCATCACGCCATCGAGCGTGGGCACCAGCACTTCGGTGAAGAACAGCCGGGTCTGGTCCTTTTCGCAACGGTCGACGACCTTGCGCAGTTGGCTCGGCCACTCATCCCAGAACTTCTCTTCGAGCGTGTCCGGCACATTCTTCTTCTGCATGTACATGCGCGCCGAGGTGTACGGCATGACTTCGAGGCTGGCGTCGCGGATACCCGCTTCTTCGCGCATGCGTTCGAGCTCCCAGAGGAAGTCGGCACACATCAGTGTCTGTACGCGCAGCGTCTCCTGCGACATCGGCGGCGGCTTCACGGTGATGCTCACGACTTCTTCCTGCAGCTGTGTCGTACATGTTCACGGTGACTTTCACGGCGCTCTTGATCGCCTGGCCGCGGTCGTCGAGGCCGGGCACAATTTCTTGCCGCGCATGAAGGACACGGCGAGCGCGTCGGCGTCGACGTTGCCGCTGGTCTCGCTGACCAGCACGTTGGAGATGGCGCCGCTGGCGTCGACGTGCACCTCGACCGGCACTGAATAGTCATTGCCGAGATCGGCGATCCGCTCGTGCGAGTACTCCACCTTGCCGTCGGTGATGAGCACCGGCTGGATGGGTCCCATTTGCGCGAGCGCGGGAGTGACTGCGAGGCATGAAACATAACCAAGCAGCGCAATCAGACGGTGAAAGGTGTTGGTTTTCATGGCTACGAAATTGCGCGCTCGTGTGAATCGGCGCAATTGTTAGCCGGAAAATCCGTGCACTCCCTACGCGTCCGGCTTAGGGAGTGTGAACCATCCATCACCAGAGACAGGCATTGGTAAATTGTCCGGGTTCACGCAAACTCCGGCCATGACCCGTAAATACAAGCGTGCCGGCATGGCACTCGCCGGGATCGCTTTGGCCTGCATGAATGCGGCCGGCGCCGCGACGGTGCCGCTGCTCGACGGACGCGAGAAGTCAGTCGAGCTGGTGGACGCCCTGGTGAACGAGGCCATGAACACCCGCGAGGTGCCGGGACTGGGCGTGGCGCTGATTCACGATGGCCGGGTGGTTTTTGCCAAGGCTTATGGCGACCGCAGCCTCGAGCCGAAGCTGCCTGGGAAGCCGGACACGGTGATGTACGGCGCCTCGCTGACCAAGGCCACCTTCGCCTGGTTCGTCATGCAGCTGGTCGACGAGAAGAAAATTACGCTCGACCGTCCCATCGGCGAATACCTGACCAAACCGCTGCCGGAATATCCGCGATACCGCGACCTGGCCCAGGACGCGCGCTGGAAGCAGCTCACCTTGCGCATGCTGCTGAATCACACCACCGGCTTCGCGAATTTTCGCTTCTTCGAGCCCGACAGGAAGCTGCGCTTCCACCGCGACCCGGGTACGCGCTACGTATCACGAGCGCGACGTCGGTGGTGGGGAACTCGGGGTTGATCCTCCTCCATCTCCTTCAGCGCCTCGTAGGGCACGTCGGCCTCCGCCAGCAGCACGTTCATGTGGCCGGGCATGCGGCCGGCCACGGGATGGATCGCGTAGTTGACCTCGACGCCGCGCTTCTCGAGCTGCCCCGCCAGCTCCCGCACGGTGTGCTGCGCCGCGGCCACCGCCATGCCGTACCCCGGCGCCACGACGACTCTGCGGCGCGTAGGAGAGCTGGATGGCCACGTCGGCCGCGTCGGTGGAGCGCACCTCGCCCTTCCTCGCTCGTCGCCGCTGGGCTGCGGCACTCTACGCCGCCGAAGCCGCCCTTGAAGATGTTCGCGTTCGAGCGGTTCATCGCCTCGGCCATGAGGTTGGTGAGGATCGAGCCCGAGGCGCCGACGATGATCCCCGCCCACGATCAGCGCCACGTTGTCGAGCGCCATGCCGGCCGCCGCCGCCGACAGGCCCGGTGAAGGCGTTGAGCAGCGAGATCACGACCGGCATGCTGGCGCTGCCGATCGGCAGCACGAACATGTTGCCGAGGATGGCCGCCGAGACCAAGGATCAGGGACGAACAGGCCTCTCGGACTCCGCCTCCCCGGCGGCGATCCGCCACCGCGCACCCCGATGGCGATGGCCCCAGCAGGGGCGAAGTTCACGAAGATCTGGCCCGGCAGGCTGGATCGGCCGCCCCGGGATGACTTCCTGAAGCTTGCCGAAGGCGATGTTCGGACCCCCAGAACGAGACTGAGCCGATGATCGCCGCGAGCAGCAGGCGGAATCAGGATCTCGGCCTCGGGGTTGCCTCCGAGGTGCAGCGCCCTCCCGGTACTCCGCCCACGAGATCAGCGCCACCGCACCACCGCCGACGCCGTTGAACAGCGCCACCATCTGCGGCATCGTCGGTCATCTTCACCTGGCGTGCGGCGGGCACGCCGACCACGGTGCCGAGCACGATGCCCAGGGACGATCAGCCCGTAGTCGCCCACCTCGTCGATCAGCAGGGTGGCGATCACGGCCACGGCCATGCCGGCCCCCGCGATCACGTTGCCGCGCCTGGCGGTCTTCGGGTGGGTGAGCTGGTGGAGGCCCTTCC
>CAVQEZ010000022.1:0-88802 GCA_963711635.1 uncultured Pseudomonadota bacterium
CTGCTCGACTCGAATGCCTGGAATGCGCAGGTCGCCTGGCAGCTCGAGTCGGCGTGGAAGCCGAAAATTTCGTATCGCTACGCGGTGTTCGAGGGTGACGACCCGAACACCGACGAGAACGAAGCCTTCGATGGACTGTGGACCGGCTTCTACGACTGGGGTAGCTGGTGGCAGGGTGAAATCGCCGGCGAATACTTCGCATCGAATTCCAACCTGGTCTCGAGTCAGCTGCGCGTGCACGCCAAGCCGAATGACGCCATCGGCACCGGCCTCATCCTCTATGACTTCACGCTCGACAACACGGAATCCGCGGGAGTCACTTCGGACAACCTCGCGACGGAGCTCGACTGGTACATGGACTGGTCGCTGAATGACAACTTCATCGTGAGCGTGGTGGCGGCCTACGCGCATCCGGGCCGGGCCGTGGAGCAGTCATTCGATCGTGACGAAGACTTCTACTATGGAATGGTCTACCTCTCGTATACCTACTGAGCCACGTGCAAGCCCGCCCGCACCCGGTCATTCCCGCCTGAGGTTCACCATGAGGCCCGAAATCGTGGAGCTCACCATGGAAACGTCGAAAACCGGGGTCTTGCCCTCCTTCTTGAGGAGCACGGCCTCGAAGTCATCGACTTCGACGCCGTAGCCTTTGCCGAGCGCCGTCTTCATGGACTTTTTCACCAGCTGAGCCACCTGGTTCTCGGCGGTTGCCTTTCGGCAGCTGCGTGGTGACGTCGATGGGCGTGCCATCCAGCGGCGAGATGCGGAACACCAGCTCTCCGGCGCCGTCGCTCGAATGGTTGAAAATCGATGCGCCACTTGTTAGACGGCTCGGCGCTCGCGAACGAGCCAAGGCGGCGCATGCGAAACCAGCGGCGCAAAACGCGAAGACCTGTGCGAATGTTTTCCTGGCATGACTTCGCCTCCGAGAGCGATCTAGCCAGCCGCATTGCAGCGCGACAATGGGCCGATGGACCTATGTACGCAATAGAGCGCCTCCATCGAAGCTCGCGCCGATGGTGAGTGCGCACGCCGCTTCGCCGCATGGCTGGCGCTCAGCTGCTCTGGGCCGGCGCCTCGCACGCGCAGGAAATCGAGCCGCGCGCCTATTCGCCCAGTCCCAGCGGCGTCAATTTCCTGCTGGCGGTGGCCGGACACTCCGAGGGCGGCGTGCTCACCGATCCTTCGCTGCCGGTCACGGACATCGAGGCACAGATCGACGCGCTGGCGTTCGGCTACGGGCGAACTTTCGACGTCGCGGGCCGCTCGGCCAATGTGGCGCTCGCCCTGCCTTACATCCAGGTCGACGCCTCGGGAAACATCGGCGAACAGCGCGCATCCGTGTCACGCGAGGGCATCGGCGACACCAAGCTGCGGCTGGCCGTGAACCTGATCGGCGCACCGGCGATGACGCTGCGCGAATTTGCGCAACGCGAGCCGCAAACCACGCTGGGATTCAGCCTCTCCGTGAACCCCCCAGCGGCGAATATTTTCCCGACAAGCTCGTGAACATCGGCACGAACCGCTGGGCCGCCAAGACCGAATTCGGGCTCACGTATCCCGCCGGCAAATGGCTGCTCGAGACCTATGTCGGCGCCTGGTGGTTCGGGGACAACGACGAGTTCTTCGGCGGCCAGCGGCGCGAGCAGGAACCGCTCGCCAGCCTCCAGGCGCACGTGAGCTACACATTCAAGCCGCGGCTGTGGGTGGCGTTGAACACCACCTACTACGAAGGCGGTCAAACTACCCTCAACGGCGTTCGCAAGGCGGATCGCCAATCCAATTCCCGCGGCGGCATCACTTTCTCGATGCCGCTGGGCAAGGACTATTCACTGAAACTCAGCTGGAGCCGCGGCGCCACCACCCGCATCGGCAGCAACTTCACGACCTTCGGAGTCGGCCTCCAGTACGCGTGGATGGACGGGCGATGAGCGACTCCGTGCGCGCGTTCGGCCAGCACGGACGTCTTGCGCATATGCACCGCGCCCAGCAAAACCCGGGAAAACCTTCGGAGGCCATAGGTGCGCCCTAGGCACCAGGTAGTAACCGCCGTGGAGATCAGGACAGGCCCGCGCTCGCCGGGTTTCGCAGCAACACCGGCTCGGGGAATCTCCATTTGCCGCCGAGGATTTCCGCGCGCGGCCGGTACAACCGCACGATATAGCACCAGCCCTTGGCGATGATCAGGCAGTTGCTGGTTCCCTCCGCGCAGCCGCCGAACTGGATGGACACCGAGCCATCGGCGTCGCGCACCGCGGTGCGGCTGTTGAGCGTGCGGCCGAACTGACCCTCGCTCAGGAAATGCCCGTGGGCGTCGTAAACGGTCAGCGACCAGAAGCCGTCCACCGGCACGTGTCCGACCGTCAACCGGTGCTGGGTGTTGCCGTCGTTGTGTCGCGGCACCGTCAGTAGATAGGCGATGTCGCGCGGCGGGCAACGGTCCCATTGCGTGGCGGTACCGATCAGGTGCCGCACCGGGTCCACTTCGCCGCGCGCGCCGAAGGTGCGCTCGTCGCCGTCGATGGTGTTGCCGAGCAGCTGCAGCGCCACGCGCACCCTCGCCTGGCTGACCGGGTCCCAGTTCGGAATCACGAAGCGTCCGCCGCCGTGGCGCGCCACGACGATGGCATCCTGCAGCGCGTGCACCGCCGCCAGGTCGGCGCGGCTGGCCGGATCCAGCAGGATGCGCACCACGATGAGCATGTAACGGGTGCTGACATTGTCGAAGCTGAAGGTATACGTGCCCGGTCCGTAGAACATGGCCAGCGAGTAGTGATCCTCGTCCAGCGCTTCGATCGACACGAAGCGGTCGCCCGAGGGCGGCAGCGTGACCACCACCGGTCCGAGCTCGAGGTCGAAGACGCCGCGCGACCGCAGTACGTCGGCGTCGGCCCAGGCCAGCGGCTGGCTTCCGGCCGGTGGAAATTCGCGGTCGTGCACCAGGCGTCCGAAGCCGCCGCGCTTCACGACGGTCATGAACTGCATGTCCGTTTCGGCACGCACGAAGTTGTCGGGTGTCACCGGCAGCGTATGGGCCACCGCGGCCTCGGTGCCGCGCCTGTCCACCGTCGTCAGAAGGCTCATGGTGTTCCAATACCGCACCACGGCGAGCAGGGGCCATAAGACCTTCTGCTCATGGAATTCGGGCACTTGCGCATCGCCACGCAGGCAGCGGCCCTGCTCCGGCGTACTAACTACTGTCCGCGCCCGCCGGGTCCGCACGCGCGGGCAAGGCTCGCTGATCCGCGCCGGTGACGGCCGGCGCCTGGTTCACGCCGGCCAGCATGCGCTGCGCACTGCGCAGCGTTTCGCTGGCGCGCTTCGCGTCGCCGACGATGTCATCGAGTGCCGCGCGTACTTCGGCGAAATCCTGCCGCGGGTGTTCGAGCAGTTGCCGGATGGCATCCGCGTTGGCGGTGATGGCGCACAACGGCTGGTGGAGCTCGCTCGAAATGGTCTTGACCACGTCCGCGGCCGCGCCGCGCTGCGAGCCCGCGGCTTCGCGGCCGGCGAAAGTTCGGACCAGGCGCGAATACAGCGTCGCGTTCTCGGCGAGCAACGCGACCATCATGCAGGCGGTCCCCAGTACTCCGTACGAGCGCGCGAAATGCCAGCTCACGCTGCCATAGTCCGGGGCGGCGGCGCGCAGCAACACGTCCAGCAGCCACGCAATCAGCGTGACCAGCAGCCACAAACCGAGCACCGAGCTGCGCTCACGCCACATCAACGCGACGGCCACCAGCAGTGACGCGCACAGTAAGGTGGTGGCCAGCACGCGCCACAGCAGCGTCGCCGCGCCGGCGGGCGCACTCACGCCGAAATCGCCGCTCGCAGCGGTGACCCAGGTCGCAAGCGCTGCAATCGCCACCGTGGCGGCGATACCGCCGGCGATGATGGACGCGACGCGCGACGCATCCACGCGGGCGGCCGAACTGCGACGCAGCAGCGCAAAGGAAATGGCCGCGGCCGGCAACGACAGGTCCGAGATGAACTGCAGCCGCAGATCGACGAATGCGTCCTGCGCCGCACGCAGCAGCTGCGGCGCCGTGGTCAGGGACATCAGCAGGAATCCACAGGCCAGCGCCAGCACGGCGGGAATCCGCGTCACGCGGAACTGCATGAACAGCAGCGCGGCGACCACCAGTCCGAAGGCCGCGAGCGCGGTATCGAAGATGAGAACGAGTGTTTCGGAACGCGACACGCGCTCATCGGCGAGTGGCAACGCCAGCACGCAACTGCAGATCATCAACAGCGCAAGTGCACTCGCCTTCTGACGCTGCGCGAGCGTCGGATCCACCGACAACACGTATGGCTCACTCGACATGCGCGACCCCCTGCGCATTTGTCTGAGCAGATTCTAAGCGGGAAATCCCAACGGGAGCTGAACCGAAAGCGAAGGGGCTGTAGGAGAAAGTCGATACCGGTGCCGGTCAGTTTTGTAGAAGGCTGACCTGCAATGCCTGCGATAAATATTTGATAGCCCGCTGGCCTCGCACACTGTTGCCTGCGGCATCGAGCGGCGGTGAATACGTGGCGATGCCCATGCGCCCAGGGACGATGCCAATGATGGCGCCGCCCTTGCCGGCCATAGCCACCATGCCGACGTTTTGCAGACCGGAAGCGGCCACCAGAGCCTGCAGAGCTTTGGATACTTCCGGCTTGACCACGGCCTTCCCATTCAAGGGATTCTTGCCGTCATTGGCCAGCGTGGCGGCCATGATGGCGAGGTCGCGCGCCGTCAGCGTGACCGCGCCCTGTTTCACGAACAGATTCGCGGTGGCATCGACATCGTCTTGCAGCTTGCCCTGACTGGCCAGTCGGCGCGCGGCCTCCAGCACCGATTCCGTGGCGGCACTGGCCGAACGATACATGCCGTCGTCGAGGAACAATTCACGTCCCGCGAATGCGCCGAGATTACCCAGCAATGCTCGCCACTTGGCATCGGGATCGTGCTGCGGCTTCACCAGGCTGACGGTGGTGATGGATCCTTCCCAGTCGAGCGGGTTGCTGGCAGCCGCGCCGCCCTGCTGCTCCGCGACCAGCGCCGCGGTGAACGGCGCTGCGACCGCCGTGAGTACGAAGGGCACGCGCGTGTCACCGGCCTCGAAGATCTTGCCGTTCACGCGCACGATGACCACGCCGTACAGGTCCGGCGAGATCCTGGTCCCGATCGGCACAGAATCCGGAATGGCTCCGGAGCCATCCGGCTTGTAGCGCTTGTGCGCCTGGGATACGGCCGTCTGCATGTCGGCGTCGCGGGCGCCCTTGGGACCGCGCGCCAGGCTCACGTCACTGACAACCAGGGCCAGCAGTCCGGCGAGCACCACCAGGCGCGGACGGCGCCGGGATGCATTCCGAGAACGCACCCCGGACCGTCCGTATATATAAGAGTGCTCGCCGGGCACCCTCACAGTCCTGTCACCGATTGCGCAGCACGCGGCGCGTGCGCATGACCAGCGCGAAGCCGATGCACAGCGCACCGAACAATCCGGCCAGCGGCCAGGAGCTGGCGGTGCGCGGCAGATCGTCGTACGTGGTGGTGGTCATGGCCACCTGCTCCACCGGGGGTCCCATCTGAATCTCCTCAGCCGGCGCAGCGGGCGTTTCCATCACCGCAGCCACCAGGCGATCCTCCGGGATATAGAACGTCAGCGTGTCACCGGGATGCAGATTCCTGACCGGAGTCTTCTTGCCACCGATGTACACGGAGCGATCCGGCTTCGGATTCAGGGTGATGGTGTCGCCGCCCTTCATGGCCATCTGGACTTCGGTGCCTTGCTTGGAGACCTTCTTGATTTCGCCTTCGAACTTCACGTAGGTCTTGCCGTCTTTCTGCAGGACTTCCTGGCAGGCACTGCCGATCTTCGGATGCTTGGCGAGCATCTCCGGCGACCAGACGACTTGCGTGCAGTTCTCGCCACTGGCGGTGAACGCACGATCGACCGAGCTTTGAGCATTGACGCCAGCCGCTGCCGCTAGGGCAAACGCGGCCGCGAGTATCTTGGCGCGAGTATTCATGTTTCTCTCCGTTGCAGTTTGATGGGGACTTCGTTGCGGGTCTGCGTTTCGTCCAGCTCGGCGCGCACGATGTAGCGCTTGGGCGCCGAGCCGACAAAATAAAATGGGTAACAGGTGACCAGCGTGATGCTCGGCCGCGACGTCGGTGCGAGCACCGACCCGTCTTCGGGCGCGACGATGCTGATCTCCACGATGTGATAACGCAGGGTGCGTCCACCGTGCTCGAGCAGGATCTCCATGCCGAGGTCGGCATCCTTGAGCTTGCGGAAGAAGCCGTCGCGATGCGCGGCGAGACCCAGGTTGCCGTTCTGTTCGAGACCGGCGGTGCCGGGAATGCGGCCGGCGCCGCGATCCAGGTTCAAGTCGCTGGTATCCGCATACACCGGCACTTCCAGCGGCAGCGATGGAATCCGCAGCACGGCCTCGGGTGCATTGCCGGCGCGCTGCGCCTCGGCGTACGCCACGACACGCTGTTGCGACCACAGGCTCTGGTCGGCGGGCGCGACCGTCATGGCGCGGAATTCCTCCACCGCCTGCGCGCGCGACTCTTCCGCCCACAACCGCACACCGCCATACATGCCGAGCAGCGTGATCCCCACGACCCAGGCAGTGCGTTCAATCCAGCGCGTCAGCATGGAGCCAGCATCGTCCCGAGCGCGTTTTTGCAGCAATGGGCCTTTCGTCCAATCTACTGCTTTGCGGTCACGTCGCCGCCGGCCGTGGCTTCGCGAAGTGCGTCATAACGCTTGCGCAGGGCGCGCGCCCAGGTCTGCACCATCATGCGTGCCTGGTGTGCGTTTTCGACGGAGTTGGTCCAGCGCATATCGCCGGAATTGCGGGATTCGCGCGCATCGACCACGCGGCCGATGAGCTGGCCGGTCTCCGAGTCGCGCAGCTCGGCATACAGGGTGGCGCTGCCCGCACTGGTCGTGAATACATAACTGCGTCCCGGCTCCTGGGTGTCGACCGCGTTGGGCCAGACATCGACGATGGCCGAGGAGAACCGCAACACGTCCGGTCCGGGCGCCGTGACGATCTGCGGTCCACCCTTTTCGCTGAACTCCTTGGCAAAGGTTTCCTCGGCGACCTTGGAGATCTTGCCTTTGATCTCCTCGAGCTGATTGGCACTGAGCTTGTTGCCCGAGAAGGTCTCTTCCTTGTCCCAGCCCTTGGCGAATGCCACCTGGATGGGATCGACGATGATCTTGTGGTAGATGGAGAAGTCCGCACCGGGGCGCGCGTACGCGGCATCCAGGCCTTTCAGCTTCACCAACGTCAGGCCATCCCATTCCTGCGGCGGCTTCTTGGCGAAGGCAGTCGCACACAGCAGCGCGGCACAGAGCAGCAGAAAGAAGTGCGTTGGCACGGAAAGGCGTTTCATGGATCACCTCGCGAGTCGGGACCAGCGCCCCAGCGTGCGTTGACAGGGGCCCATTGCGCGTCGGACCTAGGTCCTACCGCCTCGGCCCCATGAATGCGCGGTCTTGTACGTCCGAAGTCCGATGTCGCGGTGCATCGGCCCGTTGTAAAACATCCCCAAGCCGCAGCCGTCCGGAATCTTGGAGGCTGCATCGACCCTCTCCCTGCGATGCCAACGACAAACAACCATCAAGAAAACCCTATGACAGCTGCGGCCTCTTTTCAGTGTCCGGTGAGCCTGGCGACGAGCAAGTTGAATACGCGCGCCAGGTGGCGGCGATTTGGGCTGCCCACCGCCGCGGTCCTGATGACCGCGGTGGCGCCGGCGCTGCACGCGGAAGCGGGAAACCCGCTCAACGATCGCTTCAACATCAGCCTGGGCGGGTTCCTGCTCAGCACCGACACGGAATTGCGCGTGGACGGCGCCACGCGCGGAACCGAAATCGATGCGGAACGGGATCTGGGACTGGAGGATTCCGACCGCTTTCGGATAGACGCCTACTGGCGCATGACGCCACGCCAGAAGATCCGGCTGATGTACTTCGACACCAGCCAGGCAGCGCGCAAGACGCTCGAGGATGAAATCATCTTCAGAGACACGGTCTATCCCGTGAACCTCGAGGTTCGCGCCACCACCCAGACCCAGGTGATCGAGCTCGCCTACGAATACACCTTCGTCAAGCGCGAGACGTACGACCTCTCGGGGTCGTTTGGCATCCATAACCTCAAGTTCGAATCCAGCCTTTCGGGCGAGCTCAACGGCCAGCCGTTGGCGAACCTGACCAACTCGGCGGAAGCCAATGGGCCGCTGCCGGTACTGGGCCTGCACGGCGTGTGGCGATTCCACGAGAAGTTCTACATCGACGCGATGATCCAGTACTTCTCGATCAGCATCGACGAATACGACGGCAGCGTCACCGACTACACGGCCTCCGCGGTCTGGCAGTTCTCCGAGCACTGGGGCGTCGGTGCCGGCTGGAACAACTTCGTCACCAAGGTGGACGTGGACGGCGCCAACTTCGATGGTCACCTGCGCTGGAAATACGGCGGCGCCCGCGTCTTCGTGACCGCTTCGTTCTGAGGTGCCGGGGCCGCCGGCGCCAACAATGGCCCCTAGGTCCGATGGCCTGCCGCGGTCACGGCAGCGATTCCTGCGGATGACATGCCGCTTTCGCGCATCGCTCTCGCCTGTCTGTTGCTCGCTGTTTTTCTCGGCGCGCCTGGTGGCGCGACGCTCGGCGCCGCGCGGGCTGCCGACACGAAACTCGATCTGGCCATCAATGGCCTGAAGCCGGGGCTCGAAGAAGCCGTGCGTTCCGGACTCACGCTCCAGCAATACCGCGAGCGCGCCGTAAGCGAGGCGCAGCTGCGGCGCCTGGTGTCGCGCGGCGAAGAAGAAATCCGCGCCACGCTCGAAGCCTGGGGGTATTACGGCGGCTCGATCCGCAATCGTCTCGAGCCGACGCCGGCGGGAGGATTCGAGGTCACCTACGAGGTGGACGCCGGTGAACCCACGCTGGTGAGAAAGAGTGCGGTCACGGTGTCCGGCGAGGCCGCAAGACTGCCCGCCGTCGCCTCGTCGATCGAAGCCTTCGTGCCGAAGGTGGGCGAGCGTTTCGACCATGCGCAGTACGAGGCCAGCAAGACCGCCATCGAGAAAGCACTCGGCGACAGTGGCTTCCTCGGTGCGCGGCTCACCGAGCATCGGGTCGAGGTGCATTCGGCGGCGCGCACCGCGGACATCGCGCTCGCCTGGGAGGGTGGTCCGCGCTACAAGTTCGGCGCGACGAAAATTTCCGGTGGCCAGTTCGCGACCGGGTTGTACGACCGATACATGCCATGGCGCGAGGGCGACGACTATTCCAGCTCGCAGCTGCTCGAAATGCAGCAGCGACTGGTGGGCGCCGACTATTTCTCGACGGTCACGGTGCAGCCGCATCCGGAAAAAGCCGTCGACCGCGTCGTGCCGGTGGACGTGGAGCTGACGCCGGCCAAGCGCAACATCTACAGCGCCGCGCTGTATGCCAGCACGGATCGCGGCGTGGGCGTCGACTTCAGCGCGCAGCGGCGCTGGCTCAACGACAAGGGACACAAGGGCCAGGCGGAGTTCGACCTGGCCCAGCGCCTCAAGGCCGTCGAGCTCAGCTATCGCATTCCGCTGCCCGGGCACCGTCAGCGCATGCTGAGCTTCGCGGGCACCTATCGCGACGAAGAAACCGAATCGAGCATCTCGCAAACCGAGAAGCTGGCGGTGAACATGGCACGCAAGTGGGGCGGCTACACGACGGTCTATGGATTGCAATTTCTCTCCGGCGATTTCGAGATCGGCAGCGAGGACGGCAATTCCACGTTGCTGTTCTTCGAGGGCGCGATCACGCGCTCCCGTTCGGATCAACCCGCGTTCGCGCGGCGCGGCTACAGCTATTCGCTGACGGCGCGTGGTACGCCCGTCGAAGCACTCAGCGACACCCGCTTCGGATCGCTGGACCTGGAAGTGAAATGGCTGCACGCCTTCGGCGCGGACACGCGGCTCATCCTGCGCGGCGAAGTGGGCATCATGGAAGTCGACGACTTCGATCTGCTGCCACCGGAGCTGCGCTTCTTCTCGGGCGGCGATCGCTCCATCCGCGGCTTCGGCTACGAGGAAATCGGCAGCCGCAATGCGGCCGGGGACGTCATCGGTGGCGACCGGCTCGCCGAAGGCACCGTCGAGCTCGAACGTTACTGGCGGCGCGGCTTCGGTGCCGCGGTGTTCGTCGACGCCGGCGACTCATTCCTGGGCGACGACTTCACGCTGCACGTGGGAGCGGGTATGGGTGTACGCTGGAAATCCCCGGTGGGCGTGCTGCGTTTCGACCTCGCCTACCCGGTGAAATCCATCGACGCCAACTCCTGGCAGATCCACTTCAACATCGGGCCGGACTTTTGAAGGCTGTGCGCATCGGCGGAATCGTGCTGGCAGCACTGCTGGTGCTGGCCGCGGCCGTGTTTGCGTGGGCGGTGTACTCGGAGGGCGGCGCCCGTTCGCTGCTGGCGCTGTCACGGCGCTGGCTGCCCGCGGGCCTGACAGTCGACGAGGTTCGCGGCACGGTTGCGGGCACGCTGCGCATCCACAATCTTCGCTATCGCGACCCCGCCGTCGGCATGGACCTGACCATCGACGACGCGGTGCTGGAGTTCGCGGCGCTGGCCCTGTTGTCGCGCCGGCTGCACGTCGAGCGCGCCCAGGTGGATGGCCTGCGGCTGACGCTGTTCACTCCGACGATTGCCAGCCCGCCCGGCGGTGCACGCGATCCCTGGACAGCGCCGCTGGACATGCAGGTGGACGAACTGCGCCTGGCGCGCGGCGAGCTGCAGCGGACCGATGCCGCGCCCTTCGTGGTGCGCGAGCTGAATCTCGCGGCGAGCTGGATCGGCAGCGACATCGTGGCGCGCTCGCTGGAGCTGGTGAGCCCGGATGGACAGCTCAAGCTGTCGGGCCGCGTGGCTGCGTCGCTGCCGCGACTGAAGGAGTTGAACGCCGAGTTTCGCTGGCGCCTCGGCGCGCGCGAGTGGAGCGGCACGCTGGGCGCGCGCGGCGCACACGAGGGTCTCGAGCTCGCCGCGGCGCTCGAGTCGCCGGTGAGCATGAAACTCGCCGCCACGCTCACGGAACGCAGCGCGACGGGCGAGCGATCGGCGTGGCGCGCGCATGTGTCCGTGCCGCGCTTCGATCCGCATCCGCTGGTGGACAGCGACGCATTCGAGACGCTGGCGCTGGAGCTCGATGCGGAAGGCGATCTCGACGCGCTGGCATTGCGCGGTAGTTTGTCCGTCGACCAGGAACGCGTGTTCATCGACTCGCTGAATCTCGCGCGTCGCGAGCAGCTGCTGGAGATCAGCGGCGCTGAAGCTGCGCCTCAATTCGCAGCCGGCGGCGGTCACCGGCCACGCGCGCCTGTCGCTCGATGCTTCGCAACCCTCCTCCGCCGAGCTGGCCTGGGGCGAGTTCCGCTTGCCGGAGGCCTGGGCCGGCGCGAATTTTCGCTGCTCGGGAAAGCTCGCGCTGACCACGGTGCAGCAACGCTTCGCGATGAACGCAATGGCGCGGGTGGCGCGCGCCGAAAGCATTCCACGCTGACGCTGCGAGTCGACGGTTCCGGCGAGCGGCTGCGCATCCAGGAGCTCGAGCTCACGCAGCTACCCGGCGCCTTGTCGGTGAAGGGCGATATCGAGCTCGGCAAGCCCCTGCGCTGGACACTGGACGCGCAGGCACGCGCCTTCGATCCCTCGCTGTTCTTCGACGACTGGCCGGGCGCTCTCGACTTCGACCTCGCCACCCAGGGCCACTGGCCCGAGGCCGGTCCGCGCGCCGAATTCAAACTCGCGCGTCTCCAGGGCAAGTTGCGCGCGCGCACGATTTCCGGTTCCGGCGACGTGACGCTGGGGCCGGACCTGAAACCCAGCGGTCGCGTGCTGCTGCAGTCCGGCGGCGCGAAGCTCGAGGCCGTGGCCACGTCCGGCGCACGGCCCAGCATCGATGCCAGGCTCGAGGTGGCCTCGCTCGAGGAATGGCGCAAGGACCTGCGCGGCAAGTTGAGTGCCGAAGTCAAATCGCTGGGCCGCTGGCCGAACATCGAGCTCGAGGCGCGCGTCACCGCCAGCCAGGTGCGCCAGGGCGACACGGCCTTCGACGCGGCGACGCTGAAGCTGCGCGCGCAGAATGCGCGCGCGCTGCGCGGCTCTGCCGAGCTCAGCACCCAGGGCCTCACGCTGGCGGGCTTCGAATTCTCGGACGTGTCGGCAAAATTGAACGGCGATGCGCATGCGCACGACATTGCACTGGATGCGCGCGGCGAGCCCCTGTCCCTGGTACTGCGCGCGAATGGTTCATTGTCCGGGGCGCGCGGCCCAGAGCAGCTGGTCCGGAACCATCGGCCAGCTCGGGCTCGATGTGGCGCGCGTTCCGCCGCTGAAGCTGACCGAGCCGGCGCGCCTGACGGTCGCGCGGGATTCGCTCGAGCTGGCGAACACCTGCCTCAAGGGCGATGAGATCGCGGTGTGCGCCGCCGTGCGGCGCGATCCGCGCAGTTTCGCGGCCAACTACTCGGTGCGCGCGCTGCCGCTGGGCGTGCTGGTGGCACTGGCGGCTCCAGATGCCGCCGTCAGCGTCCAGGGCACATTCGAAGGCAATGGAGATCTGCATCGCAGCAGCGACGGCGGCTTGTCCGGAAGGGCCACGCTCAATTCGGCCACCGGCGCGCTCTCGCAGCGCGGCGATGACAAGGCACTGGTGCTCGAGTACCGCGACTTCGGCATCGACGTCGACCTTTCGGGCGAGACGGCGCGCGCCACGCTGCGCGGCATCCTGCCGCGACAAGGTGAGCTCGAGGGCGCGCTGACCCTGGCCATGGCCGAAAGCGACCCATCGCTGGGCGGACGCGCCGCGCTCAAGCTGCGCGACCTGGCGCCGCTGGCCATCTGGGTGCCGCAACTCGCCAACCTGCGCGGCAGCGGCGAGATTGCCGCCGAAGTCGCGGGCACCCTGCGTGCCCCGCGCGTCGGGCTCACGGTGCGAGCCACCGGGCTGGACACCGAAGTACCGATGCTCGGTGTGCATCTGCGCGAAGGGAACTTCAATGCCACGCTCGAACCGGGGGGCCGCTTTCAGGCTGAAGGCTCCATCGTCTCGGGTGACGGCACGCTGCGAATCAGCGGCACGCGCGTGGAGCCGCAGGGGCTCGAGCTCAAGCTGAGCGGCAGCAATTTCCTGGCCGCGAACATTCCCGGCGCCCGCGTGACCATGGCGCCCGACCTGGCGCTCGCGGGCAAGTCCGGCAGCCTCGCGCTGACCGGCATGGTGAAGATCGAGGACGCCGACGTGAATCTCGAGAAGCTCAGTTTCGCGCGCAGCTATCGCGCCTCGCCCGACGTGGTGATCGTCGATCGCGAGGTGCAAGGTGAAGGACAACGTCGCTCGGCCTGACTACCGACGTGCGCGTGGTGCTCGGCGATCGCGTGAAGCTGGTGGGCTTCGGCCTCGACTCCACGGTCAACGGCGAGCTGCGCGTGCTCGAGGAGCGCGATCAGCCCAGCCGCGCAACCGGCGAGATCCGTGTGCTGGGAACGTACGAGGCCTTCGGTCGAAAACTGACCATCGAGCGCGGCCGGCTGCAGTTCGCGGGCACCTCGCTGGACGATCCGCAGCTCGACATCCTGGCCGGGCGCAAGCTGGAGGACGTCACCGCGAAACTGCGCGTGACCGGCACGGCGCAGAATCCCAAGCTCGACGTGTTCACGGAACCCGCCACCTCGCAGACCGATGCCATGTCCTATCTACTGACCGGCAAGGCCGCGAGCGAAGCGCACGGCGAGGAAGGCCAGATGGTCTCGAGCGCCGCGCAGTCGGTGGGCAGCGTGCTCGGCAACCGCCTGGCGAAAAAGCTCGGCGGCAAGATGGGCTTCGTCGACGAGATCGGCGTCGAGCAGAACACCGACCTCGGCGGCAATGCATTCACCGTCGGAAAATACCTATCGCCGCGGTTCTTCATAAGCTACGGCGTCGGCCTGTTCGAGCCTGGCAGCACCATGACGGTGCGTTACGAGTTCTCCAAGCACTGGTCACTCGAGGCCAACCAGGCGCCCGATGACGGGCACGCCGGCATCCGTTACCGCATCGAGAAGTAGCGACCCTTAGGTCTGCGGTCTGACTTCAACGGCCAGGGCCTCGGCGTACACCACGTCCACCTTGTCGCCTTTCTTGAGCTTCTTGATGAAAGTGCGGCCTTCCTCGCTCTCGACCGGCAGCGTGCGCGAAGTGCCATCCGGCTTGCGCACGGTGATCGTATTGGCCTTGGTGTCGATCGTCTGCACGACCACGGTGCCACGGATCGCACTGCCCACTCCGGCTCCGGGCTTGGCCCCGGGCTGTGCCGTGCTGGCCAGGTCGACCTGGTTGACTTCGTTCTTGGTCGTACCGGGCGGTAACACCTGCGCGGCAATACCCTGGTAATAGCTCACCACGACTTTGTCGCCCGTGCGGATCTGGGCAAAGTTCTTGACCTCGGGGCCGGCCGTGAAGGCACCGGTACGGCCTTCCTCGCCGCGCAATTCGATGATCCGGGTCTTGGGATCCACCGACACCACGGTCGCGGAGATTTCGTCGAGACTCTCGCGCTGCATCGAGGGCGGATCTGCCGGGGCTTTCGGCTTGGTAGCGGTCTCAGCCCCACCATGGGCGACGGCGGCGACCAACAACATTGCACTGAAAAGCGAATACGCAGTCGTTTTCACGGGACTCTCCTGGTCTGGGGTGCGGCGCGCCTCAGGCAAACCCCCGCAATCGCGCCGGGCCGCCTGTGCGCAGCGGTGCCTAGGAAATTGCCTAATTCGGGTTTCGAAGCAGGCCGGCAGTATCGAATCGACCGCTAACTAGTCGAATCGGACCAAGGTCCCATCGGTCCCAATCCCCTGAGGGGACTGGTATCCGTACGCGAATTGGCGCCTAATCCGGGCGTTGCGCAAAGATCCTGTAAGGGTGCCATGGAAAAGTGCACCCGACGGGTGAACCTCGTCGAGAGGTTACGCAGCCGGTCCGTTAGCAGTGGGCCGTGCAGAGTCAGGGAGGCCTAACAATGTGTTCAGCAACAATCGCCCGGAGCGCGTTCGGTCGATCAGCTTCGTGTGCTCCTGAAATCGCACGTGTCCGACGCGGCGCCGATGTGGCCGTTAGTTAAATCCTGGACGTTGCCGCTGGCCGTCGGCGCGGCCTATTTCATCGCCGCCGAAGTCGGCGAGGTGCTCGCATTCCCGTCGGCACCGGTGTCCGTGTTGTGGGCGCCGAATGCCATCCTGATGGCCGCGTTGATGCTCACTCCGCGCGAGCACTGGTGGCTGTACCTGGCCGGCGTGTTGCCCTTCCACCTGTTCTCGCAGCTGGGGGAGTTCCCGCTGAGTCAGGTCGCGATCCAGTACTTCGCCAACGTCGGGCTGGCAATGCTCGGCGCACTGGCGGTGGCCACGGTCACTCCCCATCCACTTCGCTTCGATCGCGTGCGCACCGCGCTCACGCTGGTGTTGTTCGGTGGTCTGCTGGCGCCGGCACTGACCAGCTTCCTCATGGCGGCTTTCTTCAAGTTGTCCGGTATCTCCAGCGAGATGTGGCTCACGGTCGTGGCACGCACGGTGACCAATACGTTTGCGGTGGTCACGCTGGTGCCGCTGACCGTGCACTGCGCCGAACGTTTGCGCAGCGGGCAGCGGCCGATCTCGGTGAAACGCGCCGCCGAGGCCATGACGCTGGCGTTGACCACGCTGGCAGTCTGCATCCTGTTGTTCTTCATCCCGTTCGACAGCCCGGAGCGCACCTCGTTGTTGCTGTACGCGCCGTTGCCGCTGGTGGCCTGGGCCACGATCCGCTTTGGCGTCGCCGGTGCCGGCGCCGCCTGTCTGACCGCGGGTGCGGTGTCCATGCTCGCCATGGTCAACGGCTACGGGCCGCTGACGGGCACCGATCCGGTCGAGAACGCGCTGTCGCTCGTGGCCTATCACGTCGTCATGAGCATCCTCTTCCTCATCGCGGCGGCTTTGCTCGACGAATGGCGCCACGCCGGGCGCGCGCTGTCGGTGAGCACGGCGCGCTTCCGCAGCATCTTCGAGAACAACATCATCCCGATCGCGATCTGGCGCGATGACCTGCGCATCAGCGAAGCCAATGAAGCCTTCCTGCGGCTCACGGGATTCAGCGGCGATGACATCCAGAGCGGCAAGCTGCGTTTCGAGGACCTGGCCACCCTGAACAGCAAGCCGGCGTCGCGCGACGCCGAGCCGGACGCGGAATCCAGCGACCTGCTCGAACGCTTCGACAATGCCGAGCTCGAGCTGGCGCTGCGCGACGGGCGGCGCGTGCCCGTCATCCTCGGACATTGCCGATTTCCCGCCGATGAAGGCGGAGTCATCTATGCGCTGGACCTGTCCTCGTTCCGGCGCGCCGAGGCGCGTCGCCAGCGCGTCGAGAGTCTGCATGCCGCCGTGCTCACCTCGCTGCACGACCAGGTCGCCGTGCTCGACAGCCGCGGCACGGTCATCGAGATCAACGATTCGTGGCGCAACGCCGTCGACTGCGCGCCGCCATCACGTTTCGATCGCGTGCTGGCCGGCGAGAACTACCTGCAATGCTGCGCGCGCTCTGCCGAGCAGGGCGACCGGACCGCCATCGAACATCTGTCGACGTTGCGTGTCGTGCTGAACGGTACCGACGATCGCCGCATCATCGAATGCCGTGAGACCAATGTCGGCGATGCCGGCTGGGTCGAGGTCAGCTTCGAGCGCCTGCGTCGCGCCGAAGGCGGCGCGGTGATCACGCGCACCGACGTCACCGCGCGCAAACGCGCCGAGGCGGATGCGCGCAACCAGCGCCAGCAGCTCACGCACCTGTCGCGCGCCGCGGTGCTCGGGCAACTCTCGGGCGCGTTTGCGCATGAGCTCAAGCAACCGTTGACTTCGATCCTCGGCAACGCCGAGGCCGCGCTCAGCATGCTGCAGAAGGGCGGCGCCAACCAGGACGAGCTGAGCGAGATCCTGCAGGACATCGTGCAGGACGACGAACGCGCCGCGCAGGTGATCCAGCGGCTGCGCGCACTGCTCGGCAAGGGCGATGCGCAATACGCGCCGGTGGAGCTCAACGACGTGGTGCGCGAGTCGCTCGAGCTCACGCACAGTGAATTCGTCACGCGCAACGTGCTGGCCACCTTGCACCTCGATTCCACCATGCCCACCGTGCTGGCCGACCGCGTGCAGATGCAGCAGGTGGTGCTGAACCTGCTCATGAACGCCTGCGAAGCCATGGTCGGAACGCCGCTGCCGCGCCGCCAGGCCATCGTCAGCACGCGTTTTCTCGCCGCCTCGGAGGCCGTCGAAATCACCGTGCAGGACAACGGCACGGGCATCGCTGCCGGCGATACCGACAGGATTTTCCAGCCATTCGTAACCACCAAGGCCCATGGTCTCGGGCTGGGCCTGGCGATCTGCCGCTCGGTTGCCGAGGCGCACCATGGCGTGTTGTGGGCCGAAAATGCTCCCGAGGGTGGTGCCATATTTCACATCAAGATCCCGATTGCCGGAGGTCCGCCATGAACGACAGCGAACAGACACAGACTGTGTACCTGGTCGACGACGATGCCTCGGTGCGCAGCGCACTCACGCGCGCGCTCAACGCGGAAGGATTTCACGTCATGAGCTGGGCATCGGCCGACGCCTTCCTGACCGATTACGATCCGGAAAAGCCGGGCTGCCTGGTGGCCGACGTCGCCATGCCGGGGACCGACGGCCTGCAGTTGCAACAGCTGCTCTCGGCCAGCGACCGCTCGCTGCCCATCGTATTCATCACCGGTAATGCCAACGTGCGCATGAGCGTGCAGGCCATGCGCGCCGGTGCCGTGACCTTCCTGCCCAAGCCCGTGCGGCTCTCGGAACTGGCCGCCGCGGTTCGCGAGGCTCTCGATCGCGATCACACGGTGCGCCAGCGGCGCGCCACGCGCGCCGCGATCCAGTCGCGGCTGTCGGCGCTGACGGCGCGCGAGCGCCAGGTGTTCGACCTGGTCGTGGCCGGCAAGATGAACAAACAAATCGCCGCGCAACTCGGCGCCGCCGAGAAGACCGTGAAAGTCCACCGCGGCCGCGTCATGTTCAAGATGAGAGTCAGGTCGGTGGCCGAGCTGGTGACGCTCGCGACGCAGGCGCGCGAAGCGTCGCGACCCTTATAGGACGAATGTCCACTACATTTCGCGTCGAGCCCCGCGCCTACTGGCAGGGCATGGAAAATCGCCGTTCATTTGTCGCCGTCGTCGACGACGAAGAATCGGTGCGCCGGGCCCTCATCAGGCTGCTGCGCGCCGCCAACATGGATGCCGAAGCATTCGCCAGCGGTGAGGCCTTCCTCGAATCGCTGGAAAAATTCCGCCCCGATTGCGTGGTGCTGGACCTGCAGATGCCCGGCCTCACGGGCCGCGACGTGCAACGCAGGCTCATCAGCATGAAGATCAACCTGCCGGTGATCCTGATCACCGCCCATGACGACATGGTGACGCAGCAACAGTCGCTGTCGGATGGTGCGGCTAACTACCTGCGCAAGCCGCTGCGCGGCGACGTGCTGGTGCGCTCGATCAACGAATCCATCGCGCGCGCCACCGCGGCCGCAGGCGCGCCCGGGGCGCGGGGCAGCCATCGGACTTAAGGGCCATTGGAACCGGCGCGCGCGCTAGCTAGTGTCGCTGCCATGATAGCCACCGAACTTCGCCGGCCGGATCGGCCCGCACTCTCCACCCTCCTGGCCATCCTCCTGGCCCTGGCCCTCGCCTGCTCCGCGTGCACGAAGCAGGACGCGCGCCCGCCGGCACCCGAGACCGCCGCGCCGGCTCCGCCCGCGGCGGTGCCCACTGCCGAGGATCGCGGACATCAGAAAACCGGTGAGGTCGCGGCACCCGAGAGCGAGCACGCCTTCAGCAATGTCGAGAGTGGCGAGGCCGAACGCGCGGCCAGTCAGCGCGGTCATCAGAGCGCCGGCGAACAAGCGCCGGCAACTCAACCCCGAGGTGGCGAATGAAAATGCCGCGGCGGATGAAAGTCCCGTCACATGCATTCACTCTGGCCCTGGCCGGAGCCATCCTTTGCAGTGCCTGCGCGAAGGAAGAAAGCGGCCAGACGCACTCGAGTTTTGCTTCGCCCGGCGCGGCCGCGCAGGAATTCGCCGAGGCCGTGCGTACCGGTGACAAGGGCCGGCTCGCCTCGCTGCTCGGACCGGAATCCGCGCCGCTGTTGAATCCCGGCGACACCGTGCAGGGCGGCACCGAGCGCAAGGCCTTCGTGCAGGCCTACGACAGCGTCCGCCTGCTGGTGCCCGCGGGACCCGATGCATTCTTCCTCGAGGTGGGCGCCGGCCGCTGGCCGCTGCCGCTGCCCATCGTCAAGCAAGGCAATGAATGGATGTTCGACACCAGGACGGGAATTCGCGAGCTGGTCCTGCGGCGCATCGGCCGCAATGAGCTGGCCGTGCTCGGCGTGATGCGCGGCATCGTCGGCGCGCAACACGAATACGCCACGAAGAAAGGTGCATTCGCCACCAAGCTGCGCAGCGAGCCCGGCAAACAGGATGGACTGTATTGGGAGAGCAACGCCGGCGAGCCCGAGAGCCCGGCGGGGCCGATGCTGGCCTGGGCCGAGGCACAGGGCTACACGCCGGGCGGCGCACAGCCCGCGCCCTATCGCGGCTACTTCTATCGCCGCCTGAACGTCGCCGACCCGAAAAAGGAATTCGCCATCCTCGCGTATCCCGCCGAGTACGGCGCCAGTGGAATCATGACGTTCATCGTCAACCAGGACGGCGCGATCTACCGCAAGAATCTCGGCGTCGATACTGAAAAGTCGGTCCAGGAAATCCAGGCGTTCGCGCCCGACGACACCTGGACGCGCGAATCCTGATGGGACCTACGTCCAATTCTTGCCTGCCACGCATGCGCCGGAAAATCCGCGCCCGGAGGAGTGAATACATGAACAAGATCCTGGCGCTGATGGCCGTGGGCCTGCTTGTTTCGGCTTGCGAAACCGGACCGAAGATCCGCGCCAATACGGCGCCCACCGCCAATCTGCAGTCCTACAAGACCTACGCCTTCCCGTCGAAGCTCGGCACCGACCGCGGCGACGTGCAGACGCCGCTCACGGGTTACTTCAAGGAAGCCGTGCGTCGCGAAATGGACGCGCGCGGCTACCAGTTCATCGAGGGCGGTGACGCCGACCTGTGGGTCAACTTTCACGTCAATGCGAAAGATCAGACCGATATTCGCAGCACGCCATCCATGAGCTACGGCGTGGGTTACTACGGCTATCGCGGCGGCATGTACGGCGGTTACGGCGGGTCGGACGTCGAAACCGTGCACTACAAGGTCGGCACCGCCAACATCGACGTGGTCGACGCCCGCAAGCGCGAGCTGGTATGGGAAGGCGTGGCCGAAGGCAAGCTCACCGACAAGGTCATGAAGGACCCGCGCGCCGCGGTCAACGTGGTCGTGACCGAGATCTTCAAGCAGTTCCCCGGTGGTAATGCGGGTGGTGCGGCCGCGACGGGTACCAGCGGCTAACTACCGCCCGCACGGAAAGGCCGGCCCCGAACCCCCCGTTTAGGGGCCGGCTAGACCGTCGTCGATCAGGAAAGCCGCGCGCCGAGCCGCGCCAGCATCGCCGACAGGTCTGCGGGGCTGATGTAGAAGTGCTCGCAGACCCGACCCCATAACATGGCCGTGGGTACATTGCGACCACCGCGCTCCTTCTGCGCCTCGTGCAGCACGTACAGCACGATGCGCTCCTCGCGCGTCAGCCCGTCACGAACGTCGGGGATACCGGGATACTGCATCGGGCATATTCTAGCGGCATGCAATCCGGCTCCATTGGCAACTGGGTCTGGCGCGGCGCCGCCGTGCTGGCAACGGCGCTGGCCATCGTCCTGGCGCTGCGCGTACTGCAGAGCGAACGACAACCCGACCTCAAGCCCTGGCACACCTGGGCACCGCGCGAACCGGACGGCGGCGAAATCGACCAGCTCGACTGGACCGCATGGATGGCGCGCGAGCAGCAAACCATGGACGAGGTGCGCGTCCACATGCGCGAGGCAGTCGAGAACGAGGATCGCGTGCCGGCGAACCGCTTCTTCGAAGGCAGCCCGCTCAATGCGGCGCGCTTTGCGCACGACTGGAATCGTTCCTACCAGCTGCTGCCGGCCGGCGAGCCGGTCGGCGCCGTGGTGTTGCTGCACGGACTTTCCGATTCACCCTACTCGCTGCGGCACGTGGCGCAGGGCTACGTGGAGCACGGTTTTGCCGCGGTGGGCGTGCGCCTTCCGGGGCATGGGACCGTGCCGGCCGGACTCACGCGCGCCCGCTGGCAGGACTGGCGCGCCGCGACCCGCCTCGCCATGCGCGAGGCACGACGCCTGACGGGCGCGGGCAAACCGCTGCACATCGTCGGCTACTCGAATGGCGGCGCGCTTGCCCTGCAGTACGCGCTCGATGCGGCGTCCGGCGCAGAACCCGGCGCCGATGCCCCGACCCGCCTGGTGCTGCTCTCGCCGATGATCGGCCTCACCCGTTTCGCACGTTACGCCGGCGTCGCCGGGTGGCCGGCGCTGCTGCCGAGATTTTCGAAAACCGCGTGGCTCGACATCATTCCCGAGTTCAATCCGTTCAAGTACAACTCGTTCCCGGTCGATGCCGCGCGCCAGTCTTACGAGCTCACGCAGCGCATCGACGAGCAGATGGCCGCCGCCGTCGAGAGCGGCGCGATCGCACGGCTGCCACCCATCCTCGCGTTCCAGTCGGTGGTCGACTCCACGGTCGCGGGCGAGGCGCTGGTGAGCACGTTGTTCGCCAGGCTTCCGGCCAATGGCAGCGAGCTGGTGCTGTTCGACATCAATCGTGCGACGCCTTTCGACATCCTGCTGTCGCAGTCGGCACAGCGGCGGCTCGACCAGATGCTGCCCCCGGGCGCGCAGCGTTATCGCATCACCGTGATTGGCAATGCGCCGGGCGAGCCGCGTGTGCTGGAAAGCGCGCGCCCGCCGGGGGCCACCGCACTCGTCACCCGGCCGCTCGACTTCGAGTATCCGCGCAGTTTTTTCTCGCTGTCACACGTCGCGCTGCCTTTCCCTGCCAGCGACTCGCTGTACGGCACCGATCCGGATGACGAGGACTATGGAGTGCATCTCGGCAGCCAGGCGCCGCGCGCGGAGCGCGGCATCCTGATCAACGGCGCGGATACACTGGTGCGCGCCTCGTGCAATCCATTCTTTCCTTACATGCAGGCGCGAATCGGAGAGACGCTCTAACTCTTGCCGGCCGGGCCGGGTTTCGGTTTGGGTTTCTGCGCGACCTTGTCGTCTTTCGAGTCTTTCTTGCCGGACTCTTCGTCCGACTCCTCGTTGGGGTCCAGCTCGTTCAGATTCTTCTTCACGTCGCGCAGCGTGATCGAACCTTCGAGCGAGCGCGCGAAGGCGCTCACGAAGGCATTGCGCAGCACGCTGGCAATCGTCGCGAACAGATTGGTCTGCGGATCCTCGATGGTACCGCTGAACGGAATGCGCGCCGCCACCTGGTCGGCGTCGGGGTTCTCGAGCACGTTGGCCGCAAAGTCCAGGAACCCTTCCCATACGCGCTTGAGCGGATTCTTCTCCGGCTCGCCGGAGCGGTAGATGTCGACCTCCTCCATGATGGGCTTCGCATATCCCTTGAACTTGCCGTCGGCGGCGGCCATCTCCATGTACAGCTCGAATTTTCCGGCCTCGGCATCCGCCTTGATGTACTCGCGCAGCCAGGGATTCGCCTTCGGCAATTGCACCTTCTTCACTTCCATGTTCACGTCGAACGTGGGTTGTCTGGCGAAGGCATTCACGCTGCCGGCGACCACGGCCGGCGCTCCATCCAGCACATCGGCCTTGATGCGGAAGTCGGCGAAGGTTTCCTTGCCCGACTCGATCACGTTGGTGAGATTGGTGACATTGCCGTTGACATGGCGGGCCGTGATTGCGTCCTGCGTCTGGATGCCGGGCGCCAGGAATCTGACCGTGCCGTCGACGACCTCGACGGTGTTGAACCGGAATGGAAACAGGTCTTCGAGTCGCGCATGCCAGTCTTCTTCGGCGCCGAGCTGCGAGTCCTTCTTGTTATCGGCCTGCACGAGATTGAGCTCGGGACCGAGGAACGAAGCTTCCGCGACCACCGATCCCTTGAGCAGGCTGCGCCATTCCACCGACAGATCGGCGCGGCGCGCCCGGAAGAAAGGCACGGGTCGCTTGGCGCCGGTCTTGACGATGACGATGCCATCGATGCTGTACGCGCCGCGCCACAGATGGATGTCGATGTCGCCGACGTGTCCATCGTAGGCTTCGAGCGCCGCGAGCTTGCGGTTCGCGAAATCCTCGACCACGAAAGGCAGGGCGATGCGCGCCGCCACCAGCACCACTACCAGCGCCACGACCCCGATGACCAGCTTGCGTTTGCGAGTCATGGCGAAGTCTGGCTCGCGCATGGGCGTGACCCAAGTGGCGATCTGCCGTAGATTCCGTCGGCATATGCCCACGAAATCATCAGCTTCCCAGTCGACTGCCCGCGAACTCGTGGCGCGGCTCGCGCTCGAGCCGCACCCCGAGGGCGGCTGGTATCGCGAGATACACCGTTCGGCCATGATGCTGCAGACGCCGCGCGGACCGAGATCCGCGCTGACCTCCATCTACTTCCTGCTCGAGCAGCAGCAGTACAGCCGCTGGCATGTCGTGACCTCGGACGAGGTCTGGCATCACGGCGATGGCGCGGCACTCGAGCTGCTGATCTACCGTCCGGATTCGCGCGAGTTGGCTCATCGTGTTCTCGGCCCGGTAGGAGAGGCGCAGGAACCCATCGGCATTGCGCGCGCCGGCGACTGGCAGGCCGCTCGCAGCCTGGGCGCCTGGTCGCTGGTGGGATGCGATGTGGCACCGGGCTTCGATTTCGAGGACTTCCAGTTCGTAGCCTCGATGGCCGGACACCAGGAGCATTTCACCGGCAAGCTTGCCGCGTTCTCGGACTTTCTCTGATGCCGCTCATCCCGCGCCTGCTGGCAGGCGGACTCGGATTTCTCGCCTGCGCCGGCGCGCTGCAGGCCGCCGATTCGGACTGGCCGGCTTACGGTGGCGATGCCTCCAAGAACCGGCATTCACCGCTCAAACAGATTCATCGCGGCAACGTCGCGAAGCTCGCGCCGGCCTGGCGCTACGACACGCACGAAAAAGGCGACACCCAGACGCAGCCCATCGTGGTCGGACGCGTGATGTACAGCTACACGCCCACCCACAAGGCCATCGCGCTCGACGCCGCCAGCGGCAGGCTGCTGTGGAGTTTCGATGCGGGCATCCCGGGCACCGGCGCCAATCGCGGCCTCATGTTCTGGAGAGGCGGCGTGGAAGCGCGCGTTTTCGCCGCGGTCGACAATTTCGTGTATGCCCTCGACGCCGGCAGCGGCAAGGTCCTCGGGAGTTTTGGCAAGGGCGGGCGCATCGACCTGCGCGAGGATCTCGGCCGCGACCCGGCCAGCCAGTCCGTGCGGCTAACTACCCCGGGCGTCGTGTATCGCGACCTGATCATCCTGGGTGGACGCGTCGGCGAGAACCTGCCCGCCTCGCCCGGCTTCGTGCGCGCCTACGACGCGCGCAGCGGCACGCTGCGCTGGACTTTCCGCACCATTCCGCAACCGGGCGAGCCCGGTTACGAAACCTGGCCGAAGGACGCCTGGCAGTACATCGGGGGTGCGAACAGCTGGCCGGGCATGACACTCGATGAGAAGCGCGGCCTGGTGTTCGTGCCCACCGGGTCAGCGGCCGCGGATTTCTACGGCGCGAACCGCGCCGGCGACAATCTCTACGCCAACTGCCTGCTGGCGCTCGAGGCTGCGACCGGCAAGCTGCGCTGGCATTTCCAGTTCGTGCGCCACGACGTGCTGGACCGCGACCTTCCCAGCGCACCGACGTTGGTCACCCTGCGGCGCAAGGGCAAGCAGGTCGATGCGCTGGTGCAGACCACCAAGCAGGGTTTCGTGTTCGTGCTGGAACGCGACACGGGCAAACCCGTGTTCCCCATCGAGGAAGTGCCGGCGCCGGCCTCCGACGTACCGGGCGAGGTCACCGCCCCCACCTGGCTGCGGCCGACCACCCCGGCGCCCTACGCGCGCCAGCGTCTCACCGCCGAGGACCTCACCACGCGCACGCCCGCGGCCAATCAATGGGCGCGCGCCGAATTCGCCAAGCTGCGCAGCGACGGGCCGTTCAAGCCACTGACCATCGGCACCGACACGACTATCTACCCCGGCTTCGACGGCGGCGCCGAATGGGGCGGCCCGGCCTGGGATCCGCAGACAGGTCTGCTGTACGTCAACGCCAACGAGATGGCGTGGGTGGGTTCGCTGGCGCCGAATGACGTGGGCCGCAGCACCGGCAAGTCGGTGTACCTGCGCGAGTGCGCGGCCTGTCACGGAGACTCGGGCCGCGGCTCGCCGCCGCAGTTTCCCGCGGTGGCCGAATGGCGCGCGCGCATGAGCGCGGAGCAATTCCGCGAACGCGTGCAGGAAAGGCGGCGGTCGCATGCCGGCGTTTCCCCAACCTGCAGGAGCAGGCGCTCGAGGCGATTGCCGCTTATCTGGACCGCGGAGAGGACCTGCCGGCCGGCAAGCCCGATGTCACGGCCGCCAACCAGCCATTCCGCTTCACCGGCTATCGGCGCTGGCTGGACCCGGAAGGTTATCCGGCGGTCGCCATGCCCTGGGGCACACTGAACGCCATCGATCTCGCCACCGGCAAGTACGCGTGGCGCATTCCCTTCGGCGAGTTTCCCGAGCTGGCCGCGCGCGGACTGGCGAACACCGGCAGTGAGAACTACGGCGGCCCGCTGGTGACGGCCGGCGGGCTGCTGTTCATCGGCGCCAGCATCCACGACCGCAAATTCCGCGCCTTCGACAAACGTGACGGCAAACTACTGTGGCAGGCGCGCGCTGCCCTTCTCCGCCGACGCCACGCCCATCACCTACCAGGTCGACGGGCGGCAGTACGTCGCCATATTCGCGAGCGGCGGCAAGGAGCGCGGCGGTCCGGGCGGCGGCGTCTATCTCGCGTATGCGCTGCCCGCGAAGCAGTGAGGTCAGGCGCGCGGAACGAATTTCAGCGCCACCGAGTTCATGCAGTAGCGCAGTCCGGTCGGGTCCGGACCGTCATCGAACACATGCCCGAGGTGCGCATCGCAGCGCCGGCATTCCACGGCGGTGCGCACCATGCCGAGAGTGCTGTCGGCGATTTCATGGACGTTCGCATTGGAGATCGGCTGCCAGAAGCTCGGCCAGCCGGTGCCGGATTCGAACTTGGTGCGTGAATCGAACAGCGCGGTGTCGCAGCAGATGCAGCGATACAGCCCATCGGCGTGATTCTTGTTGTACTTGCCCGAGTACGGCCGCTCCGTGCCTTCATGGCGCGTGACGTGGAACGACTCTTCGGGAAGCAGCTTGCGCCACTCGTCGTCGGTGCGCACCACACGCGGCACGGTTTGCTTGCCCAGGCTCGCCCCGGCGGCCGAAAAATCCTCGATGGTGACATTGGCGGGCGCCGCGGCCCTGGGCTTCTGGTCCGCGGAACGCGCGCAGGACGCGAGCGCCAGCGCTACGGGCGATACGCACAGGCCTGCCAGGAATCCGCGCCTTGTCGTTGACTGCTTCATGCTCTCAACCAAACGTGAACGAATAGGCCTCGACGCGGCCGATCGAGGAATTCGATGGTGAACTCGTGTTCGCCGACGGCGCCCTTCTGGCGGATCAGCTGGTACAGGCGCTGTTCACGCACCGTACCGTTGCCGGCCTCGTCGATGTCCATGCCGTGATCGGCGCCCGGCGGCTTGCCGTCGAGCAGCACGCGGAAGCGCACCGGCTTGCCATTGTCCTTGTTTTGGGTTCCCGGCCCCAGCACCAGGTGCAGGTCGCGCGCGCGGAACCGGAACACCACGCGGCCCGGCGGCGCATCGAGCACGCGACTTTTCCTGGCTGACTTTCCAGCGACCGGCCAGCGCCCATTGATTGAGCGAGAGCCTGGCGGGCAGCTCGTAGCTCTTGACGCTGTCGCGCGCGAACGAACCCGGCGACAGGAAATTCTCGGCGCGCGCGAAACCGAGGTAGGTTTCGGGTGAGGACACGTTGGCGGAATCGGCGGCGGCCGAGACGCCCTGCCCGGCGGCATCGTCCAGTGGATCGGGAAGATTCTTCGCGCCGGCCTCGGTGAGCAGTTGACGAATGATGCGTTCCGAGCGCGCGTACTTGCCCTCGCCGAAATGATGGCCGCGAATACGGCCCTGCGCGTCGACGAAATAATGCGCCGGCCAGAAGCGGTTGTTGAAGGCTTTCCAGACGGCCATGTTGCTGTCGAGTGCGACTGGATACTGGATGGCGAATTTCTCCACGGCCTTGCGCACGTTGTCCGTGTCCTTTTCGAACTCGAACTCCGGCGAATGCACGCCGATGATGACCAGGCCGGAATCCTTGTAGTGCTGGTACCAGGCGTTCACGTACGGCAGCGCCCGCAGGCAGTTGATGCAGGAGTAGGTCCAGAAGTCGAGCACCACCACCTTGCCGCGCAGGCTGGCGCGCGACAGCGGCTTGGAATTCAACCAGCCGGTGGTGCCCGCGAGCTCGGGCATGTCGCCTTCGACCTTGGGCGCGCCGCTGGACACATTGGCGGACATCATCGCGCCGCCAGGCGCGTTATTCGACATAGCGCCGCCCGACATGGCCTGGTTCTGCGCGGGCGGATCGCTGGGGTGCAGCGTCTCGGGCACGGCCATCCGCGTGCCCTTGGTCGCTTTACCCGCCGCGGCGACCGTGACCGGGCGCGTGTTGTAGAGCGCGGGCAGCAGCCGCTCGAAGTTTCGAACCTTGGGCAGGTCGTTGATGGCGATGTAAGGCTGATCAGGATGATTCAGCAGATAGTCCTGGTGATAATCCTCGGCGGCGTAGAAACCCTTGAGTGGATCGACCCGCGTCACGATTCGCCGGCCAAACACGGCCGACTTGTCGAGCTGCGCGATGTAGGCTTCAGCCACCTGCTTCTGCGACTCGTCGGTGTAGAAGATCGCCGAGCGATATTGAGTACCGACGTCCGGACCCTGGCGATTCAGCTGGGTCGGATCGTGCGCCACCGAAAAGAACACCTGCAGGATCTGCCCGTAGCTGACCTGCGCCGGGTCATAGACGATCTGCACCGACTCGGCGTGACCAGAGCCTCCGCCGCTCACGGTTTCGTAGTCGGCGCTGGAGCGCTCGCCGCCGGCGTAGCCGGACAGCACATTTTTCACGCCCTTGAGATGCTGGTAGACGCCCTGCACGCCCCAGAAGCAGCCGCCGGCGACCACCGCCGTCCTCAGGCCCTGGGATTTCGCCGGTGGATCCAGCGCGGGCGGGGCAATCTTCACCGCCTCCTCGGCGCCGCAGGCGACCAGGCTGAGGGTCAAAAGTGCAAATGCAAACAGACTCTTGCGCATGCCAACTCCGTGTGTACCCATGAGACCCGCCGAGCACGAAAGTTATTTCGCGGCGGGATTCTGTCATGGCACGGAATTGGGCTGCGGGGGTGCCAGGTGGTTCCGCAGGAGCGGGGCCATCCTTGGCCCCGGAAGCACGCGGTCGACGAAGGGTATGTCGACCGCGTGCCTCTCGTTCCTTATCTGGAGACCATCCTCACAACGGCGGGAACGCGTTCTGCAGCAACTGCGTGAACTGCGTCTGGAACCAATGCCCCGACAACGGCGCGTTGGGCAATGCACCCGTCTCGCTGTTGTTGTTGCGCGGGTTGCCGGGATTGCCCGGCGCGCACATCGCATCGAAGCCCTTGCCTTCGTCATTCGGGATGGCAGTGCTCGAGCCATCGGATTCACCCGGCGGCTTGATCCACACGTAGGCATCGATGCCCGCCGCGGGCGCGGTGCGCGGCCGTTCGCCGAGGCCGGCGCCCGACGGATTGCACCAGTTGCCCTTGTGAATGCGCCGATCGACGCGTGATGCATCGATGCGCGCGTTCAGATCCGCAAGCGTCGACGGCCCCGTCGGCCGCGCCGCGCCGCCCCAGCCATTGCGCGAGGTGTCGATGAGCATGCCGATGTTCGACGCGAAGCCCGCGCTGACCGCCTGGTTGCGGAAGGCCTGCGCATAGGTCAGCTCGTCGTTGAACTGGTTGAAGTCGATCCAGCGCGAGTTGCCGCGTCGTGGCATCGACCGTGATGTACGGCTCCTGCAGCGCCGAGGTGTTGGCGGTGTTGGTGATGAAGCCGTGCACGTTGGCGAGCGTGCTGCCCGAGGCCAGCGCCGCCGTCCGCATCATGTCCACCGAGGGGCCGAAGTTGTCGGTCCAGCCCAGCCAGCCGTGATGTCCGGCGTCCACGTAGTTGTAGACGTTCGCAATCGAGCCGAGTTGCGCGAGCGCGTAACCGACACCGTTCACGTAGCCATTGTTGGCGAACATCACGTCGCACTGTGCCGTGCCCGTGGGCCGCGTGGTGCGGTTGGTCACGAGATTCGGCAGCGAGTCGATCTCGATGATGGCCACGATACGCAGGTTCGCGTACTCAGGCCGCCGCAGGATGTCGCGGATCGGATTGATGTACTCGTTCTGGTAGCGCGGCAGGTCGTTCGGACCCAACTCGCCATTGCTGGCCAGCGCGGCGCAGTCACGACCCGGCAGGTTGTACACCACCATCTGGAATACCAGCGCGGAAGCACCGTTGGCCTGGTCCTGGGTCACGGCCGCATTCAGGTGATCCGCCAGGCCCATGCTGCCCGTGGTCGGGCTGCTGTTGCCGGCAATCGCGCTGATGCGGTCGAACCACACACCGGTGGGCTGG
The DNA here is from genome assembly GCA_963711635.1 of uncultured Pseudomonadota bacterium. Taxonomy (GTDB): domain Bacteria; phylum Pseudomonadota; class Gammaproteobacteria; order Steroidobacterales; family Steroidobacteraceae; genus CADEED01. The sequence goes on from CAVQEZ010000022.1 coordinate 29,859, forward strand.
TTCGCGATGGCGCTGCCGCCACCCGCCACGGCGTTCGCACGCCATTGCGCGTTGTTGTACACGGTCGCGCCCACATACGGATTGTCGACCCGGGTCGGGTTGGGATTCTGGTTCGGAGCCGTGCGGTTCACGGTGATCGAGGCGCCGGTGTAGTTAGGCGCTGCGGCCGCGAACGTCGAGGTGACCGCAGTGGTGCCGGCCGCCGCCGTGAAGGTCACATTCACGCCCGCCTGCCAGTTGGCGCTGGTGAAGCTGATGGTCCCGGGGCTGGACGTGATTGCCGTGCTGCCGCTGCGCGTCAGCGTGACCGTGACGGTGCCGGTGGGTGCGGCCGACAGGCGCACGTTCGAGGTGCCGGTCGCCGTGGCGGTCGCGCTGCCGGTGATGCTCACCGTGGTCGGGTTCGCGATGATGGTGGCGCCCATCGGCACCGCCACGATCGAGAACGGGATCAGCGCGGTCGCCGCCGACAACGGCGGATTGGCGTTGTCGAAGGCCGTGGCCTGGGCCGTGTGGCTGCCAAGCGCCAGCGTCGAGGTGCTGAAGCTGTACGGCGACGAGGTGTCGGTGGAAACCAGCGCGCCGTCGACGCGGAATTCAACGCGGCTCACACCGCTGTTGTCGCTGGCATTGGCCGCGAGCGACACGCTCGCGCCCTGGTTGAACTGCTGGCCGCTGGTGGGGCTGGTGAGAGCCACGGTGGGCGGCGTGTTCTGCGGCGGCGTGGTGCCGCCATTGCAGGCGGTGCCGTTCAGCGTGAACGAGGTCGGCGCATTGTTGGTGCCGGTGAACGTGCCGTTGAAGCCGGCGGTGAAGCTCTGGCCGCTGCCGATGCTCTGGTTCCACTGGGCATTGCTGGCCACGGTGACCTGCGCACTGTTCGCCGGCTGCGTGAACGAAACCGGCCAGCCGTTCTGCAGGCGCTGTCCGTTCGGAAAACTGAAGAGCAGGGTCCAGCCATTGGTGATGGCCGGTCCATTGTTGGTGATGACGATGTTGGCACCGAAGCCGTTACCGCCCTCCCAGCTCTTCGTGTATGTCACCTGGCAGGCGGGCGCTTGCGCCACTGCCGTCATCGAATTGAGTGCCAGCGCGCAAACGGCCGCGGCCGTCCATGCGAGGCGTCGTCGGAAGGGTTGCATGTCAATCTCCTTTTGAAAACGACGGCGCTTCCCGATCCCCCTCGGAAAGCGCCGCCGATGATTTCCTTGCGTGGTCTATCTAGGGGAAGGTCCCGTTCTGCGTGTACTGGGTGCCTCCCACCGTGTACGTGATGTTCCACAGGTCCCCGGTCACCGGATGCACGGTGCCATTGCCACCGATTTGCGCCGCGAAGGTACGCGACGAAGATGCACCCAGCTGCTGACCCGAGTTCAGCGTCCAGGTGTAGACGATCGGTGTCGCCGAGCCAGTCACGCTCTGCGCAACCTGGCCACCCACGGTGTTGTACTGGCCGGAGTGCGTGACACCCGCCGTGCGCTGCACGGTGACACGCACCGTCATCGCCGTGATCGGCGAGGTGTTCGCGAGGCGAACCTGCAGCTCGCTGTAGTACGGGCTGGAGTTCACCGACCGCGTCACGGTCACGCCGCCACCGCCGCCGGGTCCAGGTCCGGCGCTCGGGGTGGCGTCATCCTGGCTGGAGAGTGGGCTCTCCCCGCTGGCGTTGGTGGCCGTCACCACGTAGAAGTACGTGGTGCCGTTGTTCAGCCCGATGTCCGTCACCGACGTGCCGGTCACGCCGACCAGCACGTTCGTGTACGGGCCGCCGTTGACGGTGGAGCGCTTCACATTGTAGGCAGTGGCCCCGGCGGAAGCGTTCCAGGTCAGCGCCACCTGGTTGCTGCCGGGAGTCGCGTTCAGGTTGGTGGGTGCGGGCGGCACGCCGGGCGGCTGGACCTGCAGGAACGCGCTCACGATGTTCGCCGCGGAGGTGAAAACGCGGTTGTTAGTGGCGTTGGCCTGCGGGACCACCTGGTCGCTGGTGTTCAGGACACCCACGCGTACGACGCCGTTCTGTGCGTTGATGGCCTGGCCCAGGGCCAGCGGCCACGCGGTGGGACCGAGGTTGGCGGACGTGATGACCAGCGGCTGCGTCGGCCAGAAGGCGTCGCCGCCGTTGTTGGTGACCGTGCGCACCGACACATTGTCACCCGCGGTCATCGTCCGAGATTCCGCCGTCAGGGCGCCCAGGTCCCGCCACATCGAACCGCCGGTCGGCGAGTGGGTGATCGTTCGCGACGCGCTGGCGCTGACCCCGGCTCCGGTGACAGTGAGGGTCACGGTCACCGTCCCCACCGCGGCGGGGTTGACCATGTTCAGCATGGTCTGCGCCGAGGTCGGGTTGGCGATGGTGTAAAGCCCCGGGTTCGTGGAATTGAGCGTCCACGAGTAGCTGAGGGTGCATCCCGAAGAGCAGGTCGAGGTGCTGCCGTTCAGCGGGACGTTGGCCGCTCCCGTGACCGCCGTTGGCGGCTGATTGGCGCTGATGACGGGGGTCACGGTGGTGCCGCCGCCGCCCTGGAAGACCACGTCGATGCAGCCGTGGAATCGCTCGTCGGTGCCGCCCTGCCACGGCGTGGAGTTGGCTCCGAGGCGTCCCCACTCGGCGTAGATCACGTGGCGTGAGCCGGCGGGCCGCGCGGGGACTGTGCAGCGCGTCCCCATCGTTTGGGCGCCCCGGTTGAGGATGATGTCGGGGTTCCCCGTATCCACGATGGCACCGCCGCTGCGGCTGTGGACCGCGTTCTCATCGCAGAACGGCAGCGGCTCGAGGTCGGCCCAGGTCAGGGCGCGGCCCACCTGATGCTGGTAGGTCGAGCGCGTGATCCAGTACGTGAAGTCTTCCGTGTCGTCGAAGTGCGGGCCGTTGGCGACGTTCCACGTGAATGTCCGGGGACCCGCGGTGATCGTCGTGGTGGGCCAGTTGATCGGCTGGTCCCAAGGCGTGGGCGTGTTCAGCGCGGGGTTGTTGTTGTTCCAGGTCTGTGAGCTGAAGCTGCAGACGTGTGGCGTATTGATGGTGTTGGGCGGGAAGGTGGGACTGGGGAAAGCAGGCCCGGCGTGGCCGCGCGAGTGCGAGAGGACGCTCATGAAGTTGTACCCGGCGTTCGGGTCCACGCCTGGAGCGAAGAAGGCGTCGCCACAGGCCGGGAACTGAGCGGTGCCGTTCGACACGTGATCCGGTTTCGTGATGAAGCCGCAGAACCAGTTGCGCGCCGGTGGGTCCTGGACATAGCCGTGAGCGAATGCGCCCGCTGACAACGTGGCCAGGATGCACAGGACAATCGTTCGAAGAAATGGAATTTTCATGACTCCCCTCGTGAAGCGTTACCTTCGAAATGAATTCGACAAGCAGAACGTTCCGGGGGACACGACCATCACGCGTGTGGATGCAACCAGGGTACGCGGCGTTGAACGCCGCGAAATAGCGCTTGCATCCATACAAGTCCCCCTTCTCGCTCGCGCGTCACCGCAAGCGGGACGGATGTTAGACACGGCCTTCAGCCGCGCACAACACGTGGGGACCGCAGTGGCCGAGGCATAGACAACGTTGTCATTCCGCAATTCTGCGAGGCACGGCGCCGGGTACGCGGATTCGCGCGGCGAAAATATTTGCGCAATTTCGTGGACACGGATGACGCGCGAAAACATGGCTTGCGCCAGCTCGCACGACAATTTCCCGCGACATCCACGCGCGCGATGCGCACGCAATACGTAGTTAGCGAATGTTAGGAGTTAGACCCGACCCGGGAACGGCCGCGAGCCCGGCTGCATTGCGGCGCTGCTAGATCTCGACGTCGGTGGCCAGCACCACGACGCCGCGCGTCGGCATGCGGAAGAATTCCGCCGCCTGCGCGCTGCGCCTCTGCATGAAGGCGAAGGCGCGTGATTTGAGACCGGCGAGCCCGGGCCGCGGCCTGCGCCCGCACCAGGTGCCATCCCAGGAAGAAGGAGGAGTCCTCGACGAACACCTTCATGCCCTGGCGTCGCGCATTTCGCAGCGCCTCGCCGACATCCGGGGTTTCCATGAAGCCGAAGCGCGCCCGCACGTCGAAGACGCCGGGATAGCGCTCTTCGGAGATCACGCGGCACAGCGGATCCGTGCGCGGCACGCGCTGGATCTCGATATGCAGGATGACGATCTGCTCGTGGTGCACCTTGTTGTGCTCGAGGTTGCGCAACAGCGCCGTGGGAACGAAGCCCGAATGGCTGACCAGAAACACCGCCGTTCCCGGCACCCGCGCCTTGCCGGCCAGCAGCTCGGGCAGCTTCTTGTCCGGCACCGCGCGATGCATGAGCTCGGTGCGCAGGGCCTGGCGGCCGTCGCGCCATGTAATAAAGAGAGCGAACATGACGCCGGCCAGCGCCAGCGGCACCCAGCCGCCGTCGTCCACCTTGGTCAGGTTGCCGGCGAGGAAGGCCAGGTCGATGAACAGCATGAGCCCGAACAACACGCCGATGCGCCACCACGGCCAGTTCCACAGCGACTTGGCGACCAGCGCTCCCAGCAAGGTGGTGATCAGCATGGTGCCGACCACCGACGCGCCGTACGCCGCGGACAGGGCGCTCGAGCTGCCGAAGCCGACGACGAACAGGATCACGGCGACCAGCATGAACAGGTTGGCCGCCGGCACGTAGATCTGGCCTTCGACGACTTCCGAGGTCTGCAGTATGCGCACGCGCGGCAACAGGTCGAGCTGCACGGCCTGGCGCGTGACCGAGAAGGCACCGGAGATCGTCGCTTGCGAAGCGATCACCGTCGCGGCGGTCGACAGCACCACCAGGAACGGCAACATCGCCTGCGGCGCGAGCGAGTAGAAAGGATGCGCCACCGGCGCCGTGGCATTCAGCATCAGCGCGCCCTGGCCGAAGTAGTTGATGATCAGTGCCGGCCACACCAGCACCAGCCACGCCAGGCGCACGGGCCGCCGGCCGAAATGGCCCATGTCGGCGTACAGGGCTTCCGCACCGGTGACCGCGAGAAAAACCGCTCCGAGAATTATCAACGCAAGTCCGGGATGCGTGCCGAGCATGCGCAGTGCGTACCAGGGATTGACGGCCTGCATGACGCGCGGCGCACTGATGATTTCCATGGCGCCGAGTGCGGCCAGCGTCACGAACCACAACACCATGATGGGGCCAAACAACTTTCCGACGCGCGCCGTGCCGCGACGTTGAATGGCGAACAGCGCGATGACCACACCGAGAGTCACCGGGATCACCGCGCTTTCGAATTGCGGATCGAGCACCGTCATGCCTTCGACAGCGCTGAGCACGGAGATCGCCGGCGTGATCAACGCGTCGCAGTAGAACAGCGCGGCGCCGAGCACGCCGATGGCCACCGCCCTTCTCGCCCAGGGCTCCACGCTGCCGAAGCGCTCCTGCACCAGCGCCACCAGCGACAGGATGCCGCCCTCGCCATGGTTGTCGGCGCGCATGATGACCATGAGGTACTTGACGGTGACGACAATTGCCAGGCTCCAGAAAATCAGCGAGAGGAGCCCGTAGATGGCCAGGTCGTCACCCGGCTGGAATCCCGCGGCCGCGAGTGATTCCTTGAACGCATACAGCGGGCTGGTGCCGATGTCGCCGTAAACCACGCCGATGGCGCCGATGAGCGCCGGCCCTAAAGCCTGCTGAGCTTTCATACGAGGGCGCGAATTCTACGTACTTTCCGGTACCCTCGCGCGCATGCCCGCGGAATTACACGAAACTTCACTCATTGCGCTGTTGGCAATCGGGTTCGTGCTGGCGTTGCTGTTGGGATTGGCGGCCAACATGCTGCGTGTCTCGCCCATCGTCGGCTACCTGCTGGCGGGCATCGCTGTGGGACCTTTTACCCCGGGATTCGTCGGCGACAGCAGCCTCGCCTCCCAGCTGGCCGAGATCGGCGTGATCCTGCTGATGTTCGGCGTCGGTCTGCATTTCTCCATCAAGGACCTGATGTCGGTGCGGGCCATCGCGCTGCCCGGCGCGGTGGCCCAGATCATCACGGCCACCGCCATCGGCGCCGGCATGGCACACATGCTGGGCTGGAGCCTGGGCGCGGGCCTGGTATTCGGCCTGTCGCTGTCCGTGGCCAGCACCGTGGTGCTGCTGCGCGCGCTCGAGGAGCGCAACGCGGTCCAGTCCTCCGAAGGAAAGATCGCGGTCGGCTGGCTCATCGTCGAAGACCTGGCCATGGTGCTGGCCCTGGTGATGCTGCCTGCGCTGGCCGGCGTGCTCGGCGGCGATGCCAGTGCCGCGCACGCCCCTGGCACCAGCGGCAATCTTTGGCTGGCGTTGCTCATCACCCTGGCCAAGGTCGCCTTGTTCGTGGCGCTGGCGTTGGTCGTGGGCACGCGCGTGGTGCCGTGGCTGCTGGTTCGTGTCACGCGCACCGGCACGCGCGAGCTGTTCACGCTGTGCGTGCTCGCCATCGCACTCGGCATCGCCTACGGTTCGTCCGCGGCCTTCGGCGTTTCGTTCGCGCTGGGTGCGTTCTTCGCCGGCGTGATCCTTTCCGAGTCGGAGCTCAGCCACCAGGCCGGCAATGACTCGCTGCCACTGAAGGATGCGTTCGCGGTGCTGTTCTTCGTGTCGGTGGGGATGCTGTTCGATCCCACCGTCGCTGCTGCGCGAACCGCTGGCAGTGCTCGCGGTGCTGGCCATCATCATGGTGGGCAAGTCGCTCGCGGCCTTCGTGATCGTGCTCGCGTTCCGTCATCCGGTGCGTACCGCACTGACGGTATCTGCGTCACTGGCACAAATCGGCGAGTTCTCTTTCATTCTCGCCGGTCTCGGCGGCGCGCTCGGACTGCTGCCGCCGGACGGGCGCGACCTGATTCTCGCCGGCGCCATTCTTTCCATCGCGCTCAATCCCGTCACGTTCGCGGGTATCGCGCCGCTGGCGCGCTGGATCGAGGCACGGCCGCGGCTGCTCAAACTACTCGAGCGGCCGGGCGCCGACCGGCACCGCACCCCGGTCTCCAGCGCCAGCAGGCTGCGCGACCATGCCATCGTCGTCGGCTACGGGCGCGTCGGCGGCGCCATCGGCCAGGTGATCAGGTCGCAGAACCTGCCCTTCGCCGTCATCGAACGCGATCACCTGATGCTGGCGAGCGCCCAGGAAGCCGGGGTCCCGACCATCGTCGGCGATGCCGCCGCGCCCGGAGTGCTCGCCGCCGCCGGCATCGAACACGCGCGCCTGCTGGTGGTGGCGACGCCTGACGGGTTCCAGGCACGGCGGATCGTGGAGCTGGCGCGCCAGCTCCGGCCCGACATGGACATCGTGGTGCGCACCCACAGCGAACGCGAGCTGGTGGAGCTCGACCGGCTCAAGGTCAACCACGTGGTCATGGGCGAGCGCGAGCTGGCGAACGGCATGCTGGAGTACGCGTTGCGTTCGCTCGGCGTGCCAGCCGAGCGCGCCCGTGCCGCCGCGGGACGGGGCGCGCCCGTGAATCCGGAAGGGACCTAGCCGCAGTATCCGGGTGTGCATTGCGCACCGCGCGGTCGCGGCGCGGCCTCGCCTATACTGCGCCGCGATGCTGTCACCGGCCGAATCCGACGCCCTGGTCCTGAGCCTCTCCGTGGCGGCGCGCAGCGTCGCCTTCAACCTGCCGTTCGCCATCCTCGTGGCCTGGCTGCTGGCGCGCACCCGCTTCGCCGGCCGCACGGTCTTCGATGCCTTCGTGCACCTGCCGCTGGTGCTGCCGCCGGTGGTCGTGGGCTATCTACTGTTGGTGTTGTTCGGCGTGCGTGGCCCCATCGGCGGCTGGCTCTACGACAATTTCGGCATCCAGCTGGCCTTCACCAGTGCCGGCGCCGCGCTGGCGACGGCAGTCATGTCGTTTCCGCTGGTGGTGCGCTCGATCCGCATCTCTCTCGAGGGGCTGGATCGTGGCCTCGAGGATGCGGCGCGCACGCTGGGCGCTGGCGCGCTCGATCGCTTCTTCTCGATCACGCTGCCGCTGATCGCGCCCGGCATCCTGGCGGGCGCGGTGACGGCCTTTGCCGCGGGCCTCGGCGAATTCGGCGCGGTGATCACCTTCGCCTCCAACATTCCGGGTGAGACGCGCACGCTGCCGCTGGCGCTGTACACGGCGCTGCAAACACCGGACGGCGACGCGCTGGCCGCGCGCCTGGCGCTCATCTCCCTGTCCCTGGGACTCGCGGGCCTGCTGGTGGCGGAATTCTTCGCGCGACACCTGCGCCGCATGCTGGGCCGCTGATGCTGCGGGTGCAGTTGCGCAAACGCCGTGGCGATTTCTCGCTCGAAGTCGACTTCCACGCGCCCGTGCCGGGAGTGACCGCGCTGTTCGGCCGCTCGGGCTGCGGCAAGTCGACGTTGATCAGCCTCATCGCCGGACTGCTCACGCCCGACAGCGGGCACGTGCAGATCGGTGACGAGGTGCTGGTCGACACCGACGCGGCATTTCGAGCTGGACGCGCGCCACCGGCGCATCGGCGTGGTGTTCCAGGATGCGCGACTGTTTCCCCATTTCTCGGTGCTGGGCAACCTGCAGTACGGCGCGAAGCGGCAGCCGCGCGACGGTGTCGCACCCGTGAAGTTCGACGACGTCGTCACGATGCTGGGGCTCGGCGCCCTGCTGACGCGCCGGCCGCACGAACTGTCCGGCGGCGAAAAACAGCGCGTGGCGCTGGGACGCGCCTTGCTGGCGCAGCCGCGGCTGTTGCTGCTCGACGAGCCGCTGGCTTCGCTGGACCTGGCGCGCCGCGAAGAAGTGTTGCCGTACTTCGAGAAACTGCGCGATGCACTCGCCATCCCCATCGTGTACGTGAGCCATCAGTTCGACGAGGTATTGCGGCTGGCGACCCGCGTGGTGCTGATGGACGCGGGGCGGGTGCTCGCCGACGGCGAGCTGGCCGCCGTCAGTCGTCACGCAGCGCTGCGAGCAATCGTCGGTCCGGATGCGGTGGGTGCGGTCATGAGCGGCGTGGTCGAACGCGTCGATCAGGCCGGGCTCACGGTGGTGCGAGTCGGTGACGCCGAGCTGCTGGTCGACGAAGCTGCCGAGGTCGGTCAGCGGATCCAGATCCAGGTGTTGGCGCGCGACGTCATTGTCGCCTCCGGCCGTCCGGTGGGGCTCTCGGTGCGCAACGCCGTCGCGGCACGCGTGGTATCGGTGACGCCCGATGTCGGGCGCGCCGTGCTGGTCGAGCTCGACATCGGACGCGCGGCCACGCTGCTGGCGCGCATCACGTCGCGCGCTTCACAGGAGCTGGAGCTGTCGGCTGGCAAACAGGTCTGGGCTCTCATAAAAGCAGTCTCGCTGCGCGGGCACGTGTTCAATGCGCCAGCGCGTTGATGACCGGCTGGTATTCGATGGTGAAGCCGACGGCGAACACGATGGCCACAGCGGCGAGCGCGAAACCGGCGTTGCGGACGAGTCTCTCGATACACATGATGTTTTCTCCGTTTAGTTAGTGTCGTTGAGTAACCGAAGTGCATCTTGCGGTTCCGGTCGACGACGAACAAACGTGATGCCTGACACCGGCATCAAGAAAACTTAAGGACTACCCCGAAGTAGGTAGAAGACGCGCCTGACTACGCCTTTTTCGAGGCGCGCTTCGTGAACAGGTCGTGCGGCCTCGGGAAACTCTTCGCCATGTCGAAGATCCAGTCGCGAAAACGCTTGACCTTGGGCATGACCAGGTAGGGCTCGGGACAGACGAAAAAGTACGAAAAGCGGAACGGCAGCAGGGCATCGCCGGCGAGCACCACGCGGCCCTGCTCGAGCGAGCGTTGCACCAGCGACCAGCGCGCCAGCGCGAAACCGATGCCCTCCTCGGCCGCGGCGATGACGCCGGCGGAATCGTCGATGATGGGCGCGCGCGCCAGCCAGTTGGCCTCCTCGCCCTTTTCCATCCACGCCTGCCAGGGTTCGTCGGTGCTGCCCAGCAGCGGGAAATTCTGCAGATCCTCGCCGCGCGGCACCGGGCCGTATTTGGCCAGCAGCGGCGGCGAAGCGATGGGGATCACCCACTCGTCCAGCAGTTTTTCCACGTGCAGGCCCGGCCAGCGTCCCAGGCCCATGCGGATGGCCACGTGCATCTCGGCGCGCGAGAAATCCACCGCTTCGCGCGAGGTGTGGAAACGCAGGTCGACGCCGGTGTCGAGCTCCTTGAAGCTGCCGATTCGCGGCAGCAGCCAGCGCTGCAGGAAGGATGACAGCAAGGTGATTTGCAGCGGCCCCTCGGCGCGATGCTGTTTCAGGTGCTGCATGGAGGCTTCGAGCTCGTCCAGCCCGCGGCGCACACCGGGCAGCAATTGCTGGCCTTCGGCGGTGAGCTCGATGCGCCGCCCGGCGCGCTTGAACAGCTGTACCTGCAGGTAGTCCTCGAGGGATTTGACCTGCTGGCTCACCGCCGCAGGGGTCACGTGCAGGGCTTCGGCGGCATCCGCGAACGACAGCCGCGACGCCACGGCTTCGAAGACTCGAAGCGCATTGAGCGGCAGGCGGGCATAGGCGGTACTCACGTCAGTTTTCCTAATGAGCGCTTTAAGAAGCGCGTTTGTTCGTGGCGGGACTGTAGCGCACATTGCACCCACAGCCACTCTGCCATAGGAGATACACAAATGAGCACTCGCAACCACATTCCCCGCACGGTGGCGGCCAGCCTGGATGCCCGCCTCGCGCCCTTTCACCTGGACGAGCCGCCCATTGAATCGAAGATGGGCCTGGAAGACCTCGACGTCGAGGCGGCAAGCGCCGTGGCGCCGCAGCAGGAACGCCATCTGCGCATCAAACTCGTCAACGATCTCAAACTACTGTTTGCCGCGCTCGGCGCGGGTGGAAGCGTCGTGCCGCTCGGCGACAACGGCCGCACGGCGCGCTTCCTTTCCCAGTACGCCGAGTCGCTGCGCGATCACTAGACCCCGGTCCGTCCGCCCTCCACTCCGGGCGACGGATTTTCTCGGCCCCCGTCGGCGACAGCCTCCGGGGGCTTTCTTTTTTCACGCTTCATATCGATATAACCAAACGAACTGGAGGCGTAACCGCCCCGTGACCAGGCCGCGACTGACGGCATAACCCCACGATTCCTACGCTCTCCGGGCCTTGAAGCACCAACCCAGGACCCAGGAGAAGAACGTGAATTACAGACGTGCGGCAGCGCTGACGACACTGCTGCTGCCATTGACGGGAGCGGCCTTCGCGCAGCAGGCGGCCGGCAACGGCAACGACGAGCTGCGCCGCGAAATCGAGGATCAGAAGCAGCGCCTGGCGGTGCTCGAGCGCAAGCTCGAAATTCAGCAGGAGGCCGCGACGGCCGCCGCGGCCAGCGCGCCGCGCCTCACCATCAACGCCTCGCGCTTCCAGTTCGGCAACACCGACAACTCGAACTTCATCCGCTTCCGCGGCACCCTGCACGCCGACAACCGCGTGTTCGGCGGCGATTCGGTTCCCGAGACCGCCGACACCTTTCTCCTGCGCCGCGTGCGGCCCACGATCGAAGGCACCTTCGGCGGCATCTATGACTTCAGGTTCACGCCGGATTTCGGCGGTGGCCGCTCCATCGTCGTCGATGCCTACGCCGCGGCGCGCTTCAATCCCGGCGCGGTGGTGACGGTGGGCAAGTTCAAGCCGCCCGTCGGTCTCGAGCGACTGCAGAGTGGCGCCGACATTCGCTTCATCGAACGTGGACTGCCGACCAATCTCGTGCCCAATCGCGACATCGGCGTGCAGCTATCCGGTGACTTCGCCGGCGGTGCGTTCAGTTACCAGGTGGGTTACTTCAACGGTGTGACGGACGGACAAAGCAGCGACAACTTGCCGACGCCAGACGTCGAGACGGACACCGGTGGCGACTACGCCGCTCGCGTGTTCTTCCAGCCCTTCATCAACTCGGACAACTTCAGCCTGCGCGGTCTCGGGATCGGCCTCGGCAGCACCTGGCAGGACATACCGGGTGTCGCGACCAACACTTATCTCTCGGCGTATCGCTCTCCCGGCCAGCAGAGCGTGTTCAGCTATCGCGCCAACACCGCGACCGGCACCACGCCTAACAACGCCACGTTCGCGAACGGCGAGCGGCTGCGCCTCGCACCGCAGTTCTACTACTCGCGCGGCAGCTTCGGCATTCTCGGTGAATACACCCAGGTCGAGCAGGACGTTTCGCGCACCGTCGGCGGCGTGACGCTCTCCGACACCCTGACCAACTCCGCGTGGCAGGCGCAGTTCTCCTGGTTCGTCACCGGCGAGGATGAAGCCTTCCGCGGCTTCACGCCCGGCAGCACCTGGCAGCCCGCCAAGTCCGGCTGGGGCGCGCTCGAACTGGTCGCGCGATACCAGGAACTGGACGTCGACGACGACGCGTTCGTGGGCGGTGCGAATTCGTTCGCGAATCCGGCGACGGCCGTCACCAAGGAGACGGCCTACGGCATCGGAGTCAACTGGTACCCCTGGAACACGGTCAAGTTGTCGATCAACTACGACCTCACCAGTTTCGAAGGCGGAGCCGCGACCGGCGATCGTGCCGACGAGCAGGCGCTGTTCTCACGATTCGCGGTCAACTTCTAACTCTTCCGGAGCAATCACATGTCTGAATCGAATCTGAATCGCCGGCTGCTGCTGGCGCTCACCGCGGCGGTGTTCATCGGCGGCGCCGGCCAGGCGGCCAGCGCCAAGGAAATCACGCTGCTCAACGTGTCGTATGACCCGACCCGCGAGTTGTACGTCGACTTCAACAAGGCCTTCGCCGAGTACTGGAAGAAGAAGACCGGCGATGACGTCAAGGTCAACCAGTCGCACGGCGGCTCGGGCCGCCAGGCGCGCTCGGTCATCGATGGACTCGCGGCCGACGTGGTGACGCTGGCACTGGCCGCCGACATCGACGCCATCGCCAACAACGGCAAGCTGCTGCCGGTGAACTGGGAACAGCGCTTGCCGGAACATTCGGCGCCGTACACCTCGACCATTGTCTTTCTGGTGCGCAAGGGCAATCCCAAGGGCATCAAGGACTGGGGCGACCTCGCCAAGCCGGGCATCAGCGTGATTACACCGAACCCGAAGACCTCGGGCGGCGCGCGCTGGAATTACCTCGCGGGTTGGGCGTGGGCCAAGAAGCAGCCCGGGGGCAGCGATGCCACCGCGAAGGACTACATCCGCAAGCTGTTCAAGAACGTGCCGGTGCTCGATACCGGCGCGCGCGGAGCCCTGACGACCTTCTCCCAACGCAACATCGGAGACGTCTTCATTTCCTGGGAGAACGAAGCCTGGCTGGCCACCAAGGAACTGGGCGTGGGTCAGTTCGAGATCGTGATTCCATCGGTCAGCATCCTCGCCGAACCCTCGGTAGCCGTGGTCGACAAGGTGGTGTTGCGGCGTGGCACGCGTACCGTGGCCGAGGAATACCTGAAGTACCTGTACACGCCGGAGGGCCAGGAAATCGCGGCGCGCAATTACTACCGTCCGCGCGATGCGCAGGTCGCCGCGAAGCACAAGGAGCTGTTCCCGAAGCTCGAGCTGGTGACGATCAAGGACTTCGGCGGCTGGGCCAAGGCGCAGAAGGAGCATTTCGGCGACGGCGGAGTCTTCGACCAGATCTATGCTCAATGAGCCTGGTCAATTTGGAATGGGCTGAGCTCGAATAGTTAGTTCCGCGCGCGGCGGGAAGCCGCGTACTGTCCACCCCAGGGCCGCGGGGGGAGTGAGCAAGTCTGAAATTTGACCCTCTATTTCACACTCTCACATCCCCCGATGGCCCACCAATCCGACGACCCCCCGATGAAACTCATACAGCTGCGTTACCTCGTGGCGGTGGCCGAGAACGATCTCAACATCACGCAGGCCGCGCGCGTACTGCACGCCGCGCAGCCCGGGGTCAGCAAGCAGCTGAAGCAGCTCGAGGACGAGCTGGGATTCCAGCTGTTCGAGCGCAAGGGCCGCGCGCTGGTGCGGCCCACGAACGCCGGCACCCAGGTCATACACCGCGCCTCGCAGATCGTGCGGCAGGCGCGCAGCATCAAGGCGCTGGCCGCCGAGCTGCGCAAGGAAGACGAAGGCGACCTCTCCATCGCCACCACGCATACCCAGGCACGCTACGTGCTGCCGCCGGTGCTCAGGCGATTTCGCGACAAGTACCCCAAGGTGAGGCTGCACCTGCACCAGGGAAATTCCGAGCAGATCGCCGATCTCGCGGCCTCGGACCGCATCGACTTCGCCATCGCCACGGGCGCGAGTCCGATATTTTCGGGGCTGGTACGACTGCCCTGCTTCCGCTGGCATCGCTGCATCGTCGTGCCGCACGGGCATCCGCTGGGCGAGTTGCCGCAGCCCTCGTTCGCCGACCTGGCGCAGCATCCGCTGGTGACCTATTCGTTCAGCTTTTCCGGCCCGTCGTCACTGGTCGACCTGTTCGCGCGCGAGGGACTGAAGCCGAACGTGGCGCTGACCGCCTGGGATTCGGACGTCATCAAGAAGTACGTCCGTGACGGCCTCGGGGTCGGCATCATCGCCAACCTGGCCATCGACGGCGTCGAGGATGCGGACCTCAAGGTGCGCGACGCGTCGCATCTCTTCCCGGTGCACACCACCTGGGCGGGCTTTCGCCGCGGCGTGCTGCTGCGCGGCTTCATGTACGAGTTCCTGCAGATGTTCGCTCCGCACCTGTCGCCGCGCCTGGTGCAGGACGCGGAGCAGTCCGACTCACAGGAAGACGTGGACCGCCGGTTCGCGCCGATCAGGATTCCGTTCCTGCGCTGAACCTTCTCAACCCTGCACGTGATCGACTTCGACCGTGACGTGCGCCAGCTCCTCGTGCACGCGCAGCTCGCGCCGGAAGTAATCCCCGTCCATCTGTGAAGGCGTCGTCAGGCTCACCACGCAGGCGTACTTGGCGCGGCCCACGCGCCACACGTGCAGGTCGGTGATGCGCGCCGGCACCTTGCCCTGCTCGATGACCTCGCGCACTTCACGCACCACCGGCGCGTCCATCTCGGCGTCGAGCAGCACGCGGCCCGAATCGCGCAGCAGTCCGCGCGCCCAGATTGCGATCAACACCGCACCGGCCAGGCCCATGATGGGATCCAGCCATGCCAGTCCCCACAACTTGCCGCCGAGCAGCGCCATGATGGCCAGCACGGAAGTGGCCGCGTCCGCGAGCACGTGTAGATAGGCGGCACGCACGTTGAGATCCTGGTGATGGGCATGCTCGTGCCCGTGCTGATGCCCGCCATGTTCGTGATCGTGGCCATGGCCAGGCGCCGTGATGATCCCCGCGCAGCCACCAGGCGCAGACCAGGTTGACCGCGAGTCCTACCACGGCAATGACAATGGCCTCGTCATACTGGATGGTCTGCGGGCGCATCAGCCGCTCCACGGACTGGAACACCATGAGCGCCGCGATGCCCAGCAGCAGGATGGCGCTGGTGTAGCTGCCGAGCACTTCGACTTTCCAGGTGCCGAAGGCATAACGCCGGTTGCCGGCGTGGCGCCGCGCAAACGCATACGCGAACGCCGACAGACCCAGCGCCAGCGAATGCGAGCTCATGTGCCAGCCATCCGCCAGCACCGCCATGGAATTGAACCACCAGCCGCCGGCGATCTCGATGACCATCATCGCGGTGGTCAGCCAGAACGCGCGCCGGATGTTGGCCTCGGCCAGCGGGTTACCGGTGTCGAAACGCGGCGTATGACAGTGCGATCCGGAGGGGAGCTCGGTGTTCATGCTCCGCCGTATACCGCGCGACGACGCCCGATGCCAGTGTCCGCGTCACCTGCTGCGTTATTCGTCCTTCTTGTACGCGCGATGACAGGATTTGCAATTGCGTGACAGCTCGCTGGCGGTATTCGCGGCCGTGTCGAAATCCTTCGCGGCCACGGCCTGAGCGACCGAGGCGAGCAGCGCACGGCTCTTGCGCGCCATGTCCACGCCGTCGGGCGCGTCGCCACGCTGCACGAAGTAACTCTCGACCTCGATGAACAAGGTATCGAGCGTGTGCGCGTCAGCGCCGGCGGCCTCGACGTCCTGCTGTGCGATGTTGGAAGCCAGGCTCTTCGACGCCTCGTCGATGGTCTCCATGACGAATTCGTCGAGCCCGACGGCGGCCAGCGCCGCGCCCGCCGCGAGCAACAACACCGCGGCGAGGAATCCCTTGCGCCTCATTTCAACCCAGCACTTCCCTGACAACCTTGCCGTACACCACGGTCGGGCGCTCCGACCTTCCCTCGTGCAGGTAGATGGTCTTGAGATGATCGAGCCCGATGCGTTCGAGCACCGTGGCGTGCAGGTCGTAAGTGTCGACGGCCTTCGCTTCGTCGGCGTTCTGCAGGCCGATGGCGTCGGTCTCACCGTACGAAGTGCCGGCCTTCACGCCCGCGCCCGCAAGCCATTGGGTGTAGCCCCAGGGGTTGTGGTCCCGACCGGAGCCCGACTGGCCATAGGAAGTCCGGCCGAATTCCGCGGTCCAGACGACCAGCGTGCTGTCGAGCAACCCGCGTGCCTTGAGATCGGCCAGCAATCCGGCCACCGGTTTGTCGACCATGCGTGCCTGCGCGGTGTGATTCTCCTCGAGGTAGTCGTGCGCATCCCAGTCCTTCTCCTCGCCCGCGGCGCCCGAGACCACCTGGACGAAGCGCACACCGTTCTCCACCAGGCGCCGAGCGCGCAGCAGGTTGGTCCCGTAGTCGTTGGTGGCTTCCTCGCCGATACCATAGAGCTTGCGGGTCTCCTCGCTTTCCTTCGCGAGGTCGACGACGCCGGGCACCGTGGCCTGCATGCGCGCCGCGAGCTCGTAGGCCTCGATGCGCGCGCGCACCTCGCTGTCGTCCGGATAGGCCTTGGCGCGATGCTGGTTGAAGCGCTTCAGCAGATCCAGATCGCTGCGCTGCTGCGCGGCCGACATGAGCTCCGGACGCTCGAGAAAAAGGATGGGTGAATCGCCGAGCTGGATGGGAATGCCCTGGTAGACGGCGGGCAGAAATCCAGAGCAGTAGTTCACCGAGCCACCTTCCAGGCCGCGGCCGCCATTCGAGAGCACGATGTAGGCCGGCAGATCGCGGTTCGCCGATCCCAGCGCGTACTGGACCCAGGCCCCCAACGAAGGACGGCCCGGCGTGAGCGCGCCGGTATTGAGCTTGAGCACCGAAATGTCATGCGTGGCACCGATGGTCACGCTCGACTTGATGAACGCCAGGTCGTCGGCACGTTGCGCCAGGTGCGGCAACCAGTCCGAAAACCACGCGCCACTCTCGCCGTACTGCTTCCAGGTGCGCTTCGAGGCCAGTAGTTTGCCCACACCGCCCTGTGTGCTGGTCTGGATTCCCTTCAGAAACGAATCCGGCACCACCTGGCCGTGCAGCTTGTACAGGTCGGGCTTGTAGTCGAACAGGTCCTGGGTGGCCGGCGCGCCGATCATGTGCAACCAGATGATGGACTTGGCCTTGGGCGCGAAGTGCGGCGCCTTGGGCGCGAGCGGATCCACGTAGGGATTGCCCGCGGCCAGCTGCGCTGCCTCGAGCGTGGAAAATATGCCGCCACGACCGATCAGTGAGCCCACGGTGAGCGCACCGATGCCCTGGCTGGCGTTCCGAATGAAATTGCGACGTGAAGTAGTTGTCATGACTCTCAGTACCGGTAGACGAATTCGTTGGCGTTGGCGAGCGTGTGCGCGAGGTCGACGAAGGCCTTGTCGCGCGCGGCCGCGCGGATTTCCGGGCTCGGTGCGGGCGCGGCCACTTTCGTGGCGCCCTCGCCGCGTTGCCTCCCTTGCTCGCCCTCAGCCAGCTGCTCACCCAGCAGCTTTTCCTGCTCGCGCAGGAAGGCGACCAGCAGTTGCCGCTCCTGCCGGTCGGGGCCACGCGCGTACAGGATCCGGAACAGGCGATCGAGCCGGGCGTTGTTGTTAGGTCCGGCCTCGCGCGCCACGCGCGCGCGCCAGCGATTGCGACCACTGGTATACCAGGTCGTTGTTGAACAGGGTCAACGACTGCTGCGGCGTCGTGGTCACGTCGCGCCGGCTGTGCGCCAGCTGCGGCGAAGCCATGTCGAAGGCCTCGAGCATGGGATACGGCACGCTGCGGCGCGTATACACGTACAGGCTGCGGCGGTTCTGCTCTCCCGGGTCTTTCGAAGTCACCCAGAAACCCGGCACGCGCCGCGTCGACTGCTTCATCACGGCGTCGGGAATATGCGGATAGACGCTGGGACCACCCACCTTCTCCACCAGCAGTCCCGAGGCCGCGAGCAGCGAGTCGCGGATCTGCTCGGCGTCGAGGCGCTTGCGCGGATACAGCGCCAGCAGCTTGTTTTCCGGATCCACGGCGAACGCGTCCTCGCGATGCGCCGACGACTGGCGGTATACCGAGGACAGCAGGATCTGACGCTGCAGCCGCTTCACGCTCCACTGCTGCTGGTGCACGAAGTCATCGGCCAGCCAGTCGAGCAGCTCGGGATGCGTGGGCCGTGCGCCGGACTTGCCGAAGTTGCTGACCGACTTCACCAGCCCGTCGCCGAACAGCTGCGCCCATACGCGATTCACAAACACGCGCGCGGTCAACGGATTGCGATCACTGGCGATCCACCCGGCCAGCGCCGTACGCCGGCCCGAAGAATTGGCCGTTGCCGTGATCTCGGGAGTGGTGTCATCCGGCGTGATGGCCTTGGGGAACGCCGGCCGCACTTCTTCGAGCGGCCGCAGATGGTTGCCGCCCATGTACACATGCTGGAGGGTCGACGCGTCAGCCTGGCCGAGCTCGGTGATGCCCGAGATCACCGTGAAGCCCTGCACCGGCTTGATGTCGTCGAAGTTCTTGAATTCCTTGACCAGCTTCTGGTACTGCTCGCGCTCGTCCTTGTGGCGCGCCTTGAGCTCGTCACTGATGTTCGGGTCGACCAGGTCGGTGTCGACCACGTTCTTGAAGTACGCGTTCGCGAGGCCCTGGTAGTTGACGTCGTATTTGAAATCGTAGTTGTTGCGCACGATGAACTGGCGGAAGCGGTAGTTGATCCAGCGATCGAGCGAGTTCCACTCGCCCTGCGGCTTCTCCAGCGACTTGCGCCCGTCTTCGTAGAAGCGTTCGCGTGCGTACTGCATGATGCCGGCGTCGAAGGGCTTCACGTACTCGGCAATGGCGGCGCGCGCCGGTGCGGTGGCGTCTTCCCACTTTGCAAGATCCGCCTTGTATTTCTGCGCGCGTTGATCCAGCTCGCTCAGCGGCAGGTCGTCGCTGGGCACGGAATTGGCGAAGAATGCCTGCAGCGAGAAATAATCCTTCTGCGAGATCGGGTCGGACTTGTGGTTGTGGCAGCGCGCGCACTCCAACGTCTGGCCGAGAAACACCGTGCCCACGGTGTCCGTCATGTCGGTGATGCTCTGGTAACGCTTGAGCACCAGGTCGCGATGATCCGGCGCGTCGGGGTAGCTGCGCAGGAAGCCGGTGGCAATCTGGGTCTCCTGGCTGCGTGTCGCGATCTCATCACCCGCGAGCTGCTCGCGGATGAACTGGTTGTAGGGCCTATCCTCGTTGAAGGCCCTGATGACGTAGTCTCGATAACGCCACATGCCCGGCCGCTGTTCATCGTCCGAGTAGCCCGTGGTGTCCGCGTAACGCGCCAGGTCCAGCCAGCGGCGCGCCTGGCGCTCGCCGTAGTGCTCGGAGCCTAACAACCCATCGATGAGCTTTTCATAGGCATCAGGCGCCCGGTCCTCGATGAAAGCCTTGACCGCCTCGGGCGGCGGAATGACACCTACCACGTCCAGCCAGGCGCGCCGCGCGTAGCTGGCACGATCGGCATCTGGCGAAGGTTTCAGGCCCTTCTCTTCGAGCTTCGCGAGGATGAAGGCATCGATGGGAGTGCGCACCCAGGATTGCTGTGTGACTGACGGCACCGCCGGACGCACCACGGGTTGATAGGCCCAGCGCGCCGTCTTCGCCGCGGCCAGCGGATCGGCGACCGGCTTGTCCGCCGAGGTGTCGGCGGCCGCGGCGCAGGACGCTACAATCATTCCCGCGACGAGAGCTGCCATTTTCGAAAGTGAAGTCATGGTGGATCCTCAGAAGCGGCCGTTGAGCGTGAGTCCGTACAGCCTCGGCAGCGCGGGCGCGTACGCATTCCAGGTCTGGTTGCGCCGCGTGTCGTCGTTGAGCGCGTTCTTGACGTACAGCGTCAGGTCCCAGCTGCGGTCATCACGCGACAGGCCAATCGAGAGGTCGGTGATGGTGTTGTCATCGATCCAGCCGTAGCTCGACAGCGCATTGTCGGAATTGAAGCGGCTCGAGTACGCGGTATTGATGCTGGCGTGGAATTCCTTGTTGCTCAGCACCGGGATGTAGTACTCGGCACCCACGTCGAAGGTCCACTTGGCCGCGCCCGGCAGCACGTAGTCAGAGACGTCGCGATACGGCGCGCTGAGATTGCCGTTCTCCACTGGCTGCGCGGAATTCGGGAAGTCCGTGTAACGCGCGTCGTTCCAGGCACCCGCCAGCCGGATCTGCGTGTGCGGGATGGCGTTCAGCACCGCGTCGATCTCCACGCCCTTGACGGTGACCTTGGGCACGTTGCCCGTGGCACTGGCGTAGCTCGGTTCGGCGTTCGGATTCGTGACTCGATTCAGGTTGGTGGTGTACTCGTCGTAGATACGTACCGCCTGCTGGTAGTTGGTGATCTCGCTCTGGAATGCGGCAACGTTCACTAGCAGGTTGTTCTGCAGCCAGCTGGATTTGAGACCGATCTCATAGACCTCGTTTTTTTCCGCCTCGACCAGCGCTGAGACACCGTTCACGACTTGCGGCACGCCGGCCTTCTCGCCGTGCTGCCAGGAGACATAGGCCACCAGGTCGTCGCTGATGCGATAGCTGGGGCTGACCACCCAGGTGGGCTGCGTGTCCTCGAAGCTTTCGGCCACCACGGGTGCCCACAAAACACCGATCTGCGCGGCGCGGATGTTTTTGGCGGCGCCGACCTGTGCACGTTGCGCCGCCGTGAGCGCCGCATAGCTCGCGACGCCGAAATACTTCAGCGCCACCTGGTCCGCCTGGGCCAGCTGCTGGGCGGAATTGGCGCCGGCGACGAGATTGCCGTTATTCGCCGAGGCGAAGCCGCCCAGATCCACGCCATTCACGGCCACGGGATTCAGGTCCGCGCCGTAGCCCTGCTGCACGATGCCGGCACTCACGGTGTTCTCGCGTTCCTCACGCGTGAGCCTGGCGCCGGTAGTCAGCGTGAATTTTTCACCGAAGTGCCAGTTGGCTTCGCCAAAGATCGCCGCGCTGCGGTTCTCGATGTGCTGCACGCCGTTTTGGCGCCACAACACGTTCAGCGAATTCTCCATGAGCCCGCGACCCGCGGGGTCGGCATCGAGCAGCGCGTACTGCGCATTGCTCGCGAACCAGGCACCGGCATCGCCACCGAACACCGCATTGGAGATGCCGGTGTTTTTCGAATCGATGAGGAAGATGCCCGCCGCCCAATCGACCACCTCCGACACCTGCGATGTCACGCGAAACTCCTGAGTGACCTGCCGGTACTTCAGGTTCTGTCCGGCGGCGGTCTGCACGTCGAACACCGTGCCCTCGTCGTCGCGGAAGGCATTGAAGTAGTAGTCACGCCAGCCCGTGACGGAGCGCAGCTCGAAGTTCTCGGCGAGCTGCCACTGCAGTTCGAGCCCGACGCCGTTGGTTCCCGTCACCACGCCCTGCTGCGAGTCGCTGGAGATGTAGCGATCGGAAAGGAAGTCCGACTGGTAGGTGTAATCGCCGTTCTGCAGGAACCAGCGCCGGTTGAGGCGTGTGACCGCGTCGGTGCTGCGTGGATTCGCAGTGCCGTCGGCGTAGAACACCGGCGTCGGCGTATTGAAAAAATTGGTCGAGCCGATGTTGACGTTCTCGCTGTTGCGCGGATGGATGTCCAGCGACAGGCGCGCGTTGAAAGTGTCGGAAGGTTCCAGCAGCAACTGCACGCGCGCCGCCACGCGATCGGAGTTGATGTAGTTGTTGTCGGGGTTGTAGTTGTTGACCAGGAAGCCGCCGCCCTTGTTCACGTGCAGCGAAGCGCGATAGGCCAGCAAATCGTCGATCAGCGGCCCCGTGGTCGCCACCGTGGCCTGCACGTTGCCGTTGGCGTTACCGTAGTCCTGCCCTTCGAACTGGTTGAAACCGATCGAGAAGTCGGTGCTGCGCGTGAACGACGGCCGCCGCGTGGTGATGCGCAGCGCTCCGAGCGTGGAATTCTTGCCGTAAGAAGTCCCCTGCGGGCCGCGCCGCACTTCCACGGTGTCGATATCGAAGAAGTTGAAGCTGGCGAGCGGGTTGTAGGCGTAGGCAACGCCGTCGACGTTGATGCCCACCGACGGATCCGCGGCCTGGTTGTTGCCGATCTTGCCGACGCCACGGATCGAGTAGTTGCTGGTCTGGCTGTTGCCGTAGTTCCACTTCACATTGGCGAGCCGCTTGGTGATCGAGTCGAGATTCACCGCGTTCTCGCGCGTCAGGTCCGCGCCGCTGATGGTGGAAATCGACTGCGGCAGGTCGCGCACGATCTGCAGGTCCTTGGTGCCCGTGACCACGACCGTCTCGAGCGCCGAGTTGTCGAGCGTGACGACGGCCGCGCCGGCCACACCCGCGGCGCTGGATGCTTCTTCCTGCTGTGCTTGCGCGGTGCCGGCGAGCAGCGCCGCGGCACCCATGAACCAGAATTTCGAATTGAACATGAAACTACTCCGAATGACGCGAGCGACGCGCGCGTCGCCCGATAAAGCCGCTGGTTGGAATGGAAGGAGCCACGCGGCGACGACAGGGCCAGCTCATTTCGCACGCTCCGCATTGCCGGCCAACAACGTCGGGATCTTCCAGACGCTGCCGCGGCCGACGATATAGAGCGTCTTGCGGTCGCCACCGGCGAAGGCCAGGTTCTGCGGCGGCTTGGGCGTGGCGATGATTCCGAGGGATTTGCCGTCGGGCGCGAACACCTGCACGCCCGCCGAGCTGGCCACGTAGACATTGCCGCGAGCATCGGTGGCCAACCCATCCGCGCCGCTCGAAGGCCCGTTCTCCGTCTGGCGGAATCCCGCGAGTTTTGCGAACTTGCGTTGCGGACCTACCTTGCCCGCCGCGACGTCGTAGGCCAGCACGTGCTCACCGTAGGTGTCGGCCACGTACAGCACTTTCTCGTCGGGGCTGAGCTGGACGCCGTTGGGACGCCCGAAGCCTCCGTCAATTCGCGTGACCCGACCGTCAGGCGCGCGGTAGTAGATAGCTGTGACCGGAGGCGCGACAGGCGCCGTGCTTACCTGCACGGCGCGAGCTTCGGCCAGTTGCTGCGGGCTGGCGCCCGGATCGGTGAAGTAAACTCCCCCGGCGCGGTCGATGACCAGGTCATTGGGTCGGTTGAACGGCCGTCCCTCGAAGCTGTCCGCCAACACGCGCGCCTTGTCGCGCGGGTACACGACGGCCAGCGCCGGCGTCGCGGTCTGCACCGCCACGACCTCGCCGGCAGCGTTGATGGCCAGTGAGTTCGCGCCACCCGTGTGTTCGAGAAAGACCTCGCTGGTGCCGTCAGGCTTGACGTGCACGATGCGGTCGGCGCGATTCTCGGTGAACAGCAAACTACCGTCCGGCAGCCGAACCGGGCCTTCGGTGCCGTTGAAGCCCTCCAGTACCAGCTCCAGCTTGGTGCCGGGTGCGACGATACCGGGCACGCCCTGCTGGGCGTCGTTGACAGGCACGGAGCTCGCGGTCACCACCAGTGGCAGCGCGGCGACGAGAACGGAAGCGGTGAGACTCATGATTGACTCCGTGGACGGCTATTCAAAGCCGCCGGTGGTGACTTGCGGTGCTTGCGCGATCACGTACGCCAGCGTTGCGGCGAGGCCGGCGGCCAGCAGCAGTGCCAGCCACAGGCGCGACGCGCCGATTTCCTGCGAGGCGGGCACCTGCGCGGCGGGCTTGCGGCCGGTGAACATGGGCGTGACCAGGTCGTGTCTTGCGAAAATCAAATGCGCAGCCACGGCGAGCACGTGCAGCGCGGCGGCCGCGGCGATCCAGTAGAAGAGCAGCCGGTGCAGCGAAGTGAGCGCCAGGCTGCGCTCGTCGCTCACGTAGCCGTACAGCGGCCCGACGTTGAAGATCTCGTCGTTGGCGAACAGTCCCGTCACCGCCTGCACGGCAAGCGCGGCCAGCAGTGTCAGGGCCATGAGCGCACCGAGCGGATTGTGGCCGGGCGTGCTCACGCCTTGCGGCAAGGCGCGCAGATACTGGAGCATGGAGCGCGGGCCGCGCAGGAAATTGCCGAAGCGCGCGTGGCGTGTGCCGACGAATCCCCAGGCCAGGCGAAATACCACCAGCAGCAGCACCGCATAGCCGAACCAGCGGTGCAGCGCAAAGTACTGCACCCCGGCCACGTGGCTCAGGTATGCGCCCGCAAATGCCAGCACCAGCGCCCAATGCGTGACGCGCACGGGCAGATCCCAGACACGGCGTGTGAGTGCGGTTTCGCTCATTGGATCACTTGTTGCGGAACTTCTCGTGGCAGCCCTTGCAGTCATTGCCGACGGCGGCGACCGCCTCCTTGAACTCATCGGTGACGACGGAAGTGCGCGCGGAGATGCTGCTGAGCTCGATGGCGTGCTGCTGAAAGTCACGAACCCTTTGCTCGAATTCCAGGCGATTGCTCCAGATCTCGGGCTTCGCGCGCGTCCTGCCTTCGCGCGACACCTCCGGGTACGCGTCGCCGATGAAATGGGCGATGCTTGCCAGGCGTTCGGCGGTGACCGCGACCTGCGCGGATTTGAAATCGGACTTGCCCTGCGCGATCTGCGCGAGCGGCTGAAAATTTCCTGCGACCACCTTGTAGACCGCCTGCCGATACTCGATGGCCTTCTCAGCTGGTGTGGGCTGCGGCGCGGCGGCACCCGCTGGCGCCTGCGCCGAAACGACGCCGATGCTCGTGCCCAGCACGGCCAGCGATGCGCAAACAAAGTAGATCCGCAAACTCGTCTTCGTATTCACCATGTCATCTGCCCTTTTTTGGTATCCGTCACTTCAATCCGTGTCGCGATAGCGGTCGTGACAGGCCTTGCAGGCCTGCACCACGCGCGCGAACTGCGCCGTCACCGCGCCGTCGTCGCCGCTGGCCGCGCGTGTCGCCAGCACCCGCGTCTCGCGCGCGAACTCGTCACTCAACGCGCGGAATTTCGCCGCATCGGCGAACACCGTTTGGCGCGCCGTGGTCTCACGCCAGCCGCGTCCCTGGTCGGTGCCAACCGCGAACAGGTCGGCAAGGCCGGCATTCGCCACGGCGGACAATGCCTCGGCGGCGTTGGTGATCTCCCTGGGGTCGTGCCCTGCGGCCAGCGCCGACTTGATGCGCGCCGTGTTCCAGGCCAGGACCTGGAATGCTGACTGCCGCCACTTGATCAGCGCCTCCGGGCGCGGCGCGTTACCGGCCGGCACCGCGCTGGTGGCAATCATTCCAAATAGCAGCGCGCAAACCACGCGGTTACGAAAATCAAACCGTCCCTGGAGGCGCGGCAACTTCGACATTCCTTCTATCCACTGTGTTGAGGTGCGCGCATAGAACATCACGCGCCGCGGCACGTGAGAACGATTCGTTTGGAATATGCGAATGCAGCGGCGCGATGATGCGCGCCACCGTGGTGCGAGATCCGGTAACTAGTTAGTAACCGCGGGCGCGACGGTCGCGCGCAGTGCCTCACGTGTCTGCACGGCACCGTGCAGGGGAGCGATGCGCTCCACATCGAGACCCAGCCGACGATATTGTGCTCGAGATTGATCCACAGCGGATTGACGACCGCTGGCGGCCTCGCTCCCGGCGGCGTGGGCGTCCACGCGTCCGCCTCGACCAGCAGGCGGTCCTTCGGTAGATAGACCATCGCGAACGCATCGTTGTGGCCGCTGCCCGCGATCTCGTGAAGCTCGATGGGATGCAGCGGATCGTCGAGCAGCAGCTTGCCGGTGAACGGCCGGAACTTCGGCTTGCGCCGCGACTTTGGCCAGCCGGTCGGGATTCAGCGTGCGCGGCGCCGCCCAGGCGCGCTGGTAATAGGTCGCGTTGCGCGCATGGGTGACCACGGGCACGCCCGCGGCGACGTAGGCGCGCAATCCACCGGCATGGTCGAAGTGCGTGTGGGTGTTGATCACGGCCGTGATGCGCCGGCCCGGAAATCGCTCGCGCACAGCGGCCATCACCGCTTCGGAGCGTTGCTCGGACAGCGGTGCTTCGATGACCACGATGCCACCACGCTGTTCGACGATCACGCTGTTGTGCGAGCCGCCACCGAACAGCAGCACGCCGGGCGTGAGCTCGCTGATCTCGATGGTGGTCATCGAGGGCGCGGGATCGGCGGCGATTTCCGCGGGCACTTCGAATACCGGCGCCAGGTTGATGCGCAGGTCGCTGACGGTGAGCTTGTACCAGGGCAGACCGGCGATGCGGCGCTCGATGAACACCGGAAACCGGACTCCGTCGAAATCGCGGTACTCGGAGTAGCGGAATTCGATGGGTGTGTCGCCGAGCACTGCGGAATCCATGATGGTGCTGACACGCATCACCTCGTACACGCCATTGAGCTCGCCCTCGAAGGGAAATTTTCCGACTGAGAAGCTGACCAGCGTCCGGCCGTTCGCGAGCCGCTTCACCTTGGCGTGGTGAGCGATTGCCGCTTTGATGAAGCCCTGCGGCGAAGCCCAGAGCTCGGCATTCCGTTCGGCGAGGTTGGCCGGGATCGCGGTCGGTCCTGGCGTCAGGTTCCACGTCATGCCATCGCGCGCGAACTGGTCCATGGTCTGTTCGGAGTACGGTCGCGCGCGGCCCGGCTCCTGCACCTGGACGCGGTGATATTTCGCGTGGACGGCCGCACGCGCGAAGTCCAGCGTGGCCACATAGCCGTCCACCTTGAATTCGGGCCACGGCAGCTCCGGCGCCGGTGACTGACCGAACTGGTAGTAAGACCCCGAGGCATCGAACTCCAGGCTTTGAATCCTGTCGACGCCCAGCCGTACGGAGGCACCTTCGAGCACCGTCCCCGCGATGCGCGCGTCTTCCGCGCGGGACAGCACCGCCACGGATAGCAGCAGCGCGCCGACTGCCGCGCGCCTCATTCCCGCGACACGCGGATGATGAGCTTGCCGCGCGTATGCCCCTCGCGGCTCTTCTCCCAGGCCTTGGCAGCCTCCGCCATCGGGTAGACGGCTTCGACGTACACCTTGAACTTGCCGGCGTCGGCCAGGTCGCCGACGCGCACGAGCAGATCCGCGCTGGAGGCGCCGGTCGAACGATCGGGCCGCACGCAGCGGATTTTCGCCGCGGCGCAGGCCGCCGCGTCCGGCGCTCCGACGATCGACACCAGCGTGCCGCCCTTGCGCACGATGCCGATGGAGCGCGCATTGGTCTCGGCATTGGCGGTATTGAGCACCAGGTCGACATTGTTGAAAGCCTCCTCGAACTTCTGCGCGCGATAGTCGAAGAAGTGGTCGACGCCAATCGACTGCAGGAATTCGCGGTTGTTAGCCGACGCCGTGCCGATGACCTGCGCTCCCGCGGCCTTGGCGATCTGCACGGCCGCGGAACCCACGCCGCCGGCGGCGCCGTGGATCAGCACCTTCTGGCCGGCCTTGATGTTGCCGGCCTCGTGCAGCGCGCGATACGCCGTCTCGCCGGCAATGGGCATCGCCCGCCGCCTGCTCGAAGGTCATGGACTGGGCTTGCGCGCCAGGACCGATACCGGCACCACGGCATATTCGGCGTAGCTGCCGCTCTGCCGCGCGACGCCCAGCACCTCATCGCCAGCCTTCCAGCCGCTCACGCTCGGCACCCAGCGTGTCGATGACGCCGGAGACATCCGCGCCCGGCGACCTGCCCGACGCGGCTGCCCGCGACCTTCCAGTCCACCGGATTCACACCCGCGGCGCGCACCTTGACCAGGACTTCGCCCGCGCCAGGCCGGGGCACGGGCATCTCGCGCACCGACAGCGTGCCGCCCTCACCCACTTGCACGCCCTGCATTTTCTCGGGGGCAGCCTGCGCGGCCGCGCACATCGCCATGGCGGCGCCGAGAAGCGTGAAACGCATGATCACTCCTTTCTTTATATATGTACCCGGAATCGTTACTCGATTGATACCGGCGCGCAATCGACCCTGTGACCGGCAGCTGAGGATACTGCCAGCCATGCAGGACGCGGGGCGTGTCATCGCCATCATCGGCGGGGGATTTTGTGGAGTTGCGCTGACCACCCGGCTGCTGCGCCTGTCGGCGCCCGGCACGACGCGCATCGTCATCGTCGAACCGCGCGCCGAGCTCGGCGCCGGCGTGGCCTACGCCACGCGCGACTATCCCTATCCCCTCAACGTGGCCGCGGGACAGATGTCGCTGGATGGCACGGCGCCCCAGGACTTCCTCGAATTCGCGCGCGGCCAGGGCATCAACGCCACCGCCGGCGACTATCTACCGCGGCAGGTCTACGGCGAATATCTGCGCGCGCGGTTGGCGGAATCCGCGCGCAGCATTCCCGAGCCACTGCGTCCCCGACATCGCCGCGCGCGCGTGCTGCAGCTGTGGCGCACGCTCGGCCGGATGGGAACTGTGGCTCGACGACGGCAGTACCCAGCGTGCCGACGACGTGGTGCTGGCGATTGGCAACGCGCCGCCCGCAAGACTGGCCGAATTCGCACCCATCGCCGGCTCGGTGAGCCTCATCGACGACCCCTGGAGTCTCGGTGACTGTGCGCACCAGAACATCGGCAGTGTATTGCTGCTGGGCAGCGGCCTCACGATGGTCGACGCGGCACTGAGGCTGGCCGCCATCCGTCCGCGGGTGACGCGCATCCATGCGCTGTCGCGCCACGGCTTGCTGCCGCAATCCCAGGCCAGCGAATCGCGCCCCGCCCGCAAGCCCGCGCTGGATGCGCTGCGCGCCGATTCCGCGCGGCGCCTGACCCGCCTGCTGCGCGAGTCGGCGCGGCAGGTCGAAGCGGCCGGCGGCGACTGGCGCGAGGTTTTCGCGCTGGCACGCCCGCGCCTGCCGTCGATCTGGAGCGCGCTCTCGCAGGTCGAACGTGCGCGTTTCCTGCGCCATGTGCGCGCCCATTGGGATGTGAATCGCCATCGCGCGCCGGCGGGACCGCTCGCGGCGGTACGCACGCTCGAACGCCAGGGCGTTTTCGAGGTACACGCCGGCCGGCTCGAGGAACTGCGACCGCTGGACGAGATGATCGAAGTGACCTGGCGGCCGCGCGGCGCCGCACGCACGCGCGCCTGGCTGGTGGACCGCGTGGTCAACTGCACGGGACCCGATTCGCGCGTGACGCGCAACCCGGATCCGCTGGTGCAGTCGCTGCTCGCGGGCGGCTGGATCCGGCCGGACGCGCATGGCCTCGGCATCGACGTCGCGCCCGACGGACGCGTGATCTCGCGCGACGGCACGCCGGTAGATAGGCTGCACTACCTCGGCCCCTGGCTGCGCGCGCGTGACTGGGAGGCAACCGCCGTGCCCGAGTTGCGCGAGCATGCGGCACGACTGGCGCGGGCGCTGCTGGACCAGGGCCGGGTCGCGGGGCGCATGACAGCCACCGGTTGACCGGCAGTCCTGCTGCCGGCATCGCCGCGACCTGCTAGTCTGCGCCGCATGTCGAAATCCAAACTCGCTTCGTTCCTGGCCGCGGCAGTGTTCGCTGGGCTGGCCGCCTGCAGCAAGGGACCCTCGAGCGAGGTCACGCTGCTGAACGTGTCCTATGATCCGACGCGCGAGCTCTACGACGACATCAACGTCGCGTTCGCCGCGCACTGGAAGCAGACCCATGGCCAGAGCGTGAGGATAAGCCAGTCGCACGGCGGCTCCGGACGCCAGGCGCGCGCAGTGATCGACGGCCTGCCCGCCGACGTGGTGACGCTGGCGCTGGCCGGGGACATCGACGCCATCGCCGAACAGGGCAAGCTGCTGCCGATCAACTGGGAACAGCGCCTGCCCGACAACAGCGCGCCTTACTACTCGACCATCGTGTTCCTGGTGCGCGCCGGCAATCCGAAGCAGATCCGCGACTGGGGCGACCTGGTGCGCAACGACGTGCAGGTGGTCACCCCGAATCCGAAGACCTCGGGTGGCGCGCGCTGGAACTACCTGGCGGCCTGGGCCTGGGCGGAACGCCAGCCCGGTGGCAGCGAGGAAAGCGCCAGGGAATTCGTGCGCAGGCTGTACAAGAACGTACCGGTGCTGGACACGGGAGCGCGCGGTGCCCTGACCACGTTCGCGCAACGTGCCATCGGCGACGTGGCCATCTCCTGGGAGAACGAAGCTCACCTCGCGTTGCGCGAGATGAACGCCAGCAAGTTCGAGATCGTCGTGCCTTCGATCAGCGTGCTGGCCGAGCCTTCCGTGGCCGTGGTCGACAAGGTGGTCCTGCGGCGCGGCACGCGCGAAGCGGCCGAGGGATACCTGGAATTCCTCTACACGCCCGAAGGCCAGGAAATCGCCGCGAAGAACTTCTACCGGCCGCGCAACCCGGAAATCGCCGCCAAATACGCCGCGCAATTCGCCCAGGTCGAGCTCGTGGGCATCGACCACTTCGGCGGCTGGAAACTGGCGCAGAAGACGCATTTCGCCAGCGGCGGCGTGTTCGATCAGATCACCGGCACGAAACCGTAAATGGGGACATTCCTCGATTCCTGGCAAATGGGGACGGACCTGAGGGGTTGCGGTGGCGGAGGCGTGCGGTGCGGTCTGCGGGCAAACGGGGACGGGTGAGGTTTGCGCGATACGCCTGCCCACGGCTGACTCTCTTTGCTCCCTCAAGGTCGCGCGCGCTTCGAAAATTTCCGGACGGAAATTTTCGGCGGCCGCTCGTCGGAAGCGGACCGCCTTCAGGTTTGCAGAAATGGCTGCGCCGAAATGCAACACGGCGGCGGTCGGGCGCTTCCTCCTCGCCGCGCTCCATTCGGTCGCAAAGAGAGTCAGCCATGGACAGGCGTACCACCCGAGGCGCTCCGTCCCCGTTTGCCCGGAGACCGCACCGCACGCCTCCGCCGCCACGATCCGCAGCTCCGTTCCCTGTTGCCGAGCCATCGCGCTGTGTCCCCGAGGGTGGAAAAGATCGCAAGACTCGGTGTTCTGGTTCTCGCTGAGCCCTGGGAGTCGTGCACTCTTTTCCCAGCAGCGGCAAATGGGGACGTCCCGCGCTCGCCAGCACGCGGGGACCGTGCGGTGCGGGTGGGCGCGCCTTTCGAGGGTTGACCCGCTCTGCGACCGAATGGAGCGCGGCGAGGAGGAAGCCAATACGGCCGCCGCGATGCATTCCAGCGCAGCCATTTCTGCAGACCTGCAGGCCGTAGGCTTCCGACGAGCGAACGCCGAAAATTTCCGTCCGGAAATCTTTCGAAGCGCGCGCGACCTTGAGGGAGCAGAGCGGGTCAACCCTCGGAAGGCGCGTCTACGCCCCACTCCGTCCCCGTTTGCTAGGGGACTGTCCCCATTAATCCACAACGAGTTTGTAGCCGCTCGGAGCCGCGGTCTGCAGC
Organism: uncultured Pseudomonadota bacterium; assembly: GCA_963711635.1. Taxonomy (GTDB): domain Bacteria; phylum Pseudomonadota; class Gammaproteobacteria; order Steroidobacterales; family Steroidobacteraceae; genus CADEED01. Next base: position 61,333 of record CAVQEZ010000022.1, read on the forward strand.
AGCTGCGGTACGGACGGATTCGCCTCGATCTTGTGGCGCAGGCGATGCACCAGCTGCTTGAGCAGCTGACGATCGCCCGAGCCGCGATGCCCCCACACCTGCACCAGCAGGCGATCGGAATTCACGGCTCGGCCCGCCTGCGCCAGCAGCATCTGCAACAGCCGCAGCTCGAGCTTGGTGAGACTGATGGCTTCGCCGCCGGCGATGCGCACGGTGTAGTTCTCCAGGTCGAGCGTGACGCGGCCCGCGGCCAGGGGCGCATGACTGCGCTCGGTGCTGGCCCGTCGCAGCAACGCCTTGACGCGCGCCAGCAGGGTCTTGGGGCTGAAGGGCTTGGTGAGATAGTCATCGGCACCCAGATCCAGCGCCTTGACCAGGTCCTGCTCTTCGCCGCGCGCCGTCAACATCATGACCGGCACGTCGCCGCGCGCGCGGATGGCCGTGCACACCTCGAAACCGGAGGTCCCCGGCATGTTGATGTCGAGGATCACGAGATCGGGAGACTCGGCGTCGAACGTGGCCAGCGCGCCCGGCCCGTCGCTGGCCTTGATCACGAGATATCCGGCCTGCGACAGCGAGTACGCCACCAGGCCTAACAAGTCGAGATCGTCGTCCGCAACCAGGATCTTCATCGCTCGCTTCCTTGCGGTTCGATGGGCAGTGTCAGCGTGAATCGTGTGAAGCCGTCGGCGGTGCGCGCCGCCGCGATGCTGCCTCCGTGGCGCTCGACGATCGAGCGTGATATCCACAACCCGAGGCCGAGCCCGCCGGGCTCGGGCTCCTGCGCGCCGCCGCGCTTGAAGCGCTCGAAGATGCCCACGGTATCGCCTTCGGGCAGCCCAGGGCCGGAGTCCTCGACCCAGGCGCTCACGGAGTTGCCATCGACGCGTGCGCCGACGCGGATCGGCGAACCCTCGGGCGCAAACTTGCTGGCATTGGCGATCAGGTTGACGAACACCTGGGTGAGACGCGTGGCGTCGCCCTGCAGCTCGACGCCGTCGGGCACGTCGACTTCGAGCGGCTGGCGACGCTGGCGCAACAGCGCCTCGACCAGGCCACGCGCGTCGTCGACGACGTCCTTGATCTCGATGCTCTGGCGGCGCACGTCGAGCTGACCGGATTCGATGCGCACGCTCTCGAGCAGGTTGTCGATGAGGCGCGTCAGCCGCATGGTGCCCCGTTCCAGCGACAGCACCAGGTCCTCGAGTTGCTCCGGCGGGCTGGTCTTCAGCCCTTCGCGCAGCAGCTCGATGGAGGCCAGCTGCGCCGCCAGCGGCGTGCGGAATTCGTGGCTGACATTGGCGAGCACGGTGTCGCGCGCGCGGCGCACGCCCTCGAGCTCGGTCTCGTCGCGCATCACCTGCACTTGAAGTCCATCGACCACGCGCGAGCTGGTGATCACGGTCTGGCGATTGCCCGCGCGCGTCTGCAATTGCTCCACCGACTGCGCGCTGCCGGACTGGCGTGCGCGCAGGATGGGGCAGGCGGTGGTCGCGCAGGGTCGCGTGCCGCTGGGCGATCCGGGTGGTCCGCAGGGCTTGAGCACGTCGCCGCAGAACTTGCCGATGGCCTCGCCGGCCTCGATGCCCAGCAGACGCGCGGCCTGTGGGTTCAGATAGCGGATATTGCGCTCCTGGTCGACGGCATACACGCCCTCGACCACGGCTCCCAGCACCACCTGCGCCTCGGCCTCGCGCTGGCGCAGCTCGGAATTCAGATCGACCAGGTTGCGGCGCATGTCGTCCATGGTGCGCGCCAGCTGGCCGATCTCGGCCGGGCCCGCGGTGGGTATCGAGGTCGCGAAATCTCCCTGGCCGAGGCGCACGGCGGCGTCGGTGAGCGCCTCGGTGGGCTTGGTGACGCGCCAGCCTAACAACACGCCGGCAACCACCGCGAGCAGCGCGAACACCACGGCCGTCAGGATCAGGCGCGAGACCAGCGAGCTCACCGCCCGGTCGGTTTCGGTGGACGAGGCGCGCGTCTCGATCAGCGCGATGCCCTCGCCGCTCGAGGAAAAGACTGGATAGCTCGAGGCGTACAGGCCCAGGGAATCGATTCTCTGCACGGCAAATCGCCCGTCCGCCAGTGCCTGCGAGTGCAGTGACGTGAATTCATTGACGGGGGTGGCATTGAAGGCGCGGTAGTTGACGATGCGCACCGGCAGGCCGGTGTGTTCGGACATCAGGTTCGCGAGCTCGTCGCCGAGCAGGCGCACCACCACCACGCTGAACGAGGAATATTGGGCGGGCAGCCTGGCCACACCGCCAATCACGGAATACTCGGTGCCGGGCGGCACCGCCATGAAGCGCTCACCCTGCTCCACGGCCACCGTGTACAGCTGTGGCCAGGGCAGCTCGACGCCGCTGGCCGCGACCACCTGGGCGCCGTCGAACACGGCACAGGCATCCAGCTCGCTGGTCTCGCAGAATCGGCGCAGGAACGGCGCCAGGCCTTCGCGGCCGGGCTCGGCAACCAGGCGCCGCAGCGGCGGCCGTTCGGCCAGCACGCGCGCGTAGGTCAGCGTGTCCTCCGCGGTGCGCGTGATCTCGGCGCGCGAATTGGCGCCGGCGAGCTGCACGCGGATCTTCTGCTGGCCGTCGGCCAGGTCGCGCAGCATGTCGATGGCGAAGTAGGAAATGCCCGCGGCGACCAGCAGCACGATGGCCAGGTTGCTGGCCGCGAGCCACCACCCGAGGCTGTTGCGCTTCATCGGCGCCGATACCCGGAGCGCTCCACCAGCGTCTTGATGATGAGTGTCACGACTGCGAGCATGGAAAGCATTGACGCCACGGCGAAAGCGCCGACGAAGTTGTATTCGTTGTAGAGGATCTCGATGTGCAGCGGCATCGTGGTTGTTAGCCCACGGATATTGCCGGAGACCACCGAGACGGCGCCGAACTCGCCCATTGCGCGCGCATTGCAGAGGATGACGCCGTACACCAGTCCCCAGCGAATTTTCGGCAGCGTAACACGAAAAAACGTGAACCAGCCGCCGGCCCCGAGCGTGATGGCGGCCTCTTCCTCGTCGTTGCCGAGCTGCTGCATCAGCGGAATGAGCTCGCGCGCCACGTACGGAAAAGTCACGAACATGGTGGCCAGGATGATGCCCGGCAGCGCATAGACGATGCTGATCTCGTGTTCCTGCAGCCAGGCGCCAAACCAGCCGTTCAGGCCGAACAGCAACACGTAGATGAGGCCCGACACCACCGGCGACACGGCCAGGGGCAGGTCGATCAGCGTGATCAGGAAACTCTTGCCGCGGAATTCGAACTTGGCGATACACCAGGCGGCGGTGATGCCGAACACCGTGTTCAGCGGCACCACGACGGCCGCGGCGGTCAATGTCAGGCGGATGGCGGCGCGCGTGTCCGGATCGCCGAAGCTGGAGAAATAGGCCGCCCAGCCGTTGTGAAGCGCGGTGGCAAACACCGCCGCGAGCGGCGCCGCCAGCAACGCGCCGAGAAAAGTCAGCGACACCGTGATCAACAGCCAGCGCACCAGCGTCGCGCGCAGGTTGGTGTGGCCTGGGCGGCTGGCCAGCTCGGCCGCGAGCTCTTCGGAGGTGGTGGGACCGGCCATTAGCGTTGCCGCGACACCATCATTCGCTTGCGGCCCCACACCTGCAGCAGGTTGATGGCCAGCAGCATCACGAAGGAGATCGACAGCATGACCACGCCCAGCGCCGCGGCACCGGCGTAGTCGAATTCCTCGAGGCGGATCACGATGAGCAGCGGCGTGATCTCGGTCTTCATGGGCATGTTGCCGGCGATGAAGATCACCGAGCCGTACTCGCCCACGGCGCGCGCGAACGCCAGCGTGAAGCCGGTGAGCAGTGCGGGCAGCACGGTGGGGATGATGATGCGACGGAATACGTAGAAGCGGCCGGCGCCGAGCGTTTCGGCGGCATCCTCGAGATCGCGCTGCACTTCCTGGATGGCCGGTTGCACGGTGCGCACCACGAAGGGCATGCCTATCAGCGTGAGCGCCACGGTGATGCCGATCCAGGTATAGGCCACCTTGATGCCCATGGGCTCGAGGTACTGGCCGATCCAGCCATTGCCGGCGAACACCGTGGTCAGCGCGATACCGGACACCGCGGTGGGCAGGGCGAACGGCATGTCGATGATGGCGTCGACGAACTTGCGGCCCGGGAAGTCGTAGCGCACCAGGGTCCAGGCAAGCGCGAAGCCGAACACCATGTTCATGCTGGCCGCGACCAGCGACGCGCCGAAGGACAGCCGATACGACGCCAGCGCGCGCGGCGAGGTGATGACCTCGAGGAAGCGCGTGAAGTCCATGCCCGCCGCCTTGAGCACCAGGGCCGACAAGGGCAGCAAGACGATGGCGCAGAGAAAGAAAGTGGTGAATCCCAAGGTGATCCCGAATCCCGGGATGACACTGGGCTCGCTCTGACCGACCTTCATGCCGCGATCTCCGGGTTGCTGCGCACACCGAGATCAGGCGGGCGGTAGACGATGAGCACGGGCCAGCCGGGCTGTGCCGCCAGCAGGCTGCGGTACGCCGTGCCGGCCTCACGAATATCGGTGATGCCGAGCACCAGCATCTGCGCGGTGCCGGCCGAGAGGTTGCGCGTGATTTCGGTGACCGTCTCGCCGATGGCCAGCTCGGTACGCATCTCCAGGCCGTGGCTGTGTTGCGCCTCGGAGCGCGCGTCGAGCAGCTTGCGCATGGGTGCCGCGCGTCCGGTGCCCTGCGCGCCTTCGGCCACGATTCCAAGGTACACGGCCTCGGCGCTCACGTGGCGCAGCAGGCTGGCCGATACGGCGAGCGTGGCGCGCCGTACCGCCTCGTCGGTCCAATGGATGTATACGCGCGCAGGGCTGGGTGCATTGCGCGGCAATACCAGCACTTCCGACGCGCCATGCTTGATCAGCCACTCCACGGTGGGGGCGGCCTGGTCACCGCCGGCAATGGCGGCCACGCCCGCGAATGGTGTCGGCGTGCCCGCCATGCCGTCGATGGCGCGCACGTTGATGCGGGTCTTCATGCGCGTGGAGAGACCTTCCAGCAAGGGCTCGCGCGCCAGCTCCTCGGCTTCGGCCTCGGTGGGCGCGCAGGCCAGGAAGCTGGAGATCGGTGTGGGCAGGATGTGCAGGCGGCGCGCGCCCAACGACACCTGGGTGCCGGGACGCAGCGGCAGCTCGCGCCGCTCGGGTTGCGTGCGCGTGACTTCCACGCGCGCCTCGGCCGCGCTGCCCGAGCCTAACAACTGCGCCGCGCTGGGTTCGTCGAGCAGGCGCACGCGCAGCCGTTCGAGCGCGCCCGTGAACTGGATTTCCTCGACCGCGCCGCGCGCGATGTAATTCGACGAGAGCTGCTCGCGCGTGGGCGCCACCTCGACTTCCTCGGGTCGCAGCACCGCCACGACTTCGTGCTCGCGGCCACCCTGCAGGCGCTCCGAGCCCTCCGCCGTGACGGGCGTGGCGCCGAAGCGGATGCCGTCGGCACTCTGGCGCGCCAGCAGCAGGTTGGCGGCACCGAGGAAGGTGGCGACGAAGCGCGTCGCGGGCTGTGCGTACAGGTCGTGCGGATGCCCGACTTCGAGCAGGCGCCCGTGATTCATGACTCCGATGGTGTCGGCCAGCGCGAAGGCTTCTTCCTGGTCGTGCGTCACCAGCACGGTGGTGATGCCGAGCTCGCGTTGCACCGAGCGGATGGTGCGGCGAAGCTCCTCGCGGATCTTCGCGTCCAGCGCGCCGAACGGCTCATCGAGCAGCAGCACCTGCGGCTTGTGCGCCAACGCGCGCGCCACGGCGACACGTTGTTGCTGGCCGCCGGAAAGCTGGCCCGGCAGGCGTTCGTCCATGTTCTCCAGCGCCACGAGCTTGAGCAGCTCCTTGCGCCTGGCACGCCGATCGGCCGCCTTCATGCGCCGCACGCGCAGCGCGAATTCGATGTTGTCCGCCACGGTCATATGGCGGAACAGCGCGTAATTCTGGAAAACCAGCCCCACACCACGATCGCGTGCCCGTACGTGGGTCACGTCGCGCCCATGCAGCGAAATGCGGCCGTGATCGATGCCGGTGAGCCCCGCGATGGCCCTGAGCAGGGTACTCTTGCCCGAGCCCGAGGGGCCCAGCAGGACGAAGAATTCGCCCTCTTCCATCTCGATCGAAACGTCGTTGACGACCGGTTGATCCTGATACCGCTTGGTGACTTGGTCGAGCGCGATGGACATGCGGGGCCGAAAGGGTGAGACCGGGCGGTCATGCTATCAGCCGGGCGGTAGTAGCCCGAGTAACCCCGTGGTTACAATCCGGTCACAACACCCGGACTGCCGGCGGAACTTAACCCGGCGGCCCTACGACTAACGAGTACCCTACATCTATGGGAATTATCTGATGGCAACTGAGAGCAATCCCCCGCTGAGCCTCGACAAGGCCGCCGCGAAGCGCCAGGAACGCCCGCACTGGGTGCTGGACGACGCGGTCTACAGCATCAGCGCGCTGCTGCTCTCGGTCATCATCATGCACAGCATCTGGACGCTGATCATCCGCCCGCGTGCCGAGGCGGTGCTCTCCCAGAGAACCACGATCACCAACTCCAACAACGTGAAGGCGCAGGTCCTCCAGCTGCGCTCGGTGTACGTCATCCTCAAGGACCACGAGCAGGAACTGTGCGTCACGCTGTGCCTGTGGTCGCTGCTGCTGCTGGGCCGGCAGGCCTGGCTCACGCAGAGGGACCGCAAGCTGCTCGACAGGGATTACGTGAAAATCGGTGAGGCGCAGGTGGTGTTGCCCGAGGACGCGCGCGTGTATTCACGCCCGCTCGAAGCACTGCCGCGCGAGGAGCAGGACGGCTTCCTGCCGCGCCTGCTGATGGTGGCGTACAACCGCTTCGGCGCCACGCGCAGCGTGCAGGACGCCGCGGAAGCAGTGCGCGACGAATGCGACTTCGAAGCCGCGAGCATGGATACCAAGCTTTCGATGGTGCGGTTCACGGCCTGGGCCATTCCCGCGGTGGGATTCGTGGGCACGGTGCGCGGCATCGGCGCTGCGCTGCAGGAAGCCCAGGGCGCCATGGGTGGTGACATCTCCGGCGTCACCATGGGCCTGGGTATCACCTTCAACGCCACGCTCACGGCGCTGGTCGCCTGCATCATCGTGATGTTCTGGATGCACCAGTTGCAGCAGTACCAGGACCGCCTGGTGCTCGACAGCCGCACCTACGTCGATCGCCAGCTGCTGCGCAAACTGCGCGTCGTATCGAAGTAGCCGTCATACGTACTAGCCACCGGGCCGAGACCCCTGCCCGCGGGGTCGGCCATGGGCTAGGATTCGGCCCGTGAAGCGCCTGCGCACTCTGCGATTCCGTTACTGGGTCATGCCGGTGATCCTGGCAGCCCTCGCGGCGCGCGCTTTCATGCCCGCGGGCTTCATGACGACCACGGCGGATGGCAACACGGCGTTGCGCATCACCATGTGCTCGCAGGACAAGTTGCAGCGCGAGAGCATCGTCATTCCCGACGAGCAGGCTCCTGCTCAACACGGCCTGGACTGCAAATTCTGCGGTGCCCCGATCATGGGCACTCCGTTTGCGTCCTTCGATCTCGTCACGCCGGCGCCCGCTGCGCTGCTCGCCGCCGCCGGCGAAACCGGACCTCCATCTCCGCTGCTGCGTTCGCAGACAGCCCGCGCTCCTCCGCAAGCCTGACGTCCCCGCGTCCGGAAGTTTCCGGATTCAACGTCTTCTCACAGGCTCACGCCACGCGTGGGCTGTGTCTGCTCAGGAGCATTTCATGTTTCGTCGATTCATTCCGCTGCTGGCGGCTGGCCTGCTGGCCGGTCCGGCCGCAGCACACCAGTACGAGCTCGGCTCACTGGTCATCGGCCATCCGTGGTCGCGCCCCACCCCGGCGGGCGCGCCCATGGGGGTGGCCTATCTATCCATCACCAACCACGGCACCGAGCCGGACGCGCTGATCGGCGCGAGCTCGCCGGCCTCCTCTGGCGTCCAGTTTCACCAGACCACGATATCGGAGGGCATGGCGCGCATGCGCCCGCTGAGCGAGATCAAAATCGAGCCCGGCACCACGGTGAAGGTCGAGCCGGGCGGTTTCCACCTGATGCTGGTCGCGCTGAAGGCACCGCTGGCGGCCGGCAAGTCGGTACCGCTGACGCTGCAGTTCCTGAGAGCCGGCAGTATCACCGTCGAGCTCAGCATCGAGGCGCGTGATGCGCCGCCCGCCGCGGAAAGCGCCATGTCGCAGTCGCTGGGCGTCGTGACCGTGGTGGCGCGCCGGCCGAGCTCGCTGCCCACGCAGATTCCAACCACCATCGAGGGCGTGAGCGGTGAAACCGTGGCGCGCACCGTGAATGCCACCGACAGCGAAGACGCGCTCAAGTACTTTCCCAGTCTCAACGTGCGCAAACGCTACATCGGCGACTTCGATCACGCCGTGCTCGCCAGCCGCGCCTCGGGCACGCAGAACAGCGCGCGTTCGCTGGTGTATGCCGACGGCATCCTGTTGTCGAACCTGCTCGGCAACGGCGCGGCGTTCACGCCGCGCTGGGGCCTGGTGACCCCCGAGGAAATCGAGCGCGTCGACGTGCTGTACGGGCCGTTCTCGGCCGCTTATCCGGGCAACTCGGTGGGCGCCGTCGTCGACTACGTCACGCGCATGCCCGACGCGCTGGAGTTGCGCGCCGCGCTGTCCACGTTCGTCGAGGACTTCGACGTCTACGAGACTCACGACTCCTTCGGCGGCTGGCAGGCCAGCGCCTCGTATGGGCGACGCGCGCGGCGACTCGTCGTGGTGGGTGAATTTCAACCGCCTGGACAGCGACAGCCATCCCATCGCGTACGCCACCCGGCTGTTCTCGGCAAGCGCGCCGCGGCAGCGGCGGCATCCCGGTGACTGGCGCGCTGCCGGCGCGCAATCCACGCAACCAGGACTGGTGGTTGTTAGGCGCCACCAACCGCATCGAGACCGTGCAGGATCACGCCAAGCTCAAGTTCGCGCACGATTTCAGTGACTCGCTGCAGCTCTCGTACACGTTCGGCCTGTGGCGGAACGACGCCGAGCGCGAGTCCGATACCTGGCTGCGCGATGCGGCCGGCGCGCCGGTGTATGCGGGCCCGGTGAACATCGACGGACGCGTATTCACGATCGGGGCCACGGAAATGGGACCGAGCAACCAGCAGCTCACGCATTTCATGCACGGCCTGTCGCTGCGCAAGCGGCGGGCCGGCAACTGGGACTTCGAGGCGCCGCCAGCCTGTACGACTACGACGAAGACCAGACGCGCTCCCCGCTGGTGCCCATGCCGGCCGCCTCCGGCGGCGGTGCCGGACGAATCGCCGACCAGTCCGGCACCGGCTGGTCGACGCTGGCCTTGCGCGCGAGCTGGCACGGCGACGCGCCGGCGGCGGACACTTCATCGAGCTCGGCATCCAGGATGACCGTTATCACCTGCGCACCGAAGTTCGGCAACGGGTGACTGGCTGCAACGGCGACGCCGGCGCGACGCTTCTCGGCATTTCGCGGCGACACCAGCCTCACCAGCCTGTTCGCGCAGGACAGCTGGCATTTCGCGCGCGACTGGCAGGCCACGCTTGGCCTGCGCGCTCGAACATTGGCGCGCCGCAGGATGGCGCCATTTCCAATGCCACGCAGACCGTGCCCTTCCCGGCGCGTTCCGACACCTGTGTGTCGCCCAAGCTCGCGTTGTCGTGGGCCGCGACCGATGTCACCACGCTCAAGGCCTCGCTGGGTCGCGCGGTGCGCCTGCCCACGGTCTCGGAGCTGTACCAGGGCTCGATCGCGCAGGACAGCATCGTGAACAACGATCCGAATCTCGCGCCCGAGCGCTCCTGGACCACGGAGCTGTCGGCCGTCAACGATTTCGATCACGGCAACCTGCGCACCACGCTGTTCTTCGAGGACACGCGCGATGCCCTGTATTCGCAGCAGTCAACGTGGCCGCCGGCTCCACGGTGACCACCATCCAGAACGTCGGACGGATCCGCACGCGCGGACTGGAGCTGGCCGCGCAATGGCGCGTGCTCGAATCGCTCGAGCTCTCGGCCAGCGTGACGTACGCTCATTCGCGCATCGTCGAGAACGACAACTTTCCCGACAGCGTCGGCCAACTGGCAGCCGCGCGTCCCGGAGTGGCGCGCCACGGCGCTCGCGAGCTGGCGGCTGCGCGATCGGCTTTCGGCCACGTTCGGTGCGCGCTACAGCGGCCAGCAGTACAACCGCTCGACAACTCCGATCCGCACGGCACGGCTTATACGGGCACCAGCCACTATCTGGTGTACGACACGCGCCTGCGCATGACCTTCGGGCGCCTGAGCGCGGCGCTCGGCGTGGACAATCTGGGCAACGAGCGCTACTGGGCGTTCCACCCCTACTCGCGGCGAACTTACAACGCCGAAATCGCCGCGCGGCTGTAGGACGGAAGCGCGCGGCCTAACTACTATCGCGCCGCGCCTGTAGGAACCGCGGAATTTTTTTCCCGCGCATCGGCAATAATTGCGCATGCCATCCCCAGCCGGGCGCCCGGCTGCGGACTGTCGTCACCTGGCGACGCCCAAGCGACTGATAGTGGTCCGTGGCAAGCTACTTGCAAGTTGGTGACTAACTACAACGGGCTACGCCCGAAGGTCTTCATGCGCGTTGTTTTTCGTGTTGCACTGCTCAGCGCTGTATTGGTCGGCGCCGCAGGCGCACGGCCGGTCACGGTGGAACCGCTGTCGACATTCGGGTCACCCGATCCCGCCTACGAAGGATTTGCCACCGACGTGGCCGTCGATGGCGACTTCGCACTGGCCACGGCCGCACGCACGGTCATCGACCCCGGCGGCGATCCGACACTGACGCAGAATTTCGCCACGGCCTTCCTGTTCCAGCGCTCCGGTAACCGCTGGAATCCCGTGCGTCGCCTGGAGGAAACCCGGCAGCTCCGCGACTTCGAAATCCCGCTGGCGGTTGCCATGCAGAACGGCGTCGCCGCCGTGCAGACCGCGCGCACCGACTTCTGGGAGCTCGGCCCCAGCGGCTGGGAGCGCTCGCCCGCGGAGCTGGAGGTCGATGGGCCCGGCAACCACCTGTCGGTCGACGGCGGCCGCGCGCTCAGCGGCGACGGCACGGCGCCCTGGAATGGGCGTGTGTTCGAGAAAGATGCGGGCGGCACCTGGCGCACGTCGGCGGTGCTGCTCGGCAAGCAGCGCGCGGCCGGCGGCGATGACGAATTCCGCGGCGGACCGGCCGATCTTTCCGGCGAGTGGGCCGTGGTCATGCAGCCCGATGGCGAAGACGATCCGACGCCCGAAGCGTTCATCTTCCATGACGAGGGCGGAACGGAGGGCTGGAGCCCATTTCCCTGGGGCAGCGCGCTGCCGCCCGAAGGCGCCACGCGCTTCGGCAATGAAGTCGCGATCCGCTGGCCCGACGTGTTCGTCGCCGGCGGCAACGAAAGCGGCACTTATCTGTTTCGCGAGGATCCCTCGTTCGGCTTCCAGCTCGCGACGCGCGTACAGGCGCTGGACAGCTTCATGGGCTCGGGCCCGGCCGGCGGGTTCGCGCGAACGGCCGAGTTCCTGCTGCAGCACGCCTGGAGCAATGACCGCAACGCCAGTGTGGTCAACGTATTCCGCCGCCGCAGCGACGGCACCTTCGAACATGCCGCCGTGCTGGCCGCGAAGAATGGAGAATCGCTCGGCCGCTCGATCGCCATCAGTGGCCGACGCGTACTGGTGGGCGACAACGGCAATGGGCGGGTGCACTACTTCCTGATTCCCGCCGAATTGACCCCGCCCGCCCGCATCCAGGACACCTTTGCGAGTGGCGATGGCACGGGATGGATTCCGAGCGCGGGCAGCCTCTTCGGGACCGCGCCTCGCGGCATCTCGCGCGTGCTCCGGCAGACGGCCGTCGCGGCCGTGGCGCGCGCCGTGCTCGACGCTTCCGACTACACCAGCCAGGCCATCGAGTCCGACCTGCGTCCCATCGCCTTCGGCACCGACGGCAGCGGCGTCGGCCTCGCCACGCGTTACCAGGGCCCGGACAATTTCTTCGAAGCCATGCTGCGCAGTAGCGGGCGCGTCGAGCTGCGGCGCATGGCGGGCGGTTCGTTGCGAGTGCTTTCTTCGGCGGCCTTCCCGGTCGTCGCCGGGCGCAATTACCGCGTGCGTCTCGAGTCCGTCGGCACGCTGCATCGTGTGTTCATCGACGGGCGGCTCATCGTCGATGCCGACAGTGCCGGCCCCTCGCATGGCCGCGCCGCGCTGATCACGGATCGCGCGCTGGCCGAGTTCGACAACGTGGTGGTCAGTCCCACGCTGTTCACGACGATGTATGCCAACGATTTCGAGAGCTCCGCCGGACCATGGACACACACCGGCCTCGGATTCTGGAACCGGCGCAGCCGCGGTTCGACGGTTTACAGCCAGAGCTCGGTGGCCGGCGATGCGCGCGCCAGCATCGGTGTGCCGGCCGACGACCAGATCGTGCGCGTGCGCGCGCGACTCGATACTTTCGCGACGGCGAGCGGCACGCAGGAACGCTGGTTCGGCGTCATGGCGCGGCACGTGGACGATGACAACTTCTACTTCCTGGCGCTGCGCAGCTCCAACTTCGTGAGTCTGCGCAAGATGGTCAACGGAACCGTCACGACGCTGGCGACCCGCACCCTCACCGTGAGCCCGGGCGCCTGGTACGACCTGCGTGTCGACGCGGTCGGCGACAGCCTGCGCGCCTACGTGAATGGCAACCTGATGCTCGAGGCCGTCGACGGCACGCACGCCACGGGAAATTCCGGTCCGGTCATGTTCAAGGCCGCGACCGACTACGACGACTTCATCTCCTATCAACCCTGACTCGAGGGGAGCACCATCCCTGAACTACGGAGCAAGGCGGCATGAGCGCGGCGCGCATCCACCACCTGAACTGCATTTCTTCCTGCCCGCTCGGCGGACGGCTCATGGACGCGCGCACGCCGGGCGTGCTCACGCGCGGCGCCTTGTGTTGCCACTGCCTGCTGGTCGAAACCGCGACCTCGCTCGTATTGGTGGACACCGGCTTCGGCACGCGCGATGTGCACGATCCGCGCAGCCGGCTCAGCGGATTTTTCCTGACGCTGCTGAGCCCCGACTTTCGCGAAGAGTTGACGGCGATCCGCCAGATCGAACGGCTGGGATTCAAGCCGCGCGACGTCCGCCACATCGTGCTCACACACCTGGACTTCGACCACGCCGGCGGGCTCGACGACTTTCCGTGGGCGACCGTCCACATGTTGCGGCAGGAGCGTGACGACGCCCTCGCGCGCCGCAGCTGGCTGGACCAGCAGCGCTACCGGCCGCAGCAATGGTCCGATCGCTCGAGGTGGCAGATGCACGACAGCGCCGTCGGCAATCATTGGCTGGGATTCGAGCACGTATCCGGCGGCGCGGGATTGCCCGACGACGTCCTGCTGGTTCCGCTCGTCGGGCACACACTGGGGCACGCCGCGGTGGCCCTGCGTCGCGACAATGGCTGGTTGCTGCAGGCCGGCGACGCCTATTTTCACTACCGGGAAATGGATCTGGGTGCGCCCTGGTGCACGCCCGGACTGCGTGCCTATCAATGGATGATGGAAAAGGATCGGCGCGCCCGGCTTGCCAACCAGCGCAGATTGCGTGAGCTGCGCGCCCGCCATCCGGAGGTGGACATCTGCTGCGCGCACGATCCGACCGAATTCCAACGGCTCGCACACCGACCCATGTGGGAGCTGCCGGCGCCGCTTCCACCGGCCGAGCGCTATGAGATTTCGGAGTCCGGTCTGCACGTGCATCCCATGCCCGGCGCGCTCCCGGGACGCCACGACGGGCACGCGACCCAACCATCACGACGCCACTAGCCGTCCGCGCGGTCAATCCGGCATGGTCTGGCCGCGCGTCTCGATGACCCAGCGCAACAGCAGCAGACCGACGATGGGCACGAAGCCGATCAGGAACAGGGTATTCAGGATGATCTGCGGATCGCCCTTCGCACCCTGCGCGATGGCGCCCACCGCGAACACGCCGCCCGCCGTGATCACGCGGCCGATGTTGTAGCAGAAGCCGCTGCCGGTGGACCGAAGCCGCGTGGGAAACAGCTCGGGTAGATAGAACGGAAAGCAGCCGAACACGCCGAACACCGTGAGGCCGATGAAGAACCACAGGTACAGCCGCGTCTCGGATGGAATGTCGAGTCCGAAGGCCAGCATGACGGCGAGCGCACTGCCCGTGAAATATATGAAAAACAGCTTGCGACGACCCAGGTACTTGGCGATGGGGATGGTCAACAGCGTGCCGATGAGGCCACCCCAGTTGAAACACGTCGTCGCCAGCTTGATCCAGCTTTGTTTGAGTGCCGCGGTGGCTGCGGGATCCAGACCGCGCGTGACTGCTTCCGCACCGGCGAGCGTGTTGGCCAGCGCCTGCAGGAACGCATTGCAGGTCCACCAGGTGATCAGCGCCACCAGCGTCACGATCAGCGCGCTGGCGGTGCGCGCGCGCACCCCGGGCGCAAAGATCTCGCGCACGCGCGCCGGCGCGGCGTGGGCGGTGGCCGCCGCCCAGCGCTCGGGCTCGCGCACGAACGCGCGCACCACGAAAGCCACGCCTGCGGGCACGAGGCCGAACAGCAACACGTAGCGCCAGGACATCGCCGGATCGTGCGCGAACCAGTCACCGGCGACTTCGGCGTTGACGAACATCGCGAGGAACAGGCCCAGCGGCGCGGAGGTGTACAACAAGGCGCCCGCCTCCACGCGCTGATCCTCGGGCACGACTTCCGCCACCATCGCCGAGCCCGCGGCCCATTCGCCGCCGATGCCGAGGCTGGCGACGATGCGGCACAGGATCAGCTGCCACATTTCCGTGACGAAGGCGCAGCTTGCCGTGCCCAGCGCGTACAGCAGCATGGTCAGCATCAGCACGCGCTTGCGACCGAAGCGATCCGCGATCGGTCCGAACAACACGCCGCCGGCCGCCCAGCCGAGCAGCAACAAAGAATTGAGGATGCCCGTCCAGTAGGGCAACGCTGCCTTGGCGGCCTCGCCACCTATGGGCACGCCTAACAGAGTGGGAATGGCATTCGGAGCCACGAAGTTGAACAGCAGGCCGTCGAAGATGTCGAAGCCCCAGCCGAGCCAGGCCGCGATGAACACGGTCCATTGGTAACGCGTGAGTCTGATCACGCGGCGCAGCATAAATGGGGTCAGACCCCATTTGCTAGCAAAAGGTGCCAGACCTATTGAGCGCGACCATCCGGGAATTCATCAATGAATTCGATATCGTGAGAATTGCGCGTTCATGTCGCGTGCGTCGGCAACTAGCTTGGCGCCATGCCGCGCCCTCCCCGTCATACCTTCGCCAATGAGTGCTACCACGTTCTCAACCGCGCCAATCGCAAGGCCGTGGTGTTTCACGAGACTTCAGACTATCTCGCCTTCATGCATCTCATTGCGAAGGCGCAACTCCGCCTTGAGATACCGCTACTCGCAATCTGCCTGATGCCAAATCATGTCCATCTGGTCGTTCGGCCGAATGGCGATGCTGACATTCCTCGCTGGATGCAGTGGTTGTTCACGACCCATGCGAGCCACTATCACTGCAAACACGGCACCACCGGCCACGTCTGGCAAGGTCGTTACAAACATTTCCCTGTTCAGGGTGATCATCATCTGCTGACGCTGATTCGATACGTCGAGCGCAATGCGCTGCGTGCAAACTTGGTCAGGTGTGCTGAAGAATGGCGCTGGGGCAGTCTGCATTGGCGCAGCCATGAGCAGAATGTGGTGAAGCTTGCCGCCTCACCAACGCCTCTGCCTGCCGCGTGGATAGAATTCGTGAACCAGCCTCAGAGCGCTGCCGAATTGCAGGCCATCCGCACCAGCGTTAATCGACAACGACCATTCGGAGATCAGGATTGGATTGTGCACACAGCGCGATCGAGCGAATTGAAGCAAACGCTGTTCGATGTGGGTCGTCCCCGCCGAGCCAGGTCCGGCACAATTTGCTAGGAAATGGGGTTGGAGTTGGACTATCAGCAGTACTACTGCGAGTTCGACTTCAACCCCATTACGCGTGCTTGAACATGATCGGAATGCCCGACGGTGTCGTGAACGCCTTGGGCTCGGTGAACGGACGTTCGCGTCCTTCGGGCGCGCGATTCGCGACCGCGGCGAGCACATCGTCGAGCGGGCCGGGACGGCCGAGCGCATAACCCTGGCCGAACTGGATGCCCAGCGCCGCGAGCCGGTCGCGCACGCCGTTGGTCTCGACGAACTCAGCCACGGTGGTGATGCCCATGGCGTCGGCGAGCTGCACGATCGCGCGGACCAGCGCCTGCGAGCGCGTGTTGGTCAACACGTCGCGCACATACGAGCCGTCGAGCTTGATGGTGCTGATCTCGAGATTCTTCAGATAGGCCAGCGAGCTGACGCCGGTGCCGAAATCGTCCAGCGCAAACCGCACGCCATGGCTGGTCAGGCGGCGGATGAACTGCTGAACCTGCGCAAGATTCGCCGCGGCAGCCGCCTCGGTGATTTCAAACGCCAGGCTGGTGCCGTCGATGCCGTACTTGGCCATGGCCGACAGCAGCCATTCGAGGAATTCGGGATCCGACAGCGTCGGTCCGGACAGGTTGATCGACACGCGCAGCGGACCGGCCGAGCTCGTGCTCTTGCTGAGTTGTTCGAAGGCGCGCTCGCACACCGCCCGATCGATCTCGGGCAGGATCTGGTAGCGCGTGGCGGCCGACATGAAATCCGCCGCCTCCACCAGGTTCCCTTTGCCGTCGATGATGCGCACCAGCAGCTC
The DNA here is from genome assembly GCA_963711635.1 of uncultured Pseudomonadota bacterium. Taxonomy (GTDB): domain Bacteria; phylum Pseudomonadota; class Gammaproteobacteria; order Steroidobacterales; family Steroidobacteraceae; genus CADEED01. The sequence goes on from CAVQEZ010000022.1 coordinate 78,142, forward strand.
GTAGGTGATCGGCAGCGCACGATTGATCAGCGGCGTGATCGGCTGCGCGAACACCACGATGCGCTTGTTGCGCAGCGCCTCGCGCACACTGCCGATGAGCCCGATCTCGTCGTGACGCCGGATCATGCTCTGGTCGGTGTCCTGGTATACCTCGACGCGGCCGCGGCCACGGTCCTTGGCGGTCTTGCAGGCGATCTCCGCCTCGGCAATGCGGTGATCGAGGTGCAGCTCCGAGGCCGAGGTCGATACCGCGCCCCAGGACATGGATACCGGGTGGTTAGGTTCCTGGTTTGCGAGCCCACCGCTCACTTCGCGGCAGATGCTGTCGCCCAGCTGGCGCGCCTGCGCCAGGTTCATGTGCGGCAGGAACACGGTGAATCGATCGCCCGACAGGCGGCAGGCAAAACTATCCGCGCCCACCATTACGCGCTTGATGATGCCGCCGCAGCGCGCGATGACACGGTCGCCGTCGGAAAAGCCGGCGAGATCGTTGATGAGGTGCAGCCGGTCGATGTCACCGTACAGCAGCGACACCATGGCCGACGGCGGGGCAGCCTGCGTCCAGGAATCCACGCGCGACTTGAAGCCATTCCACGACAGCAATCCGGTCAGCGCGTCGAGATCCTGCGTGGCGCTGCGCGCCAGCAGGCGCGCGAACCGGGCGAGCCGGCGCACGGTGAATTCGTCGAAGCTCGGCTCGTCGGGGCGATTGAAGATGATCAGTGCGCCGGCGGATCCGCCGCGCGCGATCAGCGGCACGGCCACCAGCTTGCAGGCGATGGAACCGCCGCTGGTGTGCTTGAGCTTGTTGGTGGCGACGGGCTTGCGCGTGTCGCTGCAGCGGCGCGCGAGCTCGTCGCCGACGATGGCGAGCTGCTGACGCGCGAAGGCCAGGTCCTCTTCCGAGCGACCCCAGACTGCGCGTCCTTCCTCGCGCGGGAACACGGCCGTCGCGGCCGTGCAGCCCAGCCGCAGGCAAACGGCGCGCAAAACGCTCTCCTTGCTGCGCTCGGGCGCGCCGCCCGAGTCAACCGATGTGTTTTCTGCCGACCTCACCGAACTCTCCGCTGCTTTTATTCTGTTTGTGCGAGCCGAGAGATTAGTCGAGCGCCTCGGGCCGAAAGCCCACGCAAGTCGCATCTTTTCCGCGGGCGGCGCGGCGCCTTGCACGCCTCCCACATTATGAGAAGCGTTCCCGGGGGTTATGTCACATGCCGCGGAACCGGCCGGTGGGCGAGTAATCGACCGGTCCGGCCATGCTGCCGGCCAGCATGTTGCGACGGCGCGTGACGGCCGCGTCGAACACTTCCTCGATGGGCATGGGCTTGCCGAACACGTAGCCCTGGCCGGTCTTGCATCCCAGGCCTAACAAGATTTCGCGCTGCGATTCGACCTCGATGCCCTCGGCCACGGTGTCCAGGCCGAGGGCCTCGGCCAGCGAGAGGATGGCGCGCGCCAGCGCCACGGCATCGACGCCCTCGATTCCGTCCCGGTCGCGTGCCAGCCGCTCCACGAACGAACGATCGATCTTCAGGATGTCGATCGGGAAGCGGTGCAGGTAGGCCAGCGAGGAATAGCCGGTACCGAAGTCGTCGAGCGCCAGCCGCACGCCGATCATCTTGAGCTCCTTGAAGGTCTGCTCGAGCTGCGAGGAGTTCTCGAGCAGCAGGCTCTCGGTGACCTCGAGGATCATGCTGTCGGGCCGGACGCGGTGCGCGGTTAGCGCCGCGCGCACGTCGCCGGCGACGTTCACGTGGTTGAGATAGCGGCTGGAGACGTTGACCGAAATGCGCACGCCCTCGCCGTGCGCGATGCCACGCTGCAGCCGCACCAGGTCCGCGCAGGCGCGATCCAGCATCCAGCGCGTCATCGCGACGATCTGCCCGGTCTCCTCGGCCAACGGGATGAATTCCCCCGGCAAGACCAGGCCGCGCGTCGGGTGGCGCCAGCGCATCAGCGCCTCCACGCCCACGAGATGGCGCGATGCCAGGTCGACCGTGGGTTGATAGTGGGCCTCGAGCTGGCCTTTCTCGATGGCCACCGCCAGTTCGTTCTCGATGCGGATGCGGCGGCGCGCGGCACGCAGCATCGACGGCTCGAACACCTCGGCGTGGCCCTTGCCGCGCGACTTGGCCGCGTACATGGCCGCGTCGGCATTGCGCAGCAGGCGCTCGACGTTGCTGACACGGTCGGCGAGCGCCACGCCCACGCTCGCGCCAATGCGTACTTGCTGGCCGTCGATTTCAAACGGCAGGCGGCTGGCATCGATGACCTGGCGCGCGACGGCCAGGGCCGCATCGATATCCGGCGCATGGTCCACGAGCACCGCGAACTCGTCGCCGCCGAGCCGCGCCACCGTATCGCCGGCGCGCGTGCACTGCACCAGCCGGTGCGCGAAGCCGCGCAGCAGCTGATCGCCGGCGCTGTGGCCGAGGCTGTCGTTCACGGTCTTGAAATTGTCGAGGTCGATGAACAGCACCGCCGGCGTCATGCCGTCGGCGACGTGACGGATCGCCTGGTGCACCCGGTCGGAGAACAGCGAGCGATTGGCGAGCAGCGTCAGTGAATCGTGGAATGCCAGCATGCGCAGCTGGTCGTTGAGTCGCGTGGCATCGGACACGTCGCGGATGTTCAGCGTGATGCCGCGAATGGACTCGACGTGACTGAGGTTCGCGATCACCATCTTGTACGAACGCTTCTCGCCGCCGGTCTGCGGAATCGAGAACACCGCCACCTGTTCGGAATGCGCCGCGCGCAGCACCTGGTCGAACACCTCGCGGATGTGCGGCGACTCGGGGCCGAGCACGTCATCGAGACGCCGGCCGTTCAGCTCACCCGGAGTGGCGCCGAGCAGCTGCTCGGAAGACGGACTGGCGTAACGGATCACGCCATCGATATCGCAGATGGCGATCATGTCGCTGGAGCGGCGCACCAGCTCGGTGAGGCGCTCGTCGAAACGGCGCGTGGCCACTTCGCGATGCAGGCCGATCACCTCGCGGGTGGCGAGCGCCTGGCTGGCGATGACCAGCATGGTGGCCACCAGCATCACCACGATCAGCAGCGGCGACTGGAAATTCGTGAGCTCCAGCCGATCGTCGAGCAGCGCGATGATGCCGCTCGTGAGCGCCACCAGCGGCAGGGAGCCGCGCAGGTCGCCCTGCAGCCCGAGCGTGTCCGAGACTGGCCGGCGCGCGTGCCGCTGCGCCCAGGCACTCAGGAACAGGCACAGGTAGAAGAAGAAATACGCCAGGTCTATGCCGCCACCGACGGCGTAGACGCCGCGCAGCTCGGCGTTGACCCACAGCAGGTCGGCCACCAGCGTCGCCACCATCGCGGTCAGCAGCCACACCAGCGGTCGTTCGTTGCGCCAATCGTTGATCTGCATGGCGACCATGGCGCCTGCGATGAGCGCGATGGCATTGCCGATGCCATAGCCCGCCGCCGACCAGTTCGCCGCGAGCTGCGTGGCGTCCATGTCGCCCAGCGGCTGCAACGCGGTGAACCACAGCAGCGTGCCGAAGCCCAGGCCCAGCGTTGCGAAATCGATCAGTGAACGCGCGCTGTTGAGACGGCCGCCGAGATCGAAGTACAGCAACCCGCAAGCCACCGCCGCCATCGGGTAGTAGAAAAGATAGAGCACATCGGGCCAGGAACCGAACGTGACATTCTCGGTGAGCGCGCTGTAGCCCCAGCCAATGCTGGCGATGCAGTCCAGCATCAGCGCGCCGAAGAACAGCTGGTATGCGAGGCGACGGCGGCGCGTGAGCGACGCGTCGGTGATGACCGGCCACAACATGATCGCGGCGGCGACCATCAGCGGGAAGGTGCCCCAGGCGCCGATGTATTCGGCCGCGGCCACGCCGCCCCAACCCACGGCCAGCGCCAACACGCAGGCGATGCTGTAGAGCACGCACAGCGTGAACGAAGTTTGCGCCCAACGATCGGCGAACTTTCCCAGTGTCGATTGCATGAAATTCGCCTGGAATGATGGCAAAGCGCCCGCAGCACGACCCGGATCGCAGTCACAACCCGCGGCGGATACGCGCGCGTATCCGATTCGCCTGCCCCAGACTGCGAAGTGCATCGCGCGGCGCGGCACCGCCCGGCGCTTGCCAGCCCGACATCGACTCGTCAGACTGCCCCGCGGACCTGGAAGTCCCTGAGAGAATCCCTGATCGTGAAGCTCCGACGCCGAACGCTGCTGCTGATAGCCCTGGCCGCGATGCCCGTGGCACATGCCGACTCCTCGACCATCATCACCGGCAGCCTGGGTGGCACCTCCGATTTCGTTTATCGCGGCCTGTCGCTGACGCGCGGCGAACCCGCGGCACAGGCTTCGATCGACGTGGAATTTCCCCGGGAGTTCTACGTCGGCGCATTCGCCGCCAGCTGCGATCCGAATCCCGGCCCGAGCCCGAATCTCGAGGTGGATGTCTGGGCCGGCCGTTACTGGCGCGTGTCGCAGGATTTCTCGGCCGACCTGCGGCTCTCGCAGTACACCTATCCCGACGATCCGCGGCGCGTGAGTTACAACCGCACCGAGATCACCGGCACGATGGGCTTTCGCAACCAGCTGTACCTCGCGGCTATCTACTCACCCAACACGAAGGCGGTGGCGTCGTCGCCCGGGTACGAGGAAGGCGACGCCTGGGCGCTCGAGCTGTCGGGTCGCCATCCCATCAACGAACGCTTCGCGATTTCGGCGGGCTTCGGCCATTACGGGCTCGATGACATCTACCAGGACAGCTACAACTACTGGAACGTCACCATCACCGCCACCCTGGCGCCCTTCGAGCTGCAACTGGCCTACCTCGGCGTGGACGACAGCGCCGAGGAGCACTTCGCCGAGGATGCCGTGGGCGACCGCGTCGCGGTCACGGCCCTGTGGCGGTTCTCGAGCCAATAGGCCGGGAACCGGGCGACCCGCTGCAGGTACTTATGAGCAACTGGTCTCCGAAGGTTGCTCCCGTGCCACTGAAGCGTGTCGAAAATGTGAATCCGCGGGCTGTTTCGGCCCCTGTCACCGACTCCAGCGAACGCGAGCTGCTGGAACGCATCGCCCGTTCCAAGGACCAGGCCGCGTTCCGCACGTTGTATGGCAACTACTACCAGCGCCTTTCGCGCCTGCTGGCGCGCATGTCGGTCCGCCGGGAAGACATCGAGGAAGTGATCAACGACACCTTCTGGGTGGTGTGGACCAAGGCCGCGGAATTTCGCGGCGCATCGCAACTGTCCACCTGGATCATCGGCATCGCCTACCGGCGCGCCCTGAATGCCCTGCGGCGCGCCAAGCTGCGCCCGGTGGCGGACGAACCCTTCGACGAGGACTCGGTCAGCGTTGGATCGACCGAGGAGGAAGAAACCAACCATCAATGGCTGGCTCTAGGATTGGAGCGGCTGCCGGTGGAGCAGCGCATGGCGCTCGAACTCACGTACACTCTCGGCCACTCCTGCGAAGAAGTGGCCGCGATTCTCGACTGCCCCGTGAACACAGTTAAAACCAGACTGTTCCGGGCCCGAGAAACACTCAAAAAAGTGCTACCTGAGCTCGCAGGCATGTCCGGAGACAAATCATGAGTTCCCGCATTCCCGATACCCACGCCGAAGCCTGGGCGCTGCTGCCCTGGCTCGCCAACGGCCGCATCGCGGCTGAAGACCGCGAGTGGGTCGAAGCGCACGTGCAGGGCTGCGCCGAGTGCCGCGCCGAGCTGGCGTCCCAACGGCTGGTGGCCTCGCATGTGCATCGCGACGAGACGGCCTCGCCGCAGCCCGTGGGCTCCGACGAGCAGCGTTCGTTCAACAAGCTCTGGGCGCGCATCGAAGCCTCGGAGTCCGCGTCGATCCCCGCCACCGGCACCACCGGTGTCGCGGTGCCCGTACCGCGCTCCTCGCGCACCGTGCGCTGGCTGGCCGCGGCGGTGGTGGTCCAGGCCATCGGCCTGGGCGTGCTCGGCATGGCCTTGCGTGACAACGGCGGCTCCAGCGACGACTTCAAGCTGGTCGCGAGCGTCGAGCCGCGCCTGAATGCGCCCGCGGTGCGCATCGTGTTCGCGCCGCAAGCCTCGGTCGGCAGCATCAATACCCTGCTTACTCACCAGGGGCTGTCCATCGTGGGCGGCCCGGGAAGCTCGGGAAATTTCACCGCCGAATTGTCGGCGGACGCGGTGGCCTCGGGAGCGTCGGCGGCGTCCGTGGCCGAGGTGATTTCGAAGGATCCGAATGTCACTTTTGCTCAGCCCATTGCCCGTTGAACGGGGGCATTCCGAACGAGGACCAGGGCTGACGCGCCACGTCCTGCGGGTCGGCCTTGCGCTGTTGCTGGCGGCGAGTGCCTGCGCGCTCCCCGATCCGGCCACCGCGGCACCGCCCGAGGTGCGCCCGCCCGCCGAAGTGCGCTCGGCTCCCACGCAGTTCATCGTGGTGGCAGTGGCCAATCCCGTCACCGGCCGGCCCGCCGCCGTGGGCGGCACCGCGCACGGCTACGGCACCACGACTAACTACCGTGTCAGCGCCAGCGCCACTTCGCTGATCCGCGAGCTGGCGCGCAAACATTCGCTCACGCTGGTGTCCGAGTGGCCGATCGAACAGCTGCAGATGCACTGCGTGCTGTTCCGGATTCCGCCGGGCACCACGCGTGAAGCGGTCATCGAGAAACTGATGACCGACAAGCGCGTGCTGATCGCGCAGCCGCTCAACGAGTTCGAATCGGCCACCAACGTGGGCGCGCCGTTCGACGATCCGTATGCGCGCCTGCAGTCGAACGTCAACGCGCTGGACGTGGCCGAGGCGCACAATTTCAGCCGCGGCGCCGGGATACGCGTCGCCATCATCGACACCGGCGTCGACACCGAGCACCCCGACCTCGCCGGCCGCACGCAGGTCACGCGCAACTACATCGACGACAATGCCGTCGAATTCCGCAACGACCGGCACGGTACGCAGGTGGCCGGCCTGATCGCCGCGGCCGCCAACAACGGCATCGGCATCGTGGGCGTGGCACCCGACGTGAAGCTCATGGCCTACAAGGCCTGCTGGCAGCCGACGCCCAGCAGCCCGGGTCGCTGCAACTCGTTCACGCTGGCGCAGGCGCTGGCCGACGCGCTGGCCGCCCGGGCGCACGTCATCAATCTCAGCCTGGTGGGCCCCAGCGACCCCTTGCTGGAGGCGCTGATCGGCAAGGCGATCGCAGCCGGCGTCATCGTGGTAGGCGCCGTGTCCGACGACCCGCGCTTCACCTTCCCCGCCAGGCTACCGCGCGTGTTGCCGGTGGCCGAGGCGGAGACCTCGCTGAGCGACGGCGACGGCATCCTGCGCGCGCCGGCGCGCGACATCGTCACGCTGGTGCCCAACGGTCACTACGATTTCGCATCCGGAAGCTCGCTCGCCACCGCGCAGATCACCGGGGTCGTCGCCCTGCTGCTGGCGCGCAACCAGAAGCTGGGCGTCGACAAGCTGCGTGCGATGCTGACCCAGTCCACGCAGAAGCACGACACCACGCGCGGACCCTTTCTCTCGGTCAATGCCTGTACGGCCGTGGCGCTGGTGGTACGCGGCGCGATCTGCGGCGCGCGCTAGTTGGTTGGCGGAACGCGCTGCTGCGGCCGCATGTAGACCACGCTCGCATTCGCCTTGCCGTTTTGAGGGTCCTCCGCAAGCGTCACCCAGCGCATATCCAGGGTTGAGCTCGGCCGGGCGTTCTGCAATTGGGAGAACTCCTGGTACCACTTCTTCAGCGCGGCGATCTGGGTCTCGCCGCGCGCCGACAGTTCGACCTCGCAGATGGTGGTACGGCACTCGATGCGATCCTTGCGGAATTTCCCGGTGCTGGTTTCGGCCAGCAGCGCATTCTCGATCTCGGCTTCGCGCAGGTAGGCCCAGGAGTCGTCGCGGGCTTCGCTGAGAAATTCGTGGTGCACCACCGAGGTGCCACTGCCGGGCACGTAACCGGGAGGCGCGTTTTCGATGTTGAACGAGATCGCTGCGGACGGGTCACCCGGCGTGGATGTGATGGTTGCATCGGGCATGGCCGGCTGCAGGACAACGGTATCCGACGGTGTGAAGGTCGCGATCGGCTGCGGGTCTTCGCGACTTGCGCGCGGATCGTGCTCGGGCGCGCGCGTCACGGGTCGCTGCTCCGCGGGGACGCCGGCCTGGGGTTGAGCTGCGGCCGTGCCGGTGTCTTCAGCAGCGCCGCGCCCGATCAGCAATCCGAGTGTGATACCTACGACCAGCGCGGCCGCAAGCCAGTATGCCTTCACCATGGCTCGTCCCCTGAACGTGGGAGGTGGTGATGACTATCTACACCGTGCAGGTGGTTTTGGCGAGCCAGCCGACCACGGCCGAAAGCGCCTCGCTGTCCGTTGCGCCCTGCCTTCGGGCCAGCTGGTACTGATCGAGCTGCTGCTGCGCGCTGGTACCGCGCTTGAGGATCACGCGCGCGTGTTCCGCCTCCGCCAGGCAGTCGAGCGCCACGGCGTCGTCCCGGACGATGGACAGCAACTCCTCGAGCAGCTCGCCGAAGGGCACGAGCTCGCCGCGTGCCAGGTCGAGCAGGCTGGCGTCGGATCCGAAGCGCATCGCGCGCCAGCGGTTCTCGGCGATCAGCATGCGTGGATAGCGTCGCCAGGATTTGTTCTCGCGACGCAAGCGGTACAGCATGCGCACCAGCGAGAGGTTCAGCGCCGCCAGGCACACGGCATCGTCGAGGTGGGTGCAGCAGTCGAACACGCGCGTCTCGAGCGTCGGGTAACGCGAGCTCGGGCGGATGTCCCACCAGATCTTGGTGGTGTCCTCGATGAGGCCATTGCGCACCAGCGCGTCCAGGTGCCGGCGGAATTCGCCGTAGCTGTCGAAACGCTCGGGCAGACCGGTGCGCGGCAGCGAGGACAGCAGCATCAGCCGGAACGACTGCATGCCCATGTCCTCGCCTTCCCAGAACGGCGAGGAGCAGGACAGCGCCAGCAGGTGCGGCACGAAATAGGTGAGCTGGTTCATCACGTCGACGCGCAGGTCGTCGTCATCCAGGCCCACGTGCACGTGCATGCCGCAGATGATCATGCGCCGCGCGCCGCCCTGCACTTCGCGCGCGATATCCGCGTAGCGCTCGTGGTCGGTGTGCGGTGGCCGATTCGGCGCGCGCGCGAAGGGATGCGTGGACACCGCCACCGGCGTGATGCCGTAATTCGCCGAGATCTCGCACACCTTGCGCCGCAGGGCGCCGAGCTCGCGACGCATGGCGGCCACCGAGCCGCACACCGAGGTCTTGACCTCGAGCTGCGAGCGCAGGAATTCCGGACTCACGCGCCCGTCGGTTTCGGCGATGCACCGCTGCAGCAGCTCGGCGGGCGGATCGGAAACCAGGTCGCGCGTGGCCAGGTCCACGAGCAGATATTCTTCTTCCAGCCCTAACGAGAACGAGGGCTCGGCATTACCGGGTCTCGGCATGATGCCGAGTATGCCCCAAGTATCCTCAGGCCCCGAAGACCTCGTCGATGGCGCAGGGTTCGGCGAGATGGAAGCCCTGGACGTAGTCGACCCCGATGTTCTTGAGCACGGCCAGCACCTCCGCGCTCTCCACTTTCTCCGCGATGGTGGCGACTTCCATGGCGCGGCCGATCTTGGCGATGGCCTCGACCATGCTGCGATCCACGGCATCGGTGGCCACGTGTGCGGCGAATTGGCCGTCGATCTTGAGGAAATCCACCGGCAGGGTCTTGAGGTAGACGAACGAACTGACACCGCTGCCGAAATCGTCCAGCGCGAACCGGCAGCCGCGCGCCTTGAGCTCGCTCATGAGGAACGTGGCCTTGGCCAGCGAGGCCACGGCGGCGGTCTCGGTGATCTCGAAGCACAGGGCGCGCGCCACCTGTTCGCTGGTCAGGCGCGTCAGCACGAATTCCAGGAAATCCTCTTCGTTGATGCGAAGTGCCTGAGAGATTCACGGACAGGAGAGGCAGCTAGCGGAGTCCTGAGGCTGGCTTCCAGCATCTCGATGGCACGGTTCACCACCCAGCGGTCGACCATGACCATGACGTTGTAACGCTCGGCGGCCGGAATGAACTCGTCGGCCGCACCAGCGTGCCGTCTTCGTCGCGCAGCCGCACCATGAGCTCGAAGAAGGCGCGGCATCGCCTGCCGCCGCCGATGGCGCGACGCAATATGCGCTGCGCAAACAGCTCCAGCCTGTCCGTCCTCGACGGCACGTGCGACGCGCCCCACCCAATGCATCTCGCGATGCCGGTTGGTGCCGTGGTCGCGTTCATACACCTGCACGCGGTTGCGCCCGCCGTCCTTGGCGGTATAGCAGGCGATGTCGGCCGCCGACAGGATGGCGGCGACGTTCGTCGTATCCCATTCAATCTGCACCACGCCGATGCTGGCGCCCACGGACAAGGCTGTTCGCGCCCAACTCGAAGCGATAACCGTGAATGGCCTGGCGAATGCTATCGGCAACGCGCGCGGCCTGTTCCAGCGAGCAGTCCTCAAGCAGCACGCCGAACTCGTCGCCGCCCAGGCGCGCGATGGTGTCGGAGACGCGCACGCGCATTTGCAACAGGCCGGTGATGTCACGCAACAGCCTGTCGCCGGCCTGTGGCCGCAGGTGTCGTTGACCACTTTGAACTGGTCGAGGTCGAAATACAGCAGCACGTATTCGGCCTCGC
>CAVQEZ010000023.1:0-63737 GCA_963711635.1 uncultured Pseudomonadota bacterium
GCCGCTGATTCCCTGGATCGGCGTCGCAGCGCTGGGCTATGGCCTGGGTCCCTGGTTCTCCAAAGACGTCGCTACTCGCCGGCGAATGCTGCTGATTTCCGGTAGCGCCATGCTGGCGCTGTTCGTGGTGCTGCGCCTGACGAATGCGTATGGAAATCCCTCGCAGCCGTGGATCGGCGGTGCGATGGGAGATTTCGTGCTGCCGCCGGGCGCGAGCATTCAATACGCGGTCATTGGTTTCTCAATGTCGAGAAGTACCCGCCGTCGCTGCAATTCCTGTTGATGACGTTGGGCGTGTGCGCGCTGTTGCTGGCTTTCTTTCAGCGTTACGACAGTGGGCGCCCGCCCGGCACGCTCGGTTCAGTAGTTCGCATCTTTGGATTGGTACCGATGATGTTCTACGTACTGCACCTGTTCGTGTTGCACATAATTGCGCTGCTGGCCGCGCTGATCAGTGGCCAGCCGCATCAATGGCTGGGTTGGAACGGCCTTTTTCCGACGGGGTCGCCGCCGGAATATGGCTACGGTCTGCCGGGGGTCTATCTCGCGACTTTGACCGCGCTCGCCATTCTTTATTACCCGTGCCTGGCCTTCGCGCGGGTCAAGGCGCGCACGAGTTCGTGGTGGACCCGGTTCTGTGATCCGCGTGCCTCCGCATTAATCCCGGCCGTGACCGCGGCCCGTGCAGAAGGGCACCAGTCCCATCGCCGACTTGATGCCGTTCACGATCAGCTGCTTGAACTGCGGCTGGCCCGGGAAGCCCGAGCCGTCGGTGAACGCGGCGCCGTCATGGCCGAGCGTCGTCACCCAGGAGCGACCGCCGTCGTAGTACTGGCACCAGGCGACCGGATGAAAGTCGCCGTGCCCCGGATGGATCTCGCGGCGCGTCGCCAGCGTGTTCTCGTCCACGGTCGCGAGGAACTTCACCCGCGTCGGGAAGGGCTCGAGGTTGTACCACTCGTCGCGGAACGGCCACAGCTTTCGGCAGCCCGTCGGTCGACGAATCGTTGCGGCGCGACGATGTTGACCATGCCGTCCTGATTCGCGCCGTGGTCGTAGTAGTTGGCATTGCCCAGCAGGCCTTCGTACCAGGGCCAGTTGTACTCGGTGCCGAACGCGTTGTGGATGCCGACGAAGCCGCCGCCGGCGCGGATGTACTGGCGCAGCGCGGTCTTGGCCGCGTCGAGATGCGCGCTGGTCGCGGTGTTGATCGCCAGCGCCGGGTCGACGGCGCGGCCATGCGCGAACAGCGTGTCGCGGCTGGTGCTCGCGAAGATCACGGCCTTGTAGCGATGCAGGTTGGACAGCCGCGTGACGTCTTCGGTCCAGTCGACCTCGATGCCTTCCTGCTCGCAGCCAGCGACTTCAGCGCGTTCTGCACGACGTTGCCGGCCGCGAGCGGCGGATTGAGGCCGCGGCAAGGCGCGGGCCGAGGTTGGCGTGGCGCGGACCGGCGGTGCGCGTGTAGATCAGCACCTGGTTGCCGCGCGTCTCGTGTGCCCAGTCGTGATAGCAGCGCGGATCGGTGCCGCGGCAGACGTTGTAGGCCGGATCGTAGTTGTCCGTCGTGCCGGTCGCGATCGCGGTCGTCATCCGCGGTCGCGATCGCCGGCAATATGCGCTCGTCGCTGCACGAGACGCCAGTGCCGCGAGCGCGGCGATGCTGCAGCGGCCGGCTGTTGGCGCGGATTCTCATGTTGGATTCTCCTCGTTGTGTTGTTAGCCGGGTCAATGATGACCTCGACCTTGCCGGTGGGTCGCGGGCTGAAGCAGTCGTTGAAGAAGTACTCGCCGGGCTGGTTGAACGTGTGCGTCGCGGACTGGCCGGGCGCGAGACGGAAATTGAACAGCCCTTCGAAGAACTGCGTCGCGCAGTGCGTGTTGACGTTGTTGGCTGGGTTGGTGAACGTCACGGTCGTGCCGATCGGCACGCGCAGATGCGTCGGCGCCATGCCGTTGACGGCGGTCGATTCCGTCGCGCCGAGGGTGTTGGTCGCGGCGTTGTACGTGCGAGCGAGCAAGATGGTGTTGTTGACCACGCTGCCTTCGACCGGCGCACCCGAGACCGGCCGGCGCACCACGGGCGGCGGCGGAGTCGCAGCGGGCGGCAGCGTTGCCGCCGATCTTGAACGCCCAGAGGTTGTCGCCGCGCGGCGCCGAGTTGCCGTAGGGAATGCCGGTGCCGCCGGCATAAATCGCGATGTACTGCTCGCCGTCGATCTCGTAGCTGATGGGGCTGGCGCTGATCGCCGCGCCGGTCTGGAAGCGCCACAGCTCGTCGCCATCGCGCGCATCGAGCGCGAGCAGGTTGCCGTCGGGTTGTCCGATGAACAGCAGGTCGGTGGCGGTGGTCAGGATGCCGTTGCCATGCGCGAGCGAATACGGCATGCGCTTTTTCCAGCGGACGCGGTTGGTGCGCGGATCGACCGCGACGATGCCGCCGGTCTGGTATTCGCCGGGCGGGCGCAGGCCGTTGCTGGATTCGGTGAGCGAGTGCGCGGCGGCCACATATCCGAAGCCCGTGTACATCAGGCCCGTGCTCTGGCTGAACGACTGATGGTTCCAGTCCGCGCCGCCGCCGTGGCCCGGAATCGACAGGATCGGGACGTCCCAGTGCGCCGCGTACAGGCAGCCGCGCTCGTAGTTCGGCACCGCGCGGTTCGGATTGCCCGGAACCGCAGTGCCGAGCGGCTGGTCGACCACGCAGTTTTCGGTCCAGCCGCCTTGTCGCGGAAACGGCTGCGTGGGGGAGGTTTTCTGCCGTGGCTCCTGCGGTACCGGCACTTCGTCGATGCCCAGCGGCGCGCTGCCGTCGCGGCGATCGAGGATGTAGTACATGCCGGACTTGCTGCCGTAGACGACGAGCTTGCGGTCGCGGCCGCGGATCTTGGCGTCGACCAGCACCGGCGACATCACGTTGTCCATGTCCCAGATGTCGTGATGGATGGACTGGAAGTGCCACTTGTATGCGCCGGTGTTCAGGTCGAGCGCGACGATCGAGTTGGCGAACAGGTTGTCGCCGCCACGCGTCGAGCCGTTCTGCGACGAGCCGGCGCGCACGTTGCCGAAGGTGAAGTAGACCAGGTTCAGCTCCGGGTCGACCGCCGGATGAATCCACGGCGCGGCGCCGCCTTCCTGCCAGCTATCGCCGTCCCATGTGTCGTTGCCGAACTCGCCGGGTCCGGGCGCGCCCCAGAAATGCCATAGCAGGTCGCCGGTGCTTCGCATCCAGCGCGAGCGCCGCATTCCGATCGCCGTCGTTCGTGCCGATGCAGCAGCTTCCCGGCGTAGTAGACGAGCGCAACTTTCTCGACATTGCCGAAACCTTCGTGCTGGCGCTCCCAGACAACGCTGCGCCGGTGTCTCTTGTCGAGCGCGACGACGAAGTTGTCGCCCGACAAGCGTGTAGACGAGACCCTGGCCACTGCGACGCCGCGGCGCGTCAGGTTGCCGCGCGTCTGCGTGTACTTCCACCGCGTGGCGCCGGTCTTTCCATCGACGGCAACCACGTTGCCGAACGCCGACTCGATGTAGATCGTCCCGTCGACCACCACCGGCGTGCTTTGGTTGGTGCCCGTGGTGATCCCGCCTTCGATGTGGTTGATCCACGCAGCACCGAGCCGGCGGATGCGGTCCTTGTTGATCTGACGAAGCGCTGAGAAATTCTGGTTGCCGAGATTGCCGCCCACCTTCGGGAAGTCTTCGTCGCCCGGTGTACAGCAGTCCTTCAGGTCGGCTGCGCGCTCGCGATGGTCGCGGCGGTCCCGGTCGTCCCGGTCTTCACCGTGGCCGGAGGCAAGCGCGCCAGCGCACACGAAGAATACGAGGAACAGGGCATCAATGAGCTTCCTGGCCATTGGGGTCTCCTCGGGCGAATCGGCCCGGACCGTACACGGACCAGTTCGTACATGTCAATCGAGGTTCACCGCGATTTCTTTTGCGGTAGCGCTCTCACACCTGGCGCAGGCTTGACACTCACGTACTGGTTCGTACACTGCGACGAGACGCGGTGTGGACGACCTACAACGACTTCGATGTCCGCCGCCGTGTGCGAAAAGACACATCAATACTGGGGGGCGATGTAATGACTATCCGTAAGCCGGTGGTTTCACAAGCGGCCTTGGTGCTCGCTTCCATGGCGAGTACCGCAGCCTTCGCGCAAAGCGCGCCCGGGGCCGGCGAAGAAGCCGTCGAGGTCGATGAAATCGTTGTTACCGGTTCGCGCATCGCGCGCTCGGACTTTTCGTCGACCAGTCCCATCGTTACCTACAGCGAAGAAGCCATCGCGCAGAGCGGCACGGTCAACATCGAACAGGCGATGAATCAGTTGCCGCAGTTCATCCAGGGACAGACATCGAGCACCGTAGGTGCAGTGGCGCTGGCGGGACGCGCGTCACTGAACCTGCGTGGTCTCGGCGAGACACGAAATCTCGTGCTGCTCGATGGACGACGGCTGCCGCTGTCGAATGCCAATGCGGTAGTCGACGTCAACCTGATTCCGCAGTTCATCCTGAGCGGTGTCGAGACGATCACCGGCGGTGCTTCCGCCGTGTACGGATCCGACGCAATGTCCGGCGTCGTCAACTTCAAGAGCATCACCGACTTCACCGGCCTGAAACTCGATGTGCGTTCCGGAATGAGCGAGCAGGGCGGTGGAGACACCACGGATGTCGGAGTCACCGCGGGCTTCGACATCGCCGAAGGGCGCGGCAATGTGCTGTTCTCGCTGGGATACACCGATCGCGACGTTCTGTGGGGCAAGGACCGCGACTTCTACCAGCTCGGCGTGTTGTCCTCGTTCATCGGGACCGGAACGTTTGTGCCCTCACCGACCAACCTGCCGCAGCAGGCCGTGGTCAACAACGTGTTCGGCGCCTACGGCGCCGCGCCCGGTACCGTGCTCAATTCGCGCAGTCTGGGCTTCAATGACAACGGCACGTTGTTTGGTCAGATCGGCGCATTCAACTACCAGGGGCCGACCACCGAATACTTCAGCACGACCGGCGGCACCGTACGTCAGCCGGTGACCTACCAGGAATTCGTCGAGCAACCCGATGAAACGCAAGTCGTTCTTCGGCAAGTTCGATTTCAGAGTCGCGGACTCGGTCGACTGCGTACGGGCAGTTCCTCTACAACAAGACCACGGCCACTGGCCAGGTTGGCTGGTCGCCGACGTTGTTCGTGGTGCCCACGGTTCCGGCGACGAATCCGTTCATTCCCGCGGATCTCCGCACGATTCTTGCGTCGCGCCCGACGCCGGGCGCGGATTTCACGCTCAACCACCGCTTCATGGGCCTGGACTTCCGTGAATTTCCGACCGACTTCACCACGGGGCAGTACATCCTCGGTTTCCGCGGAGATCTGCCATACAAGGACTGGCGCTGGGACATCTATGGCTCGTACGACACGACCGATGTCGTGGAGACGCAGGACAAGGCCATCCTGAACTCGCGCATGCGGAACCTGCTGTACGCGGCAGATGGCGGCGCCTCGATCTGCGCCGGCGGTTTCAACCCGTTTGGCCTCGCCAACGCGAACGGCATCTCCGCCGCGTGCCGCGCCTATCTGGAGGTTGAGACGCATGACTACACGCAGCTTTCGCAAACCATCTTTGAAGCAAGTTTGACCGGCGGGTTGTTTGCCATGCCCGCGGGCGACCTGCGCTTCGCGTTGACGCTCGACAGCCGCGACAACGATTTCGAGTTCGATCCGGATCCATCGCGCGAGAACCAGGACATCATCGGGACGCTGCAGACGTTTCCGGCGGAAGGCTCGACCAACGTGAAGGAAATCGCGTTGGAATTCCTCGTGCCTTTGCTGGTCGACAAGCCCTTTGCGCACCGACTCGAGCTCAACCTGGGCGGTAGAAGCTCGGACTACGAAACTGCCGGCCGTGTCGAAACGTACAAGGCCGATGGCTTATGGGAGCCGTTCAAGGGCTTTACATTCCGCGCCGGCTTCGAGCACGCCATCCGCGCTCCAAACATCGGCGAGCTCTACAACCAGGTCGGTGCGCAGGCGCAGATCGGCTCGCCGCCGGGGCAGGGCGATCCTTGCGACGTGCGTTCGACGGCACGGACGGGAGCGAATGGCGCCAGCGTCCGCACGCTCTGCGCGCAAACCGGCGTTCCCGGCGCCATCGTCGACACTTATCAATACACGACAGTCGCAATTGGCGTCATCAACAGCGGCAATACCGATCTGACACCTGAAGAAGCCGACACGCTCACGTTTGGCTTTGTCTACAAACCCGAGTTCGATGCGCCGGTGTTTTCGAATCTGTCGCTGTCGGTGGACTACTACGACATCGACATCAGCAATGTCATCGCACCGATCGCCGGCGGCACGGCGCTGAGCAAGTGCTACAACCTGGACGGCACCAATCCGACGTACGATGCGGCCAATCCATTCTGCGCGGCCCTGCGACGCAATCCGACCACGGGCGGTGTCGATACGGTCGCCGCGCCCTACCTGAATCTCGGCGGCATTCGCACCAGCGGTGTCGACACGCAGATCGACTGGAAGATTCCGGCGGGTCCCGGCAGCCTCGACCTCAACATTCTCGCAAACTTCACGAATTCATATGAGACGCAGCTGCTCGTGGGTTCGCCGTGGCAGGAGTTTGCGGGCACGATCGACGGCACGCAGAACGGTGGCATTCCGATTCCGGACTGGAAAACACTGACTTCCCTGACCTATCGGATGTCGAGCTTCGAAGGAGGCGTGCGCTGGCGCCATCTTGCCCGAGATGAAGGACGTCACGTCGGTCACGCGGCCGGCGAGTCCGGCTCCCGGCGTGCCGATGCGTATGACCTGTTCGACGTCACTCTGGTCTACAAATTCAGCGACAAGATCCTGGTGCGCGGCGGTGCCAACAACGTGCTGGACGAAGAGCCACCGATCGTCGGCGGCACCATCGGCCAGACTCAGCCCGGCACATACGACATCCTGGGCCGTTACTACTACCTTGGACTGCAGCTCGGTTTCTAGGCACGGGAGCAAGGTGACGATCGAGGCGATTCTTCATGTGAACATTCGGGCGCCAGCCAGCGACATCGCGAAGCTCAAGCAGTTCTACTGCGAGATCGTCGGGCTTCGTGACGGCTGGCGTCCGCCGTTCAGATCGCGCGGTCATTGGTTGTATGCCGGCACGCATCCTGTCGTGCACCTGGTGGAAAGCGCAGGCGACATGGACAAGGCATCGCAAGGCTGCGTCGATCACGTCGCCTTCCGATGTACGGATCTCGAGCCGATGATCAAGCGGCTACGGAGCAGTGGAATCGACTTTCAGCTGACGCAGGTCCCCTCCATCGGCGATCAGCAACTGCTATTCCGGGATCCGCTCGGCATCGGCGTCGAGCTCAGCGTGGGAGAATCCCCTTGCTGAGATCCATTGCCACGATTTCCGTCAACGGCGCGTTGCGCACCAAGCTGCGCGCCATCGCCGACGCCGGATTCGAGCACGTCGAGATCTTCGAGAGCGACCTGCTCGCGTCGCCTGAGCCGGTGCATGTGATCGGCGCCATGATGCGCGACCAGGGACTTACCTGCGTCGCGTTCCAGCCGTTTCGCGACTTTGAAGGCATGCCGGCGGCCATGCGTGAACGCGTGTTCGATCGTGCGGAGCGCAAGTTCGATGTGCTCGAAATGCTCGGCACCGATCTCATGCTGGTGAGCGCCAATGTGTCGCCGCATGCGCTCGCGGATCGTGGCCGTATTGTCGATGATTTCCGCGAGCTCGGAGTGCGCGCCGCCGCGCGCGGACTTCGCGTGGCTTTCGAGCCGCTGGCCTGGGCCCGTCACATCCGCGATCACCGGGATGCCTGGGAAATCGTCCGGCAGGTCGATCACCCCGCCGTGGGGCTCGCGCTCGACACCTTCAGCTCGCTCGCTCCCGGAATCCCCATCGATAGCCTGAAATCGATCCTGCGGAAAAGCTATTCCATGTGCAGATTGCCGATGCACCCAAGCTCGCCATGGATCCGCTGTCGTGGAGCCGCCATTTTCGCTGCATGCCCGGGCAGGGCGACCTGCCTCTGCTCGAGTACGTCAGTGCGCTGCAAGGCATCGGCTATGACGGCGTGTTGTCACTGGAGATTTTCAACGATCGATTTCGCGCAGGTTCGACCGCTGAAGTCGCGCTGGATGGCATGCGTTCCCTCGACTATCTGCTCGAGCAGGTCGGGCGCGCACGCAGACTGCGCGCATCGCCTGCAAGGGAGTCGAATTCATCGAGTTCTGCGCCAGCGAGGAAGAAGCCCAACAACTCGACCAGATGCTGTTCACGCTCGGTTTTGCCAGGACTCACCGACATGTCCGCAAGGCAGTGACGCGGTGGCGACAGGGTGACATCAACATCGTCGTAAACTGTGAGCCGGATGGATTCGCGCACTCCTACGACACCGTGCATGGAGCGTCCGTGTGCGCGATCGGATTGCGCGTGCCGGATCCGCAAGCGGCGCTGAGTCGCGCGCGCCAGCTTCAGTTCGAGAGTTTTTCCCAGCCGGTAGGGCCCGGCGAATACCAGATCCCCGCGCTGCGCGGCGTGGGCGGCAGCCTGCTCTATTTGATGGACGAGTCCGAAACTCCGGCCATCTGGAAAACAGAGTTCGAGGAACTGCCGCGCGAAGGCTCGCATTTCGATGCGGGTCTCGAGCGCATCGATTACTTCTCGCAGAGCATGCAATACGAAGAGATGCTTTCCTGGCTCCTCTACTACGTAACGCTGTTTCAGGTGGACAAGAGTCGCGGCGATCGAGATCGTCGACCCCGTGGGTCTCGTGCAGAGCCAGGCGATCCAATCGAGCGAACGGAATTTCCGCATCCTCCTCAACAGCTCGGCGTCTGGACAGACGCTCGTGGATCGCTTCCTGCATGCGTACGGCGGCGCGGGCGTGCAGCATGTCTCGTTCGCTACCAGCGACATCTTTGCCACTGCCGAGCGGCTGCGCGTGCTAGGCAGGAGTTCCTGCCGATCCCCGAGAACTACTACTACGACCTCGGTGCCCGCTTTGGCCTCGAAGATGCAGTCCTTTCCCGCATGGCGGAGTTCAACATCCTCTACGACGAGGACGAGCGGGGCACCTACCACCACCTGTACACGCGCGCGTTCGCAAAACGCTTCTTCTTCGAAGTCGTGCAGCGACATCGCTATGACGGTTACGGGGCCCGGGACACCTCGATTCGGCTGGCAGCGCAGTCGCGCTTCCGGAACCTCACGCCGGGGACGGACATTCCTCCACTGCACCCCGCGGTCCGCGAAGCCTGAGTTCGACCGCCGAGCGATTTTCCGGCGACGGCGGATGGTGTACTGTCCTCGTGCCGAATGATCAGAGGAACCGCGGATGGCGAGCCGTAAGAAGAAAGCCCCTGCCACGACCGGAGGCGACACGTTTGCCAATGACGCCGAACGCTCGAAGGCCGATATCCTGGCGGTTGCGACCGAAGAGTTCGCCACATATGGCCTGAGCGGCGCCCGGGTCGATGCGATCGCGAAGCGCACTCGCACGTCCAAGCGGATGATTTATTACTACTTCAAGGGCAAGGAAGGGCTCTATCGAGCCGTGCTCGAGAAGGCGTACTCGGAAATCCGTTCCATCGACAGCCAGGTGGGCATCGAGGATGCCGAGCCGGTCGAAGCCATCCGCAAGATCGTCGAAATCACCTTCGACTACGACGAAACCCATCCATTTTTCATCAGCCTCGTGGCGGTCGAAAACGTCCACCGCGGCCGAAATATCGCGAAGCTGCCATCGATCAAGCAAAGCAGCGCCAGCGTGATTCGCGTACTCAACGCGATCCTGGAGCGCGGCGCGAAACAGGGAGTCTTCCGCAACAACGTGAATGCGGTCGACCTGCACCTGTTCATCAGCGCCTTCTGCGTGTTCCGGGTGTCGAACCGCTTCACGTTCGGCAAGATCTTCGACTGCGACCTGTCGGATCCCACGGTGCGCGCGCGGCACAAGAAGATCTTCACTGAGGCGGTACTGCGTTACCTGGAGCCGCGCGCCGCTAACCAGTACGGCGATACGCGCTGGCGGCGAGAAAGCTGCGCGCCGTCTCGATGCACAGCCGCGCATATTGCTCCGCGCCCAGCGACGAGAGCTTGGCGGTATTCGGGATTTCGATGGACAGCGGCACCTGCGGCAGCCTGCCGAGGATGGAAGCGACGTCGATGCCGCCTTCACCGAGATACAGCCGTTCAGCGCGACCGATGCGGATCAAGTCTTCACGCTCGGTGGAGTAGCTGGCCGGGGCGTCGCTGATCTGCGCGAAATGGAACCACTCGCGGGGCAATGAGCTCAGCTTTTCGAGTTCCGCGTGGCAGCGATCGAAATGCAGCGTGTCCACCACGATGCCCGCATTGGGGCGGCGCGCCTCCCTCACGACTTCGACCGCTTCGTCCAGAGTCCGCACACCCGACCAGGTGACGAACTCGAGGTCGACGGTGAGCCCGAAAGGTTGCGCGAGATCGCACAGCTCGCAGAAGAATTCGAGAATGTAAGGTCGATCGTCGCACCACGCGCTGCTCAGGACGTGGCGGCCGCCGAGCTCGGCGGCTGCTTCGAGCGCGAATAGATAGCTGCGCGGTGTCGCTTCCTTGATGATGCGCGCGACTTCGATGTCGAGCAGCCCCACGCCGGTGGCGGCCATGGCCGCCTTGGTGCTTGCCAGCAGCGCGCGATCGGTGGCGAGTGGGTAGAGCGGCTCATTTGGAGCGCCCACGGGAATCGGCCGCAGACTGACGAACTGATATCCGGCCGCCGCCGCCGTCTCGACCAGCTGCGGTGGCGGCACACCGAGCATGGTCAGATGCGCGAGGGAGAACTGGCGCATTCATGCGCCCACTCCGGGTTCGTCCGCAGGAGCGCCCAGCGGCACTCCGGCCGCCGGCACGTAGCCGTACAGTTCTTCGCCGGGCACCGCCGCCGCCAGAATCTTGCGTGCAGCGAGCAGCTTGCCGAGATCGACACCGGTGTTGAGCCCCATCGCCTCCAGCATGAAGACCAGGTCCTCGGTGACGATGTTGCCGGTCGCACCCGGTGCAAACGGGCAGCCGCCGATTCCCGCCATCGAGCTGTCGAAGGTATCGACGTCGACTTCGAGTCCCGCGACGACGTTGGCGAGCCCCAGACCACGCGTGTTGTGCAGGTGCAGTCCGGCGAATCTCTCCTTCCCGGTGACGGCGCGCACGCGCACTACTAGGTCGCGGACCTGCGCGGGGTTGGCGTAACCCACCGAGTCGGCCAGGCCGACTTCATCGCACCCCGCCTCGCACAAATGATCCGCGAGCCTGGACAACCTTGTCGGCCGGAACCGCGCCCTCATAGGTGCAGCCGAACGCGGTAGATAGCCCGCCCTCGAGTCTCGGTCTTTTCTCCGCAGGCTGGGAACGAAGCAATGCGACGATGTTGCGCACCTCCTCGAACATCTGTACGTGCGTGCGACGCACGTTTTTCAGGCTATGGGTTTCGGAAGCGGAAAAGGGGAGCGTGAGTTTGTGGGCGCCCGATCGAATGGCCGCTTCGGCGCCGCGCAGGTTGGGCACGAGCACGGCGACGGTCAGATTCGGGAGCGTGAGCGCGTGCGCCACGACCTCCGCGGTGTCGGCGAGTTGTGGCAGCAACTGCGCCGGCACGAAACTGCCGACCTCGATTTCGCGCAGCCCGCTGGCCGCGAGTGCACTGATCCAGACCTTCTTCGCCGCCAGCGGCATGATGGTCTTGATGCTCTGCAAGCCGTCGCGCGGCCCTACTTCGCTGACGAGGATGTCGCGCGGCATGTTTGCTAGTCCGTGGCCGCGTGCTCGAGTTTCTGTTCGGGCGAGTAGATGTCGAGGATGTTCCAGTGCCCGGTCGTCGGGGTCGGGTTGTTCTTCATGGGCACGTCGAGCACATAGGGTTTGCCCGAGGCCAATGCGCGGCGCAGTGCGGGCGCCAGCTCCGCGGCCGATGCAAGTCGCTCGCCCTCGCAGCCGTAGGCGCGCGCGATTTCCGCATAGTTCGGTTTTTGCGCATCCCATCCGGTCGTCGACGCCGGAAACAGGGTGCCATGCGTCAGGCCGTACGCAGCCTTTTGCAGACCTGCGATGGTGCCGTAGGCATTGTTGTTCATGACCAGCCAGACGATCGCGAGCCGGTGTTCCACCGCGGTGGCGAGCGCGGAAGGGTTCTGGCCGAATCCACCGTCGCCGACCAGTGACAGCACCACCCGGTCGGGTCGCGCAATCTTCGCGCCGATGGCGGCCGGCGGACCGAAACCCATGGTGGCGAACCCGCCCGGTGTCAGCACACTTCCCGGTGTGTAGACCGGAAATTGCTGGCCGACACCGTTCTTGTTCCAGCCCACGTCGGTGGTGATGATCGCGTCGCGCGGCAGTTGCGCCCGCACTTCGGCCAGGATGCGTTCGGGCATCAGCGGAAATGCGTCTGACGTACCCATGGCCAGATTGCTGGTCGAGAAGCTGCGGCGGGCATCGGCGATCTTGCTGACGATCTGACCGGGCTTGCGGCCCGCGGTGTACATCTCGCGCGCGACTTGCAGCAGAACGGTCAGTGCCTGTTTGAGATCGGCCACTGCGCCAAGCTCGGTGGAAAAGTTTCGTCCGATCTCGGCGGGCTCGATGTCGATGTGAATGAGGCGCGTCGGCGGAATGTTGAAGGTGAAGTTGCGATACCAGGAGCTGCAGTCGGCTTCCTTGAAGCGCGTGCCGAGGCCGAGCACCCAGTCCGCGGCCAGGCAGGTGTCGTTCACGAGCTTCGTGCCCCAGAAGCCGCTCATGCCCAGCAGCAAGGGGTGATCGTCGGGCAGGGCGCCTTTGCCCATCAAACTATGGGCCACCGGTATTCCCAGGTGATCGACGAACGCGCGCAGTTCTTCGCAGGCGTCGGCGAGCACGATGCCGCCGCCGACGTACAACAGCGGCTGCCGTGCCTCTGCCATTTTCGTGATGATTTCGCGTGCCGTCGCCGCATCGAGCGATGGTTTGCGCAACTCGCGCGTATTGGAGTCGAGCCGCGTGAACAGGGTCGAGTCCACTTCTGCCGAGAAGACGTCCATGGGAACGTCCACGAGCACCGGCCCCGGTTGCCCGCTCTCGGCGAGCAGAAATGCCTTGTCGATAATCTCCGCAAAGAGTTTCGGATCGTCGACGCGCCATGCGCGCTTTACGAAGGGCCGATAGATCTCGTACTGCGCTCCATCCGCATGCAGGTTCACCTCCTGATGCGGGTGCTTGCCGAAATAGTGCGAGGGCACGTCACCGGCGATCACCACCATCGGTATGCAATCGAGCGCCGCGTTGGCGACGCCGGTCGCGGCATTCGTGAGTCCCGGCCCGAGGTGGGTGAGCAGCACCGAAGCCTTGCGCGTGACGCGCGCATAGCCGTCGGCCGCATGCGCGGCCACCTGCTCGTGACGCACGTTGATGAACTCGATTCCGCTGTTCGCCATGGCGGACAGCACCGCGATATTCGTGTGGCCGCAGAGCCCGAATACGTGGCGTATGCCGCGCCGCTCGAGATACCGCACCAGATGTTCGGCAACTGTGGCTCTCATCAAAGCGTCTCGGTGTTGTAGAACTCGCCGAACAATTCCTGATCGGACGGGCGGTCTTCGGGAATCGGGCGGCTGACCCAGGTGGTCTGCATGAAATGTTTGAGATGGATGTTTTCGTTGGTGATGTTTCCACCCCAGATCCCGCAGCCCAGGCTCGATGTCATGGGCATTCCGTTGGTGAAGGATCCGGCGTTGGCTTTGGATTGCGCCTGACGAACCATCATGCGGCTGACCGGCGCGACTCGCGCGAGTCGATCGATGTGGTCGTCGTCGTGCGAGTAGATGCCGCAGGAGTGGCCCTTGCCGCCGACCTCGTAGATATTGCGCACCATCTCCAGTGCCTGGTCGAACCCTTCGTAGCGATAGACCGCGAGCAGCGTGGTCAGCTTCTCGCGCGAGTAGTTATGCTCGGGTCCGATCTTCCCGCTCTCGACGATGATGAATTTTCGATCGGCCGGAATCACGAATCCCGCCGCCGTGACGATCGCCTGCGGCGGGCAGGCGACCGTCTCGGGACGCCGGTGTCCACGACCGTCCCATAAAACCTTTTCGATACCGTCCGCCTGGGATTTGTTGGCGAGAAAGCCGCCTTCGTTGACGAGCGCGGCGACGAAGGCTTGGTAAATGCGCGCGTCGATGAGGATGTTGCCGTCCGCGGAACATCCGGAACCGAAATCCGAAGTCTTGGACATGCGGGTATTGCGGGCCGCGATGTCGATGTCGGCGGTCTCGTCGATGACCATGGTGGAATTGCCCGCGCCCACGCCGTAGGCCGGGCGACCCGAGCTGTACGCGGCACGAACCATGGGCTGACCGCCCGTGGCCAGCGTGAGATCGCAATTGGCCATGAGGTATTGCGTGAGCGCCACGCTCGGATTTTCGATGCACTGGAACAGATCGGCCGGCGCCCCCTGCCGCTGCAACGCTTCGCGCATCACGCGCACCATTTCAAATGTTGTGCGCTTCGAACGTGGATGAGGGGAGAAGATCACCGCGTCGAGGCATTTGAGCGCGTAGATGCCGGTATACGGTGGCGTGAGCTCCGGGTTGGTGGTTGGAACCAAAGAGGCGATCACGCCGGCCGGCTTCGCATACTTGACGATGCCGCGCTCCGGGATCTGTTCGATGATTCCGGTGCTCTTCTGGCGCAGGGCATCGCGCAGCACGCCGAGAATCTTCAGCCGCTTGCTCTTGCGTCCTTCGGGATCTCCCAGACGGCTCTCTTCGATGCTCATGGCCACGATGCGGTTGAAGGTCTTCTCGTTCGCCGTCGCCCACCCCAGCGCCTGGCACAGCCGGTCGATGCGCGTCTGGTCGTAGTCGGCCACCGTGCTCATGGCGGCGCGTGCGCGCGCAATCATGCGGTCTATTTGCGCCTGTCCGGCTTCGGCTTCCGGTTGCATCACATCAGTCTTCCCGCACCAGTTCGTACATACCATGCTACATGTACCATACGGTACATGTCACGTGGGAACTCAGGCTGGCGGGGCTCGCCGGGCCATCGAAACTGCTGCGCGCAGCGCGAGCAGGTAGCTGTCGACGCCAAATCCGCAGATCTGGCCCCTGGCGATCGGTGCGATCACCGAATGCGCGCGGAAAGCTTCGCGCGCGTGGATATTGGACATGTGCACTTCGACGATGGGTATCGTCAGCATCGCGAGGGCATCACGCAGCCCATAGCTGTAATGCGTCCACGCGCCCGCGTTGATCAGCACGGCGGTGAAATCCTTTTCCGTGACGACCCGGTGAATACGTTCGCAGATCTCGCCTTCACTGTTCGATTGGAAGCAATCGATGTCAGCTTTCAGTTCCTGCGCGAGTTCGTGCAGCGCGGCGTCGATCTCGGCGAGCGTCGTGGTGCCGTACACGCTGGCTTCGCGTTTGCCGAACATGTTCAGGTTGATTCCGTGGAGTACGAGAATGCGCACGGGTGCCTCTACGCCGCCGCCGTGGCCAATCTGGAATGGAAGCGGCGAATCATGCGCGGTATGTCCGGTTCCACCTCGAAGAACAATTTGAACGCCATGGCTCCCTGGAAGACGGCCATGCCGCCGCCGTCCAATGTCCGGCAGCCGTGTTTGCGAGCGGCGACGACCAGCTCGGTGAGCAGCGGCACATAGACGATCTCCGACACCCACAAAGGCGGCCGCAGAGTTTCGGGTGGCACTGGAATGCCGGGGTACTTGCGCATGCCGGTCGGTGTCGCATGGATAAATCCATCGGCCTTCGCCAATGCCGCCGAAAGATCACGACATATGTCGATACGGCGATCCGGAAACAGGTCCGCCAGTCGGTCGACCAGCGTCGCGGCGCGCGCGCCATCCTTGTCGTGCACGGTCAGATTTCGCGACCCCAGCTTCAGCATGGCGTAGCCCACGGCCGCGCCGGCACCGCCGGCTCCGACCAGCACCACGTCACCGGTTTTCACGTCGGCCATGTCGCGCTTGAAACTCTCCGCGAATCCCCACCAGTCGGTGTTGTGGCCAATGCGCCTGCCATCTCGGAACAGCACCGTGTTTACCGAGTGAAGCGCTCGAGCTTCCGGCGCAAGCTCGTCGAGCAGAGGAATTACCGCCTGCTTCGACGGGTAGGTGATGTTGAGTCCGGAGAAGCCGCGCTCCTCGGCCTGGTCGAGCAGGTCAGGGAGCTTCTCCGCGCCGCCGTGAATCAGGTCGAAGTCGAGCAGCTCGTAGCCGATCTGCAGGCCCAGCGCCTTGCCTTCGTCCACGTGCATCGCGGGACTCGAGGAGTGCTGGATTCCGGAGCCTATGAGTCCGACCTGCAATGCGCGAGGGATGCGGTCAGCGGGCATCGTACTCGACCCGGCGGACGTCGCCGACCACGAAGACATATGAAATGACGCCGAGCATGGCGACGATCGCGATGAACGCCAGCGCCCACGCGAACGAGCCGGTTGCACCGACCACGAATCCGACCACCAAGGGGGTCACGATCCCGGCGAGGTTCGCGCACAGATTGAATACGCCCGCACTCAAGCCCATGAGCTCCTTCGGTGCCACGTCGGTGAGCAATGTCCAGCCGAGGTTGCACATCCCCTGGCCGAAGAACGCCACTGACATCACGACGATGACCAGTGTATCCCGCGTCAGGAAATTCGCGATGACGATGGTCGAGGCAAGCAGCAGGCCGGCAATGATCGGCAGCTTGCGCGCGATATTGGCCGAGCCCGTTCGGCGAAGCAGGAAGTCGGAACACAGGCCGCCTATCATCACGCCTACACATGCGGCGATGAACGGCAGAACCGTGAAGAATCCGACCTTGATCCATCCCATCTGGCGTTCGGTTGCCAGGTAGGTAGGAAACCAGGTGAGAAAGAAGACGAGCGTGGAGTTGCTCGCGAACTGTCCGATCGAAGCGCCGAGGATCTGCCGCTGGCGAAGCAGGAATGAGATGTGGCGCCACTCGAACTTCACGCCGGATGAGCTCGCCACGCCGCCGCCGGCGGTGATGTAGTCGCGCTCCGCCTGGTTGGCGCGACTCTCGTGCGGATCCCGATAGAACGCGTACCACACGAATCCGAACAGGATGCCCACCGCACCCACGATGATGAGCAGCGCGCGCCAGCCGAAAGTCCCCGCAATCCAGAAAAGCAGCGGACTCAGGAAGGCGAGCCCGAAGTACTGGCCGATCGAGTAGGTGCCGGTCGCCGAGGCGCGCTCGTTCTGCGGAAACCAGGTGCCGAGGACGCGGCTGTTCGACGGAAACGCCGGTGCTTCCGCCACACCAAGTCCCATGCGGCAGGCGATCAGCGTCCACAGACTGGTGGACAAGCCCTGGAGCAGGGTGAACGCGGACCAGCACGTTACCGAGACGAAATAGGTGAGCCGTACCCCGAATCGGTCCAGCAGGATTCCGCCGGGAATCTGCGCCGCCGCGTACGTCCAGGAAAATGCCGAGAACACCAATCCCATCGCCACGGGCGTCAGCCCCAGTTCCGTCGTCATGAGCGGCGCCGCGACGCTGATCACCGTGCGATCGAGGTAGTTGATCAGGGTGCCGATCGTCAGCAGGGCGAGGATCGAAAAACGCACGTGCGTGCGGCGGGCCGCAGCGGTATCCACAGCGGCGAGCGGCGGGCTGGCGCTCTGGGATGCGCGTACCAACGGCAAAATTTCCCCCTGGGTTTGTGTTAACGAACTGGTACGTGCATAGTAATTGAAGTTGCCGAACCGTCCAACATGAGACCCTGCGGCCGGATCGCCCGATCAAGGCGTGTCGAGAAATTCCATGACGAGCCCGGCCGTCAGCGCCGGATATCGCGGGTTCGGCTGGGACGTGGTGACCTCTCCGAGATAGTCACCATGTCCACCGGGCAGGATCAGCAGCCGCGAACCGGGAATCAGGCGCGTGAGCTCGATGGCGTGCTCGGGCTTCACGACGTCGCGATCGCCGGCCAGCACCAGCACGGCGACACGAAGCTTCCGCAATTCCTCGTCCGGCACATCTTTGAAGTGCCGCATGCGCTCCGCGTCCTTGTCGTGCATGGTCCTGAGCTTGCGCGGATCGGGATTGACCTTCAGGAAGTCGTCCTTCAGCGGTTGCGGCATGTTGTCGAAGGTCGCCGACTCGATGAATTTCCACAGCTGATCCTGCGCACCGTCCTTCTTCGTCATGGATGAGGCGAACACCAGCTTGCGCAGCAGCTGTGGATGGCGGATGGCCACCTGCAGTCCGACACTCGCGCCATTGCTGAAGCCGAAAATATCGGCGCGCGCATATCCCAGCTGCGCGAGCAGTGCCGCCACATCGTCGGCGGAAGTCTCGAAGCGAACCGGTGCATCGCGATCGCCGCTGCGTCCATGCGCCTGCTCTTCGACCGCAATCACGCAGCGGCTGCGCGCCAGGATTGGCAGGATCCTGCCGAAGGTGCTTTCGAGAGTCGAGCCACCGCCGTGCAACAGCACCAGCGGAACCTCGCCGGGACAGCCGTGCCGCTCGTAGTAAATGCGGATGCCGTTGACCGCGGCATAGCCGGGACCATTTGCGGGTTGCGCCGCGTTCGCGCCAGAACTCACGGCCGCCACGCAGGCGATGGCAACTAGTTTACGCATACGCCGCCAATCCAGCCTCCGCCGCTCGCGATTGTCAACGGACCCGCCGCTTCACAGCTGCAGCATCTCCCGAACGGTCTTCGCCTGGCGCTCGCTGACCTGGATCTCGCTGGCCTGCGTGTCCTTCATCGTGAGCTGCAGCGCGCCTTTGAACATGGGACTGATGGCGGCGACCATGTCCAGGTTGGCGATGATGGAGCGGTGTGCCCGAAAGAATGGCGGGCTCGGCAGGCGGAATTCGAGATCCCCGATGGCGTAGTTGGTGCGATAGCTGGTGGTGGACGTCTTCACCTTCGTGACGCCGTCCTCGACGCGAAAGAAGCACACATCGGTGAGCGGGAGCAGCAGGTAGCCATCGCGTTGCACAGCCAGCACGTGATGCAGTGGCTGCGGCCGGGAGCGCGCAACCATCCTGGTGCGTTCCTGCTGCTGCGATGCTTCGCCCGGGTTGCGCGCGATCTGCTCCAGTCGCTGCACCACGGCCTGGAGGCGTGCCGGCGCGACTGGTTTGAGCAGGTATGCCACCGCGTTGGCTTCGAAGGCCGCCAGCGCGTATTCGTCGTAGGCCGTCACGAAGACGATCAGTGGCATCGCTTCGGGCGGCAACAGCTCCGGCGACAATGACTGCACGACTTCGAATCCGTTGAGTCCCGGCATCTGCACGTCGAGGAACACCACGGCGGGCCGATGCTGCTGGATGGCTTCGAGCGTGGCGACGCCGTCGTGAGCCTCCGCCGCGACCACGATGGCGGGATGCGCCGCGAGCAGCTTGCGCAGACGCGAACGCGCCGCGGCTTCGTCGTCGGCGATCAGCGCTCTAATCTGCATGCAGCGGCACCAGGATGGTCACGGAAGTCCCGCGTTCGCCGGGGCGGTTGCCGATCGCCATCCTGGCATTTTGGGAGTACATCGTTAACCGCTCCTTGACGTTTTGCAGCCCGACTCCAGGTCTCGAGTCGAAGTCCGGCCGCAGCCCCACGCCATCATCATCGATCTGCAGTCGCAGGAATTCGCCGTCGAGCTTTGCGATGACGCTGATGGAGCCGCCTTCGCGCATCGGTGCCAGCCCGTGGCGGATGGCATTCTCCAGCAGCGGCTGCAGCAGCAGGGAAGGCAGCGCTTCGCCTCCGCCCGCGTCGCCGCGCGAGAGCGACACGCGCAATCGATCGCCGAACCGAACCTGCTCGATCCCGAGGTAATGGCGCGCGAACTCCAGCTCGTCGTCCAGGGTGGACAGGTCCCGGGAGTGCCTCGACAACGCGTAGCGGAAACATTCGGCGAGGCGCTGGATCATCTCTTCGGCCTGGCGCGGATTCGTGCCGATGAGATCCGCGATCGTATTCAGCGTGTTGAACAGGAAGTGTGGATCCACCTGCGTGCGCAATGCTTTCAGCTCGGCTTCGGTCAGCAGCCGGCTGAGCCGCTCTTCGCGCAGGTGCTGTGCGCGTTGCTGCTGTTCGAAGCGGATGGCGTCCCATCGGCGGCTCGTCCGTGTGCCGATGGCATTCAGGAATCCGAACTCCTGCTGCATCAGCGTACGCGCCTGGTGACTGGCGGAGACCTCGAGGCGATAGCAGGGGCGGCCGTCCTGTTCGATCGTGAATCGACGCCAGCGCGGGAGCCTGCCCCGCATCCGCGCCGACCCGAACCCACCTGGCGTCGAGGCGCAGCGTGGATCGCACCGTCTGCAAAGCAAGTTCGAAGAGTGGTTCCTGTTCGTAGGTCCGCTGCGCCGATTCCTCGAAGTCTCTGGCCGCCGCCACGTAGTCCGGCCGATCCAGGAGATATCCGATCGACCACGAAAATTCTGCGCGCGCAGGAGCAAGCGGTGCGCTCAGCATCAGCGACGCGCTCGCGAGTGTCGAAAGCACCAGGGCCAATCCCGATTGCCCGAAAACGAACACGCTGACCAGTGCCGACGCTGCCACGCTCACGAGCAGCCAGAGACTGCGCTTGAGCACCAGGTCCGCGTAGTGAATCTGGGCCAGCGAGACCGCGACCAGTATCGACCAGGGAATGACCCAGTGCTCGCTGATCAGGCTGAGGCCGGCGCGCAGAGCAGCGGGCAGCCAGGACTCCTGCATGGTGAGCAAGGTGGCCGTGACCTGGACGACGACAAGCAGGATCACGCCGCGGCCGAACCAGCGGGGCTTCGATGATTTCGCGGCATCGGTGACGCGATGGACGCGATAGACCAGCAGCGCGATCGCGGTCACGACCAGCGCCACATAGAAAGATGTCTGTGGATACCAGCTCGCGTAGAGATCGACAGGGTGCGTGGCGCCTGCCCAGGCGAGCAGAATGAGATTCAGCAACGAGACTGCGCCGGTGAACAGCCAGGAACCGTCGCGCGGCGCGACTGGTCTCGCCGATTCCCGCCTGCAGAAAACGCCCGATCGCCAACGGGCCCAGTATCGTGCAGCTCCATGCGAGCAGGTCGGCGATGCGGACGCTCATGGCCGTTGCGTCCACTCCGGCCAGCGGCAGCGTGTATCGCAGGAAACCGCCGAAAGTCCAGAGGAACCCGATGACCCAGAGGATCTGATATCCGCTGGGTCCGCCGGTAGTTCGATCCACCCGCAGCTGCATGAGCCCCAGCAGTCCGCAGAGCGCCGCACCCGCAGCCAACCCGATGGCGTGGAGCGCGGGCGTCATTCAGTGCCAGGGTGGTCCGTGCCGGGCGCGTGACACATCGCGCAGGTGCCGGTGCCGGCGCGCACCAGTCGGATCGACTCGGCCGGCACGGTACCTTTTTTCAGCGCGTCCATTCGCAATCGTGCCTGCTCTGCTGCGAAGCGCGAAGCGCCGCTCACCAGCTCGTACTCGCGTCGTGCCTCATCGAGCGCACCCGTTTCCGCATAAACATCTCCGAGAAGCACATGCAGGACATCCTCGGGACGCCCGCCGGGAGCCGTGTCCATCACGAACTTCAGGTCTTCGGTGACCGCCGCCGTATCGCGTATGCCGACCGGAAGGTGAACGATGGTGAACCCGCGCGTCAACCTGATGGCCAACGATTTTGGCGCCTGGCGAACCGCGGCATTCATTTCCTCGACCGAGGCTGCGAGGCCCGGTGCATCCTGTTTCAGCGAGGCTATCGACATGCCCGCCATGCCATGGCTCGCCAGCAGCAAGGCATTCTTTTTATCCAGTGCGAGACCGCGTGCATACGCGTCGCGCGCGCGCTCGCCCACCGC
Source organism: uncultured Pseudomonadota bacterium (assembly GCA_963711635.1). Classification (GTDB taxonomy): domain Bacteria; phylum Pseudomonadota; class Gammaproteobacteria; order Steroidobacterales; family Steroidobacteraceae; genus CADEED01. The sequence continues at coordinate 21,827 of CAVQEZ010000023.1, forward strand.
AATCATCGTGGGCGGATCGGGCGACTGGTACATCGTGCCCAGCTGCGACATGTACGCATTGCCGAGCGCCTCCCACAGACCGGCATTGCCGGGCGATCGCGCCACCGCGGTCTCGAGACCTTTGACCAGCGGCCCGACCACCCGCACGTTCCCCTCGCGGAACTCCACCTGCAATTGCCGGGCCCGGGACAGCGCTTCGTGGTCCCCGGATGCCGCGAATGCACCGGCAGCGACGAGGCCAACGAGCGTGAGAAGACAGATTGATTTGCGCATGGATCGCTCCTTCAGTTGGGTTTCAACGTCACGATAGAGCGCTGAATTCCCGCGGCCGACAGCTTTCGAACCAGCGCGGACAAGCCGGCCTCGAACGCGGCCCCCCAGCCAGCCGGCGCCATTGGTGTACTTGTCTGACAACGTTGTTTGGTGCAACTGCGCTAAGCTCGCGCGCCTGCACATGAACGACGTCGTACAGCAGAGCCTCGACACCGAGGAGTTGCGAGGCCGCCTGGCTGCCATCGTGGCCTCGTCGGATGACGCCATCATCAGCAAGACGCTGGACGGTGTCATCGTCACGTGGAACGAGGGCGCAACGCGCGTGTTCGGATACACGGCGGCGGAGGCGATCGGCAAGCACATCACGCTCTTGATTCCCCCGGACCGGCTCGACGAAGAGCCGAAGATTCTCGAACGTCTGCGCCGTGGCGAACGCGTCGACCATATCCAGACGGTTCGCGTCCGCAAAGATGGCAGGCTCGTCGATATCTCGCTCACGGTTTCGCCGATTCGCAATTCGGCCGGCGACATCATCGGCGCGTCAAAAATCGCGCGCGACATCACCGCGCAGAAGAGGGCGGACGACGCCCTGCGCGTCAGCAACGAGCGATTCCGGCTCATGGCCAATTCCGCGCCAGTGCTCATCTGGATTGCGGACAACACCAAGTCGCGCATCTGGTTCAACAAGGCATGGCACGAATTCACCGGCCACACGCACGAGGAGGAAGTCGGCTTTGGCTGGACGCAGAACGTTCACGAGGACGACCTGGCGAAATGCCTGCAGGCCTACGGCGAGGGATTCGACGCGCGCAAGCCGTTTCGCGCCGAATATCGCATCAGGCAGCCAGACGGCCAGGCTCGCTGGATCACCGAACAGGCAACGCCATTGTTCGAGGGACCGTCAGGCGGCTTTTCCGGATTCATCGGTTCCTGTATCGACATCACTGAACTGAAAAAGCTTCAGGCCGAGCGCGAGGAGACCCTGAAGACGGAACGTTCGGCACGCGAGGAGGCGGAGCGCGTCGGTCGATTGAAGGACGAATTTCTGGCGACGGTCTCGCACGAGCTGCGCACGCCGCTCAATGCCATCCTCGGCTGGTCGACCTTGTTGCGCCGACTCCAACCCGGCAGCCAGGATTACGGCCGCGGCCTGGAAACCATCGAGCGCAACGCGCGCGTCCAGGCCCAGATCATCGGCGACCTGCTGGACATGAGCCGCATCATCTCCGGCAAGGTGCAGCTCGACATACAGCCCATCGACCTCGCGGAAGTCATCAACGCCGCGATCGATGCCGTCAAACCTTCCATCGAAGCTCGCAAGCTGCGGCTCCGGGTCACGCTCGATGCGCGCGCGGGCCGCCAGCGCGGCGATCCCGGTCGACTGCAGCAGGTGATCTGGAACCTGCTCACGAATGCGGTGAAGTTCACGCCGCCCGGCGGACACATCGACGTGATGCTCGAGCGCGTGAACTCGCACGTGGAGTTGTCGGTCGAGGATTCCGGCATCGGCATCAAACCCGAATTCCTGGCATTCGTGTTCGACCGCTTCAGCCAGGCGGATTCTTCCAGCACGCGTCGCCATGGCGGCCTCGGCCTCGGCCTGTCCATCGTCAAGCACCTGGTGGAGTTGCACGGTGGTTCGGTGCGGGTGAAAAGTCCCGGCGAAGGGCAGGGCGCAACGTTCATCGTCGCGCTGCCGATCTCGGTGATCCGCAGCGAGGACACCGGGCGCGAAGAACGGCCGACGTTCAGCGATGTCGATGTCACCAGCATCGAGCTGCCCAGCCTGATCGGTGTGCGCGCCGTGGTCGTCGACGACGAAGCGGATGCGCGCATCCTCATCTGCCGTCTGATCGAGGAGCAGGGTGGTCACTGCCAGCTCGCAGCCAGCGGCGCTGAAGCCCTGGGTCTCATCGCTCAGGGAGACGTCAATATCCTCATCAGCGACATCGGCATGCCGGACTTCGACGGATACCAGCTGATTCGCAAGATCAGGGCCATGCACGCCAGCGAGTCGCGCAACATCCCCGCCATCGCATTGACCGCCTACGCGCGTGCCGACGATCGCCAGCGCGCGCTGCTCGCGGGATACCAGATGCACGTCGCCAAGCCGGTCGAGCCGCGCGAGCTGATCGCCGGCATCGCGAGCCTGCTGAATATCGGGTCGCGGTCCGCGGCGGAGTGACCAGACGGCGGAGCGATGGGGAGGTCCCCTGCGGCTCTCCCCGCTCGTCGCCACCTGCCTACACATGGACCATGTGAGCGCGAACGGAAAAATTTACCCGCCGCGAGGATATTCCTTACCAGAGTGGCGGGATTTGCAGCGGCTCCCCGGGCCGCTCTTAGCGATCTGGTCCGAAAATTCTCCGATTCGCGACTTGCGCGGGCCGCATTCGTCTTTTGGCGACAGGTCCTAAGGCGCCGCAGCTTTCGAGATCCGCGCCCCGCGCCTCCCCTGCATCCCGACACTGGCGACTCCGCCGGAAGCGCTCCCGCTTCCGCACCGCTTGCTATGGGTTGCAAAATGCACAAAGTTTCATATGCCTTTTTGGCGCTGCCGTTGTTGTTGTTAGGTTCGTTCGCGCAGGCCCAGACTGCCGGAACCATCACCTTCACCGCGAACCGCACTTCCTCGACGACGGGCTTTGCGCCCGTGCTCACCTGGTCGACGTCGCCCGTGGCGTCGAGCTGCACCGCCAGCGGCGCGTGGAGCGGCACGAAGTTCGCTTCGGGCTCCGAGACGCTGGCGACGATCACGTCCAGCAAGGCCTATACGCTGACCTGCAGCTGGGGTGCCGGCACGGCCACCATCAACTGGACCGCGCCGACCAAGAACAGCGACGGGACGAATCTCACCGACCTCGCGGGCTTCAAGGTGCTGTATGGCACCAGCTCCACCGCGATGACCAACACCAAGTCCATCAACGATCCCCGGGCCACTTCCACCTCGATCGGCTCGCTGGGCCAGGGCACGTGGTACTTCACCATGCGCGCCGTGAACAGCAGGGGCGTGGAGTCGGACAACGGTGCGATCCGCCAGAAGTCCATCGCGGGGGCGAGCGCGGCCAAGACCGTGAACATCACGATCAGCGGAGGCACGACACCACCCCCGCCGTCGGGTACGACGCTCAAGACCATCTCGACGCGCGTGTACGACGTGATCTGGGACAGCGCCGCGAGCAAGCGAGTGCGCGGCCGCGAAGTCGGCAGCATTGCGCTCGGTAAGCCCTGTGACGTCAATTACAAGGTGGATGAGTTCTATGGCGTCAACAAGGCCGATGCCCGCATCACGGTGACACCGCGTTCCAACCGCGTCATCGTGCGCTGCGAGCTCCGGTAACCGTTCGGATTTCCTACGCAATGAGACAACCGGCCATGGAGGCCGGTTGTCTTTTCTGCCGACAGCATCTGCGCGGCTGCGTCGCGAACATCGCGCGCGATGCCCACACGAGCACGCGCACCCGAGATCGAGCTCGCACCCACCGAGACCTTCCTGCCGGCGAAGCTCACGCTGCCCGCGCTGCGCGCAGCCGCGGCGCATTGCCGCGGCTGTCCGTTGTATCTCAATGCCACGCAGACGGTATTCGGTGAAGGCGCCGCACACGCAAAGATCATGCTGGTCGGCGAGCAGCCGGGCGATCGCGAAGACCTGTCGGGAAAACCTTTCGTGGGTCCGGCCGGGCAATTGCTCGATGAGGCGCTGGCCGACGCGGGCATCGAACGACGCCAGGTGTACGTCACGAACGCGGTCAAACATTTCAATTTCGAGCCACGCGGCAAGTTCCGCCTGCACAAGCGTCCGCCGGTGACCTCGATCAAGGCCTGCATGCCCTGGCTCAAGGCGGAGCTCGAGGTGGTGAAACCAGTCGTGGTGGTGCTGCTGGGCGCCACCGCCGCACAGGCGGTGTTCGGCGCAAAATTCCGCATCACGCGCGAACGCGGCAAGGTACTGGAACATGAGCTGGCGCGCGCCCTGATCGCCACGCTGCATCCCTCGGCGATTCTGCGCGCACCCGATGTATCCGCGCGTGCCGAAGGACGCGCGGCCCTGATCGCCGATCTGAAGCTGGCCGCGCGCCAGACGCGCGCCTGATGTCACTCGCTGACGACATTCCTACACGGCACCAGTTTTGCGCAGTGCAGGAAATAGCCGCGCCGCTCGCTGTTAAGTTTGCTGTTAAGTTCAATCGGGGCATTGGTAAGTGCCGGCATGGCGGTGGTCGCATCAAGGAGCGGTGCGGCTGCCGCCCTCTGTCCCGGGAAACGTGATGCAGGTAGCAGCCCGGTAGCAGATGGCGGCGGAGCATGGGCGCATGGCACTGCGTCGCTCGGTCGGTTTCTGGTCGCTCTCGCTGGGTGTGGTCGGCGGCACCGCGGGATTTTTCGGCCCGATGCTGCTGAACCCCGACGCCAACCAGGGACCATTGCTCGGTCTGTTCATCACCGGACCGGGCGGCGCATTGGCGGGCATGGTGCTCGGACACCTGTTTCGTTTCCTGCCCTTCAGCGACTCGGTGCGCGGCCAGGCACTGGTGCTTTCGTGCAGCTTGTTAGGGTTGGGCACCCTGTGGTTCGCGTTGCCCGAGGCCAGGCGCCACGAGTTGCGCGAGCGTCCCGGCCAGGTGGTTGAGCTCCACGTGGCGCAGGAGCGCTAGCAGCGTAAGATTGCCCCAATTCCTTTCGGGGCAACCATGACAACGAGACTCCTCGCCGCCTTCGCGGCCTCGATTTCCTTTTCTCTCGCGGCCGCCGCCGCGGACCAGCCCGGTACGCGCCCCTCCGACCGCAAGGCACGCGAAATCCTCGAGAAAGTGGTCTCCATTCCCACCGAGCTGGGCCGCAACAAGGTGCCGGAGATGGCCGAGTACCTGGCCGGGGAATTCCGCGCCGCGGGCTTTCCTGCCGAAGACGTCAAGGTGATTCCGTACAAGTTCACCGCCGACCAGACCGCGGTGTTGATCGTGCGTTATCGCGGCTCTGGCAAGGGCGGAAAGCCCATCCTGCTGATGGCGCACATGGACGTGGTCACTGCGAAGCGAGAGGACTGGGTCCGCGATCCTTACCAGCTCATCGAAGAGGACGGCTTCTTCTACGGTCGCGGTACCTACGACATCAAGCAGGGCATCACCGCGCTCACGTCGACTTTCCTGCGGCTGAGGAAGGAGGGCTTCAAACCCAGCCGCGATCTCATCATCTATTTCTCCGGTGACGAAGAAACCGCGCAGGACACGACCGTCGCCACGGTTCGCGACCATCGCGAGCTGGTGGACGCCGAGTTCGCGTTGAACTCCGACTCCGGCGGCGGCACGCTCGATGACGACACCGGCAAGCCGCTGTTCTACAACCTGCAGGCCGCCGAGAAGACCTACGCGGATTTCACGCTCACGGTGCGCAATGCCGGCGGGCACAGTTCGCTGCCGCGCCCCGACAATGCCATCTACGAGCTGGCCGCGGCACTCGGCAAGGTGCAGGCCTACGCGTTCCCGGTGATGAGCAACGAAATCACGGTCGCGAGCTTCCGCGAGTCGGGCAAGACCACGCCGGGCGAGCTGGGCGCGGCCATGAGGAAGTTCGCCGCCAATCCGCAGGATGCCGCCGCGGCCGCGGTCATCGCGGCGAATCCATCCTACGTCGGACAACTGCGCACCACCTGCGTGGCCACCGAGTTGGCCGGCGGACATGGAAAAAACGCGCTGCCGCAGACGGCCACCGCCAACATCAACTGCCGCATATTCCCGGGCGTGAAGGTGGATGACGTGCGTGCGACCCTGCAGCAGATCGTGGGCAGCGGCGTCGACGTGAAGGAATTCGGCAAGGCCATGTCCAGCGATGCCTCGCCGCTGCGCGCCGACGTGCTCGGCGCGGTGACCCGCACCGTGCGCAAGCTGCACCCCGGCGTGCCCGTCGTGCCCAACCAGGCTTCAGGTGCCACCGATGGCCTGGTGTTCCGCGCCGCCGGCATCCCGACCTACGGCGTCGACGGACTCTTCATCCGTTCCAAGGACGATTTCTCGCATGGCCTCAACGAGCGCATCCCGGTGGATGGGTTCTACTCGAGCCTCGATCACTGGTATCTGCTGGTCAAGGACCTCGCGGGCAAAGCACAGTAGTTAGTCATGGCCACTCAAGCCGCACCGCTCGGCACGCTCGAAGTCGCGCTCGCGCATGCGACGCGGCTGCTCGAGCGCGAACCCGCCATGGCGGCGCAGCAGGCGGCGGAAATACTCAAGGTGTTTCCGGAGCAGGCCGATGCGCTGGCGCTGTCCGGCCTCGCGCTGGGCGCGCTCGGGCAGGGCGAGGAAGCCATCGCCGCGTTGCGCCGCGCCGTGCATTTCAAGCCCGGGCTGGCCGAAGCCTGGCGCGCGCTCGGCGACCACTACACGGCGCTGGAAATGCGCGAGGCCGCCGACGAGGCCTTCGCGCAGCACCTGCGTCATTCGACGCGCGATCCGAAGCTCATGGAGGCCGCGCTGGCGCTGGTGGAGAATCGCATCCCCGATGCGGAGGCCACGCTGCGCGAGCATCTGAAGCGCCATCCCACCGACGTGGTCGCCATCCGCATGCTGGCCGAAGTGGCGGCGCGCATCGGCCGCACGAACGACGCCGAGAACCTGCTGAGGCGTTGCGTGGAACTGGCGCCGGGCTTTCGCATGGCGCGCCAGAACTACGCCATGATCCTGCACCGGCAGAACAAGTGGGGCGAGGCCCTGCAGGAAGTCGACCAACTGCTGGTGGATGAGCCGGCGAATCCGGGCCTGCGCAACCTCAAGGCGGCCGTGCTCGGTCGCATCGGCGAGTACGAGCCCTCGATTGACCTGTATCGCGCCGTGCTGCGCGACTACCCACGCCAGCCCAAGGTGTGGATGAGCCTGGGCCACGCGCTCAAGACGGCCAATCACAACGCGGAGAGCATCGAGGCTTACCGCCGCTGCATCGAGCTGGCGCCACATCTGGGCGAGGTCTGGTGGAGTCTCGCGAACCTCAAGACTTTCCGCTTCACGCCCGAGGACATGGCCGCCATGCGCGCGCAGCTGGAACGCCAGGATCTCGCCAACGACGACCGCTTCCACTTCCATTTCTCGCTGGGCAAGGCCTTCGAAGACCTCGCAGACTTCGAGCGCTCGTTCGATCACTACGCGCAAGGCAACGCACTGCGTCGCAAGCTGATCCGCTACGACGCCGAGGACAACGCCGAGCACGTGGCACGATCGAAGAGGCTGTACACGCGCGAATTCTTCGCGACTCGCGCCGGCTGGGGATGTGAGGCGCCCGACCCGTTGTTCATCGTCGGTCTGCCACGCGCCGGATCGACGCTGGTCGAACAGATCCTGGCCTCGCACTCCAGCGTGGAGGGCACGCAGGAGTTGCCCGACGTCACGATGATCGCGCGCATGATCGCGAACCGGACCTCGCGCGCAGACGGCAGCGCGTATCCGCGCGCGCTGGAGAAATACTCGGCCGAAGAGTTGCGTGCCCTCGGTGAACGCTACCTCGAGCACACGCGCATCCAGCGCAAGACGACGCGGCCGTTCTTCATCGACAAGATGCCGAACAATTTCGCGCATGTGGGATTGATCCACCTGATGCTGCCGAACGCGAAAATCATCGACGCGCGACGGCACCCGCTGGGTTGCTGCTTCTCGTGTTTCAAGCAGCATTTCGCGCGCGGCCAGCCGTTCACTTACGAGCTGGACGAGATCGGCCGTTACTACCGCGACTACGTGGAGCTCATGGCGCACTTCGACGCCGTGCTGCCGGGCCGGGTGCACCGGGTGTTCTACGAAAGCATGGTCGAGAACACCGAGGCCGAAGTGCGCCGCTTGCTGGACTACTGCGGACTGCCGTTCGAGCCCGAGGTGCTGCGGTTCCACGAGAACCAGCGCGCGGTGCGCACCCCCAGCTCCGAGCAGGTACGAAAACCGATCTTTCGCGAGGGTCTCGACCAATGGCGCAACTTCGACCCATGGCTCGATCCGCTCAAGTCGGCGCTCGGGGACGTGCTCGAGCGCTACCCAGCGGTGCCCCAGTTTTGATTCGGTAGCGCCTGGACTACACTCCTGCCACTAAGGGCGAGGGCTCAGCGCCTGGCGCCACAAACAATCTCGGGGAGCCTCATGAAATCCAGCGAAAATCGCCATCTCGCCGAAGCCATCCGTCGCACGCTGCCATTCGCGGGGGCCATCCTCGCGGGCACTGGCGTCGCTCAGGCACAACAAACGGAAGAGGTTGGGCTCGAAGAAGTCGTGGTCTCGGCGCAGAAGCGCACCGAAAGCCTGCAGGACGTGCCGCTCTCCATCCAGGCCATCGGCCAGGAGCAGCTCAGCGAGCTCAAGGTCGACGACTTCGGCGACTACGTGAAATTCCTGCCGAACGTTTCGTACCAGAGCTTCGGTCCCGGATTCGCGCGTCCCTACATGCGCGGCGTGGCCAGCGGCGAGAACGCCAACCACTCGGGTCCGCTGCCGTCGGTGGGCGTGTACCTGGACGAGCAGCCCATCACCACCATCCAGGGTCCGCTCGACGTGCAGATCTACGACGTCGCGCGCGTCGAGGTGCTCGCCGGTCCGCAGGGCACGCTGTACGGCGCCAGCTCACAGGCCGGCACCATCCGCATCATCACCAACAAGCCGCAGGTGGGTGAGTTCGACGCGGGCTTCGAGGTCACTGGCAGCACGCTCGAGAGCGATTTCGGCTACGCGGGCCAGGGCTTCGTGAACATCCCCATCGGCGAGAAGGCCGCGGTGCGCCTGGTCGGCTGGCACAAACACGAGCCCGGCTACATCGACAACGTGCGCTCGACGCGCGTGTTTCCGGTGTCGGGCATCGCGCTCGACAACAGCGCGCGCGTCGAAGACAACTACAACGACTACACCAAGACCGGCGCGCGCCTGGCGCTCGGCATCGAGCTCAACGATTCCTGGACCCTGACGCCGACCGATCATGGCGCAGAAGACCACGGCGCACGGCGCGTCGGGCTTCGACCGCTCCGTGGGCGATCTGAAGGTGGCGCACGCGCTTCCCGAGAGCATCGAGGACAAGTGGGCGCAGGCCGCGCTCACGTTGCAGGGCAAGCTCGGCAATTGGGATATCACGTACGCGGGCGCGTACCTCAAGCGCGACGACGACACCAAGCAGGACTACGCCGACTATTCGTTCTTCTACGACCAGTGCTGCGGCTACGGTGTGTACGCCTACGACAACGATTACACGCTGATCGATCCCTCGCAGTTCATCGCCGGCTCGGACCGCTACAAGAAGCAGAGCCATGAGCTGCGCTTCAGCTCGCCGGCCGAGAACCGCTGGCGCCTGACGGCGGGCTTGTTCACGCAGCGACAGAGCCACGGCATCCGCCAGCAGTACCAGATCGCCAACTGGTTCGATCCTTTCGAAGTCCCGGGCAATGCCGACACCATCTGGCTCACCGACCAGGAACGCGAAGACGACGACGACGCAGTGTTCGGCGAGCTCACCTTCGACATCACCGACAAACTTGTCGGTGACCGGCGGCCTGCGTTACTTCGAAACCGAGAATTCGCTGAAGGGATTCTTCGGCTTCAGCGCGGTGTTCAGCGGCATGACCGGCGAGTCGCAGTGCTTCGATCCCGAGCCGTTCCGCACCGCGCCTTGCACGAATCTCGACAAGACGGTCAAGGAAGACGGCAACACCAAGCGTCTCAACGTGACCTTCCACGCCACCGACGACGTGATGCTGTACGCCACCTGGTCGGAGGGTTTCCGTCCGGGCGGCATCAATCGCCAGCGGCACCATTCCCCCGTACGAGGCGGACTTCCTGACCAACTACGAGATCGGCTTCAAGACCACCTGGGCCAACAACCGCCTGCGCTTCAACGGCGCGATCTTCCAGGACGACTGGGACGACTTCCAGTATTCGTTCCTCGGCCGAACGGCCTGACCGAGATCCGCAACGCCGGCCAGGCGCGCATCAAGGGCTTCGAGGCCGACATCGTCTGGGCGGTGAGCGAAGGATTCACGCTGTCGACGTCCGCTGTCTTGCCTCGACGCGAAGACGACAGTAGAGTACTGCGGCACGCTCTACGGTGGCGACAACCTCGATGGTTCAGTCGACGCCGCTGGCGATCCCGCGTCATCGGTACGGACCCGTCACCGATTGCTGCGGATCCGCGCGCGCCGAACGGCACCATCATGCAGGCGCCGAAGGGGCAGGAGCTGCCGGTGCAGCCCAAGTTCAAGGGCAACGCCATCGGTCGTTACGAATTCGCGATGGGCGAGCCAGAGGCGCACGTGCAGGCCGCGTGGGTGTACCAGGGCAGCGCGTGGTCGGACCTGCGCACCGCCGAGCGCGAGCTGCTGGGCAAGCAGCCCTCGTACAGCATCGTCGACTTCGCCGGCGGCATCGACAACGAAAGCTGGGGCCTCGAGCTGTTCGTGAAGAATGCGTTCGACGAACGCGCCGAGATCGCGCGTTACGCCGAGTGCTCGACCTTCCAGCCCCGGCCGACGGGACGTTCCGTGCAACGCGTCGCCGCTGTGCGGCCTGCAGCCGTACACCGTCACCAACCGGCCGCGCACCATCGGGATCACGTTCACCAAGCACTTCTGATCCTGCATGAACGCCCCCGCGCAAGGACGCCCGCCGTTTCCGCCTTTCACGCGTGAAACGGCGGCGCAGAAGGCGCGCGCGGCCGAGGACGCCTGGAATTCGCGCGATCCCGAGCGCGTGTCGCTGGCGTACACGGTGGATAGCGAGTGGCGCAATCGCGCCGAGTTTTTCTCCGGCCGACCGGCCATCGTCGAGTTCCTGCGGCGCAAGTGGGCGAAAGAGCTCGACTACCGGCTCATCAAGGAAGTGTGGGCTTTCGAAGGCGCGCGTATCGCGGTGCGCTTCGCCTACGAGTGGCACGACGACTCCGGCCACTGGTTCCGTTCCTACGGCAACGAGAACTGGGAGTTCGACGAGCTTGGCCTGATGCGCCGCCGGCATGCCAGCATCAACGACCTCGTCATCGGCGAGGCCGAGCGCAAGTTCCGCTGGCCGCTGGGGCGCAGGCCGGACGACCATGCGGGGCTCAGCGACCTCGGGTTGTAGTTGTCGAAATGGACCGGGGCCACTCGACTACTCAGCAGAAGCTGCAAATTCAAAGGAGATTGTCATGCCCGGTACCGTGAAATTTCATCGTGTGCTCAAAGCGCCTCCGGCGCGCGTTTACAAGGCCTTCCTCGACGCCGACGGCCTGGCCCGGTGGCTGCCGCCGAATGGATTCACCTGCAAGGTGCATAGCCTGGACGCGCGCGTCGGCGGCACCTTCAAGATGTCGTTCACGAACTTCACCACCGGCAACGGTCATTCCTTCGGCGGCGAGTATCTCGAGCTGGTGCCGAACGAGAAGCTGCGCTACACGGACAAGTTCGACGACCCCAACCTCGAGGGCGCCATGGAAGTCACGGTGCTGCTGAAGAAGGTGTCCGTGGGTACCGAGATCAGCATCGTGCAGTCCGGTATCCCCGACGCGATTCCCGTGGAGATGTGCTATCTCGGCTGGCAGGAGTCGCTGACCTACCTGGCCAAGCTGGTCGAGCCGGAAATTCCTGACTGAGAGCGGCCGGACTGACGCTTACAGCAACGCTGCAACCACGTCGGCCACGACCTCGCTGCTGCTCACGCGTCCGCGCTGCTTGACGATGTCGAATGCCGCGATCCGATAGGCCTCGGCCATGGTCGGAAAGTTGAAGACATTGTCGACGTAGGCGTCCACGTCGAGCTCGGCTGCCAGGCCCAACTGCCCGATGTGCACCAGCTCGGTGGCGCCGTCGCCGGCGATCTGTACGCCGACCACGCGGCGGCCGCCGGGATCGGCGATGAGTTTCAACAGCCCGCGCTGCGAGCCGTTGATCTGCCCGCGGGCGATTTCCTCGAAGCGTGCACGTCCGACCAGCGCGGCGCCGAAGTGGCGGCGCGCGCCATGTTCGTCGAGCCCGACCGTGGCGATTTCCGGGATGGTGTACACGCCTGAAGGCAGGCGCGACACCGGATCCGAGGGCACGAGCAGGCCCAGCGCGTGGCAGGCCGCGCGCCGGCCCTGTTCCATGGACACCGAGGCCAGCGCGGGCGGACCGATGACGTCGCCCGCGGCGTAGACGCCCGGCGCCGTCGTCTCGAGGCAGTCGTTGACGCGTACGTGGCCGCGCTCGGTGAGCTGCACACCGGCGGCGGCGAGATTGAGGCCATCGACATTGGCGAGGCGCCCGAGCGCCACCAGCACCTTGTCGGCGCTGATGACACGACCGCACTTGAATTCGACCCGCACCTGCGAGACGCCGTCGAAGCGCGCCGACGAGGCCTCGGCGCGCGGGATGTATTCGCCGCCGTTGCGGCGCAGCTCGTCCAGGTAAAAACTGGTGAGCTCGGGATCGAGGAATGCCAGCGGCTGATCGAGCTGGTCGGCCTGCGTGACCTTGCAACCCAGCGCGGCGAACATGGCGGCGTATTCGCTGGCGATGACGCCGCCGCCGATGACCAGCAGGCTGCGCGGTAGATAGGCCAGCGAGAGGATGGAGTCGCTGTCCAGCACGTGTTCGTGATCCACGGACAGGTGCGCCGGCGGTCGCGGCCGGGAACCCGCGGCAATGATGACGATGGGTGCGTACAGCGCGTGGCGCGTGCCGTCGATACGCTGCACGAGGAGCTCATGAGCAGTATTGTTTTCGGTGCGCGCCAGGCGCGCGACGAAGCTCGCGCGGCCGCGCAGCACCGCGATGTGATTGCGCTCGAGCTGCGCGGTCATGTAGGCGTCGTGCGCGGCGATGGTTTCACCGACGCCGTCGAGCAGCGACTGGATGGGCTGGTCCATGAGGTCCACGCGGCGGATGCGCTGGCGCAACGCATGTTCGCGCAGCGACTTGCTCGGGATCGTGCCGGTGTGCACGCAGGAGCCGCCGATCTGACGGTCGCGCTCGATGACGACCACGCGCTTGCCGGCCTTGGCGGCCTGGATGGCGGCTTTCTGGCCGGCGGGCCCCGAGCCGATGACCACCACGTCGTAGTCGTGCGCGGGGTCCTGGCTCACGTGTAACTCTCGGCCGTGGCATAGATGGCCGCGCGCTGCGCCATGATGCTGAACAGCTCGTCCGGATAAATGGACAACTCGTCCATCCAGATCGACACCGGCCCGAGCATCGAATCCGGCAGCTCCCCGCCGACACCCGGCGTGCGCAGCTCATCGGAGATCTGCCGCGCCAGCGCGACTTCCATGACTTCGGTGCGCGCCAGCTCGGCCGCGCGCGGGTTGCCCCAGTGTTCGATGGCCGCGGACACCGCGGGCGGCAGGTTCCAGGCGATCGCCAGGTGCGTGCCGACGCGCGCCTCGTGGCGCGCCGCGAGTTGCAGCACCTGCCCGGGCTCGGGCGCGATGCCATGTTTGACCACGGCCGAACCGACGCGGCTCAGGATCACCGCCATGCCGATCCGGTGCAGCAGGCCGCACAGATACGCCGACTCGACGTTACGGCGCTTGAGGCGCGCGACTTCCTGTGCGAACAGACCGGTGATCACCGACTCGCGCCACAGGTCGTTCATGGAATGACGAAAATACGCCGAGTTGAATACCTGGCCCTGCACCGCGACCGCGAAGGCGATGTTGCGGATCTCGCGGATGCCCAGCCAGGCGATGGCCTGAGGCAACGTGACCACCGGTGTGCGGCGTGCGTACAGCGCGGAGTTCGCGACCCGCATCACCTGGCCGGCCAGCGCCACGTCGCGCTGGATGAGTCGCGCCAGTTCCGCGGCGCTGGTGTCCGCGGCTTCGCCGGCGACCGCCTCGCCACGCGTGAGGCGCATGACCTCGGCAGCGATCTGCGGCGGGGGCGGGAGGTCGAGGGTGCCCTCGGCGACTGCCGCGTTGAGAATGCGTTCGTAATCTTTTTCTGGCTGGACGGCAGCGTTCATGCGGCGAATACCCGGACTGACCCGCCCCGTTAACGGCCGGAAATCCGTGCACTTGACCGCCCGCGGCAGTGCCCGGCCGCGAAGCCAATTTAAGTCACAGAATCAAAGGTTTATCAGCCCGGTGCGCCGCTCATGTGGACCAGCTCCCAGGTGTGGCCGTCGAGGTCCTCGTAACCGTGGGAGTACATGAAGCCATGGTCCTGCGCCTTGCGCGGCACCTGGGCGCCGGCCGCGCGCGCCTTGGCGACCAACTGGTCAACTTCCTCGCGGCCGTTGCAGGACACGCAGGTCAACACTTCGGTGGACTTGCTGGTGTCGGTGATGGCCTTGTTGGTGAACGAGCCGAAGAATTTCTCCACCAGCAGCATCACGAACAGGTTCTCGCCGATGATCATGCAGGTGGCGTTCTCGTCGGTGAACTGCGGGTTGAAGGTGTAGCCGAGCTTCGTGAAGAACTCGACCGAACGCTTCAGGTCCTTGACCGGCAGGTTGACGAAGATTTGTGCGTGCTGCATGGCGTGATCCGGAAAGTTGTCAGGGAGCCGCGGCCGCGGCGTAGCGCTCGACTTCCGACTGGTCGACCACCAGTTCGCGCGTGGGGCGCACTTCGATGCTGCCGTACTTGGCGGGCGGGATCTTCGAGGCGATCTGGATGGCCTCGTTGAGATCGCGCGCCTCGATCATGTAAAAGCCTGCGAGCGCTTCCTTGGTCTCGGCGAACGGCCCGTCGGTGATGGCCGTTTGCCCGTTGCGCACCCGCACGGTGGTGGCCGTTTGCACGGGATGCAGTGGCGAGCCGTCGAGCAGTTTGCCGCTGTCCTTCAGCTGGCCGGCGAAGGCCGCGCAGGCGGAATCCGAACAGGCGTTCCATTTCTCGGACGACAGGTAAACCAGGCAGAGGTATTTCACGGCGATCTCCTTGTGAGAATTTGTCGAACGGTAGTCGCTGAATTCGACAGCGCGGCGAAGAAATCTTTCTGTAAGCCCAAGTCCCTGATTTCAGGCAGGTAACGCCGCGAGCCGCTTCTCCAGGAAGCGCCGTGCCGGCCCCTGCGCCGTGAGCTCGATGGCGCGCGCATAGGCCTTGCGGGCCTCGGCGTGCCGGCCGAGCCGACGGCAGAAGTCGGCACGCGCCGCGTGTGCCAGCTGGTAGCCATCCAGCGCGCCGCCCGCGAGCAGGCTATCCAGCGCCGCGAGACCGATCTCGGGTCCATCGCGCATGGCCACGGCCACCGCGCGGTTCAGCGCCACGATGGGTGAGGGCGAGAGTGCCAGCAGGATGTCGTACAGGCCGACGATTTCGCGCCAGTCCGTGTCATTGGGCGTGGTGGCCTCGGCATGCACGGCGGCAATGGCCGCCTGGATGGAATAGGGACCGGCGCGCTGTGACGACAGGGCCTCGCGCACCAGCGCGACACCCTCCGCGATCAGCGCGTGATTCCAGCGCGAACGATCCTGGTCGTCGAGCAGGATGAGCTCGCCCTGCTCATCGGCGCGCGCCTCGCGCCGCGATTCGTGCAACAGCATCAGTGCCAGCAGGCCGCGCACTTCCGGCTCGGGCAGCAACTCGAGCACCAGGCGGCCGAGGCGGATGGCCTCGCCCGACAGGTCCGCGCGCGTCGCGGTCTCGCCGCTGCTGGCGAGATAGCCTTCGTTGTAGACCAGATACAAGACACGCAACACGCTTTCGAGCCTGGCCGGCAGATCCTGTTTGGCCGGGACCTCGTAGGGAATGTTGGCGTCGCGGATCTTGTTCTTCGCGCGCACGATGCGTTGCGCCAGCGTGGGTGCCGGCGTGAGGAACGCGGCGGCGATTTCCTCGGTGGTGAGTCCGCAGACCTCGCGCAGGGTGAGTGCCACCTGGGCGTCGGAGGCCAGCGCCGGGTGGCAGCAGGTGAACACCAGCCGCAGCCGGTCATCCTCCAGCAACTCCGTGGATTCGTCCGGCGCGGTAGTTTGATCGGCCAAGGTCTCGCTGACGTCGGGCCGGTCTTCGAGATGATCGAAGCGCGCGTCGCGGCGCTGTTTGTCGATGGACTTGAAGCGCCCCGCGGACACCAGCCAGGACACGGGGTTTTGCGGCAGCCCTTCCGAGGGCCATTTCTCCATGGCCGTGCGGAACGCATCGCTGAGCGCTTCTTCGGCACGATCGAAGTCGCCGAGCAGGCGGATCAGCGTCGCGAAGATGCGTCGCGATTCCTTGCGAAACAGCGCGTCGATCTCCGCGCGCACGCGGGCAATGTCCTGAGCCGGCATGCCGCAATATTGGGGTCAGACCCCATTTGCTAGCAAATTGTGCCGGACCTCAGGAGCACGACTCCGAGCGGGCCAGCGGAACATGACGGGACCTTCAACTTACCGCGACGCGTCCGGGCCCAGCCCGGCCCACCAGCAGCGCCTCGCCTGCGGGCAGTGCGATCGAGTACAGCAACACCGTTGCGATGAAAGGCAAGATCTCCGCGCCTTCTGGCATGGGGGCCACAAAAATCCATTTTGCATAGACATAGGCAGCCACCATCAACATTGCCAGTACGCAAACGCATGCCACCAGCACCGCAATGATCGGGCGAGAGCGGAGGCGCTGGGCGGGAATGAGTTCCTCTCGCGCCGTGACGCGAATCCAGGCGCGCAAACTCGGTCCGACGAGCAGCCCCGCGAATAACAGGAACCAGAGCAAGCCCGCGAACGACAAGTATCCCTGCCGGATGATCTGCACCACGTTCTCGGCCATGAATAGCGGTGCCAGCACGATGGCCGATAGATAGGCCGAGCGGATCCCGAACGCGTATGCATTGAACATGACGCGAATCTGCGCCGGCCGCAACATCCCCGTCAAGCGGGCCGCAACCGCGAGGTCTGGCACCTTTTGCCAGCAAATGGGTTGAAGTCGGGCCCAGCGAGCTAGCGATGCTGGTCGCGAGTAGACCCCATTAAAACAGGCCGACTATCTTGCCGTTCTCGTCCACGTCGATGCTGTTCGCCGCCGGCACCTTGGGCAGCCCGGGCATGGTCATGATGTCGCCGCAGATCATCACGATGAACTCGGCGCCCGCGGCGAGGCGGACTTCGCGGATGTTGACCACGTGGCCCGAGGGAGCGCCGCGCAGCTTCGGGTCGGTGGAGAACGAGTACTGCGTCTTGGCCACGCACACCGGGTAGTGTCCGTAGCCGGCTTCCTGCAGCGCCTTGATCTGGCCGCGGATCTTGCTGTCCGCCACGATGTCCAGCGCGCCATAGATCTGCGTGGCGATGGTCTTCATCTTGTCCCACAGCGTCTGCTCGGCCTCGTACACGTAACGAAAGTTGTTAGGTAGCTCGCAGAGACGCACGACTTCCCTGGCCACTTCGACGGCGCCCTTGCCACCCTCGGCGAAATGCCTGGCGACGATGATCTTGACGTCGAGATGCGAGAAATGCTCCTGCAGCAGTTTCACCTCTTCGTCGGTGTCCTCGGCGCGGTGGTTGATGGCCACCACGCTCTCCAGCCCGTATTGGTTGCGCACGTTGTGGATGTGGCGCTCGAGGTTGACCATGCCCTTCTCGAGTGCGGTGAGGTTTTCCTTGCCCACGTCGGCGACTTCGACGCCGCCGTGATACTTGAGGGCACGGATGGTGGCCACGATGACCGCGCAGGAGGGCGTGAGTCCCGCCTTGCGGCACTTGATGTCGACGAATTTCTCCGCGCCCAGGTCCGCGCCAAACCCGGCCTCCGTGACCACGTAGTCGGCCAGCTTGAGCGCGGCCTGCGTGGCCATCACGGAATTGCAGCCATGCGCGATGTTCGCGAACGGACCGCCATGGATGAACGCCGGATTGTTCTCCAGCGTCTGCACCAGGTTCGGCGCCAGCGCGTCGCGCAGCAGCGCGGTCATCGCGCCGTGTGCCTTGATGTCGCGCGCCAGGATGGGCTTCTGGTCGCGACTGTAGCCAACAACGATCCGACCCAGTCTTTCCTTCAGGTCCTTGATGCTGGTGGCCAGGCAGAAAATCGCCATGACCTCCGAGGCCACGACGATGTCGAAACCGTCCTGCCGCGGGAAGCCATTGGCGGGTCCGCCCAATGCCACCGTGATGTCGCGCAGCGCGCGATCGTTGACGTCGACGACACGCCGCCAGGTGACGCGCCGCACGTCGAATCCGGCCTCGTTGCCCTGGTGTATGTGATTGTCGATCAGCGCCGCGAGCAGGTTGTTAGCCAGGGCGATGGCGGAGAAATCGCCGGTGAAGTGCAGGTTGATGTCCTCCATGGGCACCACCTGCGCATAACCGCCGCCCGCGGCGCCGCCCTTCATGCCGAACACCGGACCCAGCGCCGGCTCGCGCAGACAGATCAGCGCCTTCTTGCCGATGCGATTGAGTGCATCGCCCAATCCCACCGTGGTGGTGGTCTTGCCTTCCCCAGCGGGCGTGGGCGAGATGGCCGTGACCAGCACCAGCTTGCCGTTGGGCCGGCCATTGAGCTTCGACAGATAGTCGAGCGAGATCTTGGCCTTGTACTTGCCATAAGCCTCGAGCGCTTCCTCGGGAATGCCGAGGCGTTCCGTCGCGACGTCGGTGATGCGCCGCATGTTCGCGGCCTGTGCGATATCTATGTTGCTGAGTTTGCTGACCATGGCGGCATCTTAACGAGGCACGAGGTCACTTCGAGCGTCGCTCAGCGCAATGCGAGGCATTTGGAAATCGTGCCGCACTGCGCTGGTGGTTGAAATCGGCGTACGATCTGCCGCATCGATACCAGCCATCCCGCGAGAACGGACATGAGGGTTGCAATTCTGATCGCCGCATTGCTTGCAATGCCCGCGCTGAGCGCCGCCAAGAGCGAAACCGCGCGCATCGAGATTGCCAGGGGCAAGCAGACCCTCGTGACGCTGGTGGGCGAGGAATCGGCCGGGCAATTCACGATCTGGAGCGGGCCCGGGACATCCTGGACGACATCCGACGGCGGCGACCAGATGTCCGCTTCGGACCGCGACATCGCCGACTGGCTGGCCGGCTCGGTCAAGCCGCCCCGGAAGTTGCAGGTCTACGAGGTGCGTTTCTACTGCGCGGCGCGCGGCGAGAATGCGCGCGAATCGGTGCCCTCCAGCCTGTGCTATGGCGTGCGGTATGCCATCGATCCCAAGAGCGGGCAGGGGTACATCCAGATCCCGACCGCGAACGACGCGCGGTTCCCGGGAAACACCCGGTCTATCTACCGTGGCGTGGAGGGCAGCTGGTTCCGCGCGTCGGATCGCTGGGAAGAGCTGGTGCGCCCGCAGGTCGAGGCGGCACTCACGGCGTCGGCGCGGGAATCGACCTATCGATACGAACAACCACACATCTATACGCCGCCGCCACCGTCGCGCACCGCGGTCGGGGCCCGGCCGACCGTTCCCACCAGGCCGAAGTAGTTAGTCACGCGGACCCATGGGCTCGCGGGCACGCCTTCCCATAGCTAAAATATCTTTCATTAATCAACCCGCTCTCTTATATATAGGGCGGGCAGGGGGAGTCTGATGTCCGGTACCAGAAATCTCGGCGTGATCATCACCGCGAGTCTCGCGGGACTGCTGTTCGGGTTCGACACCGTGGTGATCTCAGGTGTCACGCAATCGCTGAGCCGGGTGTTTCACATCGAGCCGGGCGGCTTCTGGTACGGCTTCTCGGTGGCCAGCGCGCTGCTCGGCACTTTCATCGGCGCCCTTTTTGCCGGGATTCCCGGGGACCGCCTGGGCTCGCGCGACAGCCTGAAGATCGTCGGCTACATGTACGTCGTGTCCGCACTGGGATGCGCTCTGTGCTGGAACATCGAGTCCTTCTACGTGTTCCGTTTCATCGGCGGGCTCGCCATCGGCGCCTCGTCGGTGCTCGCACCGGTGTACATCTCGGAGCTGGCGCCCGCCGGGCGGCGCGGCACGCTGACCGGGCTGTTCCAGTTCAACATCGTGTTCGGCATCCTGCTGGCCTACGCCAGCAATCTCGTCGTCGACCAGTTGGCGCCGAGCGGTGACCTGTGGCGCGTGAAGTTAGGCATCGCGGCCGCGCCCGCCATCCTGTTCGCCATCCTGATGTACACGATTCCGCAGAGCCCGCGCTGGCTGGCGTTGCGCGGACGTCTCGACGAAGCGCGCGCGAGTTTGGGGCGCGTCGGCATCCAGGACACGGAAGGCATGCTGGCCGAGTTCGCGCGCGCCAATGAGCTGGCGAAACGCAACGCCGGCGAGCGTCTGTTCGTGGCGGCGCATCGCAAGCCCATCGTGCTCGCCGTCCTGCTGGCCATGTTCAACCAGCTCTCGGGCATCAACGCCATCCTGTACTACCTCAACGACATCTTCGCCGCCGCCGGCTTCCAGGGAATCGCGAGCTCGTGGCCGCCGGTCATCATCGCCGCCGCCAATCTGCTCGCCACCGTGGTTGCGCTCGCCGTCATCGACCGGTTTGGCCGCAAGAAATTGCTGCTGGTCGGCGCACTGGGAACCTCGGCCGCGCTCGCCGCCGCGGCGGTGATCTTCAGCACCGGGCAGGGGAAGGAGCTGCTGCTGTACGTGCTCATCGTGTTCATTGCGTTCTTCGCGTTTTCGCAAGGCGCGGTGATCTGGGTCTATCTCGCGGAGATTTTCCCGACGCCGGTGCGCTCGCGCGGCCAGGCGCTGGGCAGCGCAACGCATTGGGGCATGAATGCGGTCATCGCGCAGGTGTTTCCCATGGTTGCGGCGACCACGCAGGGCCTGCCGTTCGCGTTCTTCGCGGTCTGCATGCTCTTGCAGTTCTTCGTGGTGCTGGCGATATTCCCCGAGACCCGGCGCGTCGAGCTCGAATCGATGGACCGGGCCCTGGATGGCAAAACCGGAGCGCCTTCATGAGCATGAATCGTCGTTCGTTGTTGATCAGTGCCGCGCTGGGAGCGGGGGCTGCGCTGCCGGTGCTGGCACAGGTGCCATCGGGTTGCGGCGAGCAACCGAAGACCGCGCCGGCGTTGCAACCACCGCTGCTGCTCACGGACTGGGCGTGGCTGGCCCGTTATCGGCCCGACAACGAAAAGTTGTTAGCCAGCGGCGCGAAGGTGGACGCGGTGTTCCTGGGGGATTCCATCACCGAAGGCTGGGCCAGCACCGACCCCGGATTCTTCGCCAATGGCATCGTGGGACGCGGCATCAGCGCGCAGACCACGCCGCAGCTGCTGGTGCGCATGTATTCGGATGTCATCGCGTTGCGCCCGCGCGTCGTGCACATCATGGCCGGCACCAACGACATCGCCCACAACACCGGGCCGATGACGGCCCAGGATTCGAAAAACAACATCATGGCCATGTGCGAGATCGCCTGGTCGCACAAGATCCGCATCGTGCTGGGGTCGGTGCCGCCGGCGTCGAAGTACTGGTGGCGCCCGGAGGCTAGACCCAAGCCCGAGGCTCTGGCGTTGAACGACTGGATGCGCGGCTACGCGAAACAGATCAATGCCCTGTACGCGGACTACGCCGCCGCGCTTTCAGACGCACAGGGCAATGTGAAGCTGGAACTCGCGAAGGACGAGGTGCATCCAACCAGGGAAGGTTATGCGGCGATGCGGCCGATTGCCGAGGCCGCCCTCAGAATTTCGTAGGAGACATCCGATGGCGACAGGTTGGGCCAGGGAAGGCGCAGTACAGGAACAGATCGACGCGACGGTCAAGGACGCCATCAAGCGTGCCAAGAGCCAGTTGCCGAACGGACCGTCACTGGAGTCCTGCGCCGAGTGCGGCGCGCGGATTCCGGAGGCCCGGCGCGAGGCCGTGCCCGGCGTGCGCCTGTGCCTGGCGTGCCAGGATGCCGAAGACAAGAAGGGCGTGCACAACGCCGGTTACAACCGCCGCGGCAGCAAGGACAGCCAGCTGCGTTAATGGGGTCAGACCCCATTCCTAGAAAATTGTGCCGGACCTAAAGGTCGGCCAAACAAAAAGGGCGCTTCGATTGAAGCGCCCTTTCTGTCATCTACAGGTCTGGCACCTTTTGCCAGCAAATGGGGTCTGACCCCATTAATTGCAGGCGTGCACCTTGTCGGCGACGGTGCCGAGCTTGACCTGCGAGAACGCCAGGTCGAGCTTGCCTTCGGTCTCGAGCACCAGCGCCTCGTTGACCTTGCTCACGTCCGCGCCGTTCTTGGCGAAACACTTGAGCGGGATGCCGACGGTCTGCCACTTGCCGGCAGGCACGGCGCCCAAGGTCTCGGCGACCGGCACCGACCCGACACAGCCGGCACCGCAGGCCACGCCCAGCTTCACGTCCTTGGGCACGTCGCCTTCGCGGCGCAGGCGCACTAACAACATCACGTCGCCGTTCGCTTCGCGCGAGAGGTCGACCGCGCCTTCGCTGGTGATCTGCACCGTGCCCTTGCCGCCGCCGGCAAACACGAAGCGGCGCGCACCTTCCTGCACCTGGTCGTCGATGGCCGTGACCTTGACCTGTCCGCCCACGGACTCGGCCGGGACGGTGGTGATGCGCGTGGAGTCGGCGCCATTCGAGACGCGCAGCGACCACGGGGCCACGGCAACGCCCTTGTCGAAGAACGAGCCCGTGGACATGAGCTCGGCCGGTATGCCCGGATCCTCGGGCAGCGCCGCCAGTTCCTGCGGCGAAGCGTAGGTGAGTCCGAAGCCCAGCGGGAACAGCGGGTCGTAGTTGTCCTGGCCGACGTTGAGCGGCGCGCCGGTGGCGTCGCGCGGCCAGGAGTAGGACAGCTTGCCGGTGAAGTCGTGGTTCACCGAGCCATCCTTCTTGCGGAACAGCACATCGGAGATACCGCCACCCTCGGAGCCCGGCAGCCATGCCGCCACATAGGCATTGGCGAGATTCAGTTCGCGGTTCTGCCACAGCGGCCGGCCCGACATCAGGATGGCCACGACCGGAATCTTCTCGTCCTGCAGCTTCTTCATGATCTCGAGATGCTGGGTCATCGAACCCGGCAGCGTCATGACCTTGAGGTCGCCCTGGAATTCCGCGTATGGGTTCTCGCCAAATACGACAATAGCCACGTCAGGCTTCTTCCGGTACGAGCCGTCGGTCGACAGCTCCGCGCTGCCGCCGCCCGCCCGGGTGGCCGTCTTCACGCCGCCCCATACCGAGGTGCCGCCGGGGAAGTCGGAATTCTGCAGCCCGCTGCCCTGCCAGGTGATGGTCCAGCCACCCGCCTGTTTGCTGATGTTGTCGGCACCATCGCCGGTCACCAGCACATGTTTGTTAGCCGCCAGCGGCAGCAGGCCGCCATTGTTCTTGAGCATGACCAGCGACTGGCGCACGGCATCGCGCGCGGTGGCGCGCTGCTCGGGCGACGACAGCAGCTTGAAGTCGCCGGCCAACGGACGCTTGGAGGGCGGGCCCGCGTCGAAGATGCCGGCGCGGAATTTCACGCGCAGGATGCGCGTGACCGCGTCATCGAGACGTTCCATCGGCACCGTGCCGTCCTTGACCTGCTTGAGCGTGTTGTCGTACAGACCGCGCCAGGAATCCGGCGCCATGTACATGTCGAGGCCCGCGTTCAAAGCCTGGGGGCAGTTGTCGTTGGTGCAGCCCGGCACCTGGCCGTGCGCGTTCCAGTCGCCCACCGTGAAGCCGTCGAAGTTCATGCGCTTCTTGAGCACGTCGGTAATCAGGCCCTTGTTGCCATGGTGCTTGGCGCCGTTCCAGCTCGAGAACGAAATCATGACGGTCTGCACGCCGGCTTCGATGGCCGGCACATAGCCGGCGTTGTGCACGTCGCGCAGCACGGTTTCGGGAATCCTGGCATCGCCCTGGTCGCGGCCGTTCTCGGTGCCGCCGTCTGCCAGGAAGTGCTTGGTCGAGGAAATCACGTACTTGCCGCGCAGGAAATCCGGCGATGACGGGTCGCCCTGCAGCCCGCGCACGAACACGCCGGCGTACGAGGCAACCAGTCCCGGATCTTCCGAATAGCCCTCATAGGCGCGGCCCCAGCGATCGTCCTGCGGCACGGTCACGGTGGGCGCGAAGGTCCATTCGATGCCGGTGGTGCGTACCTGCTCGGCGGTGAGGCGCGCGATGTCGGCTAACAACTTCGGGTTGTGCGTGGCGCCGAGGCCCACGTTGTGCGGGAACAGCACGGCGCCCACGATGTTGCTGTGGCCGTGCATGGCGTCGATGCCCCAGATCATCGGGATGCCCACACCGCCGTTGCTGGTGTCGATCGACGCGGCGTAGAACGCATCGGCAAGCTCGAGCCACTTCTTGGCCGGCGCCTTTTCATCGCCGCCGGGCGAGGATCCGCCACCGGCCAGGATGGACCCCAGGTGATACTTCTTCATGTCCTCGGGCGTCATGCTGGCGATGTCGCCCTGGATGACCTGGCCCACCTTCTCCTCGACGGTCATCTTCTTAAGTAACGTCGCAACCTTTTCCTCGAGTGCGGCGTCTGATGCGAAGGGCCATTTTGGTGAGGGCCAGATCTCGGGATGAACCGCGGCGGGATCCTCGACTTTCGCGGGGGCCGCCGGCTCTTCCTTGGCGCCATCCTTGCATCCAATCACCAGCAGGAACGGCACCAGCGCGAGCGCGATACCGTATTTGGACCGGACATGAGACAGGGAAGGGGACATCGCGAGATTCTCCTGTTTTTGGGCGCCGACAGCCTATGCTGTCTTTGCGCGAAATTCGAGGGTTGCCGGGCGTTTCGTTGACAGGTTTCCGGTGACAACGCCAGACTCGCCGCCGACTCACAGGGGGTAGAAGTGTCGGAACCGGATCGAAGAATCAGGCGCATCGCCATTGTTGGCGGTGGCATCGCCGGCTGGACCGCCGCCGCGACCCTGGCGCGCAAGCTCGGCGGACAATGCTCGATCCATGTCCTCGACCCGGGCGAAGCCGCGAGCGCCGGCCTTGCGGAAGCCACACAACCCTCCGTGCTCGAACTGCTGCGCCAACTCGGCGTCGATCAGAACGACTTCATCGACAAGACCCAGAGCACCTACTGCCTCGGCGCCCGTCTCGCCGACTGGTCGGCGCCGGGCGAGGCCAGCTGGCATCCACACGGCGCCTTCGGCGCATTGATCGAGCGCCGGCCGTTCTATCACTACTGGCACAAGGCGCGCGCCCTGGGCCTGAAACCCACGCTCGAGCTGTTCAGCCTCGAGACCGCGATGGCGCTCGCCAACCGCTTCATCTTCCCCACCAACACGCTGGGCGTGGCGCAGCACATGCGCTACGCGCTGCACCTGGACGGCACTCTCGCGGCGCGCTACCTGCGCGGCGTCGCCGAGCGCGCCGGCGTGATCCGCCTCGACCGCAAGGTAGTTAGTGCGACGCGCCGCGAAGACGGGCTGCTCGAGGAGCTCAAGTTCGAGGACGGCGGCAGCCTGCGCGCCGACCTGTTCATCGACGCCAGCGGCGCGCGCGCCCAGCTCATCGGCGAGATTCTCGGGACGCCGTTCGAGGACTGGAAGCAGTGGCTGCCCTGCGATCGGCTGCTGGCCGCGCCGGCCGCGCTCGGAGACGCGCGCACACCCTGCGTGCGACTCAACGCGCGCGCCGCGGGCTGGCAATGGCGCATGCCGCTGCAGGCGGTGTCCGGAACCGGCCAGGTCTGGTCCAGCGCGCACCAGGACGAGGAATCCGCGCGCCAGGAACTGGCCATCGCCGCCGGAACGCTGCTCGCCGAGCCGCGGATGGTGTCGTTCGCGAACGGCCGTCGCCGGGTTTTCTGGGACAAGAACGTGGTTGCGGTGGGCGCGGCGGCCGGATGCCTCGAGCCGCTGGCGGCGAGCGACCTGCACCTGCTGAGCAGCGCGCTGTTCAATCTCCTCGACCATTTTCCGGACAAGCAGTTTGACCCCGCCACGGCGGCGAGCTACAACGCGGCGATCATCAGTGACTTCGAACGCGCGCGTGACTTCACCATCCTGCACTACTGCACCTCGCGGCGCGATGACTCGCCGTTCTGGCAGCAGAATTCGCAGCGCTGCGTGGCCGGACAGCGTCACTCACCGCCTCGACCTGTATCGCGCCACCGGCCGCGTGGTGCAGCAGCGCGCCGAGCCGTTCACCGATCTCGACTGGTTCTTCATCCTCGATGGCGCGGGCGTGGTGCCGCGCGACTACGATCCACTGGTCGACACCGTCGATTTCGAGCAGGTCAAACGCCTGATGCTCGCCATCAGCCAGAAAGTTGCCGCGGATGTCGCGGCGGCCCCCTCGCACGACAGCTTCTTCGCCGCCGCCAACGCCAGGCTGGCGGGGGCCCGCAAGGCCGCCGTCGCCGCTGCGTCCGTGGGCTGAGCGACGACCACCGTGTCGCCCGCTTCCAAACTACTGGCCGGTGTCGAGTTGGGCGGCACCAAGTGCGTGTGCATCCTGGGCACCGGACCCGAGGACGTGCGCGCACTCGAGAGGCTGCCCACCGGCGAGCGCGAAGAGACGCTGCGCCAGATCGAGGCGGTCCTGGAGCGCTGGCGTTCGCAGTACGGAAATCTGCGCGCGCTGGGCATCGCATCGTTCGGACCCGTCGATCTCAAGCCCGGATCGCCGACCTACGGATTCATCACCTCCACGACCAAGCCCGGATGGCGCGACACCGACGTCGCTCAGCGACTGGGTCGCAAGCTCGGCGTGCCCGTGGGTTTCGACACCGACGTGAATGGTGCGGCGCTCGCCGAAGGTCGCTGGGGCGCGGCGCAGGGTCTCGACGACTACGCGTACGTCACCGTCGGCACCGGCATCGGTGTGGGCAGCATCGTGCGCGAACGGCCCATCTTCGGCATGAACCATACCGAGCTCGGACACATCCGCGTGGTGCGCAAGGCGGGCGACAAATTCGCCGGCACCTGCCCGTTCCACGGCGATTGCATCGAAGGCCTGGCATCGGGACCGGCCATCGAAGCGCGCGCATCGCAGCCGGCTTCGCAGTTGCCGCCCGATCATCCGGCCTGGGAATATGTTGCGCATGGGCTCGGCCAGCTCATGCACACCATGGTGCTGACCACGGCGCCGCAACGCATCTTCCTGGGCGGCGGCGTCCCGAGCGCGCAGGCGCATCTGTTCGAACGCATTCGCGAGGAGCTCAAACGCAGCCTGAACCGCTACGTCGAAGGCACGGAGCTCGAAAACAATCTCGCCCATTACATCGTGCCGCCGGGCCTGGGCACCATGTCCGGCCCTCTGGGCGCGCTGGCGCTCGCAGCGGACGCGGAGTTGCAGGTCGGCATACAGCAGGCACCGATAGCCGCCGCGTCACGATGAGCGAGCGGGCGGCCAAAGCTTCCAGGGACCGGGGCATGCGACTGTCCGGCACGAATCTCGAGCGTGCCGGCGATCACAATCAGCGCGTCACCTTGCACGCCATCCGCGTCAACGGCCCGATCACGCGCGCCGAGCTCGCGACCATCACCGGGCTCACCGCGCCGGCCATCGCCAACATCACCAAGCGGCTGCTCACCGACAAGCTGATCCAGGAGGCTGGACGCCGACGCGGTGGACGCGGCCAGCCGGCGACCAAGCTGGTCATCAACCCCGACTCGTGGTTTTCCATCGGCCTCAACGTCGACCGGGACCACATCACCATGGTGGTGCTGGATTTCGAGGGGCAGGTGCGCGCCCGCGCGTCGAGCGAGATGGCCTTCGCGCTGCCGCGCGACGTGGAACAGTTCTTCCGCAAGACCGTCGGCAAACTACTCAGCAAGGTGGGAATCGGCCGCGAGCGGCTGGTGGGCATCGGCGTGGCGCTACCCGACGACATGCCGAGGGCGGCGACCTTGCCGCACCAGCCAGCCAACTACGGGGTCTGGGCATCCACCGACGTGGCTTCCCTGCTGGTCGGCACGCTGAACGTGCCGGTGTTCGTCGAGAACGATGCCGCCGCGGCCACCATGGGCGAGATGCAGTTCGGGCTCGGCAAGAAGCACCAGACCTTCTTCTACATCCTCATCACGGCGGCGCTCGGCGGCAGCCTGGTGATCGACGGCAATCATTTTCGCGGCGCCACCGGGCGTTCGGGCGAGCTGGGGTTGCTGCGCGGCCGCGATGCCAGCGGGCACGAGCGCCAGATCCAGAACATCGTGTCGCTGTCGGCGCTCTACAGCCGGCTCGCCGCGCAGGGCATTCGTGTCTCCGCGCCACCCGAGCTCTGCAACCTCGACGAGAGCGGCCAGGCCATCATCGATGCCTGGGTGGAGGCGGCGGTCGATTCGCTGCTCGACACGCTGCTGGCGATCAATTGCCTGGTGAATCCGGAGGCCATCCTGATCGGCGGCCGCCTGCCCGCCAGCATCGTCGACCAGCTGGCGACGCGCCTCAACCAGCGCCTGGAAGCGCATGCCGGCACGGTGCCTTCGATCGCACCGGTGGCGCGCGCGGCATTGTCGGATGACGCGCCGGCCGTGGGCGCCGCCATCCTGCCATTCAGCCACCGCCTGCTGCCGACTCGCACCGCGCTCATGAAGGTCGCGGCGCTCTAACTACACTGATTCACAAGAGGGGTCCGATGAACGCTGACAACAAGTACCAGGGAATGCGCGCCGGTTTCGCCACGGTCACCACGCTGTTCTTCATGTGGGGCTTCATCACCGTCTCGATCGACCCGTTGATCGCGGCGCTCAAGGCGATCTTCAAGCTCACGTATGCCCAGTCGTCGCTCACGCAGTTTGCGTTCTTCATGGCGTACTTCGTCGTGTCGCTGCCCGCCGCGGCACTGATCGCGCGGCTCGGCAACAGCAAGTCGATCATGTTTGCGCTCGGCGTCATGGTGGTCGGCTGCTTCATCGTGCCGGCCGCGACGCACTTCGACACCTACTGGCTGGTGCTCGTGGCGCTGTTCGTCATCGCGAGCGGCATCACCATCCTGCAGGTGGTGGCGAATCCGCTGGCCGCGGCGCTCGGCCCGCCGGAACGCTCGCATTTCCGCCTGACGTTCTCGCAGACCTTCAATTCTTTCGGCACCTGGCTCGGGCCATTGCTCGTCTCCGGCATCATCCTCGCGGGCGGCATCTTCGCGGTCACACACGGCGCCGAGGTCACGCCCGAGCTGCGTGCCGAATCGTTCCGCCGCATCGACACCGTGTTCCTCGCGATCGCGGGCGCGCTGGTGCTGCTGGGGCTGTTCATCTTCGCGTTCCGCAAGCTGCTCGACGTCACGAAGCCTGTGGACGAGGGCCAGCGGCCTTCGATCGCCACTGCGTTCAAGTCGCGCTGGGCGCTGTTCGGCGGCGCCGCGATCTTCCTGTACGTCGGTGCCGAGGTATCCATCGGCAGTTTCCTGACCAACTTCCTGGCGAACCCGACATGCTGAACATCCCGCTGGAGGAAGCCGGCAAGATGGTCAGCTTCTACTGGGGCGGGGCCATGGTCGGCCGGCTCATCGGCAGCGGCCTGCTGTTCGTCGTGAAGCAGAGCGCTCCCTGGCTGCTCGCCTTGTTCGCGCTCGGCGCCGCCACGTTGTGTCTTGCCGTCTCGCAGTTGCACGGCTCGACTGCCGCGTACCTGGCGCTGTCGATCGGACTGTTCAACTCGATCATGTTCCCGGTCATCTTCACGATGACGCTGGAGCGCTCCACCGCCGCGCCGGCCGCCACGTCGGGCCTGCTGTGCCTCGCCATCGTGGGCGGTGCGATCCTGCCCTACGTCTACGGGCTGATCGCCGATGCCGCCGGTTTGCATGCCGCATACTTCTTGCCTGCGGCCGCATACCTGCTCATTGTTGCGTTCGCGATCGCCGCGACCCGTGCCAGGACCTACGAACACGGCACGGCCACGGCAGCGGCAGGTCACTGAACGAGGGAGATATGGACCCTGTCAACGAAAAGGATGGGGCACGCGTCGCCGAATACCACAGCCGGCTCTGCAGCTGGCTGTGTGACGCCGCCTATCCACTCTGGTCGACGCGCGGCGTGGACGCGGCCGGCGGCTTTCACGAGCGGCTCGCGCAGAACGGCGAGCCGCCGGTCGAGCCGCGCCGCTCGCGCGTGAATCCGCGCCAGGCCTATTGCTTCGCCGTGGCGCCGTCGCAGGGCTGGCGCGGCGATGGCGAGAGGCTGGTCAGACACGGCCTGGACTACTGGATCGCGCGCTATCGCCGACCGGATGGCCTGTTCCGCACGCTGGTCAATGCGGATGGTTCGCCGCGCGACGATCGCGCCCTGCTGTACGACCAGGCCTTCGGGCTGCTGGCCTTCAACGTGTCCGCCATGGGTGAAATGCGCGCGCAGCGCGAACGACAGGCGCTCGAATTGCACGGGCTGGTGCTCAAGCACATGAAACGTGCCGGTCAGCCCGGATTCGAAAGCGGCGTACCGCCGGGCCTGCCGCTGCAGTCGAATCCGCACATGCATCTGTTCGAGGCGGCGCTCGCGGGATGCGAGGTTTGTTCGGAGAGTTCGCTGTGGAAGTCGCTGGCGGATGAAATCGCCGCGCTGGCGCTCGACAAGTTCATCGATGCTTCGAGCGGTGCGCTGCGCGAATTCTTCGACGCGCAATGGAATCCGGCGCCGGGCGTCGAGGGACGCATCGTCGAACCCGGCCACCAGTTCGAGTGGGCCTGGCTGCTGCTGCGCTGGGGCGGGGCCAAGAACGCGCGCGCCCGCACCGCCGCGCTCAAGCTCATCGACATCGGCGAGCAGCATGGCGTACGCAACGGCCTCGCGATGAACAGCCTGCTCGACGACTACTCGCCGCATGACGCCGGTGCGCGGCTCTGGCCGCAGACGGAGCGTCTCAAGGCCGCGTCCATCGCGGCGCGCCTCACCGGTGAAGCGCGCTATTTCACCATGGCAGTGTCGGCGGCCGAGAGCCTCATGCGCTATCTCGATACACCGATCGCCGGGCTGTGGCGCGATCGCATAGATGCCGACGGCAAGGTGGTCGACGAGCCGGCGCCGGCCAGCAGCTTCTATCACCTGGTGGCCGCCATCGCCGAAATCAGCGCGCTGGCGCGGGTGTAGACAGGCCTGGCTAACTACAGGGTGTGACGCGCGTCATATCTAACAACCTCCCGGCTTGACGTCGTCAGGCGCCGGTGCGATTCATGCGCAATCCGGCACTGCGCCGGCGGGAGGCTTCAATGCACAGAATCGGAATCGCAGTGCTGCTCGCGCTGCTGTCATCGGTGGGAACCGCCCAGACGCCCGCGCCGTCGGCGGACCTCGGTCCGCGCGGCGGGTTCCTCGCCCAGCTGGACCTGGATTTCGGCGGCGACGACGTCGCCACGGTCTACTTCGAGGATGACGACAGCCAGGACCTCAAGGCCGGCCAGGGTGTCGCTTTTTCCGTCGGCGGCTATTTCCGCCCCATCGAATCCTCGCCGTTCGAAATCGAAGCCAGCCTCGGCTACAAGTACGCCACGACGCAGGCCGAGAACGCCGACATCAACGTGTCACGCACGCTGCTGCAGCTGGAGGCGTTGTACCGCTGGCCGAATGGCTTCTACGCGGGTGCCGGGCTGGTGCAGCACGTCAGTCCGCAGCTCGATGGCGACGGCTTCTTCGAAGACGTGCGCTTCGACGATGCCACGGGCCTGAACCTGGAGATCGGCTGGCGCTGGATCAGCCTGCACTACACGGACATCAGCTATACGAACGAGTTTCTCGACTTCATCGGGGAAGAGGTGGATGCCAGCCACATTGGCTTGCGGTTCACGTACCGCTTCGGCCAGAAGTGGACTAACTAGCCTTGATTCGCCCGGGCTTCAGCTCGGGCGGGGACCGGTCGACTCGCGGCACACCATCCGGTAGGGAATCTCGATGCTCTTCGGCGGACCTTCGTCGCCCAGCGAGCGGAACAGCATGTCCGCCGCCTGGTGCGCCATCTCGTAGGTGGGCTGGTGCACGGTGGTGAGCCGCGGCCAGATGACCTGTGCGACATAGCTGTCATCGAAGCCCGCCACCGACAGCCGGTTCGGGATCGACAGACCCATCTCGTGCGCCGCCATGATGGTGCCGGCCGCCATGTCGTCGTTGCTGGCGAAAACGGCCGTCGGACGCGTGGCGCGCGACAGCAGGCGTCGCGCGGCAGCCAGGCCGGAATCGAAGGTGAATTCGCCGCGATCCACGAGCTGCGGATCCACGTCGAGTCCATGCGAGCGCAGCGCCAGCGTGTAGCCGAGGTAGCGCTGTTCGGTCACGGGATGTCCCGGCGGACCGTTGATGAAGCCGATGCGCTCATGTCCCAGCGCGATCAGGTACTCGGTCATCTCGCGCGCGGCAGCCACGTCGTTCATGAACACGCAGGAGTAGGCGTCGAGGTCCACCGTCGGCGCGATGCGCACGAAGCGGATGCGGTGCTTGGACAGCTCCGCGAGTACTTCCGCCGAGTCCGACAGCGGCGGCGCCAGCACCACGCCGTCGAGATGCGATTCGAGCACCAGGCCGGCGAGATCGCGCACGCTGGAAAGATCGTTGCCCTCGCAGGGATGCACCAGCAGGCGGTAGCCGCGCGTGTGGCAGCGTTCCAGCGCGCCCTTCTGCAGGTCCACCACGTAGTTAGCGCTCGGGTTCTGGTAAATGAGCCCGATGAGATTGGAGCTGCGACCGGCAAGGCTGCGCGCCGAAAGGCTGGGGTGGTAGTTGAGCTCTTCGACCAGCTTCAGCACGCGAGCGCGGGTTTCGCTGCGCACGTTGGGTTCACTGTTGAGCACTCGCGAGACTGTCTTGATCGAGACACCCGCGGCCTTCGAGACGTCGTGAATGGTTATGCGGCTCATAGCGGAGACAAATTGTCTTGTTGTCAGACAACGTTGTCAATCGGTCAGGCAATGTGCAAGACACAGGCCATGTTCCGGTTGATTACCCGGTAGAATGCGCCGGCGAATCGGTTGACAGCGCTGTCCGCAGCGGCGCAGTCTTTGCAGTCTTTTTCGGAGCGAGTAATGGTGAATTCGAGCGACCGCCAGCGCGGCGCGGGGGACGGCGACGACTTCGACCGTTCCCGCGTACTTGGGTTGGTGGCGGACGTAGGCGGAACGCATATCCGCTTCGGTATCGCGGTGGGTGGATCGGATTCCTCGCCGGTCAACGTGCATTGCGTGCGCCGCTACCCGGTGCGTGCGCACGAATCCATTTCGCACGCGGCCCAGCACTATCGCAGCGCCACGCCCGGTGTGCCGCTTGCGCTCAATCGCGCCGCGGTTGCCGTGGCCGGGCGCGTCGAGGCCGACCGCGTCCAGCTCACCAACAGCGCCTGGTCCTTTTCGGCGCGGGCCCTGAGTGAATCCCAGCGCTTCGAGCACCTGCACGTCATCAATGACTTCGAAGCCGTCGGGCACGCGGTCGGCGCGCTGCGCACCGCGGACCTGCAGCCGGTGGGGCCGCAGCGACTGTCGTTGCCGTTGTCGCACGGTGTCTGCGCCATCCTGGGCGTGGGCACGGGCCTCGGCGTCGGTGGCGTGGTCGCGAGCGCGGGCGTCTTCACGGTGCTGGCCACCGAGGGCGGCCATGCCAGCTTCGCACCCACCAATGAGCGCTCGATCGAGCTGCTGCGCTGGCTGCGCAGGAAATTCGGCCGCGTGTCGGCCGAACGCGTGCTGTCGGGCGCGGGCCTGTCGAACGTGTACCAGGCGCTGTGCGAAACCGAAGGCATGCACGTGCCCGAGCTGTCGGCGGCGGAAATCACCACGCGCGCCACCAATGGCAGCGATGAGAATTGCGTCGAAGCCGTGGGACTGTTCTGCGAACTGCTGGGATCGTTCGCGGGCGATCTGGCGTTGACGCTGGGCGCCTGGTCAGGCGTGCTGATCTCCGGCGCCATGCTCCAGCATTTCGAGCGTGAAACCCTCGAGCGCCGCGTGCGCCAGGGTTTCGAATACAAGGGGCGTTTCACGCCCGCGATGCGCAGTGTGCCACTCGAGACCATTTCCCATCCCCATGTCGAACTGCTCGGTGCCGCGCGCCTGCTGATGTCCCGTTCCTGAGTTGACGCAGCCATGAAGGTTTCAGTACAGAAGTTCGTTCTGTTCGGCGCCACCGGCGACCTTTCCCAACGCATGGTCTGGCCGTCGCTGTATCACCTGTGTCGCGAGAAGCTGGTGCCACCGACGCTCACCTTCGTCGGCTCCGCGCGAAATCCCATGCCCAACGAGGAGTTCCGCAAGGTCGTCGAAGTCGCGCTGCGCAAACACGTGCAGCCCGAATTTCTCAAGGAAGACGCGCTGGCGGACCTCCTGACGCGCATCACCTATGCACCCTTCGAGGCGAGCGACGGCACCGCGAAGGGCACGGACGCGCTGCGCACCGCACTCGCAGGCAACAATCGCATCCTGTATTTCATGGCCACTTCGCCGAAGCTCTACGGGCCGACGTCGCTGAGTCTCGCCGCGGCAGGCCTGGCCTGCGAACATTGCCGCATCATTCTCGAGAAGCCCATCGGCACGGACTACGCCTCGAGCGTGCAGATCAACGAAGCGGTGGGCAGCGTGTTCCACGAGGACCGCATATTCCGCATCGACCACTACCTGGGCAAAGAGGCGGTGCAGAACCTGCTGGCGTTGCGGTTCGCGAACTCGCTGTTCGAGCCGCTGTGGAACGCGTCGAGCATCGATCATGTGCAGATCACCGTGGCCGAAACCGTCGGCCTCGAGGGTCGCACCGGCTACTACGACGAGGCCGGCGCGCTGCGTGACATGGTCCAGAACCACATGTTGCAGCTGGTCGCGCTGGTCGCCATGGAGCCGCCGCACCTGTTCGAGCCCAACGAGGTGCGCAACGAGAAGACCAAGGTGCTGCGCAGCCTGCGCCCCATCTCCGCGGCGACCGTCGGCGCGAACACGGTTCGCGGCCAATACGCGGCCGGCAGCTCCGGCGGCGTGGCCGTGCCGGGCTACAACGAGGAGAAAGGGGCGAAGGGTGGCAGCGACACGGAGACTTTCGTCGCGGTCCGCGCCGAGATCGACAACTGGCGCTGGGCCGGCGTGCCGTTCTACCTGCGCACGGGCAAGCGCATGCAATCGCGCCGCACCGACATCGCCATCCAGTTCAAGACGGTGCCGCACAACATCTTTGCGGCCGACGAGCCCAACCTGCAGGCCAACCGCATGGTGATCCACCTGCAGCCGCAGGAGAGCGTGACCCTGGAGATCCTCGGCAAGCAGCCGGGACTGGAAGGCGTGCGCCTGCGCGAAGTGCCGCTGGAGCTTTCCCTGCCAAAAGACGAGAGCGGCGGCCGCACGCGCATCGCCTACGAACGCCTGCTGATCGACGCACTGAAAGGCAACACCACGCTGTTCGTACGGCGTGACGAGGTCGAGGCGGCCTGGAACTGGATCGATGGTATCCAGAACAGCTGGCGCTCGACGCGTCAGTTGGTGAAGTCGTATCCTGCCGGCACCTGGGGGCCCACGGCCGCGATTGCCTTGACGGAGAGGCACGGCCACAGCTGGTACGAGTAAGTCATGGCGGCCCGACGACTCAACGACGTCATCCTCGAGGTCACCGAACGCATCGGCGGCCGCTCGGCCGCGGCGCGCGGTAATTACCTGGAGCGCACTCGCAAGCGAAAGCTCATCGAGCCCGCACGCGGCAAGCTGGCCTGCGCCAATCTCGCCCATGTCATGGCCGCCTCGGGTGTGGACAAGCCGACGCTGCAACAGTCCGTCGTTCCCAACATCGGCATCGTCACCTCGTACAACGACATGCTCTCGGCCCACCGGCCGTATGAGCCATTTCCCGAAGTGATCCGCGCGGCCGCGCGCGTGGCCGGCGCCACCGCGCAGGTGGCCGGCGGCGTACCCGCGATGTGCGATGGCGTCACGCAGGGACGCGCCGGCATGGAGCTGTCGCTGTTCAGCCGCGACGTGATCGCGCTCGCCACCGCGGTTGCGCTCTCGCACGAAGCCTTCGATGCTGCGTTGTTGTTAGGCATCTGCGACAAGATCGTGCCGGGACTGTTCATCGGCGCGGCCTCGTTCGGGCACATGCCCATCGTCTTCGTGCCTGGTGGCCCCATGCCCTCCGGAATCGCCAACAAGGCGAAGGCGGAAGTGCGCCAGCGTTATGCCGAAGGCCTCGCGACACGCGACGAGCTGCTGGCCGCGGAGATGGGTTCGTACCACGACGCCGGCACCTGCACGTTCTATGGGACCGCGAACTCGAACCAGATGCTCATGGAGCTCATGGGACTGCACGTTCCGGGCGCGGCATTCGTGAACCCCAACACGCCGCTGCGGCATGCGCTGACGGTCGCCGCCACGCAGCGCGCCGCGCAGACCACCGCGCTGGGATCCGAATACCTGCCGTTTGTCGAGGTCATCGACGAGCGCTCCTTCGTCAACGCTGTCGTTGGACTCATGGCCACCGGCGGCTCGACCAATCACGTGATTCATTTGGTGGCCATGGCGCGCGCCTGCGGTTTGACCATCACCTGGGACGACATGGCCGACATCTCGCGGGTCACGCCGCTGCTGGCGCGCGTGTATCCGAACGGCGAGGCCGACGTGAACCAGTTCCACGCCGCCGGCGGCATGAGCTTCGTGACACGCCAGCTCATCGATGCCGGGCTCGCGCACGACAACGTGATGACGGTGTGGGGGCCGGGTCTCGGCGCCTATGCAAGGGACCCGTTCCTCGTCGATTCGAAACTGGTGTGGCGCGATGCACCGGAAAATTCGCACGACGAGAAAATCCTGCGGCCCGCCTCGAATCCTTTTTCGGCGGATGGCGGACTCAAGCTGCTGCGCGGCAATCTGGGTCGATCGGTGATCAAGACTTCGGCCTGCGATCCCAGGCACTGGGAGATCACCGCGCCGGCGCGCGTGTTCGAAAGCCAGGAGTCGCTGGCGGCGGCACTGCAGGCCGGCATCGAGGGCGACTTCATCGCCGTGGTGCGCGGCCAGGGCCCGCGCGCCAACGGCATGCCGGAGCTGCACAAGTTGATTCCGGCGCTGTCCGGGTTGTTAGCCAAAGGACGGCGCGTGGCCATCGTCACCGACGGGCGCATGTCGGGCGCGTCGGGCAAGGTGCCCTCGGCCATTCATCTCACACCCGAGGCGGCGGCCGATGGTCCGATCTCGCGGCTGCGCGACGGCGACATCATCCGGCTCGATGCCAGGTCGGGCGTGCTCGAGGCGCAGGTCGATGCCGCGACGCTGGCCGCGCGTCAGCCGGTGAAGCCTGACGTGATGGACACGGCGTACGGCGTGGGCCGCGAGCTGTTCACGCGTCTGCGCGAAGGCGCGACGCCTGCGGATGAGGGCGCTTCCATCCTGTAGAGTCCGCGACCATGCGTCGTATCGTCGCTGCAGTGTTCACGCTGATGTGTGCCGTCCCCGCGTCTGGCACCGGTGTCGAGGACGTTGGATGCCGCCGTTACCAGCTGACATCCACGGAACTGTCCACGATGGATTCCCGCGTAAAGGCAATTGCCGGCCGACGCCTGGACAAAACAAAGGTCCATGCCTGCCGGGATCGACTCGCCGTGTATGCCTCCGGTGAGTCCAGTCACTTGCATGACGCTGACGGCTCCGAGAAATGGTTCGAAGCCTCGTGCGTTCTCGAAGGATGGTTCTCGAGACGCTGGAGATGTGGCGTCACCGCGCTGCGCACCGTGAAAATGAATTGGCCAGGTCGAAATTCCGAGCTCACTGCGTATCTCATGCACGAGGCGGACGCAGAACTCGTCCGGCGTCGCCTCAACCAGGCGGTCGCCGCGCTGGGCGAGTCCAGCGCACTGAAGTCTTGCAATCCGGATGAGAACGCAGCAGGGGATCTCGCCCGTCTCCAGGGCGAGATCGGTGTGAACCCGCTCCGCGTCCAGCTGGACGAGCTCGATCACCGCTTCGCTATCTCGACCTACAATTTCACCATCCGCTTTGGGGTCGTGGCGGACCCGGATGCTGCACTGCATCTTCAGTGCTGGGACAGAACCACACCCCAAGGCTTCGGCGTCGTCCTGGGTCGATAGACGAACGACTGCCGCAGCCAACCGCGAGGCCGCTCGATACAATGCGTCGCTCACGGAGAAGAGGCGAACGAACAATGAAAACGCGCGCGGCGGTGGCCTGGAAGGCCGGCCAACCT
The DNA here is from genome assembly GCA_963711635.1 of uncultured Pseudomonadota bacterium. Taxonomy (GTDB): domain Bacteria; phylum Pseudomonadota; class Gammaproteobacteria; order Steroidobacterales; family Steroidobacteraceae; genus CADEED01. The sequence continues at coordinate 59,979 of CAVQEZ010000023.1, forward strand.
CTCGAAGTCACCACGGTCGAACTCGCAGGTCCCAAGACCGGCGAAGTGCTGGTCGAGATCAAGGCCCGCGGCGTCTGTCATACGGATGAATTCACGCGCTCGGGCGGCGATCCGGAAGGATTGTTCCCGGTGATCTTCGGCCACGAAGGCGCGGGCATCGTCGTCGACGTCGGCCCTGGCGTGACCACGCTCAAGAAAGGCGATCACGTCATCCCGCTGTACACGCCGGAATGCCGGCAGTGCAAATCCTGCACCTCGCACAAGACCAATCTGTGCACCGCGATCCGCGCCACGCAGGGCCAGGGCGTGATGCCCGACGGCACCAGCCGCTTCTCGATCGGCAACGAGAAGGTGCACCACTACATGGGCTGCAGCACCTTCTCCAACTACACCGTGCTGCCGGAGATCGCGCTCGCCAAGGTGCGCGAGGACGCGCCGTTCGAAAAGATCTGCTACATCGGCTGCGGCGTGACCACCGGCATCGGCGCGGTCATCAACACCGCCAAGGTGGAGCCCGGCGCGAATGTCGTCGTGTTCGGGCTCGGCGGCATCGGTCTCAATGTCATCCAGGGCGCGCGCATGGCCGGCGCCAACAAGATCATCGGCGTCGACATCAACCCGAAGCGCAAGGCCATGGCCGAGAAGTTCGGCATGACGCACTTCGTGAACCCGAAGGAGGTGCAGGGCGATCTCGTGCCCTATCTCGTCTCGCTCACCGACGGCGGCGCGGACTATTCCTTCGAGTGCGTCGGCCACGTCGATCTCATGCGCCAGGCGCTGGAGTGCTGCCATCGCGGCTGGGGCGTGTCGGTGATCATCGGCGTCGCCGGCTCGGGCCAGGAAATCAAGACGCGTCCGTTCCAGCTCGTCACCGGGCGCGTGTGGAAAGGCACGGCCTTCGGCGGCGCGCGCGGCCGCACCGACGTGCCGAAGATCGTCGACTGGTACATGGACAAGAAGATCAACATCGACGACCTGATCACGCACGTCATGCCGCTCGACAAGATCAACGACGCGTTCGACCTCATGCACAAGGGCGAATCGATTCGCTCCGTAGTCACTTTCTAACTAACAAGTCAAGGACGGGAGGGAATTTTCATGGCCATCAAGCTTCATCCGTCGATCGACAAGGGCGTCAAGGCCGGCAACAAGAAGTTCAAGGGCGGCACGCTCACCTGCCACTGCGCCAGCGATCCGGTCACCGTCTCCATCAAGGGCAACGTCGCGCACAACCATGCCTGCGGCTGCACCAAGTGCTGGAAGCCCGCGGGCGCGGTGTTCTCGGTGGTCGCGGTGGTAGCCGCGGACAATCTCAGCGTCACCGGCAACGCGCACAAGCTCAATGTCGTCGATGCGCAGCGCCACCATCCAGCGCCACGCGTGCAGCGGCTGCGGCGTGCACATGTACGGGCGCATCGAGAACACGCGGTCACCCGTTCTACGGGCTCGACTTCGTGCACATGGAGCTGTCGAAGGACAAGGGCTGGTACAAGCCCGAGTTCGCGGCCTTCGTGTCGTCCATCATCGAAGCGGGCGCCGCGCAAGCCCAAGGACATGAAGAAGGTGCGCGACCGCCTGAAGAAGCTGCGCCTGGCGCCGTACGACTGCCTGTCGCCGCCGCTCATGGACGCCATCGCGACGCATGTGGCGAAGCGAAGGGCACGCTGAAGGCCTGATCGGAACGACTGGCATCCTGGCGACGATTTCCCGGCACGCCTGCTTCGGCGGGGTGCTGGGTTACTACCAGCACCCCTCGAAGGCGAACGACTGCGACATGCGGTTCGCGGTGTACTCGCCGCCGCAGGCCAGGTCCGGGCCCGTGCCGGTGCTGTACTACCTCGCCGGGCTGACCTGCACCGAAGAGACCTTCGTCACCAAGGCCGGCGCGCTCGAGCATGCGGCGCGTCACGGGCTCATGCTGGTGGCGCCCGACACCAGCCCGCGCGTCCAGCTGCCTGGCGATCGCGAGTCCTGGGATTTCGGCATCGCCGCGGGGTTCTATCTCGACGCCACGGAGGCGCCGTGGTCGAATCACTACCACATGTACAGCTACGTCGTGGACGAGCTGCCGGCGCTGATCGCCGCGAACTTCCCGGCGGACATCGCGCGCAGCGGCATCATGGGCCATTCGATGGGTGGCCACGGCGCGCTGACCATCGGCCTCAAGAATCCGCAGAAGTACAGCTCGTTGTCGGCGTTCGCGCCGATCGCCGCGCCGATCCAGAGCCCGTGGGGACTGAAGGCGTTCACCGGATACCTGGGTGCGTATCGCGCGGCGTGGTCGCAGTACGACGCCACCGAGCTCGTGAAGGCCGGTCATCGATTCGCCGGCGGCATCCTCATCGACCAGGGCACGGCGGACAAATTCCTGGACGACCAGCTGAAGCCCGAGTTGTTAGTCGCGGCCTGCAAGGCCGCCGGCCAGCCGCTGGAGCTGCGCATGCGCGAGGGCTACGACCACGGCTACTTCTTCATCCAGAGCTTCATCTCGCGAGCACATCGACCTGGCACGCGCAGCGCTGCTCGCGAGTTGATTCAGCCGTCGGTCGTCGTGCCGCTCGCGCAGCTTCTCATAACTCGCCGGTGCGCACCGTGGGATCCGGCAGCAGGTACTTGCGGCGCGACAGCCGGTAGGTAGAGCAGCGCAAACACGCCAGGCAGATCACCGTGGCATCGAGCACCGGCGCGTGGACCAGCGCAATCACGAAGACGCAGAACGCGCCGCCGATCACCGCCAGCACATACTCACCGCGCAGCCGGTAGCGCAGCGCCGCCGCGCAGGCTCCCAGGTACGTGAGCAGCGCGAACAACGTCGACAGCTTCGGTCAGTAGGCCGAACTGCTGGCTCAACGTCGGTGAAATGGTGAGCACGATGACCGTGGTTCCGAACAAGCCGGCGATCGATCAGGCCCGCGACCGGCGTATCGCCCGCGCGCGTGCGCGCGAAGAACTGCGGCAGCAGTCCATGATCGGCGGCGGCGCGGCTCACCTGCGCGGTCATGAGCACCCAGCCGGCGAGTGTGCCAAGCGCCTTCAGCATGCCGCGCGCAGCCGCCACCAATGGACCGGCGACCGGGCCCAAAATCTTCGCCGGCCACCAGCGCAAACGGCGCGTTGGAATTGGCGATATCCCGGCAGGTGCCACGCCAAAGATGGCCGCGCTCGCCACTATATAAATGAGTGCCGCGATGAGCACGCCGGCGAGTGTGGCCATGCGGGACATTGCGCTCGGGATTCTTGACCACCGCCGCGGCTACGGAGGCGCTCTCGAGCCCGTGAATGCCCAGAACACCAGGACCAGCGAATTCGGCAGCGCTGGTAAAAGGCTGATTGCCACTCACATTCCACGACTCCGAAAACTGCGCCGGCTCAAAGGCCGTCCAGCCAATGGTGACTACCAGCAGCAGCGGAATGAGTCCGGCGAGCAACAGCGGGCCATCGAACTGACCCACGAATCGTGGACTCACCAGGTTGATCACGGTGACCAGCCACAACAACAGCACGGTGAACAACGCCCCCTGACCGCGGCCCACGGATTGATCCCGAAAAAGTTTGCGAGATAACTCGACGCGGCCGTGGCAATGGTCGCATGTTGCCAATGAGGCACGATGCCCAATACCAGAGGCTCGACTGCGATCCCCAGAATATGGCCGAAGGCATCGAAGGCATAGGTCGCCGGTCCGCCGGCCATGGGTTTGCGCCGCGCCAGCCGGGCAAACAACAGCGCCAGTGCCAATGCGCCCACCGAAGCCACCACCC
>CAVQEZ010000024.1:0-340171 GCA_963711635.1 uncultured Pseudomonadota bacterium
CAAATCGCTGGAGCGGACGCGTGAGAGATAAAGTGCCAAGTTCATACAGCAGCGCGCGCGCCGCTCAGCTCAAACGTTAGGCGGCACATGAAGCGTCACTTCGGCTCGTGGGCAACACGCTGCATGCTGGGAAGCGGCGTAACACTCTCCGACAGCGAGCACCATGTGCTTAGCCTATTGGTCGCGGAGCTGCCGCCACACTTGCGTTTGAAAGTGGAATACCAGTTCGAGTCGTACAACCTTGTGCAGCGGGAAATCGACAAGCGGACGCTGAACTTCTACCGCTCCCGAGCCTGGGGGCGTGGAGTGCTTCCCGTGTCGCCACTGCTCAAGTCCAAGCTCGAGGTGGCCCCTCTAGTCAGGTTACGTCTGAAAGTGGCCGGTCAGCCGGCGCCTCTACATGCGGTCTTAACATCGGTTGGTGGCCGTGCTTTTAGCGTATCGTTCAGTCGGCCATTGGCACGAGACAGTAAGCCCGAGGAGTACTCGATTGCGAAAGTTACTCAGGCCTGGCTTTCCAACTTCGAGGACGACGCGAGTGCCGCCTAACAAATCGCTGGAGCGGACGCGTGCAAGATAAAGTGCCAAGCTCAGATGCTGGCGCGCGCGCCGCTCAGCTCAACCGTTAGGCGTCTGTATGTCGCAGCCAGCTACAACGCCCGCACCAACCTCTCCCGCAAAAGAAGGAGGAGACGGGGTACTACGAGCCGTATGCCGATTACCATCGAAATCTGAGGCTGTGGTTCCTTGCATATGGCATTGGCATGCCTGTTTTCCGGACTCAGGTGCCCGACGCCATTGCCGCGCTAAAGACTGCCCACGCTCTTCGAGAAGTCATGGCGCTCTTCTTATTCGGCGTCATCGTCCAGATTCTCATCGCACTGCTGTACAAGACGGCAATGTGGTACCTCTACATCGGAGGAGCTCAGGCGATCTCACGAAGAACTCCAAGCGGGTTCCCATCTCGGCCTGGCTCTCCGAGGCGTACTGGTTAGAGGCACTGTTTGACGTAATAACTCTCGGTGCATTTGGCTATGCCACATGGCGCGTCATACAGGTCAGCACGTGAGACGCCTAACAAATCGCTGGAGCGGACGCGTGAAGGATAAAGTGCCAAGCTCATACTTCGGCGCGCGCGCCGCTCAGCTCAACCGTTAGGCCACCGATGCGCTTGCGCAAGGCATGTCAACTCGGCGTCGCAGTAGTCTTTGTGCGCCGCCGTTCTCGCGATTACGGTTTTGTGGAACGACCTTCCAGGCTCGTCGCCAGACTGCCCGGGTTATGAACTTCCGCCTATTTCGTCTGCTGATGTGGTAGGGCCGTATGTCCTGGTAGATTGCTTCAGAGAGGTGTCCCTGAGTGAGCGCGTAGTCAAATTGCTGGTCGCTCTCATCGCACTTTCCGCCCTAGCTGTCTACGTTTCCACCGTCATTCCCAGCCCAAAGGTGTGGCCGAGCGCGGTCGTGTGCGCACTAAGCGCCGTTATCGCGGTGTTCCCAGTGGCTTTCGCCTACCCAGAACGAATTCGGATGGTGGCCCACTCCAGACCCCATTGCTTTGCTGACCATAGGTGTCGTTTCAGCACTTCTTGGGGCCTTGGCATCTTGGGCCGCGGTGAAGTGGTGGCCTAACAAATCGCTGGAGCGGACGCGTGAAGGATAAAGTGCCCAGGACAAACGTCTGCGCGCGCGCCGCTCAGCTCAACCGTTAGAACGCACAAACCCTCAGAACCAGAGGGAAGGGGTGTTGCCCCTTCGATCAGCCGGCGCATCAGGTGAAGCAGCTCGTCCAAGTAGGCAGCGCCGAGGTCACCAGGTCGGAAGCGCGCTTCGTCCGAGCCCCCGAGATCAATCGCAAGTCCGGCCCAGGAATCAGCACCTGGCCACCCAGGTTGCGGTCTAGCTTCGCCAATTCGCGAATTCAGGCGGTTAAGGTAAGCCGCGTTGCGCCGCCGAGACAGTGGCGGCATCCTTGGCCTCAGTTTCGGCGAGCGCCCTTCGATCCGGTGTCACGGATGGTCGCGAGGCGCCAGAGAAGTAGTGGCAAGGGACTTAACCAGCTTCGGAGAGCTCAGGCGTGTGCGTTCTAACATCTCGTTGGAGCGGACGCGCCCACAATAAAGTGCCAAGCCCAAACGTCGGCGCGCGCGCCGCTCAACTCAATCGTTAGAGTGCAACTTGTGATCGCTGTCTTCTTGCTCACCTTCGTTCCGCTGGCGCTTGTGGTCATGTTGATCGGTGTTTTCACGCAGCGCTTGGCGCGTGACCACCGCATTGCTCTTGTGGTATTGGAGCAACACTGCTGCTTACGCCCGCGCCAGGCCCAGCGACAATCGTTGTTGTGCCGGTTCCGCTCGGCCTGCTTCTTGGCGGTGCCGTATTCACAGGTTCATGGATGGAGCTAGCCAGCCTTATCAGGTCGTTCCCCGTTTGGTTCGCCGCAGCCATTCTGATTACCGCAGGAGTGCGTACTTCGTAGCAAGGAAGTTGCTCTCTAACACCTCGCTGGAGCGGACGCGTGAGGGATAAAGTGCCAAGCTCATACGCCGGCGCGCGCGCCGCTCAGCTCAACCGTTAGGCCGCTATGAAGCGTCACCTCATCGGCTTCACGATCTGCGCCATGGCTTTTTGCGCCGCCGCGGGTTGCGGAAACACCCACGTACGCGGCGTTCGAAGTGACGTTCGGGGATGCACCAGGTGAAAAGTTTCTTCTTTCCGCCGGCGACGCTACGATCTCATACCCATCTGATTTGGACATCGAGTCGGGATTTCACCGTCGCGGATAAAAAGTACCGCATGCGCGCCGAAAAGCGATGGGTGGCGGCGCACCATTCTGAAGGCGCCAACTTTACGCATTACGGGTCGGCGGAGTGCAAGGTCCGCCCTCGTATGGCATGGATTCCCGGGGTGTGAAATCATCGGCTTCGAGATGCCAGCCACTCACAAAAGATCGAGTCTTATTCGATGTTGGGCATTAGCCGTTTGAGTGACGCGGCCTAACAAATCGCTGGAGCGGACGCATGAGAGATAAAGTGCCAAGCTCAAACGTCGGCGTGCGCGCCGCTCAGTTCAATCGTTAGGCCGCATGATACAGCGTTTTCGTTCTACAGCATTCACACTCGCCCACGCCGGAACGACGACGAGGTCAAGCTCATTGGGGTGAATAGAACGCGCGCTGCTGCGGAAGCGACAGTCGAGAAGCTTCGTGACATGCCAGGGTTTCGAAACCATCAGGGAGAACTGTAGACACTGCATCTGAGGGGGGACGAAAGGACTTCCACATAGACGAGTACCAGCTGGGATCAAGATCACTCGGTCGGACCGGCTTTATCGCCTGGGCCGACAGCATTGGAGCGCAAGTGATGCGTCCGTCTGCTAAGCATTTTAAGGCAATCGCGTCGTCAGCAACGTCACCGTAAGCGGCCTAACACATCGCTGGAGCGGACGCGTGATAGATAAAGTGCCAAGCTCATGCATCGGCGTGCGCGCCGCTCAGCTCAACCGTTAGGCGGCATGGAGCCCTCATGAAACCAATCGTCGCGGGGTTACTGGTATCGGCAATACTCGGCGGGTTTTCAGCCGCGAGGGAATCCGGGTTGCGACGCTCACTGTCACAATATCCGGCCAGACCGCCGAAACGCTTGCTGAACCTAAGGACTTGAGGGTGAAGTTTTGGCTTCAGCAGCTCCGCGCTTTCTGCGCTTTATCGCAACAACTTTAATGCCGCCAGATCTGCGGATAGGGAGCGGGCGACGAATTCACCATCAAATATTCATTGCTCGTATCCGCCGCAACACGCACATTGCGATTCCCGAGCGTCAGCTGCTGGCCTTTGAGGAAATCGTGGTGCCGATACCGGAAAAAGGATATCCAGCCTTCATGTATGTGAAGCATGGCGAGAGTTTTTCGCGGCTCGCGAGTTACGAACCCTGGCTTTATTGGCAGCTGAAAGTTGAAGTCGGAATTGTCGACAAGATTCCAGAGACGATTGCCCGAGCTTGTTCTAGTGCCGCCTAACAACTCGCCGGAGCGGACGCGTGCAAGATAAAGTGCCAAGCCCATACGTCGGCGTGCGCGCCGCTCAGCTCAACCGTTAGGGCGCATGGCTATCTCACGGCGCGGCGCGGTCATCGTTGGGTCAACCCCATCGCGGTTGTCCTTGGCTTGATTTGCTACCTACTGGCTGACATCAAATGCTATCGGCCGTCGTTGAGCGGTGTGCTCGTCTCGCTCGTAGTGTTCTTTGGCCCGGGCATATTTGCAGCGCTGAGGGCTCTACTGTCGGAAACCGCTGCGTTCCATCGGAGCGAATGCTGGTGTCGGAGGACGGATTGGATATGCGTACTACTCGGACTGCATGTCGTACCCTGGGACCGGAGGCTTTGGCGTCTTATTCGTGCTCATCCTTGGAACACCCTCAGCAGTACTCGGGGCGTATTGTTCGGTGCCTTTTTGCCGCTCGAATGGGATTGTTATTGCCGCACATCCGAGGAAAGCCGCGCGGAATGCGCCCTAACACGTCGCTGGAGCGGACGCGTGAAGGATAAAGTGTCAAGCTCGAACAGCGGCGTGCGCGCCGCTCAGCTCAACCGTTATGCGGCATTCTCGTTGAGGTCAGACTGAGAGGCAGCGTCATGAACCAAGCCGCCATTTTCCAACCATTCCTCGCAACCATGCTGCTGACGTTGGTGGTGTGGGTATACATGTACGGACGCCGCCTGCCCTCTATATTTTCGAGCGGCCTTGACCCGAAGCAGATGACGCCGACTGAACTGGCCCGCCTATCTCCGCCCCAGGTATCCACTCCCTCTGACAACTTGAAGAACCTGTTTGAGCTGCCCACCATCTTCTATGCGGTCGTCTTGTATGTATCCGTTACCCACCAAGTCGATACGTCATTTGTGGTTGCGGGTTGGGGATTCTTTCTGTTCCGGGCACTGCACAGCGTGGTGCATTGCACATTCAACTTCATCCCACTGAGATTCGTCCTGTACGTGATCTCTGCCGGCGCGTTGTGGTTTATGGTGCTAAGGGCCGCAATGTTGGCTTTGGTAAAGTCCTGAGAAACGGGGCTCCGTCGTCCATGCCGCATAACAAATCGCTGGAGCGGACGCGTGATAGATAAAGTCGCCAAACCCAAACGTCAGCGCGCGCGCCGCTCAGCTCAACCGTTATGCGTGCTAGCGCCGCACGAGTAGCAATGCTCGCGGCCACCATTGTGTGTTCGCCGGCCCTGGTGCTTGCGTCAAATGCGATAGCCATGTGCCAACCCATGCCAGCGCCTTTGCACAACGTGCAACCTGAGTATCCAACTTCAGAAGGTCCTTCGCCTTGCGGCCCCGCATTTTTGACGCTTGAGTTCACGATCTCAACGAGCGGTTCCGCCTCAGACGTCGTAGTACTAGACAATGACGCCAAGTACTGTCGTGACCAATTCAATCTTAGAGCGCTCGCCGCGTTGGAGAAAATGCGATTTGCCACTGTAGAGAAAGCGTGTCGCGGTCGCATGCGCATCAAATTAAGGTTGGCTGATACGAAGAGCACGCATAACACCTCGCTGGAGCGTACGCGTGAGGGATAAAGTGCCAAACGCAAGCGACAGCGCGCGCGGCGCTCAGCTCAACCGTTAGGCGGCGCGATGCAGTCGACGGCAAGCTCGGGTTGTGGCAGTCGGTGAAAGCTTACTGGTTCTACATTCTGCCGCTGTGGCTATTCGCGCCGTTTGCTTACTTCACACTTAAAGCATCGCCCAGCCACGATTTCGCGTGGCCATGGGTTCTTGGAGTCTTCTTCCTGGTTGTTATCTTTTTTGGCATGCCGATTTGGCGTGGCCGGGTCGGATGGTCTTATCGGGTCCTGGTGGCGCACTCTATGTCTTTGGTGGTTTCGCTGTGATCGTGGTTATCGAACTTATCCGCGGACGCTTGTGATCAGCGTGCGAATGAGTCTACATATTGCTGCTGACTCAGGCGCTCACCAGCATTGCGCTAAAGCAGTGGGGGCGCCGCCTAACAAATCGCTGGAGCGCACGCGTGGAAGATAAAGTGCCAAGCCCAGACCACAGCGCGCGTGGCGCTCAGCTCAACCGTTAGGCGTCATGCAGCCACGCCGCACTGTCTCCGAGTTTATGGCCGCCCTTGAAACGCTGTTTGAGGAGGATGGCCGTGCTTATGCTCGCGCGTACCCGCTGTTCGACGCAGAAAAGGAACATGCGCGAGCGATCCTTCGGTTTAAGGGACACCTGGCTCTTTCAGATGCCGCAAAGTGCCTTTTCTCGGAAACAGCCGAAGCATTCAACACTCACCTAAGGCCGTCTGCGGACAGACCGCTGTCCGAATATTTTTCATTCCTCGTACCACGTTTGGTTCGAAATTTCGTGACGTTGTGCGGGGCTGAGCGAGTCACAATTAGAGGCTACCCGTTTCAAGGATATACATTGCTACGGAATGTTTTCGATAGCATCTTCCACACCTCTGCCGCACTTCAGATGGTGGTCGACTTCTATGGTCTTGAGGGAATTGAGCGCGGTAAGCCGTTTGATAAGCAGAAGGCAAAGAAGCTTCAGGAAGCAGACCGAGGTCGAGGCAAATTGCGCATGACTGGCATGAGAGCGGTCTGACTGCTGGCACAATCTCCGAGCTAAAGGTTTGGGATGATCTGTTTGACTCCGAGACTCATGGTGGCAGGTTGTCGGCCACGCTTGCGATGGATTGGATCAGGGGATATGGACCTTTGCATCTGCTGCCCCGCTACGAGGAATAGCCTGGGTGCTGTATATGTGCCGATTTACAGAAATTGCATGGATGCTTCATCGCTTGTTGCCAACGCTCCAGCCTATTGACCATCCGTTTGGGGATGCTTGGGCCCATAAATGGCGCGTATTGAATAAATCATTCGCAGAATGTGTTAGGGGCTGAGCGAACAACTTGGTAAGCCAATCGGGAATGCTCATGTCGAGCTAGTCGAGATAAGTTTCCATTCTCACCGGAGACGCGTTTCCCGGTGATGCCTAACAACTCGCTGGAGCGGACGGTGGAAATAGAGTGCCAAGCTCATACGCCGGCATGCGGGCCGCTCAGCTCAATCGTTAGGCGTCATGAGCCGACTACCTTCGCAAGCCGTCGAGTACGTGGCGTGGCAGAACCGGGCTACGGAGTTCTACATCGCCGCTCGTGAACTTGCCGCACTGGAACTCGACAGGCCATCTGTGTACAGCGCTGTCATCTTTTGAGCTGCTCTTGAAAGGAACGATGGCTTACTGGGATAGGTCGTTTCGGCCTCGCGAGCCTGGTCACGGGATGGCCAAGCTTTGTCGCATGGTCGGGAACAAAGCAAAGGGCGCGAAGGGGTTCCCAAATTACCGCGATACTTGCTTCCATGAGGAGCACTACCTAAACTGTCTAGGTACCCGAAGGCCAATGCCGGAGTGGGGGTGCCTGAGTCCTTATTTGTCGGATCTAGACAAGGCATTCACCAAACTCATCTCTTTGGTTCCGTTCCAGCACAACACCTCGCTTAAGCGAATCTTGTCGGGTAAGCGGCCTGCCCATAGGTGCGATGAGCCGAAGCAATAGCTACCTTCGAGCACTTCGACTGGCATCTAAACGTGGTCGCGACATGACGCCTAACACCTCGCTCGAGCGGACGCGTGATGTATAAAGTGCCAAGCTCATACCGTCGGCGTGCGCGCCGCTCAGCTCAACCGTTAGACGTCATGGAAACGTCTGCGCCAGTGTCGGCTACGCAAGCCAATGAGCCGGGTTTGTTGGCGACAGCATTCACTACCAGGGGTAGGGAGGGCCGGCTTCGATATCTCACATACCTGATGAGCTACTTCCCACTCATCATGATTCTCGGGCTATTCGGTCCTCTGTATGTCATCGGAATTCCAATCGTCGTAGCGAACTATGTCTGCGCGACCATTCGGCGTTGCCACGACATTGGATTGAGCGGATGGTGGGCGCTGGTCTTGGGACTACCCGGCCTGAATCTGGCGCTTTTGGTTGTTCCCGGGAGAGCAACAAATCGCTTCGGTGAACCACCCACGTCCGCACGCGGCGAGCGCCTAGCCGCGTTTGTGATGCTGCTCCTCTTGATTGCCGCCTGCGGTGCGTACTACCTCTACATTTTTCGGCCCGCGATTCAGGCGTACGAAACTAGAAACGCCATCGGTGGTCATCCCTGGGAAAAGCGCTCGGGTGAAAGTCCGATTGTGCGTCTTAGCTTTACGTCTCCAACCTCAGGATCGATAACTCTCGACACTGGGCAGCACATTCCAATGAAATATCGCGCCCGATATAGAACGTTGTACCTTTCGTTCACTGTCGACGGCGCTTCGTACATGGAGCAAGTGCAGCACAACGTGCAGTCCGACCGACTCGAGTTGCTCGACGGTCATGCGATCACTGGGACGTACGAGCGGTAGTGATGACGCTTAACACCTCGCTGGAGCGGACGTGTGGACGATAAAGTGCCGAGCTCATACATAGGCGTGCGCCGCTCAGCTCAACCGTTAGGCGCCAGTGTGACCGTTACGTCAAGGCAACTCGTCTCTGCAATCTTCACCGTCGTCTTGGTGGGCTGCGCTGTGCCAAAGAGCGAATGGAAGTCGGCTGGCTACCACGTGACGAATCAACGTGTTTTGGGATGCGATTCCTTCGAGGGCAAGAAGGGCACGGCCATGAAGCAGACGGCGTTACTGTCGCTGAACTTACAGCGTCGGCTTCTTGCATTGCTGAATAAATCGGCCTCTGAGGACGAAAAGCTGCGAAAGCATCTCGATGATTACCGCGATCATTTGATGTGCTGGTACGAAACGCCGGATAACGATATCCAATTGAGTCTCGGTGAATTCTGTGACAGCCCGTTGGAGATCGAATTTCGTCAGCACTCTGGAGAGTGGCAATTGATGTTCGCGGAGCGAGCAATCGTCGAGTGTATGCTGCTACCGCCTAACACCTCGCTGGAGCGGACGCGTGATGGATAAAGTGCCAAGCTCAGTCGTCGGTGTGCGCGCCGCTCAGCTCAACCGTTAGACGGCGCCCTACGTATCGAGGTATACGCATGTATCGAGCTCACACAGTCTCTGTCGGTATCCCCGTAGACCCCAAGTTGGTCTACGCCTACGCGTCCGATCCAGCCAACCTTCCTACCTGGGCGCCTGGGTTCGTGAAGTCCATCGAAAAGCAGGGCACGAGTTGGATTGCCCAGACTTCTTTTGGGCAAGTCGCATTTCGCTTCGCCGCGGCCAACGACTTTGGGGTTCTGGACCATGACGTCGATCTGCCCGCCGGTACCCTTCATCAACCGATGCGGGTCATCCCAAACGGCGCAGGCAGTGAGGTGTTGTTTACGTTGATTCAGCTTCCAGGTGTTTCGGACGAGCAATTCCAGCACGACATGGATACTGTCCGGGCCGATCTCAACAAACTGCGAACAGTGTTGGAGCATCGCTATGGCAGCGCCGTCTAACACCTCGCTCGAGCGTACGCGTGAGGGATAAAGTGCCAAGTACATGCAAGCTCAAACATCGACGCGCGCGCCGCTCAGCTCAACCGTTAGGCCCCTCACGTGAACATCCGTGAACTCCAGCCCCACGAGCTTCCGTCGTTGCTCGCCTTGTACGCGCATCTGCACGAGCACGACGATCCACCGCCGTCGGGCGCAACAGTTGAGGCTGTTTGGGCGGAGGCTCTCGCCAATCCGCGAATCAAGTACTTCGGTGGGTTTGCAGCCGAGGCGCTGGTCTCAAGTTGCACGCTAACCGTCATCCCGAATCTCACGCGCGCTTGCCGTCCGTACGGGGTCATCGAGAATGTGGTCACTCATGCAGCGCATCGTGGTCAAGGTTGGGGCAAAGCTGTCCTTGCGCGTGCTCTTGCAGAAGGCTGGCACCAGGGCTGCTACAAGGTCATGCTGCTCACCGGTCGAAAAGACGAAGCCACACTACGGTTCTATGAGCAAGCGGGTTTCGATCGTCATGGAAAGCAAGCCTTCGTGGCTCGGCCCGCGGCCTAACCCTTCGTTGCACCCGACCTGCTACGGCTGGCTTCGCCAGCGGGCCGGTAATCGTCCTGGCGGTCATACTCCAGTTCGTGCTTGTGTGTGTGCACGCGAACGTCAATGCCAAGAATCATTCGTTGCCCCCGCAACCAGCCTCTTGATTCGCACACGAGCGCTTATTGTGAGCAAGTGCCACCGCCGCCTAACAAATCGCTGGAGCGGACGCGTGAGGGATGAAGTGCCAAGCTCATTCACCGGCTTGCGCGCCGCTCAGCTCAAACGATAGCGGTCGTGATGCGCCTGTCGCCGTTGTCGCTTCCGATCGCAATTGCAGTCGTGTCGTCGCTCGTTCAAGGCTGTGCGACAGCACCAGAGGCAGCGGCAGTAAATCTTCGCGCCCTCGGTGGCGGAAAGTGTCAAGTATTGGACAAGACATTCCCCTGCGACGAGGTGGTGGGCGCGCTCAAGGAGGCGGGCGTTGCGAAAACGGCGAAGATTCAGGTGCAACTCTTGCCGGGCTTCACCGTCGGCGAAGCCGCCAAGCTCCTGAACATGCTCACAAATACGCTCACTGCGGCGGGATTCACTGGCGTATCCAAGACCGCGGTAGCTATCTCACCGAACGACTCCTAACCCATTGCCAGACGGCGGGCGGCTCGTCGCGTATCTCGAACGGAGGACACCATGGGACTCTTGACCTTCAGTATCAACGTCACCCTGGACGGCTGCGTCGACCACCAGGAAGGAATCGCCGACGACGAGACACACGCCTTCTTCACCCGCCTCATGGACGAGGGCGGGGCGATGCTGTGGGGCCGCGTCACCTACGAGATGATGGAGAGCTACTGGCCAGCGGTCGCCCGCGGCGACGCGGAGGCACCGCCGGCGATGCGCGAGTGGGCGGTCAAGCTGGAGGCCAAGCCGAAGTACGTGGTGTCCTCGACGCGAAAGGACTTCCCGTGGACCAACAGCCACCACATCGCCGGCGACCTGCGCACGGGCGTACAGAAGCTCAAGGACGCGACCCCGGACGGCGTGCTCCTCGGTAGCGGCAAGCTCGCGACCGAGCTGGACCGGCTGGATCTGATCGACGAGTACAAGTTGCTCGTCCACCCCAGGATCGCCGGCCACGGCCCGACCCTGTACGAGAGCGGGCTGCCCAGCACGCGACGGCTCGAGTTGATCTCGGCGAAGCCGCTCCGCAGCGGCGCGGTCGCAATGCACTACCGGCGCGCGCGCTGACTCGGAGATGGGTCATGTCGCCTAACAACGCGCTGCACTCGGACGGGCCTCGCGTTGCTCGGCCCGCCGGTGAGCGCGGGCGTTGGGCCGATCTATGGAACACCACGAAGTGGTCCACCACATCGACCTGGCGGTGGCCAACCTCGAGCGGAGCTGCGAGTTTTACACTCGCGCTCTCGCGCCGCTCAGTCTTGACCTCGCCCCACCAGTGGAGAAATCCATGAATCGCTCCATGAAGCATGTACATCGTGGGTCTGGCAGCGTCCGCCCCTATCTGTGCGGGCCAGCCGGACTGACGGCATTCATCCAACGTGCTTTTGATGCTGAGTTCATTGAGTCAAACGAGGGTGGCCCGACCCTTCTAAAAATCGGTGATTCACTACTATGGGTTGAGGCAGGTGAATTACCGGAACACATTGAAGCTTGGGTTGGCTCAGTTTATGCCTATGTGCCCAACGTTGATGTTGTGTACGCTCGAGCCATGGAGTTGGGAGCGCGTAGCATTGTCGCGCCAGAAGACAAGCCATACAACGAGCGCCAGGCCGGTTTCGTAGATGTTGGTGGCAATACTTGGTGGGTGTCGACTTACCGTGGCGATCCCAGTTGAACTCGCCGAGAATGCCGCCTAACACCTCGCTGGAGCGCACGCGTGGAGGATAAAGTGCCAAGTGCAAACAACAGCGCGCGTGCCGCTCAGCTCAACCGTTAGGCCGCAATGACACGCCTTCTCACGATCGTATGTGTCGCTCTCACTCTCACCACCACTATTTGCTTCGCTCATCGCGATACCGTTTTGAACATAGATGCAGGCGGCCGACTCGACGGGCTTCCGCCTGAATACAATCCAGCGTCGCTTCGCGTCGACTTCTTGCGCAGTGGTGAACCAGGCGTACCGCCGATTGCGAGCTTGGAGCTCAAGGTTGGAGGTAAGACTATCGTCGTGCCGGAGTGCGTGACAGGACTAATCCTCACTCGCAGCATGAAAGACGTTCGTGTGCTTGCATCGTGGTATCACGACACGTCACTAATCCCGCCGTATCTTGAAGTCACGCTGTATGACCCGGGGCATGAGAAGACACCCTATCGGCCTGGCTACTCGCTGCTTTTCAATCTTTCCACGGCAAAGCTGTTCAAGATGGATGTCATCATTCTCCGCGATGACACTTCCACTCAGATCGTTCCAGTCGATATAGCGGAACGGTGCTCTGTGTCCCAGTTGCAGGAGTTTGCGGAGCGCAGGTTGCGGCCTAACACCTCGCTGGAGCGCACGCGTGGGGAATAAGGTGCCAAGCCCATACCGATGCAACCGCGGCGCTCAACTCAACCGTTAGCCCGCATGGAAATTCACCCTGCTACTGCCGAAGATTGCCGGGCCGTCGCTGAGGTGCACGTTGAGTCATGGCAGCACGCCTACCGCGGCATCCTGCCAGAGCAGTACCTCGCTTCTTTGTCGGCGGCCGACCGTGAGGCCATGTGGCGTCGCTTGCTCGAGCAGCAACCGTCGCACCTGCTCGTGGCTCGCGCCGCTGACCAAGTTGTTGGGTTCGTCGCTTTCGGCGCGTCGCGTGACAAAGGTGCGCCAATCGATCAAGCGGAAATATGGGCCATCTATGTCAAGGCTGCATCCTGGTCCACCGGGGCAGGTCGCCTGTTGTGGCTTGAGGCACTGGAGCGCATCGTGGCGGAAGGGTACAAGTCCGTCAGTCTGTGGGTCATCGCAGGTAATGAGCGTGCGGTTCGGTTCTATGAGCGTGCAGGCTTTGTCGTTGAGCCGGAGTCGCGCAAGTCTTTTCAGCTTGGTGGCACCACGCTGGAAGAACTACGCTATGTCTTCCATGCGGGCTGACCCTTCGTTGCACCCGACCTGCTACAGCGGGCTCCGCCCGCTTCTGCGGGCGGGTGAACTCAACCGTTAGGCAGCTATGTCACGGACCATCCGATGGATTCTGATTCTGCCGGCCGCATTGGCGGCGTGGTATGCGGCGCTCTTGCTGAGCGTAGCTCTGTATAAGGGCGTCGACGCGATTTGCCCTTTTGGCCAAGTCGTGTCCGGCCGCTGCTCCGCGCCATGGTTCTTGGAGGCCTCAGATACATTCATTGCATCTGGTGCAGCTCTTGCGGCCGCGCTTGTAATGATTGCCTGCACACTGCTTGCTCCGACGCACAGGCGGCACGTCGCAATCGCCACATTTGTTTTGGGAACTGTTGCCGCGATCACGATGGGTTGGAAGACTTTCGCTGCAGCGACGCTTACCGCAATAATTGCAGGCGCAATCGTGCTTATGGTTCTTCTGTGGCGACTTACCCCGTCGTCGTTGCCTGACACCTCGCTGGAGCGCGCGCGAGAGGGATAAAGTGCCCTCATACGTCGCGGCGCGCGCGCCGCTCAGCTCAACCGTTAGGCGGCAAATCTAGCGGTTCACGAGGGATTCGAGAGTTCACGGACGGCCACGCCAACCCTGGCGTTGGCGGATGAAAGTGAGTGAGCTGCTCCGACTTCTGCACATAGACGGCTGGTTCTTGGTCGCAACTCGCGGGAGTCATCGCCAATTCAAGCACTTGGCGAAGCCCGGCCGGGTAACTGTTCCAGGAAAACCCAGCGACGATTTGGCTCCGGGCACGCTCAACAGTATTCTCAAGCAGGCCGGTCTGAGGCGAAATTAAGGTAACTGCGATGCGCTACGCCGTCGTCATTGAAAACGCAGGCTCGAACTTCTCAGCGTATGTCCCCGATCTTCCGGGCTGCGTTGCTACTGGAGCTACCCTTGAGGAGGCCGAAGTGGCGATCCGCGAGGCCATCGAGTTCCACCTGGATGGGTTGCGTGAGGACGGTTCACCCATTCCGCCTCCATCGAGCAAAGTTGAGTACGTCGAAGTTGCCGCCTAACACTTCGCTGGAGCGCACGCGTGGGAGATAAAGTGCCAGGCCCAAACCGCCGCGCCGTACCGCTCAGCTCAACCGTTAGGTGCATGGCGCTGGTACGAGTGTTTTCGCCACAATCCGAGTCGGAAGTGCTCGTAGCCACCGCATTGCTCGAGGCTCATCAGATTCCCACTTTCGTGCACAACCGTGGCATTGCCAGCATGCTTCCTGGACTGCAGATCAATGCGTACAACACACAGAGCATCATGGTTCCGGAGGAACATGTTGCAGATGCGGTGGAACTCCTGGCTGAACTTATGAAGCCCGACTCCGGATCGACTGCCGGCAGATTGCCGCTGCGTGATAGGGTGCGCATCGTTCTCGAAGGGTTGCTTTTTGGCTGGTTCGTGCCAGGTTCTCGGTCGAAAGATACCAATTCGCCCGACCGACCTGACGCCTAACACCTCGCTGGAGCGTGGGCGTGGGCGATAAGGTGCAAATTTCATTCAACAGCGCGCGCGGTGTTCAGCTCAACCGTTAGGCCGCAAGAAATGTCATCACATGTTTCAGCTTTCCTTGCCGCCCTCGTAGTCCTCCTCCTCGGTTGCGTAGGCTGCACGCGAGAATCGGCGGCTTTCACGTTGGATATCGAGACGCTTCGCCAACTTGGTCCCGAAAATACAGCAGGCATCACGTACGAAGAGGATCGCGGAACCGTATTCGTCACGGTGATCGACAAACATGGAGATGGCCACAAACACCGATTGGTTCTTGGTGATGCCTCGCGCGCGCAGGCACTTGAGTTGTTGCGTCAGAAGCAGGCCGAGTTGGAGCAGCGCAAGTGACGCGGTCTAACAAATCGCCGGAGCGCACGCGTGGGAGATAAAGTGCCAGGTCCAAAGAGCAGCGCGTCGCGCCGCTCAGTTCATCCGTTAGGCGCTAAGCGACATGCCCAACGGTTTTCACGGCACCGAGGCCCGGTGGGAAACGCTCGAGATGCCACTTCGAGCGTTGGACGGCGAGCTTCGGGCTTTCTCGGAGCGCCATGGAATTGCACTGACGAGCAACAGCAGAAACTGGCCGGATCGGTCGATGGTTTGGGGCAATTCCATTCGGCGCCTGATTCAGATCTACCTCGCGGATGAGGGACGTGTGACATATAGCTTTTGGCTTTGTGCGTCTGAGGATCGTGGTAGCAAACGCTATTGGCGGCGAGAATTCCTGAGGGAAGCTGTTCCCATCGGAGAGATAGCAGGTGACCTACCGGAGCTGCTGGAACGAGGCCGGTCGTTGCTGGAAGGTTGGACCAGTGAGACATTGGAATTCGCCACCGCGCTCAGTCCGCGTCCTTGAGTGCCCGTACCGCTAAACGCCAGATCAACGCCTGCACAATGACCACCGCTCGAGAGTACCTGCGTAACTGGATGCGTTGGCAACGAGGTCGCCAGGGTACCGGCTACGACAAGCTGCTTCTCCTCGCGAATCCGGTCGTGATCCCGTTCGACCTCTACTTGCTCCGATTCCCCGACGGTACCGAGATCCCGCCTCATCAAGATCCCGTTACGGGCAAGCGACACTATAGATTGAACATCATTCTCAAGCGCCCGCGTGCCGGTGGCGAATTTATCTGTGCCAACCCCATTTTCGAGACGAAGCGGATTAAGCTATTTCGGTCGGACGTATCGCTGCACTCCGTGACGAAGGTGCAGGGCGGGTCGCGGTATGTGCTCAGTCTTGGTTGGGCCCTGAAGAGAACAGATGGCGTCTAACAAATCGCTGCAGCGCACACAGGAGAAATCGATGCCCGCCTTGCCAACTTCCAACCCAAAGCAATTCGTTCAAGGGGCTCCGGTATTGCACGTTCCGGATGTCAAAGCTTCTGCAGCTTACTACCGTGATGTACTTGGTTTCACCTGGGACTTCGGCGACGACACGTATGCCGTCGTATGGCGCGACAACTCTGCCATTCACTTCGTAAGGGACGAGGGGACGCCGAAGGGGGTCCACTTGTTTCAGTGGGTGAAGGATATCGACACCTACTACAGTGAGGTTGTCGATAGAGGAGCAGACGTGGCGGCTGAACCCAAGGATCAGCCCTATGGCATTCGCGAATTCGGGGTACGGGATGTCAATGGGGTGGGTATCGTCTTCGGCCAAGACATCCATTCTCACTAGCCAACGGAGGCTGCGATGGCAGTGAAAATCGATGACGGGAAGACTACGCCGGAGGCCCAGCTCCAGTCCTTCAACGACATGTTCAGTCCGAAGCACCAGAAGTTCATTCGATCGGTTCGGGCTGCTTTACGTAAGCGTCTGCCGACCGCCAACGAGCTGGCGTACGACTACTCCAGCTTCTTCGTCATCGCTTATTCGCCGACGGAACAAGGGATCGATGCCCCTGTATCAATCGCCGCCCGTGCCGACGGTGTGGATCTGTACTTCAATCAAGGACCGCAATTGCCCGACCCGAAGAAGCTTCTGCTGGGATCGGGAAAGTTGACTCGCTTCGTCCGGCTGGAAACGGCCAGGCGGTTGGCACATCCGGATGTGGAGGCGTTCATTACCGCGGCGATTGATCATGCGCGTGTTCCGCTGTCATCCAAAGGGAAGGGCAGTCTCATCATCAAGACGAACAAGAGGGCTGCTGCGAAAAAGCGGCCACGCCGGAAGCCGACGAAGTGAGGCGCATGCATGGATAGGTGGTAAGCAATGCCGGAACAAGCAAGATTCAAGGCTGCATTCCCATACCAACGCGACATCTTGGCACTTCCTGTCGTCGATATTGATGCTGCTGCCCACTGGTACACCAAGAGCTTCGGCATGGTCGAAGTTGAACGACGCGATCAACCGGCGCCGACGGTGATCCTCGACCGCGATGGAACGCGCATCGGTTTTGCGGTAAACGGCGGAGACCCATCGCAAGACGGCGCCGCCATCCTGGTTTCGAACATTGGCCAGATCAAGAACGAGCTCGAGTCAAAGGGCGTCAACATAGGAAACTGGCGCGTGGACGAACGGAATGGCCAGAAGTTGCAAGTATTTTTCGTTGTCGCGCCCGATGGACTCTGCTTCTACTTTCATGAACCGCTCTAGACGCGGAATGTAAGGCGTCATGCCCATGGTCATCCTGGAAACTGACCGCCTGATTCTTCGGCACCTCGAAATGGACGATCTCGATGCGCTCTACCGGCTTTACAGCGATCCGCAGATTCGCGCCCACTTCCCTGAGGGCGTACGCACCTTCGCCGAAACCAGGGAAGAACTCGAGTGGTTCCTCCACGGTCACCCAGATCGTTCCGAGCTCGGACTTTGGGCCACCGTTGAACGAGGCACGAGTGTCTTTCTGGGTAGATGCGGTCTACTGCCGTGGACCATTGACGGACAATCCGAAGTAGAAGTGGCCTATCTGATCGACAAGTCGCGTTGGGGTGAGGGTCTTGCCACGGAGGCAGCTCGCGGAATAGTTCAGTACTCACGCGATGAGCTGGGTCTGAAGCGCCTCATCTGCCTCATCATGCCCGGCAATGCGGCGTCGGCCGCCGTCGCCGCCAAGGTGGGAATGACATTCGAGCGCGAGTACATGGCCGAGTTCGGCTTGTGTCGCATGTACTCCCGGCGGCTGGTCAATGAGACCTGACGAATCACTGATGGCCGCAGGTCAGTGCTTTGCCGATACGATATCCGCATCTGTCCTTCGACCACACAGGAGTGACCATGGACCGCAGAACTTCTCTCTCGATGCTTGCCGTTGGCCTGGTTGCGGCCGGCGCCAGCGCCACTGAAACGAACCAAACCAAGGGCGGAATCAAGTTCATGGTCCTCTACGGGCACCCGCCGAATCCTGCGGAGTTCGAAAAGTATTACCTCGGCGTTCACATGCCACTGGTCGCCGCCATGAAGGGTGCGCGCCGAATGGAAGCGGCCAAGTGTTTGCCGCAGGCTGATGGTTCACCACCCGCGTCCTATAGAGTCTTTGAAGCGTGGTTTGACAGTCCCGAACACATGGCAACCGTATTCGGCACGCCCGAGGGAATGAAGGTGCGAGCTGACGTGCCAAATTTCACCGCGGGAACGACCGTAACGCGACTGGTTTGCAAGCTGGACTGACACGCGCCGCGCGGGGGAACTCAGTTGCCCAAGCACCGAATCTTCGCGATCAAGTTCGCAAGCGTGTATCCGCTGTATGTTCAAAAAGCGGAGCGCAAGGGTCGAACGAAAGCAGAAGTTGACCGAATCATCTGCTGGTTGACTGGCTATAGCCCGGCGGAACTACGCAAGCAGATCAAGCAGGAAAACGACATCGAGACGTTTTTTGCGCAGGCACCCGCCATGCATCCCAATCGTTCGCTGATCAAAGGCGTCGTGTGCGGCATTCGCGTGGAAGACATCGAAGATCCGCTGATGAAGAAGATACGGTACCTGGACAAACTGATCGATGAGCTCGCAAAAGGGAAAGAGATGAAAAAGATTCTGCGGCAGTCAGCCGGTTAACGGACCATCCAGCAGGCGAACTAGATGCGACGAAATACCTCGAGCCTGATCTCTTGCCTCATCGCTTTGGCTGCTCATCAGCCAGCGTCCGCGGCCGATGGTTTATGTGAGCCGCTGCGCGCGTTTGCCGCTTCGGTCAATCCGGGCGAAACCAAAGTCCTCAAGTTCCACACGATATTCGGAAGTAATTTCAAGGACCGCGAGCAGCCGGGCTTTGGCGCCAAGCGCTGCGACCCCGCCGGCCATGAGGCGGCCAGGGCGGTGTGCGTATATTTCATGGCATACGGCGACATTCAGATGCCCGGGTACAACGCGAAGTTGGCTATCGAATGCCTGTCGAAGAAGACTCGATTCGACGTTCAAGCCAGAGTGCATGCAATTTCTGTTTCGTTGAAATACGGAACAGAAGTTCGCGGAAGTCTCATGGACATCGAATTGCAGCAGAACAACGAGCTGGGCGGGACGGTGCTGACGATTGCCGCGAAGGGCTACTGATCACAATCCGCGCCACGCGGCTACTTTGAACCGCGTGGCGCGAATACGTCGACTGACAGCGTGACGGTGCGACTTTCACGGGGATCGAGCGCACCGACGCCAACTACTTTGCGGGCCACTTCTTCGCCGCGATCGTTGCGAATCGAGACCACCACCGAGTATTCCCACGAGTCGGCACCCGCGGGATTGCGAAACGCACCTTCGACTCGCAACGCGGAGAAGGTCGGCTGGACCCGGCTTTCGACACTCGAATTGCGATCGAATCGCAGGTGATGCTGGCAACCCGGGCAGACGCTGGCGCTCTCCAGGATGGTTGTCTTGCAGTGCGGACAAATCCTGGTCTTGCCGGCTGTTCCAACACGGCCGTTCATGAGTTCTTCAGTGCTTGGGCTTCTCGTCCCAGCCGAATTCCGCCTTGCCACGCATGCGTGAACCGGCCGCAACGACGAGCGAGCCGGCCTTCAACTCACCGTTGAGCACGCCGGTCTGCAGCAGTTCGACGCGGGAAGCGGCATCGATGTTGCCATCGAGCTGGCCGCCGATGACCACCGTGTCAGCCTTTACGCCGCCAGTCAGGTGCGCACCCGCCTCGATCGTCAGGTTGCCCTGGACGTTGACGTCGCCCTTGAAGTCACCGGCAATGCGGACATGTCCCGAGCCTTCGATCTTGCCCTCGATGGTGAGCCCGGCAGAAATGATGGACTCCTTCATCGATGCGTCCGCGCGATTCTGGTTCGCGGCCGGGCGTGCGGCCGGCTCACCGACGGCGGCCAGGACGGAAGCCTTCTCGGGCGCCTTCGCGGCGGGTTCCGGCCCGCTCTGCTCACGGCCAAACTGATCTTTCCACAACGCCATGACAAACCTCCTGGTACCTGAAACGCGGGTCGACCTCGGTCGAGATCGTCGAACGTAAGTACACAGCGACGCCAGGAGTGTCAAACATCGCAGTAAACTGTCGGGATATGCCGACAAACTGTGCGGACAGGGTCGGCCCTAGGAGCAGCTCCATGCGTATCGTTTCGCGTTCCCTATCGGTTGTCGCGCTCGCATTGCTCGCTCTGGGCGCGGGGGACTCCGTTGCTCAGCAAGCCATGGCGTCTGAAGCGGTGGAAGCCTTGCCACTCTTCGCCGTCCAGATACGAACGGGACCCAAGTGGGATGCCGCAAAGCCGCCGCACGAGCAGCTCCACTTTGGCGCTCACAGCGCCAACCTGAAACGACTTCGCGACGCGGGCCATTTGAAAGTCGGAGCGCGCTACTCGGACCTGGGGCTCATCATTCTGGCCGCCGAGTCGGAGTTGCAGGCCCGCTCCATGATGGACGAGGACCCATCTTTCGGAGCCGGCATCTTCATCTATGAAGTGCACCCCTTCAACGTCTTCTACCCAGGTACGTTGAAAGCCGTGCCTCGCAAGATAGCGAAGCAGTAGACAGGCCTTGATCCGCAGACGCGAAACTCTGTTCTACGCGGTTCTGTCGCCCGCGCTGCTCATCGCGACCTGCGCCATCGTCCAGGTCGCTGCGGGTCGAGTCCTGGGTGTGTGGGCATGGGTTCCTACCATGCTGGTCTTCTGGCTGGTGATTGCCGCGTTCCTGCGAGGGTTTTCGCACCGGGCCTCACCGCGCAGTCGGTTCCGGCCTGCATCGGGTAGCTTCATATGGTCCGTGCTCGCCGTCGTGGCCGGGCTGCTTTCGCTGCACGGTTTCCTGCGTCACTGGTCATTGCTGACCGATTGGCAACTCATCACCGCGTGGGCGGTCTTCGCGCTGGTCAATCCCTGGTTCGAGGAGTCGTACTGGCGCGGCCTGATCATGGACTCTGCCGCGTCCTGGGGCAGGGCGTTGAGTCTTCTCTATTCTTCGGCGCTCTTCGCCGCGAGCCATCCGCTCATCTGGGGTATTCACTCCCTGTCGCTTCGCAAGATCGAAGCGGTGGGAGCGTTGTTTGTCGTCGGCCTGCTTTGGGGCCTTGCGTATCAGCGCACCGGGACGCTGCGTTGGTGCGTCGTCGGGCATATGCTGGCCAACCTTTTTGGACTGGCTGCTCTCACACTACTCAATCTATATGACCCCACTGTCAGATAAGGCCAATCGACTCGGTAACTTCATTGCGACCGGCCTCTTGATCGCGCTCTCATTTGCGGCAGCGACACGCGCCGCGGAGCCCACGGCGGTGCTCGACGCCTGGTCCACGGCGAAGCTGATGGGCGTGGGCGTCAATATCGGCAACACACTCGAGAACACCACGAGCTGGGAAACCGGCTGGGGCAACCCGCCCATCACCAGGAAATACGTCGAGAACCTGGCGGCGATGGGATTCAAGACGGTGCGGCTGCCCGTGGCCTGGGATACCTACGCGCGCGATGGCCGCATCCCGGACGACAAGCTCGCGCGGGTGGGCGAGGTGGTGCAATGGATCACCGATGCCGGCATGTTCTGCGTCGTGAACATCCACTGGGATGGCGGCTGGATCGACTCGAGCAACAAGGAAAAATTCAAGAAGACCCACGCCACTTTCAGCGCCGAGGCCGAGCGCAAGTTCCAGTCGTACTGGACGCAGATCGCAAACTACTTCGGCGAACGGGACGAGCGGCTGCTGTTCGAGGCGCTGAACGAGGAAACCAACTTCGAGGGCGAGGGCTCGACGAAGAAGGCGTACGCCACGCTGACCCGCGTCAACCAGCTCTTCATCGACACGGTGCGCAAGACCGGCGGCAACAATGCGAACCGCCTGCTCATCGTCACGGGGTACTCGACCGACTTCACCAAGACGGCAAGCGATGACTACGTGTTGCCCAAGGACAGCGTGCCGCATCGGCTGCTGATCTCCGTGCACTACTACACGCCGTGGCAGTTCGCCGGCATGACCCAGGATGAGAGCTGGGGAAAGGTTCAGGCCACCTGGGGCAGCGACGGTGACGTCGCCGAGCTCAATCGTTTGTTCGACCTGATGCAGGAGTTCTGCAAGCGCAATGACCTGCCAGCTTTCATCGGCGAATTCGGCGTCACCGACAAGAAAGAAGCCGTATCGCGCGTGCGCTGGATGACAGCCGTTGCGCAGGCGGCGCTCGCTCGCAAGATGGTGCCGGTGCTCTGGGACACGGGGGGCGACATCTCTCGCAACTCGCCGCACGCCGCGAGTCCCGCGCTGCAACTGACCCTGCGGGCAATAGGCAATTCCACGCCGAAGGCTGAGGGCCCTGGCGCGCACGAGGTCGTCAAAGAGCTCGGCGCTGTGCTGGGTTGGAGGCTGAGCCCCGAAGCGGTGGAGGAGCACTGCCGCAGCGTGGATCCCGACGGCGCCGCCGCGCGCAAGACACTGCTGCAAGACTGGCTGACGAAGAACGATGCGCTCATCAAATCGGTCGACAGTCGCGTCGCCGAAGTCGTGGCGCTGCTCGAGCCAGGCGCCAAGCCCGATGAGCTGATTGCGTCCCTCGAGGCGCAGGTCAACAAGCTGATCCTGGAAGGCACCTTTACTGGAAAAGCCGAAGACGAGTCGCGGGCCATCTGCAAGGCCGAGGCGGATCCCGCCGCAGCGCGATGGAAGAACAGCGGGATGCGGAACGTGCAGCAGTCGCTGGCGGCTCTCTACGATTGGACCGTCATGCAGGCCAGGAAGTGAGAATTCAAACGGCTCATCTCGACCTCGTGCCGAAGACGCGCGACGAGGCTGAGGCCATGCTCGAACGCATGACGCCCTACGAACGCGCGCAGGTATCGCCCGAGTGGCTGGCGCGAATGCGCGCATCGCCAAACGTCGATCCCTGGGTACATGGGTTTTCGGCGGTGCACCGCGATAGCGGCGCCGTCGTGGGCACGGGAGGGTTCAAGGGTCCGCCGGCCGATGGAATCGTCGAGATCGCGTACGCGGTCGAGACGGAGCAGCAGGGCAAAGGCTATGCGACTGAAATCGCAGCGGCACTCACCCGGTATGCATTCACATCCGCCGACGTGAAGCTCGTCAGGGCGCACACGCTCCCGGAAGGTGGCGCGTCGAAGAAAGTTCTGGCGAAGTGCGGCTTCCAGTATGTCGGTGACGTCGTCGATCCCGAAGACGGGTTGGTGGCGCGCTTCGAGAAGCAAGGTGAGGCGTCGTGATCAAGAAGATAGGACCCACGGTGATCCAGGAGCGTCATCGGGCCACCTGCCACTGCGGCGCGGTGGAGCTGGAGCTGTCCCTGCCCGACGGGGTAGTCAGTCCGAGGCGCTGCGACTGCTCCATCTGTCGCAGGAAGGGCGCCATCGTTGCCTCCGTGCCGCTCGAGGGCCTGCGGGTCGTCAAGGGCGAGGACGTCCTCAAGCTGTACCAGTTCAATACGAAAGTGGCGCACCACTACTTCTGCTCGAACTGTGGCATCTACACGCATCACCAGCGACGCGCGAATCCGCAGGAGTACGGATACAACGTCGGATGCCTCGAGGGCGTAAATCCATTTGATCTCGGACCCGTGGAAACCAACGACGGCGTGAATCATCCGTCCGATCGCTCCCGGTAGTAGACTGGAAAAACAGGGGGTTCAACATGCGACTCAAGAAAACGATGCTGATGTTGGTCTTCTCGCTCGCCGCGGCCGGAACCGCGGTCGCCGACGAATTCTGTGACGGATACAAGCAGGGCTACGGCGAAGGCTATGCGCAAGTGACAGGCGCGCCGCCGACACCGATGCCGGTGATGTGTCCGCTCAAGAAGCCGAGAAAGGACGGCGAAAAGAAAACCGACTACGAGCTCGGCTATGACCGGGGACTGAAGGACGGGATCCGCGACGGTTCCAGATAACCTTTGGAGGTCGCATGTCGGACGTGAACCTTCTGGCGGTCATCATCGCCGCACTTTCCAGTTTTCTGCTCGGCGGAATTTGGTATTCGCCAGTGCTGTTCGGTCCCACCTGGCAACGCCTTGCAGGCGACGTGCGCAAGCCTGGCGATGCTCATCCGGTCAGGGTTTTCGGGCTGAGCTTTTTGTTTGCGCTCGTGGCGGCGTTCGCATACGCGCTGGTGATTCCTGCACCGGCGGACGCGATGTCTGCCGTGCTGCGGGGTTTCGCTGTCGGTGCCGGTCTGGTCGCGGCCAGCTTCGGCATCAACTACCAGTTCGCAAATCGGCCGTCGGTCATGTGGCTCATCGACGGTGGATATCACACCGTGCAGTTCGTGCTGTACGGGTTGATCATCGGCTTGTGGCGCTAGATGAATACGCCGATCTTGACGCGCGACGACACGTTCGCATTTGCAGCCCAGTGGGCCGATGCGTGGAATCGCCGCGACATCGAAGCCGTGCTGAACCATTTCCACGACGACGTCGTGTTCACGAGCCCGACCGCGCTCGCGGTAGCGGGAACGCGGAGCGTGCGCGGCAAAGGTGCGCTGCGCGCCTACTGGAATACGGCACTTGCTCGCATCGACGCGCTGCGTTTCGTCGTAGACCGTACTTTGTGGGACCCGGTGAGGCGCGAACTGGCCATCATCTACACCGCGGACATCGACGGAAAATCCAGGCGCGTATCCGAGAACCTCACCTTCGACGAGTCAGGACGGGTGAAAGTCGCTGAGGTATTTCACGGCGTGCCGGCCTGACTACAACTCCCGCGCCATGTACTTCGCACCCGCGATCGGATTGAACACGTAGGGCGGGATCTCGTGGAATCCCAGCGAATCGTACAGCGCGTGCGCTTCCCGCATGGTTGCGATGGTGTCGAGGCAGATGCGCCGGTAACCGGCGTCGCGCGCCGCCTGGCAGACGTGCTCCGTCAGCCTGCGGCCTAACTGCTCGCCGCGCGCCATGGGGCGCACGAACAGCCGCTTCATTTCACAGTCGTATTTGTCGAGCGGTCGAAATGCGACACAGCCCACCGATTCACCTCGTCTCGTGGCCAGGAAGACTCCGCCGGTGGGCGTGGCGTATTTTCCCGGCAGCATGGCCAGCTCCTGGTCGAAGCCCTGGAAACACAGGTCGAACCCGAGGCCGGCGGCGTATTCGCGAAACAACGCGCGCACCGCGTCGACGTCCTGCGGAAACTGCGCGGGCTGGATGGAGGAGAGGTCGTTCATCGCCGGTGTTCCGTGTACATTCTTGCACATGAGCCGCAATCCCTACGCGCCGCCCAAGTCGGAGGTGGGTGGTCCCAATGTCGGGTCGGCCGCGAGTGGCGCGCCGCCTGCAGGTCGACCAGCTGTATTCGCCGAACCAGATTACGGCCGGCGCGTTTCTCGGCTCGCCGCTGGCGGCCGGGTGGCTGGCCGCGCACAACTTTCGTGTCATGCGCCAGCCCGAGGAAGCCGGCCGGGCGCTGGGCATGGGTATCGTTGCCACGCTGATCGCAATCCTGATCGCCGCCTACCTTCTGGATGGTTTCCCAATCGTGGTGCTGCCGGTGGCGTACTGCGCCATGGCGTACCTGCTTTCTGAAAGGCAATTCAAGTCCGTCATCACGGCGCATCGCGCCGCGGGTGGCACGATTCGCTCATCGTGGCGCGTGGTCGGCATCGGGTTATTGTGCGCATTGATTTTGGTCACAGTGTTTTTTTTGATCCTGCCGTCGCTGGGTTTGCCCGAATGATTACCGACGCATCCGTGCGCCTGGCCACATCGGCCGACGCAGAAGCCATCGCCGCGATGTCGCGCGACTACATCGAGCAGGGCCTCGGCTGGAGCTGGAATGTGGCGCGCGTGCAGCGTTCCATCCTCGACCCCGACAGCAACGTGGCCGTGGTGCGCGAGGGCGGCACCATCCTCGCGTTCGGCATCATGAAATACCGCGAAGAGGTTGCTCACCTGCTGCTGTTTGCGGTGCGGCGCTCGCACCAGCGGCAGGGTATCGGCAGCCTGGTGCTTCGCTGGCTGGAGTCCGTGGCGCAGGCCTCGGGCGTCACCCGCATCGACCTGGAATGCCGGCGCGACAATCCCGCCGGGCGAAATTTTTACGGCGAGCATGGCTACCATGAGCATGTGATCAGCCGTAATTATTACGGCGGCGCCAAAGACGCGGTGCGACTGGAGAAGTGGCTGGTTCCGCCGGTGGACTGATGGAGCCGGTCTCGATGCACCTGGATTGCGGCTCATGCGTGGTGCGCGACTGGCGCGCCGCGGACAAGCCCTCGCTGGTGCGCTTCGCTGACAATCGCAACGTATGGCGCAACCTCGCGCATCGCTTTCCGCATCCGTACACGGACGCTGATGCCGACGCCTGGTTCTCGCATCTCGCGACCAGGTCGCGCCGCACGAGCTGGGCCATCGAGGTCGACGGCCTCGCCGTGGGCGGCATTGGCGCCGACATCCACGAAGGCATCTGGTGCCGCAACGCGAACTTCGGCTACTGGCTCGGCGAGCCCTACTGGGGCCGCGGCATCATGACGGCCGCGGTGCGCGCCACGGCCAGCTACGCGCTCGAGCAGCTCGACCTCATGCGTCTCGAATCGCCGGTGTTCGAATGGAACCCGGCGTCCATGCGCGTGCTGGAGAAGTGCGGCTTTCAGCGCGAGGGCGTGCTGCGCAAAAGCATCTCCAAGGACGGGCAGATCATCGACGCGGTGCTGTACGCGCGGATCCGGTAGCTGCCCAGCCCTGATGCGTTCGCCCCCGCCCCCTGCACCGACCTGAAGCAAACGGTTGTAACCGGGTGCCCGGCTGAGGATTTTCGCGGCGTTTGGGCCATGGCACAGCGGTTGCTTTACCAAGGACGTTGCTACCGAACGAGGGCTGACCGGGCAATGTCCAAACGTATTGTTGTTGTTGGCCACGGGATGGTCGGGCAGCGATTTCTCGAGGCCCTGACCCAGGAAGGACGCGGTGATCTTTCGATCACCATGCTCGCGGAGGAACCGCGACTGGCCTATGACCGCGTCAATCTGTCGAAGTATTTCTCCGGTTCGACCGTCGAAGACCTCACGCTCACCACGCGGGAGTTCTTCGACAAGAACGGCATCGAGCTGCATCTGGGCGATGCCGTGGCGTCGATCGATCGCGCCGGCAAGCGTGTCATCGCGAAGAGCGGCGCCGAGTACGAATACGACATCCTGATTCTCGCGACCGGCTCGAGCCCTTTCGTGCCGCCCATTCCAGGGCGCGATCGCCCGAATGTGTTCGTCTACCGCACCATCGAGGATCTCGAGGCCATCAGCGAGGCGGGCAGGAACTCCACGCGTGGTGTCGTCATCGGCGGTGGTTTGCTGGGACTCGAAGCAGCCAAGGCGCTCAAGGATCTTGGTCTCACTACCCACGTGGTCGAGTTTGCGCCGCGGCTCATGGCCGTGCAGGTGGACGAGGGCGGCGGCGGACTGCTGCGCACGCGCATCGAAGGCCTGGGCGTGTTCGTGCACACGGGCAAGAACACCACGCGCATCGACGACGGCGAGGCGGCGCGACATCGCATGCATTTCGCGGACGGCGGTTCGCTCGAGACGGACGTGGTCGTGATTTCCGCCGGCATCCGCCCGCGCGACGAGCTGGCGCGCGCCTGCGGGCTGGAAGTCGCGCCGCGCGGCGGAATCACCATCAACGGCGAATGCCGCACGTCGGACGAATCCATCTACGCCATCGGAGAATGCGCCGCTTACGAAGGCCGGGTCTTTGGCCTGGTCGCACCCGGCTACCAGATGGCGCGCATCGCGGCGGCGCGCGTGCTGGACGCGCCCAGCGAAGTGTTCGCCGGCGCCGACATGAGCACCAAGCTGAAGTTGCTGGGCGTCGACGTGGGCTCCATCGGCGACGCGCACGGCAGCGTACCCGGCGCACGCGTCTACTCCTTCTTCGATCAGCGTCGCGAGGTCTACAAGAAGCTGGTGGTCGATGCCGAAGGCAAAAAGCTGCTCGGCGCCGTCCTCGTCGGCGATACCTCTGACTACTCGCTCTGGCACCAGACCATGTCCAATGCCATGGCTCTGCCGGAGAACCCGGAAAGCATGCTGTTTCCGGCGGCCGCGGCCTCTGCGGGTGCACCCCCGACCAATGCGCTGGCCGCGCTGCCGGAAACCGCACAGATCTGTTCGTGCAACAACGTCTCGAAGGGCGGCCTCTGCTCGGCCATCGAAGCCGGCTGCACGACGGTGGGTGCACTCAAGACCAAGACCAAGGCGGGCACCACCTGCGGCGGCTGCACACCGCTGGTCACGCAGATCCTCAACGCCGAGCTCAAGAAGCGCGGTGTGAGCGTCAATAACTCGATGTGCGAACACTTTCCGTACACGCGCCAGCAATTGTTCCACCTGGTGCGCATCGGCCAGCTCAAGAGCTTCGAAGACACGCTGGCCAAACATGGTCGCGGCCTCGGCTGCGACATCTGCAAGCCCGTGGTGGCATCCATCATGGCGTCCTGCTGGAACGAGTTCGTGCTCAAGAAGCGCAGCGCCGTGCTGCAGGACACGAACGACTATTTTCTGGCCAACATGCAGAAGGACGGCACCTACTCGGTCGTCCCCAGGGTGCCGGGTGGGGAGATCACACCGGACGGGCTGATCGCCATCGGCGCCATCGCGAAGAAGTACGGTCTGTACACCAAGATCACCGGCGGCCAGCGCATCGACATGTTCGGTGCCCAGGTGCATCAGCTGCCGCCCATCTGGCGTGAGCTCATCGATGCCGGCTTCGAGTCGGGCCATGCCTATGGCAAGGCGCTGCGCACCGTGAAGAGCTGCGTGGGTTCGACCTGGTGCCGCTACGGCGTGCAGGATTCCGTCGGGCTCGCCATCGACCTGGAGAATCGTTACAAGGGCCTGCGCGCGCCTCACAAGATCAAGTTCGCGGTGTCGGGTTGCACGCGCGAATGCGCCGAGGCGCAGGGCAAGGATGTCGGCGTCATCGCCACGGAAAATGGCTGGAATCTCTACGTCTGCGGCAACGGTGGCATGAAGCCGCGGCACGCGGACCTGCTGGCGCGCGATCTCGACACCGCCACGCTCATCCGCTACATCGACCGCTTCCTGATGTTCTACATCCGCACCGGCGACCGGTTGCAGCGCACCTCGACCTGGCTGGAAAACCTCGAGGGCGGCATCGACTACGTGCGCAAGGTGGTCTGCGAGGACTCGCTGAGCATCGGCACGGAGCTCGAGGCGGACATGGCGCGCGTCATCGGCAACTATGCCTGCGAGTGGAAGGTGGCCATCGAGGATCCGGCCACGCTCAAGCGTTTCCGGCACTTCGTGAACTCCAGCGAGACGGATCGCAACGTGCTGTTCGTCGAGGAGCGCGGGCAGATTCGTCCGGCGACGCCGGAAGAAAAGGCCTCAGAGGTGGCAGCGTGACGGAAGAACGCTGGCACGATGTCTGCGCGCTCGAGGAGCTGATCGAAGGCGGCGGCGTTGCCGCGCTGGCGGGCGAACGCCAGGTCGCGCTGTTCCTGGTGCATGGCCGCGTCTATGCCCTGGACAACTTCGACCCGGCCAGCCGCGCGAACGTGCTGTCGCGCGGACTCACCGGCAACCTGCAGGGCGAGCGCGTGGTCGCATCGCCCATCTACAAGAATCACTATTCACTGGCCAGCGGCCGTTGCATCGAAGACGCGTCGTTCAATGTCACCGCCTATCCGGCGCGCGTGGCCGATGGGCGCGTGCAGGTCGAGGTGCCACGCAAGGCGCGCCTCATACGCCTGGTGGTGGCCGGCAACGGCATGGCCGGCATGCGCACGGTCGAGGAACTGCTCAAGCTCGGCGTGGCGGATCGTGTCTCGATCACGGTGTTCGGCGCCGAGCCGCGCGGTAACTACAACCGCATCCTGCTGTCGCCGGTGCTGGCAGGGGAATCCCAGGCCGATGAAATCATGCTGCATCGGCCGGCCTGGTACGCCAAGCGCGGCATCACGCTGCATGCCGGCGATCCCATCGTGGAGATCGATCGCAAGCGGCGCATGGTGCGCTCGCGCAACGGGGTGGTCGCGCCCTACGACCGGCTGCTGATCGCCACGGGCTCCGATCCCATCATGTTGCCACTGCCCGGCAAGGATCTGCCCGGCGTGCTGACCTTCCGCGATCTCGACGATGTGAACCGCATGCTCGAGGCCTCGGGCGAGAATCGGCGCGCCGTGGTCATCGGCGGCGGATTGTTAGGCCTGGAGGCCGCGCATGGCCTCGCGCTGCGTGGCATGAAAGTCACGGTGGTGCACCTGCTCGACACGCTGATGGAGCGGCAGCTCGACGCACCCGCCAGCGCGTTGCTGAAAGCGGCGCTCGAGAAGCGCGGCATCGCCTTCCGTATGCGGACGAAAACCCAGGAAATTCTCGGCGCGGGTTCGTCCTCGAATGGGCGAGTCACGGGCGTGAAATTCGACAATGGCGAGGAACTGCCGGCCGACCTCGTGGTCATGGCGGTGGGCGTGCGGCCGAACGTCGCGCTCGCGAAGAGCGCGTATCTTGCCTGCGACCGGGGCATCCTGGTCGACGACACGCTGCAGACCTACGATCCGTCCATCTACGCCGTGGGCGAGTGCGTGCAGCACCGGCGCCAGACCTTCGGGCTGGTGGCGCCGCTGTGGGAGCAGGCGCGCATTTGCGCGCAGCACATTGCGGAAATCGGCGTGTCGCGCTTCTCCGGCGCCATCAATGCCACGCAACTCAAGGTGTCCGGAATCGAAGTTTTTTCGGCGGGTGACTTCAGCGAGTCGCCGACGCGGGAGTCCCTGGTGCTCTCCGACCTGCGCCGCGGCATCTACAAACGCGTGGTGATCGAGGGCAACCGTGTGTGCGGCGCGGTGCTGTTCGGCGATACGCGTGAAGCGGCGCGACTCAAGGAGCTGATCATCGAGGGGACGGACGTCGCGCCGATTCGTGACCAGTTGCTGTTCGACACACCGGCGGCTGCATGAGCGGACAACCCCGGGATTGAACGCCGCGCCCACACGCACCACCTGCCCGTACTGTGGCGTCGGCTGCGGTGTGCTCGCGACGCGGCTCAAGGACGGCGCCGAGGTGCGCGGCGATCCGGCGCATCCCGCGAATCGCGGCAAGTTGTGCGTGAAGGGCAATGCACTGGGCGAAACGCTCTCGCTCGACGGCCGCCTGCTGTATCCGCAGCTGCGCGGCGCGCGCGCCTCGTGGGATGACGCCATCGCAACCGTTGCCAGCGAATTCCGCCGTTGCATCGAGCGCCACGGCCCGGAGTCCGTGGCGCTCTACGTCTCGGGCCAGCTGCTGACCGAGGATTACTACGTCGCCAACAAGCTCATGAAGGGCTACATCGGCGCGGCGAACATCGACACCAACTCGCGCCTGTGCATGGCCTCGGCCGTTGCCGGCCACCGGCGTGCCTTCGGCGAGGACGTGGTTCCGGTGAGTTATGAGGACCTGGATGCCACGGACCTGGTGGTGCTCGTGGGTTCCAACACGGCCTGGTGTCATCCCGTGCTGTTGCAGCGGCTGACCGCGGCGCGCGAGCGTCGGCCGCGCATGAAGATCGTCGCCATCGATCCGCGCCGCACGGCCACGACGCAGCTCGCGGATCTGCATCTGCCGCTGGCGCCCGGCACGGACGTGCATCTGTTCAACGGCTTGCTGGTGTGGCTGGCGGAGCACGGTCATCTCGACCGCGCCTTCGTCGAGCGGCACACGACCGGGGGCATGCAGGCGCTGGTGGCGGCGCGCGCGGGCGGCGGCTCGCTGGAGGCGACGGCGCATGCCTGCGGACTCGACATCCCCTTGCTGCAGCAGTTCTACGAGCTGTTTGCGCAGACACCGGCGGTGATCACCGCGTTTTCCCAGGGCGTGAACCAGAGCTCCGCCGGCACCGACAAGGTCAACGCCATCATCAACTGCCATCTCGTCACGGGACGGATCGGCAAGCCGGGCGCGGGACCGTTCTCGGTCACCGGACAGCCCAACGCCATGGGCGGCCGCGAGGTGGGCGGCTTCGCGAACACGCTGGCGGCCCACATCGACCTCGAGGATGCGCCGGGGCGCGCTGCCGTGCAGGGCTTCTGGGGCAGTCCCGCCATGGCGACGCGCCAGGGACCGAAGGCCGTGGAGATGTTCGAACGCATCCACGACGGGCGCATCAAGGCCGTGTGGATCATGGCCACCAACCCGGTAGTTAGTTTGCCGGACGCCGATCGCGTCCGGGAAGCGCTGCGCGGCTGCGAATTCGTGGTGGTCTCGGACGTGGTCGCGAACACGGACACGGCGGCGCTGGCGCACGTGCTGCTGCCGGCGCTTGCGTGGGGCGAGAAGGACGGCATGGTCACGAATTCCGACCGCACGATTTCGCGCCAGCGGCAGTTCCTGCCGGCGCCGGGCGAGGCGCGCGCCGACTGGCGCATCGTGTGCGACGTGGCCCGCGCCATGGGATTCACCGGATTCGATTTCATCTCGCCGCACGAGATCTTCCGCGAGCATGCAAGGCTCACCGCGCATGCCAACGACGGGCGCCGCGCGCTCAACCTCGGCGCGTGGTCGGAGATCACCGCGACCGAATACCGCAACTGGCAGCCCGCCGCCTGGCCCATGTCCGGCTCGCGTGAGTCGGCGCGTGGGCCGATGTTCGCGGATGGTCGATTCATGCACGCCGACGGGCGCGCACGCTTCATCGCGCTGACGCCGCGCGGGCCCGAACACGCGCCCACGCGCGATTTTCCGCTGGTGCTGAACACCGGACGCGTGCGCGATCACTGGCACACGATGACGCGCACCGGCAAGTCCGCGCGGCTGTCGGCCCACATGGCCGAGCCATTCGTCGAGGTCAGTGCCGTCGATGCCCTGCGCTTCGCGGTGCGTGCCGGCGAGCTGGCGCGCGTCCGCTCGGCATGGGGCGCGATGGTGGTCCGGGTTCGAGTCGATGGCGAAGTGCCTCCCGGGCAGTTGTTTGCGCCCATCCACTGGAGTGATGCACATGCTTCCGATGCGCGCGTCGGCGCGCTCGCCAGCCGGTCGCTGGATCCCGTGTCCGGGCAACCCGAGCTCAAACATACGGCCGTGGCGATCGAGCCGTTCGCGGCCGACTGGTACGGCGTGATCTTCGCGCGCGGGTCGCTGCCTGCGCCGGACGCCGCCTGGTGGACGCGCGTGCAGGGTAGTGAATTCACCCGCTACGAGATCGTCGGACGATCGCTACCCGACTGGCCGCGACAGGCTCGCAGTCTGTTAGGCGTGCCCGAGGGCCCTGAGGCCGACTGGATCGAATATCGCGACCCGGCGCGACATCTCTATCGTGGCGCGTGGTTCGTCGGCGAACGCCTGCAGGCCTGCATTCACGTCGACTGTCGTCCGGCATTGCCCGAGCGCGCCTGGCTGGCGGGCTTGTTTGCCTCGGGGAAGCTCAATGCCGCCATGCGCGGCAGCCTGCTGGCGGGGCGCGCGGTCGAAGGTGCCGATCAGGGAGCGCTGGTTTGCTCTTGCTTCAGTGTGGGCCGCAATCCCATCGCCGCCTGCGCGCGCCAGCTGGGGCGGGCCGCAACGGCCGCGGAAATCGGCAAGCGGCTCAAGTGCGGCACCAACTGCGGCTCCTGCGTGCCGGAGATTCAGCAAATCATCGCGCAGGGCGCGGGAAAGATCGCACGCGCCTGAGGTCGTTGGCCCCGTTCCCCAACGGGCGCTGAATTGCGCAGACAAATTGGGTATTGTTCGGCGCTGCCATTCCGAGCGGGGGGATTCATGAAGGTTCTCGTCTACGCGCTGTGCGCGATGGTCAGCGCGCCCGCGTTCGCGCAGTCGCTACCGGTCACGGTGCGATCGCCGGACACGAAGGTGGTTCTCAAGCTGGCGCAGAACGGCGCCGGGCAGCTGAGCTATTCGATCGAGAGGAATGGCGAGACTCTGATCGCACCGTCGGCACTGCGGCTGCGGCTCGCCGAGGGCGACGTGTCGAGCATCGAGGCGCGCCAGGCGAACCCGCGCAGCATCCAGCAGGTTCACGAGCTGGTGGCCACCAAGGCCAGCGAGGCGCGCGACAACTTCAACGAAATCACCATCGTCACGGCGCCGCGCTCACGTGCCGTGCGCACGCTGCACTGGGTGTTTCGCGTCTACGACGACGGCGTGGCCTTCCGTTTTCGCGTGCCGGGAGACGCCGGCCTGTCCACCCTGGCCGTCGCCGGCGAGGACACCGAATTCACGTTCGGCGCGGACTACGACTGCCACGGTTTCAACGTCGGGCGCGTGGATTCCAGCCACGAAGGCGAGTTCGATCCCGTCAAGGCCAGCCGCATTCGCGAGCACAATCTCTACGACCTGCCGCTGGTCTGCCGCACGGGGAAAAATGCCTTTGCCATTGGCGAGGCCAACCTCGTCGACTACGGCGGGCTGTATCTCGGCGGGCGGGGCGATGGTAAACCCGGCGTGCAGACGCGGGTGTCGCGCCGACTCGACGACCGCTCGCTGATTGCGAGGGCCGCCATCGGAGTGGAGGGCGCCGGCTCACCGTGGCGCGTGATCATGCTGGGCGACAAGCTGGGTTCACTGATCGAGTCGAACCTGATCGGCAACCTGAATCCGCCACCGTCGTTCGATACCTCGTGGATCCGCGCCGGCAAGACCGCCTGGGACTGGTGGTCCGGCCCCTATCTACCGCCGCCCGACAAGGGCGGCACCGACATGCCCACCATCAAGCGCTACGTCGACTTCGCTGGAAAAGCCGGCTTCGAATACATGATGATCGACGAGGGCTGGTGCCTGAATTCCGGGCAGGGCGGCCGGGCTCCCGATGACGCGGACGTCACGAAAGCCAAGGCGGACATCGACATGCCGGAGCTCGTGGCCTATGCCGCGAAAAAGAAGGTGGGCCTGTGGTTGTGGGTGCAGTGGTCGTTGCTCGACCGGCAGATGGATGCGGCGCTGGCCCAATACCAGAATTGGGGCATCAAGGGCATCAAGGTCGACTTCATGGACCGCAACGACCAGCAGATGGTCGACTACTACCACAAGCTCATGAGCAAGGCCGCCGGGCACAAGTTGCTGGTGGACATGCACGGCGCCTATCCACCCGCCGGCCTGAACCGCACCTGGCCCAACTACCTGACGCAGGAAGGCATCATGGGCGCGGAGTACAACAAGTGGAGCCGCCGCGTGACGGCCACGCACAATGTGAGCCTGGCATTCACGCGCATGCTGTTGGGCCCCGTGGATTACACGCCCGGCGGATTCCGCAATGCCACGCCGGCGTCATTCGAGGTCGTCAACAGTCCGCCGCAGGTGCAGACCACGCGCGGACATGGCCTGGCGATGTTCGTGGTCTATGAGAGCCCGTTCCAGATGGTGGCCGACAGCCCCGACATCTACGAGAACGCGGCGGGTTTCGATTTCGTGAAAGCCGTGCCCGCGGCCTGGGATGAGACGCGCTTCCTCGCCGGCGATATCGACGACTTCGTCGTGGTCGCGCGCCGCAAGGGCAGGGAGTGGTACGTCGGCGCCATGGGCACCGAAAAGCCACGCGAGATTTCGTTGCCGCTGGATTTTCTGGGTGACGGAAAATTCAGGGCGAAGATCCATGAGGATGGCGCGGCGCCGAC
Source organism: uncultured Pseudomonadota bacterium (assembly GCA_963711635.1). Taxonomy (GTDB): domain Bacteria; phylum Pseudomonadota; class Gammaproteobacteria; order Steroidobacterales; family Steroidobacteraceae; genus CADEED01. Next base: position 35,520 of record CAVQEZ010000024.1, read on the forward strand.
CGCGCTCAACGAGAGCACGCGTGACGTGACCAGGTCGGACACCCTGTCTTTGAAGCTTGCACCCTCTGGCGGTGCCGCGGTGCGAGTGGTGCCCCGATGAGCACCAGACGCGATTTCCTGGCAAATTCCGCGAGTTCCGCACTGGCCGTGGCCGCGATGGCCAGCGGCGCAGCCCTGGCGGCGGACAAGGCGCGCAAGAATGCGCAGCGCAAGTTTCAACTCAAGTACGGCCCGCACTTCGGCATGTTCAAGGCGCATGCCGGCGAGGACCTGATCGCGCAGATCGAGTTCATGGCGGACCAGGGCTTCACTGCTTTCGAGGACAACGGGCTCATGGGCCGTGCGGTCGACGTGCAGGAGAAGATTGGTGCCGCGCTGGCGCGCCGCGGCATGACGATGGGCGTGTTCGTCATCGACGGCGGCGACAACTGGAAGACCTCGCTGACGACCGGCAAGGTGGAGTTCCGCGACAAGTTTCTCGCGACCTGCCGTACCGCCGTGGAAGTGGGCAAACGCGTCAATGCGAAGTGGGCGACGGTGGTGCCCGGATATTTCGAACGAAAGCTGCCCATCGGCATCCAGACCGGGAATGTCATCGACATCCTGCGCGCGGGAGCCGCGATCCTCGAGCCGGCGAACCTCACCATGGTGCTCGAGCCGCTGTCCGACAACCCGGACCTCTTCCTGCGGACTTCGGACCAGGCCTATGCCATCTGCCGCGCGGTAGATAGTCCATCCTGCAAGATCCTCTACGACATGTATCACATGCAGCGCAACGAGGGCGACATCATCGCGCACATCGACCACGCCTGGAGCGAGATCGTCTACTTCCAGATCGGCGACAACCCGGGCCGCAAGGAGCCGGGCACGGGCGAGATGAATTACAAGAATCTGTTCCGCCACATCAAGGGCCGGGGCTTCGACGGCGTGTTTGGCATGGAGCACGGCAACGCGCGCCCGGGCAAGGAAGGCGAGCAGGCGCTGATCGACGCATACGTCGCAGTCGATTCCTTCACATGAGTCGCGCCGCAGCCCTGTCGTTGGGCGTCGCGCTGTGGCTGGTATCGGTCCATCGGGCCGCGGCCGCCGAGCCACCACGCATCGTTCCACTCGACATCTTCACCGTGCCCGCCGGGCTCGAAGTCACGATCTGGGCGCAGTCGCCCATGCTCAGGAATCCGACCAACATCGACATCGACGCGCAGGGGCGCATCTGGGTCACCGAAGGCGTGAACTATCGGCGCCACAAGGATCGCGACGCGAAAGGCGATCGCGTCGTCATTCTCGAGGACACCGACCACGATGGACGCGCGGACGCATCGACGGTGTTCGTCCAGGAGCCGACGCTGGTGGCGCCGCTCGGCATCGCGGTACTCGACGACAAGGTCATCGTCTCGAACGCGCCGGATCTCATCGTCTACACCGACGTGAACCGCGACCGGAAATTCGATCCCGCCGTCGACCGGCGCGAGGTGCTGCTCACGGGGTTCGACGGCCGCAATCACGACCACGCGCTGCACTCGGTGACCTTCGGTCCCGATGGCCGCTGGTACTTCAGCAATGGCAACGCGGGCGCGCATTTCACGGACCGCGCCGGCCGCACGTTCCGCATCGGCAGCAACTACAACCCGGTGCCGGACGGTGGCGCGCAGCCCGTGTTCGGATTTTCGCCGCCGGCGTACGCGGGCGCGAAGAGCGACGACGGTCACGTGTACGTCGGAGGATTCTCGGCGCGCATGCAGCCGGATGGCACGGGCGTCGAGATCCTCGGCTTCAATTTCCGCAACAGCTACGAGCAGACGGTCACCAGCTTCGGCGACATTTTCCACAACGACAACGACGATCCGCCCGCGTGCCGGACCACGTATCTCATGGAGTACGGCAACCTGGGCTTCTTCTCGCGCGACGGCAGACGCTCGTGGCAGTCGGATCGGCGGCCGGGCCAGCCCATCCCGACGGCGGAGTGGCGGCAGGAAGACCCGGGTGTGATTCCCTCCGGCGACGTGTATGGCGGTGGCGCACCGACCGGCATCGTGTTCAACGAAGGTGACGGGCTTGGCAGGAAGTATCGCGGCCTGCTGCTGTCGGCCGAAGCCGCGCGCAACACCATCTTCGGCTACTTCCCGAAGGCGGACGGCGCCGGATACAAACTCGAGCGCTTCGACTTTCTGACCAGCAACAAGGCGCAGGCCTTCGCGGGCACGGATTTCAAGGGCGGCAAGGTCAACCAGGAAATCCAGACCTTCTTCCGGCCTTCGGATGTGGCGGTGGGGCCGGACGGCGCGATCTATGTCGCGGACTGGTTCGACCCGCGCGTCGGCGGTCATGACGACAAGGACGACACGACTTCCGGTGCCATTTACCGCATCGCGCCGAAGGGCTTCGTGCCGCGCATACCCGCGTTCGACGCCGCGACGCTCGATGGGCAGATGACGGCGCTGCGCAGTCCCGCGGTCAATGTGCGCCAGCTCGGCTTCGCGGGACTCGCCGCGCGCGGGGCCGCGGCTGTTCCGGCCGTGGAGCGGTTGTCAGGCGATGAGAACCCGTACGTCCGCGCGCGTGCCGTGTGGCTGCTCGCGCGTCTCGGGCCCGAAGGCGTGGCGCGGGTCGAGCGGCTATTGGCGAGCGACGATCCTATGATGCGCGTCACGGCCTTCCGCGCGCTGCGCCAGATGAACCTGGCGGCACCCCACGCGTTGCGGCTGGCGCGCGATCCTTCGCCCGCGGTGCGGCGCGAGGTGGCGCTGTCGCTGCGCGATGTGCCGTTCGACGCTTCGCGTGAGGCGCTGCTGACACTCGCGCAAAGCTACGACGGCAGGGATCGCAGCTACCTCGAGGCCTGGGGTATCGGCGCCACGGGCAAGGAAGACGCGCTGTATGGCGCGCTCACCAGCCTCGCGCCGGGCAGCAACGCCGAGCAGTGGCCGACAGCTTATTCGGATCTCGTGTGGCGCCTTACGCCACGCGCGGGCGTGAACGCGTTCGCGGTGCGGGCGGCGTCCGGCACGTTGCCGCCGGGCGAACGCGCGAAGGCCACGACGGCGCTCGGTTTCATCCCGACACGCGATGCCGCAAACGCGCTGCTCGACATCGCGCAGCACGGCTCGCGCGATCTGCGCACCAACCCGGCATTGTGGTGGCTGCTCAACTACAAGGATTCACGCTGGGCGGATGCAGGCATCGACGCGGAGCTCAAGCGTCGCGGGTTGTTCGATCCGGAGGCGGTGACGGTGAGCGAGGCCGTCGTGCCGGTGCCCGAGACCACTTCGCTGGCGGTGGCAGATATATTGAAGCTGCGCGGCAGCCCACAGCGCGGCGCGGCCGCCGCGTCGGCATGCCTCATGTGTCATCGCGTCGGCGGGCAGGGCGTCGACTACGCGCCGGCGCTCGACGGCTTCGCGAGCCGACAGACGCGCGAGACCGTGGTCACCGCGATCGTGAATCCGTCGAACGATATCGCGCATGGCTACGATGGCTCGGACATCACGCTCGTCGATGGGCGCAAGGTCCATGGCCTGGTATTGAGCGGCGGCAATCCGCTCATCGTGCAGAGCTCGGGCGGTCTCACGCAGATGATCCCGGCCAGGCTCGTGAAGGAGCGCAAGCGGCTGGGTCGTTCGCTGATGCTGAGCGCCGAACAGTTAGGGCTGACGGCCCAGCAGGTCGCCGACATCGCGGCTTACCTGAAATAGGGTCTGACTACTTACGGGCCAGCACCACGTGCCCGTGCACGTCCGCGCCCATTTCCTTGCGCAATACGCCGGCTTCGAGCTGCAACAGCTGGAGGTCGGCGCCGCTCAGGCACTCCCGCACGTAGTCGGCGCTGTGTGAGTAACGGCCATGCTCGTGCAGCCGGTGTTTCTCGCCGGATTCCACCGGTTCGGCTTCCACCGTGAACGCCAGGATGCCGCCCGGCCTGAGTGCCGCGTGCGCCGCGCCAAACGCCTCCTCGAGCAGGCCGAAATACACCAGCGTGTCGGCCGAGATCACCAGGTCGTACTGCGCGGGATGCGCACGCATGAACGCCACCAGCTCGCCTTCGTGCAGCTCGTCGTAAACGTTGCGTTCGCGCGCCTTCGCCAGCATGCCGGCGGACAGGTCCACGCCCACCAGCTGGCGCGCGCTGGAGCGCAGCAGCGGACCGCACAATCCGGTGCCCACGCCCGCGTCCAGGACGGCCAGCCGCTTCTCCCCGAATGGAATGAACTCGGCCAGCGCGGCGGTCAGCAGCTGCGGCGCCGCGTAGCCCAGTCGCGCCAGCGAATGGTCGAAGTAGCCCGACATGCGATCGAAGAGCTTCGCCACATAGGCATCGTCGGCGCGTTCGGGCGCCTGCTGGGTGTACGCCGCCAGCATGTGCCGGGCAATCGGATTCTCGGGATCGGCCTCGGACCAGCGCTTGAACGCCGCGGTCGCCTCGTCCGGCCGTTTCAGCCGGAACAGCAGCATGGCGATGTTCTCGTGCGCGACGGCGAGCCGCGGATTCAGCTCCACGACGCGACGGAAGCTCTGCAGCGCTTCGTCGCGCTTGCGCATGCGCCGCTGCAGGTTGCCGAGGTTGTACAGGGCCTCGATGAAATCCGGCTGCAGCTCGAGCGCGCTCTTGAAGGCGAATTCCGCGGCGGCGTGTTTGCCCGTGCTCGCGACCATGTTGCCCAGGCTGTTCCAGGCATGCGCGTTGCGCGGCGCGAGTTTGAGCGCTTTGGTGACGAGCTCGATGGCCTCGTCGCGGCGGCGCTGGCCCATGCGCAGCACGCCCAGGTAGTGCAGGGCGTCGCTGTCGTTGGGTTGCGCGGCGAGCAGCTTCAGGTAGATCGCCTCCGCCTCCTGCAGGCGGCCGCGCTTCGTGTGCTCAATCGCATCGAGAATCGTCGCCATTTTCAGGCCGTGCCGGTCTGGTCGCCGCCGCGCTTGGTGCCGAGCGCCTCGGCCATCGCGACCACCAGCGGTTTCATGAACCACGAGTGCTGGGGACTCGAGGAAACCTCGAAGCCATGCGCGCGGATGGCCTCGGCGACGATGGGGCCGACGGCCGCGATCAGCGTGCGCGACAGGGCGCGGCGTACCAGCGGAGTGGGGTGCTGCGTCATCAGCCGCTCGATCTGCAGCTTGCTGGTGAAGGCGATGGCGTCGACTTCACCGGCCGCCATGCGTTCCAGCAGCGCCTGCACCGTGGCGTCGTCGGCCGCATTGCCATAGACGTAGGGCGCCACCGTGGTCACCTCGGCGTCGCGCTCGCGCAGGAAGCGCATGAGCGCCAGATTGGGATCATTGCCATACAGCTGAACGGCGACCCGGCGCCGCGCCAGCTCGTGCTGCGAGAGCGCGCGGATCACACCCTCGGTGGTCGGCTCGGTGGCCTCGATGTGGGGCTTCAACCCCAGCGCGCGCAGCGCGCGTGCCGGTTTCGGGCCGCGCGTGACCGTGCGCAGCTTGCCGAGGCCTTCGACGAAGCGTGCCCGCAGGGCGGGATCGTACTTGTCGATGCAGCTGAGGATGCGCGTGAGACCTTCGCCGGTGATCAGGATGAAATCGTCGAAGCCACCCTCGGCGACCTTGACCGCGAAAGCCAAAACCTGGGCGCTGTGTGGCGAGTCGTAAATCGTCACCAGCGGACAACGCAACACCTCGGCGCCGCGTCGTTCGAGCAAGGCGCTGAACACCTCGAGCTCGCGCATTTCCGGTACGGCAATACGCTTGCCCTTCAAATTCCAGTCGATCATCGGGGGCGGACAATATCACCAGCGCCGCCGCTGCGGTGAGCGCGGCTGCCCGGCCGAAATCTGCACCGCTTTGCGCAGGCTGGTGCACCCCCTCGCTGCGTTTCGGTGCAGGGGGCGAAAAACAGCGGCCCACAGGCAAAAAAACCTCCGGAAACATCGCTGGCATGCGGATTGCTTTCACCCTGCTGCCGCCCGTCGGCGGCGAACAGTTAGGTGGGGGGGATGCGCGAGCCAAAAATACCAATGGGAGACAGAGATATGGAAAGCCGCAATAAGAGCGAGCACTTGGCGAGATGGGTCGTGCCGGGAATGGCTGTCCTGGCGCTTGTCTCATTCGGACAGGCCGGTGCCGGTGAACCCGGCCCGCTCAGGAGCGCCTTGAGCGCCACCAAGCCCATCGTCGATGCGCGCCTGCGCACCGAAGACGTGGATCAGCTCGGCCTCCCCAACGATGCCAATGCGATCACGTTGCGCGCGCGCCTCGGTTTCGAGACCGGCAAGGCCTGGAATACTTCGTTGTTAGTCGAGGGCGAGGCCGTGGTGCCCCTCGAGAACGACTACCGCCCCGATCCGTCGGTCCCCACGATGGTGACCTATCCGGTGGTCCCGGATCCCGAGAGCTACGAGGTCAACCGCTTCCAGCTGGTGAACACCAGCCTTCCGGGCACGACCATGACGCTGGGCCGCCAGCGGATCCTGCTCGACGACCAGCGCTTCGTCGGCAACGTGGGTTGGCGCCAGAACGAACAGACCTTCGATGCCTTCCGCATCGTGAACAAGAGCGTCAAGAACCTGGTGCTCGACGCCACCTACCTCAATCGCGTCAATCGCATTTTCGGCCACGATTCTCCGCAGGGCACCTACAAGGGCGACAGCGCGCTGCTCAACGCCAGTTACCAGACCAAGGTGGGCAAGATCGCCGCCTTCGGCTATCTACTGCAGTTCGACGACATCGTGGGCGTGCCGGCCGCGGTGCGCGATTCCACCTCCACCTACGGCCTGCGGTTTGCCGGCGAGAAGCAGGCCGGCAAGGTGAAGATCGGCTACCTCGCCTCCTGGGCCACGCAGAGCGATGCGGGCGACAATCCGCTGGCCTTCGACCTGGACTACCAGGCCGCCGAGCTCAGCGCGACCTACAAGCAATTTGGATTGGGCGCAGGCCTCGAGGTGCTCGAAGGCAACGGCAGCAAGGGCTTCACTACGCCGCTGGCAACCTTGCACAAGTTCCAGGGCTGGGCCGACAAGTTCCTGGCCACGCCCGCGAACGGCATCGAGGACGCCTACGTGAATGCGTTCGTGAACCTCAAGGCCGTGGGCGGGCTCGAGACGCTCAACGTGATGCTCGGCTATCACGACTACGAAGCCGAGCGCATCTCCGCGGACTACGGCTCGGAGGTGAACATCTCGGTGGCGGCGAAGCTCAAGAAGGTCAATTTCATGCTCAAGTACGCCGACTACCGGCAGGGCGTGCTGGCCTCGGCGCGCGACACCGAGAAGTACTGGATGCAGATCGAATTTGTCTGGTGACCGTTTCTATTTCTCACAGAGGGGATGATTGATGTCTTATCTCGCACCTTCCGAATTCGTGACCAAGATGATCGACGCCGGTGAATCGAAAGTATTCATGTCGGCGCGCGACATCCTGATCCGCGCCGCGATGGCCGGCGCCATCCTGGCACTGGCCGCGGTGTTCGCCGTGACCATCATCCAGCAGACCGGCGTGCCCATCGTCGGAGCCATCCTGTTCCCGGTGGGTTTCGTGATTCTCTATCTACTGGGGTTCGACCTGGTGACCGGCGTGTTCGTGCTGGCGCCGCTGGCGTTGCTCGACAAACGGCCCGGCGTGACGCTGGGCGGCGTGCTGCGCAACTGGGGGCTGACGTTCGTCGGCAATTTCGCCGGCGCCTTCATGGTGGCGGTGCTGATGTCAGTGATCTTCACCTTCGCGTGGACGGAGGATCCGAGTCCCGTGGGCAAGTTCATCGCGCAGGTGGGTGAAAGCCGCACCATCGGCTACAAGGAACACGGCCTGGCCGGCATGCTGACGCTGTTCGTTCGCGCGATGCTCTGCAACTGGATGGTGTCCACCGGCGTGGTCGGCGCCATGATCTCCACGTCGGTCACCGGCAAGGTGATCGCCATGTGGATGCCCATCATGGTGTTCTTCTACATGACCTTCGAGCACTCGGTGGTGAACATGTTCCTGTTCCCCTCGGGCATCCTGATGGGTGCCAACTTCAACTGGGCCGACTACTTCCTGTGGAACGAGATCCCCACCATCGTGGGCAACATCGTCGGTGGCCTCGCGTTCACCGGCCTCACGCTGTATTCGACTCATATAAAGACCGCGCCCAAGCGCGCAGCTCAAGATCGCAGCCTGATGCTTTTTTGAGGTAGGAAGTGGTGTCAGGCAGGGATATCGACGTGACCGAGTCGCTCGCAGCGGGCGGCGACACCCTGGATAATCCCTGCCTGACACCACTTCCTGCCCGCACGTCATGGCCCAACAACTTCGAGTCTCGCTCGGGCAGCATTCCGACAAGGGGCGCAAGGAGATCAACCAGGATTTCCACGGCGCCTGCAATCCCGGGGAGCCGCAGCTCACGGCGAAAGGCATCGCACTGGCGCTGGCCGACGGGATCAGCAGCAGCGCCGTGAGCCAGGTGGCCAGCCAGGCCGCGGTGCTCGGCTTCCTCGAGGATTACTACTGCACCTCGCCAGCCTGGTCGGTGAAGAAATCGGCACAGCGCGTGCTGATGGCGGTGAATTCCTGGCTGTATTCGCAGACCCGCCAGAGTCCCGAGCCGCACGAGAAGGATCGCGGCTATGTCTGCACCTTCAGCGCGCTGGTGCTGAAGTCGACCACCGCGCACCTGTTCCACGCCGGTGACGCGCGCATCTATCGTCTGCGTGACGGCACGCTGGAGCAGCTCACCACCGACCACCGCCTGTGGGTGTCGCAGGAGCAGAGCTACCTGAGCCGCGCGCTCGGCGTGAACTCGCACCTGGAGATCGACTACCAGTTCACGCGCCTGGATGCCGGCGATATCTTTCTGATCGCGACCGATGGCGTGCACCAGTTCGTCGGTGAACGCTTCATGATCAACGCGGTCGCGGATCATGCGGCCGATCTCGATGCGGCCGCGCGCGCCATCGTCGCCGAGGCGCACGAGCGCGGCAGCACCGACAATCTCACGCTCATGGTGGCGCGCGTCGATGCGCTGCCCGAGCGCGAGGTCAGCGAGGTGCTGCGCCAGAAGACCGAGCTGCCGTTCCCGCCGGCGCTGGCGCCGCGCATGGAGCTGGACGGCTACCAGATCGTGCGCGAGCTGCACGCCAGCGCGCGCAGTCACGTGTTCCTTGCGAGCGACCGCGACAACGGCGAGCAGGTGGTCATCAAGACGCTGGCCACCGAGATGCGTGAGGACAGCGCGCACCTGGAACGATTCCTGATGGAGGACTGGGTCGCGCAGCGCATCAGCAATGCGCACGTGATGCGCGCCGCCGGACGGGGCCGCAAGCGCAATTTTCTGTACACCGTTGCCGAGTTCGTCGACGGGCAGACCCTGCACCAGTGGATCATCGACCACCCCAAGCCGCCGGTGGAAACCGTGCGCGGCATCATCGAGCAGATCGCCAACGGCCTGCTGGCCTTTCACCGCCTCGAGATGCTGCACCAGGACCTGCGGCCGCAAAACGTCATGATCGATCGCACCGGCACGGCGAAGATCATCGACTTCGGTTCGACGCGCGTGGCGGGCATTTCCGAAAATGCCTCGCCGCTGCCGCAGGGTGAGTTGTTAGGGACGGTGCAGTACATGGCACCCGAATATCTGCTGGGCGAGGGCGGGGATGTGCGCTCGGACCTGTATTCGCTGGGCGTGATCGCCTACCAGATGTTGTCGGGGCGGCTGCCGTACGGCGCGGAGGCGGCGCGGGCGCGCACGCGTGCGGCACAGCGGCAGCTGCGGTACGCCAGCGTGCTGGCCGACGATCGCGAGATTCCCGCCTGGATCGACGAAGTGTTGCGCAAGGCCGTGCATCCGGATCCCAACCGGCGTTACGTGGAACTATCTGAATTTGTCTACGATCTGCGGCACCCAATCCCGTCCTACGTGAGTCGCACGCGCGCGCCGTTGCTCGAGCGCAATCCGGTGGCGTTCTGGCGCGGGCTGGCCCTGATCCTGGCCACGGCCCTCGTTCTTGCGTTGATTACGTAGAGAGCGTTGCCGGGCGGGCGTTGTCGGAATGGTACCGCTAGCAACCACGTGAACCCCGCCCGGCACCCCCCTTTTCCCTCTCGGGCGAATGCACGCGCCGTCGCCGAGCTAGGCTTGCGCATCGTTGGTTCGCCAAATCTTCGGGCGGAGAATCGTTGCCATGCCAACACCCAGTGCTGCGCGCGGATTTCCGCTGCCGAGCTCGCTCGAGATCGTGTCCGGAACCGAGGCTGCCCAGTCGGCCTACCCGTACTACATGCAGTTCACGCCTGAGGACGACACGCGCTTCTGGTTCTACAACTCCATGCACTTCCCCGAGCCCATGTCCGCCTTCGACATGGTGACTGCGGAAGCTGCCTATTGCGCGCTGGGCGCGGCCAACACACGCGTGCATTGCCTGCCGACCACGCTGGGCATCGACTACCGCATCCTCAATGGCCGCGTCTACATCGGCGGCAATGGCGTGACCGATCCGGCCGAGATCGCGCGTCGCACCGAGGAGTTCAAGCAACGCGCGTTCTTCTACTACGAGCACTGGGAAGACCTGTACGCGAAATGGCGCGAGAAGATGCTGGCGCTGATCCGCGATGCGCAGGCACTGCCGAAGGTCGCGCTGCCGGAGTTCGAGCCGCTCGAGCACGTCCGGGCGGGGCGCGGCATTGCCTCCAATCACTATCTACTCGAGATCTACCAGAAGACTCTCGAGGGATACTTCCGCATGTGGCATCACCATTTCGAGTTCCTGTTGCTCGGCTACGGCGCCTACATGACCTTCTTCGCGTTCTGCAAGAAGGCGTTTCCCGAGATCAGCGACCAGACCGTGGCGCGCATGGTGGCCGGCATGGATGCCGAGATCTTCCGTCCCGACGAAGAGGTGCGCCGCCTGGCACGCCGTGCCGTGGAACTGAAGGTCGATGGGCAATTCGTCGACGGCCGTCCGGTCAAGGACATCATCGCCTCGCTCGAGAAGGCCGGGGAGCCCGGGCGCGAATGGCTGGAGGAGCTGCGGACCTCGCGCGATCCCTGGTTCAACATCAACGTCGGCGACGGCTTCTATCACTATCACCGCTCGTGGAACGACGATCTGTCCATGCCGTTCGCGGGAATTCCGGGCTACATCCGCCAGGTCCAGGCGGGCGTGTCGCTGGAACGGCCGGTGCAGAGACTGCAGGCCGAGCGTCGCCAGCTGATCCAGGAGTACCGCGAGCTGTTGGGCAGCGACGAGGAGCGCGGCGCCTACGACCAGATGATCACGCTGGCGCATCGCGTTTTCCCCTATGTCGAGGGGCACAAGTTCTACTGCGAGCACTGGTACACGAATCTGTTCTTCAACAAGATCCGTGAGTTCGGCGGCCTGCTGGCCGCCCATGGCTTCTTCGCCGACGCCGAGGATGTGTTCCAGCTCACGCACTTCGAGCTCGAGTCGGCCATCGTCGATCTCATGACCTCATGGTCGACCGGCTCGCCGCCGCGCGGTCCCAGCCATTGGCCCGCGAAGGTTTCCGAGCGACGCGCCGCACTAAAGGCCTGGGGGCAGCATGAAACACCACCAGCGCTCGGGCCCGTGCCCGACATCATCGACGACCCGGCCATCGTGATGCTGTGGGGGATCACGCGTGAAAGCCTCGACGCCTGGCTGTCGGCCGGGACAGGCGGCGACACGCACGAGATCCGCGGCTTCGCGGCATCGAGCGGCGTGGTCGAGGGGCCGGCGTGCGTGGTGCGCAGCGTCGAGGAAATCTCGCGTCTCAAACCGGGGGACATTCTCGTCTGCCAGGTCACCAATCCCACCTGGGCGCCTATCTTCCAGAAGATCGCCGGCGCGGTCTCCGATATCGGCGGGTCGATGAGTCACGCCGCCATCGTGGCGCGCGAATACGGCCTGCCGGCCGTGGTGGGCACCGGCAGCGCAACGTCCCGGATCAAGGACGGCCAGCGCATCCGCGTCGATGGCGGGCGCGGCGTAGTCACGATTCTTCAGTAGGCAGCAGATACTGTTTCGAGAGGTGATCCATGTCCGCCGTACACATTCCCGGAATCACGGCTCCGCCGTCGACGGCGTACAAGATCGTCGATGTGGCCGAGAACTATCGCGAGGTCATCCAGCGCCATGGGCTGCCGGGCACGTTCGTCGGATCCTCGATGCAGGAGAGCCCCTGGGTGCCGTTCGGCGAGAAGGCGGCGATTCGCCACCTGGCCTTCGATACGCGCCACAACACCTTCGGCAACATCCTGTGGATCAAGAAGGCCGGCGTGGTCGGCACTCACAAACACCGTGGCACCGTCGTCATGGTGTGCCTCGAGGGCAGCGCGCGTTACCTCGAATATGACTGGGTGGCGCACCCGGGCGATTTCATCTACGAGACGCCGGGGCTGGTTCACACACTGGTGAGTGACCATCCCGAGGGCGTGAAACTCTTTGGCTGGTTGCAGGGTCCCATCGAGTTCTACGATGAGGGCGGCAAGTTCATCGAAACGCTGGACGTGTGGTGGTTCATCAACCACTACGAAACCTATTGCCGCGAGCACGGCATCCCGATCAACAAACAACTCTACATCTGAGCCCGTGGGCGCGGGCGCAATCATCGGCTGGTTCGAGGAGATCGGTCTGGGCGATCGCCCCGAGGTGGGCGGCAAGGGCGGCAGCCTGGGAGAGCTCACGCGCGCCGGCATCGCCGTGCCGCCCGGTTTCGTGGTCAGGACGCGGGCCTTCGAGCAATTCCTCGCGAATCTCGAGCGCGAAGACCCGGTGCGCTCACGCGTGTCGGCACTCCCGGCGGACGATCTCGAGGCCATTGGCGCCTGCGCGGCGGCGCTGCGCAAGCGCATCGGCGAAGCCTCGCTGCCGGATGCGCTGGTCGGCGAAATCACGGCTGCCTATGAGAGCTTGCGCACGCGCTCAGGTCATGCCGATGTCGCCGTGCGCTCCTCGGCCACCACCGAGGACGCCAGCGACGCCAGCTTCGCCGGACTGCAGGACACATTTCTCTGGGTCGGTGACAACGCACACATGCTCGATCGCGTGCGCGCCTGCTGGGCCAGCCTGTACTCGGTGGAATCGATCAGCTATCGGCGGCATCGCGGTATTGCCGAACGCGACGTCGCCATGGCCGTGGTCGTGCAATCGATGGTGGCTTCCCGCTCGGCGGGCGTCATGTTCACACGCAGCCCGCTGACCGGAGACAGGTCGGTGGTGAGCATCGAGGGCGCGTGGGGGCTGGGCTCGGCGGTGGTGGCCGGCGAAGTGACGCCGGACCGCTGGGTGATGGGAAAGATCACCGGCGAGATCACCGTGCGCGAAATATCCGACAAACACATCGAGCATCGGCGCGCCCGAACTGGTGGCGTCGAGGCCAGCGCAGTGCCGGAAGACAGGCGGCGCATTGCCTGCCTCAGCGACGCCGAGCTCGAACAGCTGCGCCAGGTGGCGCGCCAGGTGGAACGCCACTACGGCTGTGCACAGGACATCGAGTGGGCGATCGATTCGCGTGGCGATCTGCTGCTGCTGCAGAGCCGGCCTGAAACAGTGTGGTCGTCGAAGGAGATCGCACCCGCGGCGCGCGCCGTGGAAGATCCGCTTTTCCATGTGATGTCGATCTTTGGAGGCCGCCGATGACGCTCACTGCCCGCGACATCGCCGAGATCACCAAGCTGCTCGAAGATTCGAGTTTCGACGAGCTGGAGCTCGAGATCGACGGGCTCAAGGTTCACCTGAAGCGTGGCGGTGCACCGCCCGCGCGGGAAAATGGGGACAGTCCCCGTTTGCTGGCAAAAGGGGACGGACCTCGGGAGTCAAGCAACGAAGCGCCTGCGGTCCGCACCCTGGCGCGCGATCCTCACCTGGTCGAGGTGCGCGCGCCTTTGTTAGGCACTTTTTATCGTGCGCCCAAGCCGGGCGCGCCACCGTTCGTCGAGGTGGGCGCGAGCGTGGAGCCCGATACCATCATCGGCATCATCGAAGTCATGAAACTGATGAACACGGTGCGCGCGGGCACGCGCGGCCGGGTGCGCGAGATCCGCGCGCGCGACGGCAACCTGGTGGAATACGGCGAAGCATTGCTGCTGCTCGATCCGCGGGAGGCGGCTTGAGCATCCGGCGCGTGCTCATCGCGAACCGCGGCGAGATCGCGGTGCGCATCGCGCGCACCTGCGCGCGTCTCGGCATCGAAAGCGTGCTCGCCGCCTCCGAGGCCGATCGCGATTCGTTGCCGGCGCGCCTGGTCACGCGCGCGATATGCATCGGCCCCGCGCATCCCACCGCCAGCTACCTCAAGCCCGAACTGCTGGTGCAGGCGGCCCTGGGCACGGGTTGTGACGCCGTCCATCCGGGATATGGTTTTCTCTCCGAGCGCGCCGCGTTCGCGCGCCTGTGCGAACAGCATGGCCTGACATTCATCGGTCCGACCGCGGGCCAGCTCGCGGCGGCGGGCGACAAGCTCGCGGCGCGCGCGCTGGCCGTGGACGTCGGGGTTCCGGTGGCGCCGGGTGGTGAGGCGCCATCGCTCGAATCAGCGCGCGAGCTGGCCCGGCGCATCGGAACACCGCTGCTGGTCAAGGCCGCCGGCGGTGGTGGCGGCCGCGGCATGAAGCTGGTCGAGCGCGGCGAGGATCTCGAGTCGGCCCTCGCGGTGGCCGCGGCCGAGGCCGGCGCGGCCTTCGGCGATGCACGCGTATACCTCGAGCGATTCGTCAGCCGTGCGCGGCACGTCGAGGTGCAGGTGCTCGGCGACGGCGCCGGAAATGTGGTGCACCTGGGAGAGCGCGACTGCTCCGTGCAGCGCCGCTACCAGAAACTCATCGAAGAGACGCCGGCACCGGCCCTGTCCGCGGAATTCCGCACGCGCCTGCACGAGGCGGCGCTGCGCTTCGCGGCGCGGCTGAAATATCGCGGCGCGGGCACCGTGGAATTCCTGGTGGACGTGGCGCGCGGCGAATTCTTCTTCCTCGAGATGAATGCCCGCATCCAGGTGGAACATCCGGTCACCGAGGTGGTGAGCGGCATCGACATCGTCGAAGCGCAGATTGCCATCGCCGGCGGCGGCGGGCTGCGCCTGGCGCGCGGCGAATCCTGGCGCGAAGGTTGTGCCATCGAATGCCGCGTGAACGCCGAAGACCCGGCGCGCGATTTCGCGCCCAGCCCGGGAACCATCAGGCTGGCGCGCTGGCCCGAGGGCGAGGGCATTCGCGTCGACACCCACATCGAATCGGGGGCGCGCGTGCCGCCCTTCTACGATTCGCTGCTCGGCAAGATCATTGCGCACGGGCGCGACCGTTCCCAGGCGCTGGCGCGGCTGCGCGCGGCCGTCGCAGTGACGCGCATCGAGGGCGTGGCGAACAATCTGGGGCTGCACGCCGAAGTTCTGGCCGACCCGGAGTTCGTCTCCGGCGGCGTGGACACTAACTACCTGGCGCGCCTGCTGGACCGTCGGCAGGTGCGCGCGGCGGCCGTCCATGGCTGAGATCCGCCTGGTCGAAACCTCGTTGCGCGACGGCAATCAATGCCTGTGGGGCGCCGTGGGCATCGACACCGCCAAGACGCTGAGCATTGCGCCCGTCATGGACCGTGTCGGCTTCAAGGCCATCGACTTCACGACCTCCACGCACATGGGTGTGGCGGTGCGTTTCAAGCGCGAATGCCCCTGGGAGCGCATCCGGCTCATGGCGGCGGCGACTCCCAACACGCCGCTGCAATTCATGGGCACGGGCTTCAGGTTCATTTCCTGGGAGACGGCCAGCGAGGAGTTCATGTCGCTGGCGTACCGCGTGCTGGCGCGCCACGGCATCCGGCGCTTCTGCCTGGCCGATCCGATGAACGATGCCGCGGCCAATGTCGCCAACGCCCGGCTGGTCAAGGCCGCGGGCGGCGAGTTCGTGATCGCCGCGCTGGTCTTTACCTTGAGTCCCATTCACGACGATGCGCACTACGCCGCGGCCGCGCGTACCCTGGCCGCGAGCCCCGACATCGATGCGCTGTACATCAAGGATCCGGGCGGATTGCTGTCGCAGAAGCGTGCCGCCACGCTGATACCCGCTATCGTCACTGCCATCCGTGAAACCGGTGGCGACAAGGCGCTCGAGCTGCACTCGCACAACACCATCGGGCTGGCCGAACAAACCTATGTGGACGCGCCCGACCTCGGCGTGAGCGCATTGCAGTGCGCCTCGGGTGCCGCCGCCGACGGCATCTCCAACCCGCCCGTCGAACGCATCGTGGCCAATCTGCGCACGCTCGGTCACAGCGTGACGGTGGACGACGATGCGCTGGCCGCGGTGTCCAACTACTTCACGCAGCTGGCCGAGGCGGAAGGCCTTCCGGTCGGGCGCCCGCAGGGCTTCGACGCCGCCTACCTGCGCCACCAGCTGCCGGGCGGCACCGTCGGCACCATGCGGCGGCATCTGGCCGAGAGCCGTATCTCGCACCTGGAAGGCGCGGTGCTGGAGGAACTGGACCGCGTGCGCCAGGAGCTGGGCTGGCCCATCGTCATGACGCCGTTCGCACAGATGGTGATCACGCAGGCCGTCATGAACGTCACGGGCGGGCGCTACAACACCGTGCCCGACGAGGTGATCCGCTACGCGCTAGGCCGCTTCGGCAAGCCGAATGTGCCCATCGACCCGGACGTCATGCGGCGCATCGAGTCGCTGCCGCGTACGCGCGAGTTGCGTGCCGAAGCGCCGATGGCGGAGCTGAGCGAGCTGCGCCGGCGACTCGGCTGCGCAAATGATGAAGAATTCCTGCTCCGTGCCACGATGCCGGGTGGGCTGGTGGACGCCATGTACGCCGCCGGACCCGCTGCGCGGCACTACGATCCGTCGACCAAGCCCGTGCTGGAGCTGCTGTACCGACTGCTTGCGCAGCGCGATCTCGCGCAGATCGAATTGCAGAAGCCGGGATTCCGGCTGGCGCTGCGTCGCGTGGCGCAGCAGGTGAACGCGTGAAGCGTGCGCGAGCGGCGCGCGCAAGGCCATTTCCGAAACTCGCCGGCTTCATGTTCGACGTGGACGGCACGCTGCTGCTCAGCGACCGCGCGCTGGCCGGATACGAATTGTTGCCCGGGGCGGCCGAGACCTTGCAGGCGCTGGCGGCGCGCTCCGTGCCCTACGTGCTGCTGACCAACGGCAGCGCCTATCCACCGCCCGAGCAGGCCGCGAAGCTGCGCAGTCTCGGGCTGCCGGTGTCGGACGAACAGATGATCACGCCGTCGAGCGTCGCGGCCGGGCTCATGGTGCGCAACGCGGTGCAGCGCGTGCTGGTGCTCGGTTCCGAGGGCGTGGGTTTCGCGCTGCGCGCCGCGGGCATCGAAACGCGCACCGTGAGCGATGCGGCGCCGACCGACGTCGACGCGGTCTACGTAGGCTGGCATCCGGACTGCGGCATGAAGGACATCGAGGCCGCATGCAATGCGATTTTAGCGGGCGCGAAACTCTACGTGGCCTCGGACGTGCCTTTCTTCGCCTCGCGCCACGGCCGGACCATCGGTTACAGCTTCGCCATTACCGGGGCCATCCGGCGCGTCACGCGCGCACCGATGGTCCTCACCGGCAAGCCCTCGCGCCACGCGATGAAGTTCGTGGCGCAGCGTCTCGGCGTGCCGGTGAGCCGCGTGGGAGTCATCGGCGACGATCCCGTCGTGGAGATGTCCATGGCACGCCGCTTTGGCGCCGCCGCGTTCGGGGTCACTACGGGCGTGACCTCGGCCGCGGACTGGCGTCGCCAGCCGCTGTCGCGCCGGCCGCATCGCGTGCTCACCGACCTGCGCGATCTGCTCGAGCTGCTGCCGTAAGTCGCAGGAATTGTCGACGCCGTCGCAGCTGACCATGTCGTGGGTCGTGATAGCGTCGCCGCATGAAAATTGCGGTGTTGTTCGGCGGAACCAGCGAGGAGCGCGATGTTTCCATCGCCAGTGCGGCGCAGATCATTCCGGTACTGCGCGGTCTGGGCCATGAAGTCATCGCGGTGGACACGGCCGCAGGCCGGCTGGCAGGCCCCGCCGAGCGCAAACTACTCGAAAGTCGCGTCGCACCCGCGCCGCCTTCGGACCAGAGCATGGCCACGCTGCGCAGCGGTGCGCTGACGAACCCGGCCACGGCCATCGATCCTCGCGAGATCGACGTGGTTTTCCTGGCGCTGCATGGCGGCGCCGGCGAGGACGGTCGCATCCAGGCCATGCTGGATCTCGCCGGGCTGAAGTACACCGGCAGCAATCACATCGCCAGCGCGGCGGCCATGGACAAGGATCTGTCGAAGCGCCTTTTCCGCGCCGCCGGTGTGCCCACGGCCGACTGGCTCATGGCGCCGGCCAGCGCCGATGAAGTCACGCGCACACTGGGTCTGCCGGTGGTGGTGAAGCCCAACAAGCAGGGCTCGACCGTGGGGCTCACCGTCGTGCGCGAGGCGGCAAAGATCGGCGCGGCCGTGCAGCTCGCGCATCGCTACGACGACGAGGTCATGCTCGAGAAATTCATCGCCGGACGGGAATTCACCGTGGGCATCCTGGATGGCCAGGCGCTGCCGGTGGGCGAGATCATCGCGCCCGGCGAAGTCTTCGATTACCAGTCCAAGTACCAGGTGGGCGGGGCGCGCGAGGTGTTTCCGGCCGACATCCCGGCCGAGGAGGCCGCGACCCTGCAGAAATACGCGCTGGCCGCGCACCGGGCGCTCAAGCTCGGCGCCTACAGCCGCGTGGATTTCCGGCGTGACGCGGCGGGCGGCTTCTGGTGCCTGGAGGCCAATTCGCTGCCCGGCATGACAGCCACCAGCCTGCTGCCGCAGGCGGCGCGGGCCGCGGGGATCGACTTCGCGACCCTGCTGGCCAGGATTTGCGCCGGCGCCGTGGGCGGCAGCCATATATAAGAGTGGCCGGCTTTACATAAGCCGTTGATTCGAAAGGGATGGCGTCCCGACCGATTCCCCACTTTCGCCACCCGGCACCAAGGCTTGCGGGGCAGGGGTGTGCTGCATATACTGCGCGCCCTTTCGCCGGGGTCCTACGTCAAACGTCTGGTCCCAAGCGATTGATTTCCAGCGAATTCGGGCGAGGTTGGGTGAGCTTTCGGCTCCTTTGACCCAAGACCACTCGAGCATCGCGGGCACGTTCGTGCACCGCGTTCTCTTTGGTTTACCTCTCCCGGCCTAGCTACTTGCTCGGTGCGCCAATCGAAGCGCATCGACGAACGAGAGGACAGTCATGAGCGTTGCTCTTATCGGCCGCAAGGCCGGCATGACTCGCATCTTCACCGATGCGGGCGAGACGGTTCCGGTAACCGTCATCGAGGTGCTGCCGAATCGCATCACCCAGGTGAAATCCGTCGACAAGGACGGCTACCGCGCCATTCAGGTGTCGTTCGGCAAGAAGCGTCCGCAGCTGCTGTCGAAGGCCGCTGCCGGCCACTACGCGAAAGCGAATGTCGAGCCGGGCAAGTCGATGGTCGAGTTTCGCCTCACCGAGAAGGAAGGCACGGATCTCGCCGTCGGCAGCGAAATCAAGGCCACCATTTTCGAAGCCGGTTCCATCGTCGATGTCACGGGCACCACGATCGGCAAGGGCTTCGCCGGCACGATGAAGCGTCACAACTTCGCCGGCCATCACGCCTCGCACGGCGTGTCCGTGTCGCACAGAACTCCAGGCTCGATCGGCCAGCGCCAGACTCCGGGCCGCGTGTTCCAGGGCAAGCGCATGTCCGGCCACATGGGTGTGGTTCGCCGCACGACGGAGAACCTCAAGATCGTGGAGATCGACGTCGAGCGCAATCTGCTGCTGATCCGCGGTGCCGTGCCCGGTGCCGAGGGCGGCCAGGTCATCGTGCGTCCGTCGGTGAAGATGGCCGCTCAGAAGAAGCGCAAGAAGATCGCGCCCGCCAAACAGCAGGTTGCCAAGCCCGCAACCCCGGCCAAGAAATAAGCGGTGCCCCAGATGAAACTCAAAGTTGCCAATGGCGGCGCCGAGCTCGCGGTTTCCGACGCGATCTTCGGCAAGGAATTCAACGAAGCGCTGGTGCACCAGGTGGTCACCGCGTATCGCAACGCCGGTCGTTCGGGCACCAAGGCCCAGCTGACCAAGGCGGAAGTGCGTGGCGGCGGCCGCAAGCCGCGTCCGCAGAAGGGCGGCGGCACGTCGCGCGCCGGCTCGATCCGTTCGCCGATCTGGGTGGGCGGTGGCCGTGCATTCGCCGCGAAGCCGCGCTCCTTCGAGCAGAAGGTCAACAAGAAGATGTATCGCGGCGCGATGCAGTCGATGCTCTCCGAGCTGGTGCGCCAGGATCGCCTGGTGGTGACCGATGCCTTCACCGTGAAGGCGCCGAAGACCAAGCTGGTGGCCGAGCAGCTGAAGAAGCTCAAGCTCGACCACGTGCTGATCCTGGTCGAAGGCATCGACGAGAAGCTGTTCCTCGCCGCGCGCAACCTCATGCACGTCGAAGTGCTGCCGGTTTCGCATGTCAATCCGCTTTCGCTGGCCAGCTACGACAAGGTGTTGATCACCTCGGCTGCCGTGAAACTCATCGAGGAGCGCCTGCAATGAGCGCCGCCAAGTCAGCCAAAACCGAGAAAACCGCCACCGCCGAAGTGGTCAGGGCGCCGAAGGCGGCCAAGGCCCCCAAGGCGAAGAAGGTCGTGGACATCAAGGATGCCCCGAAGAAGGTTGCGAGCACGGAAAAGCTCATCAACCTGCTGACCACGCCGCACATCACCGAAAAGACTTCGCTGGCCATGCAGAACGCGAATACCTATTCGTTCCGCGTGCTGCGCAACTCCAGCAAGCCCGAGATCAAGGCCGCCGTCGAGCTCATGTTCGGCGTGAAGGTGGCCAAGGTGAACGTGGTCAACGAAACCGGCAAGACGCGCCGCTTCGGCAAGCTCCAGGGTCGCACCCAGGACATCAAGAAGGCCTACGTCCGGCTGGCCGAAGGCCAGACCATCGACTACGAAGCCAAGATCAAGGCCTGAAGGTAGTTAGACATGCCAGTCATCAAGATGAAACCGACGTCGCCGGGCACGCGCTTCGTCGTCAAGCTCGACAAGTCGCACCTGCACAAGGGCGGGCCGTTCGAGCCGCTGACCGTGGAACAGAAGCGCAGGTCGGGCCGCAACAACGTGGGCCGCATCACCACGCGCCACCAGGGCAGCGGCACGTACCACAAGTACCGCATCATCGACTTCAAGCGTGACAAGGACGGCATCAAGGGCGTGGTCGAGCGCCTCGAGCACGATCCGAACCGCACCAGCCACATCGCGCTCATCAAGTACTCCGACGGCGAGCGCCGCTACATCATCGCCACCAAGGGCATGGCGCCCGGCGATGAGGTCCGCTCCGGCGCGGATTCCCCGATCAAGTCGGGCAATTCCATGCAGCTGCGCCACATTCCGGTCGGCTCGATCGTGCACAACATCGAACTGAAGCCCGGCAAGGGCGGCCAGATGGCGCGCAGCGCCGGCAGCTCGGCCAGCTTCACGGCGCGCGAAGGCATCTACGCCACGCTGCGACTGAAGTCGGGCGAGAGCCGCAAGGTGCACGTCGATTGCCGCGCCACCATCGGCGAAGTGTCGAACGACGAACACAACCTCAAGGTGTACGGCAAGGCCGGCGCGAAGCGCTGGCTCGGCATCCGTCCGACGGTTCGCGGCCAGGCCATGAATCCGGTCGACCACCCGCACGGTGGTGGTGAAGGCAAGTCCGGCCAGGGCAACCCGCACCCGGTCAGCCCGTGGGGCCAGAACGCCAAGGGCCTGAAGACCCGGCGCAACAAGCGCACGACCAACATGATCGTGCAGCGTCGCCAGAACCGCATTCGCTAACAAGGATTCGCCATGCCTCGTTCACTGAAAAAGGGCCCGTTCGTCGATCTTCACCTGCTGAAGAAGGTCGAAGTCGCCGCCGCCAAGAGCGACCGCAAGCCGATCAAGACCTGGTCGCGCCGCTCGATGGTCATTCCCGACATGGTCGGCCTGACGATCGCGGTGCATAACGGCAGGCAGCACATTCCGGTGCTCATCACCGAGAATATGGTCGGCCACAAACTGGGCGAGTTCTCGCCGACGCGCACGTTCAAGGCGCACTCGGGCGACAAGAAGGTGGAGGCCTCGGCCTAACATGGAAGCGAAAGCCATCCTGCGCTACGCGCGCATCTCTCCGCAGAAGTGCCGGCTGGTGGCCGACACCGTGCGCGGCACGCCCGTGAACCTGGCGCTGAACACGCTGAAGTTCATGCCGAAGAAGGGTGCCGACCTGGTGCACAAGGTGCTGTGGTCCGCCGTGGAAAACGCGCAGAACAACCAGGGCCTGGACGTGGACGACCTCAAGGTCACCCGCATCATGGTCGACGCCGCGCCGACATTTAAGCGCTTCGGTTCCAAGGCCAAGGGCCGCGGCACGCGCATCATCAAACGCAACAGTCACATCACCGTCGTCGTCGGCGATGGCAAGAAGGACGAGTAAGCCATGGGTCAAAAGGTCAATCCGGTTGCGATCCGCCTGGGCATCACGCGTGAGTGGGTGTCCAAGTGGTACGCGGGCAAGAAGCTGTTCCCGCAGCACGTGATCACCGACTTCCGCGTGCGCGAGTTCCTCAAGACCAAGCTCGCCGACGCGTCCGTCAGCCGCATCCTCATCGACCGCGCCGCCAAGCGCGTCAACATCACGATCCAGACCGCGCGTCCGGGCATCGTGATCGGCAAGAAGGGCGAGGACATCGAGAAGCTGCGCGCCGAAACGGCCAAGATGCTCAAGCTGCCGCCGCAGGACGTGCGCCTGAACATCGCCGAGATCCGCAAGCCGGAGCTCGATGCGCAGCTGGTCGCCGACGGCATCGCGCAGCAGATCGAGAAGCGGGTGATGTTCCGCCGCGCAATGAAGAGAGCCGTGATGAGCACCATGCGCAGTGGCGCCCTGGGCGTGAAAGTGCGCCTGTCGGGCCGCCTCAACGGCTCGGAAATCGCCCGCACCGAGTGGGCGCGCGAAGGCCGCGTGCCGCTGCACACCTTCCGCGCCGACATCGATTACGGCCTGGGCGAGGCCCGCACCACCTACGGCGTCATCGGCGTCAAGGTGTGGATCTTCAAGGGCGAAGTGTTCGACAAGGCCGAGCTCGCCCAGCAGGCGGAGAACGTCGAGGCCGCCCAGGCTGCGCAGGGCGCCGCCGCGAACGCGCTCGCCGCGGCCGCCGCCGCCGGCCCGACGCCGCCGGTTGCCTAACAAGGTTCAAGGACTATGCAACAGCCCAAGCGCACCAAATATCGCAAGCAGTTCAAGGGAACGAACACCGGCTTCGCCCATCGCGGCAGCTCGGTGGCGTTCGGTGAATATGGCTTGAAGTCGACCAGCCGCGCCCGCATGACGGCGCGCGAGATCGAAGCGGCGCGTCGCGCCATGACCCGCTACGTCAAGCGCGGCGGCCAGGTGTGGAACCGCGTGTTCCCCGACGTGCCGGTTTCCAAGAAGCCGCTCGAAGTCCGCATGGGCTCGGGCAAGGGCAACGTCGAGTACTGGGTGGCCAAGGTGCTGCCCGGCAAAGTGTTGTTCGAAATCGAAGGTGTCGACGAAGCGACCGCTCGCGAAGCGTTCCGCCTCGCCAGCGCCAAGCTTTCGGTGTCCACCATGTTCGTGAAACGGCAGGTGCGTTGATGAGCGCCAAAGATTTGCGCGGCAAAGAGCCGAAGGACCTGCAGGGCGAGCTGATCAAGCTGCGTCGTGAGCAGTTCAGCCTGCGCATGCAGGCCGCCAGTGGTCAGACCGTCAAGTCCTCGGACTTCGGCAAGGTCAAGAAGAGCATCGCGCGCGTGAAGACCGTCATGAGCGAGAAGGCACGCGCAGGAGCGAAGAAATGAGCGCCACAGAAGAAAGCAAAGTCGAAGTCAAGAAGCCGAGCCGTGCTCTGACGGGCAAGGTCGTCTCGAACAAGATGGAAAAGACCATCGCCGTCGAGATCGAGCGCCTGATCAAGCACCCGCGTTACGGCAAGTACATCCGCCGCACGACCAAGCTGCTGGCGCACGACGAGAACAAGGAAGCCCGCGAGGGTGACACCGTCTCGATCGCGCCCTGCCGTCCGCTGTCGCGCCGCAAGTCGTACAAGCTGGTCTCGGTGGTCGAGAAAGCGAGCGCCTAATGATCCAGTTACAAACCATGCTGAATGCCGCTGACAACAGCGGTGCCCGCACGCTGATGTGCATCAAGGTGCTCGGCGGTACCCGCCGGCGCTATGCGCAGGTCGGCGACGTCATCAAGGTGTCCATCAAGGACGCCATCCCGCGCGGCAAGGTCAAGAAGGGCGAGGTGTACGACGCCGTGGTGGTGCGCACCAAGCGTGGCGTGCGCCGCGCCGATGGCTCGCTGCTGCGTTTCGACACCAATGCCGCGGTGTTGCTGACCAACAAGCTCGAGCCGGTCGGCACGCGCATCTTCGGACCCGTGACGCGCGAGCTGCGCACCGAGCGGTTCATGAAGATCGTGTCGCTCGCTCCCGAGGTGCTGTGACATGAACAAGATTCGCAAGGGCGACCAGGTGGTCGTGCTTTCGGGCAAGGACAAGGGCCGCCAGGGCACCGTGCTTGCCATCGACGGGGAGAAGATCACCGTCGAGAACATCAACAAGGCGAAGAAACACCAGAAGCCGAATCCGCAGCGCCAGGTGCCGGCAGCCATCGTCGACAAGCCGATGCCGCTGCACATCTCGAAGGTTGCGCTCTGGAACGCGGCGGCGAAGAAGGGCGATCGCGTCGGCATCAAGCAGTTGAAGGACGGCAAGCGCGTTCGTTTCTTCAAGTCCAACGGCGAAGTGATCGACGCCTGAGCGTCGTAAACGAGCAGGAACAGGCAAATGGCCAGGTTAAAAGAGTTCTACCAGAAGACGGTGATCCCCAAGCTCACCAAGGACCTCGGCGTGAAGAACGTCATGCAGGTCCCGAAGATCACCAAGATCACGGTGAACATGGGCGTGGGCGAAGCAGTGGCCGACCGCAAGGTCATGGACGCCGCGGTCGCCGACCTCACCAAGATCACGGGCCAGAAGCCCAAGCTCTGCATGTCGAAGAAGTCGATCGCGTCGTTCAAGGTTCGCGAGAACCTGGCGATCGGCACGAAGGTGACGCTGCGCGGCGAACGCATGTGGGAGTTCTTCGATCGTCTGATCACGATCGCGATTCCCCGCATCCGTGACTTCCGCGGCATCAACCCGCGCTCTTTCGATGGCCGCGGCAATTTCAGCCTCGGCATCAAGGAACAGATCATTTTCCCGGAAATCCAGTACGACCAGATCGATCAGCTCCGGGGAATGGACATCACGATTACCACGACGGCGAAGGACAACAAGCAGGGCAAGGCCCTGCTCGAAGCCTTCAATTTCCCGTTCCGCAAGTAAGGAACCCCAGGGTATGGCCAAGACAAACATGGTCGAGCGCGAGAAGCGTCGCGCCAAGATCGTGAAGAAATACGCGGCGAAGCGCGCTCAGTTGAAAGAGCTCATTCGCAGCCCGAAGACCAATCCGGACGTTCGTGCCGATGCGCAGCAGAAGCTTCAGAAGCTGCCGCGCGACGCCAGTCCGAGCCGCGGTCGCAACCGTTGCGCGATTACCGGCCGCTCACGCGGCGTGTATCGGCGCTTCGGCCTGGCGCGCGTCAAGGTCCGTGAAGCGGTTGCGCGCGGCGAATTGCCGGGCGTTTCCAAGGCGAGCTGGTAAGGAGCGCATGGCATGAGCATGACTGATCCCATTGCCGATCTCCTGACCCGCATCCGCAACGCGCAGCTGGCGCGCAAGACGGAAGTGTCGGTGTCGTCTTCGAAGCTGAAGACGGCGCTGGTCAAGGTGCTGAAGGAAGAAGGTTACGTGGCCGGCTTCCAGGTCACGAGCGACGGCGCGAAGCAGACCCTCAGCATCGAGTTGAAGTATTTCGACGGCCGCCCGGTGATCGACCGCCTGGAGCGCGTTTCGCGCCCGGGGCTGCGCATCTACCGCGGCAAGACCGAGATACCGAAGATCCAGGGCGGTATGGGTACCGCCATCGTCTCCACGCCCAAGGGCGTGATGACCGACAAACAGGCGCGGGCCATCGGACAGGGCGGCGAAGTGCTCTGCATCGTCGCCTGAGGACAGACATATGAGCCCCAATCTATGAGCCGTGTAGCAAATCGACCCGTCGACCTGCCCTCGGGCGTTACCGCCTCCGTGGCCGCGAACGTGGTCAAGGTCAAGGGCGCCAAGGGCGAGCTTTCGCTCACCGTGGCCAGTGGCGTGAGCGTCGAGCAGCAGGACAAGAAACTGCAGATCAAGTTCGAAGGGCAGCAGGCGCGCATGTCGGCCGGTGCCGCGCGCGCGCACCTGGCGAACATGGTGGCCGGCGTGTCCAAGGGCTACGAGCGCAAGCTCGAGCTGGTCGGCGTGGGCTATCGCGCCGCCGTGCAGGGCAAGGTGCTGAACCTCACGCTCGGCTTCTCGCACGCGGTGAATTTTCCGATTCCGGATGGCATCTCGATGGAAACGCCGACCCAGACCGAAATCACCATCAAAGGCATCGACCGCCAGAAGGTCGGCCAGGTCGCGGCAAAGATCCGCGGCATCCGTCCGCCGGAGCCCTACAAAGGCAAAGGCGTCCGCTACGTCCGGCGAGCAGATCGTCATGAAGGAGGGCAAGAAGAAGTAATTCTTCGGCACTCATATGCAGATCACCAAGAAAGAGCGGCGCCAGCGCCGCGCCATCAAGACCCGCATGAAGATCCGCGAGCTCGGCATCGCGCGTCTGACCGTGCACCGCACCCCGCAGCACATCTACGCGCAGGTGTTCGATGCCTCGGGCGGCAAGGTGCTCGCCACCGCGTCCACCGTGCAGGAGAACGTCGCCAAGGGACTCAAGGGCACGGGCAACGTCGAGGCGGCCAAGGCCGTCGGCACGCGCGATTGCCGAGGCCGCGAAGGCCGCGGGCGTCACCAAGGTCGCGTTCGATCGCGCGGGTTTCATGTATCACGGCCGCGTCAAGGCGCTGGCCGACGCCGCGCGTGAAGCCGGCCTGGAATTCTGAGGACTTAACTAATGGCACGACCGGACAACAAATCGCAGTCGCAGGACGAGTTCCTCGAGAAGCTGGTTGCAGTCAATCGCACGGCCAAGGTGGTCAAGGGCGGACGCCAGTTCGGCTTCACCGCGCTGACTGTCGTGGGCGACGGCGCCGGCCGCGTGGGCTTCGGATTCGGCAAGGCGCGTGAAGTGCCGGTGGCCATTTCCAAGGCCATGGCGCAGGCGCGCAAGAACATGATCAACGTGGCGCTCAGGAACGACACGCTGCACTTCGCCATCAAGGGTTCGCACGGCGCGACCATGGTGTACATGCAGCCGGCATCCGATGGTACCGGCGTCATCGCCGGCGGCGGTATGCGCGCGGTGCTCGAGTGCGCCGGCGTGCGCAACGTGCTGGCCAAGAGCTACGGCTCGCGCAACCCCATCAACGTGGTGCGCGCCACGGTGAATGCGCTGGCCAATGTGCGCTCGCCCGAGGACATCGCGGCCAAGCGCGGCAAGAGCGTCGAGGAGATCCTGGGCTGATCGCCCGCGGAGCAACCCACATGGCAGCCAAGAACATCAAGGTCACGCTGGCGAAGAGCCTCGCGGGCCAGCTGAAGAGCATCCAGGCGTCGGTGCGCGGGCTTGGCCTGCGTAAGCCGCACCAGACGGTGGAAGTCTCCGACACGCCGCAGAACCGCGGCATGATCGGCGCGGCTTCGCACCTGTTGAAGGTTTCGCCCCCCGCCGAAGGCGGGAAGAATTAAAGAGGCATCGACATGACCATGCGTTTGAACGACATGAAGCCCGCCCAAGGAGCCCGCAAGACGCGTCTGCGCGTGGGTCGCGGCGCGTCCGCCGGCCAGGGCAAGACCTGCGGCCGCGGCGTGAAGGGCCAGCGTGCCCGCAAGGGTGGCTATCACAAGGTCGGCTTCGAAGGCGGCCAGATGCCCATCCAGCGTCGCATGCCCAAGGTCGGCTTCCGTTCGGCCATGAAGGCCTTGCGCG
The DNA here is from genome assembly GCA_963711635.1 of uncultured Pseudomonadota bacterium. Lineage (GTDB taxonomy): Bacteria > Pseudomonadota > Gammaproteobacteria > Steroidobacterales > Steroidobacteraceae > CADEED01. The sequence continues at coordinate 63,459 of CAVQEZ010000024.1, forward strand.
CCGAGGTGCGCCTGGACGAGCTGGCCAAGATCGAGGGCACCGTGGTCGATCTCGACGCCTTGAAGAAGGCCAACATCATCCCGACATTTGCCGACCAGGCAAAAGTCGTGCTGTCGGGCGAAATCAATAAAGCCTTCACGCTCAAAGGCATCGGCACCACCAAGGGTGCGCGTGAGGCCATCGAGAAGGCGGGCGGCACGGTCGAGGCGCTGCCCGAGAAGCCCAAGGCAGAGAAACTGAAGGCCAAGAAGTAAGGCAGCTCGCACGTGGCAGACAGCTCAACCCAGAATCCGGCAGCAGTACTTGGCGACGCGGCGCGTTACGGCGACGTGCGCAAGCGCCTGCTGTTCCTGATCGGCGGTCTCATTGTCTACCGCATCGGCACCTACATCCCGGTGCCGGGCATCAACCCGGACGCGGTCGCGAACTTCTTCAAGGACAATGCCGAGACCATTTTCGGCGTCGTGAACATGTTCTCGGGCGGCGCGCTCGAGCGCCTGTCCATCTTCACGCTGGGCGTGATGCCGTACATCTCGGCCTCGATCATCATCCAGATGATGTCCATGGTCGTGCCGACGCTCATGGAGTATCGCAAGGAAGGCGAGTCGGGCCGGCGCAAGATCACCGAGCTCACGCGCTACAGTACGCTCGGCCTCGCGCTGTTCCAGTCGTTCATCACGGCCAGCGGCCTGCAGACCCAGGGCATGGTGGTCGCGCCGGGATGGCAATTCCTGTTCACGGCCACCATCACCATGACCACGGGCGCCATGTTCCTCATGTGGCTCGGTGAGCAGATCACCGAGCGCGGCGTGGGCAACGGTATTTCGATGATCATCCTGGGCGGCATCGTCGCGGGTATTCCAGGCGCCGTCGGCCAGACCGTGGAGCAGATCAACACGGGCGAGATGAGCGGCCTGTTCGCCATCGTGCTCATCGTGGTGGTGCTCGCGGTCACCTCGTTCTGCGTGTTCGTGGAGCGCGCACAGCGCCGTATCCCCGTCGACTACGCCAAGCGACAGGTCGGTCGCCGCATGATGGCGGCGCAGACCACGCACCTGCCGTTCAAGCTCAACATGTCGGGCGTGATTCCGCCGATCTTCGCGTCGAGCCTGCTGCTGTTCCCGGCCACGATCGCCGGTTTCGGCGGCCCGTCCAACGACAGCTGGTGGGGCAATGCGCTGCAGACCTTCGGCACCACCTTCGGCTACGGCCAGCCGGCGCACGTCGTGATGTACGGCTTCCTGATCATCTTCTTCTGCTTCTTCTACACGGCGCTGGTGTTCAACGCGCGCGAGACGGCCGACAACCTCAAGAAGTCGGGCGCCTTCATCCGCGGCATCCGCCCGGGCCAGCAGACCGGCGAATACATCGACAAGGTGCTCACGCGGCTCACGCTGTGGGGCGCGGTCTACATCACCGCCGTCTGCCTGCTGCCCGAGATCATGATGGTGCAGGGCGGCGTGCCCTTCGTGTTCGGCGGCACCTCGCTGCTGATCGTCGTGGTGGTGGCGATGGACTTCTTCTCGCAGCTGATCGCGCACACGCAGTCGCATCAGTACCGGCAGCCTCATGAAGAAGGCGAATCTGATGGGTTACGGCCGCAGCGGCGCGCCGCAGCTAAGTAGGGTTTAAATCATGAAAGTACGTCCCTCAGTCAAAAAGATCTGCAAGAACTGCAAGATCGTGCGCCGTCGTGGCGTGATCTACGTGATCTGTGCGGACACGCGCCACAAGCAGCGCCAGGGCTAACAGGTAGGTATCGAACATGGCACGTATTGCCGGCATCAACATCCCGATGAACAAACATGTGGTCATCGGCCTCACGCACATCTTCGGTGTGGGACGTTCGCGCGCCAAGGACATCTGCGTCGCTGCGAACATCGCGCCGACCACCAAGGTGAAGGATCTCACCGAGGTCGAGGTCAACGCGATCCGCTCGGTGCTGGCCAAGACCGCGGTCGAGGGCGACCTGCGCCGCGAGAATTCCATGAACATCAAGCGTCTCATGGATCTGGGCACGTACCGCGGCATGCGCCATCGCAAGGGCCTGCCGGTTCGTGGTCAGCGCACGCGCACCAATGCGCGCACGCGCAAGGGCCCGCGCAAGCAGGCCGTGAAGCTGAACGCTCCTCCGGGCAAGGTGTAAAGATTTATGGCTGACGAAAAGAAGACTGAAGCCGCTGCTCCGGCCGCGGGTGCCGCAGGCGCCGCCGCCGCAGGTGGTCCGAAGAAGCCGAAGAAGGCACGCAAGAACGTGCTGGACGGCATCGCGCACGTGCACGCGTCGTTCAACAACACCATCATCACGATCACCGATCGCCAGGGAAACACGCTTTCCTGGGCGACCTCGGGCGGTTGCGGCTTCCGCGGTTCGCGCAAGTCCACGCCGTTCGCGGCGCAGGTGGCGGCCGAGAAGGCCGGCGTCGCGGCGCAGGAACACGGCGTGAAGAACGTCGAGGTGCGTGTCGGTGGTCCCGGCCCCGGCCGTGAATCCGCGGTGCGCGCCCTGAACGCCTGCGGCCTCAAGATCACCAGCATCTCCGACATCACGCCGATTCCGCACAACGGCTGCCGCCCGCCCAAGAAGCGCCGCGTTTAAGCAGGACAAATACAGATGGCACAGTACACCGGTCCCAAGTGCAAGCTCGCGCGTCGCGAGGGCACGGATCTTTTCCTGAAGAGCGGCGTCAAGCCGCTCGAGAGCAAGTGCAAGTTCCAGGTGCCGCCGGGCGGCATCAAGGGCGAGCGCAAGCAGCGCCTGTCGGACTACGGTCTGCAGCTGCGCGAGAAGCAGAAGCTGCGCCGCATGTACGGCGTGCTCGAGCGCCAGTTCGGCAACTACTACGTCGAAGCGGCGCGCCGCACCGGCTCCTCGGGTGAGAACCTGCTGAAGCTGCTCGAGTGCCGTCTCGACAACGTGGTGTATCGCATGGGCTTCGCCGCGACGCGCGCGGAAGCGCGCCAGCTGGTGTGGCACAAGTCGATCGCGGTGAACGACGGCGTGGTCACGCATCGCCTCGTACCAGTGCAAGGCCGGCGACATCGTCAGATGCGCGAGAAGGCCAAGAAGCAGCTGCGCATCCAGGGCGCGATGAACGATCGCGCCGCAGGTGGGTCTGCCCGAGTGGGTGGACGTGAACGACAAGGAGTTCCGTGGCGTGTTCAAGTCGGTGCCGGGGCGGGACGAGATCCTGCCGGACATCAACGAGAACCTCGTCGTCGAGTTGTATTCGAAGTAATTGATTTTCACGGACCCGCCGTCTTCGGCGGGTTGAAAGTGGCCGCGTAAGCGGCTGGAGAGCGCTATGCAGGGTTCAGTCAGCGAATTTTTGAAGCCGCGTGTCGTCAAGGTGCAGCCCGTGGCTCCGCGCCAGGCGCGCGTGGTCATCGAGCCGTTCGAGCGTGGCTTCGGCCATACGCTCGGCAACGCGCTGCGTCGCGTGTTGCTGTCGTCCATGCCGGGCAGCGCCATCACCGAAGTCGAGATCGACGGCGTGCTGCACGAGTACACCAGCATCGAAGGCGTGCAGGAAGACGTCGTCGACATCCTGCTGAACCTCAAGCAGGTCGCGCTGCGCATGCACACGCGCGACAGCGCCGAGCTGCGCCTGCACAAGAAGGGCCCGGGCCCGGTGACGGCCGGCGACATCCAGACGGATCACGACATCGAAGTCGTGAATCCGGAGCTGGTGCATCGCCAACCTCACCAAGGCCGGCGAGCTGAACATGACGCTGCGCGTCGAGCGCGGCCGCGGCTACCGCCCGGCCGTGCAAGCGCGCGGCGTTCGAAGAGCAGACCCGCCCGATCGGCCGCCTGCAGCTCGATGCCTCGTTCTCGCCCGTGCGTCGCGTGACCTACTCCGTCGATGCCGCCCGCGTCGAGCAGCGCACCGACCTCGACAAGCTGGTCATCGACATCGAGACCAACGGCACCATCGACGCGGAAGAAGCCATCCGCCGCGCCGGCGGCATCCTCAAGGATCAGCTGTCGGTGTTCGTGGACCTGCAGGGCGAGGAAGAGGCCTCGCACCAAGGTCTCCGAGATGCAGTTCGACCCGATCCTGCTGCGGCCCGTCGACGAGCTCGAGCTCACCGTGCGCAGCGCGAACTGCCTCAAGGCGGAGAACATCCACTACATCGGCGATCTCGTGCAGCGCACGGAAGTCGAGCTGCTGCGCACGCCGAACCTCGGCAAGAAGTCGCTCACCGAGATCAAGGAAGTGCTGCAGAGCCACGGCCTCATGCTCGGCATGCGCCTCGACGGCTGGCCGCCGGCCGGCCTGAAGCACGATGCCGAACGCGGAATGATAGACTCGGCCGTCGAAGACGCCGATCGTGAAGTTAGAAGGAACCAAGTCTCATGCGTCATCAACTTTCCGGTCGCCAGCTGTCGCGCAACAGCCCGCATCGCCACGCGATGCTGCGCAACATGAGCGTCTCGCTGCTGCGGCACGAGACCATCCGCACCACGCTGCCGAAGGCCAAGGAGCTGCGCCGCGTGGTCGAGCCGCTGATCACGCTCGGCAAGAAAGACAGCGAGGCGAACCGCCGGCTGGCGTTCTCGCGCCTGCGCGATGCCGAGATCGTCGCGAAGCTGTTCGACGACCTCGGTCCGCGCTTCAAGGCGCGCCCGGGTGGCTACACGCGCATCCTGCGCATGGTGCCGCGTCCGGGCGACAACGCCCCGATGGCGCTGATGCAGCTGGTGGAGCGTTCGGCTCCCGAGGCAGTCGAGGCCGCGCCGGAAGACAAGAAGGCGAAGAAGGCCGACAAGCCGAAGGCCGAGGCGGCCCCGAGCAAGGAAGACAAGAAGGCCAAGTCCGAAGCCAAGAAGGTGCGCGAGAAGGCCGCCAAGCACGCCAAGGCCACGAAGGCTGCCGAGAAGAAGGCCGCCAAGAAGGCTCCTGGCGCTTCGGTCAAGAAGAAAAAGACCGCTGCCAAGAAAAAGAAGTCGTCGAAGTAATTCGACTGTTGGTTCGATATCAAGCGGGCGCCCTTTTCAGGGCGCCCGTTTGATTTGGCGAGTCGGTTAACGCGTGGCGCCCAGGTCTTCCCAGGTCTCCCAGTACTTCTCCCAGTAGCGCGTGTCGGAATTGATCAGCCGCCACATGCCGGTCTGATTCACGAACACCTTGACCACCGCGCGGCCCTTGTCGCGCTGGTTGCCGCAGGCCGAGGACCAGGACGACTCGTCGACTTGTGAGTCATGTGCGGACTGCGCGGTGGCGACGGACGCCTCGGACTTCTGCTCAGTGCATTCCGCGGACTGCGTGAACGCGCCCGACTCCTCGAGGTATTTCCTGATCTGCGCATAGACGTCCGGCATGCCGCTCTTGAAGTGCTTGCCCTTGGCGCTGGTGTACTGGTTGTTGGAGCGGAAGGTCATGCGCCCGGTGCTGAAGCCGTAGATCTCGAACGACGGACACTTGTTCGCGCAGCCTTCCACCTGCAGCGACACATAAGTATCGCCAGGTTTCGCCAGTGGTGTGCGCGCTGCGGCGTCTTCGGCGGCAGCGGAAATGCCATTGAGCGCCAGCCACGCGGAAAACGCGGCGCCCGAAAGTCTTCGGCCCATGAGTCACCTCCAGCCTGCGAACGCGGCGAGTGTACGCGCGCAGGTGGCGGCGCCTGGAGTAACTAACGTTGCAGCGATGTCATTGACGCGCTGCACCGGGCCGCACCAGGACCAGGTCGCTTTGCGTGTCCTCGGTGTGCGTGTACAGCAGCGATCGGTCGTCGGGCGACACCGCGAGACCGAGCCCGCCGAGCGCTGTCGGCGAGTTGGGCAGCATGCCGGCGCTCTCGACCCGGCCACTGGCGAGCTCGTAGCGGCGTACCGCGACCGGCACCTGTGCGCTGTCGGTGAAGTAGATAGCGCGATCGTTGGCCGCCCAGCTGTCGGCATATGCCAGGCGCGGCAGGCCCGGCAGCGGAGCTTCGTCGCCGCCTGCGAACGGCTTCGACCACAGTGCGACGCCATTGGGCTCGGCTACGTTGAAGATCACGCGCTCGCCGGCCACGGCGGCCTGGTAGGAGCGCTGCGCCGTGAAGCGCTGCGCCTCGCCGCCGTCGGCGGGCACGCGATACAGCCCCTCGCGCCCGTCGCTGGCCAGCAGGAAGCGGCAGTCGGCCGACCAGGCCGGCAACGCCAGGTTGGCCTGCGAGGAAAGTACCCGGCGCGGCACGCGCTCCAGCGTGTCGACGATGTAGATGGCGGACACCCCGGATTCGCGCGAATCGAAGGCGAGTCGCCGCCCGTCCGAGCACCAGGCGGGTCCACCGGTCAGTGGCCCATTGAATGACGTGAGGCGCGCGGCGTTGGCGCCATCGGCGTCCGCGATCCAGATCTCCGGGCTGCCCGAGCGGTTCGACTGGAACGCGATGCGCGAGCCATCGGGCGAGTAGTTGGGCGTGAGCTGCGCGCGCGTCGAGTAGATCCACTTGCGCGCTTTGGCGGCCGGCTCGTGCAACGGCAGCTGCCAGATGTCGATGACCTGGCGCGCACGCGCATACACCACGCGTCCGCCAAGGGCCGCGAGTCCCGGCGCCAGCGAGTCTTCCGGGGATGCCGGGCGCTCCGGTTTGCCGTCGAGGCCGAGAGTCCACACGCCGGTGCCGTCGCCCGAGTCATTGGCGACCAGCAGGTGCGCGGAATCGCGCCACGCGAGTCCCTGCGGCAGGCCACGGAAGCGTGCGATCTGGCGCGGCGGCGCCCCGGAGCCGGTGCCAGCCAGGTACACGCCGTAAACGGCCACGCTGCTGGTGCACACGAAGGCGAGTTGCCGCCCGTCCGCCGAGAATGCCGCGGCGCCGGCATGCCAGCATTCGGGCGCGCCGGGCAGCGGGCGCACCACCAAACTACCCAGGTCCAGCAGCCGCACCACGTGCGAGCCCCCGGGATTCACGGTCGAGAATGCCAGCGTGCCGCCGCCCGGCGACCAGGCGGGTTGCATCAGGGATTCCTGCGTGAACGCGCCGGATGCGAGCCTGCGTTCGGGGCCGCCCGTGGCGTCGATCATGAACAGACCACCACCGTCGCCCAGGCGCGCGAAGGCGATGCGTGCGCCATCCGGCGACCACGCGCCGGCAACGGCGGGAGCCGGCGACTCGGTCAGTCGGGTCAGGCGCTCCGAGTCCACCGGCCGGATGTACAGATCGAATCCCGCGCCGGGCTCGGATTCCCAGGCGAACAGCATGCGCGCGCCGTCGGGCGAGAGCGCGGGCATGTGTTCCTCGCCCAGCAGCGTGGTCAACGGCGCCACGATGAGCGGAGTGCCCGCCGGCGACGTCACCGCCTGCGGACCGACCGTACCGACCGTCACCTCGGGAGGCAGCCAGCGCAGCGCGGCCAGGGTGATGCCCAGGGCGACCACCGCGATGACGGCCGCGGCCGCCAATCGAGTGCCGCGCGACAGCGGCTGGTGCGGTCCCTCCGGTGAAGTGGCGGCCGGCAAGCCGACGAAACGATATCCCCGCCGCGGCAGGGTCTCGATGAATTTCGGGCTCTCGGCACTGTCGCCCAGCGCCTCGCGCAGCCGGTTGATGATGGCATTCAGTCCCTGCTCGAATTCCACCACGCGCTTGTCCGGCCAGAGGCGGGTGCGCAGTTCTTCGCGCGTCACCAGCTGGCCGGGGCGCTCCAGCAGCGCGGCGAGTGCCTGGAAGGACTGGTTGGGCAGCTTTACCAGCGCCCCGTCCCGGAAAAGCTCCTGACTCTGCAGGTCGACTTCGAACTCCGCGAAGCGGATCCGAAAGGATGGTGTTGCCGATGCGCTCATGTGAGGCAGATGTAACCGACGTGTGAGGCCGGTTCCATTGTGGCAGATGGGGCCGGTGCCGAGATTTGCGGCCCATGAAAACGCCAAAACCTGGGTCTCAGGCTGGTCCCCAAAGCAGCCGTCATCGCCGCGCTGGCCATCGCCATGGCCGCTGTCATCGTGGCTCCGCTCCATGCCGCGGACGCCATCGCCGCCTCCACCGAAGGCGCGCCGCTGCGTTATGGCGCGGACTGGTACCGCTCGTTCGCGCCGCGCACGGCGCTCGACATGGTGCGCCAGACGCCGGGCTTCTCGCTCGACGAGGGCGAGGCCCGGCGCGGGCTCTCGGGCGCCGTGGGCAATGTGCTGGTGGACGGCCGGCGACCCAGCGCCAAGGAGCAGACGCTGCAGGAAATCCTGCAGCGGATTCCGGCCGGCCAGGTGCAAAGCATCGAGATTCTGCGCGGCGCGCAGACCGCCGGCGACGCATCCGGCCAGGCGGTGCTGTTGAATGTGATCCGTACGCCGTTCACGGGCCAGGGCGTGGGATCCATGGGATTCGAATACGCCCAGCAGCACCGCCCCATGCCGAACGGTTTCATGGCATGGACCGGACGCGCCCACGCCATCGATTACGCCGTGGGCGCATCCACCTACAGCCTGCGGCGCGAGCTGCCGGGCACGCGCGCTCTCACCGACGCGCAGGGTAATTCCACCGGCACGAGGCGCGACACCTCGCCGCGGGATTTCGGCGAATACACCGTGAACGGCGAAGCCGCATTCGAGCTCGGCGGCGGACGTCTGCGCATGACCGGCCAGGCGCATTACGAGCGCTATCACGAGGATTCGGTCATCGACACGTACGACACCGCCGACGAGTTCGCCGGGTCGACTTTCAATCCGTATACGGAAAGCCGCCGCAGCGCGGAGTTCGGTGGCCATTTCGATCGCGAGTTCGGCGACTGGAGCCTGTCCAGCGTGCTGCTGCTGACGCGCGGCCGCTTCGCCAGCGACGTGACATCGACGCAGCAGCGACGCGATCGGCAGTCCGGTCTACCGGTATGCGCAGGAACTCGAACGCGACAGCGGCGAATCCATCCTGCGCGGCACGCTGGCGCGCGACCTCGGCAGCTCGCAGCGCCTCGAGCTCGGTATCGAAGGCGCGCTGAACACTCTCGATGCCGTGCTGGTGGCGACCCAGGATTTCGGTGGCGGCACGGTTCCCGTGGACGTGCCGAATTCCAACGTACTCATCGAGGAGAAGCGCGCCGAGGCTTTCGTGAATCACAGCTGGCGCATCGACGCGCACTGGTCGTTGGACTGGCGCCTCGCGGGCGAATTCTCGCGGCTGGACTTCAGTGGCCAGGACTTGAGTGAAGATACCAACCAGGTGGTGGAGCTGGCGTACGCCAAGCCCTCGGTGCAGCTCACGCGCAGCTTCGGCAACTCCAACCAGTGGCGGGCGCGCGTGTTTCGCGACGTGGGCCAGCTGGATTTCAACGATTTCGTGTCTTCGCTGTCGCTGTCCGATGAGCGTGTCGAAGGGGGCAATCCGGATCTCAAGCCACAGACCTCGTGGGATGCCGAGCTGGCTGCGGACCTGCGGCCCGGCGCCGACGTCGCGCTGACGCTGGCGGTTTTTCATCGCTGGGTCAGCGACACCGCCGACTTCGTGCCCGTCGGGCCGCCGGATGAACTCGTAGATGCGCCCGGCAACATCGGCGCCGGGCGCATCTACGGCCTGCACGTGACGGCGCGCGCGCCGTTGAAGATTGTTCGCGGCGCCACTCTCACGTTCGATGGCACGCGCCAGGAATCCCGCGTCACCGATCCGCTGACGCGTGAAACGCGCGGCATTTCGGAGTTCCAGGACTGGCAGCTGGCCGCGGGCCTTCGGCAGGACCTGCCACGCCTGGCCTGGGGATTCAACTACACGCAGAAGTCCGTGAGCAGTTCATACCTGCTCGCGGAAATCGATCGCACGCGCGCGAGTCCCTCGCTCGATGGCTTCTTCGAGCTGGCGCTGGCGCGCGGCATGCGGCTGCGTTTCTCCGCGGTTTCGTTGTTAGGCCAGCCGGAGCTGCGCGACCGGCTGTTCTACGCGCCGGATCGCCGCGGCGCATTCGAGCACGCGGAGATTGGCGAGCGCGATCCGGGGACCTGGTACCAGTTGAGCATTTCCGGGAGCTTCTGACGCGGATCGGCGCCGCTTTGCCTTGCCGCGCCGCGCTGCCGTAAGCTCCGGGCACTAAAACAACCGGGGAATGCCATGGGTCTCGCAAAAGAATTCCGAGAATTCGCGATGAAGGGCAGCGTCATCGACCTGGCAATCGGCGTCATCATCGGTGCCGCCTTCGGCAAGATCGTGACGTCGCTGGTCGAGGACATCATCATGCCGCCACTGGGCAAGGTGATCGGTGGCGTGAACTTCACGGACCTCGCAGTCAGCCTCGGCACGGATCCGGCCGGCAAAGAGGTGCTGTGGAAATACGGCAACTTCCTGCAGATCAGCTTCCAGTTCCTGATCGTGGCCTTCGTGCTGTTCATGCTGATCCGCACCATCAACAAGCTCAAGAAGCCGGATCCGGCCGCGCCGCCGCCGGCGCCGCGCCGCGCAGGAAGTGCTGCTGCGCGAGATTCGCGACCTGCTCGCGAAGAAGGTCTGAGCAAGCCCTGAGTGACGGCCGCCGTTCGCCATCCCTGGATGTTCCGGACGGCGGCCGTCGTCTATCTACTGCTCGGCGCCAGCATGACCTGGCGCTTTGGATTCACCGCCTACGACCCGGCACATCGCCCCTGGGGCATCGGAGCCGGTCTGCTGGCCCTGGTCGTGGGCGCTTTCCTGTTGCGGCGGGCACGCTGGGCCATCGGGTTATCTGCCATCGGCGCAGCCATCATCGCCATGGCCGCCGCGGTGGCGGCGCCGGTCATGCACGGGCCGGTGATCCTCGCGTTCGCGGCGGTTGCCATCGTGTTCGGCCTGTACGCGGCCATGGCCGGCCGCGTGCTGCTCGAACGCGGTGAAAACGCCTAACCCCGCGTCGCGTCGAACCCCGGCCGCGTGAGATTCTCATGGCTGCCTGGGAGCGCGACCACATCGTCCTCGATGCGGATGCCGCCGAACTTCTTCAGCTGCTCGACGCGCTTCCATTCGATCATCTTGCCGATCGGCTTCTCGCGCGCCTCATTCAACAGCTGATCGATGAAATAGACGCCGGGCTCCACGGTGACCACGAACCCATCTTCCAACTTCCTCGTCAGGCGCAGGAAAGGATGGTTGTAAGGCCGCTCGATCTGCTTGCCGTCGGGCGAACCCTGGGTGCCGCCCACGTCGTGCACCTGCAGGCCTAACAAGTGTCCGATGCCGTGCGGGTAGAAGACCGTGGTCAACGCCTGATCGATGGCCTCGTCCGCACTCACCGTGATGACGCCGGCCTCGCGCAGGAACTCGCTGATGGCGCGATACGAGGCCTGGTGGAAATCCCGCCAGTCGAGCCCGGCGCGCACCTGCGCGCAGAGTTTCAATTGCAGTCCATCGAACTGCCTGATGAGACCGGCGAACTCGGCGTCGTCGAATGAATACGTACGCGTGATGTCGCTGGCGTAGCCCGCGAACTCGGCGCCGGCATCGATCAACAACGAGTGCAGCTTCCCGGGCGCGCGCCGCTCCTGGAACTGGTAGTGCAGCACCGCGCCGTGCTCGTTCAGCGCGACGATGGGGTTGTACGGCAGCTCCTGCTCGCGCAGCCCGCAGGCCTTCATGAATTCCAGCGCGATCTCGAACTCGCTGGCCCCCGCGCGGAAGGCGCGCTCGGCGGCGAGATGGCCCCGTGCGCCGAGCAGATTGGCCTCGCGCAGACAGGCGAGCTCATAGGGTGTCTTCGCGGCACGCGCGTAGTCGAGCTGCGCCAGCAGATGCTGGGGATTGATGGCGCCGGGACCCCAGCCGACCAGCTCGGGGTAGGGCGCGCCGATGAAGGCCGCGCGTGACAGGTCCCTGGGCAGGGCAGCGCGCGTTGCTTCACGGCTGCCCACGCTCACGATGTCGAACTCCCGCGTCCAATAGGCGTCGGGCAAGGTCGGTGACTGGTGCCAGTAGTCCACCGGCTGATGGATCAACAGCTGCGGCTTCTTGCCGGGCGTGAAGTAGACGAAGGAGTCCGGCGCGTCGGCCAGCGGCGCCCATGCCTTGAATGGCGCCTGCGCCCTGAATGGCAGGTGGTGGTCGTCGAGGAACAGCAGCGGCGGCGTGCCTGAGTGCAGCAGCAGGGCGTCGTAGCCGGTGCTCGCGAGCGCGGCGGAGGCGCGCTTCTTCACGACGTCGAGATGCCGGGCGAACAGTTCGGGCCAGCTCGGCGCGTTTTGTTTAATGGCGGGTGAATTCATGGACGAATTCTATGCGGGTCATGGCGCGGGCAAGTCATTGATGCATTGCAACAAATCGCGCTTTCGACGCGATGGAAAGGCCATCCATCGCGTTTAGCGCTTTGGCGACATGCTCGGGATCCGACGCTCTGTCGCAAGACACGGACAAATTTTTGTAGTTGTTTCAAATGAATCCGGGACTCGATAAAATCCCGCGCCGCGATGCAAATCGCGTCACAAACGTTTGTTTGGCTCACTTACCACTAGATCTTTTTGGGGTACCCCTACATGAAATTGAAACTCGCTCTTGCCGCCTCGGTCGCGGCCCTTGCGCTGATTGCCTGCAGCAAGCAGGAAGCCGCTGCTCCTGAAGCCGCTGCTCCGGCGGCCGAGCCCGCTCCGGCCCCTGAGGCTGCTGCTCCTGAGGCTGCTCCGGCTCCCGAAGCCACTGCTCCGGCCGATGGCACCACGCCGCCGGCCGAAGCTCCGGCTGAGGCCCCGAAGCCGTAATCGATTCGTCGATTATTGCCTCGAGCCAAATGGCTCAATGACGGCCCGGGCAGAACGTAACAACGTCTGCCCGGGCTTTGTCTTTCTGGGGGGAGCGTGACGGTCAGTGTCAGGGATGCGCGCGGCGCTGCCCGCGATCGCGAGTGGATCGAAAGCGTCTACCGCGACTACCTCGACGATCTTTCGCCGTTGAACACCGGCGTGTTCAGCGCGACTTCGCTCGGCGAGATCGGTTACAGCGAATCCGACCAGCTGGCGCGCTGGTTCGGCGATCCTTCCGTCAATCCCCTCGTGATCCTGCGCGGCAGCGAGCCGGTGGGTTTCGCCATGGTGGCGCGCGGCGCGATGCCGGGCCGGCCGCCGGTCGACTTCCGCATGGCGGAGTTCTTCGTGGGAAGAACCCATCGTCGCCGCGGCATCGGCCAGTTGGCGGTCGAGCTCATCCTCAATCGTTTCGCCGGCCGCTGGGAAATCACCGAGTACCTGCGCAATCCGGTGGCGGTGTCGTTCTGGCGCCGCGTCGTGGCTAACTACACCAAGGGCAAGTACCAGGAGCGCGTCACCAATGGTGAAGTCCGGCAGGTGTTCGAATCCGGCGTGGCCCGCGCGCCGAAACCGGCTTGAAGCCGTACTCGCGGTAGTCCTCGCCATGGCGATGGAAGGGTCGTACGCCGGCCCACGCCCGAGCGGTTCGCTGGTTGCCACGCGCTCCGAAGTCATCGCCACGCATGGCATGGCCGCGACCAGCCATCCGCTGGTGAGCCAGGTCGCGCTGGACGTCCTCAAGCGCGGTGGCACGGCCGTGGACGCGGCCATCGCCGCGAACGCCGCCATGGGCCTCATGGAGCCCACGGGCAACGGCGTGGGCGGCGACCTGTTCGCCATCGTGTGGGACGCAAAGACCCGGAAGCTCTATGGCCTCAACGCCAGCGGCCGTTCGCCGCAGTCGCTGACCCTGGCCAAGCTGCGCGCGGAGCTGAAGAAACTCGACGTCACGCAAATACCGCCGCGAGGGCCGCTGCCGGTGTCGGTGCCCGGCGCCGTGGACGGCTGGTTCGAGCTGCACGGCAAGTTCGGCAAGCTGCCGATGAAGGAGCTGCTGCAGCCCGCCATCCGCTATGCGCGCGACGGCTTTCCGGTCACCGAAGTGATCGCCGAAGGATGGGCCGCGCAACGCCCGGCTGCTGAAGCAATACCCGAACTTCGCCGAGACTTTCATGCCCGGCGGGCGCGCACCGCGCAAGGGCGAGGTATTCCGCAATCCGCTGCTCGCCAATACGCTTTCCGCCATCGCCGAGGGCGGCCGGGATGCGTTTTACAAGGGCGACATCGCGCAGCGCATCGAGAAGTACATGCGCGCCAACGGCGGCTATCTCACCGCCGCCGACCTCGGCGCGCATCGCTCCGAATGGGTCGAGCCCGTGTCGACCAACTACCGCGGCTACGACGTCTGGGAGCTGCCGCCGAATACCCAGGGCGTCGCGGCGCTGCAGATGCTCAATATCCTCGAGCGCCTACGACCTGAAGTCCATGGGATTCGGCAGCCCGGAATACCTGCACCTGTTCGTCGAGGCCAAGAAGCTGGCCTTCGAGGATCGCGCGCGTTACTACGCCGATCCCGGAGTTCGCGAAGATCCCGCTTGAAGATGCTGCTGTCGAAGGACTATGCCGCCAAGCGCCGCAAGCTCATCGAGCGACAAGGCCGCGCTCGAGTATCCGGTGGACAACAAAGCGCTCGACCAGAGCGACACCATCTACATGACGCGTGGCCGACGAGGCCGGCAACATGGTCTCGCTGATCCAGAGCAACTACCGCGGCATGGGCTCCGGCATGACACCCGACGGCTGCGGCTTCATCCTGCAGGATCGCGGCGAGTTGTTCTCGCTGAAGGACGGCCACGCGAACGTCTACGCGCCCGGCAAGCGGCCGTTTCACACCATCATTCCGGCGTTCGTCACCAAGGACGGCAAGCCGTGGCTGTAGCTTCGGCGTCATGGGCGGCGGCCATGCAGCCGCAGGGTCACGTGCAGATCCTGGTGAACCTCATCGACTTCGGCATGAACCTGCAGGAGGCCGGCGACGCGCCGCGCGCGCGCCACGACGGCTCCAGCGAGCCCACGGACGAGGTCATGACGCGACGGCGGCGAGGTCGTCCTCGAAGTCGGCGCTTCGCCCGCCACGGTCAAGGCGCTGGAAGCGCGCGGGCACAAGGTCAAGGTCGCGAACGACGGCGACTTCGGCGGCTACCAGGCCATCATGCGGAACGACGAGGGCGTGTATTTCGGCGCCTCCGAGTCCCGCAAGGACGGCGCCGCCCAGGGTTATTGACCGGACATCCTTCCGGGAACCTCAGCGCGTTGCGGCGCAACTCACCTGTGTTGGCGCCGGTGGTGCGGTCCGCGCGAGCCTTGTTTACCGATTGCGAGTGCTCGGGCAGGAGACCAAGGGGGGTTCTGTGCCATCGGCGCCAGCACTCCCTACTGGATCGCCGGAATTCCCAGGTGGATCGAATCCTCGGGCGTGCCGAACTCCGAGGCCTTCGGCTTGCGCGTGGTCGCGGCGCAGTTTTCCCGAATGCAGCTCGTCGAGCTTCGCGTGCGTGGCCTTGGCCGCCGCGACCAGCTCCGGATACGGG
Organism: uncultured Pseudomonadota bacterium; assembly: GCA_963711635.1. Taxonomy (GTDB): domain Bacteria; phylum Pseudomonadota; class Gammaproteobacteria; order Steroidobacterales; family Steroidobacteraceae; genus CADEED01. The sequence goes on from CAVQEZ010000024.1 coordinate 78,727, forward strand.
CGGTCGGTGACGTCGATCCAGCCGATGTTGTAGTTCTCGCCGTCGCGCCGCCCGGTCGCGGGCTGATCGATCCATTGATACCAGTGCGTGCCGACGATGGCCGGATGCTCGGCGGCGTGCTCCACGTAGTACGAATACGCGACGCCACGTTCGGTCTGGTTCATCGGTCTGCACGAGGCCCGGCGCGAGACCGCGCTCGGGCACGCCGAAGTGAAACTCGCCGATCAGGATGGGCAGTTCTGGTGATGGCGTACACGCGATCGATGAAATCCTTCGGCGGCGCCCAGCGGTACTTGTTCATGCTGTACACGTCGAATCCGCGTGCCAGCGCGATCACGTCGTCGGGCGGCGTGCCGCCGAAGCGGATGCCGAGATTCAGGTGGTTAGGGTCGTGCGCGCCTCACGGCCGCGTTGACGATCTCGAGGTAACGCGTGAACGCCGCGTGTACCAGCGCCTTGCGCGTCGCGCGGCGTGTCGCCCTTGCGCGAGCTCGGCCTTGAAGCGCTTCTGGATCGCGCTCGCGCGGCCCCGCGAGCACGCAGATCGACCAGCTGGCTTTCACGCGCCGGCCACGGCGGCTCGTTGCCGATGAAGTAGCCGATCATCCAGGGATCGGCCTTGCGCGGCGCCGAGCTGCTGCGCGGCTTCGCGGTCCACGCGCCGCGCGAATGCGTCGCGAATACACGTCGGGCATGCCCATGATGGCGCCTTCGATCTGCTGCCAGCCGCGCAGCGGATACACATACGGCTGGCGCTGCGTGGAGTCTCGCGGGCAGCGCATCGTTGAGCTGCGGCGCCGTAGGCGGTGTTCAGGCCCCAGGCCCGCATGCGCCGCGACGTGAGCTGCGCGCTCGGGCGCACGCCAGTCGCTCGCCGAAGCGCTGCTAGCAGGTTGGCGACGATAGAACGACACCGGATCGCGCAGCGGATCGGCGCCGGCGTTCGGCGCGGGAATCTGCGCGGCGGTGGGAATGCTGGCAAACAACTTGGCGCGGCCGACGATCTGCGTGCGCGGCGGATCCGCGCCGGCGCCGTTCACGCCCGCGGACTAGAAACGGCAACCTTCCGGATCGACGAACCACCAGCGCGCGCCGATCTTCTCCACGCGGAAAAAGCCCGTGCGCCTTGCGCCTGTCCGCGGCAAAGCCGCCATATCGACAGGCCTGCGACCGCTGGCTGGGCACGAGCATGCGGTCTTCCGGCGCTCCATTCCTTGATCAGCGCCGCGTGTGAGCGTGCCTTGCCCGGCCAGTCGGCATGGACGTACTGGCCGAAGTCGTCGATCAGCGGAGCGCCGCCGTCGAGCACCGCGTCTCCCGGATCGGTTTTCGACAGGCTGACTTTGCGAATCTCGACGCGTCGATGCGCGCACCGGATATCGCATCGTGACGCTGATGCGCGCGCACGTGCGCGACCGGCGCATGCCCGCCGGCCTCGATGTTGATCCAGTAGCTGTTGCGCGGCTGGTTCACGGTGGACGCCAGTTCGTCGGCGTCGCCGAGGCCCTGGCGGAAAGAAGCGCAGCGGGATCGAAGCGCGCACCCAGACGCCGGCGAAAGGATGAATGCGCTTGGAGACGTTGCCTTCGTCGCTCACCAGGCCGAGCTCGAAGCGCTGGCTGGTGGAGGAGCGGAACTCGACCACGAGGAAATCGGCATCCGTCCAGTCCGTCGGGAGAGCCGGATCGAGATCCGCCGAGAGGCCATTGGGTGGTGGAAACATCGCTCGCGAAGGTCGCCTTCTGCGGCGCGGCGTGAGCGCTAGCAAACATCAGCCGGCCAGCAAGCGAACGCGGCTCAGCCACGCGCCGAATCTTGCATCTCGCATCCCCTCGTGAACAGCGCGCAGTCTATGCGAAAGCGCCTCGTGGAAACCGGATGGAAAAGTTCCGACCGCGTCGGCAGTCGGCACGCGCGCAACAGGTATTCTCTGCGAGCGACGCGCACGGAAACAATTTCGACGATTCGTGGCACGCGCTCGAAAGATTTTCGAACGACTCCAGGAACTCGAAAATTCAGTTCGCGTAGTCGCGTGCGGCGCGCCTGCGGCGCCGGAATTGACCGCACTGAGACAAAGCACGTCGCGAAGATTCGTCGGGCTCGCGGCACCACGCTGGGGCGACGTTCGTTCGGCGAGTCCGCATCGTCGCAACGCGCGCACTCCAGTCTAACTTCCCGGCGCGCGCGGTCGCGGAAACAGCGCAAATACAGCGGTTCCACGTGCAGACTTGTCCCGCGCCACGGCGCGACACATCGAGCGATGGATACCGGTGTCATGAATTGCGCTTCAACGCGTCATTTTCGCCGACGCGATGTCAGCGTATTGCCGCAGCGACAATTCATGTCCACCGGTAGACATAATCTCGCCATGCATCGGGACAAACCTGGCGCGGTGGGGGACATGTCTTCGGACAACGAAATAGTTTGACAAGAGTTTTTTCGCGGGCTTACCGTCCGCCGCCGTCGATGCTGGTCTGTCTGGTTTTTCCGGCGAATCGGCATCGGCGCATCGACGCACATCGTCGATGCAGAAAAGGGGGATGGTTGCGTACCGCTCGAGCGGTGCGCGATTTGTCATATCGCGCGAGGGGGTTCGGGCGACGCGCCCGCACCGGATGGAAGAAGAAATCTCAGACCAATGGAGGCGTGATGACTATGTTTCGAAAATTACTGATCGGGGCGAGCATTGCTTGCGGCAGCCGGGGCATGCCCACGCCGCGACCGACTACCCGGCGGGATACACCAAGTGCGCCAAGGAAGGGGCGACCTGTTCGTTCAGCGGAACGCGTTCGGTTGCCTACGGAAAGTCCGGCACGTTCGTGTACGCGACGCTCACGGGCCCGATCACCTGCCAGGCTTCGCTGTTCCCGTCGATCAGCGTCGACAACCCGCGCTACTGCTCGTACTCGAACACCGGCTCGTCGAGCTCCAGCTCGAGCTCCACGTCGAGCTCACCAGCTCCAGCTCGAGCTCGACGCTCGCATCGAGCAGCACGTCCTCGAGCAGCAGCTCGCGGCGGCGGAATCACCGGCGCGACCTGCTCGTCCATCGGGCAGCCAGTCGATCACGGCGACCGTGCGCGTCACCAGCGGCACGTACGACGGCGGCTGCCGCACGTACAACCCGAGCGGCGCGCTGGGCGACGGCAGCCAGGAAGAGGGCCAGGATCCGGCCTTCCGCGTAGAGAACGGCGCGACGCTGCGCAATGCCATCCTCGGCAACAACGGCGTCGACGGCGTGCACTTCTACAACGGCGGCAACCTGTCGAACTTCCGCTGGACCAACGTCGGTGAAGACGCGTTCACGGTGAAGTCGTCGGGCACGGTCAACGTGTCGGGCGTGACGGGTGTCGAACAGCGAAGACAAGTTCGGCCAGGTCAATGCGGCCTCGACCGTCAACATGTCGAACTGCATCGTCGACAACGTCGCGAAGTTCTTCCGCCAGAACGGCGGCACGACGTTCAAGATCAACCGTCAACGTCGATCGTTGCCAGCCTGTCGAACATGGGTGAGGGTATCTTCCGCACCGACAGCTCGAGCAGCATGGCGCGCACTGACCAACAGCCGGCTGCGCAACCGGGCAGCATGTGCATCGGTCCGTGGGCAGCTGCACGGGCTCGGGCAACACGAGTTACTGATCGAGGCAGATCTTCGGAATGGATGTCTGAAGGCCTGCCGGGGGTGGAAACACCCCCGGCTTTCTGCTCGAACGAGGCAGCATGGCCGGCGACGCGATTCCGGCAAGGCCTGCGCATCGGCGCGCAATGCTCTGAGCGGCGCGGAGTCGCGATGTTCGCGCGCACGTGAGCCGGAACCTCGGTGCGGTGCGCTGCTGGCCGCACGCGCGGCCGCGTGGCGAGCTGCGCTCGTCGCCGATCCCGGCGGCGAACGAGCACGTCGGTGCACAGCCGCGCGCGATCCACGCGGCTCGCCGGAGCCGGCGAGTCCGCGGTGCAGCCGGCGGTCGCCGAGGGGAGTCGCCGGCGTCGGATCCGCAATTCCAGCGCTACGTCGACGACAAGTATCGCTTCGCTGATGCGCGACGTGGAGGGCGCTCTCGCTGGCCGAAGCTGCGCGCGGCGCTGCTGGATCGCGAGCGGATGGTGGTCGCGGATCAACACCGCGCAAACAGTTCAGCGATCGAGCCGCTCAGGCAAACACTACCGGCGCTCGAAGCGCGCAAGGCTCGCGCTCGATCGGGAAATCGGCCGGCTGTTGCCGGCCGCGCGAACATCGGCGGTGTTCGACGTCCTCAAGGATGCGGACATCGAACGTTCCAGTTCGACGACTATGCCGGCGGCATCAGCAACGTCGGCCCCTTGGCGAAGCCGACAAGCAGGCCGTGCCTCGCCACCAAGCTGTCGTATCGGCAGCGCTTCCGCCAGCGTGCTCGACGATTCGCGGCTCATGAGCGGCGATCTCACGGCACCGAGCGCCAGTTCGCGTTCACGGAAGTGTCGCGCGCGCTTGAAGGAGTACGCAGCGACGAGCTACCTGCAGGAAGCGCGCCAGTACCTGTACGACGAGGAGCAGTACACGCTGCTGTCCAACTACGAGAACAGCGAATACGACGCCGAGCTCGACAAGCTGCGGCGTCATCGCGGGCGCTGGAATGAGGCGCTTCAGACCACGCCGGGAATGAAGCGCCAGCTCACGCGCTGCATGTACTCGGCGTAGCCGTTGTCGGCCATGAGCAGATGGCGCTCCTCGGTGATGCGCGCGCAGCGCGTAGATGGTGGTCCAGCCGCACATCGCGAACAGCGAGTACAGCGCCGCCGCGGGTCGCCGCTCGCGAACCAGACGATAGAACGTCGGCATGGCGCCTATCCACCACGCGAGGTTCTTGGCGGCATAGGCGGGATGGCGCACGAACGAATACGGGCCGCGGCTCGACGATGCCGCGATTGGTGAGGTTGCTGGCCTTGAAGCCCAGCGCGACCGACGCCCAGGAGTAGATGGCCATGGCGGCCAGCAACGATGATATTGGCGACGAAGTGCACGCGTAGCTGTTCTCGAAATGCGGGAAGTCGCTGCACTGCCACTCGAGGAAGCGGCCGGTGAAGTCGTTGAACGGCGGATAACAGGCCAGGCAGACGAACCAGCCGAAGAAGGTGGGATCCACGCTGCGGATGCGATTGCGCAGCGCGGGCACCTCGACGATGTAGCCGAGCGTGAACAGCAGCGTGTCGACGAACAGGATGCCTGGAACAGCGCCCAGAACAGCGAGCTGTCGAACAGGGCGCGTCCGGCTGAGCCGTCCCGCGCGCCGTCGATGAACTGCACCACGGAGTTCGCCATGTCCGCGGCGTGGTCAGGCACCAGTTGATCATCAGCGGTGCGAAGAAGAATTTCAGCAGCAGCGCGAGGCCGGCCTGCTTGGCGGCCGGCGAGAGTGCCTGCGCTTGAGCGGCAGCTGCCAGGGCTGCCGCGCGCGGCGCGCGCGCACGCGCGCGCGATATCCGGCCGGCGCAGTCGCAGTACCACTGAACCACAGCCCCTGCAGGAACACGAACGCCTTGGAATGCAGCCAGGGATAGCGCGGCGTAGAAAGGAATCAGCACCACGCGCATACAAGCGCGATCAGCGCGCAGCAACAGTGTGTGGACCGTGAGCACGGCGTCGATGTCGAACATGCCGAACTGCCACTGGCCCTGCAGCGTGCCGCGGTGAAAGCCGCTGACGTCGCGAGATGACCCAGTAAGCGAGGCCCATGAAGGCCGAGCGTCGATAGATAGTTGCCGGCGAAACGCCGGTTGAAGATTCTGGCGGGCATCATGTCGTTGTTAGCTAATCGGTGATCTGTCGCACGAGGCGCACGATGCGTTCACCGACCAGCGACCAGATCGCCGCCGGGGTCGTCGCCGGCGCAGCTGCTGAAGTGGCGCGTGCGTATGCGTGGGCAGCACCTCCAGCTGCGTCCGCCATCGCCGCGAGCGCAGCAGCGTGCCCTGGCCGCCCACCAGCAGCAGATCGCCGGTCCCGGGCTCGACCAGGGCCTTGCGCAGCACGCCGTCCGTGCCGCTCGGCACCGCGCGCCAGCTCAGGCCCGCGTCGGTGGAACGCACGATGGCGCCGTGGGCGCCGAAACAGATCAGCGCACCGCTGCGGGCATCGCGGACGCATGCGGCGCAGCTCCTGGCTCGCTGCCCGAGGCGACGCTGCTCCACGTCACGCCGAGTCCGTGGAGCGCAGCAGCGTGCCGTCCTGGCCCGATCAGGAACATGAGCGATCCGATCCGCGAAGCTGCCGTAGAGATCCTTGTCGCGTGCCGGTGTCGACGCGTCGACCAGCTGCGCGCCGCCGTCGGTGCTGCGCGCCGCGAGCCCGCCCTTGCCGGCGACGAGCAGCGTGCCGCGGCTGTCGAGCAGCGCGCCCTGCCAGAAGGGCCAGTTCGTGCGTGCGGCGCGGGCGATCTGCACCGCGCGGCCAGTCGCGGCCGCCGTCGCGCGAAACCTGCATGCGCGCCGCGCGCCTCGACGGCCACGAGCAGATTGCGCTTCGCGATCCGCGAGCACCCACGGAAAGGCGCGCTCGGCTTCGATGTCGTCCAGTGCACGCACCTGCCAGGCGCTGCCGTCGGCGTTGGAGCGCAGGATGGCGCCGGGCGGCCCGGCGGCGACCAGCGCATCGTCGCGCGGGCGCGGTCGAGCGAGCATGCGCAGATCGGGTGGCGTATTCGAGATTCGGGATAGGCGATGGCCAGCGGCCGCCAGCTGCGACCGCCGTCCACGGAGCGCATGACGTCACCCAGGCTGCTGCTCGCGAGCAGCGCGTTTCCGCGCGGCGTGCCATGACGATTTCGCGCAGCGGCAGATCGAGCGCGCCGCGCGCATGGCTCCAGTGCGCGCCCGAATCGGTGGAGCTAACTACCATGCCGCCGTCGCCGAAGCGACACGCAGCCGGCCCGGCGCCGCCAGCAGGCCCTCGCAGTCGCCTCGCGCACGTCGCCGACGCCGTGCGTCCAGCTGCGCGCCGCCGTCGCTGGAGCGCGCGATGGTGCCGCCTTGGCCGACGGCCAGCAGCGAGCGGCTGCGGTCGTCGAAGTACACGGCTGCAGAAAATTGCGGCGGCCCGGCGTCTTCTATCGCCGTCAGATGCCAGGTGCTCGCCCCGGTCCGCCGAGCGCAACACGTCGCCGTTGTGCCCGGTCAGCACGATGGCGCCGTGCGCCGGCATCCAGGCGGCGTCGGTCCAGAAGGCCGCGGCTTTCGGCCTGCATGCAGGTCCCAGCTGTCGCCGTCGTCCTTCGATATCAGGAATCGCCCCAGCGCACTGGTGGCGAGCAACAGATTGCCGAAGCGCCGAAAACCGGTGACCGGCGTCACCGGGTCGGGCATGGCGATCCTCGTGACGTCCCAGCTCGTGCCGCCGTCCGCCGAGATGCCGAGAGCCCGTCATCGCCGCCGATCAGCACGTCGCTGGCGTCCGGGGTCGACGAACGAGGTCTGCAGATCGTGGTGCAGCGGCGAGGGCAGCGCCGTCCAGCGCTTGCCGCCATCGGTGGACCGCAGAATGCGGCCGCGCACTCCGGCGGCGATCCAGCGCGCCGCTCGGCGCATGACAGGCGACGGCCCTGAGGTCGGCGTCGTCGCTGTTGTGCCGCCGGAGTCCAGCTGCGCGCCGGCGTCCTCGGAACGCAGGACCGCGCCGCTGCGCGCCCAACGGCAATCAGCACGCTGCCATCGTGATTCGAAGCCACGCGCGCAAGATCGGCCTCACCCGGCGTGGCAGCGTGCGACCAACTCGTGCCGTCCGCGGAGCGCAGGATCGTGGCGTCGCTGCCCCAGACCAGCAGGGTCTTGCCGTCGCGGAAGCAGCAGGCCACCGCTCAGATCCGGATTGATCACCTGTGCGTCGTACGCCGGTGCGGCTGGCAGCCAGCGTCGGCGCCAGGCAGAGCGCAACCAGTGTGGCGAGCGCGCAAAGCATGCGCCCGGGCGAAAGTTTTTTCATGGGCGGTGCGAGGAATACCGTCGCGCCAGCCAGGACGTGAATGTCAGGAGGCTAGCGGTAGCGTGATGTTGAACGTGGTGCCCACGCCGGGCTCGGAATTGCAGCGGATCTGCCCTCCGTGCGCATCGACGATCCCTTTGCCGATGTACAGCCCGAGGCCCGTGCCGGTCTTCTGGTGCTTTTTGCTGGCGGAGTAGTAAGGATCGAAGATGTGCGGCAGGTCGTCGGCGGCGATGCCGGGCCCGCTGTCGGCGATCTCGATGTGCGCGCTGGCGCCGCGCGTGCGGCTGGTCACGTTGATGCTGTCGCCCGGCCTTGCAGAACTTCACCGCATTGCCGAGCAGGTTCTGGAACAGCTGCATGAGCCGGGCGCGATCCGCGTCGGCACGCATCACGTCCGTGCCCGCGTCGTAGGAAAGCGTGAGGCCCTTGTCGCGCGCCGGCGCCTCGTGCGCGGTCACCGCCTCGCGCAGCACGTCGTTGACGACCATGGGCTTGGGGTTGATGGAAAGCTTGCCCGAGCGCAGGTGCACCATGTCCATGAGATCGCCGATCATGCGGTTCATGAGATCGACGTTGCGGCGGATGCGCTCGTGCTGCTCGCGCACCTGCTCGGGCGTCAGCTTGTATTTCGGATTGAGCAGCATCGACGTCGTGGTGTGCACCACGGACAGCGGCGTGCGCATGTCGTGCGAGACGATGGCGAGCACGTCCTCGCGCGCCTGCACCGCCTGCCGCGAGCGCTTCCGCTGCCGGTGCAGCTCGAAGAAATACCGTCGGCCTTCTGGCGCAGGATCTCCGGGTTGATGGGCTTGAACAGCACGTCGACCGCGCCGGATTCGTAGCCGCGGAACATGGGCAGCGGCTCGTTCGGGTGCTGGCCGTGATGAAGATGATGGGCATGTGTTTCGAGCGCTCGGTGCCGCGCATCAGCTCGGCCAGCTCGAAGCCGTCCATCGTGGGCATGTGGATGTCGAGCAACGCCAGCGCGAATTCGTGCACCAGCAACAGTTCCAGCGCCTGCCGGACCGGACGTGGCCTTGTAGATCTCGCGGTCATCGCCGCGCCAGCAGCGCCTCGAGCGCGAGCAGGTTTTCCTCGACGTCGTCGACCAGCAGGCACTTGACCTTATCGACCATCATTGCATCTCCCGTACGTTACGCAGCAGTTCGGCGAGCGCGGCCACGTCCACTTCGATGCTGTCCGGCACTGCTTCCAACGCGGCCGCAGGCATGGCGATCATTTCCGCACGATTCAAGGGACTGCACGACCGCAATGCCTCCGGCCGCGGCGACGCCTTCAACCCCGCGGCGCCGTCCGCGTTTGCGCCGGACAGGATGACGCCCATGAGCCGCTCGCCATAGGCTTCGGCGGCGGATTCGAACAACACATCGATGGCCGGTCGCGAAAAATGCACGCGTTCGTCCATGCGACAGCGCGAAAGTGCGGCCCTGCTCTCCACCAGCAGGTGATAGTCGGGCGGTGGCGAAATAGATCGTCCCGGCGACGATGGGTTCCTTGTCTTCGGCAAGCTTCATCCGCGGAGCCGGCCGGCGTCGCGAAGATCTCCGGGCAGCAGGTTCGGCCCCTCGGGCGGAATGTGTATGACGATGGCGACGGCCGGCGGGAAAGTCCAGCCGGCAGCTGCGCCAGCACGGCGCGCAGCACGTCGATGGCGCCGGCCGAACCGCCGATGACGACGAGATCGAACGGCGCGGCTCATGCGGCCCCTTCTGCGGTAGATGCGCTCCGGCAGAGCGAACTCCGTGAACAATTCGGCGCGCCTCGCTGAAGCGCAGGCTTTCCTTGCGTGCCGAGGCCCAGGAAGCCGCGCGCTGATCAGCGCCTCGCGCGAACAGCCGCAGCGCGCGGTTCTGCAGCGCGTGATCGAAGTAGATGAGCACGTTGCGGCAGGTGACCAGGTGCACTTCGGAGAACACATTGTCGGTGGCCAGGCTGTGATCGGAGAACGTGATCTTGCGGCGCAGCGCCGGCATCGATGATCGCGGACTCGCCGGATGCCGCGATGGTAGTAGTCGGACAGCGAGCGGCTGGCCGCCCGAGCGCCGGTGATTCTCGGTGAAGCCGCGCAGGCGCTCGAGCGCGATAGACGCCCGGCCGCGGCCTCGCGCAGCGCCTGCGCGTTGATGTCGGTGGCGTAGATGAGCGAACGGTCGAGCAGGCCTTCCTCCTGCAGCAGGATGGCGAGCGAGTAGGCCTCTTCGCCGGTGCTGCAGCCCGCGCACCCAGACCTTGATCGATGGATAGGTCGCGAGCACCGGCAGCACCTGCGTGCGCAGCGCGCAGGAAGAACTCCGGATCGCGGAACATGTCGCTGACCTGCACCGTGAGGTATTGCAGCAGCATCGTGAAGCACTCGCGGCTCGTGCAGCACGCGCTCCTGCAAGCCCGAGAGCGTGGCCACGCCCAGGCGGTCGCAGCGCCTGCGCCAGGCGGCGCTTCAGCGAGGCCATCGGCGTAGGAGCGGAAGTCGTAGTGATAGCGGTCGAAGATGGCCTCGAGCAGCAGGCGCACCTCGAGGTCGGCCATCGCCGCTCACTACTTCGGCATCCAGATGCGGATCAGCGACAGGAGCTTGTCGACGTCGATGGGCTTGGTGATGTAGTCGTTGGCGCCGGCGGCGAGGCAGCGCTGCTGGTCGTCGGGCATGGCCTTGGCGGTGAGCGCGATGATGGGCAGTTCGCGCAGCTCGGGCTTCTTGCGGATCTCCTGCATCGCCTCGAGGCCGTCCATCTCCGGCATCATGATGTCCATCAGCACGAGGTCGGGCGCGGGCTCGTGCGCGACAGCGCGTCCAGCGCCTCGCGTGCCGTTGCGCGCGATCATCGACGCTTGCCGCCGCAGCGGCTCGAGCACGCTGCGTCAGCGCGAAGATGTTGCGCACGTCGTCCTCGACCACGCAGGATGCGCCGGCCTTCGAACACCGCGTCGCGGCTGCGCGCGCTTCCGCGCAGCATGCGCTGGCGGTCCGGCGGGCAGCTTCGCCTTCGACCTGATGCAGGAACAGCGTCACCTCGTCGAGCAGCCGCTCCGGGGACTTCGCGCCCTTGATGATGATGGAGCGCGAGTAGCTGCGCAGCTGCTGCTCTTCGTCCGCGGAGAGCGCGCGCCCGGTGTAGACGATGACCGGCGGGAAGGCGTACGGCTCGTCGGCCGCCATGCGTCTCCAGCAGCTCGTAGCCGGAGGCATCGGGCAGCGACGAGGTCGAGCACCATGCAGTCGAAGGTGGCGCCGCGCAGCTGCTCCAGCGCCGCGGCGGCATTGTCCACGGCCACGACGCGACGTGCGTCGCTGGCCAGCAGCTGGCGCGATGCTCTCGCGCTGCAGCTCGTTGTCCTCGACCACCAGCACGCGGCGGCGCTCGCTGGCGAACTTGCTCCTTGAGCGCGCTGCAGCGCGGCGACGCAGCTGCCTCGCGCTCCACCGGTTTCACGCAGTGCGCCGGCGGCGCCCATGTCCGCGCGGCGCGCGTGTAGTCGTCGGCCGAGATCACCTGCACCGGGAATGTGGCGCGTCGAGCGGGTTGTGCTTCAGGCGGTCGAGCACCGTGAGGCCGGAGTGATCGGGCAGTTTGATGTCGAGCACGCACCGCCGCCAGGCGGAACTGCGCGGCCAGCTCCATGCCCTCGTCGGCCGTCGTGCGCGAGCAGGCAGTCGAAGCCGAGCTCGTGCGCCAGGTCGTAGAGCATGCCGCGCGAAGAGCGGGTCGTCCTCGATGACCAGCAGCACGCGACCGTCGTCGCTCGATCGCGGCGCGATCGTCGGGCACGCTGCGCCGGCTCGCGGTCGTCCGGCGCGGCGCGCGGATGCCTGTCCGCGCCGTCGGCTGCGGGCGTGCGAGCTCGGCAACCGGCGTGCGGGCAGCGCGCCGCTGCGCGGCTGGTCGTCGCGGGCAGCGAGCGCGGCAATACCAGCCGTGAACGTGCTGCCCTCGCCCGGGCGTGCTCTCGAGCTGGATGCTGCCGCCGAGCAGCCTGCGCCAGCTCGCGCGAGATCGAGAGCCCGAGTCCGGTGCCGCCGAATTTGCGATTGGTGGTGCCGTCGGCCTGGCGGAAGGGCTCGAAGATGACCTGCTGGTGTTCGGCGGCGATGCCGATGCCGGTGTCGCGCGACCGCGAACTCCACGCATCGCCCTCGCGTGCTGCAGGGGCGCACTTCCAGCGACACGGTGCCGCGCTCGGTGAACTTGATCGCGTTCGACAGCAGATTCTTCAGGATCTGCGACAGCCGCTGGACGTCGGTGTCGATGGTCGCCGGCAGGTCCGCCGCCTGCGTACACGCGGAACAGGATCTGCTTCTGCGCGGCCATGGGCTCGAAGGTCTGCGACAGTCGTGTCGACCAGCTCGCGCGATGTCGACGCTGGCGTGCGTGAGATCGATCTTGCGCGCCTCGATCTTGGACAGGTCGAGGATGTCGTTGATCAGCGCCAGCAGGTCGTTGCCGGCCGAGGTGATGCCGCGAGCGAACTTGACCTGCTCCGGCGTGAGATTGCCGTCGCGGTTGTCGGCCAGCAGCTTGGCGAGGATCAGCGAGCTGTTGAGCGGCGTGCGCAGCTCGTGCGACATGTTGGCCAGGAACTCGGACTTGTAGCGATTGGCACGCTCCAGCTCGGCCGCCTTGCGTTCGAGATCGAGTTTCGCGCCGATGCAGCTCGTCGTGTTGCCGACCCAGCTGTCTGCGCGTGTTCCTCGAGCTGCACGTTGGTCTGCTCGAGCTCGGCCTGCTGGGTTTCGAGCCGCGCCTGCGAATCGCGCAGCTGCGCGCTCTGCGACAGCAGTTCCTCGTTGGCGACGCGCAGCTCTTCCTGCTGCGCCTGCAGCTCCTCGGCCTGGCGCTGGGTTTCCTGCAGCAGGTTTTCCCGTTCACGGCGCAGCACGCCGGTGCGGATCGCGATGGCGATGGGCTCGCCCACACCGGCCAGCAGGTCGAGATCGGAATCGAAAGAGGGCTGCAGGAAGCCCAGCTCCAGTACGCCATGGGCCGTTTCGTCGACGACCAGCGGGGCGATCAGCAGCGCGTGCGGCTTGCGGTTGCCCAGGCCGGAGCCGATCTTCAGGTAATCCGCCGGCAGGTTTTCGATGCGCAGTGCCTTCCTTTCGACGATGGCGCGGCCCAGCAGCCCGTCTCCCTCGGTCACCGCCGTCGGCATCTGCGCGGCGGCGTCGACACCGATTGCAGCGACGCGGCTGTACGCGCCACTGGGTTCGGCGACATACATGGTCCCGGCCTGGGCGCCAAGGTAGTTCACGAGGAACTCGAGCACGCGCTGGGCCATGCGCGCCAGTGACTGCTCGCCCACCAGCGCATCCGCCAGGCGTGCGCGCGCCGTGCGCATCCAGTCCTGCTCGCGCAGCTTGAGGCGCGTGGCCAGCGTGTTGCGCGCCAGGACGGCCGCGGTCCAGATACAGACGAGTCCCATGCCGCGGTTGAGGCGCGAGATGTCGGTGGAGGCGCCCGACGGCGACACGAACCAGTCGACCACGATCAAGGCCGTGGAAGCCCCCGCCAGCAGCAGCGGCAGCCACGGCTTCGGCACCAGGAAGCACATCAGCACGGGCAGTAGATAGAGAATCCAGGTGGTCACGCCGATGGGCGTGCGGATGTCGATGATGAAAACCACCACCGTGGTCAGGGCGATGAGCCAATAGATGACCGGATGCTGCGCGGTCTCGAATCGATTCATCAGGGCTACCACTCCGCGAAAAGTCGCGAAAGTTTGGGGAAGTCCGGGAGTTCGCGGAGAAGGCGGATGCCCTGGCGTCCAGTCAGCTAATTCCTACGTTGTGAGCGTTGGATTCAGTGGCTCACAGCCCCCGGCCAGGCACACCGCATCGCCTGGCACGGATCATCGACAAGGACCCTGACGGCGACGGCATTGCCAACCGCCGCGTGCTCATCACGGAAGTGTTCGATGAGTCCGGCATGCTGCCGGAGCGGGTCCGCGAAGACGACTTCGAAGCCGACGGCATCGTCGACGCGCGCAATGTGACGATTTTTGGCGAATAGGCGCTGCGTTACGTCAGGAAAGCGCCAGTCACGACAGAATTCCCGGTAGGGTATTCGCCAAGAAAAACAAGGAAATCAATCTAATGCGGGCAGCTCTCTGCGCCTCGGCAGTGGCGGTCATCTTGCTCTCGAGCGGCTGCGGTGGCGGCAAGGAGGCGGCGCCAGCCGAGACGACCGGCATATTGCATTCGCAGATCCAGGGAGTGAGCTACCGCACGCCCTCGCGTTCCGGCCAGACAGACGCCAACGGCACGTTCACCTGCCTGGTCGGCGAGACCGTGACCTTTTCGATCGGTGGCATCGAGCTGGGCTCCGCCGCGGCGTCTTCGAGAATCTCGCTGTTCACGCTGGCCGGCATGACGCCACCGACCTCGGAGCTCGCGCTGCGCCGGGAATTGTGGCGCATGCAGACGACGACCACGCCGCTGTCGCGCGCCACGAATCTGGCGATGCTGCTGCTGGCGCTCGATGCGGATGGCAATCCGGACAATGGCATCGACGTGAGTGCGCGCGCCGGCACGCTGGCGAATGCACAGCTCGACTTCGATCTCCGCTTCTTCGAATTTCCAGAGAAGCTCTCGAAACTGGCTCCGGATCTCACCCGGAACATACCGGCAGCGGCCCCGGTCAAGTGGCTGTACCGTTCCCTGGGGATCGCGATAGCCGCCAATGCGCCGGTGCGGCAGATCGACGACTACGATGGCGACGGGATCATCGACGCGGATCTGTCGACCACGCTGGATGCGCAAGGCGAGATCGCGGAAACCGCGGTGGATCTGTCCGCGGACGGCCAGCCCGACCAGCTCATCTCCTATGCGCGCGATGCGCTCGGGCGCATTACGCGTCGACGCGTGCTCGACGATCCGTTCCAAAGCGGCACGTTCCAGCTCGAGCACATCACCGAGTCGGCCTTCGATTCGCACGGCAACGAAGTGCGGCGCGTGGATCGGGAAGACGGCGGCGTGGATGGCAGTCTGGATTCGGAGACCATTCAGGAATCGACCTTCGACCGTTACGGACGAATCCTGAGCTCGACCTACAGCAACGATTTCGACTTCGATGGCGTGCTGGATTCCACCGAGCGCCACGTGTTCACTCGCGATGCACGCGGCAATCTCCTCGAGGAACGGATCGAAGTGGATCTCGATGCCAACGAGGGCATCGATGGGCGTTACATCACGACCTATACCTACGACGCCGGCGACCACAGGCTCACGTCCGTGTATTCGCGCGATCTCGATGGCGACGGCAATCCGGAAACTCGATTCGCGCAGTCGTTCACCTACGACGCGGCGGGCCGCCAGGCCACCTCCACCGAGGAATACGACATCGACGCGGACGGTGTCGTCGAGCAAAGCACCCGCTCGACCAGTACCTATGATCCGGCGGGCAACCTGCTGCGATCGGTGTCGCGCATCGACAGCGACTTCT
Source organism: uncultured Pseudomonadota bacterium (assembly GCA_963711635.1). Taxonomy (GTDB): domain Bacteria; phylum Pseudomonadota; class Gammaproteobacteria; order Steroidobacterales; family Steroidobacteraceae; genus CADEED01. The sequence continues at coordinate 94,140 of CAVQEZ010000024.1, forward strand.
TTGGCAGCTTTTTCACCTACGACGTGACGACCGAGTATTCATACAATCGAGATCGGCGGCGCACCAACGTCATTCAGAGCTATGACTTCCTGGGCGATGGCACGGTCGAAAACCGCATCACGGAAGTGAACACGTACGATGCGAATGGCTTTCCGCTGACCTATGAAACTCACACCGATAACACGGCCGACGGTGTGACCGACTATTCCTTCGTCGTTACCTTTACGAACACCCCCGAGGGGGCGCAGCAGTCTTTCCTCGCCGAATTCGACAATGACGAGGACGGTATCGTCGACGAGACGCAATCCTCGCAGATCAGCTACGCGCCCGCCGCCAATGCGCTGACGCCCATCGTCACGCAATACCTGGGCTTCTGACGCCGGCTACGGATTCTGCAGCAGCGGCCGCAGGTACTGCGCCGTGTACGACTGCTTGCTGCGCGCCGCATCTTCGGGAGTGCCGGTGACCAGGATATTGCCGCCGCCCGCGCCGCCCTCGGGCCCGAGGTCTATCACCCAGTCCGCGGTCTTGATGACATCGAGATTGTGCTCGATGACCACGATGGTATTGCCCTCGTCGCGCAGCCGGTGCAGCACGTCGAGCAATTGCGCCACGTCGTGGAAATGCAGGCCGGTGGTGGGCTCGTCCAATATATATAGAGTGCGTCCCGTCGCGCGCTTGGCCAGCTCGCGGGCCAGCTTGACGCGCTGCGCCTCGCCGCCCGACAGCGTGGTGGCGCTCTGGCCGAGCTGTAGGTAGCCGAGTCCCACGTCCATCAGCGTCTGCAGTCGCGAGCCCACGCCGGGCACGTTCTGGAACAGGCGCAGCGCTTCCTCGACGTTCATGTCGAGCACTTCGTGGATGTTCTTGCCGCGCCAGCGGATCTCGAGGGTCTCGCGGTTGTAGCGCTGGCCCTTGCAGACGTCGCAGGGCACGTACACATCCGGGAGAAAATGCATCTCCACCTTGATGAGGCCGTCACCCTGGCAGGCCTCGCAACGGCCGCCTTTGACGTTGAAGCTGAAGCGGCCCGGGTCGTAGCCGCGGGTACGCGCCTCGGGGACTTGCGCAAAAATCTCGCGAAGCGGGCCGAACAAGCCGGTGTAGGTCGCGGGATTCGAGCGCGGCGTGCGTCCGATGGGACTCTGGTCGATGTCGATGATGCGGTCGATTTCTTCGAGGCCCCTGACCTCATCGCAGGGCGCCATGTCCATGACCGTGCCATTCAGCTTGTGATTGGCGTGCGTGAACAGCGTGTCGTTGACCAGCGTGGATTTGCCCGATCCCGATACTCCGGTCACGCAGGTGAAAAGGCCGAGCGGAAACTCGGCATTGACGTTCTTGAGATTGTTGCCGCGCGCGCCTTTCACCTGGATGGTGCGCTTCGGATCGAGCGGCGTGCGCAGGGTCGGCAGCGCGATCTTCTTGCGGCCTGACAGATACTGGCCGGTGAGCGATTCCTTGTCTTTGACGATATCGTCCGGCGTGCCATGTGCAACCACGCGGCCGCCGTGCACACCCGCCCCGGGCCCGATGTCGAGCACATTGTCAGCCGAGCGGATGGCTTCCTCGTCGTGTTCCACGACCAGCACGGTGTTGCCCAGATCGCGCAGGTGCTTGAGCGTGCCTAACAATCTCTGGTTGTCGCGCTGGTGCAGCCCGATCGACGGCTCGTCCAGGATGTACATGACGCCGGTGAGTCCGGAGCCCACCTGGCTGGCGAGCCGGATGCGCTGCGCCTCGCCACCCGAGAGTGATTCCGCGCTGCGGTCCAGCGTCAGGTAGTTGAGCCCCACGTCCACGAGGAATCGCAGCCGGTTGCCGACCTCCTTGACGATCTTGTCGGCCACCTCCGCGCGCCAGCCGGTCGCGTCCAGCGAGCCGAACATCTGTTTGGCGTCGCCCACGGTGAGATGCGCGATCTCCGGCAGCGTGTGCGAGCCCACGTACACGTTGCGAGCCGTGCGATTGAGGCGTGTGCCCTGGCAGTCGGGGCAGGGTTGTGAACCCAGGTACTTGGCGAGTTCCTCGCGCACCGGCAGAGAATCGGTTTCCTTGTAGCGCCGCTCGAGGTTGGGGATGATCCCCTCGAAGCGATGCTTCTTCTTCGTGGTACGGCCGTTGCCGTGCTGGTAACGGAACTCCACTTCATCGTTGCCGCTGCCGTACAGCATCACCTGCTGCGCCTTCTTCGACAGATCCTCCCACGGAGTTTCGGGATCGAACTTGTAATGGCGCGCCATGGCGGTGATCAGCGCGAAGTAGTACGCATTCTTGCGATCCCAGCTCTTGATGGCGCCGCCCGCCAGCGAGAGATGTGGATAGGCGACCACGCGCATGGGGTCGAAGAAGTCCTTGAGACCAATACCGTCGCAGGTGGGGCAGGCGCCGGCCGGGCTGTTGAAGGAAAACATCTTGGGTTCGAGCGCGGCGACGCTGTAGCCGCACACCGGGCAGGCCTGGCGTGCGGAGAACAGCACCTCGTCTGCGCCCTTGTCCGGCTTGTCGGCGTCGTACGGCGCGAGACGCGCAGTGCCCTCGGACAGCTTGAGCGCCGTCTCCAGCGACTCGGCCAGGCGCGTGCGCCGCGTCGGGCCGGATGCGCAATCTATCTACCACGGCCTCGACCGTGTGTTTCTTCTTCGCATCGATCTTCGGCAGCGCGTCCAGCTCGTGCACGCGGCCGTCGATGCGCACGCGCACGAAGCCCTGGCCGCGCAGCTGCTCGAATACCTCCGCGTGTTCGCCCTTGCGATCCACCACCAGCGGCGCGAGCAGCAGGACTGCTGCGCCTTCCGGACAGCTTGACGATCTGGTCGACCATCTGGCTGACGGTCTGGGCTTCCAGCGGCACGCCGTGGTCCGGGCAGCGGGCAATGCCCGCGCGCGCGAACAGCAGGCGCAGGTAGTCGTAGATCTCGGTGACCGTGCCCACCGTGGAGCGCGGGTTGTGCGAGGTGGCCTTCTGCTCGATGGCGATCGCGGGCGAGAGGCCCTCGATGCTGTCGACGTCCGGCTTGTCCATCATCGAGAGGAATTGCCGCGCGTATGCCGACAACGATTCGACGTAGCGGCGTTGTCCCTCGGCGTACAGGGTGTCGAATGCCAGCGAGGACTTCCCTGAACCCGACAGCCCCGTGATCACGATGAGCCGATCGCGCGGCAGATCGACGTCGATGTTCTTGAGGTTGTGGGTGCGGGCGCCGCGAATCTTTATTTGTTGCATTTGTCGAGCGCCAAAATTGGCGCGAATTAAAGGAAACCAAGGAGTGTAAGCGGCGAGGGCGGCTGTCGCATAACCAGTACCCGCTCGGGCTGAGGGCTGTATATCTGCTGCTGGATCTGCCCAATCAGGGACTTGCGCGTGAAGGGGCTCGCATGGAGAGTCCGTTCCATGCACACGCGCCGCGACAAACCATCGCACGATCGCTGCTTTCCGCCGATTGCGAATCGACGCGCCGAGACCCTGATCCTCGGCTCTCTGCCCGGCCGCAAGTCGCTGGAGATGCAGCAGTACTACGCGCATCCCTACAACGCCTTCTGGAAGATCATCGGCGCGATCTTCGGCGCCGACGGAGTCCTGCCTTACGAGCGGCGGGTGAAACTCCTCACCAGCCACCGGATCGCAGTGTGGGATGTGCTCGCCGCCGCCGAGCGTCCGGGCAGCCTCGATAGTTCGATCGTGCACGCCTCGGCGCAGGCGAACGATTTCAAAAAGTTCTTTCGCGCCCATCCGCGCATCCGCCGCGTGTTCTTCAACGGCCGCAAGGCCGAGGCGATGTATCGCCGCTTCGTGTTGCCCGGTCTGCCATCGGAATTCGCCGACATGAAGTACGAATGCCTGCCCTCCACCAGCCCGGCGCACGCGGGCATGCCGTTTGCAAAGAAGTTAGACAACTGGAGACGGATCAAGGAGAGCGAAAAATGAGCACGGTCGACAAGGTTTGCCCCGTGGTGTTCCGGGACGCGTCGATGCAACAGATTCTGGCATTCGAACATCCCAAGTCGGGCGTTCAATTGGTGAAAGGCGGCATCGAGCCGGGCGAAAGCGTGCGCGCTGCTGCGTTGCGAGAGCTGGCGGAAGAGTCCGGTATCGCCGAGACCGGCATCGCCGAGGACCTGGGCACCTGGGAATCCGGCCATCGTGGTCACGTGTGGTCGCTCCAACTTTGCACATTTCCGGGCCGATTGCCCGAAAGCTGGACACACCACTGCGCCGACGACGGCGGGTATGACTTCAAGTTCTTCTGGCACGACGTGAACGAGAAGCCCGGCGCGAACTGGAAGGAGCACTACCGCCGCGCGCTGGATGCCATCCGTGAGCGCACGCGCCCGCTCCGGTGGCGGGGCTGACTAGCGAGTGGTCAATGGCGTTCCCGACCGGGCCGCCGCAACTACATCGCTGACCGCCTTCAAGATCAGCTCTGGTTCAGTGCGGTGAATGAAGTGCGCGCTGTTCTCAGCGATGATGAACTGCCCATCGGACGAAAGGCCGGCGAGCTCCTTCTGCAGGGTATGCAGCAACGTGAGGTTCTCCTGAAGATAGGGATGCCTCGGCTTGCCTTCAGCGATCACGACGACGGGCAGATTACCGAGATTCGGAGGCATCGCTCCTCTGGAGAAATCCTGTTCCAATCCCACTCCCTCGTCGACGAGCGTCCGATAGGTGTGTGACTTTTCGAATATCGCTACAAGCCGTTTCCGGTCATGCTCCGCCAGCGGCGAGCTGGCGTATTGATCCTCGATCTCGCCGTTCAGGCGTAACCACCCGAACTGAGCCAGGTAATATTTGCGCATGAGACGATCGAGGTTTTCCTGGTTGCCCGGTTGAGGTGGCATCCGCTGAATAGATTGCTCGTGCGGAGAATCGACCAGCACCATTCCCTTCAAGCGATCCGGATACTGCCTGTAGTACTCGCGGGCGTACATGCCGCCGGCGGACCATCCTACCAAGACTAAATCATCGTCAATTTTCGCCTCTGCAAGCAGCGCGTGGAGATTCCGCACGACGTCGACCGCAAGCGTTGGCTTGTACGCCGGCTCGCTGTATCCCATTCCGGCGCGATCGTAGTCGCAGACTCTGGTGATTTGCGCCATCTGATCATTGATCTGGTTCCAGTCGATGGACGGCCCCCCGATGCCCTGTTCAACGATGATGGTCGGGCTACCATTGCCTCTGCACTGGATGCGCATGAGTCGACCATGCACGGAATGCAATTCGCCGGGCGGGGGATAGCGCTGATCGTCACGATTCTCGGCAATCCTTTGATAGGTCCAACCGCTGGCAAGTACGATTCCTGCCAACGTCAGAATTCCCAGTGCTATTCGCGTGATAGTGCGCATCAAAAGGTCGCCGCTGCTTGGACGAGACTGGACTGTACAACCCGAACGGAGACGGCCTTGTGAGGCTCGTCACCCTATCTAACCGGCGCAGAGCGGCCGGGCGGTAAGACGCGGGACTCGGTTCAGAAACCATAAACCGCCGAAGCGGCAATGTATGGTTCGCGCCTACTGATACACCCGGACGTAGTCGATCTCCATGCGCGCTGGGAATATGGCGTCGTCGACTCCCATCTGGCCTCCCCAGTCGCCGCCCACCGCGATGTTGAGGATCAGGAACTGCGGGCTGTCGAAGGGCCACTCGGCATTGCCGGAATTGTCGTTCGAGTACTGGTAGTAGTTGCGGTCGTCGACGCCGATGGCGATGCGAGTCTGCGTCCAGGTGAGCTGGTAGCGGTGGAACTCGTTGCAGGCGTCGGGCACCTGGGTCGTGGCGCCGCGCTGGTTGCCAAGCGTGTGGTTGTACGCACCGGTGTGCACGGTGCCGTGTACCACGCCCGCATCGAAACCGACGTGCTCCATGATGTCGATCTCGCCGTCGTCGGGCCAGCGCGACGCCGGCGGCATCGACAGCATCCAGATGGCAGGCCAGGTGCCCCTGCCGCAGGGTAGTTTGGCGCGCACCTCGACGAACCCGTAGGTCCAGCTCGCCTTGTCGCGCGTGATGAGCCGGGCGGACGAATATTTCTGGCCGCTCCAGTCCGGCAATCCCAGGGTAGATAGATCCTCGCGCCGCGCCGTGATCACCAGCAGGCCGTTCTCGACGCGCGAATTGTCGATACGCGCGTCCGAGTAGTACTGCAGCTCGTTGTTGTACCAGCCGGCGGCATTGCGCTCGGTGTCGTAGCGCCACCTGTCCGGATTTGGCAGTCCTGCGACGTCGAATTCATCCGCCCACACGAGGCGCGCACCCGACGGAATTCCTCCAGATTCCGTGATTGCGGGTGTGCCTGGCCCCGCCGGCTGCGGAGGCGTTGGCGAGGAGACAGGGGGACTGCCGGTGCCTTCACCTCCGCAAGCCGACGAGATGGCTGCGACTGCTAGCGCTAACACTGGCGCGCTGCCGCCAAATGCCGGAAAAAACCGCCTGAAAACGCGCATGGCGCGAGACATCGACGGCGACATTCGAGACATGTTTCTTGTCATCACTAGTTTGCTTGCCGCAGGCGCGAAGCGCATGTTAGCGTCAAATTGTAAGCGCTTACAGTAAGCGCTTACACACATTCAGTGGGGGAACATGAAAACGCGCGCATTCACACGCACGCCTGTAGCACAGGCAATTTCTCTGATACTCGGGTCCACGGTCCTGGTGCCCGCTCTCGCGCAGGATGCGAAACAGTATGCGAACGAGGAGGCGGCCAATCTCGACGAGATCGTCGTCACCGGTATTCGCAGCTCCATGGAATCGTCGATGCGGCTCAAGCGCGATGCGCAGGGCGTCGTCGATGGAATCGTCGCCGAGGATATCGGCAAGTTCCCGGACACCAATCTCGCGGAGTCGTTGCAACGCATCACCGGCGTGTCCATCGACCGGTCGATCGGCGAAGGTTCGAAGGTCACGGTGCGCGGCATCGGGCCAGACTACAACCTGGTGCTGCTCAACGGCCGGCAGATGCCCGGCTCGAGCGTCGTCGACACGGGCGCTTCGAACTCGCGCTCGTTCGACTTTGCGAATCTCGCCTCCGAAGCCATCTCCGCCGTCGAGGTCAACAAGACCACGCGTGCCGAGATTCCGACCGGCGGCATCGGTGCTTCCATCAACATCCGGACTACGCGGCCGATGGATGCTCCCGGCCTGCACACCAATATCGGCGTCAAGGCGGTCAACGACACCTCGGCCGACAATCTGCCCGGCAACATCAGGGGCGATTCCATCACGCCGGAGATTTCCGGCATTTTCAGCAACACCTTCGCGGACGACCGCTTCGGCGTGGCGCTCACCGCCAGCTACCAGGAGCGTGATCTCGGATTCAACCAGGCGGCGGTAGGCAACGGCTGGCGTCCGTTCGCCGGCGACGAGAACAACTGGGGCACGATTCCGCAGCCGGGCGCGCCGGGCTCGCAGAACATCACCAATCGTCCCGATCCCACCGACACCTATTCGGTGCCGCAGAACCTCGGTTACAGCGTCAACGGCATCGAACGCAAGCGCACCAATGGCCAGCTGACATTCCAGTTCCGGCCGGTCGACTCGCTCACGACGACGCTCGACTACACCTATTCGGAAAACAAGGTGCAGACGCAGCGCAACGAGCTGTCGGTGTGGTTCAACTTCGGACCCTCGGTGACCAGCTGGACGGATGGCCCCGTGGCGGCGCCACTCACGTATTCCGAGACCATCAATCCTGCGACCAGCGATCTGTCGATGGGCGGCGCGAAATTCGCGACCAAGAACCAGAACAAGTCGCTGGGCTTCAACATGGAGTGGGACGTCACCGAGAGCTTCGGCATCGGCCTCGACTATCACGACTCCACCGCCGAATCGGGGGCCGATAGCCCGTACGGCTCGAATGCGGTACTCGGCGTCGCGGGTTTCTACCGCGGCACGACCACCGCGGATTTCAGCAATGACTTTCCCGTCATGAGCGTGGTGCTCCCCACGGGTCAGTCCGGCATCGATGCCTCGCAGATGATGGTCACCGGCTCGAGCTTCCGTAACAGCTACATGAAGAACGAGATCCAGCAGGGTCGGCTCGATGGCCACTTCGACTTCAACGAGCAATCAAAGCTCAATTTTGGCGTGACACTGACCGAAGTGAACAACCGCTCCGCGTTCAGCAACGTGCAGGCCGACACGTGGGGCGGGGCCACGAATGCGGGCGACTATCCGGACGAAGTCTGGAAGCCCGACACCGTGCGCCAGTACTTCGACAACATCGCCGGCAGCGGCAGCCCGAACCTGTTCAACGACTTCTTCACCTTCGATTTCGAGACCGTCAGGCAGCTGGCGGCCGATGCGCTCAACGAAGAGACCTATCTCGCGTCGGACGAATTCACCACCGATCGGCGCACCGAGGAGAAATCCAAGAGTGCCTTCGTGCAGTACAGCCAGCGTTGGGACGGTGCGGTGCCGGTGCAGGCCGCGCTCGGCCTGCGCTACGAGGAGACCGACGTCACCTCGCGCGCGCTGGTGCCGACACCCGTCGGCATCAACTGGGTGGCCAACAATGAGTTTTCGCTGGTCACCAGTGGCACGCAATTCACGGAGCTGAGCGGCAAGTACGACTTCCTGCTGCCCAGCCTCGATCTTGCCTTCGACGTGCACGAAAACGTGAAGCTGCGCGCCAGTGCGGGCAAGAGCATCGGGCGTCCGGACTGGGGCAACATCCAGGGCGGACAGACGTTGAACCAGCTGGTGCGCATCAACGGTGGCAATGGCCAGCAGGGCAATCCCGGACTCGAGCCACTGGAGTCGAAGAACTACGATCTCTCCTTCGAGTGGTACTACGCCGAGGGCAGCTATCTGTCGGTGGGTTACTTCAAGAAGGACATCGACAACTACGTCGGCATCAGCACGCAGACACTGTCGCCCTTCGATCTGCCGCATCCGGGGCAGGGCGCGTATTTCGACGAAGCGGTGGGTGGTGGCTGTCCAACCACGGATCTGACCTGCATCCGCAACTTCATCTTCGACAATCATGCGGGTGATCCGGGCGTGACGGCGACGGGTGTGGATTCGAACGGCAACCGCACCGGAATCATCTCCGGGCTGGCGGGCGATCCCATCGCAACCTTCGACGTGCAGGTTCCGGCGAATCAGCGTTCGGCAAGAGTCGATGGCTGGGAAATCGCCCTGCAGCACATGTTCGGCGAGAGCGGCTTCGGACTCGCCGCCAACGCCACGTTCGTGAACTCGAACCTCGAGTACGACAACCACGATCGCGGCGAGCAGTTCGCCATCGAAGGGCTCTCGGATTCCGCCAACTTCGTGGCCTTCTTCGAGAAGGGCAGGTGGTCGGTGCGTACGGCGTACAACTGGCGCGACGAATTCCTGGCCGGTCGCTTCGATGGCACGGGATTGCCCAATCCCGTGTACACCGAGCCGTATGGCCAGCTGGACGTCAATGCCAGCTTCGACGCCACGGAAAGCCTGACCTTCATGGTCGAGGCCATCAATCTCACCGACGAGATCCAGCGATTGCACGGGCGCACCGAAGAGGAGGTGTTGTTCGTGACGCAATCGGGTCCGCGGTACATGATTGGAGCCCGGTACAAGTTCGGGCAATAGGGCACCCAGCAACTTCACCCCCTGGAGTTGCCGAGCCGGAGAAGCCGCTGCGCCACAGCGGCTTCTCCTTTTTTCGTGAGTAGTTAGCGATATGGTGAAAAGGCTGGTGATCGTCGGTGGTGGTTCGGCCGGATGGCTGACCGCCGGCCTGATCGCGGCCGATCATCGCGCGCGCGAGGGCCAGGGCCTCAGCGTCACGCTGGTCGAGTCGCCGGATGTCGCGCCGATCGGCGTCGGCGAGGGCACCTGGCCGACGATGCGCGACACCCTGCGCCGGATCGGCGTCAGCGAGACGGACTTCATCCGCCAGTGCGACGCCTCGTTCAAACAGGGCTCGAAATTCGAGCGCTGGGTGGACGGGCGCGAGCACGACTATTACTTCCATCCCTTCGTGGTGCCGCAGGGCTACACCGAGACCAACCTGGTTGCCGGCTGGCTCAAGCGTCATGCGACCACGCCGTTCGCCGACCTGGTGAGTTTCCAGCCGCACCTGTGCGTGCAGGGCAAGGCGCCCAAGCAGGCGGCAACCCCGGAATATGCGGCTGTCGCCAACTACGCCTATCACCTCGACGCCGGCAGGTTCGGGCAATTCCTGCGCGAACACAGCGTGCAGAAACTGGGAGTGCGCCACGTCGTCGACCACGTGACGGCGGTGGTGCCGGCCGAAAACGGCGACATCGCCGGCGTCGAAACCCGCGCACACGGACGCATCGAAGGCGACCTGTTCGTCGACTGCACCGGGCTGGGCTGCAGATTGTTAGGCGACCATTTCGGAGTGCCGTTCGTGTCGCAGCAGCAGGTGCTGTTCAACGATTCCGCGCTGGCCCTGCAGGTACCGTACGCTTCCGAGCGCACGCCCATCGCCTCGCATACGATTTCGACCGCCCAGATGGCCGGGTGGATCTGGGACATCGGGCTGCCGACGCGCCGCGGCGTGGGATATGTGTTCTCGAGCGCCCACACCAGTGTCGAGGCCGCGCAGCGCGACCTGCAGGCCTACCTGCAAAGGACCTCCGGTGTCCGGCCGGATGCGTCGGCGCGGCAACTTTCGTTCAAGCCGGGGTATCGCCGCGAGTTCTGGCACCGCAACTGCGTCGCCATCGGGCTTTCCGCCGGCTTCATCGAGCCGCTCGAGGCCTCGGCGCTGGCCCTGGTCGAACTGTCGGCCGCCATGCTCAGCGACGAGATGCCGGCGACGCGCGTCACCATGGACATCGTGGCGCGGCGCTTCAACGATTTCTTTACCTATCGCTGGGAACGGGTCATCGATTTCCTGAAATTGCACTATGTGCTGAGCCGCCGGGAGGATTCGGGGTTCTGGCGCGACAATCGCCGCGAGGAATCCATCCCCGACAGGCTGCGCGAGCTGCTGGTGCTTTGGCGGCACCAGCCGCCTTCGCGCTACGATCTGCACCGGGTGGAAGAGGTGTTCCCGTCGGCCAGTTACCAGTACGTTCTCTATGGCATGGGCTTCAGGCCCGAGGCCGAAGGATTTTCGCGTCGCGGCGACGACGCCGACCGTGCCGATGGATATTTCCGCGAAGCCGCACAGCTGACGCGCAAGATGCTGGGCGCCCTGCCATCCAACCGCGATCTCGTCGACCACATCAGGAATCAAGGACTACCGCGCCAATGACCCGCCATGCCTTGCTCAACAACGTCGAACACCGCGACCTGCGGATCCTCACGCGCCGCGGCGCCGATCTCGGCGACCAGGTCATGTCGGCGGTCACGTTTCCCGCGGAGTTTCGCAATGTCCAGGCGGAATACCCCATCGTCTTCTACCGCGCGCCCGACGGAAGTTTCACGCCGCTGGTGCTGTTCGGTTTCCGTGAGAAGCAGAACCTGTATCTCAAGGGCAATACCTGGGACGCGCACTATGTACCGCTGGCCGTGGAGCGCCAGCCCTTCCTCATCGGCAACGGGCCGAACGGCCGCGTGATCCACGTCGACCTCGACCATCCGCGCGTGAGTCAAACCGAGGGTGAGCGGGTATTCCTCGAGCTCGGCGGGAATACGGATTACCTGAACGGCATGAGCCGCATGCTCGGCGCCATCGACGAGGGTTTCGAGGCGACGCCACCGTTCATCGCCGCGCTCGCGGAGCACTCCCTGCTCGAATCCTTCGTGCTCGACATCGAATTCCGCGACGGCGCGCAACACCGCTTCGCCGGCTTTTACGCCGTGCAGGAAGAGCGCCTGGCCAGGCTCGATGGCGCCGCTCTGGGCAAGCTGCACGAACGCGGCTACCTGCAGGCTATCTACATGGCGGTGGCTTCGCTTTCGAACTTCCGATCGCTCGTCGAGCGAGCCAACCAGTTAGATGCCGCCGCCAGATAGTCTCCGCGAAGTCACTGGTGTCGATCCGCGGGCGCTGCCGCCCGCGGTGCTCGAATCCACCGAACCGCTGGTGCTGCGGGGCCTGGTGGCGCATTGGCCCATGGTGCAGGCGGCGCTGCGCTCTGCCGATGCCGCGCGGCAATACCTGCTCGGGTTTTGTGGCGACGCCACCGTCGGGGCGATGTTGGGCGCGCCCGAGATCGAGGGGCGGTTTTTCTACAACGAGGATCTCTCGGGCTTCAACTTCAAGCTGGTGAGGATCCGGCTCGATGCCGTGCTCGATGAAATCGCGCGGCACGCAACGCAGACTCGGCCGCCTTCCATCTACGTGGGATCCACCACCATCGACACCGCGCTGCCGGGTTTTCGCGCGCACAACGACCTGGACTTCGGCGGCCGCAATCCGCTGGCCAGCATCTGGATCGGCAATCGCACGCGAATCGCGGCGCATCACGATCTGCCCGACAACCTGGCCTGCGTGGTCGCGGGCCATCGGCGCTTCACGCTCTTGCCACCCGAGCAGCTCGCAAATCTGTACGTGGGTCCGCTGGACTTCACGCCGGCCGGGCAGGCCATCAGCCTGGTGGACTTCGCCAAGCCCGACTACACGCGTTACCCGCGATTCGCGCAGGCGCTGCAGGCCGCGCGCGTGGCCGAGCTCGGACCCGGCGATGCCATCTTCATTCCGAGCATGTGGTGGCATCACATCGAGTCGCTCGACGATCTCAACGTGCTCGTGAATTACTGGTGGCGCCAGTCGCCCGCGTACATGGATTCACCCATGAATGCGCTCATGTTGTCGCTGATGACGGTGCGCGATCTGCCCCCGGCACAACGGGCCGCCTGGCAAAATCTGTTTCGCCACTATGTCTTCGAAGCCGACTCGGACACGGCGGCGCATATTCCCGAGCACAGCCGCCGTTCGCTGGCGCCGCTCGGCGACGACGCCGTGCGTGAAATGCGCGCGCGCCTGCTGGCGAGGCTCAATCGATGAGCGTGCGCCGCGTCGTCATCGCTGGCGGTGGCACGGCCGGGTGGATGGTGGCGGCCGGCCTCGCCAAGACCCTCGGCAAGGTGCTCGACATCAAGCTGGTGGAATCCGACGAGATCGGCACCGTGGGTGTCGGCGAGGCGACGATTCCGACGCTGGTGACATTTCACCGGCTGCTGGAGATCAACGAGCAGGAGTTCATGGCCGCCACGCAGGCCACGTTCAAGCTCGGCATCGGCTTCGAGAACTGGCGCGCGCCGGGTGAAAACTACATCCATTCCTTCGGCACCACGGGCATCGATCACTGGTCCGCGGGTTTCCAGCATTTCTGGCTGAAGGGGCGCGAGCGGAAGCTGGCTGCCGAATATGGCGATTACTGCCTGGAGCTGCGCGCCTCGCTGGAAGGCCGCTTCGCGCACCTGCCGCGCGGCGGAATGAACTACGCCTTCCACATCGACGCCGGCCTGTACGCGAAATTCCTGCGCAAGTTCGCGGAAGGTTTCGGCGTCCAGCGCATCGAGGGAAAGATTGTCGACGTCAAGGTAGCGGAGTCGAACGGCTTCATCGAGTCGATAAAGCTCGATTCCGGCGAGCTGCTCGAAGGCGACCTGTTCATCGACTGCACCGGATTCCGCGGGCTGCTCATCGGCAATGCGCTGCACGTGGGCTACGAAGACTGGTCACACCATCTATTCTGCGACAGCGCCGTGGCGCTGCAGACCGCCTCGGTGGGCCCGGCGATTCCCTATACGCGCTCGATCGCACGCGAGGCCGGCTGGCAGTGGCGCATTCCGCTGCAGCACCGCGTCGGCAACGGGATGGTGTACTGCAGCCGTTATTTTTCCGATGAGCAGGCCAGGCAGGCGTTGCTAGGCAACGTCGAAGGCGAGGTGCTCACCGAGCCGCGTGTCATCAAGTTCCGGCCCGGCCAGCGCCGCCAGACCTGGCGCCGCAACTGTATTGCAATAGGACTTGCGAGCGGTTTCATCGAGCCGCTGGAATCCACCAGCATCCACCTGATCCAGCGCGGCATCATCCGGCTCATGCAGATGTTTCCGCGCGATGGAATACGTCAATCGGACATCGACGAGTACAACCGGCAGACCAACCACGAAATCGAGCACATCCGTGACTTCATCGTGCTGCACTACCATGTGACACGGCGTCAGGACACGGCCTTCTGGCGCAGCTGCCGCGCCATGGATATCCCCGAGACGCTGCGCCACCGGCTCGAGCTGTTTCGCGAAACAGGTCGCGTATTCCGCGTCCCGAACGAACTATTCGCCGAAAATTCCTGGATTCAGGTTATGTTGGGACAGGGGATCGAGCCGCAGCAGCATCATCCGGTGGCCGATCTCATGGGAGACGAAGAGTTGTCACGATTCCTCGAGGGCATCCGCAGCACGGTGGAGCGCACCGTCGCCCAACTACCCGCGCATCAGGCCTACGTCGAGCAGTACTGCAAGGCGCCGAGCGCGTAGCGGGCAGGCCATGGCGAACATCTACGAAGTCGCGGAGCTCGCCGGCGTGTCGCTGGCCACCGTGTCGCGCGTCATCAACCCGGGCGCCAAGGTCAGCGAGAAAACCCGGCAGAAGGTGCTCGATGCCATGCGTGAGCTCGGCTATCAGCCGAACTCCATCGCGCAGTCGCTGGCCACGCGCAGCAGCAACTCGGTGGGTGTGCTGGTCTCCGAGCTGCACGGCCCGTTCTTCGGCGCCATGCTCTCGGCCATCGAGCACACGCTCAAGGCCGCCGGCAAATTCGTGCTCGTGGCCGCCGGACACAACAATGAAGAGCAGGAGCGCGAGGCCATCCGCTTCCTCGTGAGCCGCAACTGCGATGCGCTGATCGTGCACGTCGAGAAGTTACCGGACAAATTCCTGGTCGACCACGACCACAACACCACGCCGCTGGTGGTCATGAACCGCAAGGTGCGCGGACTCAACGACCACTGCTTCAGCCTGAACAACGAGCTCGGCGGTTTCCTCGCCACGCAATCGCTGCTCAAGAAGAAGCACAAGCGCATCGCGTACATCTCGGGTCCGCTCGACTGGGTGGATGCCAGGCAGCGCTTCGCGGGTCACAAACGCGCGCTGGCCGAGGCGGGCGTGAAGTTCGACGAGCGTCTGCTGTACGAAGGCGACTACCACGAGACCGGCGGACAGGATGCGTTGAATGCGCTGTTCGCCAAGAACCTCCCGTTCACCGCCGTCGTCTGCGCCAATGACGACATGGCCGCGGGCGCCATGGCAGCGGCGCACGAGCGCGGCCTCGAACTACCCAAGGAACTGTCCATAGTCGGTTTCGACGACGCGCCCATCGCACGCTATGTCTATCCCAAGCTGACCACCATCCACTTTCCCATCGCCGACATGGGCACGATGGCGGCGCGCTGGGTCCTCAAGCACGTCTACGAGCAGGCGCAGGACGTGCAGCAGACGTTCGAGCCCAGGCTCGTGGAACGCGACTCGGTGGCGGTAGCGGGGAAGTAGCGCAGTGCCGGCGCCACGCTCCATCGGCACCATCCTGATCATCGCCCTGAGCGGTTTTCTCATGGGCTTCGACGGCTCGCTGTTCACGGGCGCCGTCGTCTTCGTGAAGAGTCAATTCCAACTCACGGACTTCGAGCTCGGCTGGACCGTGTCCTCGCACACACTGAGCGCCACGCTGTCGATCTTTCTGGCCGGCCCGATCGCCGATCGTATTGGACGGCGCGCGGTGCTCCGCATTGCGGCCATGGTGTTCGCGGCCTCGTCCATCGTGGCCGCGGTGGCCTACAGCTTCCCGATGCTGATCGCGGCACGGCTGCTATCCGGCCTGGGCGTGGGCGCGGTGCTGGTGGCGGCGCCCATGTACATCGCGGAGATCTCGCCGCCCGTGCTGCGTGGACGCATGGTGACCATTACCCAGTTGTTCGTGGTTTCCGGAATCTTCCTGGCGTCGGCCAATAACCTGCTCATCCTGCGGCTGGAGGACGTCCAGTTCGACTGGTTGCCCAGTCTGCACGTGGCCGAGTCGAGCTGGCGCTGGATGCTCGGCATCGGCGTGCTGCCGGCCGCGGCCTATCTGTTTGCATTGTTGTTCGTGCCGGAAAGTCCGCGCTGGCACGCCATGCACGGACGGCTCGCCGATGCCCGCCGCATCCTCGCGCGCGCCCATGGCGATGCCTTCGCCGAACGCGAGCTCGCGGAAGTTCGTGTATCGCTGGCGCACGACACGCGCACCAGCGACGCCAGCCTGCGCGAGCTGTGGGCGCCGCAGCTGCGCGGTGTGTTGTTCATCGGTCTGGTCGTCGGCATCCTGCAGCAGGTCACGGGTATCAACGCGGTGCTCGGCTATGCACCGATGATTTTCGCGCGTGCCGGCGGGCATGTCGGTGTCGAGACGCCATTCGTACAAACGACGCTGATCACTCTCGTCAACGTGATGTTCACCGTGTTCGCACTCCTGCTCATCGATCGCGTCGGTCGCCGGCCGCTGCTCATCTTCGGTACCGCCGGTATTGCTGTCTGTCTGTTCGGCACCGCGTGGGGCTTCCAGTTGACGGGAGATGGGGTCAACTCCGCCTGGGTGCTCTTCGGGCTGCTGGGCTTCGTGGCGTGTTTCGCCCTCTCGCTGGGACCCGTCATGTGGGTGCTGTTGTCCGAGATCTTCCCGAACCGCGTCCGTGCCGTGGCCATCTCCTGCGTGGGACTGGTGAACTCGACCGTGTGCTTCGTGGCCCAGCTGGTGTTTCCGTGGCAGATGGAACATCTCGGCGGCGCACAGACTTTCCTGATCTATGGGTTGTTTGCCGTGCTGGGCGTGGCCCTGCTTGCGCGCATCCTTCCCGAGACGCGCGGCCGCAGTCTCGAGGAGCTGGAGGAGTCGCTGGTCCGCCATTCATAGCACCGCCATTCCTAGCACCATGATCGTGGGTGTCGTCTGATAGCGCTGCGCACCGCGGGCAAATATTTTGCCTGGATCGTCGATTTGGCCGGCTGCCATTCGGCTATGCAGTGAACACCCAGTTACGGAGAAACACTCATGCAATTCAGCCAGAAAATCGCCCCTTGCCTGTGGTTCGACAGCCAGGCCGAAGAGGCCGCCAATTTCTACGTGGGCGTCTTCAAGAATTCGAAGATCACGCAAATCTCCCGCTACCCGAAAGCTGGCCAGGAGACCCATCACCGCGCACCCGGCTCGGTCCTGACCGTGGCATTCGAGCTCGACGGTCAGTCATTCACGGCGCTCAATGGCGGGCCGATTTTCAAATTCAACGAAGCTCTGTCGCTGCAGATCTTCGTCGAAGACCAGAAGGAGTACGACTACTACTGGGACAGGCTGACGCCTGGCGGCGATCCGAAGTCGCACGTATGCGGCTGGCTCAAGGACCGGTACGGCCTGTCCTGGCAGGTGGTGCCGCGCAAGATGCTGGACTGGTGGACGCAGATGGACGAGAAGGCTGAACGTGCTTTCGCGGCCATGATGAAGATGGGCAAGCTCGACATCGCCGCGCTCGAGCGCGCCTACGAAGGCAGACAGGCCGCGTGAGCGACACCTGGCTCGACGCCCTGCAGTGGCCGGCCATGGCGGTGACGCTGTTCGCCGCCTGGCTGGTTGCTTCGCAGAAGAAATCGCGGCGTGGGGCCGGGTTCTGGTGGTTCATCCTCAGCAACGTGTTGTGGGTCGTCTGGGCCTGGCACGCAAAGGCTTGGGCGCTGATCGCGCTGCAGGTCGGACTGTTTGCCATGAACGTCCGCGGTGCGATGAAAAACGAATAAGATTCCCCCGTTCCATACGAAGGGGGGAACATGACCGACCGTCGCGCATTCCTGCGCGGTGCTTCCGTGCTCATGGGGCACGTTGCACTGGGCCAGGTGATCACGGCCTTTGCCGCTTCAACACGCAAGGCCAGCTATTTCAACGAATCCGAAATGCGCACGCTGCGTGCGCTGGTGGACGTGATCCTGCCGGCGACGGATTCGCCGGCGGCTTCGGCGGCCGACACACACTTCTTCATCGACCTCGCGGTCCCCGCCTGCGCCAGTCCGGCGGCGCAAAAGACGTTTCGTGCCGGGCTTGCCACGTTTGCGGGCTACGACAAGCTCGCGCCCGCGGAACAGGTCGCAAAGCTCAAGGCACGCGCCGCCGCCGACATGCCGTTGTCGTACGACGAGTCGTTCTTCCGCATTCTCAAGGACTACACGCTGGTCGGGTACTTCCTCTCGGAGACCGGTGCCACGCAGGCGCTGGCCTATGAGCGCGTCCCCGGCGGGTTCCAGGGCGACCTGCCGCTCAAGCCCAACCAGAAAGCGTGGGCAATCTGATGGCCACCACCAACAACTACGACGCCATCGTCGTCGGCTCGGGCATGTCGGGCGGCTGGGCCGCGAAAGAGCTCTGCGAGAAAGGCCTCAAGACTCTGGTGCTGGAACGCGGCCGCAACGTTCGGCATGTCACCGACTACACCACCGCGCTCAAGGACCCCTGGCAACTGCCGCACAACAATCGCGCCACGACGGCCGACAAGGCCGCGCAGCCCATCCAGTCCACACTCTATCTATATGACCAGTCGACCAAGCAGTTCCTGGTCGACGACACCAAGTACTCCTACGAGCAGGCCCAACCCTTCAACTGGTACCGTGGCTACCAGGTGGGCGGGCGCTCGTTGCTGTGGTCGCGGCATGTGTTCCGCTTCAGCGACCTGGACTTCGAGGCCAACCTGAAAGAAGGCGTGGGCATCGACTGGCCGATTCGCTACGCCGACATTTCTCCGTGGTACGACTACGTGGAGAAGTTCATCGGGGCGAGCGGCGAGAATCCCGCGCTTCCACAGTTGCCGAAACAGATCCTGCAGCCGCCGTTCGAAATGACGGCGCTGGAAAAACACATCAAGCGGGAATTCGAGAAGGAGTTCACCGATCGAAGGCTGATCTGCAGCTCGATCGCGGTGTTGTCGCGTGAGCTCAATGGACGCGGTCCCTGCCAGGGCCGCGATCAATGCGCGCGCGGCTGTCCCTACAGCGCCTATTTTTCGTCGAATGGCGTGACCCTGCCGGCGGCGGCCGCCACCGGCAACCTCACGCTGCAGCCGGACAGCGTGGTGCACTCGCTGATCTACGACGAGGCGAAGAATCGTGTGACCGGCGTGCGCGTGGTCGACGTGACAACGTTGAAGACTACCGAGTATTTCGCACGCGTCGTGTTCCTGTGCGCGTCGACGATGAATTCCACCGCCATCCTGCTGAACACGCGCGGCAAGCGATTCCCCAATGGCCTGGGCAATGACAGCGGCGAGCTGGGCCACAATCTCATGGACCATCACAATGGCGCTGGAGCGACGGCCAGCTACTCGGGACTGCTGGATCGTTACTACAAGGGACGTCGCGCGACCAGCATGTACATCCCGCGCTTCCGCAATGTCGCGAAGCGCGAGGAGAAGTTCAAGCGCGGTTACGGCTACGAGGTGTACAGCGGCCGCGGCACCTGGACGCGCGGTGTGAGCTCCGAAGACTTCGGCGCGGATTTCAAGAACGAGATCACGCGTCCGGGGCAGTGGAACGTGTTCATCGAGGGCTACGGCGAAACACTGCCGTACCACGACAATCGCATCTGGCTGTCGCACGACAAGCCCGATCAATGGGGCATTCCGCGGTTGAACATTTCCATGAGCTACCGCGACAACGAGCACGCCATGGCGCAGCAGATGTCGGACGACGCGGCCGAGATGCTGAAGGCCGCCAAGCTCGAGAACGTGCAGGGCTTCAATCGTCCCGTCGTGCCCGGCAGCGTGATCCACGAAATGGGCACCGCGCGCATGGGTCGGGATCCGAAGACCTCGGTGCTGAACTCACGCAACCAGCTGCATGCCGTGCCGAACCTGTTCGTGACCGACGGCAGCTTCATGGTGTCTTCGCCGACGCAAAATCCGTCGCTCACCTATATGGCGCTGACGGCCAGGGCGGCAGACTACGCGGTAGAGCAACTGAAGCGCGGTGAGATATGAGCAACGAGGCAGAGTCTGACGAGGCGCGAGCGGCGCTCTCGCACAAGACCTGATGCCGTGAAGGTCTACTACAACTCCGGCTGCCCCGTCTGCAAGGCTGGCATCGAAGGCCAGATGGAGAAGAGCAGCAGCTGCGAAGTCCAGTGGGCCGATGTGCACAAGGACAACACGCTCGTCTCGGAGGTGCACGCCGACCTCGAGTTCGTTCGCGAGCGGCTGCACGCCGTCGATGAGCACGGAAAGCTGCACGTCGGATTCGACGCCTTCCTTGCGATCTGGAGGAACTCTCCGACCGAGCGATGGAAGGCCCGGATATCTGGTTTACCCCTGATCAAGCAGCTGTGCCGCGTCGCTTACAACCTGTTTGCCGCCGCCCTGTATAGATGGAACAGATCCAAGCGTCATTGGTGAGCGCCGTGACTGCCAACGAATCCGCCAACCACCCCGACGATCTGGCCGACTACAACCTGTTCACATCGAATGCCGCGCTCGTCGATGCGCTGGAGCGCGAAGGTGCGTCCTCGTCGCTCGAGCGTCTGCGCCAGCTCGGTGATCGGCTCGGAACCCGCGCCATGTTCGCGCTCGGTGACGTGGCGAACCGCAGTCCGCCCGTGCTCAAACTATTCGATCGCTTCGGCCATCGGCGCGACGAAGTGGAATTTCATCCCGCGTGGCATGAGCTCATGCGCGTGCTGGTGGCGGAGGGTCTGCATACATCACCCTGGGCCCGGCCTGAACCCGGAGCTCACGTGGAGCGCGCCGCGGCCTACCTGTTGTGGGCCGAAATCGAAAACGGTACGCAATGTCCGGCGACGATGACGTATGGCGCCGTGCCGGCGCTCGCGAAGCAGTCGCAGGATTTCGCCGAATGGATGCCGCGCCTGCTGTCCCGCGACTACGATGACCGCCTGCTGCCCATCGCGCAGAAGCGCGGCGCGCTGATGGGCATGGGCATGACGGAGAAGCAGGGCGGCTCCGATGTTCGATCGAACACGACTCGCGCCGTGGCGGTGGGCACTTCTGGACCCGGCAGGGAATACCGGCTCACCGGGCACAAGTGGTTCTTCTCCGCACCCATGTGCGACGCGTTCCTGGTACTGGCGCAGGCACCGGGCGGCCTTTCATGCTTCTTCGTTCCCCGCATCCTTCCGGATGGCACGCGCAACTCACTGGCTATTCAGCGGTTGAAAGACAAGGTTGGCAATCGCTCCAACGCCTCGAGCGAGGTCGAGTTCGACGACACCTATGCCCGCCTGGTGGGAGACGAGGGGAGGGGCATTCCCGCGATTCTCGAGATGGGCGTCTACACGCGACTCGACTGTGCGCTGGGCACGACCGGCATCATGCATCAGTGCGTCGCGCAGGCCATTCATCACGCGCGGCATCGTTCGGCGTTTGGCAAGCTGCTCGTCGATCAGCCGCTCATGAAGAACGTGCTCGCCGATCTCGCGCTCGAGTGTGAAGCCGCGATTGCACTCGCGATACGCCTGGCGCGTGCATTCGACGCGCAACAGGACGAATCGGAGGCGGCGCTGCGGCGCGTGCTGACGCCGGTCGCGAAGTACTGGATCTGCAAGCGCGGACCCGCCGTCGGGGTCGAGGCGATGGAGGTGCTGGGCGGCAATGGATACGTGGAGGAAGGGCCGATCGCGCGGCGGTTCCGCGAGCTGCCGCTCAATTCCATCTGGGAAGGTTCCGGCAACATCATGTGCCTGGACGTGCTGCGCGCCCTGTCGCGGGAACCGCGCAGCTTCGATGCGTTGACGACGCTCCTGCAGCGCGGCCGCGGCCGCGATGGCCGCTACGACCAGTTCGTCGCGCGCCTGCTCGGGGATTTGCGCGATGCGGCAGTCGGTGAGGCGAGTGCCCGGATTCTCACGGAGCGCATCGCGCTCGCCACCCAGGCTTCCATTCTGCTGGAGGGCGGTTCATCCTCTGTCGCCGACGCATTCATTTCATCGAGAATCGCGACGGGCGCGCCGGCGGCATTCGGAGTGCTGCCCACAACCCTGGATCACGGCGCGCTGATCGAGCGGATTCTGAATGAATCGTGAGTCACGGAGGACACATGCGAACGCTCATTCGATGGTGTCTGCTCGGCACGTTCCTGTTGTCCAACGCGAGCGCCAGAATTGGATCGGCTCCGATCGACCAGCTCATCGCGCATAGCGATGCGATCGTGGTGGCCAAAGTCTCCGAGCTGCTTCCGACTTCTACCTCTGAAAAGGATCTCGTCTATGCGACCGCGTCGATCCAGCGGACGCTGAAAGGCACGCTCGCTGATTCATTTCTGTTCCGGGCATCCGGAGGCTGGATCTGCGATACCTCGGGTGCGGTGAAAGACGAGACCGCATTGTTCTTCCTGGGTCGCGGCGACGATGGCACGTTCTACATCCAGTGGGCGGGCCGCGGCCGCATGCCGCTTCGCGAGATCGACGGGAAGACCTATGTGACCCTTTGGGACAACGTCGTGCTTCCCAAAGGTGCGCCGATGGTCCCGGGCCCCGATCCGAGATATGACTTCATCAGGTCCGTCGAGCTCACATACATCGAAGACCTGATCAGGAAGCAGCTGCGCGCCGCAAGATGAGATGCGTGGCGCGTTCTCCCGCGACCGAATCCGCCACCTCGTATCCCAGCGCGCGCAGGTTCAGGCCCGCGAACAGGTTTTCACCGCGACCTAACAACACCGGCCGCTGCGCCAGGTGCAGCTCGTCGATGAGCCGCGCCTGCAGATACTGGCGAACCGTCGCCGCACCGCCACCGATGCGCACGTCGCGCGCGCCCGCCGCGGCTTTCGCGCGTTCCAGCGCTTCGTGAATTCCGCCGGTGACGAAATGAAAATCCGTGCCGCCCTTCATGTGCAAGGTCGGCCGCGCATGATGCGTGAGTACGAACACCTGGCAGTGATATACCGGTTCCTCGCCCCACCAGCCCTTCCAGTCCTCGTTGGGCCAGGGACCGCGCACCGGGCCGAACATGTTGCGTCCCATGATCCAGGCGCCGAGGTGTTCCATGCTTTTCGCCGCCATGGAATTGTCGACGCCGGTTTCGCCTTCGTTCTGGCCGGCAACCATGGTGCGAAACACCCGCGTGGGGAAAAACCATCCCATGACCTCGGGGAAATCGACCCCGAGCGGATTCTCGAGACTCTGGTCGGGACCGGCCGCGTAGCCGTCCAGTGAAATTCCATATGCGGCGACGCGAAGCTTGGACATCTCTCAATCCTCCATGAGTGAAGCGACTGCGCTGGCGGCCAGCAGGAATGCGCCGGCGCCATAGAACTGGGTGTCGCCCTCGGCAACCTTGTCGGGCCGGTCGCTGACCTGTTGCACCCAGCCGAGCTTGCCGTCCCTGGCGACGGCGCGCGCCAGCGCAGCCCAGCCCTTTTCGATGGCCGGCCGATATTCCTTCGCGTCCAACAATCCCTGCCTGACACCCCACGCCAGTCCGTATACGTAGAAGCCCGTGCCGCTGGTCTCGGGCGGCGAGTTCTCCGGCGCCAGCAGGGACGGCGGCCAATAGCCGTCGGGTTTCTGCAGCGACTTCAGTTTCGCAGCCATCTCGCGAAACAGCTGCTCCATGCGCGGCCGGTGCGGGCTGCCCTTGGGCAGGGACTCGAGCAGGTTGGCGATGCCGGCGAACACCCAGCCATTGCCGCGGCTCCAGAATTGCTTGCGGCCCTGCTCGTCGCGGCGCTCGAAGAAGCGGCTGTCGCGGAAGTAGAGCTTCTCGACCGGGTCGTAGAGGAAATCCGTCGTGGCCCAGAATTCCTCGAGCGCGAATTCGGCGTAGCGCGGATCGCCGGTCTGCGCGGCTCATCTCCACCCAGGCCGGTGGCGACATGAACAGGGCATCGCACCAGCACCAGCGGCGCAGGCAGGCCGTCTCCTCGTAGTTCTTGGCCGCGTAGAAACTGAGATGCGTGACCGGCGGGCTTGGCCAGGATGACTTCGAAGGTGGCGCGCAGCGGCGCGGCGGCGTCCGCGCCCGCGCCATGAATCGCGGCCCAGAGGTAGCTCTGTCCGATCACATGGTCATCGGCGTGATAGGTGCGCGGACCCGGTTGCCACTGGGTGGCGCGACCATTGGCGAGAATGGCATCGGTGAATCGCTTCTCGCCGGCTGATGTCCGCGAGGCGGGTCATGCCGACCCAGAACGAGCCCTTCTGCCAGCTGCGCGGTTGATAGGTCTCCTCGCTGAAGGAGGTGATGCCCGGCGCCGCGTTCATGTGCGCGAGCTGCCAGTCCGCGACCCGCGTCGCCAATCCGAGGACGTCCTTGCGCGCGGGAGTATCGGCGCCGGCGGCGAGCGTGGAAAACAGCATCAATGCGAGTGTCAGCCTCATCATTAGATCATCCAGCCGCCGTCGATGACGTGGATCTGCCCGGTCGTGAACGCGGATTCATCGCTGGCCAGGTGCAGCGCCAGCGCCGCGATCTCCTCGGGTTTGCCCAGTCTTCCCATGGGTTGGCGCGCCTCGAACTCCGCGCGTGTCCTGGCGTAGTCGCCGTAGGCGTGCAGGCGCGATTGCAGTGACGGTGTGTCCACGGTGCCCGGGCAGATGGCATTGCAACGAATGCCTTGCGCGACGAAATCCGCGGCCACCGACTTCGTGAGCCCGATGACCGCCGCCTTGGTGGCGCCGTAGGCGCAGCGATCCGGCACGCCGGTGATCGAGCTCGCGACCGATGACATGTTGATGATGGAGCCGCTGCGCGCGGCGATCATGCCCGGCAGAAATGCGCGGATCATGTGGAACATGGCGTGCACGTTGAGATCGAACGCGGCCTGCCACTTCTCGAGCTCGACGCTGAGCACCGTGCCGCCCGGCACCATGCCCGCGCAATTGAACAACACGTTTGCCGGGCCGACGCGCTGTGCGAATTCGGCGATCGCCTGCGCGTCGCGCACGTCCAGCACGTGGCCCTCGCAGCCGGCGAGCGACTTCAATGCGCCCGCATCGATGTCGGCCGCGATCACTCGCGCTCCGGCGCGCGCGAATGCTTCGGCGCTGGCGCGTCCAATTCCCGATCCGGCCGCGGTCACTATCGCGGTCTTGCCGGCGAGTCGCTCAGATTCCATAGGTGGCTCGTGCGGTTCCTGAATAGATCTGCTCGCGCCCGGGGACGTCGAGCCTGACCAACAACATCTCGCTGGCCTGGTACCACTCATCGTACGAGCAGACCAGTTCGCACACCGGCCAGTCGCTGCCCCACATGAGGCGGTTCGGGCCGAAGACTTCCAGCAGGTGATCGACACTGGGGGCGAGCTGCGCGGGATTCGCGCTGCCGGCCTCGGTGACCAGGCCGGAGATCTTGCACACGGCACTGGTGCCGCGCGCCACGGACTGGATGTCATGCCGCCATTCGGCGATGTCACCATCGCGG
The DNA here is from genome assembly GCA_963711635.1 of uncultured Pseudomonadota bacterium. GTDB lineage: Bacteria > Pseudomonadota > Gammaproteobacteria > Steroidobacterales > Steroidobacteraceae > CADEED01. The sequence goes on from CAVQEZ010000024.1 coordinate 119,419, forward strand.
ATCTGCGGCTTGGCGCCGTGGTCCACGACCAGACGCAGCTCGGGATACATCTCGGCGAAGTCGAGCAGCACCGGCAGGTGCTTGGGCAGCAGCAGCGCGTCGAACACCAGGTCGTGATCGATCATGGCCTCGATGGCGGGCGCCAGCCCGGGTTTGAGCATCCACGCAATGTCGGGAATGTCCTGGATCATCGGACGCAGACCGACGAGCTTGGAGTCGGCGGCGAGCGTGCCGATCGACTCGGCCGCCACGGGGCTCTCGAAATCCACCCAGCCGACCACGCCGGCGATGAAGGCATGTTCGCTGGCAAGCTCGAGCAGGAACAGCGTTTCGGCGATGGTGGGCGCGGCCTGCACGAGTACCGTGGAGTCGACGCCGGCGCGCGCGAGCTGCGGCGCGAGGTCGGCCGGTAGATAGTCGCGGTAGATGGGCGCGAGCTGCGGGGTCAGCCAGCCATAGTCGCCGCGATCCAGGCGCCAGAAATGCTGGTGGCTGTCGATGCGGCCGGTCATGGCATCGGGCAGCGGTGCGCGTGCGTCGACCAGCCCGCGCTCGCGCAGCGTGCGCCAGAACCCGGCGGCGATGGGATGCGAGAACATCTTCGCGATATTGCGGGCCTCGACACCATTGGCGCAGCCCGCCACGACGGTGGTCACCGCCGGATGGGCCAGCGGGAATTGCAGCGCGGCGGCCTGCAACGGCACGTCGTGTTCCTCGCACAGCGCTTCGAGCCGGCGCACGCGCTCGAGCACGGTCGCCGGCGGCGGCGCGTAGTCGTAATGGGCCTGTGCTCCGGCGCGCGAGCCGGCCGCGAGAATTCCCGAGTTGAACGGGCCTCCGCAGATGATCGAGACGCGCTTTTCCACGCAAAGCGGCAGGAGCCTTTCCAGCGCGGGCTGCTCGAGCAGCGTGTAGCGGCCGGCGAGCAGGATGCAGTCCAGTTCGCAATGCTCCAGCAGTTCGACGCAGACGTCGGATTCATTGACACCGAGGCCGATGGCGCGCACCGCGCCGGTCTGGCGCAGTTCGCGCATCGCGCGATAGCCACCGTCGAGAAACTCGCGCACGCGCGCGCCGTGAGTCTCGCCATGCGTGAGACGGCCGATGTCATGGCACAGCAGGATGTCGACGCGCTGAACCTTCAGGCGTTCGAGGCTTTCGGCGTGCGAGCGCATCACGGCGTCGTAGCCGTAATCGAACACCGGGGCGAACGGCCGCGACGAGAAATAGCCTTCGCGGCCGACTCCGGCGTCCTGCGGTCCGGTAGGTACCAGACGGCGGCCTACCTTGGTGGAGATCACGGGCGGCGGTTGCGCACCCGCCAGCGCCGTACCGATGCGCAGCTCGCTCAGTCCGAATCCGTAGAAAGGCGCGGTGTCGAAGTACCGTACGCCTGACGCAAACGACTCGCGCACTGCAGCCAGTGCGTCTTCATCGGCCAGCTCGCGATACAGGTTGCCGATTCCCGCGCCGCCGAAACCCAGCACGCTGACTTCAAGGCCGGTCTTTCCGAGCTCGCGGCGCGCGAGCGCGGCGGTCATGCGGCCTTCGCCAGCGCCTCGACCGGCGCCTCGTCGCGACGCGAAACCCAGGCGAACAGGAACACCGCCACGAAGCACAGTGCGGGCACGAGCATGGCCATGTTGATGCTGCTGGCGTCGGATACCAGCCCCATGATGGGCGGAATCACCGCGCCGCCGACGATGGCCATGACGAGGAATGACGAGCCGGACTTCGTGTACGTACCCAGTCCGCGCAGGCTCATGGTGAAGATGGTCGGGAACTGGATGGACATGAAGAAACTGGTGGCCATCAGCGCGTACAGGCCCGATGTTGCCGCCGGACAGGGCCGCGATCGTGCACAGCACCACATCGGCCGCGGCGAACGCGGCCAGCAACGCGGCCGGGCGGAACTTCGACATCAGCAACGTGCCGATGAATCGGCCGGCGAAGAACAAGCGTGAGCGTGATGATGAGATTGTTGGCCGCCACCTTCTCGGCAGTGCCGGGCGTATTGAACTGCGTGTAGCGGATCACGAAGCTCCACACGCCCACCTGGGCGCCGACGTAGGCAAACTGCGCGAGCACGCCCAGCCAGTAGCGCCGGAAGGCGAGCAGGCCGCGGAATCCACCGGCGCCGGAAGCCGTGTCCGCGGCGTATGCGCTGCGCCATCGGCGGGAACTTCGCGACTGCCACCAGCAGCGCCCAGAGCAGCACCACGCAGGCGATGCCCAGGTAGGGTAGTTTGACGGCGGCCAGTTCGCCGGCGCGCCACGCGGACTCGGCCGCCGGCTCCATCGCGCGGATCTGTTCGGGCGTGAAGTGATGGTCCGAGAGAATGAGTTCCTTGCCCAGGAACACCCCGACGATGGTGCCGAGCGGATTGAAGGTCTGCGCAAAGTTGAGCCGCTGATCGGCGCTCTCGGGCGGGCCCATGGCGGCGATCATCGGGATTCGCGGACGTCTCGAGGAACGACAGTCCGCTCGCGACCACGAACAACGCGCCCAGGAAGAAGTGGTATTCGCCGTATTGCGCCGCCGGATAGAACAGCAGCGCGCCGGTACCGAACAGCACCAGGCCCATCACCACGGCGGCGCGGTAGCCGAAGCGCCGCATGAACAGCGACGCGGGAATCGCGAATACGAAATAGCCGATGAAGGTCGCGAACTGCACGAAGCTGGACGCGAAATCGCCTGAGCAGGAAGGTCTTGCGGAACTGCGGGATCAGCACGTCGTTGAGGCTGTTGGACATTCCCCAGAACGCGAACAGCGCGACGACGAGCACCGTCGCGCCGATGAAATCCGGGGGTGATGAACGCGGTCTTTCATCGCGCGTCGTCATGGCAGATCCCCGTGCACGATCTCGTCGGATATCTGTCGCGCCGCCGCGCGTACGGATTCCACCGCCTGCGGCATTTCCATGACCAGCGGATTGCTGTGCACGAACGGGACAGGTGAGCGCGGCCACGGCGGTCTCGCCGCGCAGGATGGGCGCCGAGAGATCGACGATGCCGCGCACGAAATCCGATGCCGCCTCGTGGTGGCCGCGCGCGCGCACGACGTTGGCGCGTTCGACGAAGGAATCGGCGGCTTCGCCTTTCAGGCGGCAGCGCTTCAGCCAGTGGCGTCGCACTTCCTCGTTCTGGTACGCGAACAGCACCAGGCCGGAGGTGGCGCGCACGATTTCGCGCCGATAGCCGATGCGCACCGAGAAGCCGAGATCGCCGGGCCGTTCGATGCGCGTGATCACCACGATCTGATCTTCGGAGGCGACGGCGATGTGGCACGACTGGCCGATTTCATGCGCGAGCTTGCGCATGACGGGCAGTGCCGTCTCGACCAGCGAGCGCACCGGCGCCTGCGCCATGGCGAGCGCGAACAACTTGTTGGTGAGCACATAGCCGGAGCCGTTTTCGGAGGTGGTGATGAATCCCTTGAACTCCAGCACCTGGAGCATGCGGAACAGCTCGCCGGAGGACCGCCCGAGGCGCTGCGAGATGGCGGAGAGATTCAGCGGCGTCTTTTCCGCGGCCAACAGCTCGATGACATCGAGGCCCTTTTCCAGGGCGGGCGCACGGTAGCGGCTGGTCCGCGTGGAAATTTCCGGCGCGGAGGCGCGGGGCGAGCCTGATTTTGTTGCCATGGGTGGGTCTGGATTCTGCCCGTAATGACCGGCGCGGGATTCTGCCCCAAATTGCTTGATCTTCGAATTTTCATTAGAGCATTGTACTTTCATTCGGAAAAAAAACGAGGTATTGGGTTGCGGGGTCCGCGCACCGACAGGTGAAGTCCCGTGACCTGACAAGCCGGAAGGCGAGACTCAACGACGCCCCCACGACGCGGAGTCTCGCTTTCCGGCAATTCGCCTGCGCGAGATACGCCGGCCAAACGAATTCCGAAAAAAGCTCGGACAGAGGGGTCCATGAAGATTCTGACGAGAGCTGTTATGCGTCGCGTGCTGGCGGTTGCGCGGCAGAAGCGCCGGAAGGTTCGTTCGTGCAGGGCGAGACCGGGCGTGGTGGTCACGCCGGCCGCGGGGAATCGCGAAGCGCGTACGGCTCGAGGTGCGTACCGATCGAATCGTGCGGGTGACCGCCGTCGCCGATGAGAATCTCGACCTGCCCGCGAGCCTCATGGTGGTGCCCGCGACCGAGCCCACCCCCTCGTTCAAGGTCGAACGAAGCGAGAGGGCGAAGTGGTGCTCGAGACTGCGCAGCTCGTCGCGCATGTGTCGCTCGCGAACGGCGCCGTGCGCTTCACCGATCTCGCCGGCAAGCCGCTGCTCGCCGAAACGCCAACGCGCGGCTGCTCGAGCGCAGGCGTCTCGCAGCGTTTCAACCCGGACACGCGACGAAGCCTTTTATGGCTCGGGCCAGCACCAGAACGGGCAGATGAATCTCAACGGCGAAGACGTCGAGCTCGCCCAGCACAACATGGATATCGGCGTGCCGTTCGTGGTGTCGAGCGCGCAACTACGGCGTGCTCTGGGACAACAACGGCATCACGCGTTTCGGCAATCCCAAGCCCTACGGCCTGGCATCGCGCGACCTCAAGATTCGCGATGCGGCCGGCAAGGAGGGCGGCTTCACCGCGCGTTACTCCATCGACGGCGCAGCTGAAGCTCGAACGCGTCGAGAAGGACATCAACTACCAGTACATCCGCGATCGCTGCAACTGGCCGAGGGAGCTGCTCACGGGCAAGGAGCCGGCCAGCGGGCTCGCCGCCCAACATCCTGCCGAACCAGACCGTGACCTGGGAAGGCACGCTGGAATCGTCGACAGGCCGGCAATCACAAGTTCCAGCTCTACGGCAGCAGCTATTTCAAGGTGTTCGTCGGACGACAAGCTGGTGCTCGACCGCTGGCGCCAGAACTGGGCCGCCTGGTATCACAACTTCGACGTGATGATGACAGCCGGCAAACCGCTCAAGCTGCGCATCGAGTGGATTCCGAACGACGGTTACATCGCGCTGCTGCACAACGATCCGTTGCCGGACGCCGAGCGGCATTCGCTGACGTTCACGTCGGAAGTCGGGCGCGCGTCGACTACTACTTCGTCGCGGGCGCGACGCAGGACGAGGTGATCGCGGGCTACCGCGCGCTCACCGGCAAGGCCGTGATGTTGCCGCGCTGGGCCTACGGCTTCTGGCAGAGCCGCCAGCGCTACACCACGCAGGACGAGTTGTTAGGCGTGGTGGCCGAGTACCGCAAGCGCAAGATCCCGCTCGACAACATCGTGCTCGACTGGTTCTACTGGAAGGAGGATTCCTGGGGCTCGCACGAGTTCGACAAGACGCGTTTTCCGGACCCCAAGGGCATGATCGACAAGGTTCATGCGCAGAACGCGCAGCTCATGATCTCGGTGTGGCCGAAGTTCTACCCGACCACCGCCAACTACAAGGAGCTGGATGCGGCCGGGTTCATGTACCACGGCAACATCGAGGCCGGCGCGCTCGACTGGGTGGGCCCGGGCTATACCTCACTCGTTCTACGATCCGTATTCGAAGGCCGCGCGCGACATGTACTGGCGACAGGTCAACGAGCGCCTGGACGTGCTGGGCGTCGATGCCTGGTGGATGGATGCCACCGAGCCCGACCTGCATTCCAATCTCGACATCGACTCGATCAAGCAGCGCATCGGCCCCACAGCGATCGGGCTCGGCCGACCGAGTACTTCAACACCTACGCGCTGGTGCATTCGGGCGGCGTGTACGAAGGAGCGCGTGCCGCGCGACCCGACAAGCGCGTGTTCATCCTCACGCGCTCGGGATTCGCGGGCATACAGCGCAACGCCGCGGCCGTGTGGAGCGGCGACATCGCCTCGCGCTGGAGACGATCTCTACGACCAGATTTCCGCGGGCGTGAGCGTCGGCTATGCGGGCCTGCCGAACTGGACCTTCGACATCGGCGGTTTCGCCAACGAGGCGCGTTACAGCACCCAGAAGCCCAAGGCCGAGGATCTCGAGGAATGGCGCGAGCTCAACCTGCGCTGGTTCCAGTTCGGCGCGTTCGCGCCGCTGTTCCGCTCGCATGGCGAATTCCCGCTGCGCGAGATCTACAACCTCGCGCCGCCCCAAGAATCGAAGAGTACTGCTGAAGTCTTCGACAGCCTTGTCTGGCACGACAAGCTGCGCTACCGGCTGCTGCCTTACACCTACACGGTCGCCGCCGACACCTACCATCGCGATGGCACCATCATGCGCGGCCTGAGCGATGGATTTCGCGGACGACCCGGCAGCCCGCGACGTGCGCGATGAATTCCTGTTCGGCAAGGCGTTCCTGGTCGCGCCGGTGCACCAGTTCAAGGCGCGCGCGCGGCCGGTCTATCTACCCGCCGGTGCCAGCTGGTACGACTTCCACACCGGCGCGCGCCTCGACGGCGGCCAGAAGGTGGAGGCGGCGGCGCCGCTCGATCGCATGCCGCTGTACGTGCGCGGCGGCTCGATCGTCCCGGTCGGACCGGAGATCCAGTACTCGGCCGAGAAACCCGGCGCGCCGATCACGCTTGCTGGTGTTCACCGGTGCGGACGGCAGCTTCGATCTCTACGAAGACGACGGCGTGAGCTACGGTTACGAGAAGGGCGAGTTCTCGCGCATTCCGATGCGTTACGACGCGGCCAGCGGCACGCTGACCATCGGCGCGCGCTCCGGCAGCTATCCGGGCATGCCCGAGGAACGCACGTTCAATGTCCGCTGGATCAAGGACGGTGCAAAAGCCCCGTCCGATCTCGATGCCAGGGCGGACGCGACCGTGTCTTACAAGGGCGCCGAGGTCACCTTGAAGTAGGACTGTGGTAAAACCTTCGCCACGAGGGGTGTTCTCTACTAACAAGGGAGTGCACCGTGGCGAAGATTCCGGCCGGCGTCGGTCCGCGTCATCCACAAGTGGTCGTCCTGTTCGGCGCGACCGGCGATCTTTCGCGCCGCAAGCTCATACCCGGCCTGCTGCACCTGGCGAGCGCCGGCTTCATCCCCGCCTGCCGCATCATCGGTGTGTCGCTCGATCCGCTCGACGCCGATGCGTTCCGCAAGTTCGCGCGTGAGGCGCTCAACGAGTCGGCGCGCAAGGTGGCCGACACGGACTGGAACTCGTTCGCGGGCTGTCTCGACTACGTGCCGCTGGCCGCGGGCCCCGCGGCGCTCACCGATGCGGTGGATCGTGCCGAGAAGTCCATCGGCGCCGAATGCCGCCGCCTGCACTATCTGTCCGTGCCGCCGAGTGCGGCGCTCTCGGCAGTGCGCATGCTCGGCGAGGCCGAACTGGTCACGAACTCGCGCATCATCATGGAGAAGCCGTTCGGCACCGACCTCGCGAGCGCGGTCGAGCTCAATGCCAAGCTGCACGAGGTGTTCGACGAGCGGCAGATATTTCGCATCGATCATTTTCTCGGCAAGGAGCCGGCGCAGAACATCCTGGCGTTCCGATTCGCCAATGGTCTGTTCGAGCCGATCTGGAACCGCAACTTCATCAATCACGTGCAGATCGACGTGCCCGAAACGCTGGGACTCGGGAAACGCACGGCGTTCTACGAGCAGACCGGCGCATACCGCGACATGGTGGTCACGCATCTGTTCCAGATCCTCGGCTTCGTCGCGATGGAGGCTCCGACTCATCTTTCACCGCGCGCCATCAGCGAGGAGAAGGTCAAGGTCTTCCGCAGCATGCTGCCGATCCGGCCCGCGGACGTGGTGCGCGGCCAGTACAACGGTTATCGCGACGAGGAGGGCGTCTCGCCGGAATCCGACACCGAGACGTTCATTGCGCTCAAGTGCCTCATCGACAACTGGCGCTGGGCCGGCGTGCCGTTCTACCTGCGCACCGGCAAGCGCATGGCCGAGGGCCAGCGCATCATTTCCATTGCGTTTCGCGAACCACCGAAAAGCATGTTTCCCGAGGACTCGGGCATCGGCGCGCAGGGTCCGGATCACCTCACCTTCGATCTTGCCGACGCGGCGAAGACTTCGCTTTCTTTCTATGGCAAGCGACCCGGCCCCGGCATGCGCCTCGACAAGCACAGTCTGCAATTCGCCATGAACGACACCGGCCAGATCGGAGACGTGCTCGAGGCCTACGAGCGGCTGATTCTCGATGCCATGCGCGGCGACCACACGCCTGTTCACCACGGCCGAAGGCATCGAGCGCCTGTGGGAGGTGTCAATGCCGCTGCTGGAGGCCCCGCCGCCCGTGCGCGGTTACGCCCCCGGTTCATGGGGGCCGAACTCGATTCACCAGCTGGTCGCGCCGCACGCCTGGCGGCTGCCATTCGAGCGCGTGTGGCGCGACCCGAACCGCCAGGGAAGCTGAAATTTGGGCTATGTCCCGTTTTTCCGACCGCGGCTCCGTGGCAACATCCGCCCCAGCGGACTGTGGGAGGGGACATGTCACGTATCTGGTTGGCAATTGTTTTAATCGCCTGCGCGGGCGTTTGCCAGGCGCAGAATGGACCGGCGGACGAAGGTACGCCGCTACCCGCGGGTCAGGGACCGATCCCGACGTTCGCGCGAAGCGGGCGGATCCACGCGCCGTCATGATTCCGTTGTACGTCGGCGCCGCGGTGCGCGACGTGCTGCAGGCCCTCAACGACAAGGGATTCCTGATCAAATTTGATCCCGAGCAGGTATTGCCGACGATGACGCTGCTCGAAAAACCCAAGGCGACGCGTATCGATACGCTGCTCAACGAGATCCTCACGCCGTGGGGCTTGCGTGCGGATCACAACCTCATGGACGGCGGCTGGCGCGTGCAGGCCGTTGAAGAAGAAGAAAAAGGAAGTCGTCATCGAAGATCCGGTCCCGTCCGGCCAGTAGGTGCTTCCCACGCCACGTTGAGCTTCCTCGAACGACAAGAATCGGCGCGGCTGCGTACGCGGCTGTATCACGCTGCAGTTCGCGCTGTTGTCCGTGCCATGCGTCGCGGCAACTTTCTTCGCGACCATGTGCTCCGTGTGGCTCATCGTCACCGGTGTCATCGCGCAGCTCCTCGAGTGGACGATCGGCGAGCGCGAAATGGATCGCGTGATCAGCAGTCCGGTGTACGTGCTCACCAGCGGGGTGATCTGCACGATTCTCGTACTGTGGGTGCTGGTCTGGAAGAAACGCCGGCAGCTCAACCGGTCGGGCGAATACGTTGCGGCACAGCTGGGTGCGGACCTCATCACGCACGCTACCCGCGACCTGGGATCACGACGTCTTTACAACATCTGTGAGGAAATGGCGCTTGCCGCCGGAGTCGAACCTCCGGACATCTACCTGTGGCCGCGCAGGTACGCCATCAATGCGCTCACCGTGGGCCACAACACCTCGGACGCAGCGATTTTCGTGACTTCCGGCGCGGTTGAAGTCCTGACGCGCGATGAGCTGCAGGCCATCGTCGGTCACGCCATGAGCCAGGTCCTCAACGGCGATATGGCGCTGAACTCACGGCTGGCGGTTTATCTGTACGCGTTCAACTTCGCGCCGCGCGTGGCCAAGTGGTGGCTGCTGTTTCCGTTCGACCAGAAGGGCGTCGAATTCCTCAAGGCCTTGTTCGCATGGCTGTTCTTCATAGGTTGGATCGGCGTTGCGCTTTCGATCATTACTTTTCCCGGCTATCTGGCGGCCCGGCTGATGCAGGTAGCCATCGGACGCGAGCGTCAGAAACTGGCCGATGCCTCCGCGGTTCAGTTCACGCGCAACGCGCCGGCGCTCGAATCGACGCTCACCAAGGCCCTGGCGCTGGGCACCGAGCGCGGCCTGGTCGTGCCCGCGCTGGTCGACCTGGCGCACGGCTGCTTCGCTGCGCCGCTGAAACATCGGATCCTCGCAACCCATCCACCACTGGAGCAGCGCATTCGCACGCTCAATCCGAAATTCGACGCGAAGGATGTCGAGGGAGTGAAGCGGCGGACCCTGGATGCCATCGACCAGCGCGAGGTGGAGAAGTACACACAGCGCAAGCGCGAGGCGGCGGTCGACAGCGCTGCGCAGGAGCGTCGGTCCCTGGTGCAGCGGGTCGCGGCGGCTGCCACGATCGCGGCGGCCGGCGCACCTCGCGCCCAGACCGGCCAGGCTCGCGATGATGCGCCGCTCGGTGCGCTGGTTGCTTCCGGCGATCCACGCGCCGTGCTGCTGGCACTGCTCATCGAACGCAAGCCCGAGATCCAGAAAATCCAGCTCGAAGTCGTGCGCAGGCATTTCGGCGAAGGCGCGATGCTCGCCATGGCACAGTCGCTGCGCGCGCTGCGGCCGCTTGCGCCGCGTGAGCGCACGCTGGCGCTCGATACGCATTTGCCTGCACTGCGCGCGCTGCCGGATACGGAACTGCGCCGCCTGCACGCCATCCTCATCGAGCTCGAGGCGACCGACGACGCCACCGACGTATTCGAGTACGCGATCGCGCGGCGCGCCAGCGTCTTCATCTCGGACCTGCTCGAGCCTCGCGAACCGCACGGCAACCATGTGCTGGGCGAGAGGGGAGTGGCGCTGGGCACCGTGTTGTCCATCCTGGCGCAGCACGGTGGCAAACCGCAGGTCGCTGCCGCGGCATTCACCGCCGGCATTCGACCACTGGGACTGGCGGCGCCGCCGCAGTACGTGCCTTCGATGCAATGGACACGCACGCTCGATCGCGCGCTGACCGCGTTGGAGACGTTGCGCCCAATCGACAAAGCCAGGCTCATCGAGGCGATGACTGCCACGGTTCGCTTCGACCAGATGGAGACGCTGGCAGAGCTCGAACTGGTCCGGACCATTGCCGCCAGCCTGCACTGTCCCCTTCCAAGACCTGAGCAGTCTTCGGACCGGTAAAGCCGCGATAAGTCTCTGACTTATCGCGGCTTTACCGGTTGGGAGTTAATAGATAAGTACGAGCCCGGATAGCAATCATTCTCTGTTGCAAACAAGAATGATTCGCAATACGATGCGACCCAGTTGCCAGAACGGCCAGGCTGTTTTGGCGCTGCCGCGACTTCGCCAGCCACTCCCGAACGGGATAGCCAGTGCGTGCAGGCACAACAACGTTCGGGAGAAAAAAGTGTTTACCCAGGATTCGCGTTCGCGCATCGCCATGGCCGTCGGTCTGGCACTCGCCGCCGCCGCCTCACAGGCGCAGGCACAGCAGACCTCGGAAGAAACCAAGACGATGTCGAAGATCTCCGTCGAGGCCACCGAGGCTGAAGAGACGCCGAAGGTCGATCGGGTTTCGTCGCCGAAATTCACGCAGGACCTGCTGGATACGCCGCAGACCATCGCCGTCGTCAGCAAGGAAGTGCTGCGCCAGCAGGGTGCAACCTCGCTGTCGGCGGCGCTGCGCAACACTCCGGGGGTCACCTTCCTGTTAGGTGAGAACGGCAATACGTCCACGGGTGACTCCATCTTCATGCGTGGCTTCGACACGCAGGGCTCGATCTTTATCGATGGCATCCGCGATCTCGGTACGGTGACGCGCGACGTCTTCAACACTGAGCAGGTGGAGATCGCCAAGGGTCCGGCGGGTCCTGACTATGGTCGCAGCGCTGCTTCGGGCTACGTCAACATGGCGACCAAGGTGCCGACTTCCGACAGCTTCACCGGCGGCACGGTCAGCTACGGAACCGCCTCCAATTCGCGCCTCACGGGAGACATCAACCACCGCTTCGAAGGCAGCGGTACCGCGCTGCGCCTCAATGTCATGGGCCAGGACGGGGAAGTGGACGGCCGCGACTTCATCGAGCGCAAGGGCTGGTCGATTGCGCCTTCGCTGGCATTTGGACTCGAGAGCGAAACGCGTGCCTACTTCTATCTACTGCACACCGAGCAGGACAATGTCCCCGACGGCGGTGTGCCCACGCTCGGGCTCGAGGGTTTCTACAATCCGGCGTTCGATACCGGCGGTGCCAATGCCGGCGTCGACCCCGAAACTGTCGACCGCGACAACTTCTACGGCTTCGCCAGCGACTTCGAAGAGATCAAGGGCACGATGTTCACGGCCCGCTTCGAACATGATTTCAGCGAGAACGTCACGCTGCGCAATACCTCGCGCTACGGCAAGTTGCACCAGTTCTACGTGCTCACCGGCGTCAATGCGCTCACCGTGACGGCTCCGGACCCTGACCTGTGGACCGTGGCCCGCACGCGGCAGAGCAAGTTCCAGGACAACACGCTGCTGACCAACCAGACCAACGTCACCGCAAACCTGCAGACGGGCAGCGTGGGCCATGCCATCACCGGTGGCATCGAATTCATCGACGAGGAGCAGTACACGCCCACCTACCTGGCTGCGAGCCTCGGCACGCCGATTCCGCCGGCGAATCTCTACAACCCGAACCGCAGCGATGCGCTGCCGGGTTATGCCCCCGTGCGCGATGGCCGCTACAACCGCGGCGAGACGCAGACGGCCGGGGTATACGTGTTCGACACCATCAGCTTTGCCGAGCGCTGGCAGGCGACGGCCGGCTTCCGTGTCGACAGCTATGAAACCGAGCTCGACAGCGTGGTGTTCTCGACTCTCATCACCCACCCGACCCTGCCGGTGAACACACTGGTTCCGCAGAATTTCCAGGTGGACGACACGCTGTTTTCGTACAAGGTCGGCCTTCTGTTCAAGCCGGTGGAGAACGGCAGCATCTATCTTTCGCATGCCACTTCGCAGCAGCCGCCGGGTGGGGCGAACTTCACGTTCTCCACGGCGGCGAACAACCAGAACAATCCCGCGCTGGATCCGACCGAGGGCGAGAACCTCGAGCTGGGCGCCAAGTGGGAATTCCGGGATGGCGCGCTGGCATTGACCGGGGCGATCTACGACAGCTCCAACAAGAACGAAATCGCGCAGGATGCCAACGATCCCACCCAGTTCGTGGCGATCGGCGAGCGCGAAGTGAAGGGCGTCGAACTCGGGATCGTCGGAAAGCTCACCGATGCCTGGGAACTCAGCGCCGGCGTCGCCAAGATGGACACCGAGATCAAGCGAGGTCTCGCCAACCAGGGTGGCCTGCCGATCACCTGGTCGCCGGAATTCACCTTCACCAGCTGGACGACGTATCACACGCCCTTCGGCCTCTCGATCGGCGGTGGCGCCCGCTACGTGGACAGCGTGATTCGTCCGGTGACCACGAACGGCGTGCCGCCGCCGCCTAATCAGACCAACATGCGCACCGCGCCTGACTATTGGGTGCTGGACGTGATGGCCGCCTATGCCATCAACGAGAACGTCACCCTGCAGCTCAACGGCTACAACCTCACGGACGAGTTGTACGTCGCCGCGCTGAACAACAGCGGCGCGCGTTACTCGCCGGGGGCGCCTAGGTCCGCGATTCTGACGGTGAATTTTACCTTTTGAAGATTGACACCTTCTGAAGACCGCCGCGTCCTGAAGTCTGGGCAGCGTGCCTCAGGCATGCGAGCATCCGCCGCATGATGCTGCACGTGCCCAAGGTGTTAGCGCCCGAGCAGGTGGTGGAATGCCGCCGCCTGCTCGACACGGCCGACTGGAGTGACGGCAAGACCACGGTCGGCGAGCAGGGCGCGCTGGTGAAGCGCAACCGCCAGCTGCCGGAACTCTCGACCACCGGACGGCAGCTGGGCGAACTGATCCTCAACGCGTTGTCGCGGAATACCTTGTTTTTCTCCGCGGCACTGCCGCTCAAGACCGTGCCGCCGCTGTTCAACCGCTACGAGGGCGGCGAGCAGTACGGCACGCATATCGATGGCGCGGTGCGCGCCGTGCCCGGCAGCTCGCATTTCATCCGCACGGATCTTTCGGCCACGTTGTTTCTCACGGACCCGGGTGAATATGACGGCGGCGAACTCGTGGTGCAGGACACCTACGGCGAGCACGCCGTCAAACTACCCGCCGGCGACCTGGTGCTGTACACCTCGGGCAGCCTGCACCGCGTGAATCCCGTGACGCGCGGCTGCCGTACCTCGTCGTTTTTCTGGACGCAAAGCATGGTGCCGGACGAGCGCCATCGCGACACGCTGTTCCGCCTGGACCAGACCATTCAGAAGCTGCGCGGAAAATTCGGCGAGAGCGACGAGACGGTCGCGCTGGCCGGGCACTATCACAACCTGTTGAGGATGTGGTCGGAGATCTAGGAGCTCGCGAGCCGCTCGAGCCGCTGGCTGATCCTGGTAATCGCCCCGCGCAACGCCGTGGGGGACTTCACGCTGAAATCGAACGGCAGCCGCGCCAGCTCGCGCGCAATCCAGTCGAGATCATCCGCCTGCGCGCGCAGCAGCACGCCTTCGTCGACACATTCCAGCACGCCCACGTACGGCACCAGCGCGCACTGCGCACTGGCCAGGTCCGTTTCCAACAGCACCTCCACCGTATGGGCGCGAGGAATCATGGTGATGGACTGCTTCAGGTAGGCGAGGGTGTCGAAATCGGCGGGACGTTCGAAGTGCACCGTCGAGCTGCCGGCCGAGACCACGCGATCCAGGCGGAACGATCGCAGGCTGCGGCGCAGATGGCACCAGCCGACGATGTACCAGCGTCCGGTGCGGTATACGAGGCCATAGGGATCGAACTCGCGCTCGGTCTGCTCGTCGCTGCGCGATTGATAGGTCATGCGTACGCGGCGGCGCTCCTGCGAGGCAGTGCACAGCAGGCCCAGCACCTGCTGATCGATGACGGGGGCGGGCCGCGCGAGCTCCAGCGCCACGCTTTCGTCGACCGCACGCAGGCGCGACTTGAGCTTCGCCGGGAAACACGCGGTCGAGCTTGGCGCGTGCACTGGCCACCGCGGGCATGGACTGCGCCAGCCCCAGTCCGCGCGCCGCCATCAGGCCGACGGCCAGCGCCAGCGCTTCCTCGTCGGAAAAAATCATCGGCGGTAGTTTGAAACCGGGTACTACCTGGTAACCGCCGTAGCGCCCCTGCGTCGTCACGATGGGAATGCCCAGCTCTTCCAGCATCACGATGTAGCGCCGCAAAGTGCGCCGATCCACTTCGAGCGCGCGCGCCAGCTCGGCGCCGCCGGTTACTTCCCGCGCCTGCAGCATTTCGAGCAGTGCCAACACACGTGTGGTTGGTTGGGACATGGCTCATCTTCGCGCCGAACTAGGGCAGGCATTGTCCTAGATCGGAGCTAGCCTGTCTGCCGAAGAAGTGCAGTCTGGAGGCCGGATGAAAACCCTGGAATGGTTTGGATTCTTCGCGCCGAGTCGCGGTGCGACTCACGGTCGCGCAAAACTCAGGCGGCTCGTGGACCTGCTGACGCGCGGAGCGACGCCGGTCGACGGGCTCCATTGTCCGGAAAAGAAACCGAATCCGGAGCCCGTGCGCTGGGGGAATTTCCGATGAGCGATGCAGTCGTCGCGGCCGAGGAGCCGTCGAAGCTCGCCGAGCAGTCGCTGCGCGCGCTGTGGATATTCGATTCCACGGTATTCGAATCCTGCCGCTGCGCCTGCTGCGGCGGGCTGCGCCACGCCGCTCCGGAGCTCATTGCACCGCGGGAAGCACGCGATCGGCCAGAATTCTGAAGGGCTGGTCGCCGAGCTCGGAATTGTAGTTAGAGCCGGTGAACACGACCACGAGATCGAGCGATGGAATCACGAAGATGAAGTTGCCGCCGTTGCCGGATGTGAAGAAGCTGTCCACGTTGCCGCTGGCGCGCGAGAAGCTGCGCTTCCACCAGAGGAAGCCGTAACGATCCCGGCCCAGCGTATAGAGACGCTGCTGCGAGAGCTGCACCCAGGCTTCCGGAACGACCCGCGCACCGTTCCAGGTTCCGCCATCGAGATAGAGCTGGCCGAATTTGGCGGCGTCCCGCGGCTTGAGCCGCAGGCCGCCGCCGCCAGTGGCGGTGCCGTCAGGTGAGCGCCGCCAGCCGGAATCGCGGATCCCGAGTGGGCCGAATAGATAGGAGTTTGCGTAGGCATCCAGCGCCATTCCGGACTTTTGCGAAACGATGTACCCGAGCACGACCACTCCGCCGGTGCAGTACGTGCTGGCCACGCCGGGGTCGTAAGCCATGGGCAAATCGAGGATGAATCCCACCCAGTCGCGGGTGTCGTACATTCGTTCCTCGTTGCCTTTGGAGCTCGGTTCCCAATCGTTGCACTCCAGGCCCGAGTTCATGTTGAGCAGGTGATAGATGTGGATCGCCTGCTTGCGGGCGTTCATGTTGTCGTGGCGGTCGAACTGCGGAATGTGCTGCGAGATGGGATCGTCGACCCCGAACAAGCCCTGCTCGATGGCAATGCCGGCGAGCGCCGACGTCACGCTCTTGCCGGTGGACCGCAGGTCGTGCAGGGACTCGCGCCCGAATCCATTGAAATAGCCTTCCGCGACCAGTTTGCCGTGGCGCGCAACCACCATGGAATCCACGCCCGTGAAGATTCGATCGCGGATCAACTCCATGGAAGCCTGTAGTTGCGCGGCGCTCATTCCCTCGCTTGCAGGAGTCGAGGGGCTCCATCCATCGCCAGTGTTTTCCGGGGCGACCGTGATCGACGCCGGCAGCCCGGGGTTTACGTCCGGCTCGCGGCCGTTGTTCGGGACGCCACCCCCGTCTCCGCCCCCACAGGCTCCCAGCAGAATCGCCACCGATACCGTCAATAAGTTGCGTCGCATGGCCCCTCCGGTCCTGATCGACCTGTTAGTGCCGGCTGGCGGCCGAATTCCTTCGCGACGGCTGCGAAGGATTCCCGCCGGCAGGGCACACTAACCCCGCAATGAACCCCTCGGATCGGGAACTCGTCGATCGATTGCTGCGCGGCGACACGCGCGCCTTCGA
The DNA here is from genome assembly GCA_963711635.1 of uncultured Pseudomonadota bacterium. Classification (GTDB taxonomy): domain Bacteria; phylum Pseudomonadota; class Gammaproteobacteria; order Steroidobacterales; family Steroidobacteraceae; genus CADEED01. The sequence goes on from CAVQEZ010000024.1 coordinate 136,114, forward strand.
GCTGTTTTTCAACGAGTACTACCCGAAGTTGTATCGCTTCGTGAAGCGGCGCATCCCGCAGGACGCCGCCGCGGCGGAAGACATCGCCCAGGGAACCTTGTGCCGCGCGCTCGAAGGTCTGCGCGGCTACCGGGGCGAGGCGGCGCTGTTCACCTGGCTGTGCACGTTGTGCCGGCGCGAGATGAGCGCGCGCTGGGACGAGAATCGAGCCTGGAGCGCGGCCCCGCGCCTGGTGGAGGATGACCCGGCGATCCGCGCGGCGCTGGAATCGTTGATCGTACAGACCGATCCGTTGCGCGCCGCCGACCGCGAACAGGTACGCGAATCCATCCTCGCGGCACTCGACTATCTACCCGCTCCTTACGGCGACATCCTGGAGTGGAAATACCTGCGCGACATGAGCATGGCGGAGATTGCGCGGCGGCTCGGCCGCTCGCCGAAGGCGGTGGAGTCCCTGCTGACCCGGGCGCGCGAGGCCTTTCGCGAAGCGTTTTCCCTGTTGTCCGGCGGCCAGGCCGGGAGTGAGCTGTCATGAGCCCCGATCCGGATCGTTCCATCGAGACGCTGATCCGCCTGGCCGGCGAGCGCGAGATGCCCTCGGAGCCGGCGGCCCGGCGCGCACGTGCCGCGGCCGAAGAATCCTGGCGCCGCATGCTGGCGAACCGGCCAACGAAGCCCGCGCGATTCAGGCTGCCTCTGGCCCTCGCGGCCGCATTGGGCCTGGTGACACTCGCGTTCTATTCCTGGACACCGCGCGATACTTCGCAGCCGCCGATGGTGCTGGCGCGCGTCGTGGCGCTGCACGGTGCCGCGACCCTGCGGGCCAGCGGCGCGGAAACCCCCGTCGCGCTCGCCGCCCATGTGATGTCCGGCACCGTGCTGGCGACCGGCGACGGTCGCGTCGCCGTCTCGTTCGCGGATGCATTGTCCCTGCGCCTGGATCGGAACACGCGTCTTCGATTCGACGGCCACGACCGCGTGACGCTGCTGCAGGGAGCTTTGTACGTGGATTCCGGCGGGCTGAACGCGGGGCCGCCGCTCACGATCGCGACGCCGGCCGGTGAAGTGCGCCATGTCGGCACGCAGTTCCAGGTCCGGGTGTCGGGCGAAATCACGGAGATCCGGGTACGCGAGGGCCGCGTCGCGCTGCGACGCGACTCTGACGAGAATGCACGCATGGTGTCTGCGGGCGACCAGCTCGAAATTCGTGGCAACGAAGAGCGCTGGCAGCATGGACTGACCTCGTTCGGCGCGGACTGGGAGTGGTCGGCGACTGTCACGCCGGCACTCGCCATCGAAGACCGGCCGCTGGCGGAATTCCTCGCCTGGATGGCGCGCGAACATGGCTGGCAACTGCATTACTCGAATGAAGTACTGCAGCAGCGCACGCTCGAAATCCGCCTGCACGGCTCACTGGACGGCCTGGAGACCGACGCCATGCTGGAGCGGGTGGCGATGGTGACCGGAATTCCGCTGGTGGCGGGTGAGGGCGTGCTCTGGGTCGGAGCCAGGCAGTGATCGCCGCGCGATGGCAGGCGCTGTGCCTGGCGTTGTTGCTGGCGACGGCGGCGGCAGCCAGGGATACGGCGACCGCAGCGCCGATCACCGCGCGGGCTGGCGACCGACTCGAGGCCGTACTCGAGGCGCTGAACGAGCGCGGCTTTCGCATCGTCTACAGCAGCGCGCTGGTGCGGCCGGACATGACGCTGCGTGCCACGCCATCTGCGGTGGAGATCGACGCGCTGCTGCACGAGATCCTGACGCCCTGGCACCTGCGCGCGGTGCGGGCCGGCAACGGCGACTGGCTCATCGCCGCCCTCGAAACCGACGCGTCTCCCCGACCCATGTCACTTCCAGGCGTCAGCACCGAGACCATCGACATCATCGACGTCACCGCTTCACGCCTGCGACTCGCCATCGGCGGTGCGAGTGAGACCTTCCTCGACCGCAACGACGTCGAGCGCATGCCGCATCTCGCCGACGATCCGATGCGGGTGCTCAAACTGCTGCCCGGCGTCGCCGGCGGCGACTTCAGCGCGGCGCTCAATGTCCGCGGCGGCCGCCGCGACGAGGCGCTGCTGACCATCGACGGCGCGGAGATTCACAACGCGTTTCATTTCCGCGACCTCGATGGCGCCATGAGCGTGCTCGATACCAGCCTCGTCGAAGGCATCGACTTCATGACGGGTGGCATGACCGCGGATGTCGGTGACTTCATGAGCGGCGTGATCGCCATGCAGACGCGCCGGCCATCGCCCGCGGATGATTACAGCAGCGGCCTCGGCATCAGCTTCGTCAGCGCCTATGGCCGATCGTCCGGAACTTTCGCGGACGATCGTGGCTGGTGGCAGGCCTCGGCGCGGCGCGGATTTCTCGATGTGTTGACCGAGCGCCTGGTCGCGGACGACGAACGGCTCACGCCACGCTACACCGACGTATTCGCGGCCACCGGCTTCGACTTCAGCGAACGCACCTCGCTCGAAGCACGATTCCTGCTGAGCGACGACGATCTGAAGTTCTACGACGAGGAAGGCAGGGAGGGCATCGATTCGGCGGGCAAAGGCCAGTCGCAGCATCTGTGGTTCACGCTGGATCATGCATTCTCCGATGCGTTGCGCACGTCAACTCTGCTGTCGATGGCGACCGTGACGCAGAAGCGCGACTCCGCCGGTTTTGAGGATCGCCGCACCGGCGCGGTGTACGCCGACAATGATTTCCAGTTTCTGGATCTGCGCCAGGACTGGTCCTGGGCGCTGAGCGATACGCAGCTGCCACGCTGGGGTTTCACGATCGGACAGCAACGCGGCGAGTACGACTACGCGCTCGATGGGCACATCACCGATCCGTTGATAGCTCCCGTCCCGATCGCGACTGTCTACTCGACGAACATGGACGTGGAACTGCGCAAGCTCGGCGCATATGCCGCGTGGCGTACGCGTCTGGGGAGCAAAACCACCGCCGAGGCCGGCGTTCGCTGGGATCGCTATGGTTACGACGGCGGTCTCGAGTTCGACGTCACCAGTCCGCGCCTGAACGTCGTCTATTCATTCAGTGACGACGCCGAGCTGCGCGCGGCCTGGGGCCTCAACCACCAGCCACAATCGGTCAACGAGCTGCAGGTCGAAGACAACGTCACACAATTTTTCGGGCCGGAACGGGTTCAGCAGTGGGTGCTCGGCTACACGCAACGTTTGGCCTGGGGCCTCAGCGCGCGCATCGACATCTACGACAAGGCCTACGACGACCTGAGACCGCGTTTCGAGAATGCGCTCGATCCCGTGCAACTGATTCCGGAGGGCGCGGCGGACCGCATACGCATCGACGCATCCGAAGCGCGTGCCCGCGGCGTCGAGCTCACGCTGCGCCGCGAAGCGGAGCGCGGCCTCTCGGGCTGGGTGAGCCTGGCGGTGGCGCGCGCCGAAGATCGCGAGGACGGCGCCTGGACGCCGCGCAGCTGGGAACAGCGCGAGACCCTGTCATTCGGCGGCAGTTGGACCGGCGCGAAATGGAATCTCAGCTTCGCCGGCCTTTTCCACAGCGGCACGCCCACCACCGCCCTCGGCATCGAATCCACGCCGCTTCCGGGCGGCGGTTACGAAGTGCAGGGCATCGTCGGGCCGCGCAACGGCGCGCGGCTCGGGTCTTATTCGCGCATCGATCTGCGCGTCAATCGGGACGTCCTGCTGGCCAACAGCAAGCTGGCGCTGTATTTCGAGGTCACCAATCTGCTCGACAGCCGCAACGAGTGTTGTATCGACGATTATCACGTCGAAGACGGGCGTCCCGCGCCCGTGCTGGTCGTCGAAAAAGGTTACTGGCTGCCCATACTGCCGTCGGTCGGCGTGCAGTGGGAGTTCTAGAGCGGCGAGATCTCGCGAATCCGCAGCCCCTTGAGCGGCTCGAGTATCTCGTCGAGTGTCAACAGACCCATGCAGGCCATCGCACCCGCGGGCGGAGTGAATCCTGCGGCAACCTTGTTGGTCAGTGCAATTGCCGGCGCACACGGAATGTTCGGGCCGTGATTCTCGTTGGCCAGCAACATCCATGTAAGCCGCAGCGGCCCGCCATCGATGCTCAGTCCCTCCAGCCGGATGAACATGCCGCCGGTGTCGCTGACCAGTGGCTGCACGCGCCGGGCCACCCAGTAGAAAAGATTCGCGAAGGATTGCGCGCTCTGCAGGCGCCCGTCCTGCACCCGTCGCGCCAGCCATTCGACCAGCTTGTGTCCGGTGAAGCTGGCGAAGCCGGCATGAAAGCTCGCCGTCCGGATGCCGGGATAACGCACCGGCAGCAGCGCGAGGTCCGGCACGTCGCAGCGGCCGAAGATTCGCGCCCCCACGGGCCGCGGAAATTCATGTGCGCAGCGATCGAGCCAGCCGTAGACGTCGATCCACTGCCCGCCCTCGAGCGCGCGGAACGGCTTGCCGCAATACGAAAAAATTCCGCGCACCGTCGCGATACCCGGCACCAGTGCGCCCGAGCTGATGCCGGTGCGAATGACGTCGAGTCGCGAGAACTGCGGTAGATAGTCGTCGACCACGGCGCAGGTCAGCGCCGGCAGCGAGCTCACGCCGGAGACCACCGCGACCTGCGCGGCTTGGGCCGCCGCGTCGAGCCGCGAAATGCCGTTCACGAAGTCGCGCGCGTCGGCGAGGTCGAAGTAGTGGCAGCCGGCCTCGATGGCCGCCTGCGCGACGTGATAGTCCTGCTGCTGGAACGGACCGGCGGTGTGAATCAGCAGCTTCACGCCGAGCTTCTTCAGCAGTGTCGCCAGGCGCGCGTCGTCGCCGTCGATTCGCTTCGCGTGCTCGGCGGTGAGACCAAGCTGGTATGCCAGTGCCGTGGCCTTGGTGAGGTCGCGGCCGGCGAGCAGCAACTGCAGGCGCGGATTGCGCGCCAGGGCCGCGCAGATCCGGCTGCCGAAGAAGCCGTAGGCGCCCAGGATCAGGACTCGCATCGGGACCTGCATGATTTCCGCAGGTTACGCGGGGAAGCTGTGAAGAAGGAAGACCGGCGCGGCCGAATCCCATTTGGTCAAGATTCGTACAACAGGAAACGCGACGGATTCTTGGCCTACATCTATGTGACGGCTGAACGTACAATCCCGCCCCACAAATTTCTTTCGATGAAGGGCACACGGCCATGGCGCGGGGAATCAACAAAGTCATCCTGATCGGCAATCTGGGCGCAGACCCGGAAACCCGCGCCATGCCTTCCGGCATGACGGTCGCGAACATTCGCGTGGCCACCAGCGAAAGCTGGAAGGACAAGCAGTCCGGCGAGAGCAAGGAGCGCACCGAGTGGCACAACGTGGCCATGTTCGGCCGCCTCGGGGAAATCGCCGGTGAGTACCTGAAAAAGGGCTCGAAGGTGTACATCGAAGGCGCGCTGCGCACGCGCAAGTGGCAGGACAAGCAGGGCAACGACCGCTACACCACGGAAATCATCGCCAACGAAATGCAGATGCTCGACAGCCGCGGTGGCGGCATGGGCGGAGGCGGTGGCGGTGGCGGTGGTGATTACAGTGGTGGTGGTGGTGGCGGCGGCGGTGGCCGCCGCGGCGGCCAGTCCTCGCCTCCGCCCGATGACTTCGACCAGGGCGGTCCGCCCGCTGGCGGTGGCGGCGCCGACAAGGGCGGCGGTGAGTTCGACGACGACATTCCGTTCTAGGAGCTGTCCGATCCGCGGCCGCATCCTCGATGCGGCCTCCACGCGAAGACTGACGACTCTCGTTCGATGAGGTCACGGCGCGCTGTTGACTTCGACGACTACACGTGTAAACAATACGGTCGTTTACAAACGTAGTCGTAAAAATCGGGGCACCCATTCGTGAAAGCAGCGTCAATCAGTCCGGCGGAATCGGTGGTCATGAAAGTGCTGTGGCAGCTCAAGGCGCCTACGGCCGCGGAGGACATCATCGCGGCGCTGCCAGATCAGGAGAAATGGCAGGTGTCGACGGTCAAGACTCTGCTCAATCGCCTGCTGAAGAAGGGCGCAGTCAAGGCTCAAAAGGATGGCCGCCGTTTCCTGTACTCCCCGGTGATCGCGCGCGAGCAGTGGCTGTCCGACGAGAGCATGGGCCTGCTCGACAGGCTGTTCGGCGGCCGCATCGCGCCACTCGTGGCTCATTTCAGCCAGACACGCAGGCTCACAAAGAAAGACATCGCGGAACTGGAGAAGCTGATCCAGGAGCTGAAAGATGAGCGCTAGCCTTCCTTACCTGGTGCAGCTGACGATCGTGTCGTCCGCGACCGTTCTCGTGATCGGCGCCCTGCGCAAGCCGCTGCGGCGCGCTGCGGGCGCGCGAGCCGCGTACTGGCTCTGGCTGGCGGTACCGGCAGTCACACTGGCCGTTCTGCTTCCGGCGCCGATGCCTGCGCCGCAAACACCGGTGCATTCATTGCTGCCCGCGCTATCGGGCAGCGTCACCGAATCGTTGGCGAGTGCCTCGGCGATCGCACTATCGACGGATTTCGCCGCGGCAGTGCCGGCGATCTGGCTGGCAGGTGCTTTCGTAGCGGCGGTATGGCTGACGAGCCGCCAGCGCGCCTTCGTCCGGTCCCTGGGGCGCATGGTAGTTAGCCCAGACGGGATTTTTCGCAGCGAACGGATCGCGGCACCCATGCTGGTCGGAGCGTTCCGACCTCGCGTGGTCGTGCCGGTGGATTTCGAGGTTCGCTATTCCGAGCGGGATCGCCTGCTGATGCTGGCGCACGAGCGGGCTCACCAGGAGCGCGGCGACGCGTTCGTGAATTTGCTCGCCGCGGCCTGGCTGTGCGTATTCTGGTTCAACCCGCTGATGTACTGGGCCCTGGGACGAATCCGCTTCGACCAGGAGCTCGCTTGCGACGCGCTCGTCGTGTCCCGATCGGACGCAGGCAAGAAGCGCTACGCAGATGCGCTGCTCAGGGCTCAATTGACCTACCAATCCGCCTGGCGCATGCCGGCGGGCTGTCATTGGCAATCCAATCACCCGTTGAAGGAGAGAATCGCCATGCTCAAGCTCCGCTCGCCAGCACTATCGCGTCGCATCGCTGGCATTGCATTCACGTTGGTACTGGCCGCAACCGGTATGTACTTCGTTTCCGCGAGCCATGCCCAGTCGCCCCCGCAGTCGAAGAGCGCGGAACCCACGGACAAGAAGTTCGCGATCGATGCACAGGACACCGATACGCGCGAAGTGCTGAAAATGATCGCGCAGAAAGGCGCGCGCAATATCCTGGTGGGTGATCAGGTCGGCGGGAAAATCACGGTTCACCTGAAAGATGTCACCTGGCGGGAGGCACTGGACATCGTCGTGCAGTCACAGGGCCTGGTCGTGCGGGAATCGGGGAACATGACCATCGTCGATGTGTCTCGTAAGCCATCCTGACCTGACAGACTCGATCGACATGGGCCGGGAGTCCGACTCCCGGCCATGCACGCTGGCAATCGACGGCACCATGTAAGAAATCGCATGCCTGCGGGACTATTACCCCCGTGAGCACGCGCACATGAGGGAAAAACCGCGCCTGAACGCGCTGATGGCGGAGTTCGGGCCATTGGTCGCGCGCATCTGCGCGAGCTACGAACGCGACCGCGATCTGTGCCGGGATCTCTCGCAGGAAGTCTGGTTCGCCGTCTGGCGTGCCTTGCCGGCGTATCGCGCGGAAGCCTCGCTCAAGACCTTCGTGGCACGTATCGCGCAATTCCGCGCCATCTCCCATGCCACCCAGCACGCGCGACGTCCGGCGGGCGAGCCATTGTCCGTCGAACTCATCGACAGCGAGCCGCCCCCGGAAACCGTGGCCATCGCCGGCGCCGAGCGCGGCTCGCTGCTCGCGGCCGTGCGGCGCTTGCCTCTGCACTACCGGCAGCCGGTGGTGCTCATGCTCGAGGATTTCTCGCCCGCCGAAATCGCCACGTTGCTGGGCCTGAGCGCCAACGTCGTCGGCGTGCGGTTGAACCGCGCGCGCAGCTTGCTGCGCACGCTGATGGAGGCGTCATGAACGTCCAAAACGAAAACGAGCACGAATACGAGGAGTGGAACACCATGAAAGCGCACTGGCAGTCGACCTCCGTCGCGGAATTCATGATGACGCAGCAACTGCGCTGGGGCCTGAGGCTGCGGATGTTCGGGTCCTGGTTGTGGCTCGGCCTCGAGGCCGCGGGTTTCCTGCTGATTGGCCTGCTCGGAGTGATCCAGGTGGCGATGGGGCAGGTCGCCGTCGGGTCGCTCTACATCGTCCTCGTCGTGGTGTGTCTCGGGGCGTCGCTGTGGGCGCGGCGCGCCTCGCTGCGCGGCGCCAGCGGCAGCCTGGCTGAGCTGGTCGAGCTGTCGATCCGGCGCGCCCGGCGCGGGGTGCGCATGGCCTGGGCGAACTACTTCATGACGGCCGCATCCGTAGTTTGGGTGCTGGTGCTGTACTTGTCCGATATCGGCGCTCCCGATGCGGCCTATCATGACGGCGCACGTGTCGGCGGCGCGATGGCCATCTTCGCGGTGTATGCGGTGGGAGTGGCTATCTATCACGCGTATGCCCGCCGGCGGGTGCGTCGTTTTACGGAGATGCGCGCACAACTGACTCCGCGAGGTGATGAATGAAACGCAATCTGATCATGCTGGCGACGGGTTTCGCGCTGGCCGCGATGCTGTTCGGCATGCCGCGCCTGTTCGCGGCCGACGCGGTGAAGCCGGTGCAGGCGAAACCGGTATTCAGCGAGAAACTGCCGAATGTTCCCGGCAAGACGCTGACCGGCGTGCTGGTGAAATACGCGCCGGGTGGCAAGTCCGCGAGCCACGCGCACGCGGGCAGCGTCTATGCCTATGTGCTGTCGGGGAAGATCCGCTCGGAGAATTCCGTGACCGGGCCAGTCAGGGTTTACTCGGCAGGCGAGGGCTTCTTCGAGCCGCCGGGCAGCACGCACTCCATCAGCGAAAACGCCAGTGACACAGAGGCTGCCAGCCTGCTGGCCATTTTCATCGCCGATGACGGCGCGCAATTGACCCGGGGTACGGCCGAGAAGTAATCCGGTGTAATGATTTCCGCGCTCTGGCCTCGAGCACGATCCGGTTCCGTGGGGTGGGATTGCCTTCCTGATCGCCTGGTTGTTCGTCGGTACCTCGATCGGATGGTGGTACCTGGAAAGCGAGGCGAGCCGCTTCCAGCGCGAAATCGACGCGCTGGACTCGCCCGCATCTGATTGATTTATAAGCACTAAAAATCAATCGCAGGGAATTGAGATACCCTAGCGCCCGCTTTTCCCCCTGTCCCGAAATGCCCGGCCGCTACTACATCAAGACATTCGGCTGCCAGATGAATGAGTACGACTCCGCCCGCATGGGTGACGTGCTCGGTGCTGGCGCCGGACTTCAGCCCACGGATAACCCCGCCGAGGCTGACGTCCTGCTCATGAACACCTGTTCGGTCCGCGAGAAGGCCGAGGACAAGGTGTATTCGTTGCTGGGCGAATGGCGCGCACTCAAGCGGCAAAAGCCGCATCTGCTCATCGGCGTGGGCGGCTGCGTGGCCAGTCAGGAGGGCGATGCCATCACGCGGCGCGCCCCCTATGTGGACCTGGTGTTCGGGCCGCAGACGCTGCACCGGCTGCCGGACATGATCGGCGAGTTCAAGCGCACCGGCCGCGCCGTGGTCGACGTGTCCTTCCCCGAGGTCGAGAAGTTCGACAACCTGCCGCCGGCGCGCGCCGAAGGTTCGTCGCGCCTACATTTCCATCATGGAAGGCTGCAGCAAGTACTGCACCTTCTGCGTGGTGCCGTACACGCGTGGTGACGAGGTGAGTCGCGGCTTCGATTCCGTCATGGACGAGGTGCGCACGCTGACCAACCAGGGCGTGGGCGAGATCACCTTGTTAGGCCAGAACGTCAATGCCTACGCGGGCGGAATGGCCGATGGCACCGTGGTCGACCTCGCCACGCTGATTCACTACGTGGCGCAGGTGCCCGGCGTCGAGCGCATCCGCTTCACCACGTCGCACCCGGTGGAGTTCGGCGAGTCGCTGATCGAGGCCTATGCCAACGTGCCGAAACTCGCGAATCATCTGCATCTTGCGGTGCAGTCGGGATCGGACCGCATCCTCTCGGCAATGAAGCGCGGCTACACCGCGCTCGAATTCAAGGAAAAACTGCGGCGCCTGCGCGCCGTGCGCCCTTCGATATCGGTGTCCACTGACATCATTGTCGGGTTCCCGGGGGAGACGGAACGCGACTTCGAGGCCACACTGAAACTCGTGCGCGACGCGAATTTCGACCAGTCCTTTTCCTTCATCTACAGCCAGCGCCCGGGAACGCCGGCCGCTTCGCTGGCGGACGACGTGACGCTGGAACTCAAGCAGCAGCGCCTGGCGCGCCTGCAGGCGCAGCTCAATCAACAGGCGCTCGCCATCAGCGAATCCATGGTGGGCAGCACGCAGCGCGTGCTGGTCGAGCGCCCGTCGAAGAAGGACAAGCAGGAACTGGCCGGTAGAACCGAGAACAACCGCTGGGTCAATTTCCCCGGGCCCGCCAGTCTCATCGGCCAGTTCGTGGACGTGACCATCGTCAAGGCGCTGCCGCAATCCCTCCGCGGCCGTCTCGCGGCCGCGGAAAAAATGGAAGACGGCGGGCGTCTCGCGAGCGCCGCCACCCGCCTGGCGGTCAATAGTTAGATGTCCACGCCCGCTCCAGTCGAACCCGCCCGCGAATTCGATCTCGTGCCGCCGGACAACGCGCGGCTGGCGAATCTCTGCGGCCCGCTCGACGAAAACCTGCGGCTCATCGAGAACCGCATGGGCGTGGCGGTCAAACGGCGCGGCGCCAGCTTCCGCATCGTCGGCCAGCGCGCGCATGCCGCCGAGGACCTGGTGCGCGAGCTGTTCGAGTCGGCGCATCGCGAGGAGATCTCGCTGGAACGCGTGCACCTGGCGCTGCGCGATGCGCGCGGCATGCCGGGCGCGCTGGACGCCGACGAGCCGACGGACGGCAGCGCGGTGCGCGTGGCGCGCGGCACCATTCGCGCGCGCGGCCGCAATCAGCGCGACTATCTCGCCAACATCCATTCCAAGGACCTGAGCTTCGGTATCGGCCCCGCCGGCACGGGCAAGACCTATCTCGCCGTGGCCTGCGCGGTCGAGGCGCTGCAGGCCGACAAGATCCGCCGCATCATCCTCGTGCGCCCGGCGGTGGAGGCGGGCGAGCGGCTCGGGTTCCTGCCCGGCGATCTCACGCAGAAGGTGGATCCCTACCTGCGTCCCATGTACGACGCGCTGTACGAGATGCTGGGTTTCGACCGCGTGGCGAAGTACATCGAGCGCAATGTCATCGAAGTCGCGCCGCTGGCCTTCATGCGCGGCCGTTCGCTCAACGATTCCTTCATCATTCTCGACGAGGCGCAGAACACCACGCCCGAGCAGATGAAGATGTTCCTGACGCGCATCGGCTTCGGCTCGCGCGCCGTGGTCACGGGCGACATCACGCAGACCGACCTGCCGGCGGGCAAGCTGTCGGGCCTCAGGCATGTCATCAACATCCTGCGCAACACCGAAGGCGTGGCCTTCACGTTCTTCGAAGCGGCCGACGTGGTGCGTCATCCGCTGGTGCAGCGCATCGTGAAGGCTTACGAGGCGCATGCGCCGTCCGAACAAACATGAGCCGCGCACACGCGGCCTCAAGCTGGACCTCGCCCGTGGCACTCGGGCCTGGGCGCCGGCGCGGTCGCGCATGAATCGCTGGGCGGCGGCGGCGCTGGGACGCCATGGCAATGGACGCGAGATCGCGGTGCGCATCGTGGCTCCGCGCGAGAGCCGCGAGCTCAATCGCCGCTGGCGCGGCAAGGACCAGCCCACCAATGTCCTGTCGTTCCCCGCACGCCGCGGAACGGCCGGCGACACCTATCTACCGCTGGGCGACCTGGTGATCTGCGCGGACGTGGTGAAGCGCGAAGCGCTACGCGACGGCAAGCCGGTGGCCGCGCACTGGGCCCACATGGTGGTGCACGGCGCATTGCATCTCGCCGGCTACGACCACGAGACGGGCATACGCGAGCGGTTGCGCATGGAACGCCGCGAGATTGCGGTGCTGAAGAGATTCGGAATCGGGAACCCCTATACATGAGCGCCAAGGAAAGACAGAACGACACCGGGGCCAGCGGCAAATGGCTGCGCAAGCTGTCGCGCCGCATGACCGGCGAAGTGCAGGATCGCGACGAAGTCATCGAGTTCCTGCGCGAGGCCACGCTGCGCGGTGTCATCGAGGGCGACGCGCTGCCCATGCTCGAAGGCGTGCTCGCGGTGAGCGACATCCAGGTGCGCGACATCATGGTGCCGCGCGCGCAGATGACGGTCTTGAATCGCGACGACGATTCCGACCTGCTGCTGAAGACCGTCGTCGAGAGCGGCCATTCGCGTTTTCCCGTCATGGACGAGGACCGCGAGAAGATCGTCGGCATCCTGCTGGCCAAGGACCTGCTGCGACTGGCCGCGCAGGAAGATGGACGCGGACTTCGACATCAAGGAATTCATGCGGCCGACGGTGTTCGTGCCGGAATCGAAACGCCTCAACGTGCTGCTGCGCGAGTTCCGGCGTTCGCGCGTGCACATGGCCATCGTGGCCGACGAATACGGCGGGATCGCCGGCCTGGTGACCATCGAGGACGTCATCGAGCAGATCGTCGGCGACATCGACGACGAGCACGACATCGACGAGGACGTGAACATCCGCAAGGACGGCGAGCGCCAGTACATCGTGCGCGGCCAGACACCCATCGATGAGTTCAACGAATACTTCCAGTCGGAGCTCTCCGACGACGAATTCGACACCGTGGCCGGGCTGGTCATGAAGCAGTTGGGCCGCCTGCCGCGACGCGGCGAGACGCTGCAGCTCGCGGATTGCGACGTGAAGGTCATGCGCTTCGACCGGCGACGCATCGACACGCTGCGGCTGACCGCGCCGCGCGACATCGTGCCGCCCGAAGACCGGCCGCTCGCAAAAGAGTGAACATTTCCGAAATCGTCAATCGCCGCTACGTCGGCAGCGCGCTTGCGCTCGTCGCGGGTGCCTCACTGTCGCTGTCGTTCTCGCCCTTCGAGTGGTGGCCATGTGCCGTGCTGGCGCCGGCGCTGCTGATGTGGCTGTGGCAGGGCGCGTCGCCGCGCCGCGCGGCAGTGCTGGGATTCTGGTTCAACTTCGGTACCTTTTCCGTGGGCACGTACTGGCTGTACATCAGCCTGCAGCTCATCGGTCATGCGCCGGTGCCTCTGGCGCTGCTGCTGATGATCGCGCTCGCGGCCATCATGGGCGCGTATCACGCGCTGCTGGGCTGGACCGCCGCCAGATATTTTCCGGCGCGCGGCATGCTTCGCTGGCTGGTCGCGCTCCCCGCCGCCTGGTTGCTGGCGGAATGGTGGCGCAGCTGGTTCCTGACGGGCTTCGGCTGGCTGTCGCTCGGATATGCGCACACGGACAACTGGTTAGGGCAGGGACTGGCGCCCGTGATCGGACAGTACGGACTCGGTCTGCTGACGCTGGTGATGGCCGGCGCAGTCGTCACGTTGCTGCTGGGTGCCCAGCGCGAACGGATCGTCGCGGCCGCGGCGCTGCTCGCCGTCTGGGGCGCGGCCTTCGCGCTGCGCGACGTGGAATGGACGCAGACCTACAGTCGCCCGATCACGGTGGCCGTGGTGCAGGGCGCGGTACCGCAGGATGAGAAATGGATCGCGACCAATCTCGAAGGCATCCTGGAGCTGTACAAGACGCGCACCCGCGAAGCGCACGGCGCCGACCTCATCGTCTGGCCGGAGTCGGCCATTCCGGACCTGGTGAACCATCACATCGACTACGTTCGTGACATTTACGCGGAGGCGAGCGCCAAGGGTTCGTCACTGGTGATGGGCGCACTACGCGCCGACGAAAATCCGAAGACCGGCGCGGATGAAGTGTTCAACTCGGTGCTGGCGATGGATCGATCCACGCCCGGCGTCGGCTGGCACAACAAGCATCACCTGGTGCCGTTTTCGGAGTTCTTCCCGGTCCCCGGCTTCATCCGCAACTGGCTCAAGCTTCAGGGTCTGCCTTATTCGAGCTTCGATCGCGGCGCGGCGCAGCAGGAACCGCTCGAGGCGGCGGGGCAACGGATCGCCGCGGGCATCTGCTACGAGGACGCTTACGGTTCGACACTATTGCCGGTCATGCCCACGGCGACGATGCTGCTCAACGTGACCAACGACTCCTGGTTCGGACACTCGACCGCGCGCTACCAGCACCTGCAGATCAGCCGCCTGCGCGCCATGGAAACCGGGCGCCCGATGGTGCGGGCGGCCAACGACGGTGTTTCAGCGGTCATCGGCCACCGCGGCGAATTCATCGCGCGGGCACCGGAATATGAAGCGAATGTAATGCGCGCCCGCCTGCAGCCGCGCACGGGATTGACACCCTATGCGCGCATCGGCAACTGGCCGGTGGTCCTCCTGGCCCTTGTTTTAGGTCTGTTGAGCGCCTATGTCGCACGGGCCCCTAGATTGACGTGAAGCGACTTGAGGGAGAATTGCATGCGTCCGCCACAGCTGAACTTCGCCAAACCCGCCGGGTCTATTTCGGCATCTTCCCCATCGCCTGATACACGAGGGCACGCTGATATGTCGTTGTTCGTCGCGAAACGCCTGGGTCTGGTTGCGGCCGTCGCCATCGCGGTAGGCGCCTGCTCGCCGCAATCCTCCGGCCGCACCACAGGTTCAATCTGAAGCCGCTCCCGCCTCACAGGCGCAAGTTGCATCTTCTCCACAGCCCGTGGGCACCCTGAACGGGCGCGCGCTGCCGGACTTCGCCACGCTGGTCGAACAAGTCGGGCCCGCCGTCGTGAACGTGTCGGTGCTCGAAAAAGCACATCGCGTGTCGCGCAATCAATCCTCCGAGGAAGATGCGGAAGATCCGTTCCAGGAGTTCTTCCGTCGCTTCGGCATTCCCGCGCCCGACCAGGGTCAGGGTGGCCGGCGCGGCTACGATGTTCCGCAGCGTCAGGGTGAAGGCTCGGGCTTCATCGTCAGCCCCGACGGCTACATCCTCACGAATGCTCACGTGGTGGCCGATGCCGACGA
The DNA here is from genome assembly GCA_963711635.1 of uncultured Pseudomonadota bacterium. Classification (GTDB taxonomy): domain Bacteria; phylum Pseudomonadota; class Gammaproteobacteria; order Steroidobacterales; family Steroidobacteraceae; genus CADEED01. Next base: position 151,183 of record CAVQEZ010000024.1, read on the forward strand.
TGTCACGGTGCGCATGACCGACAGGCGTGAATACACCGCCAAGGTCATCGGCGTGGATCGACGCACCGACGTAGCGGTCATCAAGATCGATGGCAAGGATCTGCCCGTGGTGCGCATCGGCGATCCGTCGAAGCTGCGCCCCGGCGAGTGGGTGCTCGCCATCGGCTCACCGTTCACGTTTGAAAACAGCGTGACCGCCGGCATCGTCAGCGCCACCGGGCGTTCCATGCCGGGCGAAGACGGGCTCGTGCCCTTCATCCAGACCGACGTCGCCGTGAATCCCGGCAACTCGGGCGGTCCGTTGTTCAATCTCAACGGCGAAGTCGTGGGCATCAATTCGCAGATCTACAGCCGCAGCGGCGGCTACATGGGCATCTCCTTCGCCATCCCGATCGACGTGGCTAACAATGTGCGCACGCAGCTGGTGAGCACGGGCAAGGTGACGCGCGGCCGCATCGGCGTGCAGATCCAGGAAGTGAACGCGCAGTTCGCCGATGCCTTCGGACTGGACCGTCCGCGCGGTGCGCTGGTGGGTGCGGTCATCGAGGGCGGGCCCGCCGAGAAGGCCGGCATCAAGACCGGCGACGTCATCCTGAGCGTCGACGGCAAGCCCGTGGAGCGTTCCACGCAGCTGCCCTCCGTCATCTCGTCCATCAAGCCCGGCGAGAGCGCCAAGCTCGAGGTGTGGCGCGATCGCACGGCCAGAACGGTCAACGTCAAGGTCGACGAGTTCAAGGAAGAGATCCAGAAGGTCTCGAACCGCAGCAGTGGTGGCAGCGAGGAATCGGCAAAGCCCGACAAGCTCGGACTGTCGGTGCGGCCGCTGGCTGAAGACGAGCGCAAGAGCGCCGACACACGCGGCTACCTGCTGGTCGAGGACGTGGACGGGCCGGCCGCACAGGCCGGTGTGCGCCCCGGCGACGTCATCCTGGGCGTCAATGGCAAGACGGTGAAGTCGCTGGCCGAGCTGCGCAGCGCCACCGCGAATGGGTCGAAGACCGTTGCCATTCTGCTGGAGCGCGACGGCAACCAGCTGTTCCTGCCCATACGGATAAGCTGACGATTTCCTGCTGACGTTTGTGAAGTGAGACCAACGCCCGGCTCCGTGCCGGGCGTTTTCTTTGCAGTCCCGCCGCTAACGCCGGACAGTCTGTCCCCGCGCGTGCAGCAGCCTGCAAGCTGCGGCGTCGACCGGGTTGCTGAACCAGACATCGAGGCTCTGTGTGATCCCTGGGTCTATCCAAAGCGTCTTGAGCCATCGTGCGCGATAGTCGCGGCCGCTCACTCGCCACACGACCTGGATATCGGCCATGGTGATGCGGAAGTCGGCGTCGTCATTGGCGATTACGCAGCTCATGTGCGGATAGACGCGGCGTGCTTCGTTGCCGGGAATTCTCTCGACCGCATCGTAGTGCGTGACGAGAAGCTGGTCCTCGAGCGGCCCGCTCGTGAATCTCAGGCGTTGCAAGACGGCGGGCGGCAGATCCTCTTCAGAATGACGCCCCGGACGCGTTGGAAGCGTGCGAGGAAAATGGATCAGTACGTCGGCCCCGGGCTGCTGCGGGTAGATCTGCACCGGCTCGTCCGCGCGTAGCAGCAGTGGAGCGTCGCGCCAGTCCTCGCCCAGTGAGTCGTCCTCGTGAGTGACATAGCTCCGCGACCCTCCATCATGACTGGCGGGCCAGGGGCCATCCTCGTAAAGGTAGCGGTCCGGACAATGCGTGCTTCGCATGTCGTGAGCGAAGTACTCGTGCCAGCTGAGACGTCCATTGGAATCGCAGTCGCTGTAGCGAAACCGCAGGGTTTCAGGAAACAACGTCCCATGGTCCGGACCGTTTTCCCATTCGAAGCGGTCCACGTCACCGTCCGAGTTGGTGTCGAGACTGCGAAAGTAGTCGGTCGGGCCTTGCCATTCGAAGTGGACACGGCCGCAGCCTGCAAGCAACGCGGCCACGAGCCACGTACCCGAACTCCTGAAACTGCACCGCCTGGTCATGCAGGAAAGCCTTGACGATGGTGCGCAACAGTTTCAACGGCTTTTTCGCTTGTGCGGGCCGCCTCGTGTAAGCTTGCCCGCCTTCTCAAAGCCCTGATACTCAAGCCTTTTCCGATGCAAGAACGATATGAAGCAGCCGCCGTCGAGCGTGCTGCACAGGCCTACTGGGACGACAACAAGGTCTTCGAGGCGCGCGAGAACGCGACCAACGAGGGCAAGTTCTATTGCCTGTCGATGTTCCCGTACCCCTCGGGCCGGCTGCACATGGGCCATGTGCGCAACTACACCATCGGTGACGTGCTCTCTCGCTTCCACATGATGCAGGGCAAGTCGGTGCTGCAGCCCATGGGCTGGGACGCCTTTGGCCTGCCGGCGGAGAACGCGGCCATCAAGAACGGCGTGCCGCCGGCCAAGTGGACGCGCGACAACATCGCCTACATGAAGGGCCAGATGAAGTCGCTGGGCCTGGCCTTCGACTGGTCGCGCGAATTCGCCACCTGCGACCCGTCTTACTACCACTGGAACCAGTGGTTGTTCCTGCGCATGCTCGAGAAGGGCATCGCGTATCGCAAGACCGGCGTCGTGAACTGGGACCCGGTCGACCAGACCGTGCTGGCCAACGAGCAGGTCATCGACGGGCGCGGCTGGCGCACCGGCGCGCTGGTGGAGAAGCGCGAGATCCCGATGTACTACCTGGCGATCACGAAGTACGCCGAGGAGTTGTTAGGCGATCTCGAGAAGCTCCCCGACTGGCCGGAACGCGTCAAGACCATGCAGGCCAACTGGATCGGCAAGTCCGAGGGCTGCGAGATAAGCTTTCCGTATGCGCCGGACACGAAGGCACTGATACGCGCGGACGGCGCGCTGAAGGTGTTCACCACGCGTGCCGACACCTTGTTTGGCGTCACGTTCATGGCGATCGCCGCGGAGCATCCCATCGCCGCGGCGGCCGGCGCGAAGAATCCGGCGTTGCAGGCCTTCATCGATGAGTGCCGTCGCGGCAGCACCATGGAAGCCGACATCGCGACGCAGGAGAAGAAGGGCATGCGCACCGGGTTTTCCGTGTTGCATCCCTTTACCGGCCAGATGATCGAGATCTGGGTGGCGAACTACGTGCTCATGGGCTACGGCGAAGGTGCCGTCATGGGCGTGCCCGGCCACGATGCGCGCGACTATGAGTTCGCGCTGAAGAACAAGCTGCCCATCGTGCAGGTGGTGAGATCGAAGACCGGTGCCTACGCCAATCTCGATCCGCCCTGGCAGGACGCGTTCGGCGAATACGGCATCACCGTGAACTCGGGTGAGTTCGACGGCCTCGAATACGCGCAGGCAGTGGACAAGATCGCCGCCGCGCTGGAGAAGAAGGGGTTGGGGCGCAAGCGCACCCAGTGGAGGTTGCGCGACTGGGGCATCTCGCGCCAACGGTACTGGGGTTGCCCGGTGCCCATGATCCACTGCCAGAAATGCGGCGAAGTACCGGTCCCGGACAAGGACCTGCCGGTGGTTCTGCCGGAGGGTCTGGTGCCGGATGGCTCGGGCAATCCGCTCAACAAGACCCCGGGTTTCGTGAACGCGAAGTGTCCGACGTGTGGCGGCGACGCGCGCCGCGAGACGGACACCATGGACACCTTCGTGGATTCGTCCTGGTACTTCCTGCGTTTCGCCTGCCCCGATGCGAACACCATGGTGGACGGACGTGCCAACTACTGGATGCAGGTGGACCAGTACATCGGCGGCATCGAGCACGCCATCCTGCACCTGCTGTACTCGCGCTTCTGGACCAAGGTGATGCGCGACCTGGGGCTGGTGAAAATCGACGAGCCGTTCAGGAACCTGCTGACGCAGGGCATGGTGCTGGCGCATGGTCTACTACCGTGTCGAACCCTCAGGCTCGCGCACCTGGTACAACCCCGCCGATGTCGAGGTGATACTCGACGACAAGAATCAGCCCAAGGAATACATCCTGCTCACGGACAACAAGCCGGTGCAGTCGGATGGCCTGGGGACGATGTCGAAGAACAAGAATAACGGAGTGGATCCCAACGGCATCATCGAGCAGTTCGGCGCCGACACGGCGCGGCTGTTCATGATGTTCACCGCGCCACCCGAGCAGACGCTGGAGTGGTCGGAGGAGGGGGTGCAGGGCTCGTTCCGCTTCATCCGCCGCCTGTGGAAGGCGGTGTGGGACCAGGTGAATGCGCCGCCGCCAGCGGATTCGATCACCACCAACGAGTTCGACAAGACGAAGCTGAGCGCGGAACAGAAGGAGATGCGGCGCATCGCGCATCACACGCTGGAGAAGGTGACCGATGACATCGGCCGGCGCCGCAGTTTCAACACCGCCGTGGCCGCGGTCATGGAACTGCTGAACGCCATCTCCAAATTCGACGCCAAATCACTCGCGGGTCGCGTGGTGGCGCACGAGGCGCTGGAGATCGCGGTCATGTGCCTCTCGCCGATGATTCCGCACGTCACGCACGAGTTGTGGCATCAGCTCGGCCACGAAAACGCGCTGATCCACGAACCCTGGTGGACGCCGGATCCGGACGCGCTGGTGCAGGACACCATCGAGATTTCGGTGCAGGTCAACGGCAAGATGCGCGCACGTGTCAGCGTGCCCGCCGATGCGATACAGGACATCGCCGTGCAGGCAGCGCTCGGGGACGCAAACGTGCAGAAATTCGTCGAAGGCAAGCCGATCAGGAAGGCCATCTACGTGCCGGGCAAACTCGTGAACATCGTCGTATGAAGGGGACTGTCCCCAATTTTTTGCTGAAATTGGGGACTGTCCCCATTCTGCTGACGCTTGCGAGCTGCGGCTTTCACCTGCAAGGCCGCCAACCGTTGCCCGAAGCTTTCGCCTACACCTACATCGACACCAAGGACGAGCAGACCGACTTCGTGCAGGACCTGCGCAAGGCGCTGATCGCGTCCGGTGCCAAGGTGATCCGCACCCAGGGTTCATCGGGCGCGACTATCGACGTGCATGACGATGAGCTCACCGAACGCGTGCTCTCGGTGTCGGCGCGCAACATCCCCACCGAATACGAGCTGACGTACAAGGTCGAATTCTCGGTGAGCTCCGGCGGCAAGCAGCTCATCGAGCACGAAGAGATTTCCGCGTCGCGCGATTTCAGCTTCGACGAGACGCAGCTGCTCGCCAAGGAGCGCGAGCAGGAGATCCTGCGCGAGGCACTGGCGCGCGATCTGGTGGCGCTGGTGATGCGCCGGCTGGCATCGCTCTGACGCGATGAGTGCGCGACCCAAGTCGGTCGACGTGCTGCGCGTGGGTCCGGATCCCCACCCCTCGTTGGTCGAACTCACGCGCCGCTACGGCGTGGAGCTGGTGCAATCCGCCACGGATTCGCCGCCGCCTGGCTCGTACTGGGGCGAGAGCGAGGCGGGTCTGCGCGGCAATGTCCTGTACGTGCGCCCCGATACGCCGCTGCATTCCCTGCTGCACGAGTTGAGCCACTTCGTGTGCATGTCGCCGCAACGCCGTGCTGCGCTGGATCGCGATGCCGGTGGCGATGACGACGAGGAGTCCGCGGTCTGCTACCTGCAGATTCTGCTGGCCGACGAGCTGCCGATGCTCGGGCAGGCGCGCATGCTGCGCGACATGGATGCCTGGGAATACACCTTCCGGCTGGGTTCGGCGCAAGCCTGGTTCGAGACGGACGCGGACGATGCGCGCCGGTGGTTGCGCCGGCAGGGCATCGTCGACGACGCGGGGCGGCCGAGCTTCCAGCTGAAGTCGTATCCCTGAGGGTCGGGGATGGAGGCGTGAACGATCAGGAGTCGTTTCAAGCCGAACCGCCCACCTCCACCATCCCGACCGTTCGACCGACGGGACCCGCGTTGAGCGGGCGCAGGCCCCGGTAGCCGCTGTATCGGCGCCGGGCTGTGGAACTTTAGGGGGCTGGTGCCGGGTGGGGAAAGTGGGGAATTGGCCCTCGGCCCCTGATTCCCCACTTTCCCCACCCGGCACCGTCTTATGTCAGTACTTGATCGAGCAGCCGTAGGGCTCGGACGTGGCCTTGCTGATCGCCTTGCCGGCCAGGGCCTCATCCAGCGCCACCTTGACGTAGTTAGTCGCACCCTTGACGTCGTCCTTGCGCGCGGTGGCCTTGCTGTCGATGGCGCCCGCGTAGACCAGCTTGCCCTGCGGATTGATCACGAACATGTGCGGCGTGGTGCGCGCGCCGTAGGCATGCCCGAGCGTGCCGTCGTCGTCCATCAGCACCGCCGTGGGGGCTGCGCCCTTGTCCTTGAGCCAGGCGGCGAGGTCGCCGGGTTGTTTGTAGTCGCCGGCGTCCTTGGCCGTGGAGCTGACCGTGAGCCACACCACGCCCTTGGCCTCGGCGGCCTTCTGCGTCGCCGGCATGTTGGCGGTGTCGTAGTGCTTCTGCACGAATGGACACCCCGGGTTGGTCCATTCGAGCACCACGAACTTGCCCTTGTACGCGGCGAGGCTCTGCTCCTTGCCGTTCGTGTCCTTCACCTTGAAGTCCGGCGCGGATTGACCCACCGAGACCGATGCATGTGCGAGCACGGCACCCAGCAGCGCGGCCGCGGTGATCGCGAGGATGGAAGCGGAACGTTTCATGATGACTCCTTGGTATTCAATTTCCCGATTGGTACACCGCCGAGCGAACTTCCTCGACCGAAGGCAATTCGCTCAGCAGGCGGGGCGCCTCGACGCCCTCGTAAAAAACGTACGCCGGCACGCCGCTGCGGCCGAGGCGCTGCAACTCCGCGGCGATCAGCGCGTCGCGCGAGGTCCAGTCGGCGCGCAGCAAGGCTACCTTGTTAGCTTCGAATGCCGCCAGCACCGCGGGGTTCGAAAGTGTAGTGCGCTTGTTGTACTGGCATGTGACACACCAGGCCGCCGTGAAGTCGACGAACACCTTGCGCCCCGTGGCGCGTAACTCAGCGACCCGCTGCGGCGACCACGGTTGCCAGAGCTCGCCTACATTTGCGGCAGCGCGAATGTCCGGCGCGACGGGCCGCCAGAGGGGCGCCGCCCAGGCGAAGGCACCGACGGTGAGGATTGCGATGGCCACGGAAGACAAGACGCGCGCCAGAGGTTTTTCCGGGCGTTGCCCCCACCACCAGGCGGCCAGTGCCAGCACCAGCAAGGCCACCAGCAGGGCCGCGGCGCCATCGATGCCTGCCTGCTGGCCGAGCACCCAGGTCAGCCAGATCACCGTGGCGAACATCGGAAATGCCAGCGCCACTTTGAATGTCTGCATCCAGCGTCCCGGGCGTGGCAGCCAACGGCCGATCGCGGGCACCGCGCTCGCCAATAGATAGGGCGCGGCCACTCCGAGCCCGAGAGCTGCGAACACCGACAGGCTCTGCACCGGGGGCCAGGTGAGTGCCGCTCCCAGCGCGGCCCCCATGAACGGTGCGGTGCAGGGCGAGGCGACCGCCGCGGCGAGTACTCCCGTCAGGAAAGAATCGAGCGTCGGATCGCGCGCCCGCAGGCTGGCGATGCCGGATGGCAGCATGGACCCGAATTCGAACACCCCGGCGAGATTCAGGCCGATGAGCGTGAACAGCGCCGCGAGCGCGGCGACGGTGCCGGGCGCCTGCAATTGAAATCCCCAGCCCAGCTGTTCCCCGCCAGCGCGCGCCGCGATCAGCAGACCGGCCAGTGCCAGGAAGGCGAGCACCACGCCCGCGGTGTAGGCCAGCGCACTGCTCCAGCGCTCGCGCCGGCTGCCCGAGTGTTGCGTCAGCGAAAGCACCTTGAGCGACAACACCGGAAACACGCAGGGCATGAGGTTGAGAATCACGCCGCCTAACAAGGCGAACAGCAGCGCGGTCAGCAAGCCCGGCTGGCTCGGTGCGACGCCGGCGTCCTGGCCCGCATTGGCCGGCGCGGCGCCCGCGGCAGCGCCAACCGGCCAGGCCGTGATGCTGGCAACCACGCGCAGGTTTCGACCGCCGTCGAAGGCCAGCACCAGCGGCAGCTCGGCGGGACTGGCGCTGCGTTGCGCGGACAACGGCCAACGCGCCCGCCAGCGCTCGCCATCCCAGGCTTGTTCCACCGCTGCGGGATTGTCCACGACGCCCGCCACCTCGGGAAATACGGTCGCGTGCCGGCCACGCAGCGAGTCGGGCAGGCCGCGCACCTCGAAGACCAGCGCGCTGCCGTCCACGCGCGCCGCGGCCACGGCGCCCGGCTGCGCAACCGGCCGCGCGGCGAGCGCGCGGTTGAAATCCACGGCGTGCGCGCTGCTCGGCGCGCCGGTGGGCAGGGCGAGCTCGAAGCTGCCGGACTGCGGAATGCACTCGATCTTGCACACCAGCCAGTCCGCCTCGAGCCTGACATGCAGCGTGCCGCCTGCCACGGGTGCGGTGACGGTCAGCGGCACGGGCAGAAGCACGGTTCCGTCATAGCCGAAATTCAGCAGCGGTCCGATGGGGAGTTGTTTGGGCGTGGGCCAGTCGATGTCGCCGGCGCTCAGACCCGCAGGCAGGGTCCACGAGAAGTTAGTCGGGAGCCCGGAGTCGCCGGCGTTCTTCCAATAGGTGTGCCAGTGCGGGACGTGCTCGAGCTTCAGGCCGAGCCAGACGGGCTTACCTGGGGCGGTACCATCGGGCGCGTGCGCCAGCAGTTCGGCACGGACCTGTTCGGTCTGCACCACGCTGGCCGCAGATGCAAAGGAGGGAAGTGCGAGCACCGCCGCAAGCCAGATGATCGACCCTCGCATCACACGCATGACAACTAGAGACCGGTGCGGCTCAGGAGAATTCCCTTCGAGGTGCGTCCCCATTTGCCAGGAAATGGGGATTTCTGCATCTGTATTTGCCAGTGCGCGGGGCTGCACCTTAACCCCATTTCCACTACCGCGCGAAGCGGTCCGTCGCCTTCACCAGCTCGCGCGCAATGCCCGGCTCGAAGGCCGAGTGCCCGGCATCGGGCACGATACGCATGTCGGCCTCGGGCCATGCCTTGTGCAGCGCCCAGGCGGTGCGCGCCGGACAGACCACGTCGAAGCGTCCCTGCACGATGGTGGCGGGGATGTGGCGGATCTTCGGCACGTCATCGAGAAGCTGGCTTTCGCGCTCCAGCCATCCGCCGTTCACGAAGTAGTGGCATTCGATGCGCGCGAAGGCGGAGGCGAATTCCGGATCGCCGAACTTCTTGATGTAGTTCGGATTCATCTTCATATAGGACAGCGTGCCTTCCCAGATCGACCAGGCACGCGCGGCCTCGAGCAGCGTCTTGCGGTCGTCGCTGGTGAGCCGTTGGTAGTAAGAGCGCATGCAGTCCTTGCGCTCTTCCTGCGACAGCGGCGCGATGTAGTGTTCCCACAGGTCCGGGAACATCGCGGCCGCGCCACCGGGATCCTGGTAGAACCACTCGAGCTCCCAGCGCCGCAACAGGAAGATGCCGCGCAACACCAGCTCGGTGCAGCGCTCGGGGTGCTTCTGCGAATAGGCCAGCGCCAGCGTCGAGCCCCATGAGCCGCCGAATACCTGCCAGCGTTCGATCTTCAGATGCTTGCGAATGGCCTCGATGTCGGACACCAGATGCCAGGTGGTGTTGTCCACCAGGCTGGCGGTCGGCCGGCTGCGGCCGCAACCGCGTTGATCGAACAGCACGATGCGGTAGCGCTTCGGATTGAAGAAGCGCCGCATGTTGGCATCCGTGCCGCCGCCCGGTCCGCCATGCAGAAAGACCACCGGCTTGCCCTTGGGATTGCCGCTTTCCTCGTAATAGATCTCGTGCACCGGCGACACGCGCAGGTAGCCGCTGTCGTACGGCCGGATCGCCGGATAGAAATCCCCGGCCTTGCGCGCCGGCGTGGATTTCCGCGCCTTCTTTTTCTTAACCATGCCTGCCTCCGGAGAGCATCGGTCCGAGCGGCTTGCCGCCCAGCAGGTGCATGTGCAGGTGGAACACCACCTGGCCGCCGTGCTGGTTGCAATTCACGATGAGCCGGAAGCCGTTCTCCGCGATGCCTTCCTGCTTCGCGATGTCGCGCGCCACGATGAACATGTGGCCGAGCGTCGCTTCGTCCGCCTCCGACACGTCGTTCGCGGTCGGGATCGGCTTGTTAGGAATGATGAGCACGTGCACCGGCGCCTGCGGACTGATGTCGCGGAAGGCGGTGACGCGTTCGTCCTTGTAGACGATGGTGGCCGGGATGTCCCCGGCGATGATCTTCTCGAAAATCGTGGCCATGCCGCAAGAATACCGCGCGTCGGGCCCATTTCGTATGGCTTCCGGCCCCGCATCTCGCCCATAATCGGCCTCCATTGAAACTGACCTTCGACACGCTGCGCTCGCATCTTTCGGCTGAACCCGCCCGGGCGTACCTGGTTTCCGGAGACGAGGCACTGCTGGTCGGCGAGGCGGCCGACGCCATACGCGCACGCGTGCGGCGCGCGGGCTTCGAGGAACGCGAAGTCCACTTCATCGAGCGAGTCGCCGACTGGGACGCAGTGCGCGCCTCGTCTAACAACCTTTCGCTGTTCGGTTCGCGCAAGCTGATCGAGCTGCGCCTGCCCTCGGGCAAGCCGGGCGTCGGCGGCGCCAACGCCATTGTCCAGCTGCTCGCAGATGTCAGCCCGGACAACGTCTACCTGATGCTGACGGGCAAGCTGGAGCGCGAGCAGAACAACTCGGCCTGGGTCAAGGCGTTCGATTCCGCCGGGGCCTGGCTGCCTGTCTGGCCGGTGGAGCTCGCGAAGCTGCCGCAGTGGCTGCGCGCGCGCGCGGCGACGCTCGAGCTGGACATGGACGACGCGGCCGTGCAATTCATCGTCGAGCGCACCGAAGGAAATCTTCTTGCCGCGCACCAGGAGCTCGAAAAGCTCAAGTTGCTGGCCAGCGGCCGACAGGTCGATCTCGCGGCCGTGCAGGCCTCGCTGGGCGACAGCGCGCGCTACGACGTGTTCCAGCTCGGAGAGGCGGCGCTGGCCGCCGACGTACCGCGCGGCCTGCGCATCCTGGCGGGGCTGCGCAGCGAAGGCGTGGAGCCCACGCTGGCGCTGTGGTCGCTGTCCCGCGAGATCCACAACGCCTGGGGCACGACGCAGAACGAAGGCTACAACGCCCGCAGCTGGCAGCGTCCCTCGCCGGCGCTGGAAACCGCGCGCCGCCGCGCCGCGCGCCTGCCTTATGCCCGGCTCGCGTCCCGCATAGCGCGCGCCGATCGCATGATCAAGGGACAACAACGCGGCGATGCGTGGGACGAAATGTCGTTGCTGATCGTCGAGTTCTCCGGCCGCCGTGCGCTGCCGCTCGCCGGAACCCGCGCCGCTTGAACACCGCGACGGCGACAGGGCCCATCGGCCTATTTGGCGGCACCTTCGATCCGATTCACTACGGGCACCTGCGCACGGCCTTCGAGCTTTGGCAGTCGCTGAAGCTCGCCGAGGTGCGCTTCCTGCCCACGGGGAACCCGCCGCATCGCGAGCGCACGCTCGCGGATGCTGCGCTGCGCGTCGCCATGGTGAAGGCCGCGGTCGCCGACCAACCTTCGTTCGTGGTCGACGACCGCGAAGTGCGGCGTGCGGGAGCGTCCTACACCTTCGACACACTCACCGAGCTGCGCGCCGAGTTTCCGCAGCGTTCCCTGTGCCTGTTGCTGGGAATGGACGCATTCCTCGGATTGCCGAACTGGCACCGCTGGCGCGAGCTGTTCGATCTGGCGCATGTGGTGGTCGCGCATCGCCCGGGTTGGAAGGCACCGACGCACGGCCCGCTCGGCGAGCTCATGGTGGACCGGGGCACCGGCGCGGTGAACGATCTGCATAAGTCGAATGCCGGCCGCATCTACGTACATGCCGTGACACAGCTCGAAATATCTTCGACAGAATTACGCCAGATCATCGATGCCGGACGCGATCCGCGGTTTCTCGTTCCCGACGCGGTTCGCGACATCATTCGCGATTCGGGGTGCTATGCTCGAAACCGCTGAAGCCATACACGGAGTGAAATGACCACAAAAACCCGTTCGCGCCGCGCAGCCGCGCCGGCCAAGTCCTCCATCCCGCAGACTCTCCTGCGCATCGTCAACAGTGCGCTCGATGACATGAAGGCCGTCAACGTCAAGGTTCTGGACGTGCGGCACCTCACCGACATCACCGACATCGTCGTGATCGCCTCGGGCAACTCCGACCGCCACGTGAAATCCATCGCCGACCGCGTGGTGCAATTCGCCAAGCAGAACGACTTCCGCCCCATGGGCGTCGAAGGCGCGCGCGAAGGCGAGTGGGTGCTCGTCGATCTCAACGACGTGGTCGTGCACGTGATGTTGCCGCGCGTGCGCGAGTTCTACGGTCTCGAGAGTCTCTGGGAAGACGTCGCAAAGCCGGCCGAAGAAGTGGCCGCGCCGCGCCGCAAGGTCGCGGCCAGGACGCGCGCCGCGCGCTGACGTTTTTTCATGCGCGTTCGCATCCTCGCGGTGGGTACGCGCATGCCCGAGTGGGTCACGACGGCCTACGAGGACTACACGCGCAGGATGCGCAAGGATATGCGGGTCGACCTCGAGGTCGTGCCCGTCGGAAAGTCGCAGCTGGAAGAAGAAGCCAGCCTGCTGAGGCGCAGCGGCGACGACTACCTGGTGGCGCTCGATGAGCGCGGCAAATCCCTGACCACGCTGCAGCTCGCCAAGTGGCTCGGTGAAAGGCAGCAGGACGGCAAAAATCTCACGTTCGTGATCGGCGGCCCTGACGGGCATGGAGCGGGCGTCCTGGCCAGGGCAGATATGCGCTGGTCGCTGTCGCCGCTGACCTTCCCGCACGCCATGGTGCGCGTGATTCTCGCGGAACAGCTGTATCGCGCGCACTCGGTGTTGCAGAATCACCCCTATCATCGCGAGTAGCCGCGATCGAGGAATGATGGCGGGCCCCAGAAGAACAAAAGCCGGTGCTGCGCCTGGCATCGGCATCGCCACGCCGCCGCCAGTTGTTAGAGCTCATCGGCGTGCCGCACGTGGTGACACCGGCCGACATCGATGAAACCCCAATGCCCGATGAAGCGGGCCGCGACTACGTCGTGCGCCTGGCGCGCGAAAAAGCCCTGGCCGTACGGTCCGGGCATCGCGATCTGCCGGTGCTCGCCGCGGATACCACGGTGCACGTCGACGGCCACATTCTCGAGAAACCCAGGGACGAGGCCGACTGCATCCGCATGCTGAGCCTGCTCTCGGGACGGCGGCACGAGGTATTCACCGGCTTGTGCGTGGTCAATGAGGGTTCTCCTGCGCTGGCGATCGCGTCCGCCGAGGTCGAATTCCGCAAGATCCCCCACAGTGAGATGCGGGCCTACTGGGCCAGCGGCGAACCGCAGGGCAAGGCGGGCGCGTATGCCATCCAGGGCCTGGGTGCGGTGTTCGTGGCGAACATCGCGGGCAGCTACACCGGCGTGATGGGACTGCCGCTGTTCGAAACCGCGGAACTCCTGCGGCGCCATGGCGTGCCGGTCTGGAATGGCAAACTGCCGGAGCTCGGAGGAACTGATTGACGACGGAAATTCTCATCAACGTGGCGCCACGCGAGAATCGCGCGGCGCTCATCGAGAACGGCGTGCTCACCGAGCTGTTCGTCGAACGCCAGAGCCGGCGTGGCATCGTCAGCAATCTCTACAAGGGCCGCGTGCAGCGGGTGCTGCCGGGGATGCAGGCGGCGTTCATCGACGTGGGCCTGGAGCGTACGGCGTTCCTGCACGCCGCCGACATCGCGGCACGCGTTCCGGACAGCGCGCTGATCGGCTCCGGTCTGAAAGAAGGCGGGCAGGTCGAAGACATCCGCCGCCTGGTCAACGAGGGCGACGACATCCTGGTGCAGGTGGTCAAGGACCCGATGGGCACCAAGGGTGCACGCCTGACCACCTTCGTGGCGCTGCCGTCGCGGCTCATGGTGTTCATGCCGCGCGGCGACGGCATCGGCGTCTCGGCGCGCATCGAGGAGGAAACCGAGCGCACCAGGCTCAAGCAGCTGGTCTCCGAGGCCATGCCGGAGAAGCTCTCGGGGGGATACATCGTGCGCACGGCGGCGCAGGGAGCCAGCGCGGAAGCCATTCGCGAGGACATCCAGTACCTGTGCCGCCTGTGGCAACACGTCAAGGAGCGCGGACTGCTTGCCTCGGCCGGCCAGCTGGTCTACGAAGACCTGCCGCTGCCCACGCGCATATTGCGCGATGAACTGGCGCGCGGCGTCGACAAGGTTCTGGTCGACAATGCGACGGCTCATGCCCAGATGCTGGAATTCGCCGCGGGCTTCATGCCGGGCAGCACCACCAGCATCGAGCTGTACACTGGCCAGCGTCCGATATTCGATCTGCACGGCATCGAGGAGGAGATCGGCAAGGCGCTGGAGCGCAGCGTCAATCTGAAATCCGGCGGGCACCTGGTCATCGACCAGACCGAATCGATGACCACGATCGACGTCAATACCGGCGGCTTCGTCGGGCACCGCAATCTCGAAGACACCATTTTTCGTACCAATCTCGAGGCGGCGGTGGCCATCGCACGCCAGCTCAGACTGCGCAACCTCGGCGGCATCATCATCATCGACTTCATCGACATGACCGACGCGGCGCACCGCAGCCAGGTCATGGAAGCGCTGCAGCGTGCCCTGGCCGGCGATCATGCGCAGACGCACATCGCCAGCGTGTCTTCGCTGGGCCTGGTGGAGATGACTCGCAAAAGGACCCGCGACAGCCTGGAACATTTGCTTTGTGCGCCATGTCCCAGTTGTGAAGGCCGTGGCTTCGTACGCACGCCCGAAACGGTGTGCCACGAGATATTCCGTGAAATTGTGCGCCAGAGCAGGCAGTTCGAGAGCCGCGAACTGCTAATTTTGGCTCATCAGAGCGTGATCGACCGTCTGCTCGACGACGAATCCGCGGTGCTGGCCGAGCTCGAACATCAGGTGGGGCGGCCGATCAGATTGCAGGTGGAAGCCCTCTACGGCTTCGATCAATACGACGTGGTGCTGGCTTGAGGTGAAATGACCGACCAAACCCTTAACCAGGGGGGAGACATTCTCAGAAGAGAATGGGGTGCTTCGCAGTGGGTGAAGCGCACGGTCGCGGTCACGTTTTGCGTGGGGCTGGTGGTCACGCTCGGCGCGGTGTTCACGCGCGTCATTGCCGCGCGCGTTCCCGAGCAGCGCGCCACGCTGGAAAAACTCATCACCGATCGCACCGGTCTCGAAGTCCGCTTCGACAACGTGCATTTCGCGTGGGACCTGGACGGCACCAGCGCGGTGTTCACGCGCGTGGAGCTCACCGATCCCGAACGCGGACGCGTGCACGTGCTCGCGCCCGAGTTGCGCGTGGAATTCGACACCTGGGATTTCCTGCGCCATCACCAGTTCTCGCTCGGTCACGTCACGCTGTCATCGCCGGACATCGAGATCGTGGGCGACCCGGAAGAATCCCTGGTGCCGGCGGTTGCGCCGCGCGCCACCCGCATACGCCAAGCCGATGCCCCCCACGCTGGCGCGCGTGCCGACGAAGTTGCCGCGGTGCATCGCTTCCTCGGCTGGGCCGGTCTCATGCCATCGGGCCGAATCGAGGTCGAGGGCGCGCGCGTCCACCTCAGGCGGCGCGGCGAGCGTGTTCCGGGCCACAGCTTCACGCTCAGCCAGGCGGTAGTTAGCCGTGCGGCCGGCAGTTTCAGCGCCTACGGCACCATGCTGCTGTCGCAGGACCTCGGCCAGTCGCTGTTCGTGTCCGCCAAGCTCGACGGGCTGGATGCCGGCGCGCGAGTGTCGGGCGACCTGCGGTTCATCGCGCGGCGCGTGTTCCTCGACAAACTCGCCGTGCCCGGTCTGCGCGGGCGCGGCACCATCGACGCGAAACTGGCGCTGCGGGATGGGCGTATTGCGTCTGGCAGCTGGGAGGCGAGCGCACGCGAACTTGCGATGAATGGTGACGGAACGCGCTTCGATCACGTCACGGTGAATGGCACGCTGGCGCGTGACGCGGACGATGTGCTGCTCGACTTCACCGATCTGCAACTCACGCGCGGCGCGCGACTGGAGCGCGCACCGGCGCTGCATGCGCGCCTCGAGCTGGAACCCGACCTGAAGATCGCGCGCACCACGGTGCGCGCCGAACGCATCCCGTTCATGGCGGCCGAATTCGTTGCGGGCCTGCTGGCGCCCCAGACTGCGCGGGCGTTTCCCGAGTTGCCCGGCGGCTGGGTGCCGAAGGCCGGCGAGCTGCGCGCCGTGCGCTTCGACTCGGGCCAGCGCCGGATTTCTCCGGAGTCCTGGCAGCTGTCGGCGCAGGTCTCGCGCCTGGAACTGACTCGCCCCAAGGACAACGCCACGGTGGCGCAACTGGCCGTCAATGTGCGCCGCGATGCACGCGGTCTCGTGCTGGCATTCGATCCGGCCAGCACGGCGACGCTACGCGTGGCCGCCTCGCAGGAGCCCAGGCCCGTGCAGCTGGCCGGAAGCCTGGCGCGGGTACGCGGCAACGGCGCGTGGCGCTTCGAGGAGTTTTCCGCGGCCACAGGGCCGGGAAATTTCAACGTCAATGGTGAATGGCATCCGGGCGCGAATCGCGCTGCACCGCTGCGCGTGGCGCTGAAGCAGGTCGATCACGCGTTGCTGCGGGAACTGTGGACGCTGGTTGCTGCCGATCCGGCGGTCCCCGAGCCGTGGTCGCGGATCGAGCAGGGCGTGATCGGAGAAGGCACCGTGGAGCTCGCGCCGGCCACCGATGGCGCGGTGAACTGGAGCCGCTCGCGCGGCACGCTGGCTCTCAGCGACCTTGCCGCGTCAGGCGAAGACGCGCCGCGCCTCGCCGGCGGCCGGGGCAAACTGAATTTTGCGCGCGGTGGCGCGCAGCTGACTCTGGAGTCCGGCACCGTCGACGACCTGGTCATCGACGGGGTGCGGCTCGACTGGCCGCGCAGCGGCACGCCGCGCCTGCATGCCTTGTTCGAAGGCCAGTTGGACTCGCGCCTGCTGCGCGGCATGCTCAAGTCCCCGGGACTCGAACGGCTGAGCGGGGCGGTGAGTCTCGAAGCCGATGCGCGCGGTGAACTCGAATTGCGCCGGCCCGAATTGTGGCGCGTGACGGCGCGGGTCAGCGACGCCACGGTGCCGCTGGCCGGCGGACTTCCGCCCATCGAAAAACTTTCGGGGACGATCCGTTACTCGGCGCAGCAATTGCGCGGGCTGTCGTTGCAGGGCAGCTGGCTGGGCGGGCCGGTGGAAATCGAATCGCGGCGCACCGCCGCCTCGCGCGGCCTGCCTGCATTTGCCGTGAGCGGCCTGGCCGAGGCGGACCCGCTGCTCGAGTTGTTAGGTGGCGCGGAGGCCGCGAACCGTGTCAGCGGCCAGTTCGCGTGGAATGGCAGCGTGCAGCCCGGCGCCCATTCCGGCAGTTGGCAGGTGACACTGAGCAGCAATCTTTCCGGGCTCGAGAGCCAATTGCCGGAACCGTTCGCCAAGGCCCGCGCACGCAACGTGCCGGTGAGCGCCGAACTGCGCATCGGTGCCGACGGCATTCACGAATTCAACGTCGACGGCCGCGAAATCTCGGTACACGGTCAGGTCCACGCCGGCGCCGTCAACGCACATTTCAAAGTACAGGAAGTTTCCGGGGAGCTGCGGCGCGCCGCGGGTCGCCGCAGCGATCCCGAAGTGAAGATCGAGTCGCTGGATCTTGCGCGCGCGCCGGCGCTGCTGGCCGCATCGGGCGCGCTATTGCCCGTCGAGGGGGAGCTGGCGCTGCAGGTCGATCAGCTCCGATACGGCGGCCGCGAATTCGGAGCGCTGCAGGCATCCATCGCGCGGCAGGGAGAGAGCTTGGACTTTTCGCTGGACACGCCGGCCACGGCGTTGCACCAGCTCTCGGCGCGCGGCCGCTGCGAACCCCGGGGTCATTGCCGCGCGGAGTTCAGCGCCGACACGGCGCAGCTCGCGGCCCTGCTGCGTGAGGTGCAATTGCCCACCGAGTGGCCCGCCACCAGCCTGCGCGCCTCGGGCACGCTCGACTGGCCGGTCGATTCCGCTGACATCGCGCGGGCCCTCGCTGGCTCGTTCGAGTTGACCGCCCAGGGCCTGGATGCCGAACACCAGCTCTCGGCGCGTGCCACCCTGGCCGACGGCCAGATCCTGCTCGCGGATGTGCAGGGCACGGGCCCCGAGCCCGACCAGGTGTTTCGCGGCACGGGCCGCGTGGGCCTCGTGGCGCGCGATTACGATCTGACGGTGGATTACGAGCGCGTCGCGCTGGCCGCCACCGCGGTGCCGTCGCCGGCGCGCGCACGCTTCGCGCGTGCCTGGAATGCGGTGCGCGGCTCGGCCGCACGCCACGGCTGGACCGCGGCGCCCGAGACCCGCCGGGTCCAGTGGCACGGCACTTGGGACTAGGAAGGCCCTTCTCAGGCGCAAGCGCCACCAAGGAAAACGCCGCCGAAGCGGCGGCGTCCGTGAGAGTGATAGATTGCACTGCATGCGCGTAGCGGCAATCCAGATGACCTCCGGCCACGATATCGACGCCAATCTCGATATGGCGGGCCGCTTCCTGTCCGACGCCGCGCGACTCGGGGCCGTGCTCGCGGCGCTGCCGGAAAACTTCGCCTTCATGGGCAAGGATTCAGCGGCGACAAGCGCGTGATCGCCGAGCCTGAAGGCGCCGGCAAGATACAGAACTTCCTTGCAGACACAGCCCGGCGCCTCAAGATATGGGTCGTCGGCGGCACGGTTCCCCTGCGGCAAAACCCTGATGGTCGCGTCAGCGCCTCGGTGCTGGTGTACGACGCACGGGACAGCGGGCGGCGCGATACGACAAGATGCATCTGTTCGACGTGGATGTGCCGGGCAGCGCCGAGTCGCATCGCGAGTCGGCGCATACCGTGGCCGGGCACGATCCGCGCGTGGTCGAAACGCCCGTCGGCAAGCTCGGGCTCTCGGTCTGCTACGACATGCGCTTTCCGGAGCTGTTCCGCGTGATGTCGCGGCAGGGCGCGGACATGTTCGTGGTGCCTTCGGCGTTCACGGTGCCGACGGGACGCGCGCATTGGGAATCGTTGTTGCGCGCCCGCGCCATCGAAAACCTGTGCGGGCTGATCGCGCCGGCGCAGTGGGGTGTGCACCCGAGCGGGCGCGAAACCTTCGGTGATTCGATGATCATCGATCACTGGGGCAAGGTGCTGGCGCGCATGCCGGGTGGCACCGGCTGCTTGGTGGCGGACATCGATACCGCGGCGCGCATGGATGCACGCACGCGGTTCCCGGCGCTCGAGCACCGGGTGATCTACAACACGTAGGAGCGCGGATTGCGGTAGTGGTCGATTCGCAGGGCACATGAGTCGTGGCAGGACCGCGAACGCAACTATCGCGTGCTGGTCGACGGCCGCCAGCGCGCCGAGCTCGGTGACGATGAGACCGTGCAGATTCCCGCTCACACCGGGGCAGCACGTGGTGCGCCTGCGAGATCAAATGGTGCGGCTCGCGTGAGCTGCAGGTTCACGATCCGCCGGGCGAGATCGTGCGGCTGGAATGCCGGCCCGCATCCTATGCCCTTGCTGGCGCTGCTGTACATTACGATCTGGCGTAACAAGTACATTGCCCTGGAAACGGTGAAATCTTGAGCTGCAGTCATTGAAACGGAACCGCTCGACCATCGCGCGCGAACTCATCCTGCGGCCCGGGCGGCCTCGACGACACGCGCCTCGATGCCGCGCTGTCGCAGGTCATGTCGAGCTCGGTGGATTCCGCCGACCTGTATTTCCAGCTGGCGCGCGAGGAGAGCTGGGCGCTGGAGGACGGCATCGTCAAGGAAGGCAGCGCCAGCATCGAGCAGGGCGTGGGCGTGCGCGCGCTGGCCGGCGAGAAAACCGGCTTTGCCTACTCCGATGAAATCGTGCTGCCGGCGCTCGAGGAGGCGTCGCGCGCGGCGCGCGCCATCGCCGATCGCGCGGCCGGGAACGGGCCGCGCAGGGCGTGCTGCCGTCGAGCGGCCACAAGCTCTATCTACCCATCGATCCGGTGTCGAGCTTCACGTCCAGCGAGAAGGTGGCGTGGCTGGAGCGCGTGGATCGCGAGACCCGCAAGATGGATCCGCGCGTCGCGCAGGTCATGGCCAGCGTGGTGGCGGTGCACGAAGTGGTGCTGGTGGCCAACAGCGACGGCACCTGGCGGCCGACGTGCGGCCGCTGGTGCGTTTCAACGTCTCGGTCATCGTCGAGCAGAACGGTCGCCGCGAGCAGGGCTACGCGGGCGCGGGCGGACGCATCACGCTGCCCGAGCTCGTCGAAGGCGACCGGCCGATGGCGCTGGCGCGCGAAGCGGTGCGCCAGGCACTGGTGAATCTCGAGGCCATTCCCGCGCCCGCGGGTTCGATGACGGTGGTGCTCGGACCGGGCTGGCCCGGCATCCTGCTGCACGAGGCCATCGGCCACGGGCTGGAGGGCGACTTCAATCGCAAGGGCACTTCGGCATTCGCGGGGCGCGATCGGCGAGCGCGTGGCCTCCGAGCATTGCACGATCGTCGACGACGGGACGCTCTCCCGGCGTCGCGGCTCGCTCAACATCGACGACGAGGGCACGCCCACGCAGCTGCACCACGCTCATCGAGAACGGCGTGCTCAAGGGTTATCTGCAGGACACGATGAATGCGCGCCTCATGGGCACGGCGTCCACCGGCAACGGCCGGCGCGAATCCTTCGCGCACATCACGCTGCCACGCATGACCAACACCTACATGCGCCCGGGCAAGACACCGCCCGAGGAAATTCTCGCGTCGGTGCAGAAGGGCATCTACGCGGTGAACTTCGGCGGCGGCCAGGTCGACATCACCTCCGGCAAGTTCGTGTTCTCGGCCAGCGAGGCCTACCTGATCGAGAACGGCAAGCTGGGCGCGCCGATCAAGGGCGCCACGCTGATCGGCAATGGTCCTGACGTGCTGACGCGCGTCGTCGATGGTGGGCAACGACCTGAAGCTCGACGACGGCGTCGGCACCTGCGGCAAGGAAGGGCAGAGCGTGCCCGTGGGTGTGGGCCAGCCGACGCTGCGCATCGACGGGCTCACTGTCGGTGGTACGGGCTGAATGGCGGACACGCCCGAACGGGCGCTGGTGCGTGGAGAAACGCGTGCCAATACGCCCGCTTCGATCTATCTCGCGCTGCTGCTGTTCGCGTTCACCATCGCGACACCGTTCATTGGCGAATACAGCGCCTCGCACGCACGCCACGATGGCTGGGGCGCACTGCAAGCATTGCTGCCGTGGCTGCTGGCGGGTGCGGCTGCCGCATTCATCGGCATCATCTGCACCATCGTGGGCGCGCGGCGCTCGCCGCGCTCGGGTTTCACGATTCTCGCCATCTTGCTGGCCAGCCTGGCCGGGCTGATGTTTCTCGGGTTCCTGGGGCTCGCCATGCGGTGAGTCGTCCCGGCTAGCTTGCAGCGCCGGCCGACACCATCCAACAAGCCGCGATGAAGCGGACTTCCGCGCCGTGGACGAAGGGCTGGAATGCCGCGCGAATGCGCTGACTCACCTGCTGGCGCCAGCCTTCGTCGGCGTCTCGCAGCGCCTGACCGACCGGCCCGAGGCGCGTGAAGAAGCGCTCCAGTGACGCGGCCGGAAATGCGCATTCCACGTCGACGGGCGCGAGCTCGATTCCCGTCCAGCCGCTGTCTTCGAGAATTCGCCGCACGCGATCGCGATCCGCAAAGGCGAATTGGCCCGGTGCGCCTGGTGTACGGGGCGGTACGTTGGGCAGCGACGGGCCCGCGGCGCGCTCCGCCGTGGTCATGAACGGATTCTCCGCGACGGAGCGGAAGACCATGAGCCGCAACACACCGGAGGCCGTCGCGGCACGCCGCAAGTTCGCGAACGCGGCCACCGGATTCTCGAAGAACATCACGCCGAAGCGCGAGATCATCATGTCGAAGCTTGCGGGCGCGAAATCATGCGTCTGCGCGTCAGCGCGGATGAAGTTCGCGGCCAGGCCCTCGCGCTGCGCGCGAGCGCGGGCCACCGCGACCAGGGGCTCCGAAATGTCGATGCCGACGACATTCCCGCGTGCGCCGAGGGTGCGCGCCACTGCGAGCGTGGTTGCCCCGGCGCCGCAGCCGATGTCGAGCACGGAACGCGCACCGCTGGCGGCAACCGCGTCGGCCAACAGCCTCTCGATCGCTTCAAACGTCTGGTCGAGCAGCGATTGCTCGTCCACCCAGGCCTGTCCCGAAGTGCCGTTCCACAGCGCCGCCATCTCTTCGTTGGGAATGTTCTGCATGCGACCTCCTTTCCACACGCAGTCTGCCAATTCAAGTCGCCTTCAAGTCAAGCGCTTTTCAATCGGCGAGGAAGGCCTCGGATCCAACTTGCGTAGCTTCACACCCGAAAAGGTCTGCACCAGCACGATCTCGTCTTCGCTGATGGTGTGGAAATTCTGCTGGATGCTGGGAATCGAGAGCGTGCGATGCTCGGTGTAGCTCACTTCGCTGGTCCACGGGTGCAGCCAGTCGCGCTTGACGCTCACGTCCTCAAAACTCACGTTCATCTGAGTGGGGCAGCAGCCGCAGGCCGGCGGCGGTCTCGCGGGTCAGTTCGCAGAAATCCTGCTTGTCAGCCGTCAGGTTCTTCGATTCTCCAGCGGTGTGATCGGTGATGTCCACTTCGAGATCGTCATGGAACATCGCGCAGACTTCCTCGGTCTTGCCGCCATTCATCAGCGATTCCATGTTCGTCACGAAGCTCATGGCGCCGGATTCGCCCAGCTTCACGCGGCCAACGGCGTACACGCCGACGAGCGCCAGCACAGCGAGCATCAGGATTCGCTTCATGATTCACCTCGCGGGCCAGCATGCCGGGGAATTACTGCACAATCGCGGCACAATTCACGATATGGGTGCCTGGCGGTGCCGGCGCACTATCACGGCGCGCGGACGACAGGGATGTCGGCAAAGTGCGTCAGCATTTTGCAGCGAAAGGAATCGCTCCGCGCCTACACCGAATCAGACACGAACATAATGAAGTGCGCGTTTTGCGACATTGGAAACAGTGTGAATCCCGGCACACCATGGCCGCCTGATGCTTAAGCAAACTGCATACGCCGCGCTGCCTGACGAGGGCGACGGCGCAGAACTTCAACGGAGTCCAAGAAAAATGCGTAACGATACAGCTGCCAGCGGCGAATTCCGGATCAATCTTCCGCCCGACGTGCTCGCCGAAATGCGCCGCAAAACGGCACGCCGCGCAGCTCGATGCAGGTCGATGGATTCCGCCCCGGTATTTTCGGTCGCCTGATGGATCTGGTGACCGGCCGCCGCCGCTGATGCTTTCAGCGCCCTCTGACGGAACGATTCATGCTGATCCGGACGACGATCCGGACGCGAAGGGGATAGACATGGAAGCAGTCGGAAAGCCGCGCCAGTCCGGGCGTCGATTCGCCGGAAGACGACCAGATCCGCCGCCGGACATCGAGCATCACTACCGCGTCGAACTCGAGCTGGCCGGGCGCCTGCGTTCCGCGCCGCGCGCCGAACGCCTCGGGCCTGTACGGCGCGCTGTACGACGAGCTGTATCGCCGCGTTCCCTATCACCCGCAGCTGATGCGCAAGGTGTCCGAAGCCGAGCGCCGCGCGGCGTCAGCAACGATCAAGTTCGCGCTGCTGCGGCGTTTCATCGATCCGAACACGGTGTTCCTCGAAATCGGCGCCGGCGACTGCGCCTTCACGATCGCGGTCGCCGCGCGCGGTGCGCGCAAGTGTTACGCGCTCGATGTGTCCCGCGAAATCCTGAGCGGCGTGCAACATCCCCAAGCGTGGAAACCGTGCTGTCCGATGGCTGCTACGGTGCCCGTGCCGGCGAATTCGGTGACGCTGGCGTACAGCTTCCAGGTCATGGAGCACATCCATCCCGACGACGCGCTCGAACAATTGCGCAACCTGTTCGCCGCGATCGCGCCCGGACGGGTCCTACATGTGCGTGACGCCGAGCCGTCTCAACGGACCGCACGACGTCTCGAAGTTCTTCGATCCGGTGGCGCGTGGATTTCATCTCAAGGAATACACCAACTCGGAGCTGGAGCGCCTGTTCCGGGCCGTGGGATTTCGTGACGTGGAGCCCTATCCGCGTTTCCGTGGGCGTTACCTGCCGCATGCCCATGAGCGTGGTGCAAGGGATTCGAGTGGGCGTTCGGAAGCTGCTGCCAGCGGCTCTGCGCCGCGCATCGGGCGCAAGCCCGTTCATTCACGAACATGCTCGAGATCAGCCTGCGCGCCATCAAGTAACGCGCTACGGACAGCGCGCGCCGGCCGCGTCTTCGCGCTGCCGCGTCGTCAGCCGTCTTCGTTGGCCGCGTTCGCGTCGATGCGCGGCAGGTCGTCGTGCGTATCGACGAGATGCTCCGCGGCGTTTTCATCCACGTACAGAATTTCATGCTGGCCGACGCTGACGACGTCGCCATCGCGCAGCGTGTGGCGGCGCACGCGCTTGCCGCGCACCATGATGCCGTTGGTGCTGTTCAGGTCTTCGATGACCGTGATGCCGTCGCTGCCGGTGACGAGCTGGCAGTGGTGCCGGCTGATGAATTTGCTGTCGATCTGCAGGTCGTTGTCGGGCGTGCGTCCGATGACCT
The DNA here is from genome assembly GCA_963711635.1 of uncultured Pseudomonadota bacterium. GTDB lineage: Bacteria > Pseudomonadota > Gammaproteobacteria > Steroidobacterales > Steroidobacteraceae > CADEED01. Next base: position 175,751 of record CAVQEZ010000024.1, read on the forward strand.
TGCGGCCCGGGCACCAGGTGCAGCTCGGCCACGGCCTTGCCGTCGATGGACAGGACCAGCTTGGAAAGACTCCGCGGCGCGCGATCGCCGCTGAGGTCGCGGCGGCACGGGATTCCATGCGCGCGGCGATGGCCATGGTGCGCGCGGAGAATTCGATCCACTGCAATTCGTCCGACCGCCGGGGCGATGTCCTTGAGCGTGACGTGGTCACGATCTTCGTTGAACGCGGCCATCATGGCGGTGTCGCACAGCGTGTTCACCAGGCGCGGCACGCCACCGGTGAATACGCATAGATCTCGGCGAAAGTGTCTTCCGCGAAGATTTCGCGGCCGTCGGCGCCGGCCACGTCGAGGCGGTGCAGCGACGTAGGAGCGCAGGTCGTCGCGTGACAACGCGCCGAGATGGAAGCGCAGCCGGACGCGCTGCATGAGCTGCACCAGCTCGGGCGAATCGAGTTTGTCGTTCAGCTCGGGCTGGCCGGCGAGAATGATGCGCAGCACCTTTTCCTTCGTGGCCTCGATGCCCGACAACATGCGGATTTCTTCGAGCACCTTCAGCGAGAGGTTTTGCGCCTCGTCGATGATCAGCAGCACCTTGCGCCCGGCGGCGTACTGCTCGATGAGAAAGCTGTTGAGCGTCGCGATCAGCTCGGCCTTCTTCATCTTGAAGGGCGAGAAACCGAACTGGACCAGCACCGACTGCAGGAATTCGACCGCGTTCACCTGCGTCTGGTTGATCTGCGCGATGACCACGTCCGAATCGAGCTGGCGCAGGAAACTCTCGATGAGCGTGGTCTTGCCGGCGCCGATCTCACCCGTGATGACCACGAATCCATCCGTGAACCAGATGGTCGATTCCATGTACGCCTTGGCGCGCGCATGTGCCCGCGACAGGTAACAGGAACTGCGGATCCGGGCTCAGCCGGAAGGGCAGTTCCTTGCAGCTTGAACGTATCGATGTACATGGACAGCGGCCGATATTACGGTAAAGCCGGCCGGGCACGTGGAAACCCTGGGTCCGCCTCACCGAACTGCGAGCCATGTCGCGCGATCGACCCGGCCCAGTACCTTCAAGGCCCGCGGATTGCGTGTTTGGGCAGAATTTTCGACAAATGTGACATGCCCTAGCTTGCGGCCCGGGCGCGGCGGCCTTGCCGTAGTCGTGCCAGTGCAGGCGCCGGCTCGCGCAGCAGCGCGTCGCGGTCCGGCAATTCGCCTATAAGGTTGATCATGGCCGAATGGCCGCGCGCACGCGTGCTGCCGAGCGGCAGTCCGCTGATCGCGCGCAGGTGATTTTCGAACTGGCTGGTTTCGGCGCCTTCGATGGTCCAGTGGCCGGAGTTGTGCACGCGCGGCGCCATTTCGTTGGCGACGAGCTTGCCGCGCGCGACGAAGAATTCGATGGTGAGCACGCCCACGTAGTCGAAGTGCTCGAGCAGCTTCTTCGCGGCGCGCTGTGCCTGGCGCGTGCCAGCGCGGCATTGCCATAAGGCGCGCGCGTGAGGCGCAGGATGCCCTCGCGATGCACGTTGAGGTTGAGTGGATAGAACGCCACGTCGCCGTCGATGCCGCGCACCGCGATCACCGACACCTCGCGTCGAAGGGCACGAGGTTTTCGTACAGCAGCGGCGCGGTGCCGAGCGCTGCCCAGGCGCGCGTCGAGATCGGCGGCTCGCGCAGCACGAACTGGCCCTTGCCGTCGTAGCCCATGCGGCGAGTCTTGAGCACGCCGGGCAGGCCGATGGCCTGCACCGCGGCTGCGAGCGCGGCGCGCGAGTCGACCGCGGCGTACCGCGTCGTCGGGATGCCGAGCAGCTCGAAGGTGCGCTTTTCGCTGAGCCGGTCCTGCGCGGCCGCGAGCGCGCGCAGCGGCGGGGCGATGCGCGCCTTGCCGGGAAGATCTCGAGCGCCTCGACCGGGATGTTCTCCCAGTCGAAAGTCAGCACCTCGCAGCGCTCGCGACAGCTGGCCTAACAAGCCGCGGTCGGCGAGCTCGCCTGTGAGGAGCGGGCGCCACCTGGCCGCCGGGCGTGCTGCGCGTCGCGATCGAGAAACAGGAAGTCGAGCCCGAGTGGATAGCCGGCCAGCGCCATCATGCGCCCGAGCTGGCCGCCGCCGACGATGCCTATTCGTCACGGGGTCATCTGGCCGGATCGGCCTTCGAAGGATCTGATTGGGCGAGGACCTCTCTCGGTCTGCTCGGCGCGGAATTTCTTGAGCGCCGCGTCGATCTCGGGACGCTTGTTCGCGAGGATGGCGGCCGCGGTCAGTCCGGCATTGGTGGCGCCGGCCACGCCGATGGCGAAGGTGGCCACGGGAATGCCGGCCGGCATCTGCACGATCGACAGCAGCGAGTCGATGCCGTTCAGCGCCTTCGACTGCACCGGCACGCCGAGCACCGGCAACGTGGTCTTGGACGCCGTCATGCCGGGTAGATGGGCCGCGCCGCCGGCGCCGGCGATGATCACTTCGATGCCTCGCCCCTGGGCACTCGATGCGTACTCGAACAGCAGGTCCGGCGTGCGGTGCGCGGATACCACGCGGGTTTCGTAGGGGATTGCGAGTTTGTCGAGCGCCTCGGCGGCGGCGCGCATCGTCTCCCAGTCGGAAGTCGAGCCCATGATGATGCCGACCAGTGGTTTCATCGCGAAATACTAGCGTCAGTGCCGCGCGCGTCACGAAGAAGCTTCAAACAAGCCGCGCAGGGTGCGGAACAGCTCGCGGGATGCCGCCTCGCGGCTGCCGGAGTCGACGCGCGCGTGGTGGCTTTCTGAATCAGCGCCTGCAGCGATTTGCGGTCCGCCGTCGGGCGCCATTCACGAGCTCATCGAGCGCCGCCGGACCTTCGTTGAGCAGCCGCGTGCGCCAGGCCTCGAGGCGTTTGTGCTGTTCCGACTCGAAGCGCGGCATTGCGGGATCTGGCATTCAGCGCCGCTTCGACGGGCGCAGGATCGATGTCGCGCATGAGCTTGCCGATGTATTGCCGCTGTCGCGCGAGGCCGCCGCGGCGGTGATGCGTTTTGCGAGCAGAATGGCGTCGTACAGCGTTTCCGGCAGGTCGAGCGCCGCCAGCTCGGATTCCTTGAGCGCGATGAGCCGGGTGCCCAGGTCCTGCGCCGCCGCAGCCTCGCGCTTGCGCATGCTCTTGCTGGGACGATCGCCGAATTCTTGCGTTTCTCGTCTTTCTTGCATCGTACAATTCTGCCATGCAAGCTGTCCAATCGAAGATGGTTGAGCCTCGCCAGGAAGTCGATGGGTCCCGAATCCCCGAGCTGAAAAGCATCGTTTCGGACGCGTTGGCGCGCGCCCGGAAGCTCGGCGCCACCCAATCCGAGGCCGACGTCAGTCTGCAGAAGGGTCTCACTACCACGGTCCGCCTCGGAGAAGTCGAGACCGTGGAGTACCAGCGCGACCGCGGCATGGGCGTTACCGTGTACTTCGGCAAGCGCAAGGGGTCGGCGAGCACCGCCGACCTGTCGGCGCGCGCGGTGTCGGAAACCGTCGAGAAGGCCTGCGATATCGCGCGCTACACCGCCGAGGACGACTGTGCCGGGCTGGCCGATCCCGACGAGCTGGCGCGCGACATTCCCGACCTGGATCTCGACCATGCCTGGGACATTTCGCCGGAGCAGGCCGTCGAGATGGCACGCGCCTGCGAGGCGGCCGGGCGGGTAGTGGACACGCGCATCACCAACTCCGAAGGCGCGAGGGTGGGCAGTCATCGCGGCGTGCGCGTGTACGGCAATTCGCATGGATTCCTCGCCGGCTATCCCTCGTCCAGCCACAGCGTGAGCTGCGTGCTGCTGGCCCAGACCGGCGACGACATGCAGCGCGACTACTGGTACAGCTCGGCGCGCGATGCACGCGACCTCGAAACGCGCGGAAATCATCGGGCGCAAGGCCGGCGAACGCGCGGTGACGCGGCTCGGTGCGCGCAAGCTGAGCACGCAGCGTGCGCGGGTCCTGTATGCGCCCGAAGTCGCGCGCGGGCTCATCGGCCATTTCCTCGGCGCGGTGCGCGGCAGCAGCCAGTACCGCAAGAGCTCATTCCTGCTCGGCGCCTCGGGCCAGCAGGTGTTTCCGTCGTTCGTCGAGCTGCGCGAGCGCCCGCACATCGCCAAGGCGCCTGGGCAGCAGTCCCTTCGATGGGGAAGGCGTGGTCACTCGTGACCGTGAGCTGGTGCGAGACGGCACGCTGCAAGGTTACGTGCTCAGCAGCTACTCGGCCCGCAAGCTCGGACTCAGGACCACCGGCAATGCCGGTGGCACGCACAACCTGCTGGTGGAATCGAAGGACGGCGGCGTGGATGCCCCAGGCCTCATGCGCCAGCTCGGCACGGGGTTGCTGGTCACCGAGCTCATGGGCCAGGGCGTGAACGGCGTAACCGGCGACTATTCGCGCGGTGCCTCGGGGTTCTGGGTGGAGAACGGCAGCCAGCATGTATCCGGTGCACGAGATCACCATCGCCGGAAACCTCAAGGACATGTACCGCAACATCGCGGCCATCGGCAGTGACGTCGACCTGCGCGGCGGCGTGCGCGTGGGATCGATCCTCATCTCCGAGATGACCATCGCCGGCGATTAGGGCCGGCGACTAGCTTCTGCGGCTCACCACGAACGATTCGTCGTTGAACCACAGGCCGCCGTGCTTGCGCACGACGGTTTGCGTGGCGTCGAGATACCGGCCATTGGCCACCACCTCGCCCAGCCGTTCGTCCTCGATCTGGTTCACGTAGATCGCGGCATTCCAGGCGGCAAACAGCATTGACGTGCCGATGCGGTCGCCGACCTCGGCGGGCAGCGTGTGCATTTCGTAGCGGAAGATCGACTCGCTGTCGGGAGGATCCGGCAGCGAGTAGCGTGACGCATCCGCGCCCAGCGCGGTCTTCAACTCCGCGAGTAGTTTGTGCCGGTCCACCTGGAACGGCGATTCCCCGGGCCACAGCGCGCGCACGATTTCGAGTCCCGGATCGTCGCCGCGCGACTGGATCACCAGCAGCCGGCCGTCCGGGGCCAGGCGCATCACCAGCGGCAGCAGCACCTTGCCGACCTTGAACTGCGCCGACATGCGCGCGCGCCAGGGCTGCGAGGCCAGGATGAAGTCGTAGTCGATGGCCGGCGTCTCCGGTCGCGGAATCACCGCGTCGAGCAGGAAGGCATGGTCTTCCCGGTAGATCACCAGCACCGACGGGCGGACGTACACCGGATTGCCATTGCTTTCGCTGGGCCGGGTGGCCCAGCCGTAGTCGAGCACCGAACCCAGCCCGTCGATCTGCCGCGCGTAATCGTGCGAAGAATCGCCCTTCAGACGCAGCACCTGCCAGTTGAGCCGGATTGCGTCCTCCGCATTGCGCGGCCGCAGCGCGGGAGCGTCGGCATAGTGCAGATTGGTGATGATCAGCACTGTGGTTGGATGCTCGAGGAAACGATCCGCCATCTTTTCGAGGCCCAGGCGCACATCCTCGCGGCTGATTTCCTTGGCCACGACGAGTTGCGGAACCGCGGGCCAGCTGGCGTGCGCGCTGCGCATCAGGCGCGCGAGCACCGTGGCATCGCCCATGCCCGCATCGAACAATCGCAATGCCGGCGGGGATGGGCGGATTTCGCGCAGCTCATCGGCGGCGCGGTCGGCCACCTTCTGTTTCTCGTTGCAGGTATTGACGAACGCCAGGTATTTCTGGCGATTGTCGTAGAAGCGAAACGGCGTGCTGCCCGTCACCATGGAAGGCGGTACGGCTTCGGTAGTCTGGTCGGTGCGCGGGTGAATCTTCACGACGCCCCTCCGTAAGGGACTGGCCCTTGGTTATTTCGCCGTCGCGCGCCCCGCGACCAGGTCGCGCGTGATGCGCGTGACGTGTTCACCCTGGTACTTGCACATGTCGAGCTCCAGCGCGCTGGGGAAGCGCATCTCCGCGCCCGCGCCGGTGATGGAGCTCGCGCCGTACGGGGTGCCGCCGGTGACCTCGCGCATGGTGGACAGATCCTTGTAGGTGTAAGGCAGCCCCACGATGATCATTCCGAAATGCAGCAGGGTGGTGTGGAACGAGGTGATGGTGGTTTCCTGCCCGCCGTGCTGGCTCGCGGTGCAGGTGAAGACGCTGCCCACCTTGCCCACCAGCGCGTGCCGGAACCACAACGCTCCGGTCTGATCCATGAAATTGCGCATCTGCGCCGCCATGTTGCCGAAGCGCGTGGGCGTGCCGCAGATGATGCCGTCGTACTTGTCGAGCTCGTTGGGATCGGCGATCGGCGCCGGTTGATCGAGCTTGAACTTCGAGGCCCGCGCGACTTCTTCGCTGACCAGCTCCGGCACCCGCTTGACGATCACGTCCGCACCGGCAACGCGGCGCGCGCCCTCGGCCTGCGCATGGGCCATCTGTTCGACGTGGCCATAGCTGCTGTAATAGAGCACGAGCATTTTTGTCATTCGATATACCTCGCGGGTTACGCGGCTGCCGGCAGATGCCGGCGGGCGAACCCGGACATGAGCTGATTGTATTCACGCGGTGCGTCGAGATTCGGCAGGTGCGCCGCCTCCGGAATCAGCACCAGTTCGGCCGTCGTCAGCGCGTTGCGCAGCGCGGCACCGGCGCGACGCCGGGTCTCCGTGTCGCGCGCGCCGTTCACGATGAGCACCGGCACGCGGATGGCGTCCAGCAGCTGTCGATCGATGGCCTCGCGCGGCAGGCTGTCGGCCAGCAGGTCATTGCCGGGGTAACGCGCCAGGATGCGCGCCAGCAGCGTGCGCATGTGCGCATCGCCCGTGATGAGCTGCGTCAGCGGATGCATGCTCCAGGCGCGGCGAAATGCCTCGAGGCCATCGCGTGTCGCCAGCTGGCGCAGCGATTCCAGCGGCAGGTCTTCCGCGGCACCGGCGGCGGAAGGGTCGAGCAGCGGCGGCGCGCCGTCGAGCACCAGTCCTCGCACGAAAGCGGGATGACGCGCGGTGAATTCGAGTACGACGCGCGCGCCCTGCGACATTCCCACCAGCAGCGGGCTGACTATCCCGAGCACCGACAGCAGCGTGCCGAGATCGGAGACGTCCCGGGTCAGCGACGGCTGGCCGGTCGAGAGCCCGAAGCCGCGCCGGTCGTAACGCACCACACGCAGCTCCGCGGCCAGCGTCGCCTGCGGTTCCCATACGTCGAGATCGAGAGTCCAGCCGTGCACGAACACAACGGCGCGGCCGGCGCCTTCGTCCCGGTAACGCAGACGGGCGCCCGGGACCTGCAGCTCGCGGTGCGCGTTCATGTATTTCGGATATCGAAAAAGATTTCGCAAACAGGCTACGGGCGCACGAGGGCCAGCGTCAAGCCAGGAATCTGTCGTCAGGTCTGCGCGCTCACGTCTGTGCGCTCAGCGCGATGCCGGGGACGCGCGCCAGCTCCACCGAGATCTCGCGGCTGGCCTTGCGCAACATGGCCAGCCGCTGGCGCACCAGCGAGGTCTTGGAGGCGCGACGCGAATGGCTGGAGCTGTTCAGGGCGGCCACCACCCGGCCCGCCTGGTCGTAAACCGGCACTGCCACCGCGACCACGCCGTAGGCCAGCTCGTCCTCGACCGCCGAATAACCGTTGCGGCGGCATTCTTCGATGAGCTGCCGCAATTTTTTCGCATCGGTCACGGTCTGCGTGGTCAGCGCGATGAATTTCTGCGTGCGGAAGTACTGGTCGAGCCTCTCGGGTCCCACGCCGGCCAGCAGCACGCGGCCCATCGAAGTGACATGCGCCGGGAAACGGCTGCCGACATGCGCCTCGAGGCGCACCAGCGTGCGCACCGAGGTGCGTGCCACGTAGACGATGTCGTTGCCGTCGAGCACCGACAGCGCGGCCGAATCGCCGGTGAGGCGCGCCAGCTCCTCGAGGTGCGTCTTGGTCAGGTGCTCGATGTCCATCGACTCGAGATACGCGGCACCGAGCTCGAGCACCTTGGGACGCAGCAGGAAGGCGCGGCCGTTGCGCGTCACGTAGCCGAGCTCCTCGAGTGTCAGCAGGCAGCGGCGCGCGGTGGCGGCGGGCATGCGCGTCGCGGCCGCGATTTCGCTCAGCGAAAGCGCGGAGGTGTCGCGCGAGAACGCCTTGATGACCGCCAGCCCCTTGGCCAGGCCCCCCATCGCTTCACGCCGCACACCCTGTTTCACGCTGCGCAGTCTATTTCGGTATGCGAAGAAATGGGAAGCCCGAGTTACGGCTTCTTGACGCAATGGGGCGGGGCAGTTCAGCATCGCCCGGCGCGGCTTCGTTAATCGAACTGAATTTCGATATGCGAAATTCTCTGCCGTGCCCGAGGGGTTCGCTTTGAAGATTGGCTCGCAGGCGCAGCGTTCGTCGGCGATTTCCGCGTCCAACGCGGAGACGATCGTGGTGCGTGGCCACGATTTGTGCGGCGAGCTGGTGGGCACGATCAGTTTCACCGACCACGTCTGGCTGCTCATCACCGGCCAGCTTCCCGGCGCGGCGCAGCGTCGCATCCTGGACGCCACGCTCGTGGCCATCGCCGAACACGGCCTGGTGCCCAGCGTCGCTGCCGGCCGCATGACGCTGGCGGCCGCGCCCGAGTCGCTGCAGGGCGCAGTAGCCGCCGGCATTCTCGGCTGCGGCTCGGTGATTCTCGGATCGGCCGACGGGGCTGCGCGCTTGTTCGACGCAATCGTGGCGCGCAAGGCGACCGACGGGCTCGAGGCGGCTGCACGCGGGGTACTCGGCGAATTGCGCGCGGCTCGCAAGCCGGTGCCGGGCTACGGCCATCCGCTTCACAAGCGCCAGGACCCGCGCGTGGCACGTCTGCTGTCGGTGGCCACGGAGGCGGGAGCCTCGGGCCGCCACATCGAGGCCGCCGGCCTGGTGGAGCGGCTGGTGCCCGAAATCTGGGGCAAGCCGCTGGCGATGAACGTTTCCGGCGCCATTGCGGCTGTACTGCTGGATGCCGGTTATCCGCTGCTGGCGGTCAAGGGCGTGCCCATGCTGGCGCGCACCGCCAGTCTCATCGCGCACCTGACCGAGGAGCAGCAGCGCCCGATCGGTTTCATGCTCGCGGACTCCGGCGCCAGTGCCATCGAATACGACGGCCGCAAACCCGACGGCTTCGAGCCGGGAGAATCATGAAATCGGTGTTGCGCGGTGTGAAGGTGGTCGAGCAGGGCACGTTCATCACCGGGCCCTGCGCCGGCATGATGCTCGCCGATCTCGGCGCCGACGTGATCAAGATCGAAAGTCCCGGGGGCGACCCATACCGCGCCTACCAGGGCGGCCTGTACTCGCCGCACTTCCAGGCCTACAACCGCAACAAGCGCAGCATCGTCTGCGACCTCAAGCAGCCGGTCGATCGCGAGCTGTTCGAGCGACTCATCGCCGACGCCGATGTGTACATCCAGAATTTCCGTCCCGGCACGGCCGAGAAGTTAGGCGCCGGGCCGGCACGCCTGCGCGAGCTGAATCCACGGCTGGTGTACTGCTCGATCAGCGGCTTCGGCGGTAACGGGCCGTACGTCGAACGACCCAGCTATGACTCCGTCGCCCAGGCACTCTCGGGTTTTCTCAGCGTGGTGGTGGACGCGGACCGGCCGAGGTTTCTGGGGCCCGCGCTGGCCGATGCGATCACCGGGATCTACGGCGCCTTCGGCGTGCTGGGCGCGCTGCTCGAGCGCGCCGGCAGCGGGCGCGGCAAGCTGGTCGAAGTCTCCATGCTCGAGGCCATGGCGCATTTCGCCGTCGAGCCGTTCGCGGCTTTCTTCGCCCTGGGCTCGGTGCCGAAGTCCTCGGACCGGCCGCGGCTCGCGCAGGCCTACATCCTGCGCACCGCCGACGGCAAGCTCATCGCCATCCACCTTTCATCGCTCGAAAAATTCTGGCTGGGACTGGTCAAGGCGCTCGAGGCCGACGAGCTCAACCGCGACACGCGCTTCAGCGAACGCCTGGCGCGCATTGCGAACTACGAAGCCCTGGGCGAAGAGCTGGACAAACGTTTCCGCGGCCGCGCACAGGCCGAGTGGTGCGAGCGGCTGCAGGCCAATGACGTGCCGTTCGCGCCCATCAACGGCATCGACGCGGTGGTCGAGGATCCGCAGGTCGAGCACCTGGGCCTCATCGTGCCGGTGAGCGGCGCGCAGCAGGGCGCTCGCGAGGCCGTGCGTCCTGCGCTGCAGTTCGACGGAGAACGGGCGCGCGAGGTGAGCGCGGCGCCGCTGCTGGATCAACATGGTGCGGCAATCCGCGCCGCGATCAACGACAGCCGGCACTGGCCGGCGAATCAGGAAGGCGCGCCACAGCGCCGTGCAACGGGTTAGAGATGGACGACATGCGCAAACTCTTTCCGACCACGCTGGTGGGCAGCCTGCCGCAGCCCGAGTGGCTCATCGATCGCCAGAAACTCGCCGGCCGGTTTCCGCCGCGAGTGCGCGCGCTCGAGTTGTGGCGCATTCCGGAGCCCTATCTCGCCGAGGCGCAGAACGATGCCACGGTCCTGGCCATCCGCATGCAGGAGGAGGCCGGGCTCGACATCGTCACGGACGGTGAGATTCGCCGCGAGAGTTATTCGAATCGCTTCGCCACGGCGCTCGAGGGCGTGGATCTGGACAATCCGGGCACGGCGCTGGATCGCAGCGGCCATCCGAATCCCGTGCCGCGCGTGGTCGGCACCATCCGGCGCAAACATGCCGTGCAGGTGGACGATCTCGAGTTCCTGCGCGCGCACACCAGCAAACAGGTCAAGGTCACGGTGCCGGGTCCTTTCACCATGGCGCAGCAGGCGCAGATCGACGCGTACGGCGGCAGCCGCGAGGCGGCGGCGATGGACTACGCCAAGGCGGTCAATGGCGAGATCCGCGACCTGTTCGCGGCCGGCGCCGACGTGGTGCAGATCGACGAGCCCTACATGCAGGCGCGGCCCGACGAGGCCCGTGCCTTCGGACTCAACGCGCTGAACCAGGCGCTCGACGGCGTGAATGGAACCACCGCCGTGCACATCTGCTTCGGCTACGCCGCCATCATCCACGCGCGGCCGTCGGGATACTCCTTTCTTTCCGAGCTCGCCGGCTGCAGCTGCCAGCAGATCTCCATCGAGACCGCGCAGTCGAAGCTCGACTGCAGCGCGCTGGCGCCGCTCAGCGGCAAGAAGATCCTGCTAGGCGTGCTGGACCTCGCGGATCCCGCGGTCGAATCCGCCGAGACCGTGGCCGCGCGCATCCGTCGCGCACTGCCGCACGTGTCCGCCGAGAACATCATCCTTGCTCCCGATTGCGGCATGAAATACCTGCCGCGTGATACCGCCCTGGGAAAACTCAAAGCCATGGTCGCCGGCGCCGCGATCATGCGAGCAGAACTTTCGCGCGCCGCTTAGGAGTTTCACATGCACTTTCCGAAAAAGTTGTCGTCGCTGGGACTCATTGGCGCCGCGGTGGCGGCAACAATCGCATCCACACCTGCTCCAGCGCAGGACGCCACGCCGGCCGCAAGCGAGGAGATCGACGAGGTCCTGGTCACCGCCCGCCGGCGCAGCGAGACGTTCAGGGACGTTCCCATGACGGTGAGCGTCTTCACGGCCGAGACCATCCAGTCGGCCGGCATCGAAAAGCCCGGCGACTTCATCGCCCGCGTGCCGAACATGACGCTGGTGGAAACGCAGAATGCCGGCAACGCCTTCGTGGTGGTCCGCGGCATCTCGCAGGCGCGCAACAGCGAACCCTCGGTGGCGGTGATGGTGGACGGCGTGCTCGAAACCAACCCGGCGGAATTCAACCAGGATTTGTTCGACATCGAACAAATTGAAGTGCTGAAGGGCCCGCAGGGCGCGGTGTACGGACGCAATGCCATCGGCGGCGCCATCATCATTCGCACCAAGGACCCGGGCGATGAGTTCGAAGGCCGCGTCAAGCTTGGCTATGGCAACGAGTCATCAGTTCGCGCACAGGCCGGGATCAGCGGCCCCATCGGCGACATCTTCAAGTACCGCGCCAGCCTCAGCTACTACGACACGGACGGGTTTCTCGAGAGCACCTTCCTCGGCGGCAAGGCCGATCCGGTCGAAAGCCTCTCCGGCCGCCTGCGGTTGAGCTTCGAGCCCAACGAAACTTTCTCCGGCGATGTGCGCCTGTCGTTCGAGAACCTCGACACGCGCGGCTTCTACTTCGTGATTCCGCGCGACGACGAAGCGAACCCGTTCAGCACCTTCACGACGCCGCCGAATGCCAACGACGTCACCAGCCCCATCCAGGTCGACCAGACTGGTGTCGACGAGCGCGATCTGTTCACCGGCGCGGTACGGCTCAATTTCAACGTGGGTGGCGGCACCCTGAGCTCCGTCTCGGCGTACAACACCACCGAGGAAATCATCACCGGCGATGCCTATGACTTCCGGCCCGCGGCAAATTCCATCTTCAATGCGCTGCTCGGCTTCGATCTCAACCAGAGTCAGTTCCTGGACCTCGAATCCTGGAGCCAGGAAGTCCGCTTCTCCTCGTCGGACGAGGGACGCATCCGCTGGATTCTCGGCGGCTACTTCGTGCACACGGACCGTTTCATCTCCACCGGCAACATGGTGGACGATGGAACCGGCGTGTTCCCCGTCTATCACCAGCCGCGTCTCTCGGGAAACAACCCCAGTGCCACCTTCCTCGCCGACACCCAGGACAACGATGCCTGGGCCGTGTTCGGCGACGTCACCTTCGAGATCAGCGATCAATTCGAAGTCGACGTGGCATTGAGGTATGACGAGGACAAGCGCGAGAACACCACCGATACGCCACCTGCCTTCCTGCCCGACCCATCCGCTTCCACGGGTGAAGTGCGCACGCAGACGTTCAGTGAGACGCAGCCCAAGTTCACGCTGCGCTACAAACCGAACGATGACATCACGCTGTTCGGCGGCTGGAGTCGCGGTTTCCGCTCGGGCGGATTCAACCAGACGGGCGTGGGTGCAGTGGCCGACGCCAGCGGCATCGCCGGCGTGAACGACGTCTTCCAGGCCGAGGTGGCCGATACCTGGGAAGTGGGTTTCAAGGGCCAGTTCCTCGACCGGCGCCTGAACGTGGGCGTGTCCGTCTTCGATACGGAATCGACCAACGGCTACTTCTTCGTATTCCTGGCCGCGAACTCCACCCAGAATCTCGGCAACCTGGACGCCGATTACCAGGGCGCGGAGTTCGAGATCAGCGCGAAGCTCACCGACAACTTCGAGCTGTTCGGCAGCTACGGCTACACGGACAGCGAGATCACCGGCATGGAAGATCCGTCGGTCATCGGCAACCAGGCGCCGCTGGTTTCGAAGAACACCTACAACCTGGGGGCGCAGTGGCGCCAGCCGCTGTCGGCGAACCTCGCGCTCGCGCTGCGCGCCGACTACCAGCACGTCGGCGAGACCTGGTGGGAGCCGTACAATACGACCTCGCGCGATCCGATCGATCTCGTCGACCTGCGCGTCGGCCTGGAAGGCGAGAAGTGGGCCGTCACGGCCTGGTCGAAGAATCTCACCGACGAGGAATACAACGCCGAGTTCTCGCCGGGTGGATTCCTGTTCCGCGCGCTGCCGCTGCGCTACGGCGTGGAATTCAGTTATTCGTTCTGAACCGGAGTAGATAGTCATGGCCACGACCGCAAAGTTGCCCTCGCGCCTGCACCATACCGCCTACGTGTCGAAAGACCTGGAGGCGACGCGCAAGTTCTACGAAGAGATCATCGGGTTGCCGCTGCTGGCCACCTGGTGCGAGAAGGACATGTTGTTCGGCGCCGAGCGCACCTATGCGCATTGCTTCTTCGGGCTGGGCGACGGCGGCGCGCTGGCGTTCTTCCAGTTCGCCGACCCGGGTGACCAGGCGCAGTTCGGCCCCCAGATGCCGTTCTCGCCGTTTCACCACATCGCGCTCAACGTCGACAAGGAAACGCAGGCGGGCATCGAGCAGCGGCTCAAGGCGGCTGGATACCAGGAGCCTCAGTCCTTCGTGCTCGAGCATGGCTATTGCCGCTCGGTGTACGTGACCGACCCCAACGGCATGATCGTCGAGTTCACGCTCGATCACCCGGAGGTCGTGAAGATCAATCGCGATGCGCTGGGCAAGGCGCACACGGAGCTCAAGCGCTGGTTGGGGGGCGATCACACATCCAACAACACGTATCGCTGATCCGGCCGATGCGGACCAGTACCGAGCGCATTCTCACCACGCATGTCGGCAGCCTGCCGCGCTCGCAGGCGGTCACCGACGTTTTGTTCGGCCGTGAGCACGGGACTATTGTCGATAGGGCGGATGCCTCCGCGGCCGCGCGCGTCATTGCCGAGGCCACCGAGGAAGTCGTGAAGCGCCAGGTGGCGGCGGGCGTCGACGTCGTCAGCGACGGCGAGATGAGCAAGATCAGCTATGCCACCTACGTCGCCGACCGCTTCACCGGCTTCGACGGCGATACGCCGCGTGAACCGGGCCAGGACCTGGTGGAGTTTCCGCGGCTGCTGGAAAAGCTCGCCAGGCTGGGCTCCACGGCCAAGTACCGCCGGCCGCGCTGCGTGAGCGAAATCCGCACCAAGACGCTGGAGCCATTGCAGGAAGACCTGCGCAACTTCGCGCGCGGCGTGGCCGCGGGCAGGCCGGCCGATGCGTTTTTGAATGCCGCGTCACCCGGCGTGATCGCGCTGTTCCAGCCCAATGACTTCTACAAGACGCCCGACGAATATCTCGAGGCCGTGGCCGAGGCCCTGCGCGTCGAATACGAAGCCATCGTCGCGGCCGGCTTCCTCGTGCAGATCGATGCGCCGGACCTGGGCATGGGCCGGCACACCATGTATCGCAATGCCAGCGTCGGCGAATACCTGGCGCGTGCCGAGCGTCACGTGGAAGTGCTGAACCACGCGCTGCGCAATATTTCGGGGACGCGCGTGCGCATGCATTGCTGCTGGGGCAACTACGAAGGGCCGCACCACCATGACATACCGATGCGCGACCTGCTGCCCGTGCTCCTCAAGGCCAAGCCGCAGGCGCTGCTGTTCGAGGCGGCCAATCCACGTCACGCGCACGAATGGACGGTATTCCGCGACGCGAATCTGCCGGAGGACAAGATCCTCATTCCGGGCGTGCTGAGCTCGACGACCAACTACGTGGAGCATCCCGAGCTGGTGGCCGAGCGGCTGCTGCGTTTCGCCGACATCGTCGGGCGCGACCGGATCATGGCGGGTTCGGACTGCGGCTTCAGCACCTTCGCCGGCTTCGGCGCCGTGGACCCCGACATCGTCTACATGAAACTCGGCGCCATGGCCGAGGGCGCCCGGATCGCAAGCCGCAGACTTTGGCGCTGAAATGGGGTCAGACCCCATTTCCTAGCAAATGGGGTCTGACCCCATTTCGCTCATTCTTCGACGAGGTCGCGCAGCGTCGTCTCGCCGCAGCTCTTGCGCCAGGCTTCGTCGACTTTCGCCGAGAACGCATCCACGGCCGGTAGTTTGAGGACCCTGGGCGTCACCTGTCCGGCCTTCTCGTTGCGCGCGATGTCGAGGATCTCCTGCAGGCTGATCTTGCCCAGGTCACGGGCCGGCAGCAGGTGCTCGTCGTCGGTAAGCGTGACCAGCTTCGAGGCTTCGAGTGCGTTGACGATGCGCGAGATCGCAATTCCGGGCATGCCGAGCTCGTGCGAGAGCCCATCCACGGACCAGCGCATCTTGCCTTCGTGATAGGCGCGCGCGATCAGGTACATCACCTTGAGCGTGAGCTGCTCGCGCTGCACGGCCGAGAGGCGCAGCTCGGTGAGGCCGAGCCGCAGGTAGTTGCGATGCTGCACGTAGAAGGAAAGTTGCGCGCCGATCAGCAGGATCAGCCAGCCGAAGTACGTCCAGATCAGCGCCGTGACGATGATGGCGAAGCCGGCGTACACGATGGTGAGCCGCGAGGAATAGACCACCAGCGCGGTGAACACCTTGCCCACGGCAGCCCACAACACTCCTGCCGTGAGGCCGCCCACCAGCGCGGGCTTCCACTTCACCTTGGTGTTGGGCACGAACATGTACACGGCGGTGAAGATCGCCGTCACCATGACGTACGGCGAGATCTCCAGCGTCATCGTCGTGAGGCGATCCCAGAACGGCATGTAGCGCCCGAAACCTGCCGTGGCGCTTTCGAGCGCCTTGTGCGACAGGCCGATGAAGCTCACCACGACGATGGGCCCGACGATCAGCAGCGCCACGTATTCGGTGACGCGGCGCGCGAAGCTGCGCGCGTGCTCCACGCGCCACAGGAAATTGAAGCCGTCTTCCACCTTCTTGATGGTGCCTAACAAGGTCCAGAGCAGCAGCGCCAGACCCAGTGAGCCGACCAGTCCCGTGCTCACGCTGTCGGCGAACTCCATGACGCGGTGAGTGAGGTCGCCGGCGCCGCCGCCGACCGGCCTGAAGAACTCGTAGATGATGGGCTCGAGGTCGCGATGCGCACCGAACGCCTTGAGCACCGCGAACGCGAATGCGATCAGCGGAATCAGCGACAGCAGCGTCGCGTACACCAGGCCCATGGCATACAGGTTGATCTGGCCGCGCGACAGGTCGCGCAGGATGGCGTACGGATAGCGCAACAGGCGCAGCGTGATCGCGCCCGGGTTGGTGCCTTCGGAGATCTCGCCGAAGAGCCACCGGTCGAGCCAGTTCCAGAACGCGACGTACATGGGGCCGGAAGAATAGGTGGCCTGACCAGGGCTGTCACGATTAGATTGCCGCGCATGCCCGCAACGTATCCCACCCGCATCGTGTGCCTCACCGAGGAAACCACCGAGACTCTCTATCTGCTCGGCGAAGAGCAGCGCATCGTCGGCATCTCGGGATTCACGGTGCGGCCGCCGCGTGCGCGGCGCGAGAAGCCGAAGGTGTCGGCATTCACCAGCGCCAGGATCGACAAGATCGTCGCGCTTCAGCCGGACCTGGTGCTGGGTTTCTCCGACCTGCAGGCCGACATCGCCGCCGAACTGATCCGCGCCGGCATCGAAGTGCATGTCTTCAACCACCGCAGCGTCGCGGAGATCCTGCGCATGATCGCGATGCTGGGCGGCATGGTGGGTTGTGCGTCGAAGGCAGCGCAGCTTTGCGCGGAACTGGAAGCGGGGCTCGACGCCATCCGGTCAAGCGCGTTGCGTTTCCACAGACGTCCACGCGTCTACTTCGAGGAATGGGACGAGCCGCAGATTTCCGGCATTCGCTGGGTGTCGGAGCTGGTCGGAATCGCCGGAGGCGAAGATTGTTTTCCCGAGCTCGCGCGTGAATCGCTCGGCAAGAACCGCATCATCGCCGATCCACTCGAAGTGCCGCGCCGCGCGCCGGATGTGATCTTCGGGTCCTGGTGCGGCAAGAAATTCCGCCCCGAGCAGGTCGCGGCGCGCGCCGGCTGGGCCGATGTGCCCGCGGTGCGCGGCGGGCATCTCTACGAGATCAAGTCATCGATCATCCTGCAACCCGGACCGGCGGCGCTCACCGATGGAGTGCGGGAAATCCACGCGCGGCTGGAATCATGGTGCATCAGGCCGTAAGCCGATTGATGGCCTCGAGATACTTCTCGCTCGTTCTGGCGATGATCTCCGGCGGCAGCTTCGGCCCCGGCGCCTGCTTGTTCCAGTCCAGGGTTTCGAGATAGTCGCGCACGAATTGCTTGTCGAAGGAGGGTGGGCTGCTGCCTTCCCGATAGGTGTCGGCGGGCCAGAAGCGCGAGGAGTCCGGCGTCAGCACCTCGTCGATGAGCACCAGCTCCCCGTCGGCGCCCAGCGCGAACTCGAATTTCGTATCCGCGATGATGATGCCGCGCTGGCGCGCATAAGCGGCGGCGAATTCGTACAAGGCGATCGCGGCATCGCGCACGCGCGCCGCGGTGTCGGCGCCGACGAGCTGAACCGCCTGGTCGAAACTGATGGTCTCGTCCTTGTCGCCGATCGCGGCCTTGGTGGACGGCGTGAACAGGGTCTGCGGCAGCTTCGCCGCCTGCTTCAGCCCCTCGGGTAGTTTGATGCCCGAGATGGCGCCGGACTTCTGGTAGTCCTTCCAGCCCGAGCCGATGACGTAACCGCGAACCACGGCCTCGAGCGGCACGGTCTTGAGCCGCTTCACGATGACGGCACGGTCGGCGAGCATGGCGCGCTCGGCCGGATCGCCGACCACCTCCTCGACGCGGCGTCCGGTGAGGTGATTCGGCACGATGTGCGTGGTGCGGGAAAACCAGAAGTTCGAGATCGAATTCAGTACGCGGCCCTTGTCGGGAATCGGATCCGGCATGACCACGTCGAAGGCCGAGAGGCGGTCGGTGGTCACGATGAGCATCGAATGCGCGTCGATCTCGTAGATATCGCGCACCTTGCCGGTGTGGATCTTCTTCAGCCCCCGCAGTGACGTGGTGTGAACGGGAGTGCGCGCGGCGTCGTGTAGCATATCTGCCATGCATATTAGCAATTCGACCGGGCGCGCATGACCGGAAAAATCGTGGGTGCGATTCTCGGTCTGCTGCTGTTGCGCGGCAGTATGTGGGGCTTGCTCATCGGCCTGGTGCTCGGTCACTTCTATGACATGAGCGTCGCGCCACGCCGCCGCGCGACGTCCGCCGGGGAAGCGCTGGAGATCGGCGTCCGATTCTTCAAGGCCACGTTCGAAGTCATGGGGCATGTCGCCAAGGCGGACGGCCGCGTCTCCGAGGCGGAAATTGCGGCCGCGCGCCAGGTCATGGGCGAGCTGCGGCTCAACGGTGCGCAGATCCACGCGGCCATCGGGCACTTCACGCGCGGCAAGAATCCCGACTACGACCTTGAAGGGGCGGTGCGCGAGCTCTCGGAGGTGTGCGTGCACCGGCCCGACCTGCTGCGCGTGTTTCTCGAAGTCCAGGTGCGTGCCGCGCTCGAGGGCGTCGACATGCAGGGTCCGGCGCGCATCGCCATCCAGAAGGTCGCCGAGCTGCTCGATGTCTCGCGGCTCGAGCTGGCCCACATGGAAGCCGTGCTGCGCATCCGGCGCGAGCAGTTTCGCGCCCGCGGACGTGCTGACGGCTCCGCGGGTGGGCAGCCACCGCCGTCCCAGGGCATGCAACTGTCGGCCGCCTACCAGATCCTCGAGGTCGATCCCAAGGCCACGGACGACGAGGTCGCCAAGGCCTATCGGCGGCAACTGAGCAAACATCACCCGGACAAGCTCAAGGCCAATGGCCTGCCCGAATCCATGCTGGAGCACGCCAAGCAGCGCACGCAGCAGATCATCGAGGCCTACGAGTTAATAAAGAGCGCGCGGCAGAGGTAGACTGCGGCCATGCAAACCCCCTGGATTGCCCCGTCGATTCTCTCCGCGGATTTCGCGAAGCTCGGCGCCGAGGTCCAATCGGTACTGTCCGCGGGTGCTGACGTCATACATTTTGACGTCATGGACAATCACTACGTGCCGAACCTCACCATCGGCCCGATGGTCTGCGAGGCGCTGCGCAAGTTCGGGATCACCGCACCGCTGGATGTTCACCTGATGGTGAAGCCGGTGGATCGCATCGTGCCGGACTTCGCGAAGGCCGGCGCCACCTACATCTCTTTCCACCCGGAAGCCACCGAGCACGTCGACCGCACCATCGAGCTGATCCGCGAACATGGCTGCAAGCCGGGCCTGGTGTTGAATCCCGCGACACCCATCGACTTTCTCGATTACACGCTGCCGAAACTCGACCTGGTGTTGCTGATGTCGGTGAATCCGGGTTTCGGCGGGCAGAAGTTCATCCCATCGGTGCTCGACAAGGTGCGCGCGGTGCGCAAGCGCATCGACGCATTGGGCAAACCGATCCGCCTGGAGATCGACGGTGGAGTGAAGGTGGACAACATCGGCGAAATTGCCCGCGCCGGCGCGGACATGTTCGTCGCCGGCTCGGCCATCTTCGGCGCCAAGGATTACCCGGCGACGATCGCGGCCATGCGCACGGCCATCGCTGGCACCCGGCTCGCCGCCGCCAACTAGCGGCGCTTCACTTCGCTTCTGAATAGCCGGCGCGGATCGCGCCCGCCAGCCGGTTCTTGTCCGGATATTGCGGGCTCATCTCGTCCGTGATGGTCTGAATCGCCTCGTCCTGGCTCTTGCCAGCCTTCTTGAGATCGGCGCTGCGGTCGCGGATGCGCGTCAGGTACGCGCGGTAACCCTCGATGATGGCCACATCGCCGAACGGCCCGTGGCTCGGCACGATCTTGTTCGGCTTCATGGCCTCGAGAGCGTCCAGGCTTGCCAGCCAGTGCGTGATGGTCGCCGTGGGATTGGAAAAGGCCG
Source organism: uncultured Pseudomonadota bacterium (assembly GCA_963711635.1). Lineage (GTDB taxonomy): Bacteria > Pseudomonadota > Gammaproteobacteria > Steroidobacterales > Steroidobacteraceae > CADEED01. The sequence continues at coordinate 195,977 of CAVQEZ010000024.1, forward strand.
GCTGCGGCTTCATGGCCACGTCGCCCGAGAACAGCACTCCGTCGACCAGCACCACGGTGTCGCCGTGCGTGTGATTCGTCCCCATGGAACGGACCCGGGCCTTCAGGCCGCCGAGATCCAGCGTGTACTGGCCGTCGAACACCACGTCGGCGTCGCGATGCTTCGCATCCTGCAGCAGTTCCTTATTGAGGTCCGAGCGCGCCGCAAAGTTGGCGACCAGGTTCATGCCGGCGCCGGCGGTGATGTCCTCGACCTGGGTCTTGGAGCGAATCAGCTTCGAGTCCTTCGGAAATGCATGCGCGCCCATGTCGTGCTCGGGGTGCACGTGAGTGGTGACGAGATAGATAGGCTTACCGGCACCGACTTTCGCGACTTCCCGGAGCACCGTCTCGGCATTGCGCGTGCCCATGCCAGTGTCGACCACCAGCACGGCCTTGCGTCCGACCACGATGCCGACATTGGGCACCAGCGAGGCCGAGCCGTCGGGAATGGCCCAGACATGATCCGTGAGCTTCTCCGTGACGCCTTCGCGCACCAGCGAGGCGGGGGCGGGCGCGGCGGATTGCTGGGTGAGCGCGGGAGCGGTGAGGGCAACCAGTAGGAACGCGGCCTTGCGCATGTTCAGTCCTTCGGTGCGGCGTGTTTGTCCGCCGGCAATGTATCTGGGATCAGGCCGAGTTGCCGCATCATGCCGAGATCGTCGCGCGTCGCCTGATGCCACACGATCTTGCCGGACTCGTTGAAGCGCCACCAATGCGTCGAGAGCACTTCAAAGCGTCTTGCGGTGGGCTTCGCGCCCAGCAGTAAGCCGCCGTTGAAGTTGGTCTGGGCAATGCCGCGATGCGTGCCGGAGACGCGCGACAGCGTCACCACGGTGTCGCCCACGGCCCTTTGTTCGATGACCTCGGAATTGTAGTCGGGGAAGGTGCGGTAGATGTCCGTGAGGATGAGGCCGATCATCTCCGGCTTCATGGGCCGGCCGTTGTTTACCGCATCGGCGGACCAGAAAGCCGCCTGCGCTGCGTGTTCTCCACGTTTGCCAAGCTCCGCATATTGTTTGATCAGCTCGATGTTGCGGGCTTCCTGCGACGCCGATGGCGACTGGGCCATGGCATTGGTAAAGGCAAGCAAGAGCAGGGCAACCGAAACGCGCATATCCGTGACTCCCGGTCCGAGGCCATCGCCAGTTGAAACGAAAACGCCGGCAATGCCGGCGTTCATCGTCGAGGTCTGTCCCCGTTTGCTAGGGCCGGTCCGCCAGGACCGGCGGGCTGCCCCCATTCCTCTATTCGTCGTCGTCGTCGTCATCCTCGTCGTCTTCGACGCGGGAATTGCTGACCTTGCCCTTGCCGCCCTGGACGGGCACGACAACCGGACGCGTCTTCATCTTCGGACGAGCGTTGAACACAACAATGGTCTTGCCGGTGGCGCGCAGCAGGCCCTGGTCCTCGAGCACCTTGAGTACGCGGCCCGCCATTTCGCGCGAGCAGCCGACGAGCCTGGATAGCTCCTGGCGCGACACCTTGATCTGCATGCCTTCCGGGTGCGTCATGGCGTCGGGTTCACCGCACAGGTCCATGATGGCGTGCGCGACGCGACCGGTAACGTCGACAAAGGCGAGGTCGGAGAGCTTGCGATTCGTGCGGTCGAGGCGCGTGGCGAGCTGCGTCGCGAGCTCGAACACCAGGCCGGGACTTTCGGCCGCGATCTGGCGGAAGCGCGGATAGGTCATTTCCGCGAGTTCGCAGTGATTGCGCGTACGCACCCAGGCGCTGCGCAGCGGCGACTCGTGGAACAGACCCATCTCACCGAAGAATTGGCCCTTGTTCAGGTAGGCCAGCACCATTTCATTGCCTTCCTCGTCTTCCACCATCACTTCGACCGAGCCGCTGATGATGTAGTAGAGGACATCGGGCAGATCGCCCGCATGAATCACCACCGTCTTCGACGGAACTGTGCGAATACGGCAGTAACTCAGAAAGCGGTTGATTGCCGGAATGTCGCTGAGGGGTTTTACCGCCTCTTCCATCTGACTCTCCCTTGCTGCTTGCACTTTTCGCCCCCGAACCTGCGTTGAGTCGTGTTATTACATAACTTACTGCTGCCGCAAGTAAAAGGCCACGGTCTAACAGTGACCCGTGTCACAGGGGACTTATCAAATTCGGTACGCAGTATGCGTCATCACCCGGGCTGTTTGCCGCATGAGTTCGCGGACGGGGCCGGGAAGGCGTGTTCCGCCGGCACTTTGCGCCTGTTGCCCGTGGCCGGCCTCGTCGTGACACATGGCCTCGACGATGGCGCGGCTGCGCAGATCCGCATCCGGCAATCGATCGAGGTGACTCTTCAAATGCCCTTCGACCTGCCGTTCGGTTTCGGCGACAAACCCCAGACTGGCGCGATCCCCTAGCACGGCAGCCAGGGCACCGATGCCGAATGAACCCGCGTACCACAGTGGATTGAGCACGCTCGGCTGGCTCCCCAACTCCCTGAGCCGGGTCTCGCACCAGGCCAGGTGGTCGGTTTCGTCACGCGCCGCCTGGAGCATGAAATCGCGGACCTCGGGGTTGCGGGCGAACATGGCCTGGGCGTGATAGAGCGCCTGTGCCGCGACTTCTCCGGCATGATTAACGCGCATCAAGGCCGCCGACTCTCGTTTCTCATCGGCCGTCAGGCCGGCGTCGGCGTTCTGGGCGTCGCGGGGCAGGGCCGCAGCGGGGGCAGGCATGGGCCGGGCTGCCGCGGGGGGTGCGAGCAGGGCTCGCAACGCGCGGTCGGCCGCGGAGATAAAGGTGTCCAGATTCGGGCCCGTCGCCATGGGGCGGGATTATAGGCCGGGATTTCGCCTCGTTTTGCAAAGCCATAGGGGCTTGAGTACACTTGCGCCCCTTTTTCCAGGGGCCCGCCCGCATTGATTCGACGCCCGAGTCCTCGGGCCGAGAGCGCGGGGCTCTTCCGGTTTGGAGTCGTTGAAGATGAGTACTGTTTTTGCGAAGAACGAGACCGTGCGCGGCGACTGGTATGTCGTCGATGCCACTGACAAGGTCCTGGGCCGTCTCTGCACCCAGATCGCCATGCGCCTCAAGGGCAAGCACAAGGCCATCTACAGCCCGCATGTCGACACCGGCGATCACATCGTGGTGTTGAATGCCGAGAAGATCAAAGTCACGGGCAACAAGCTCGACGACAAGATCTATTACCACCACACCGGCGCCATCGGCGGTATCAAGTCCATCGCTCTCGGCAAGCTGCTCAAGGAGCATCCCGAGCGCGCCATCGAATTCGCGGTGCAGGGCATGCTCCCCAAGGGTCCGCTCGGCCGCAAGATGTACAAGAAACTGCATGTGTTCGCGGGCGCCAAGCATCCGCACGCCGCCCAGCAGCCCAAGCAGCTCGAAATCTAAGGAATCGATTCAATGCCCGCAGCAGCCAAACCGAACTATGGCACCGGCCGTCGCAAGACCTCGGCCGCACGCGTCTATCTCAAGCCGGGTTCCGGCAAGATCACCGTCAACGACCGTCCGCTCGATGAATTCTTCGGGCGCGAGACCGGCCGCATGATCGTGCGCCAGCCGCTCGAGCTCGTGCAGCTCTCGAACAAGTTCGACATCACGGTGTCGGTCTCGGGCGGCGGCATCACTGGCCAGGCCGGCGCGATCCGCCACGGCATCACGCGCGCGCTCATGGAATACGACCCGGAGCTGCGCAAGCCGCTGCGCGTCGCCGGCTTCGTCACGCGCGACGCGCGCGAGGTGGAGCGCAAGAAGGTCGGCCGCCGCAAGGCCCGCCGCGGAACCCAGTACTCGAAGCGTTAATGTCCATCGGGACTGGGCTTTAGTATTGCGCCAGACGGCCAGAGTTTTGGGGGATCGTCTAGCGGTAGGACAACGGACTCTGACTCCGTTTACCTAGGTTCGAATCCTAGTCCCCCAGCCAACAATGAAACCCGCCTCCGGCGGGTTTCTTTTTTTACTAGATGCACGCCGCCGCTTCGGCGGCGTTAAGAGTGGCGCGCAGCGCCTGGCAATAGGCGCGCAGCGCCTGACGAGGGTAGTTAGTCATGTCGCGTTCCGCAGTGCTCGCCTTCTTGCTCGTTTCATTCGCCGGCTTTGCCGGCGCGGCCCCTTCTTCGGAAAACAAGGGGGCGGCGGAGCTCGGCAAACTCTACGCCGAGTTCTGGGAGGAGAACCTCCAGCTCAATCCCGTGACCGCGACTTTCGCGGGTGATCCGCGTTACAACGGCGAGCTGCCGAACCTGTTCTCGCTCGAGTACCAGGAGCAGCAGCGCGCCTTTGAGCAGAAATACCTGGATCGCGCCCGCGCCACAGGCGCCGCGGGCCTGACGGGCCAGGACCTGCTTTCGTACGAGATCTTCACGCTGAACCGCGAGTCGGCACTCGAGGATTTCAAGTTCCCGTCGCGGCTGCTGCCGGTCAACCAGTTCTACAACGTCGCCAACCAGCTCGCGCAGCTCGGCTCGGGAACCGGCGCCCAGCCGTTCGTCACGGTCAAGGACTACGACGACTGGCTGCGTCGCGCGGCGCGCATACCGGTGGTATTCGAGCAGGCCATGGTCAACATGCGCGAGGGCATGCAATCCGGCATCGTCGAGCCGCGCGTGCTCATGGAGAAGGTCCTGCCGCAGCTCGCTGCCAACAGTGGCGATGACGTGGAGAAGAGCATCTTCTGGGGGCCGGTCACGCGCATGCCGCAGGAGTTCAGTGCCGCCGACCGCGAGCGTCTCACGACGGCATTCCGCAACCTGGTCGCGACGCAGCTCACACCCGCGTACCGCAAGCTGCGCGCGTTCATCGCCGATGAATACCTGCCGAAGACGCGCGACACCTTCGGCCGCGGGGCATTGCCCCACGGCGCCGCCTGGTACGAGCACAACGTGCGGGAAAACACCATGCGTACGCTGACGCCGGCGCAGGTGCACCAGATCGGCCTCGACGAAGTGGCGCGCATCCAGGATGGCATGCGCCAGGTGGCGAAGGAGCTCGGGTACCGGAAGCCGGTGAAGTCGCTGGCCGAGCTCAAGGCGTTCTTCGACTGGGTGAAGGCGCGCGACGACATGTATTTCAAGTCGCGCGAAGAGTTGTTAGGAGCCTACCAGGCCTTCGGCGCGAACGTGGCGCCGGGCCTGCCGAAGTACTTCAACCTGCGGCCGAAGACCGACTACGAGGTGCGACTGGTCGAGCCCTTCCGCGAGGCGTCGGCATCGGCCGGTTCGTACCAGGGGCCCTCGCTCGACGGCAAACGTCCCGGAATCTTCTACGTGAACGCCTTCGACCTGAAGGCGCGACCGCGCTGGGCGCTGGCATCGCTGTCGCTGCACGAAGCGGCTCCCGGCCATCACTTCCAGATTTCCCTGCAGCGCGAGCTCACGGACCTGCCCATGTTCCGGCGTTTCTCGCGCGACACCGCGTATATCGAAGGCTGGGGCCTGTACGCGGAGTATCTCGGTTACGAGATGGGTATCTACAAGGATCCGGTGGCGCGTTTCGGCGCGCTCGACGCCGAGTTGTGGCGTGCCATCCGGCTCGTGACCGACACTGGCATCCACTTCAAGGCATGGACCCGCCAGCAGACTCTCGACTACATGCTGGCGAACTCACCCTCCGAACAGACGCGCGCCGTATCCGAGGCGGAGCGCTTCGCCGCCATCCCCGGGCAGGCGCTGGCGTACAAGATCGGCCAGCTCAAGATCGTCGAACTGCGCAAGCGCGCCGAGAAGGCTCTCGGGCCGAAGTTCAACGTCGCCGCCTTCCACGATGAAGTGCTGAAGGACGGCGCCATCCCGCTGGAGATCCTGGAAGCGAAAATCGACCGCTGGATCGGCACCGTGAAGTGAGGCATGCGGCGTGATCCGCGCCCTCGTCAGTCCAGCAATGCCTGGTAGATAGACGCCTTGAACTTGTCGGTGAGGTCGGTGCTGTTCGGCAGCAGCTGGACCATGAGCACCGTGACCAGGCGCTCGGCCGGATCCACGCGGTAATAGGTGCCATAGGCTCCGCCCCAGCCGAATGAACCCACCGACTCCATGCCGGAAATGCCGTACTTGTCGTGGGTCTCGAAGCCGTAGCCGAAGCCGAGTCCGCGCGGGGTCTTGAGACCCTCGCCGATCTGGTTGGTGGTCATCAGCTTCACGGCATGCGGCGAGAGAATGCGCACCTTGCCCAGCGCGCCCCCATTGCGCAGTGCTTCGAGGAAGGTGGCGTAGTCGCGTGCCGTGGAGACGAGTCCCGCGCCGCCGGAAAAGCCCCTGCGCGGCCCATCGACGTAATGACCCTGGCCCCGCGGGCCTTCGGCCTGGCGCACGGCCTTGCCGCCGGCGTCGCTGCCGTACACGGCCGCGAGACGCTCGCGCTGTGCGGTCGGCACGAAGAAATTGGTGTCCTTCATGCCGAGCGGGCTCGTGATGTGGCTGCGGATGAATTCGTCGAGCGACACGCCCGAGGCCTTCTCGACGATGCAGCCCAGGATGTCCGTGCTGTAGCCGTAGACATAGGCATCGCCGGGCTGCGCCACGAAGGGCAACGTGCCCAGGCGCTCCATGGAGTCGCAGATGGGCTCGTCCTTGTCGGCGAAGTACCAGCCATACCCTGCGGCCGGCCCCAGTCCCTTGGCTTCGTACTGCGCCGCCACCTCCGGCGTGGTGCCGTAGTTGACGCCGGCGGTGTGCGTCAGCAGATCCTTGATGAGGATGGGACGCTTGGCAGGCACCGTGCTGAAGCCGCCGCCGTTCTCCTTGAGCACGGCAACCATGGTGTTGGCGAATGTGGGAATCCATTTGCCGGCACGATCGTTCAGCGTGAGCTTGCCTTCCTCCATGAGCTGCAGGATGGCCACGCTGGTCAGCGCCTTGGTCTGCGAGGCGATGCGGAACTCGGTGTCCATGGCCATCTTGCGGCCGGCTTCCTTGTCGGCCCACCCCACCGCGTGTTCGTAGACCGGTTTGCCGTCGCGCAATACCAGCGCCACGATCCCGGCGACGCGGCCGTCGTCGACATAGGAGTCGAGCAGCGTGTCGACGCGCGCCAGGCGTTCGGCCGAGAAGCCGTTGCGCAACGTATCGGCCCGCACCTGCGCAGCCGCGCTCAACGTGAATGCCGCGGCCAGCGCGGCGACCAACATCTTCGACATGAATCCCCCTGCCACCGGACGTCCGGCGAGGACCAGAGCCTAGCGGAGCGCGCTCACAGCAGCCAGCGCGGCACGCGGGCGCGGTAGTCCTCCCAGGCCGCGCCATGGGTGCGCGCGAGCCAGGGCTCCTCGCCGAACACCACGCGCAGATGAAACGCGATGCCGACGATAGCGGCATAAACAGCGAGCCGTGGCGACGCGAACGCCAGTGCCCAGCCCAGCAGCATGGTGGTCACGGCGACATACATGGGATTGCGGCTGTAGCGGTACAGCCCGATGGTCACGAGGTGTTTCGGCGGCGACCAGGGCGCGAGCGTGCCCTTGCCGGCGACGTAGAAGTCCCGCACGCACCACAGCAGCAGCGCGAGCCCCGCCACCAGGGGCAACAGCCCGACGACGTGGAACCTGCCGCCGTTTCTCAGCGCCTCCGCCGCGAACCAGGCGGGCAGCGCGATGGCCACCACGCCGGGCAGCGCGAGGAACGCGAGCAGCGCACGCCACAGCACGGCTAACTACCGCGCCCGCAGGTCTTCGCGCCAGACTCCCGCGGCGCGCAACTCCACATCGTGATCCTCGTCGCGGAAGGTCTCGGCCAGTGCGGCTCCATACCAGCTCTGCATCGAGGGCAACGCCAGCAGATGGCCGGCGTAGCGGCGCGCTTCGGTGCCGATCGGCGGATCGTAGGTCTGGATGCGGAACGCCACCGGCGCGAAGAATGCATCTGCCGCGCAGAAGCGCTTGCCGGTCAGAAACGGACCGCCGAACTTCGCCAGCCCCTCAGCCCAGAGTTGCTCGATACGCTCCAGGTCGCGCTTGAGCGCGGCGTCCACGGCATGCAAGGTGATACGCAGGCCGCAGGCCATGCTGCAGGCGTTGCGCAGTGCCGTGAACCCGGAATGCATTTCGGCCGCTGCGCTGCGCGCCCAGGCACGCGCTGCGGCCTCGGCCGGCCACACGCCGGCATGACGCTCGCCCAGGTACTCGGTGATGGACAATGAATCCCACACGGTGATCTCGCCGTCGACCAGGCAGGGGACCTTGCCGGTGGGGGAGAAGTGCCGGAAGGCGTCGGGATTCTTCGAGCCGCCGAAGCGCACCAGGATTTCCCGAAACGGAATGGCCAGCTCGCGCATCAACACCCACGGGCGCAGCGACCAGGAGGAGTAGTTCTTGTTGGCGATGTAGAGGTCGTACATGGAGCGTTCCTCGCTAACTACCATCGGGAAGCCACAGCGTCACGACGGCGCCGCCGCCCTCGCGGTTGGCGATGCGCAGGCGACCCCCGTGGGCCTCGACGATCTCGCGGCACAGCGTGAGCCCGAGGCCGGTGCCGCTTTCCTTGGTCGAATAGAACGGCACCAGTGCGTGCTCGAGCGCGGTCTGCGTGAATCCCGGCCCGCGATCGCGAACTTCGATGGTGAAGCCCTGCGCCGCCGCGCTCACGCTCAGCTCGATGGACGCCGGCTCCGCGCCCGATTCGCGCGCATTCTTCAGCAGGTTGATCAGCGCCTGCTCGATCTGCGCCGTGTCGAAGCTCGCGGTGCGCTGCGGCAGCGGGCCTGCCAGCTGGAACGCCACGACCACGCGCAGCCGCTCGAGCAGCACCTGCCAGGACACCGGTGCCAGTCGCGGCTGCGGCAGCTTGGCGAACCGTGCGTAGCCCTCGATGAAGCCCGCGAGGTGGCGGGCGCGATCTTCGATGGTCGAGAACACGCGCACCAGTTGCTCGGGATCGGGCGGGGCCCTCGCCAGTATCTGTCCCGAATGCGCCAGCGAGGAAATCGGCGCCAGCGAGTTGTTCAGTTCATGTGCGATCACGCGGATCACCTTCTTCCAGGTTGCCACCTCCTGCGAATTGATCTCGCGCGTGAGCTGTTTGAGCAGCAGCAGGCGGTGCGGCACGGCGTTCAGCAGGAAGCTGCGCTGGGACACATGGTAGACCTGCGGTTCACCGCCGAGCTCGAGTGTGAACAGCGTGTCGCCGCCGCGCCCGATGGCCTCACGCAAGGGAGCCGGCGCGCGATCGAGGTAGCGCGAGAACCTCGCGCCCTCGAGCTTGCGACCCTCGGCGAACAGCTGGCGCGCCGCGGAGTTGCTGTAGAGCACCGCGTCGGTGTCGTTGGTCAGCACCATGGCCAGTGGTGTGGTCTGGATGACGGTGTCGAGCATGAGCTCGCGCTGGTAGAGGCTTTGACGCTCGATGCGCAGGCGCTCGCCGAGACCGTTGTAGTTTTCCACCAGCTCGCCGACCTCGTCCGAGGAGGCGCGTGTCACGGAGACGCTGAAGTCGCGATCCTTGATGCTCAGCATGCCGTCGTTGAGCGCGCGCGTCATGCGGCTCCAGCGCGAGGTGAGTCGGCTCCCGCTCCAGGCCACCAGCGGCGTGAGCACCAGCGCGGCGAGCATGCCCGCCAGCCAGGTGATATCGATGAAGGACCGCGCGAGCAGGGTGAGCAACACGCCGAGCAGTGCGATGCCGCCGAGCCACAGAGTTGCCCAGCCGGCCATGGAGGATCTGTACGGCAATCGAATCCCTGAACGCTGACCTAACGGCCGGGGGACTCCTTGATACCGAGTTTTTCCATGCGGCGATAGAGGGCCTGGCGGCTGATGCCGAGCTGACGCGCGGCCTGGGCCACGATGTGGCCGTGTTCGGCCAGCACGCGTTCGATGGTGGCACGATCGAGCACGGGTTCGTCGGAGCGCGCCGGCAGCACGGCGGGCAGGTTCAACGTCGCCGCGCTGATGGGTTGGACGCCCGCGAGCAACGCAGCGCGTTGCAGCACGTTGCGCAGCTCACGGACGTTTCCCGGCCAGGAATAGTTGAGCAAGGCGCGCTCGGCGTCGGCGGTGAGGCGCGTACCGGGAGTCAGGAATGAACGCGCCAGCGGCAGGACGTCGTCGCGCCGCTCCGCCAGGGGCGGCAGCGACAGCTCGATGACGCTCAGGCGGTAGAACAGATCCTCGCGAAAGCGTCCCTCGCGCATGGCTTCACGCAACGGCAGGTTGGTGGCGGCGACGATGCGCACGTTGGCGCGCCGCGTGGTGTTGCTGCCCAGGCGTTCGTATTCGCCGGTCTGCAGCACGCGCAGTAGTTTGGCCTGGCCGGCCTGGGGGAGATTGCCGATCTCGTCCAGGAACAGCGTGCCGCCATCGGCGGCTTCGAAGCGACCGGCACGTGCCTTGGCGCCGGTGAATGCGCCGGCCTCGGTGCCGAACAGCTCGGCCTCGATGAGCTGGTCGGGCAGGGCGCCGGCATTCACCTTCACGTAGGGCTGCGTCTTGCGCGCGGAGTTGGCGTGCACGATGTCGGCCAGGACTTCCTTGCCGGCGCCGTTCGGCCCGGTGATGAGCACCGGGACGTCGGCATGGGCCACCTGCGCGGCCATCGACGCCACCATGTGCAGGGCGTCACTCTCGTAGACCAGGCCGCGAAGATCGTAGCGTTCGGCCAGCTGCGCGCGCGCCTCGGCGCGGCGTGCGCGCGTGGCGACGTTCTCCTCGACGGCCGCACGCAGCTCGAGCAGGTTGCGGACCGTCGTCAACAGGCGCGCATCGTCCCAGGGCTTGGCGATGTAATCGGCGGCACCGGCCTTCACCAGGTCCACGGCGGTTTCCAGGTGCGTCCATGCCGTGAGCAGGATCACCGGCACGTCGGGGTGCAGCGACCGCAATTCCTTGAACAGCGCAACGCCTTCCTCGCCCGAGGTCGCTTCGCGGCGGAAGTTCATGTCCTGGATCACCAGGTCCACTTCCTGGGAGCGCACGGCCGCGAGGGCCTCGGCAGGAGATGAAGCGCCGAGAACCCGCGCGCCGTGCAGGGACAAAAGGACCTGGAAGGCCGTTCTGACGGCCTCGCTATCGTCCGCGACCAGGACAGTCCGGTTTGCCAGGCGATCCTCTACGTTTGAAGTGACTCCCGTCATTCGTAAGACGCCTGGGATCGGTTCAGGGTTGCAAGCGTTCAAGTGTTTCGCGTGGCCATCGCAGGCGAGACTTTCGCAGCGCGCAAGGCGGGCTGCCAGGCGGCCAGTTGACCTACGGCCCAGAGACCGAGCACTCCGCCCACGAGGTAATAAAGGTTCAGGCGCGGCAGCCCGTACTGCGTGGACAGCCAGTAGCCCGCCGCCAGCGCCAGGCCGCAACCGATCAGCACGCCCACAGTGGTGACCAGCCAGTTCTCGGCGAGGAAGTACTGCACGATGTCGATCTTGCGTGCGCCCACGGCGCGGCGCGTGCCGATCTGGCGCGTGCGGCTGTTCACGTTGAACGTGGCCAGGCCGAAGATTCCCAGGCAGCTGAATACCAGCACCAGCCCGGTGACGACCGCCAGGGTGAACGCCATCATCATGTCGCTGGAGTAGCTGCGTTGCTTGTCGTCGGCCATCTTGCGCATCTTGCCGACCACGCGGTTCGGATCGCGTTTGCGCAGCGAGCTCTCGGTTTCCTTCATGACCCGGTCCAACTCGCCCGGCCGGGTGCGCACGATGTAGCGGACCGATGGGCCGGTGATGCGCGGGACCAGCAATACGCGATCGACCTTGTCCCAGCCCACCCAGGATCCATGCATGTGTTCCAACAGGCCAATGATGCGGATGGGCTTGCCCTGGTCGTCGTAGAAGTCCTTGCCGACAACGTTCTCTTCGCCCGGGAACAGCGCTTCGGCAAAGCCCTTGCTGACGATGGCTTGTGGGGGCCAGCCCTGTTCTTCATTTTTCTTGCGCTCGATCATGGCCGGATCGAAGGTCGTGCCGGCCGAGAGCTTCACGCCGAGCGTGTTCACGCCGTGTTCGTCGACTCGGAAGGTATTGGCAGGCGAGTCCTTGCCCTTCTTGTCCGGCAATGAGTAGAAACCCGAAGAGTTGCCGCTGCCCGACAAGGGCACGTGCGAGATGGGCGTGGCATCGATCACGCCCGGCATCTGCCGCAGCAACGCCATGTCGTCACGCTCCATGGCATGGAAGTCGAAGTCCTTGTCGAAACCTTCGACGGGGAACGAGAAGATGTTCTGGTCGTCGATGCCGGTCGGCCGGCCGACCTTGCTCACGCGCTCCACGGTGAGAAAGACGGCGTTGACCACGATGGCCAGCGTGATGGCGATCTGCAGCGCGACCAGGATGGCACCAGCGCTGTTGCGCATCAGCGCGGAGAGGATGGGTCGGATTCCCATGGTCATTGCACCTTCAGATAGGAGGCGGGCGCCGCGCGCCCGATGCGCCAGGCGGGGTACAGGCCGGCCAGCAGGCCGGCGAACACCGCGATGGCGACCACGATGATGAAATTCGTTTCGTCGAACGGGATGAAATTCAGCGGTGCGTCGAGGAAGTGCGAATACCAGGCGCGCATCGACCACACGCCCACCCAACCGATGAATCCACCCACGATGCCGCCGGCCAGCGACACCAGCGCGGATTCCGTCAGGTGCTGCCAGAAGATGTCACGCCGGCTGGCGCCCAGCGCGCGTCGTATGCCTGCCGACGGCGCCGCATTGAGGAATTTCGCCAGCAGCAGGCCGACGGTGTTCACCAGGCACACGGCGAGGAAGGCGAAAGCCAGCGTCAGCATGGCCTTGTTGTCGTCGCCCACCACCTTGTTGCGCTTCAGCCAGCCATCGACGTCGTACAGGTAGTTGTTGAGCGGTCGCTGGAATCGGCCGGACTTCTTCTGCTCGATGACGTAGTTGTCGAGGAATTCGCGGAACGCGCGCTGCTTCTCGGCGGTGCGCAGCTCGAACCACGCATGGAACCAGACACACTCCGAATTGAGGAAGGCTTCCCAACTGTCGATGATCTCGGTCTTCCAGCAGTTCGTATTGCCTGCGCTGCCGAGCTGCAGAACCTGGCCCCAGGTGAAAGGGATGTACGCACCTTCTTGCGGATTGAACGAGCCATTGCTCACGTCGTAGAACTTCGGCGCTGGCTCCCAGTCATCGAGTACGCCGACGACGCGGAATTGCCGGCCGTGCCAGGTCACTGTGCGCCCGACGCTGTTCTCGCCGCCGAAGGCCTTGCGATTGGTCTCCTTGCTGAGCACCACCACGGGATCGGGACCCTCGTCGGCCTTGGCATCCCAGGGCCCGCCGTAGAGAAAGGGCACGCTGAACATCGGGAAGAAATCCGCCGTGGTCATGCGCGTGCCGATGTATTCCGGTTCCATGCCCTTGTCGTCGCGCGAGAAGATGCCGCCGGCCTTGTACATGATGACCTTGCGATCCGGGATGTTCGACGCGTACAGGCCGCGCGCGTCGCGGTAGGTCAGCTGGGTGGGTGCGTAGCTCTTGTCCTCTTCTTCGTCCCAGCCTTCCTTGGGATCCCAGCTGTCGATGGACGGCGCGAACAGCACCTTGCCGCGTTCGCCGGCGGGGTTTTGCGCGGCGGCGCGATAGCTGGTCAGCGTGATCATGCACACCGAAATGCCCAGTGCGATGGCGAACACCATCAGCGCCGTGAGGCCCGGATTGCGACGAAAGCTCGCCAGCGCCAGTCGGAGGTAGTAGGCGAACATCTCAGGCTCCCGTGCTCGAGTCGCTTTCCACGGCCCTCAGATGGCCGTGCAGCGGCGCGGGCGCGTTGCTGTCGAAGTGCTTGAAGTCGGAGATCTGGCCGTCCACCACCTGCACGGTGCGGTGCGCGCGCCGCGCCAGTTCGGGGTCGTGCGTCACCATGATGATGGTGGTGCCCATTTCGTTGATCTTCTCCAGCAGGTCCATCACCTGGCGCGCCATCAGGGAGTCGAGGTTGCCGGTAGGCTCGTCGGCCAGCACCAGCTTCGGGTCGCCCGCGATGGCACGCGCAATGGCCACGCGCTGCTGCTGGCCGCCGGAGAGCTGCGCCGGGACATGTTTCATGCGCGCCGCCAGGCCGACGATCTCGAGCGCGTTGGTGATGCGTTTGTCGCGCTCCGCAGCCTTCATGCGCCGGTAGCGCAGCGGCACGTCCACGTTGTCGTAGACATTGAGATCCGGCATCAGGTTGAAGCTCTGGAAGATGAAGCCGATCTTCTGATTGCGCAGATGCGAGCGGGCGTCGTCGGAAAGCTGCGTGACGTCGACGTCATCGAGCTTGTAGGTGCCGGTGTCGTAGGGCTCGAGCAGCCCGGTGATGTTGAGGAAAGTGGTCTTGCCGGATCCCGAGGGACCGGTCACGGCGAGGAATTCGCCGGCCTTCACCTCCAGTGAGAAATCGCGCAGTGCATGTGTTTCGATCAGGTCGGTCCGAAACACTTTGCTGATCTTGGTCATCGAAAGCATGTTCTTTCCTCTTCCAAATTGGCTCAGTTGCCGATGAGCACAGTCGGTGCATCTTTGTAGTCGCGCATGTCGGAGAGCACGACCACGTCGCCGGCGACCAGCCCCTTGCGGACTTCGATCTCGCCGATGGCGGCCGCTCCGAATTCCACCGGCATGCGCACCGCGTCGCCGTCGCGTATTACGTAAACGAAGCGGGTGTCGGAATCCTGGAATGGGCTGCGGCCCACCTTGAGCACGTCATTGCGCTCGTCGAGCACGATGCGCACCGAGGCCCGCTGGTTCTGACGCAGACTCTTGGGCTGCTCGGCAAAGCGGACGCGGCCCGTCACCTGCGAGTTGCGCACGTCGGGAGAGATGCCGGCTACCGTGCCGATGAGCTTGCGTCCGTCCATCGTGACTTCGGCATTCATGCCGGGACGGATCTCGTTGGCGTAGGACTCGGCCACCTGGAATTCGATTTCCAGGGCCGAGAGGTCCACCACGGTGACCAGGGGAGCGTTCTCCGCCACCTGGGCGCGTTCAACCTGCGCGAGCGTGGCGACGACGCCCGCCACCGGGGACTTCAGTGTGAGTGCGTCCACACGCTCGCGCAGGCGAGCTACCTTCAACGCCTGCGCGTCACGCGTGGCGCGCTGGCTGCGCAGCTCCAGCTGCAGGCTGTCCTTTTCCAGGCCGCCGGTTTCCACGGCATGCGCGTAGTTGAGCTTGGCGGTATCGAGATCGTCACGGGCACGCAAATAGTCGCGTTCCGGGATCACGTGAATGCCCCAGGCGTCCTGCGCGCGTTTGTATTCGCGCTCCGCCGCCGTGATCTGCACCTTGGCCAGGTCGCTGTCCTGGCTGCTCTTGAGGATCTGGCGCCTGACCTCGATGGCCTGGCGGTTCAGCGTCGCGTCCGCGCTCGTCAAGGTGGCGCGCTCGCGATCATATTCATTGGTCAGCGCCGCGCTCTCGACCACGCCCAGCACGTCGCCGGGTTTGACCACGTCGCCGGCGCGCACCTTATAGATGACGGTGCCCGGCGCCTCGGCGAACAACGTGGGGCTCACGGCTGCGACCACCAGGCCGGTGGCGGCCACGTCCCGCACGAAGGGCCCGCGCTCCACCACCGCGGTGCGCAGGCGCTCCTGCGGAATGACCTTCTCGGACGACAGCCAGGCGCGCGCGCTCCATACGCCGAGCACCAGTACCAGTGCGCCGGCACCCGCGATGAGGCCGTAACGTTTAATAAGAGCCCGCCGCTTGTCGGGCGCGGCCACCGCCTTGTCCTGGGACTGGGTTCCCCGCATCGAGACATCGCGCAGCAGCATGGTCATGCATGAGCTAAAGCACGCGGCATGCCAACCGGGTATGGGTTTGCCTAACTGCTTGAATTACGCGGCGAGATTTCCATTGCGGCCGCTCCGGGACGCGTGCGCCAGTGTCCGCAGGCGGACAGCGGACGCGGCTGCGGACGTCCGTATCGCGTCAGATGCGTCGGATACCGGCCGGACCGCCGAGTATCAGCAGGTCGGCGGGTCGCGCCGCAAACAACCCCACGCTGACCACGCCCACGATCTGGTTGATGCGGTTCTCCAGCCCCACTGGGTCGGAAATACGTAGGCCGTGCACGTCGAGAATGTGGTTGCCGTTGTCCGTGACCACTGGTTCGCGCCACACCGGCCGCCCGCCGAGTCGCTCGAGCGCGCCACTCACGTACCGGAGCGCCATCGGGATGACTTCGACGGGCAAAGGGAACGCGCCGAGGGTATCCACCAGCTTCCCCTGGTCCGCGATGCAGACGAAGCGGCGCGCCGCGGCGGCAATGATCTTCTCGCGCGTCAGGGCGGCACCCCCTCCCTTGATGAGCTGGCGCTGATGATTGGTTTCATCGGCTCCGTCGATGTACGTATCGATCTCGCCCACGTCGTTGAGGTCCAGCACCCTGAACCCGGCGGCTGTGAGTCGCTGCGTCGATCCATTCGAACTCGAAACGGCGCCGGCGAGTTTCACGCCACGTGTCGCGAGTTCATCGATGAGGAAGTTCACCGTCGAACCGGTGCCGACGCCGAGTACCTTTCCTTCCTGAACGAATTCCAGCGCTGCGCGCGCCGCGGCTTGTTTTCCAGAGTCTTGCGCACTCATCGAGTCGCTCCGCAATTTCCGGGTCCTGAAACGACACTGCCCGCTTGGTAGCGGGCAGTGTCTTCGAATTTGAAGCGGCGAGCGAGAAAGTTTCTCGCTCGCCTAATTGACCAAGGCCGAAGAATTACTTCTTCTTGGCTTTCTTCTTGGCCTTTTTCTTGGCTTTCGCCATGGCGCATCTCCAGTAGTTACGGGTTAGTCCGAGGGCGAGTATACGCAGGCGTTGACAAATTTCAAGCAAGTGACATCTGGATTGAGCATCGTCGTCACGTCGATGCTCGTGAACATCACTCGATGTCGATCACTCGAGCGAGAGAATGAACTGCCAGTGAGCTTCACTCACCGGTGTGATCGAGAGTCGGTTGCCGCGTTTCAACAGCAACATTCCATCGAGCTCACGGGATTCGTGTTCACGCAGTTCATCGAGCGTGATGACGCGCTTGAAGCGCCGCTTGAGTTGCACGTCGACCACAACCCAGCGCGGTGAATCACGCGTAGCGCCCGCATCGTAGTGGTCGTTCTTCCGGTCGAACTGTGTGGGATCGGGATAGGCGGTACGTACAACCTGCATGACGCCCGCTATTCCCGTTTCGTCGCTGCTCGAGTGGTAGATGAACGCGAGATCACCCTTCTTGAAGTCATCGCGCAGCATGTTGCGTGCCTGGTAGTTGCGCACGCCGTCCCACATCGCGGTCTTCCTGGGTTTCTTGGCCAGATGGTCGATGCCGAACGTCGATGGTTCAGTCTTCATGAGCCAGTAGTTCATCGATTCCCCCCTCCGTGACGATCACATCCATGAATACGTCGTTCGCCGTCACGGGAATATGCGAGACGACCTGGAAAGCGTAGGCGAGACCCACCAGCCTGGGTCCGCGCCAGTGATTGCGGAAGCGCCGGAAGGCCAGCGCGCGGTCGTAGAAGCCGGCGCCGTGGCCGAGTCGCGCGCCGCGCCGGTCGAATGCCACGCCCGCACAGAAAATGGTGTCGAGAAAACGCGTCCCGATCCAGGCATCGCCCTCGGGCTCGAGCATGCCGAAGTCGTGCTGGCGCGCGCGCGGGTTCAGCGGCACGAACCGCATGGTGCGGGCGCGCATGCTGACGATGCGGGGCAGATAGATGCGGCAGCCTCGCTCTCGCGCGAGCTCGATCAGGGGCTGCGTGCCCAGTTCCTGCGGCATGGACGCATACAGACCTATGCGTTTGCCGGGTGCCAGCCAGTGAGTGAGTGCGATGTGCTCCGCGACGGCGCGCGCCGCGCGCGCGCGCTGCGCGGCGTTGATGCCACGACGCCGCGCCAGGAGTTCTTTGCGGAGGGATTGCTTCGTTATCACGACGAAGAAGGAGGAAAAGCGCTACCCACAATGCCGGTGCGAGTCGTTGCTCTCGAACCAGAGCAACAAGGTGGGACCGACCCCGACATTTAAGGCTTTCCGCTCGAAGCGGACCTGCACAGTACTGCCGGCAAGGCTTAGGTCCCTGGGTGTTTACATTACGGTCGAGAGGTAACCCGACCCACTGTCGAACACCGCAGGCAGCGCAGGAGTCACTCTACTACAACCACCCTGTAGGAATGCGACGTGAATCGAGAGATTGACATCGGACATGGGTCTCAATAACTCAATGTACGACGTCGCTTCGACGGCGTTTGAGAGTGGGGCGCCAGCCCCTTACAAGTCCAGTTGACGAGTCCGCTGGAGCGCGCCTTCCACGCGTTCACGCATGTGCTTCACGCGTCCCGTCACGGCACCTTGCAGCTCCGCATCCTGCTTGCGCAGGCGCAGCAGCTCATTCGCCATGTTCAGCGCGGCCATCACCGCGATGCGATCCGCGCCCACGACTTTGCCGGTGTCGCGGATTTCGCGCATCTTCTTGTTGAGGTATTCGGCGGAGTCGAGCAGAGCGGCGCGCTCATCCTGCGGGCAGGAAACGAAGTATTCCTTCTCGAGGATGCGTACGGTGACGTGCGCCGGTTCTTTCTCGCTCACGCAGTGTGCTCCATGGTCTTGAGCCGACCGATCATCGCCTCGACGCGTGCGCGCACCTGGTCATTGCGCTGTGCGAATGCCGAGCGTTCCGCCGTGAGCGATTCCTGACGCTGACGCAGCGCGCGATTCTCCTCCTTGAGAGCCTCGATGGTCAGGAGAAGTTCTTCCACGCGGCGTTCGAGGTGCGCGAATTCCGCTTCGAATCCGGGTTTGCCGGTCTTCTTGTTGTCGGTGTCGTTCATGGGTCGGAACTATAGGGTAGACGCCGCCGGGCCGGCAAACTGGGATCTCGGACGCCGCCCCATTCTTTCAAATAAGGGGCGGCGTTTTCCGTTGTGGCGCTTCCGCCTGGCAATCATAATTCCCCCATGACGGCCGCCACTTACGACGAGTTCGAGCGTGTGCTGCGCGACGCGCGCGCGCTTCCGGAACCCGCGGAAGCCCACGGCACGCTGGCGGGCGCGCTGTGCAGCTCGAGCGATTACGGGCTCATCGAGTGGCTGCACGAAATCCTCCCCGACGACTCGCCTGAGGAAGAGGCACTGCAAAGCTCGGTGCTGCAGAACGTCTACGACTCCATGGTGCGCAGGCTCGCCGGCAACGAGGCGGACTTTGCTCCCTTGCTGCCCGACGACGAAGCGCCGCTCGCCGAGCGCGCGGATGCGCTGAGCCTGTGGTGTCAGGGCTTTCTATACGGGCTCGGATCGGGGCCGGCCTCGGATCCGGCTAAGGTGTCGACCGAGGCCGGCGAGATCATTCGCGATCTGACCGAGATCACCCATGTGGGTGTCGCAGCCGACGAACAAAACGAAGAAAACGAAGTGGCTTTTGCCGAGGTGGTCGAATTCGTGCGCGTGGGGGTGCAATTGCTGTTCGTCGAATTCGCACCGGCCCGTGGACAGGAGCCGGCGCCCGGTGCCGGGTCACTACATTAAAACGCGCCGCTCACGTCCTCGCTCTGGCAACCCGGGCATCGCGCCGCGGGCGGTAGCGCCGCTCAAGTCGATCGGTCGCGAGGAATTCAAGAGGCGCCGGCGTGCCCTGATGAAGCTCATGGGCCGTGACTCCATCGCCATCGTGCCGACCGCCCCGGTGCGCCTTCGCAATAACGATGTCGAATACGCCTATCGACCGGACAGCGACTTCTTCTATCTCACCGGCTTCGCCGAGCCCGAGTCGGTGGCCGTGCTGGTGCCAGGACGGCCGCAGGGTGAATACATCCTCTTCGTGCGCGACCGCGATCCGGCGCGCGAGACCTGGGATGGCAGGCGCGCGGGGCCGGAGGGCGCCACGCGCGACTACGGCGCCGATCACGCCTTCCCGATCGCCGATATCGACGAAATCCTCCCGGGACTCATGGAGAACGGCGCCAAGGTGTTCTACGCCATGGGCACGCACCCGGAATTCGATCAGCGAGTGGTCGGCTGGGTCAACGGCCTGCGCACGCAGGCGCGCAACGGCCGCCACCCGCCGCAGGAGATGGTCGCGCTCGACCACGTGCTGCACGACATGCGCCTGTTCAAGAGCCGCGGCGAGGTCGAGACCATGCGCGAGGCGGCACGCATCGCCGCGCGTGCCCATGTGCGCGCCATGCAGGCCTGCACGCCCGGCAAACGCGAATACGAGATTGCCGCCGAGGTGGTGCACGAATTCCGACGCCACAATGCCGACCTTTCATATCTGCCCATCGTCGGCGGCGGCGCCAACAGCTGCATCCTGCACTATCGCGAAAACGATGCCTTGCTCGACGACGGGGATTTGCTGTTGATCGATGCGGGCTGCGAGGTGGATTGCTACGCCTCGGACATTACGCGAACCTTTCCCGTCAACGGCCGCTTCTCGCCCGAGCAGCTGGCCCTTTATGAAATCGTGCTGGCCGCGAACTACGCGGCCATCGAACGCGTCAAGCCCGGCAATCATTGGAACGAGCCGCACGAAGCCGCGGTGCATGTCATCACGCAGGGCCTGGTGAAGATCGGCCTGCTCAAAGGCAAGGTTTCCAAGCTCGAAGAGTCGGGCGCTTATCGCAAGTACTTCATGCATCGCACCGGCCACTGGCTGGGCATGGATGTGCATGACGTGGGCGACTACAAGATAGGCAATGAGTGGCGCGTGTTCGAGCCCGGCATGGCGCTGACCATCGAGCCCGGCATCTACGTGGCACCCGGGACGTCCGGCGCGCCGAAGAAATTCCACGGCATCGGTATTCGCATCGAAGACGACGTCGTGGTCACACGCGAGGGTTGTGAAGTGCTGACGGATGGCGTACCCAAGGAGGCGGTGGCCATCGAACGGCTCATGGCGTCGGTGGCATGACTTCCTACGACGTGGCCATTGTCGGCGGAGGCATGGTCGGTGCCAGCTTTGCGCTGGCGTTGCGCGGCACACGGTTGCGCGTACTGCTCATCGAAAGCATAGCGCCAGACTCGGCCTCACAACCCAGCTTCGACGAGCGCACCACGGCGCTGGGCAATGGCTCGCGACAGGTCTTCGAAAGTCTGGGCGTGTGGCCAGCCATGTCGGCCGAGGCCGCGGCGATCCTTTCGATCCATGTTTCCGACGCCGGGCGTTTCGGCGTGGCTCGACTGGATGCGAAAGAGCAGGGCGTGCAGGCGTTCGGCTACGTGGTGCCGAATCGCGTCATCGGGCGCGTGTTGTGGCAGGCGCTGGCGTCCGCGCCCAACGTGACGCTGGCCGTCCCCGCGCAGTTGAAGCACGCGACCTTGCGCGACGACGGCGTGGTGCTCGAGATAGTTCATAACGCCGCGGTCGAAAGCGTACATGCCTCGGTGGCGGTGGCCGCCGATGGCGCGGGTTCGGTGCTGCGTGCCTGCGCGGGCATCGATGCCGACGTCGAGGATTACGACCAGGTCGCCATCGTTGTAAATGCCGCGACCGACAAACCGCACGCCGGAGAAGCCTTCGAGCGCTTCACGGCCTCGGGACCGCTGGCCGTGTTGCCGACGGCAGGTGGCGGTTACACCGTGGTGTGGGCCGTGCGACCGGCGCGGGCCGCCGAGCTGCTGGCGCTGGGCGATGAGGCTTTCGCGGCGGAGCTGCTGGCCGCCTTCGGCTGGCGTGCCGGCCGTTGGACGCGCGTGGGCCGGCGCAACCAGTATCCATTGGCCTTGTCGCGCGCCACCGAAACCGTGGCTGGACGCGTGGTGCTGATCGGCAATGCCGCACAGGCGCTGCATCCGGTGGCCGGCCAGGGTTTCAATCTGGGGCTCCGCGACGCGGCCACGCTCGCTGAAATGCTGGCAGGCGCGGCCTCAGACCCGGACTTCACCGAGTTGTTAGCGCGCTTCTCCGCCTGGCGCAGCGAGGACCGCAAGGGCGTCACCCGCTTTACCGATGGGCTGGTCAAGCTCTTCGGCAGTGACCTGCCCGGACTCGGCATGGTGCGCAATTTCGGCTTGCTGCTGTTCGACCTGAGCCCGACTGCCAAACGTGCGCTGTCACGCGTGAGCTGGGGCTTCGCCGGCCGCATGCCGCGATTGGCACGCGGCCTGCCGCTGGAATGACAGCCGACCTCGAAGTCGCGGTGGTCGGCGCCGGCCCCATCGGGCTCGCTGCCGCGCTGCTGCTCGCCAGACGCGCGGCAGTCCCGCCGGCGCGCATCGCGCTCATCGATCGCCGGTTTCCCGTCGCTGGCGCCGATCTCGCGCAGCTTCCCGTGGACCTGCGCGTGTTCGCGCTGTCGCGCGCCAGCGAGAAGATCCTGCGAACCGTGGATGCCTGGACGGACGTGGCCCGCGTGCGTGCCGCGCCTTATGAACGCATGCAGGTATGGCATGCGGATGTGCCGCCGCACGGCGGCGATGCGCTGGTGTTCGATGCCGCGGAAATCGGCGAGCGCGACCTCGGCGTGATTGCCGAGAACAATGTGCTGCAGGCAGCGCTGGCCGCCGCGGCGCGCCGTGCCGGCATCCAGATGGTCGAGGGGGAGCTCGAAGCGCTCGGTTTCGCGCGTGATGCCGCCTTGCTGCGCGTCGCGGGGCGCGACTTTCGTGCGCGTCTCGCGGTCGGCGCCGATGGCGCGCAATCGCGCGTGCGCGAGCTGGCGGGGTTGTTCGCCACGCGCACCGATTACGGCCAGATCGCAATCGTGGCCATGGTCCATACCGCCCGGCCGCATGGACGCACGGCCTGGCAGCGCTTTCTCGGCGACGGCACGCTGGCCTTCCTGCCGCTCGCCGATGGCTCGAGCTCCATCGTCTGGTCGGTGCCGGCGGCGCGCGGCGAAAAGCTGCTGGCCGCGACCTCCGAGGAGTTCGAACGCGAGCTCGAACGCGACTTCGATGGAGCGCTGGGAGCCGTGCGGCTGGCGAGCGAGCGCGTGAAGTTTCCGCTGTGGCGCCTTTCGGCCGAACATTACGTGAGCGCGCGAGTGGCGCTAGTCGGTGACGCCGCGCACGTGGTGCACCCGCTGGCGGGACAGGGTGCCAACCTGGGCTTGTTAGACGCCGCCGCGCTGGCCGACGTGATCGCCGAGGGCATCGAAGCGCACGAAGACCCGGGCGCCGAGCGCATCCTCAGACGCTATGAACGCTGGCGGCGCAGCGAGAACGAGCTCATGAGCGCCGCCATCGACGCCTTCGACCGCCTGCTGGCGCGCGGCACCGGCCGCGTCGCCGAGCTGGCACAGCGCGGGCTGCCCTGGGTGGGGCGATCCGGCCTCGTGAAGCGCGCCTTCATCGAGCGCGCCATGGGCCTGGTCGGCGAGCTGCCCATGGCGGCGCGTTGATCCCGCACCCGTGTTAGGTCTGCGCAGCGAAAAGCTCGCCGGCATGGCGGCCATGCTGATCGGCGTCGGCGCCTTCTCGTTCATGGATGCCGGTCTCAAGCTGCTGACCGAGCACTATTCGTCGGCGCAAGTCGCGGCGCTGCGCGGCCTCGCGGCGTTGCCCGTGGTGTTCGTCTGGGCCATGTACTCCGGTGGCCCGAGACAACTGGTCCAGGTGCGCTGGCCCCTGCACCTGGTGCGCGGGGTCCTGTCGGTATTCATGATGCTGACCTTCACATACGCACTGAAATCACTGTCGCTCGCCAAGACGTACTCCATCTTCTTCGTCGCGCCGATGCTGATCGCGCTGCTGTCCATCCTGGTGCTCGGAGAACGGGTACGGCGCGCGCAATGGACGGCCATCGGCGTCGGCTTCATCGGTGTGCTCGTGGTGCTGAAGCCTGAGAGCACGGGGTTCGGCTGGTGGGGCACGCTGGCCGTTTTGGGAACGGCAACGTGTTATGCCGTGTCTTCGGTGCTGGTGAAGATCCTGGGTCGCACCGACAGCACGCAGTCGATGATGTTCTGGATGACGTGCATGCTGGCGATCGGTGCCACGTTGCTGGCGTGGCCGCAATGGGTGCCGATTGCGCGCGAGCACTTTCCCGTTATCGTGGGCGTGGCAGTCACCGGCGCGCTGGGTCAGTGGGGCATCACCGTCGCATTCAAGCACGCGCCTGCGGCCAGCGTGGCGCCGCTCGAGTACACGGGGTTGGCCTGGGTCCTGGTGATCGACCTGGCCGTCTGGTCGACTGTGCCGAGCCTGCGCACGCTGCTAGGGGCCGCACTGATCATTGCCTGCGGCCTCTACCTGATCCGCTTCGAGGCACAGGAAGCCTCACAACCCCGGCCCTGACCGCAGAAACCGCGACCTGGCTCAGGATTTTCGCGCGCGATCCGGCCGGCGCGAAATCATTTGGCGATACTCGCCGCATGGCGATCGAAGTCATGCCGGTCCTCCTGCTGCCGACCATGGATTCGGAGCGATTCGAGCGCTGCACGTTTTCACTGCAGGATCGTGAGTCGCTGCTCACGGTATTCATGGCCGAGCTGCCGCCGTTCCTGATCCACTTCCACCGCCTGCGCTGGCATCGCTGCACGCCGCACGCCGAGTGCGTGCCCGGACTCATCCAGGGTTGCGACATGGCGGTGGCGGAGGTGCGTGAGTCACCCGCGTTGAAAGCCTACGTGCAGCGGGAAAAAGTCGAGGCCCGCGACGCAGCGGCGCTGCATCACTTCCGCATCTATCTTGGCAAGGGCGGTTGCCACGAAGCCTTCGCGCAATCCGTCTATGCCAGTGGCACAGGCTCGGTGTCGCGCGGGGTTGCCTCATTCGCGAACAGGGTGCGCACGGGGATCGGCTCGCGTCGCTGAGTCCGCGACGCTCAAATGGCGGCGTTCGCGTCGCGCTCCAGACGCCAGCTCTTGCCATTGTCCGGGGTGCTGTAGAGCCGCCCGGCTTCCGTGGCGATGAGAACTTCCTGGGAAAGCACCATGAACCAGTGGGTCGCCTTGGGGAGGTTGGCGATCGCGTGCCAGTTGCGGCCACCATCGGTGGTCCGCAGCAGGATCCATGAGACACCGGGGCTGACGGCAATCGTGTAGCCCTCGTCGGCAGTTCGAAACTGCGGTTGCCGCAGGAAGTTGGTGCCCACCGAGCGGCTCTCCCAGGTCACGGCGCGATCGCTCGATACCTTGAATGTCTGGTTGCTCTGGCCGCCAGTCATCGAGTACAGCGCGCCGTCGGGAAACATGCCGATGGGGCCGCCTTTGAATTTCGGGTCCGAGAGCGTCCATTTGTCGGCGAGAGATTCCCAGAAGGCAATTTTCTCGATCATCAAGCTGAACCCGTAGAGTTCCGTCGAGTAAACGATGCCTCGGGGAGTCAGCACGGCGTTGCAGCACCCGAAGCCTGGGGTCACCTTGCCTGGCGGGCGCAACTCCCATTCCTTCGTCCAGGCGGGATCCGTTCCGGGGCGATACCGGAGCGCGGTGGATTTCTCGAATTGTTCCCAGATCGTGAGGAGGCTGCCATCACCAGGGGCGTAGAGCATGCGGGGCATGGCGTCTTCGAGATCCACGGGAATCCGGCGCCAGTCACCGGGTCCGTGCCGTTGCAACAGGATGCTGCCCGCGGCCGCGGCGTAACGCGTGCCATCGGCGGTGTCGGTGGCGAAAACTATGCTTTCGATCGTGCCCGTGTCTTCCCAGGTCCACTTGCCGTCCGTGTGGCGCCATGCGACCTGGCCGAAGTGCTCGCCAAACAACGTGCCTCCCGCCACCGTCGGTGTCGCGCCTGACAAAGACAACGTCACCCTTTTCAACTCCGGCGTCAGCGATTTTGCCGTGGCGTCCGCGGCAATGGAGGTCCAACCCAACGCCTTCGAGAGCACGGCGGGATAGTCATCCGGGTGAAAGAGAAAGGCGTTTCGTTGCGGAAGATTGTCGTCGGGAGTCTGAAGCCAGCGGTAACGCAGCTTGGTATGTTGTGCGCCGTTCACGGACTGGGGCACAGAGATGGCGTAGAGCTGGAGAAACAGCATAGAACCGAGGTTGGTCATGCGCCCGCTTTCGACCCGGAAACGCCACACACCCGCCGGCGCGAATTCGACCTCGCCATACTCGGCCAGGCTCTGCCACACGGGATCTCCGACGCGCAGCCGCTCCGCCTGGTATTCGCCCGGCGGCAGGGATGCGACGAACGTCGCGTGGTGGCCGCCCCCGTACAGGTCGCTGAGCTTGTACGTCTTGCCGCTCTTGAGATCTTTGATGTCCAGCTTGTCCCACTTCGGCGATGAGGAGGACATCTGGCGGTTGGAGATGACCCGCATCATCACCATGCCCTGGGTTGGCGCGATGCGGGTGAAGGGGATGACGCGTTTGCCTTCTTTTGCCGGCAGGGCAGGCGCGAAGCACGCCAGAAGGGGCACCAGCAGGAAGAAAATCCGTCTCATACCCGCATTCTGTCGCCGCGCGGCGATTTCTCACCGGGTACAGGTCACAGATTACGGGCGAGCCGGCTCTAGCTATCCGGCACCGCCGTCTAACAGGTCGAGTTGGATTGCGTGAGCAGGCCCATCCGCCACGGCAGGCGGATGTAGTCGCCGCTCGCGTTCGGATCCTGCCCCTGGTACAGGAACTGCAATCGGCAGGGATTCAACGGCACTGTCTGGTCGTTGCCCGCGCGGATCAGCTCGCCATGGCTGAAGTCGCGAGTCCAGGCGGTGCCGCTGAACGTGACCGTGTTCGAGCGCGCGAATGGGTTCGATTCGGTCGCCAGGTGCGGCGTCCACGACCCGTTCAGGCTGTTCGACGTGTACGAGCGGTACCAACGCCGCCCATCTGAACCGATGGCCTCCTGCAACAGCAGGTACTGGGTGGCGTTCTGCACCTTGTACACCGCCGAGCCCTCGAACAGCGCGAAACGCGAATCCTGCAGCGCGATGACGGTATTGCCGAAGCCATTCGGGAAATTCGCAAGGGTGGTCTGCGAGCGGTAGATATGGCCGTTGTCGTCACTGGAGAAAAGGTAGCAGTTGCTGCTGTCGCAAATCATCCAGAAGTCCAGCCACGAGCCGGCGCCCTTGTTCTGCGTGACGATGGCGGGCTCGCTGCTCATGAAATTCCGCGGCGTGGTCCATGAGCGCGGGTTGCCGGGATCCGTGCTGGTCGAGTAGGTAGGCACGCCGGTCTGGTAGACCATGTACCAGAGGCCTTGCGGAGCGAAGAAGAAGATATGCGGCGCCGCGCGGTAGCCGCGTCCGATGGGTGTCGAGTCGAGATAGGTGTGCGTGGCGCCGTTCGCCTGCGGCCAGTCCGCGAACGAGAAATGCACCAGGTTCCATCCCTGCGAAGGACTGGCCGTGGTCGCGTATACCTGCCAGGCGCCGTTGTGCCGCACCACCGTGTAGTCCTTGATGGCCGCGATATCGGGATGCGCTGAATCGGGCTTCGGACCCGCGAGCACGCCGCTCGAGCTCCAGCGGATCGTGGTCGGCAGCGAGCCGACCGGCGGGGTGGTGCCTCCGAGTCGCACCAGCTGCCATTGCTGCTGCGCGCCGTTGGCGTCCGTGAGTTGCACGATGTTCGTGCCGTTCGCGGTCGACGAGTTCTGCACCGAGAGCGCCT
The DNA here is from genome assembly GCA_963711635.1 of uncultured Pseudomonadota bacterium. GTDB lineage: Bacteria > Pseudomonadota > Gammaproteobacteria > Steroidobacterales > Steroidobacteraceae > CADEED01. Next base: position 223,392 of record CAVQEZ010000024.1, read on the forward strand.
TGTTGCTGTGGCGATTGATGAGCCGCACGTAGCCGCTGTCGGAGTCCACCAGCCGGAACTGCTGGTTGGTGCCGTTCAGATCGGTCCACTGCACGACCTGCGCGTTTTCGGCCGTCGACCACTGGTAATCGTCGAGCACCTTGCCCGAGTGGCGCGACCGCAGCCGGTAGTACCCGCCGCCCGAGTCCACGAACTGCCACTGCTGATTGTTGCCGTCGCCGCGCGTCCACTGCGCGATGCGCGCGCCGTCGTTGGTGGCGAAGTTGTAGACGTCCACGGCCTTGCCGCTGTTGCGGTTCACGAGCACGTACCACGCAGTGGTATCGACCGTGGCCGCCAAAGCGGACGTTGCCGTGATCGCGGCCGCCGCAAGGGCAGCCAATGCGGATTTCCATCCCGGACGGCGACGCGCCCAAAGCCCAAGTTCCATTTGCGACCCCTTTAAGTAGTTAGAGCATCGGATGCGGCCCCGTGGTAACCGGTTTCCGCGCCCGCGCATGGGAGCGCCGCGCAACGACCTCAGTCAATAAGTAGGAGTAACGGCGGCTAACCACTAGCGCGGGAACTTGCGCGCGACTGATCGAAGTTGAACGCGCGGCATGGCGGCACGCGCGGAAATGCCGGGTGGTATTCCGGATTTGGCAACCGTCGGCGACAAAATCGATATGGCAGCGGCTGGTGTGCCGCGGTCTACACCGTCATGACCATTTGATGTACGCCGCCGCTTCGGCGGCGATTTCCGACGTGGGCGTCAGCCCTGAATATGGTCGATCTTGGCGGCGCAGATGAAATCGTTCTCGTGCAGGCCGCCGATGGCGTGCGTCTGGAAGCGGATGCGGCAGTAGCCCCAGCCACATTCGAGGTCCGGGTGATGGTCTTCGACGTTCGCGATGTGCGCCACCGCGTTGACGAAGCTCATCGCGCGGTAGAAATCCGCGAACTTGAATTCCTTGCGCAGCGCCTTGCCGTCTTCCACGAGCTGCCAACCCGACAACAGGCGGCCGAGCATCTGCTTCGCTTCATCCGGCGACAGCGGGCTCACGCCGCCGTGGCAGGGTACGCATTTCTTGTTGATCAGGGTGTCGTCGTTGCTGCCGATCTGTGCGTTCATGAAATGACCTCCGGCGTGGAAGCGGTGGCGTCAATGCGTGCATAACGGCGCGCCACGTACTGCTCCACGAGTTCCTGGAATTCCTCGGCGATACGCTCGCCCTTGAGCGTCGGACCCTTCTCGCCGTCGATGTACACGGGCGCCACGGGTCGTTCACCCGTGCCCGGCAGCGAGATGCCGATGTTGGCGTGTTTGCTCTCTCCCGGACCATTGACCACGCAGCCCATGACCGCAACCGTCATGTCCTCCACACCTTCGTAGGACTTGCGCCATTCCGGCATGCGGTGTCGGATGTGCGACTGGATGGACTGCGCCAGCTCCTGGAAATACGTGCTCGTGGTGCGGCCACAACCGGGGCAGGCCACGACCATCGGGATGAACGAACGCAGTCCCATGGTTTGCAGGATTTCCTGCGCCACGATGACTTCGTTGGTGCGATCGCCATTGGGCTCGGGCGTGAGCGACACGCGGATGGTGTCGCCGATGCCTTCCTGCAGCAGCACAGCCATTCCCGCGGTGGAAGCCACGATGCCCTTGCTGCCCATGCCGGCTTCGGTGAGCCCGAGATGCAGTGGCCAATCACAGCGCCCCGCCAGCCGCCGGTAGATGGCGATGAGGTCTTGTACGCCAGACACTTTGGCCGAAAGTATGATGCGCTCGCGCGGCAGTCCCAGCTCCACGGCGCGATTGGCGCTCTCCAGCGCCGAGGCAACCACGGCCTCGCGCATGATTTCCTGCGCCGACAGAGGCTCGGCGCGCGAATTGTTCTCGTCCATCATGCGCGTGAGCAGATCCTGATCCAGGCTGCCCCAGTTCACGCCAATACGCACCGGCTTTTCGTACCGGCAGGCGAACTCGATCATCTCGGCGAACTGCGGATCGCGCTTGCTGCCGCGTCCGACGTTTCCGGGATTGATGCGGTACTTGGCCAATGCTTCGGCGCACTCCGGATTTTCCCGCAGCAGCTTGTGCCCGTTGAAATGAAAGTCGCCGATGATGGGAACGCCCACACCCATTTGCGCGAGGCGGTCACGGATGGGCGCCACCGCCGCGGCGGCCGCTGTTTCGTTGACCGTGATGCGCACCAGCTCGGAACCCGCGCGCGCCAGCGCCTTGATCTGCTGCGCCGTGCCCTCGATGTCGGCCGTGTCGGTATTGGTCATCGACTGAATGACGATGGGCGCCGCTCCGCCGACGACGACTCGGCCGACCTTCACGGCGACGGACTTGCGGCGCGGATGGCTCATTCGTTCACTTCGCCTGCGGATCGACGATCGTTGAAGCCCAAGTGGTCAGCTGCCAGCGATCCTCGCGCCAGGCGAGAACCCCGGCATACATGAGACTCACGCTGCGCTCGACACCATTGCGTGTCGCGGTGACCGTGACTCGCCCGAGAACCGCGGCGCTGTCGGCGAACAGCTTGACGCGATCGACGGCGGGGTCGATCGACTTGTACTTGAGCACGCCCGATTTCACCTCGCCGATGTACTCGCGCTTGGTCTGGCAGGTGCCGCGAAAGCTGCAGTAGTCGAGGTCGTCGGCCAGCAGCCTCTCCAGTGTCGCGACGTCGGCATGCAGCGCCGCCGTGAAGCGTTCGAGTGTCGCGGCTCGCGCGGATGCCTCGTCGCCGCGTGGCGCGGCGGCGATCGGTCCCGCGAACAGCAGGGCGAGCAGGGGCAGCAGGCGGTGCATGGGGTTTAGCGTGCGCATAGACTAACTACTTGACCGGCGAATCCGGCAGGCGCGCCGAGCGCCAGGCCGTCATCCGCCAGTGGTTGCCTTTCCAAACCCACACGTCGGTGTAGCCGATGTGCAGATCACGTGACGTGCCGGCGTCGATCACCGTGACCCTGGCCTTGCCGCGGATGATGGCCACGTCGCCGAAGAAGCGAACGCTTTCGATGCTGGCATCGGTTTTCGCGTAGTCGCGCCGACCGGTGGTCAGGGATTCGATGAACGACTGCTTGCTGTCCAGTTCCCCATTGGAGTGCACGTATTCCAGGCCGTCATCCAGCAATTCGCCGAGGACTTTCGCATCGGCGTTCACATTGGCTGCGAAGCGCGCGAGCTCGGCCGCACGCAGCGCCGCTTCACGAGCGTTGTCTTTCGCGAAGGACAGCCGACGGACATGAGGGCAGCCACGGTAAAAAGGACCGCTGGCGGCGTGATGCGGCGCGTTTTCATCAAAGTCTGGCTCGTCGCTGCCGGAAGGGGCTGCTATGATGCCACCCGCTCGCCAATTGACCAGACTCTGTCCGAGAGACCCTCCTCATCGAGGGCGCCGAAGGCGCAAGTTTCCGCCCGGAAACGCTCAGGCAAAAGAACGGCAGGGTTTGAAGGCGGGCTCTGGAGAGTGGTGGCCCCTTCTGAATGGAAGGAATGCCACCCACCGAAGGGGTGCGGTCTGCGCAGCAGGCCCGATCTCTCAGGTCCAAGGACAGAGGGGCGGCGGGGAAGGAAAGGGGACATCGAAGGTCGTCCCTTTGCGCGAACAAATGAGGAATGTCCCCATTCTCTCCCGCCCTTTTTTATTGGTGAGCGCGGGCCACCGGGAGACGATCTTGGGCAGACGCACACCTCTTTATGACCTGCACGTCGAGCTCGGCGCCCGCATGGTCGATTTCGGCGGCTGGGACATGCCGGTCAACTACGGCTCGCAGATCGAGGAGCACCACGCGGTGCGCCGCGACGCCGGCATATTCGACGTGTCACACATGTGCGTGATCGACGCGCGCGGGCCGCGCGTGCGCGAGTTCCTCTCGAGGCTGGTGGCCAACGACGTCGCCAAGCTCAACTACTTCAGGCAAGGCGCTGTATACCTGCATGCTGAACGAGGCAGGGCGGCGTCATCGACGATCTCATCATCTATTATCTCGACGAGAGTCTGGTTCCGCATCGTGGTCAACGCCGGCACGCGCGACAAGGACCTCGCGTGGATGCGGCCGGTGGCCGCCGCAGTTCGGCGTCGAGCTCACCGAGCGCACCGACCTCGCCATGCTCGCCGTGCAGGGTCCGAATGCGCGCGCCAAGGTTGCGGAGCTGCTGCCCGCCGCGCAGCGCGAGCAGGCCCTCGCGCTCGAGCCGTTCTTCGGCCGCCCCTTTCCATGAAAGAAGCGGGCGACTGGTTCGTGGCGCGCACCGGCTACACCGGCGAGGACGGTTTCGAAATCATGCTGCCGGCCCCGGCCGCGGAGCCGGTGTGGCGCGCGCTCAATGCCAAGGGCGTCAAGTCGGCCGGCCTCGGCGCCCGCGACACGTTGCGGCTCGAAGCGGCCATGAACCTCTACGGCAACGACATGGACGAAACGCAGAATCCGCTGGAGTCGGGACTGGCGTGGACCGTGTCCTTCGACAATGCCGCGCGTGACTTCATCGGCCGCAAGGCGCTCGAGGCGCTCAAGGCCGCGGGCCTGAAGAAAAAATTCGTCGCGCTGCTGCTGGAAGACCGCGGCGTGTTGCGCGGCCACCAGAAGGTCGTCGTCGGAGCGGGCGAAGGTGCCAATCTTTGGAGAGATCACCAGCGGCACCTTCTCTCCCACGATGGAGAAGTCCATCGCGCTGGCGCGCGTGCCGCGCGATACCGGCGCCACCGTGCAGGTGGACGTGCGCGGCAAGCTTCTCAATGCACGCGTGGTCAAGGCGCCCTTCGTGCGCAAGGGCAAGGTCCTGGTCAGTGAGTCAATTTTCACGGAGCAGATTCCATGAGCAATATCCCCGCCGATCTCAAGTACACCAAGTCGCACGAATGGGTGCGCACGCTCGCCGACGGCAATGTCGAAGTGGGCATCACCGACCACGCGCAGGGCGCGCTCGGCGACCTGGTGTTCGTGGAAGTGCCGGAGAGCCGGCAAGACGATGAAGGCCGGCGATGCCTTCGCCGTGGTCGAGTCGGTCAAGGCCGCCTCCGACGTGTACGCGCCGATCGCCGGCGCCGTGCGTCGAGGGCAATCCGGCGCTCGGCAGCCAACCCGAGCTGATCAATTCCGAACCCTACGGCGGCGGCTGGATCGTGCGCATGAAGCCGGATGGCGCGCCGCAGGGTCTGCTCAGCGCCGCCGAGTACCAGGCGCACCTGGCCGCGGAGGGCTGATCATGCCGTTCATTCCGCATACTCCCGAGGACGTCGAGCAGATGCTCGCCGCCATCGGCGCGAAAAAAATCGAAGATCTCTTCGACGAGATTCCGAAAGACCTGCGCATCGAATCGCTGGCGGGCATTCCGGATGCCCTCAACGAGATGCAGATCGGCCGCCTCATGACTGCGCGTGCCGCGCAGGACGGCACTGCCGCTGAATTTCATCGGCGCCGGCGCCTACGAACATCACATTCCCGCGGCGGTATGGGCCGTGACCACGCGCGGCGAGTTCTACAGCGCCTATACGCCTTACCAGGCCGAGGCCTCGCAGGGCACGCTGCAGCTCATCTACGAATACCAGACGATGATTTCCTCGCTGACCGGCATGGAAGTCTCGAACGCCTCGATGTACGACGGCGGCTCGGCAGTAGCGGAAGCGGCGTTGATGGCGGTGCGCGCGCATCGCAAATCCAAGTCGCAGCGCATCCTCGTGCCGACGCACGGTGAACCCGAACTACCGCAAGGTGGCGGTGGCGACCGCCACCGGGCAGGGCGTGCGCTTCGAAGAGATCCCGTGTCCGAAAGGATTCCTGGCGGTCGCGGATCTCGAGAAGTACGCAGGGCGAAGACATCACCGCCATCGTGATCCAGCAGCCGAACTTTTTCGGCGTGCTCGAAGACGTCGATGCCATCACCGACTGGGCGCATGCCAACGGCGTGATGGTCATCGCCTCGGTGAATCCGACGTCGCTCGGCATTCTCAAGCCGCCGGGCGAGTGGGGCACGAAGGGCGCGGACATCGCCTGCGGCGACTGCCAGCCGCTCGGCGTGCCGCTGTCTTCGGGCGGCCCCTACGCGGGCTTCCTCACCACCAAGATGGAGTTCGTGCGCCAGATGCCGGGCCGCATCGTCGGCCGCACCGTCGATGCGAACGGCAAGCAGGGCTTCGCGCTCACGCTGCAGGCGCGCGAGCAGCACATCCGCCGCGGCAAGGCCACGTCGAACATCTGCACGAACCAGGGCCTGCTGGTCACGGCCGCCACGATCTACCTGAGCTTGTTAGGGCCGGAAGGCCTGGCGCGCGTCGCCAATGAATCGCACCGCGCGCACCAACGAGCTGGTCGCGGCGCTGACGCGCGTCAAGGGCGTGAAGCTCGCGTTCGAGCGGCCGCGCTTCCACGAGGCCGTGTTGCTGCTCGACCGGCCGGTGGCCCCGGTGATCGCCGAGCTCGCGCGCCGCGGCATCGTCGGCGGCTTCGACCTGTCGACCGACTACCCGGAGCTGGGCAACGCGCTGCTGGTCTGCGCCACCGAAACGCGTACCGCCGCCGACATCCAGGCCTACGCCGATGCGCTCGCCGAAACCCTCAAAGCCGCCGTGCGCGCGGCCTGAGCGAGAGAACAACACATGGCAATGCAGAAACATCCCGAAAAGATCATCTTCGAATACTCGCGCCCGGGCGCGGCGCGTTCGGCCAGTGGCCGACGGAGCGCGACACGCCGAACGAGATCGCCGCCGACATCCCGGAAAACCTGCGCCGCAGGAAGCCGCGCGATGTTGCCGGAAGTCAGCGAGCTCGAGGTGGTGCGCCACTTCACCAAGCTCTCGCAGCTCAACTTCTCCATCGACACGCATTTCTATCCGCTCGGTTCGTGCACGATGAAGTACAACCCGAAGGCCTGTAACTCAGTTCGCGATGTTGCCGGGCTTCCTGAATCGTCATCCGCTCGCGCCGGAATCGACTGGGCCAGGGCTTCCTCGCCTGCATGTTCGAGCTGCAGGAGATGCTGAAGGAAGTCACCGGCATGCAGGGCGTGGCGCTGTCGCCCATGGCCGGCGCGCACGGCGAGTTCGCCGGCGTCGCCATGATCCGCGCCTATCACCGCGCGCGCGGCGATCTCGCGCGCAACGAGATCATCGTGCCGGACGCGGCGCACGGCACCAACCCCGCCACCGCCACCATGTGCGGCTGCGTGGTGCAAGGAGATTCCCGCCAACGACGAAGGCGACGTCGACGTCGAGGCGCTGAAGCCGGTCGTGGGTCCCAACACCGCGGGCATCATGCTCACGAATCCTTCCACCTGCGGCGTGTTCGAGCGGCGCATCAAGGAAGTGGCGAAGATCGTCCACGACGCGGGCGGCCTGCTGTACTACGACGGCGCCAACCTCAACGCCATCCTCGGCAAGGTGCGCCCGGGCGACATGGGCTTCGACGTCATCCACATGAACCTGCACAAGACCTTCTCGACGCCGCATGGCGGCGGCGGTCCGGGTGCGGGCGCGGTGGGCGTGAGCGCGCGCCTGCTGCCGTTCATGCCCATTCCCGTGGTCGGCAAGGAAGGCGACAAATATCGCTGGCTCACGGAGAAGGACCTGCCGCAGTCCATCGGCCGCCTGTCGGCGTTCATGGGCAATGCCGGCGTGCTGCTGCGCGCATACATCTATATGCGCATGCTGGGCCGCGAAGGCATGCACCGCGTCGGCGAGTTCGCCACGCTCAACGCGAACTATCTGATGGCCCGGCTCGCGAAGGCGGGCTTCGATCCGGCGTATCCGACGCGGCGCGCGAGCCACGAGTTCATCATCACGGCGAAGAAGCAGAAGAACGATCTCGGCGTCTCCGCCATGGACATCGCCAAGCGGCTGCTCGACTACGGCTTCCACGCGCCGACGACCTATTTCCCGCTGCTGGTGCCCGAGTGCCTGCTCATCGAGCCCACGGAGACCGAGAGCAAGGAAGCGCTCGATGGATTCATCGACGCGATGGTCGCCATCCTGAAGGAAGCCGAGACGCAGGCCGATCTCGTCAAGTCCGCGCCGCACACCATGACGGTGCGCCGGCTCGACGACGTCCGCGCCGCGCGTCAGCTCGATCTCACCTGGAAACCTGCCGCAGCGGAGCTGCGCTCCACATCGGAGAACGCCGTCGCTTCGACGGCGTTTCCGATGGGGCGCAGTCCGTCAAGACACTGACGGCGCTCTGGTACAGTCCACCCCCGATGAACGACATCGGCGACCGACTCAAACCCACCGGATTCACGCGTATGTTCCGCGCTTTTGGCGCGAGCATGAAGGGTTTTGCGGGCGCCTTCCGCGAGGAGGCGGCCTTCCGGCAGGAACTCGCCCTGGCGGTGGTGGTCATTCCACTGGGTCTGTGGTTAGGCCGCAATGGCATCGAGCGCGCGTTGCTGATCGCGCCGATGTTCCTGGTGCTGATCGTGGAGCTGATCAACAGCGCCATCGAGGCCACGGTCGATCGCATCGGGCTCGAGCGGCACAAATTCTCGGGTCTCGCCAAGGACATCGGTTCCGCGGCGGTGCTCACGTCGCTGCTGCTGCTGGCGGTGATCTGGATTCTGGTCCTGTGGCGCTGAGCAGCCTCTAACAAACTCGAAAGGACACCGCATGCATCTACGCCGCCTTCTGCTGCTCGGACTGATTTGCGCCGCTCCCGCCATTCTCACAGCAGGCGCGGGCCCAGAACGCGCCGCCGCAGGTGGTCGGCGCAGTCCGCGGCGGCGCAGGCCGCGATTGCCGCAGAGCGGAAGGCGAGAGCGCCGCCTGGCGCGGCACGCTGGCGCGCGTCGCCGAGAGCGTGGTCGCCATCGAAATCGACCAGACGCGCGCGTTCGACACCGAGTGGAATTCCTCCGCGCAGGCCACCGGATTCGTGGTGGATGCCGAGCGCGGCCTCATCCTCACCAATCGCCACGTGGTCACGCCCGGGCCCGGTGACGTCCGAGGCCACGTTCCTCAATCGCGAGGAAGTGCAGCTCTACCCGGTGTATCGCGATCCCATCCACGACTTCGGCATCTATCGCTACGACCCGAAGAAGCTGCGTTTCATCAAGCCGCGCTCGCTGCCGCTGTACCCGGACGGCGCGCAGATCGGCCGCGAGATCCGCGTCATCGGCAACAACGCCGGCGAGCAGCTCTCGATCCTCGCGGGCACGCATCGCCAAGCTCGATCGCGACGCGCCCGAATACGGCATCGGCAAGTACAACGACTTCAACACTTTCTACCTGCAGGCGGCCTCGGGCACCTCGGGCGGCTCCTCGGGCTCCCCGGTCATCGACATCCAGGGCCGCGTCGTCGCGCTGAATGCCGGCGGCGCCACGGGCGCTGCCTCGAGCTTCTATCTACCGCTCGGGCCGCGTGAAACGCGCGCTCGACCTCATCCAGGCCGGCAAGGCGGTGACGCGCGGCGCATTGCAGGTGGTGTTCCACTACACGCCGTACGACGAGCTGCGCCGCCTCGGCCTCAACGAGAAGACCGAGGAATCCGCGCGCAAGGCATTTCCGGCGCTCACCGGCATGCTGGTGGTCAACGAGGTGCTGCCCGGCGGTCCCGCCGACGGCACGCTGCAGCCCGGCGACGTGCTGGTGCGGGTGAACGGCAAACTGGTCTCGGAATTCGAGCCGCTGGAGCAGGTGATCGACGACAGCGTCGGCGGCACCGTGGACCTCGAGCTCGAGCGCGGCGGCAAGCCGGTCGAGCGCCAAGCTCAATGTCGGCAACCTGCACGACATCACGCCGTCCGCCTACCTCGAGTTCGGCGACGCGGTGGTGCACACCGTGTCCTACCAGACAGGCGCGCCATTTCAACGTCGCCGTCAACGGCGTCTACGTGGCGAACCCGGGCTACATCTTCGGCGCGGCCGGCGTGCCGCGCGGCGCGGTGATCGCCAGCGCCAATGGCAAACCCACGCCGAACCTCGCGGCCTTCGAAGCGGTGGTGGCGGGCATCGCGGACGGTGAGCGTTTCACCGTGCGTTATTCGACGGTGGACGATCCCGAACGGGTCGAGCGTGCGCAGCGCGCGCATGGACCGCCGCTGGTTCCCGGCCAATCATTGCCTGCGCGACGACGCCGCGGGCGTGTGGCAGTGCGCGGCACTGCCGGCGCTGGGCTGCGGCCAAGCCCGAAACCGGCGGCAGCACGCGCTTCTCCAAGCCCGACGACGCGCGCGCCGCGGCGCTGGCATCGTCGCTGGTGGGCGTGGGCTTCGACATGCCGTATTCGGTGTCGGGCATCACCGAGCGCAACTATCGCGGCACCGGCCTCGTGGTGGACGCGGCGCGCGGCCTGGTGGTCGTCGATCGCAACACCGTTCCCGTATCGATGGGCGACGTGCGCATCATCTTCGCGGGCACGCTCGAAATTCCCGGCAAGGTGGAGTTCGTGCACCCGCTGCACAACCTCGCCATCGTCAGTTACGACCCCAAGCTGATCGGCACCACGCCGGTGCAGCGAGCGCCAAGTTGTTAGACCGGCGCATCGTGCCGGGCGAGACGCTGTGGGTGGTCGGCATGGGCGCCGACAGCGAGCTCAACGTCGCGCACCACGCAGGTGGCGTCGGCTGACGCCCATCCAGTTGCCGCTGTCGCGCACCATGCAGTTCCGCGAGAGCAACCTCGACACCATCAGCTCGTGAACGGGCCGGCGGACTTCGACGGCGTGATCACGGACGACCGGGGCAATGTGCTGGGCCTGTGGTCGAGCTTCGCCTGGGAGAAGCGGCCGCGAGCTGCAGCAGGAAAACCGTGGCGTCGCCATCGGCGTGGTGCAGGACATGCTCCGCCGCGTGCAGAGCGAAGCAATCCGTGTTCTCGCTCGAGGCGGAACTGGTGCCGCAACCGCTGGCGGCGGCGCGGCGGCTGGGCCTGTCCGACGAATGGCTGCGGAAGCTCGAGATTGCGAGCCCGAATCAGCGCCAGGTGTTGTCCATCGTGCGCCTGGTCGGCGGCTCGCCCGCCGTCGGCCGCCTCAAGCAGGGCGACATTGCTGCTGGCCATCGACGATAAGGTGGTCACGAGCTTCCGCGAAGTGGAGCTGGCGGTAGCCGACAAGGCCGAGGTCAACGTCACGGTATGGCGCGACGGCGAGGAGAAGCGCGTGCCTCTGCCCACCGCGGCGCTCAGCGGGCAACGACATCGATCGCATCGTCATGTGGGCCGGCGCCACGCTGCAGGCTCCGCACCGCGCGATGATCGCGCAGCGGGGCATCCCGCCCGAAGGCGTTTACGTCGGCTATTTCGCCTATGGGTCGCCGGCGACGCGCTACGGACTGTTCCCGGGCCGGCGCATCGTCGAGGTGGACGGCAGTTCCGACGCCCGATCTGGACGCCTTCCTCAAGGTGGTGTCGGGAAGGCCGGACCGCTCGGCCATCCGGCTGCGCACCATAACCTGGAATAACGCGCCCGAAGTGATCACCCTGAAACTCGATCGCCATTATTGGCCTACATACGAGCTGCGGCGGGCCAATGAAGGATGGGAGCGGCGCGATCTTGAATAAGACTCTTCAGGGGCTCACGCCCCACTCATAACGCCGCCCCTTCTTTTTAAAGAAGGGGGCGGCGTCCGTGAACAATGTAGGGGAACTGCATGCGGACGGCATTTTGTTCCTTCTGCCTTTGTACAATCCGGTCATGGTCCGCGTCGTTCGAGCCACTCTCAAGGAACTGGAAGCTGCCGTCACCGCGTTGCGGGACGGCGAGCTCGTCGCCTTTCCGACCGAAACCGTCTACGGCCTCGGCGCCAATGCGCAGAACCCGGCGGCGGTGCGCCGCATTTTCGAGCTGAAGGACCGGCCGGCGGACCACCCGGTGATCGTCCACCTCGACAACCCCAAGTACCTGCATCGCTGGGCGCGCGAAGTGCCCGAGGCCGCGCAGAAGCTCGCGGCGCGATTCTGGCCCGGTCCGCTGACGATGGTGCTGCCGCGTTCGGAAAACGTGCACGACGCGGTCACCGGCGGGCAGGAAACCGTCGCCATCCGTGTGCCCTCGCATCCCATGGCCCAGCAGCTGCTCACGGCCTTCGGCGGTGGCATCGCCGCGCCCTCGGCGAATCGCTTCGGCCGCGTGAGCCCGACGCGTGCCGAGCATGTGCGCGAGGAATTCGGCGATGCAGTGCGCGTGGTGCTCGACGGCGGTGAAAGCCAGATTGGCCTGGAATCCACCATCGTCGAGCTTCGAGGGCGAGCAGGTGCGCCTGCTGCGGCCGGGCTTCGTCACCTATTCGCAGATGAAGGAGGTGGTTGGCGATGTCATCGTCGGCGCCGCGCCGTCCACGCCGCGCGTGCCAGGCAGCAAGGTGTCGCACTACGCGCCGATGACGCCCATGACCATCGTGCCGGTCGACGAGATCGACAAACGCGCGGAGACGCTGTCCGAAGGCGGGCGGCGCGTGGCGGTGTTGGCGATGCGTCTGCCGCTCAAGACCTATCCTTCGGTGACCTGGATCAACGCCGGGCGAAGGCCGGACGCCTACGCGCACGACCTGTACGCCAACCTGCGCGCGCTGGACAAGGCCGGCTGCGAACAGATCCTGGTGCAGGACGTACCCAGCGAAGAAAAGTGGACCGCGATCCGCGATCGCCTGTCGCGTGGGGCCGCCGTGGGCGCTGCGAGCAGTGGCGAGCACGACCAGTTCGCGGAGACGGGCGGGTACAGCGTCCTGCCGTAGTGCCGCGCAAGGCCTGGGAGGCGCGGATGACGCATCGATACGTCGCTTGCGGAAGCCGGTGGTCGCGGGCCCTGCTGGCAACGAGCGGCAACATAGCTATCGCGCGGCCGGTACCCGGCGCCCACGCCTGGTCCAGCGCGGTCGGAATCGTGCAAGGAGCCCACCTGCGCGACTCGTTCGGCCGAACCTGCGGTCGATGCGCGGAGTCGGTGACGAGCTCCACGGGATCGGTGCTCGTGCCAACCGGAAGGCGAAGGAAGGATCGTCGTGGTCCTCAACGGAAACCTGTCGGGAATTCAGTCGGTATCGCTTCGAGTCGATCGGGGCATCGATCGCTGGGATTGAATCGTCGACCACTGCGCCAGCGCGAATTCACCGCGCGCCGTCATCGTGACTCAGCCCCGGCGATCGCCGATCAATGTTGACGACGATCTCGGGCCTCGGTCACGCGCTGGCCATGACCGTGACGCATTCCGAGCAACGAGACGCCCTGAGTTTCGCGATTCCCATGAACGGCGCGCAGTTTGCCGCGCCGATGTATCGCGCCTGCGTGAAGTCGATGATCGACGACCCGCCGCCGTGGTACCTGTTTCAGCCTTTCGCGATATTTCGCGCTTACGCCAGCGACGATGGTCGCTGCGAATTCTGGCAGCTCTATCGAGCACGGAAGGTTTCCCGTGAGAGTCACCTTGTATGCAGGCGCGGATCGCGGCGAAGTGGTCATCGAGCGAGAAACCGAGACGCGGGATCCGCATCGTCCGTACGAAAGCGCGCAAAGATCCGGATCGCGTCGATGCGAAACAACTGTTCGGCCCGAGCTTCGATCTGCTCCGCACCTTCCGCTACGACATCACGCTGGCGCAGGTGGACGACTCAGCGCGGAACTGGTACGCGGCGAGGCGCGCGCACTGTGGTTCACGAACAAGGCCGGCAAGCAGTCGGAACTGGAGTTCGGCGGACGGTGGGGCGAACCCACGGCGGCGATGTTTGCCGCCTGTCGCACTGTGAAGGTTTCAGATGATGATTCGAGCCTTCGCCTGCTATGTTTTTCATCGACCTGGTCGCGGTGGCGCTGACGGAGGTCACACGCCACGGCGGCAGCAACGAAGCATTGCCGGACAAGAAATACGTTCACGTCGTCAGCCAGGCCGACTCGCCGGTCATGCAGACCTGGATCAAGGCCAAGGACGGCGTGTACGTCGCGGCGGCCGTGCGCAAGCCGAAGGGCAACGGCCCGTTTCCGGCTCTCATCATGTTCCATGGCGCCCCTGGCGGCCGCGGCATGGACCAGCTCGTGGGCTGGTCGCGCGGGGACCACGGCGGTCCCGTGTGGGAACGGTTCCTGCAGGAAGGTTTCGTGGTCGTCGTAGCCGACTATCGCGGCGGCGACTGGAACCAGATGAACAAACCTTCATCGACCGGGCTGGTGACGGCCATCGATGACGGCATCACCGTGGTCGAGTACGTGCAGAACCTGCCGTACGTGAAACGCAGCGAAGTCAGCGTCTACGGCGTGAGCCTCGGCGGCAACCTCGCGATGTACCTGGCCTCTCGCGTGCCAACGCTGCGCGCGGTGGTGGCGGGTGCACCGGCACCCATCTGGTTCCTGGGTCTCAAGCTGAATCCCGACGGATCGCGGCCCGACTTCAATACGGCGAAGGCGGATCCGACGACTGCGAAAGACAACATCACGCCCATCAGGATGCCGGTGCTCATCATCGTGGGCACCGAAGATCGCCTGCTGCCGCTGGACCAGACGCTGCACGACGAGCTCGTGAAACACGGCAAAAAGGTGCGCATGGAGGTCTTCGAGCATGGTTACCACGACTTCGTGCTCGGCAATCAGGGTCAGGTGCGCAACGATCTGCCGCGCGGCGAGTTCCTGTTGCCCGGCGCGCTCGAGGCGCTCGAGCTCACGGTGGGATTCGTGAGGGATCCACGGTGAGTGTTCCCGTGCGGCGCGTGCTGCCGCCGGTGTGGCTGCTGCTGGCGCTGGCCGCCTCGTTCGCTCTGGACCGGTGGGTGCCGATACTTCGGCTGGTGCCAAAACCCTGGAACTACCTCGGCTTTGTGCCGCTGGCGCTGGGCGCCTTCATGTCGATCGGAGCAGCGGGCGCCTTCAGGAAGGCCGGCACGCCCGTGGTCCCTTTTGAAAAGTCGACCACGCTGGTGACCGGCGGCTGGTTCCGCATGACACGCAATCCAATGTATCTCGGGCTCACGCTGATCCTGGCCGGCGTGGCGCTGATCGACGGCACGCTCGGTGCCTTGCTGCCGCTGCCGGTGTTCGTCGGCATCCTGCACTTCCGCTTCATTTGCGCGGAGGAGCGCTTCCTCGAAGGGATTTTTGGCGAGCAGTACCGCAGCTATCGCATGCGGGTGCGCCGCTGGATCTAGTAGTGCGGCGGCTTCTCGTGGACGGTGGCGCTCGGGCCGAGCTCGGATTCCACGGCCGCGAGCTTGTCGAGCAGCCGCTGGTTGCGCTCCAGGGCGAGATCCAGCTCCTTCTGCTGGCGCGCGACCACGTCGCTGAGCTCGCTCACCGCGCGTTCCAGGTGCGCGAGCTTTTCTTCGATGGCGTCGAGGCGTGGGGACATTCCTGATTTCCCGGGAAATGGGGACGTGCCTCGAAGGATAGTCGCTGGCGTTGGATGTGGGGGGTGAGGCGCGTGCCCATTTCCCGGGAAATCAGGAATGTCCCCAAAACATCGGCGCCCAGGAATCCTTTCCTGGGCGCCGGCGATTCCCGCTAGCTCGGGATCTTTGGATCGTCAGTACCAGATGTCGTAGATCACATCGAGCACGATGCCGGTGGCGACGGCGGTAAGCAGGACATCATTACCGACGCGCACCCAGTGGTAGCCATACGGCGGCGAGTACAGCCGGTACGGGCGCCAGTCATAGACGACGTACGAGTTGCCATACCAGGCACGCGGCAGGTGGTCGCCGCGGCGCCAGACGCGATGGTAGTAGCCGCGCGGTGCGTGGTACGAGCCGTAGCGGAACCGGTAGCGCGCGTAGTCGGCACGATCGTGGCGACGGTTGTCCCAGTAGTTGGGATGACGATTCCAGTCGCCGCGGTGACGATCCCAGCGATTGTCGTTGTAGCCGTGGCGGTTCCGGTCGTTGCGATGATCGTTCCAGTCGCGACGATTGTGATCGTTGCGATTGTCCGGGCGATGACCATAGCTCGGCGGAGCGTGGTTGCCGTTGCCACGGTGGTTGTCGTTGCGATGATTGTTGTCGTGACGGTTGTCGCGCCCACGGTCATGGCCGCGGTCATTGCCACGATTGTCATTGCCACGATGATCGTTGCCACGATGACCATTGCCACGGTCGTGGCCGCGATTGCCGTCGTTGTTCCTGGCGACCGCTGCGGCGATCTTCTTGTTCAACGCATCGTTCGACGCGTCCTTGGCGAGCGCCGAGCCGCCGGCAAGAAGCGAAGCCATGAGGACGAGGATCACTGGACGTTTCATCTGTCTCTCCTAAACGGATCCCATCGATCCGTTGCGAGGCCAGTATCAAGCTGGCCAGCTGAGCGGAGCCTGAATATCCTCGTTCAGGTTCGTTCAGTTTGTTCAGCGAAAAACCGCGATTCCTGGCGGCCCGATGGGGGTCTTTGCCATATGCCAGCTGAGTCCTGCGAAAAAGTCAGCGGGTTTCCACCAGAGGTGCGCGCGCAATTTCGATGTCTTGCCGGACCGAGTCCTGCAGTTCCTGCCAGTCGACGATGCCGACGCGATTGGTCCAGAGGCGCGGACCGTATGCCTTCATGACGCGCCCGGCATAGGCCGACCAATGGGCCGCGGCCTGCTCCAGATGTTTGACGGAGAGCGACTGGTGGGCGGCGTCGCGCGTGTCGCGATACAGCGCGAGCTCGGTGGCGCCCCGGATCTTGGCCGCGTAGTACTTGCCCAGCAACGCCATCATCTGCACGTCGTCCGCGGTCGCGGCGAACTCGGCCTCGTTGACGCGCGGCGCGCGCCTCAATTCCGGCAGCGCGGCGAGCGCGGCATCGGCGTGTGAATCGATGCGCTCCGCCACCTGGAGCGGAGTGGTCGCCACCAGCCGTGCGGCACCCTTGATGCCGTCGACGTATTGCGGGATGGTGAGATTGCCGCTGACCGGATGCACCGGCTGATTGATGAAGGTCTCGACGCTGTGAAAACCGCTGGTGGTCTTCGCCGGCGCGGGCCGGCTGCGGCAGGCTTCGATGTACCACTGGAAGTCGAAGTTGGCCCAGTGAAAACCCGTCACGAGCGGATAGATCATCGACGCGTTCTGCCATGCGTCGAGCAGTCGGCCGCCGTCCACACCGGGAAAACGCGCTTCAACCAGCAGAGCGAGCGTCCGGTTGTCCAAGGTCGGGTCGTAGCCTAGACGGCCCCAGAGCAGGAAGTGCAGCCAGTGCTTGTCGATCTCCAGTTGGCGCGGCCTGGCCGGCGTGCGCGACAGGAATTCGCGGCCCCATACCCACATGTCCGAGCCGAAGTAGAACCCCTGGGATTTTTCACGCGGGATGTTCTTCACGAACTCGCGCACGAAATCGGGCGCGGCCCAGCGCAGCAGCAGTGCATCGTCATTGCGAATCGTCCACAGCGTTTTCAGCGGCCCCAATGATTCTAGGTAGCCGCGGTGAAAGTCCTGAGTGGTCGACGACAGCGCATGCGCCTGCGCGTACTTGAAGCTGAATACGAAGTCGACATTGGGCTGCGCGATCACGGGCTTGAAGGTTGCCGCGATATCCCGCGCGCGCGATTCGTGCTGGCGGTGAATCAGCCGGAACTGGCGTTGCGGTTCGGCGCGCGCCGCATCGAGCACACCCTGGCCGTACGTTGCCAGCAACCAGTTCTCCTTGGCATCGAACGAGTCCGCGCCGCCGGAATAATACGCACTCGCGTCCCCCATGTTCTCGCCGGCCGTGAGCCCGATACCGGCCAGCAGTGGATAGGTGCGAAAGAGCTCGCGCACGCTGGCGCGGAAGTAATCGATGGTCTTCGGGTTATCAATGGCGTCGGTGATGCCGTACTTGCCATCGACGCCGTAGGTGAAGATGTTCCAGGTGACGAGATAGAACGCGATGTTGCGATCACGCGCGTATTCCATGACGCGCCGCCAGAAATCGATCTTCTGCTCGATGGTCAGTTTCCGGACGACTTCCTTGTTGGCCAGCATGGCCGGCGTGACGATGTCGGTGGTGCGGGTCGGATAGTCTTCATCGAACTGGATCTTCGAGCGCCAGACATCGGCCAGCGCAACATCCGGGTATTCGGGCACCTTGACCATCGAGGGGAAGGGATGCAGGTTCCACAGCGACACCATGTTGTAGCGATCGCGGGCCAGCTGATCCAGATACACCCGCCAGAAATCGAAGTCCCAGACCGTGTCGATATTGGCCTGCGCGCTGTCGCTCATGTCCGAGTAACTCGGCGTGCGCAGGTCGAGCGGAATGTTGAACTTGGTGCCGCGCAGCGACATGTAGGGATTGCGATCCGTGTCCACCACGCCGTCGACACCGCGGCTGCGGATCTGTTCCGCCAGCTCGAGACCGCCGTACATGGCTCCCGCCGAGTCGAGCGAGAGCACCACCAGCTCGCGATGGTTTTCGAGCGCCACATTTCTGAGCAGGAAACCTTCGCGCGCGAGGCTTTCGAATTGCGGATCGTCGGAGCGAGCGACCAACGCGAAGCGCACGACGACCTCGGCCTGAACCGCGGCATCGACGCGCCACTCTTCGGTTCGCTCCACGCGGTACTTTCGCGCGCGCAAGGCGCCTTCGATTTCATTCGCGGCGAAAGTGAAGGGCGCGGCCCGATCTTCCAGCGCGAGGATCGCGCGGGCGGCCGCAGCGGCCTGCGTCGCCCAGGACGCCGCAATAGCCAGGCAGAAAACGATGGCTTGCCGGTTCCGCCGGGTCATTCGCGCTCCTCAACTCAGACGCTTCGGCGCGAGCGTACACCGAGGCAGTTCTTTTCACGTCAGCAGTTATCGATTCTTGAATTCCCCGCTATAGTCCCCACTGCCGGTACAACCAAATACAACATCCGGCGGGGGATCAGGCCATGACTGAGTGGTTTGCGTCGCATAACGGCATCGAACAAATGTTTCTGCTGTGTGCCTTGCTGGGTGGAACCATCCTCTTACTCAGACTCATTCTCACCATCGCCGGCATCGATGGCCACGATGGTGATGCGGACGCGCACGCGTCCAGTGAGCACGGGTTCCAGATCCTCACCATCCACGGCATCTCATCGTTCTTCGCGATGTTCGGCGTCGTGGGCTACACGCTGTACCACAACGCCAGCCTCGGGATGCTCATCGCGCTCGCGGGCGCGATAGTCGCGGGCGTGGCGGCGGTGTGGATCATTCAGCGGATTTTCATGGGCATGCTGCGGCTGCAATCGAGCGGCACGGTCGGGCTCGCGGAAGCGGTGGGCAGCGAAGGTTCGGTCTATCTCACGGTGTCGAAGGACGGCGGCCGTGTGCAGATCAACTTCGCCAACCGGCTGCGCGAGTTCGAAGCGGTGTCGGCCGATGGCACCGCGATTCCCACGGGAACGGCGATCCGGGTGCAGAGCGTGTCGGCAAACACGCTCGTGGTCGCACCCATCGCTCGTTGATCTTGTTTTGTTAGCGCACGCGTAGCGTGCGGAGGGTCTCGCATGGATCTCACAGCGGCAATCCTGCCAGTCATAGTGCTGGCCATCCTGGTCATGGTCACGTTCGTGTTCCTGGCCACGCGCTACAAGCGCTGTCCATCCGACAAGATCCTGGTCGTGTACGGCAAGGTGGGTAAGGGCCAGTCGGCCCTGTGTATTCACGGCGGTGGCGCCTTCATCTGGCCGCTGATCCAGGACTACACGTACATGAGCCTGACGCCGCTCACCATCCCGATTCCGCTCACCAAGGCGTTGTCGCAGCAGAACATCCGCGTCAACGTGCCGAGCACGTTCACGGTGGGCGTGAGCACCGAAGAAGCCATCATGAACAATGCGGCCGAGCGACTGCTTGAACCTGCCGCAGGA
Source organism: uncultured Pseudomonadota bacterium (assembly GCA_963711635.1). GTDB lineage: Bacteria > Pseudomonadota > Gammaproteobacteria > Steroidobacterales > Steroidobacteraceae > CADEED01. Next base: position 243,076 of record CAVQEZ010000024.1, read on the forward strand.
TGACGTCGAGAGCATGGCGCGCGAGATCATCTTCGGCCAACTGCGTCTCACGGTGGCCTCGCTGACCATCGAGCAGATCAACCAGGACCGCGAGAAATTCCTCGACGCGATCCGGCGCAATGTCGCGCCCGAGCTCAACAAGATCGGTCTGTATCTCATCAACGTGAACATCACCGACATCACGGACGAGTCGGGCTACATCGAAAGCATCGGCAAGAAGGCCGCGTCGGAAGCGATCAACCAGGCCAAGATCGACGTGTCCGACCAGGACCGCAAGGGTTCGGTGGGCGAGGCCGAGCAGGTGCGCGAGCGCACCATCAAGGTCGCGCAGAACGTGGCCGAATCCGAGAAGGGCAAGAAGCAGGCCGAAGCCGATCAGCGCGTGTACGTGCAGGCGCAGGAAACGCTGGCCGCGATCGGTGAAGCCGAGGCGCGCCGCGACAAGGAAATCAAGGTGGCGCAGAACGTCGCCACGTCGGCGCAGGGCCAGAAGAAGGCCGAGGCCGAGAAGCGAATTTTCGTCGAGGCGCAGGAAGCCGAAGCCATCGCCGGCGAGAACCGCGCCAAGGCGTTGATCGCGCAGTCGAACGCCGAGCTCAATGTGCAGTCCGCGCTCGCGGCGCAGCGCGGCCAGGTGGCGCAGTTCGACGCCGAAGCGGAAATCCAGCGCGCACAGGCCAAGGCCGAGCTGCAGCGCCTGACCGCCGCGGAAGTCGTGCCGCAGCAGATCGAGAAGACCAAGATCACCATCGCCGCGGAAGCCGAAGCCGAAAAGACCCGGCGCGAAGCGCAGGGCGAGGCCGACGCCATACTGCTCAAGTACGAGGCCGAGGCCAAAGGCATCCGCCAGGTGCTCGAAGCCAAGGCGCAGGGTTACCAGGCGCTGGTGGTCAGCGCGAACAACGACGCGCGCGCCGCGGCCACGTTGCTGCTCACGGAAAAACTCGAACACCTGGTCGCCATGCAGGTCGAGGCCATCAAGGCCATCAAGATCGACAAGGTCATCGTGTGGGACTCGGGCCCAGGCGCCAATTCGAACGGTGGGTCAGGCACGGCGAACTTCCTCGCCGGCATGGTGAAGAGCCTGCCGCCGCTGCACGACGTGGCGGCCATGGCGGGACTGGACCTGCCGAAGTTCCTGGGGGACGCAAAAGTAGCCGAGTTGCCGGCGCCCAACGGCCACGAGAAGTAGGCGTCAGCCGATTGGCGGCTCGCGGCGCTGCCACCCGGCGGCCTGTTCATAGGCATGCGCGAGCGCGAGCACGCGTGCTTCGCCCAATCGAGGACCGGCGATCTGCAGGCCGATCGGCAACCCCGCGCGCGTGAACCCGCAAGGCACGCTGATCGCCGGGATGCCGTAGACGTCGAACGGCAAGGTATTGCGGATCAGGTGGATGTCGCTGGCGTCAGGACCATCGGCGAGCGCCGCATCGACGGTGACCGGCATCCGCATCGCCGTCGGCGTCACGAGCACGTCGACATTCGAAAAAAGACTGCCTGCGGTGTTGCGCGCGACGACCATGCGCCGATGTGCCTGGATGTACTCGGTCGACGGCACGTTCGCGCCGCCCATGATGCGGCGGAGCGTCTGCGGCTTGTAGAGTGCGCGGCGCGCGTGGTCGGCGACCAGTGGCGCGTGATAATCGTAAATCTCGGCATTGAGCACGGCGAACGAGTCGACCGCCGGCACCGCGACTTCGGTGACCCCTCGCGTCATGGATTTCAATCTGGCAACCGCGGAATCGGTGGCGGCTGCGATTTCCGGATCGAGATTTTCGAAGAACGGCGCCCGCGGAATGCCGATCCGCAGCCGGGAAACATCCGCACCCACGGCCGCTTGAAGATTCTGTGGGTCGGCCCGGATGCTCATCGGGTCCAGCGGATCGAATCCGAGCAGGGCGTTCATCACCAGCGCGCAGTCCGCGACGCCGCGCGCCAGCGGGCCGACGTGATCGTGCATCTCGGACAACGGCACGATGCCGCGGATACTCGCCAGGCCGTGGGTCGCCTTCAACCCCGTGACTCCGCAATACGCGGCCGGCAGCCGGATCGACGCCGCCGTGTCGGTGCCCAGCGCCGCGGCGCACAGCCGGGCCGAGACGGCCGCCGCAGATCCGCCCGACGAACCACCGGGGGTGTGGTCGAGATCCCATGGATTTCGCACCGGCCCGTAGTTCGTAACCGCGCACGTGCCGCCATATGCGAACTCGTGCATGTTCAGCTTGCCCAGGAACACCGCGCCGGCATTTCGCAGCGTGCGTACGCATTCGGCATCCTCGGCCGGGATGCGATCCGCGTACACCGCGCTGGCAGCGGTGGTGAGGACTCCGGCCGTGTCGATGTTGTCCTTCAGCGCGATCGGGATTCCGTGCAGCGGGCTGCGCGGTCCGCCGCGCACGAGCTCAGCTTCGAGCGCGCGCGCCTGCTCGAGCGCTCGATCGGCCGTCACCGTGATGTAGGAATTGACGCGACGATCGAGGCTTTCGATGCGCGCCAGATAGGCGCGCGTGAGCTCGACTGGTGAGAGCTCCCCCGCGGCGATGCGCCGACTGGCCTCCGCTATCGAGAGTCTCGTCATATCGTCATCGCGGCTCGCGTGCTTTGCGGTGGCGCGAGTCGTCGCGAGCACGGCAGTTGCTGCCGCTCCGACCAGGAGGCCGCGGCGCGAAATTGGGTTTTCTATCGTCATGGACGCCTCAATCGGCGGGGACGGTACGCTCGGCGGCCCAGTCGCGCAGCTCGGCAATTTTCTCGGCCATCACCACGGACAGCGGCTTGGTGGCCACGAGCTCGGCGGCGATCATGCGCGCGTCGGCGGCCTTCTGGCTCGAATGCGCGGTGTACTGCGCGGAGACCACGGCCTGCTCTATTTCCGCACCTGAAAACCCTTCGCTGCGCGTGGCCAGCGCCTGGATGTCGCTGTCCGCGAGCATGATGCCGCGCTTCTTGCAGTGAATGCCGAAGATCTCGATGCGCGCGGCGGGAGTGGGCAGATCGACGAAGAAGATCTCGTCGAAACGACCCTTGCGAACCAGCTCCGGCGGCAGCGCCGTGATGTCGTTGGCGGTGGCCACGATGAACACGCGCGCGCGCTGCTCGGCCAGCCAGGTGAGGAATGCGCCCAGCACGCGGCGCGAGGTGCCGCTGTCCCCGTCGCCCGTGGACAACGCCTTCTCGATCTCATCCAGCCACAACACGCAGGGTGCCAGTGCCTCGGCCGAGGTCAGCGACTCGCGCAGGTTCTTCTCCGATTCGCCGTGCCACTTGGAATACAGCGCGCCGAAGTCGAGGCGCACCAGCGGCACGCCGAGCACTCCGGCGGCCGCGCGCGCCGCGAGACTCTTGCCGCAGCCCTGCACGCCTAACAACAGCACGCCCTTCGGCGCATCGAGTCCCGGCGCGCTGCCGTCGAACGCCGCCTTGCGCTGCAGGATCCAGCGCCGCAGGTTCCTGAGCCCGCCGATGTCGGCGAAGCGGGCCGTATCGGCCTCGAACGACAGGGTGCCGCCGCGGTTCAAGAGCTGGTACTTCGCAGCCAGCAGCGGCTTGAGGTCGTCCTCGGTGAGCGCGCCGTCATTGAAGACCGCCTGCCGCGTGAGCCGTTCCACGTCGTGCAGCGCCAGTCCCGCGAGATTGTCGACCAGCTTCTCGATGGCCTTGACGTCGATGCGCGGCATGGCGCCGCTGGTCTTGGCCCACTCGCGCGCGGCGCGCATGACGATGGTGTGGCGCTCTTTCTTGTCGGGCAGGCGAACCGCAAAACGGGCCGCCAGGTGCTCGAGCTCCGCCGGCAGCTTCGATCTCGGCGCTGACCAGCACGAGGGTGCGCGCGCATTTTTCGTAGTCCTGCGCGATATCCTTGAGCGTGCGGATGAACAGCGGCTTGTCGAGATAGTGGTGGAAGTCGAGCAGCACGTAGATGCCGGCCATGGTGGTCGCCTTGACGTGCCTCAGGAGCTGCTCGGGTTCCGACAGGGTGCGCTGCGCGCCACCCAGATCCACGTCCACGCGCAGCAGCCCGTCGGTCACGGTCCACTGGAAGACGCCCCAGTTGCGGCCGCGCTGCGCGCGCAGGGCGGCGTCGCGCACCAATTCGATGACGCGGCCTTCCTCGCGGCTTTCGATGACCACCAGGGGGACGCGGCTGGCCAGCAGGGTCTGCAATTCTCCGGCGGGGGAGATGTCGGCGGCCACGGAGCTCATTGGCCGGAACTGTAGCAAAACGCCCGGATCCGGAACTGTGAAACGGTCATGACACCTGCACGCCGCTTCGCCTACAATCCGCCCCCTTTCGAGGAGAAAGCGTTGCTCACCAAGGCGCGCCCGGCACGGGCGAAGCGGGCTCATATCGATCCATTTCAACCGGCCGAGATCCGCCGGCTGGTGGCCGAGTTCGGCTCGCCGCTGCTCATCATCGATTGCCAGCGCGTGCGCGAGCAGTATCGCAAGCTGCACAAGGCGCTGCCGGGCGTGGACCTGCACTATGCGCTCAAGCCGCTGCCGCATCCGGCGGTGGTCGAGACCATCATCGAGGTGGGCGGGTGGTTAGACCTGGCCACCACCGGTGAAACGCAGCTGGTCACGCAGCTGGGCATCGACCCGGCGCGCTGCATCCACACGCACCCGATCAAGCGCGACATCGACATCCGCAACGCGTTGCATCTCGGCGTGCGGATTTTCGTCGCGGACAACCCGGACGAGGTGCGCAAGTTCGAACCCTATCGCGACCAGGCCGAGCTGTTGCTGCGCGTGTCGTTCCGCAGTCCCGGCGCCGTGGTCGATCTGTCGCGTAAATTCGGCTGCGATCCCGAGGACCTGATCGAGCTCGCGCGCCTGGCCCGCAAGCTCGCGATCCCGCTGCGCGGCCTGTCATTCCACGTGGGCTCACAGGCCGCGGATCCGGGCAAACACGTCGAGGCCATCGAGGTGTGCGCGAAGCTCATGGCGCAGGCGCGCCGCGAGAAACTGGGCGCCTTCGACACGCTCGACATCGGCGGCGGTTACCCCATCGACTACGGCCAGAAGGTCGCCGACATCGGCCGCTTCTGCGCGCCCATCCGCGCCGCGCTGGCCAAACTACCTGCCCGGGTGAGAAAAATAGCCGAGCCCGGGCGCTATATCTGCGGCCCGGCGGCCATCGGCGTGGCCACGGTCATGGGTCGCGCGCTGCGCGAAGGGCACTGGTGGTACTACCTCGACGATGGCCTGTACGGCTCGTACAGCGGCCAGCTCTTCGACCACGCCAAGTATCCGGTGGAGTCGTTGAAGGAAGGCGGGGAGAAATTTCCGTCGGTACTCGCGGGCCCCACCTGCGACAGCATCGACGTGATCGCGGAAAACCTCATGTTGCCGCAGCTCAAGGCGGGCGATCTCATCGTCGGTCGTGCCATGGGCGCCTACACCTGGGCCAGTGCCTCGGAGTTCAATTTCTTCCCGAAGGCCACCGTGGTTTCCGTGAACCGGCGCACAGGGGATACAGGCTCGGTGGTTCCGCTGCCGTTCTGACGGAACCTGCAGGGCCGCCGGTGCTCAAACCACTCCATATGAATGAAATCTGGACCCGTCGGCAATTCATCCAGACGGCCTTCGCCACCGGCGCGGGCGTGACGGTCACGCACTTCGCCACTGCGCAGGGTGAAGCCGTAGGCGAAACCCCCCTTCTGGAACGCCAGCTCGAGCTGCACAACACGCATACCAACGAGACGGTGAGCGTGGTTTATCGGCGCGGCGAGGAATACCAGTCGCGCGCCATCGAGAGCCTGCGCCAGGTGATGCGCGACCATCGCAGCGGCGAGGCGCATGACATCGACCTGAAGCTCTACGACCAGCTGTCCGACCTGGCGCTCGCCGCCAAGTGCGAGCCGCGCTTCGAGATCATCTCCGGCTACCGCTCCCCCCAGAGCAATGCCAGCATGGCGGCACGCCCGGGCAGCGGCGTCGCCAAGAAGTCCCTGCACATGGAAGGCCGCGCCATCGACGTCCGGCTGCACCAGTGCTCCTGCGCCGACCTGCGCGACTTCGCTCTCGCGGCCGCCAAGGGCGGCGTCGGCTACTACCGTCGCTCCGATTTCGTCCATCTCGACACCGGCCGCTTCCGCACCTGGAACGGTTGAGTCGGTCAGGTGAGAGAAACGGGTGGGTGGCGACACTTATATGGAACAACAAGAATCTGACGAGAGCTCCTTGCCTGTCGAAACTGCGATACATCGGCGCGTGAACGACGCGCGCGCCGGTCGCGACAACTCCGTGCTCGGTCGCTGCGCTTCGGGCTGGGCCGTGTTCGGCCAGCAGCAGTTCGTCGAAGGTTACCTGCTGTTACTTCCGGACCCGGTGGTCCCGGATCTCAACGCCCTTACTCCTGAGCGGCGTTCGCAGTTCCTGCTCGACATGTCGCGGCTGGGCGATGCACTGATCCGCACCACGGCTCCGCTGCGCATCAACTACGCCATCTTCGGCAATCTCGAACCGGCGCTGCATGCGCACGTGATTCCGCGTTATCGCAACGAGCCGGCAACCATGCGTACCCAGCATCCCTGGATGTACGACTGGGACAAGGCGCCGGCTTTCGATGCGGTCGCGGCGGCGCCGCTGATGCGCGCGCTGCGCACCGAGCTGGCGCATCTGGGCACGCTGCGAACACCCTGATGGCCGTGCAGGCCCAATACCTGGCCTACGTGCTCGAACAGCTCGCAGGCCTGGAGCGGGTGAGCACGCGGCGCATGTTCGGTGGCGTCGGGCTCTACTGTGGCGAGTTTTTTTTCGGGCTCATCGACGACGACACATTGTTTTTCAAGACCGGTGAGTCGAACTCCGCCGAATACGAGACGCGCAAGATGCCGCGTTTCATGCCGCCCGCGAATCGGCCGCTGGGCCCGATGGGCTATCACCAGGTGCCGGCCGACATCATCGAAGACGGCGAGGCGCTGGTCGCGTGGGCGCGCAAGGCCGTGGCGGTGGCGCTGGCGGCGCGCGCCAAAGCCCCCATCGCGAAGAAGCAGGCCGCAAAGAAAAAGGCCGCAAAGAAGAAGGCCGCGACGAAGAAGACGTTAGACCCTTGCCTGGGCCGTGCGAATCAGGTCGGTCAGCGACTCCACCGGCGGTGAGCAGGTCGAGCCCCGACACACATAGGCGCGCGTGCCGCTGCCCGGTTTCTTGTCGGCAATGGCAGCGTCCAGTCCTTCGAGGTTCGTGGGGATCGCAAACACCAGTCGATGCGGCGCATACAGTCTGCCGAGCTCGCGCTGCCAGCTCGGGCCGTCATCGCCGCGTATCAACACGATCTCCGGCGGCGCCAGGTATTCGTCCAGCGCTTCCAGCAGGCTCATGTGGCCATGCGGAAAGCGATTCAGCGCCAGCCACGCGGCGCGCAGCGTGCGCTCCGCGGCCTCGAGCCAGCGGGTCTCGCCAAGCAGGTAACCGGCACGAATCAATACGCGCGCTGCGATGCCATTGCCGGCCGGGATGGCGTCGTCGCTGAAGCTCTTGCTGCGATGGATCAGTGCCTCGTGATCGTCGGAGGTGAAGAAAAAACCGCCGAGTTTCGAGTCCTCGAAATGCGCCAGCATGGCGTCGAGAATGTCGCGCAGCCAGGTCGCATCCTCGTTGCGCCAGCGAAGCTGCAGCATCTCGAGCAATGCGTCGGCGAGATACGCGTAGTCGTCGAGGTAGGCGTTCAGGTGCGCCGTGCCGTCCTTGGCGGTGGCCAGCAGCCGTCCCCCCTTCCATTGACAGAGTGCCACAGGTTGCTGCGCACGAATTCGAGCGCGCCATCGGCCGCGGATGCAAAGACCGGTTTTTCGAGCACGCGCGCGGAGATGGCCAGCCCGCGGATCGCGAGCGCATTCCAGCTGGTCAGGATCTTGTCGTCGAGGCCCGGCCAGATGCGCTTGCTGCGGATCGCCCGTAGTTTGGCGCGCGCGCTGTCGATGCGGCGTTCCACTTCGGCCGCGTCGAGCTGGAATTCCGTGGCGAGATTCTCGATCGACACGAACACGTGCAGGTGCCAGGCGCCCTCGAAATTCGCCGCCTGGTCGAAGCCGAAGCGGCGGCTGAAAACCTGCCATTCCTCGGCTGTCAGTGCGGCCTGCACTTCCTCGCGCGACCAGACGTAGAACTTGCCCTCGTGTCCCTCGGAGTCCGCGTCGTAGGCGGAGTAGAAGCCGCCGCCGCGCTCGGAAGAGGCGTCGCGCATTTCGCGCAGCAGCCACTCGCCGGTTTCATCGGTGATGCGCCGGAACAGCGCATCGCCGGTGGCCAGCGCCGCCTCGGCATAACTCGCCAGCAGCGCGCCGTTGTCGTACAGCATCTTTTCGAAATGCGGGATCATCCAGAACTGATCCACCGAGTACCGCGCGAAGCCACCGCCGAGCTGGTCGTAGAGGCCGCCCTCGGCCATGCGCGTCAGCGTCAGCGTGGCCATGAACAGCGCGTCGAGATCCGGCTCCTGCGTGATGGCGGTCGCATGCCAGTGGCGCATGAGCCGGTCGATCGATCCCGGGTGCGGAAATTTCGGCGCGTCGCCGAAGCCGCCGTAGCGCTTGTCGAAGGTCGAAGCCAACTGTTGACGCGCCCGCGCCAGCGGGTCTGCCGTGAGTGCAGTGTTGCTGTCGGCCGGCGCCGGAGTGAGGTCGTCGTACACGTCCATCAGCGTGTCGTTCTGCGCGCGCAATTCCGCGCCCTGCGCGTGGTAGTACTCGGACACGCGCTGCAGGATGGTGGCGAACGCCGGCATGCCGTAACGCGCCTTGTCGGGAAAATAGGTGCCGCCGAAAAACGGCTTCTGGTCGTCGTGCGTCAGGAACATCGTGAGCGGCCAGCCACCGCCGCGCTGCGTGAGCACCTGGTGCGCGAACTGGTAGATCTTGTCGATGTCGGGCCGTTCTTCGCGATCCACCTTGATGTTCACGAACAACTCGTTCATGAGCTTCGCGGTGTCCGCGTCCTCGAACGACTCGTGCGCCATGACGTGACACCAGTGGCAGGCGGAATAACCCACGGAAAGCAGGATGGGTTTGCCGCTGGATCTGGCGAGCTCCAGCGCTTCGCTGCCCCAGGGATGCCAGTCCACCGGGTTGCGCGCGTGCTGCCGCAGATATGGGCTCGTTTCCCTGGCCAGCCGGTTTTCGTTCGCGTCCGTGTTGCTCATGGCGGCTAGAATACCGCCCCATGTCCGTCCCCGTCCTCAAGCTCAAGCGCGGTGAAGACCGTCGCCTACGCGCCGGGCACCTGTGGATCTTCAGCAATGAGGTCGACACCGCCGCCACGCCATTGACGCAGTTCGAGCCGGGCGCGGCCGTGCAGGTGCATTCTGACCGCGACCAGTTCCTGGGATTTGCCTACGTCAACCCGCGCACGCTGATCGCCGCGCGTATCGTCGGCCGGGACGCTGCCTATCCACTCGATTCCAGCCTGCTGGTACACCGGCTGCGCGTGGCGCTCGGGTTGCGGGAAAAGCTGTATCGCGAGCCGTACTACCGCCTGGCGTTCGGTGAATCCGATGGACTCCCCGGGCTGGTGCTCGACCGTTACGGTGACGTGGTCGTCGCGCAGAGCGGCACCGCGGGCATCGACCGGGTGCGCGGCGAAATCGAAGCCGCGGTGACCAAGGTCGTGGGCAGCAAGCTGCTGGTATGGAAGAACGATTCCTCGGCGCGCGAGCTGGAAGGTTTGGCACAGGTCATCGGCGTCCACGCCAATAGCGAGTGGGCCGCGCCGCCGGACGAAGTCTCCGTAAGGGAGCAGGGTGCCGATTTCGTCGCGCCTCTGGCGCAGGGTCAAAAGACCGGCTGGTTCTACGATCAAACCGCCAATCGAGAGCGGCTGCGCCGCTATCTGGCTGCCGGTGCGCGCGTCCTCGATGTGTGCAGCTATGTCGGTGCGTGGGCCATCACGGCGTTGAAGTCCGGTGCCGGCAGTGCCACCTGTGTGGACTCATCGGCCACGGCGTTGGGCTACGTCGAGCGCAACGCGCGGACCAACGGCCTCAGCGTCCAGACGATTCGCGACGATGCCTTTGACGCGCTGAAGGCGCTGCAGGAAAAAGGCGAGCGTTACGACGTGGTGATCCTGGATCCGCCGGCCTTCGCCAAGCGCAAGAAAGATCTGCCGCAGGCGCAGGCGGCTTATCGCAAATTGAATCAGCTTGCGCTTCCGCTCATCGATCGCGACGGCATCCTCGTGTCCTGCTCGTGCTCGTACCACATGGCCGCCGACGATCTCGCGTCCGCCATCCAGCTGGCGGCCCGGCACACCAGCCGCTTCGTGCAGATACTGGAACAGGGCGGGCAGTCGCCGGATCATCCCGTGCATCCGGCGATTCCCGAAACGCGCTACCTGAAAACTTTCTTCTGCCGCGTCACGCGCGACTAAACTACGCCCCTCATGATCCAGTACCCCGGCTTCGACAAGATCGCGTTCGAGATTGGACCCTTCGGCAGTTTCGGTCCGCTCAAAGTCCACTGGTACGGAATCATGTACCTCATCGCCTTCACGGCGGGCTGGTGGCTGGCGCGGGTGCGCGCGAAAAAGCCCGGCTCCACGTGGAAGGCCGGCGACGTCGATGACTTCATGTTTTTCTGCATGCTCGGCACCATTCTCGGCGGACGGCTGGGTTATGTGCTGTTCTACGGCCTGTCGTTCTGGGCCAAGGATCCCTGGTATCCCATCAAGGTCTGGGATGGCGGCATGTCATTCCACGGCGGCCTGCTGGGCGTCATGGCCGCGCTGGCGATTTTTGCCGTGCGCCGCCGCCGCCGCGTCGCCGACGTATTCGATTTCGCCGCGCCGCTGCCAGGCATCGGCCTGCTTGCCGGCCGCATCGGCAATTTCATCAATGGCGAGTTGTGGGGCAAGACCACCGATGTGCCCTGGGGATTCATGGTCGATGGCGAGGTGAGGCACGCCACGCAGCTTTACGAGGCCGGTCTCGAAGGCCTGGTGCTGTTCTTCATCCTGTGGTGGTACACCGCGAAGCCGCGCCCGCGCATGGCACCCACGGGATTGTTCATGGTGGTCTATTCGCTGGCCCGCATGATCGTGGAGTTGTGGCGCGTCCCCGACGCGCACATCAACTACCTGGCGAACACCTCATGGATCACCATGGGCATGCTGCTGACGCTGCCCATGCTGCTCATCGGCCTCACGTTGATGTTCATGGCCTACCGGCGCCGCGAACCTTCGGGGAATTTCGCGGCCGTACCGCAGGCGGCGTGATGAGGCCCAGTCCGTGAAGCCCAATCCATGAAACAGTTTCTGGATTTCATGCGTCACGTGCGCCGCAACCGGCGCACACAAGGCCGACCGCACCGGCACCGGCACACTGTCGGTCTTCGGCTACCAGATGCGCTTCGATCTGGCCGCGGGATTTCCGCTGGTGACCACCAAGCGCGTGCACTTCAAGTCCATCGCCTACGAGCTGCTGTGGTTCCTGCGCGGCGACACGAACACTCAGTACCTGCGCGATCATGGCGTCACCATCTGGGACGAGTGGGCCGATACCAATGGCGAGCTGGGTCCGGTATACGGCAAGCAATGGCGCAACTGGCCGACGCCCGATGGCCGGCACATCGACCAGATCTCCGAAGTGGTGCAGCAGCTGCGCGCCAATCCGGACTCGCGCCGCATCATCGTGAGCGCGTGGAATGTGGGCGAGCTCGATCAGATGAAGCTCATGCCCTGCCACGCCTTCTTCCAGTTCTACGTGTCGGACAGGCGCCTGAGCTGCCAGCTCTATCAACGCAGCGCCGACATTTTCCTGGGCGTGCCCTTTAACATCGCTTCCTATGCGTTGCTGACGCACATGCTGGCGCAGCAATGCGACCTCGAGGTGGGCGAATTCATCTGGACGGGCGGGGACTGCCACCTGTATTCGAATCATCTCGAACAGGTCGACGAGCAGCTCGCGCGCGTGCCGTTGACGCTGCCGAAGCTCAACCTCACGCGCCGTCCGGCGAGCATTTTTGACTACACATTCGAAGACTTTCAGATCGTGAACTATCAACATCATCCGGCGATCAAGGCGCCCGTTGCAGTATGAGCACGCGAAAAGCAAAGAAGCCGGCGTTCGACCAGTCGCAGCCGCTGAAGGGTGGGCCGCCAATCGTGAGCTCGCCGCTGATCGAGGTGCGCAATTCGCCCGTGCATGGACGCGGCGTGTTCGCCGTCGCCCGCATTGCGAAGGGCACGCGCATCCTCGAGTACCTCGGAGAGCGCCTGTCGCACAAGGCGGCCGACAAGCGCTACGAGGATCATGACGAGAGCGACAACCACACCTTCCTGTTCATCGTGGACAAACACACGGTGATCGATGCCAGCGTGGGCGGCAACGACGCGCGCTACATCAATCATCAATGTTCCGGCAATTGTGAGTCGGTCATCGAGAACCGGCGCGTCTTCATCGATGCCGTGCGCGACATCGCGGCGGGCCAGGAGCTGGGTTACGACTACGAGATCGGCCGCGACAAGGACGATCCGCCGAACGTCGATGAAATCTATGCCTGCCGCTGCGGATCGCCGCAGTGCCGCGGCACCATGTTATGGCCCGCGAAAAGGCCGGAACCGAGACGTCGTACGCCGAAGCGGCAGCCGGTGGCGAGCCGCACGCGAAAGCAGCCGAAGCGGCGCCCGCAGGCCAAGCGACGCGTCGAGCGTCCGCGGCGGCGCGCGCCATAAATCAGCTGATCGAGCAGCTCGCTTCGCGCGGCTTCGGCGTGGCCGACGACTTCGTCGATCGCGGCCTGCTGGCGGAACTGCGTGCGCGTTGTCTCGAGCTGCATGTCAGCGGTGCGCTGCGACCGGCGCGCGTCGGCCGCGGTGCGCAGCAGCAGCTGGCTCCCGAAGTGCGCGGAGATTTCATTGCCTGGGTGTCCGAGCCGGCTCTCGACGCCGAGCAGCGGTTGCTGGCACGCATGGACGAGTTGCGCGTGGCGCTGAATCGCGCGCTCATGACCGGCCTCGAGGATTACCAGGGACATTTCGCGCTGTACCCGCGCGGCGCGGCCTATGCCCGTCATTTCGACCGGCTGGTGGGCAGCGACGTACGCGCGATCTCCGCGGTGTTGTACCTCAATGACGGCTGGAGCGAGGCCGATGGTGGGAACCTGCGCATCTACACCGGGGGCGGCGCCAGCGAGGACGTTTTGCCACTGGGCGGGCGGCTGGTAGCCTTCGTCTCCGACCGTTTCGAGCACGAAGTGCTGCCCGGCCGGCGCGAGCGCATGAGCTTTACCGGCTGGTTCCGGCGGCGGTCGCTGGAAGGATTCGTATGAGCGAGCCCCTGATCACGTTGATCGTCGCCGTCGCCGATTCCGGCGTGATCGGCCGCGACAACACCTTGCCGTGGCATCTGCCCGAGGATCTCAAGCGCTTCAAGCGGCTCACCATGGGCAAACCCATCGTCATGGGCCGCAAGACTTTCGAATCCATCGGCAAGCCGCTGCCCGGCCGGCAGAACATCGTGGTGACCCGGGATACTAACTACCGACGCGAGGGCGTGACCGTGGTGCACGACGCCGAGGCCGCGCTGCGCGCCGCGGGGCCGGTGGCCGAGGTCATGGTGATCGGCGGTGCCGAGCTGTTTCGCGCGCTGCTGCCGCGTGCCGGGCGCATCCATCTCACGCGTGTGCACGGCAACATCGAGGGCGATGTCATGTGGCCGGCGCTCGACGATCGCGAGTGGCAAGTCGTTGAACGGGAAATCCATTCGGCCGACGAGCGTCATGAACATGCCATGACATTCGAGGTCCTCGAGCGCCAACGACCATCTTCATGATGTGTCATGAGCTCCCGATTTCTCTCACCGCCGGACAAAACGGCGTCACCGCCGATGGGGTCAAAGCCTTTCTCGCAACGTCGCTGACGGCAATTGCCACCGGCAAGCAGCTGCAGATCGCATTCAGCGACTCGACCTCCGCCCGCTCTGTCAATCGACTCGTGATCGTCGATTAGCCTCGAATTGGGCTTGTCCGACGCGGCGAGGCCGCAATTTCGCTTTGCCTGAGCGTATTGGCAGGCTAAGCTCCGCGCCCTATGCAAAAACTAACCGCCATAGCCGCCATCCTCTGCACTTTCGCCTTCGCGGCCTGCAATGCCGACGCCGCCAAGACGGCCAAGCCTGTCGAGCCCACCACCGAAGAGCAGAAGACTCTCTACACGCTCGGCGTTCTGCTGAGCCAGCAGATCGACACCTTCTCGCTGACGCCGGAAGAACTGGTGATGGTGCAGAAGGGTCTGACCGATGGCGTCACGCACGCCAAGCCGGTGGTCGATCCGCAGACCTACACACCGAAGCTGCAGGACCTGGCGCGCACGCGCATGGAAGCGGCCTCGAAGAAGGCGGGCGAGGCCGGCACGGCCTACGTCGAGAAGGCTGCCAAGGAACCCGGCGCCACCAAGACCGCGAGTGGCATGATCATCAAGCCGACCAAGGAAGGCACCGGCGCGCAGCCCGCGGCCACCGATCAGGTCAAGGTGCATTACGAGGGCCGCCTCATCGATGGCAAGGTGTTCGACAGCTCGATCGCGCGCGGCGAACCCGCCACGTTCCCGCTGAACGGCGTGATTCCCTGCTGGACCGAGGGTGTGCAGGCCATGAAGGTCGGCGGCAAGGCGCAGCTCACGTGCCCCTCGGACCTGGCCTACGGCCCGAACGGACACCCGCCCGCGATTCCGCCGCAGTCGACGTTGGTGTTCGACGTCGAGCTGATCGAGATCGTCAAGCCGCAGTAGAACGGCCAGACTTACAGTCAGAAGGCGCGGAGGCGAAAGTCTCCGCGCCTTTTTCGTTTATTGAATGAGGCGCGTCTCAGCGACGGTACATATGCTGTCGCCGAGGTAGAGCGACATGAGCGCCGCTTCATGAAGAGACTCCATGTGAGTTGAGTGCGGACTCACAGGTAATGTGTCGCGAACCGCAAAATCCTCTCAGCGATGGCTACTTCCCCAGTACGCCCACGAGCGCCTGTTGAATCTCAGCCAATGGATTTGGCGCCTCGCTTTCTGAGCGCCAGGCCACGACGCCATCGGGCCGCACCAGCAACGCGCCGTTCCCCGAAATCCCGGTAGCGGCGGCAAATCCACCGGCGGCATCCGTAAGTTCACCACCGACGCGCCAGGCATCCATGGGCAACGCGCCGGCGGCGGCGCGGACGGTTTCTAACCAGTGTCCTCCCTCGGGCCCGGCGAGCAGCAGCCAACGGCCAGTGAGATCGATCGTGCTCACGCGTTGACCATCGCGCTCCAGCCAATAGTGAGGGATGCGGGATCCGGGCATGCCGCGGGTGGTGCGCGGATCGGCATGCACCGCCTCGCAGCCGTACAGATAGCCGATCTCGATATCGAAGTCGTGCGCGATGGGCTCGGTGGTCTGCGTGGCCGCCAGCCAAGGCGCGGTGCGCGCGACATAGCGGGAAAACGCCTGTTCGACGGTGAATTGCGCCACCGGCTGGCGCTCGCTCTGGTACGAATCAAGCAACCGCGGATGCGCGTGCCCTTGAATGACGTTCGCCAGCTTCCAGGCGAGGTTGTGCGCGTCGTGGATCCCGGTATTGCCGCCGAAGCCGCCATTCGGCGGCATCAGGTGCGCGGCATCGCCGATGATGAATACGCGGCCGTCCTGGAATTTCCGGGCGACTTCCGCGGTCGCCCGCCAGCGTGAGTAGCCATCGATGCGCACCGGAAGGTCGGGCACGCCGACACCGGCGCGCACCAGCTCGATCATGCGGGCTTCGCTCACGTCCACGGCGGCATTCATCGCCGCCTCGGGATCGCGCTTCGGATCGCCAAGGGTGTTGACGCCGAGGAATCCCACGGTGCCGGCGCGATTCATGCGAAAGAATCCGGCGAATACCGGATTGTTCACGTAGATGATGCTCCACGGTTTCTCGCCCAGCCACGGCGACAGATCCGCGCTGAAGTAGATAGTCAGCGACTTGGAGAACGCACCGCGGCCTTCGTAGCCGATGCCCAGCAGCTCGCGCACTTTGGAATGTCCGCCATCCGCGGCGATCAGGTAGCGGCCCGAGAGCTCGCGCTCGTTGCCGCCGTCGACGTCACGCACGCTCAGCACGACGCGATCGGCGTCCTGTCGCACCGCCGTGATTTCCGTGCCCTGCAATACCGTGGCGCCAGCCTCGCGGGCGCGCTCACGCAGGATGGGTTCCAGGCGTGGCTGGTTCAGGAACCAGCGCCGGCAGGGGCTCACCGCGTCGACGCCGTCATTGAGATTGGAAATGATGTCGACCAGCTTGCGACCGGACAGGCAGTCCATGGCGATCAGCGCGCCGTCCGGAACGAATTCCTTCGCCGACTCCTCACGCACGCGCGCCTCGATACCGAGCCCGCGGAACATTTCCATGGTGCGCATGTGAAAGAACGCCGCGCGCGGTAGCGGCGAACTTTCCTGGAGGCGTTCGACGGCGATCGAGCGGATGCCTTGTTGCGCGAGGAAGGCGGCGGCGGCGAGCCCGGTGAGCCCACCGCCGGCGATCAGAACCGGCGCTTCATGATCCATGCGCCGAGCATAGGCAGCCCGCGCCGCCGCCACGCGACTGCCAAAGAAATCGGCGGGAGGGGAACACTGGTGGCACGACCCACGCTCGCGAACGCTTGAGGTTGGACGCGACGCACGCTTTTCGGCCTATGACTGTGATCCATTAGGGAAAAGCCGGGCTTCCGGGGCCCTAAAATCCGGGCATGAGGAGTCGTCGGTCAGGGGTGCGAGCCTGGGTCGCCACGGGCTGTCTTATTACGCTCGGCGTGAGCGGGCCCGCGCACGCCGCGACTTTCACCGGCACGGTCTTCGAAGACGCCAACTATGGCGGCGGCGCGGGACGTTCGCTGGCCGCCTCCGGCGGCGTCGGACTCACCAACGTCCGGCGTGGAGCTCTATCGCGTCAGCGACGGCGCTCTCATCGACACCGACAACACCAATGCCAGCGGCTTCTATTCGCTGTCGTCAGGCGACACCTCCGCGCAGATGCGCGTGCGTGTCGTCAATGGCAGCGTGCGTTCGGCGCGCACCGGCGGCGCGGCCTGCACCACCTGTGTTCCCGTGCAGACCTTCCGCACCGAAGGCAGCGGCAATGGCATCGTGGCCGTCACCAATCGCGTGGGCGGCGAAGATCCCGCGCTCGAGCGACGCCATCGTCCAATACCGCGCCCGCGACCACATACGGCAACGCTCACCGTCAACGGCGTACGCCTGCCGCAGTCCATCACCACGGTCGACGCCGGCGGCCAACAACTCGACCATCGCGGACATCGATTTCGGCTTCAACTTCGACACCATCGTCAACACGCGTGATGCGGCCACCTGCGCTGCGGCCAGCGTCGAGTTATCCCTGCCAGGGCTCGCTGCGGCAGTTCGTCATCAATGCGACCGCGCTGGGCGGCGAGGGCGCGCTGGCGCAGTCCGGCAGCGGGCAGATCGATGGCGCGACCACATTCCTGCCGGCCGGCTTCGAGTCCAGCATCTTCATGATTCCCAGCGGCCAGCTTTCGGGCGGCGTGGCGGTGATCACGCTGGCGGGCGCGCTGCCTGCCGTCTCCGGCGCCAACACGCGCCTGGATGCCACCACGCAGACCGTCAACATCGGCAACACCAATATCGGCACGCTGGGCACGGGCGGCACCGTGGGCGTCGATGGCATCAGCCTGCCAACCTTCCAGCGACCCGAAGTGCAGCTCACGGCCGGTGACACCTCGGTTACATTGAGCGGCACCAGCAGCGCCATCCTCGGCTTCGCGCTGCGCCAGGGCTACATACTGCTTTCGGGCAGCAGCTGCCTGGCGCGCAACAATCTCGTCGGCATGACGGCCACGGGCAGCAGCGCCGACAACAGCGGGGCCGCGTTACGGCATCACGTTCACCGGCTCGAACGCCACGGTGCGCAACAACTTCGTCACCGTGAACAATTCCGGCATCCGCACCGACAGATGGCGGCATGGGGTCGCTGGTCACGCTCAACGAAGTGGCGCGGCCCACCTCCGGCCACACCAACACCTTCGACGGCATCCTGCTCGTGGGCACGGTGAGCTCCATCCAGGTGACCGCGAACCTCGCGCGCGAGCAGCGAGGGCGGCGGCATCGAAGTGGGCTACGGCGGCGGCGCCGCGGCCACCAACATCACGGTCAGCAACAACACCGTGCGCGGCAACGGGTTCGTGAACGGTGGCGGTGGCGCGGCTTCCAGCGAGCCCATCGGCATGGCCGCCTACGACTATCACCGGCAGCGAGCGTGGTGTTCAGCCGCAACCTCGTTCGCGACAACGCCGGGCGCCGGCATCCTGGTGATCAATGCCACGCGGCACGCCGATCACGCAGAACTCATTCAGCTCCAACGGTGGACTGAGCATCGATCTCGATCCGCGCGGCCTCGATCCCAACACCTGGGCGCGCCCCAGGGCGTGACGCTCAACGACAACGGCGATGGCGACGCCGGGCCCGAACGGCCTGCGCAACTATCCCGTGATCGCCAGCGCCGTGCTGGTCGGCCGGCGAGCTGTCGTTCGCGCGGATTCGCGCGGCCCGGCAGCGCCATCGAGTTGTACATCGCGCAGGCCGATCCTTCTGGCTTCGGCGAAGGGCTCACCTATCTCGGCACTTTCACCGAAGGCTCGGCCGCGGACCTCGATGCGACGACCGGCGCCTACGGGCCCGCCGCCATCAACGGCGTCGCGCAGGGCACGGACAACACCAACCGGTTCAGCTTCTCGCATCACGGCGCCCGGCGGCGTGGCGATGGGCACGCGCCTGACTCCACGGCAACGATCGGCGGCGAGACCTCGGAGTTCGGCGGCAACGTGGTGGTGACGGCCGGCCCGAATCTGCAGGTGGTCAAACTCGTGCAGCCGCTCACCGATCCGGTGAACAACGCCACCAATCCGAAGAGCATTCCCGGTTCCGTGCAGCGTTACACGGTGCGCGTGACCAACCAGGGCGCCGGCCCGGTCGACAACAACAGCCGTGCTCATCGTCGACAAGATCCCGGCCAACACCAGGATGTTCGTGGGCGATCTGGGGGCGCCGGGAGTCGGGCCCGTGGCGTTCGTGAACGGCACGCCGAGCAGTGCGCTCACGTGGACTTTCACGGCGCTGAACAACATGACCGACGACCTGGACTTCTCCAACGACGGCGGCGCTGACGTGGACCTATGTGCCCGACCGCCGATGCGCAGGGCTGGATGCGGCGGTGACGGATATCCGCATGCGGCCCAAGGGCACGATGCCGGGGCAGGGCGTCGGGCAGCCCCAACTTCGAATTGCAGTTCCGTGTGATCGTGAACTAAATTCCCGATCAAGGTCATGTACCGATTCACTCGGATGAGGAACTCAAATGCACGAGTGAGGTCGCCGAATTTAGATGGTCCAAAATATTCGGCGTACCTGGAAGTTTTGGTTGAAACGATTTCTCGCGTGCGCTTTGCTATTGCTCGCGAGCTACGCGATTGGTGATGTGACAGGGCTTACGCTGTGGATGGGCGGATCTTGCCGATATATGGCGCTCGGAGTAATCTTCCTCAGCAGCGTTTTCTTGCGATTGAGATGCCGCTACATCCTCGACATTTGCTACGTTGTCGGT
This sequence comes from uncultured Pseudomonadota bacterium, assembly GCA_963711635.1. GTDB lineage: Bacteria > Pseudomonadota > Gammaproteobacteria > Steroidobacterales > Steroidobacteraceae > CADEED01. Next base: position 262,653 of record CAVQEZ010000024.1, read on the forward strand.
CGTGACGGAATTTCGGTAGAGGAGGATCGGACGCGAATAAGACTTTTAAGTGGAATGAGTTCGCTGAGGCGCAATATTTACCGATCGTTACTACCTATCGGCCTGTGGATCGCTGGACAGTCTCGGCCTGTTGTGCTCATCGCAATAGGTGGTTTGCCGGGTGGGAAATTGGACCGCCAAATAGGCTTGCAGGTGGCCTACTCAAGGAAGGTTTGGGGAATCGTCTGAAGACTCGATGGCTGCCCTGGTGAGGTGCGTAGCGAGGGAGCCGCAAGGGAGCAGCTCGTTATTCGCGTCGGGAAATCTCTTGGTACGGAATTGCCGGATGAAACATCACCTTCGAATACCGCGGAATGAAATTCGGATCCTTCCTCTCTAACTCCTCCGCCTCCTTCTTCTTCCTCCGATACTCGGGATCAAGCACCGCCTCCCTCATCTCCTGGTAATTCTCCAGCGCCATCTTCGCAATCGCATCGGTGTTCGGCTTCCTCTCGTGCTCGAACGCCTCGAACAACCCGGCCCAGGTGTGATGCTCGTCCATCATGCGCATGAGCTCGGCGCAGTCCTCGAACGCGCAATTCATGCCCTGCCCATGGAACGGCACGATCGCGTGCGCGGCATCGCCTAACAACAGCAAGTTTCCCTCCAGGTGCCAGCCGCGCGTGTAGACCGTGCCGAGCGAGCCCTGCGGATGCTCGAACCACTCGCGCGTCAATTCAGGAATCAGTGCGCGCGCCGAGGGAAACTCGCGCGCAAAAAACGCATCGACGTCATCCGCATTTCTTAGTTGCTCAAAACTGTTCGCGCCGGCCCGTGCCAGGAACAGCGTCGCGGTAAACGTCCCATCCAGGTTGGGCAGCGCAATCAGCATGAACCCGCCGCGCGGCCAGATGTGCAGCGCGTTCGGATCCATGCACGTGTTTGCCGTCGCGCCCCGGAATCGTGAGTTCCTTGTAGTCGTGCTCCAGCGGCTCTTCGCGTACCGACGCGACTTCGCGCGCCACCAGCGAATCGCGCACGGCAGAGCCGGCGCCGTCGGTGGCAATCGTCGGCTGCGCGGCGCAGTGATGGATCTGGCCGTTGACCTCATCGCGAAACTCGAGCACGTCGCGGTCGTGCGCAAGACCGAGGCACAACTGCCCGAAGTGGAATGACACACCCGGTAGCTCCGCGGCGGCCTCGATGAGCACGCGATTCAGCGACGCGCGAGGGACCGAATAGATCACCTCTTCGGGCCGCACGCCGTACATCTGCAACTCAGCAGCGCCGTCGTGCTCGTGCACCATGCGGCCGCGCATCGGAATGGTGAGTGGCATGACGCGTTCGAGGACGCCGGCGAGCTTCAATCCGCGGATGCCGCGCGCGGCGAGGGCGAGGTTGATGGAGCGACCGCTATCGACCGGGCCAACCCGCGGATCCGGCCTTCGCTCATACACGGTCACCTTGAACCCGCGCTTCGCGAGCAGGATGGCCAGCAACGATCCCGCAAGTCCGGCGCCGACGATGTTGACGCCCGTCACCGGCGTCAGGCTCAAGCAATCTCCTTGAGCGCCGTCACCAGCTCCTCGACCATCTCGAACACGTCGATGAACCGGTTATAGAGCGGCACGGGCGCAATCCGGATGACATCCGGCTCACGCCAGTCGCAGATCACGCCATGCACCGCCAGCGCATCGAAAATGCGCCGCCCGCGCTTCTGGCCGCCGCTGACGCGCAAAGCTGAGCTGACAGCCGCGCTCTTCCAGCGCCTCGGGCGTAATGATCTGCACGTCCTTGCCGCAGCGCTCGCGCATCAGCCGTTCAGTGTACGTGGTGAGCCGCACGGACTTGGCTCGAATCTCCGCAATGTCCGCCGCGCGGAACATATCCAGCGAAGCGAGCAGGGGCGCGGCCGAGAAGATAGGCGGATTGCTCACGGCCCATCCGGCGGCACCCGCCGCTGGCCGGAACTCCGGCAACATCTGGAACCGCGTCTTGGGCTCATGCCCCCACCAGCCCGACAGCCTGCGCCGCGGAATTCTCGAAGTGCCGCTCGTGAATGAAACACCCGCCAATCGCGCCGGGCCCGGCATTCAGATACTTGTAAGAACACCACACCGCGAAATCGACATTCCAATCGTGCAGCGCCAGCGGCAGGTTGCCGATGGAATGCGCCAGGTCGAACCCGATCAACGCACCGGCCGCATGCGCCGCGCGCACGATGCGCGCGCAATCGAATGCCTGTCCGGTGCGGTACTGCACCCCGGGCCACAACACCAGCGCCAGCTCAGGCCCCAGCTCCTCGATCTTCGCCTCGATATCTTCGATGCGCAGCAGCTCCTCACCCGTGCGCGGCTCGAGCTCGACCAGCGTGTCCTCGGCATCGAGCTTGTGCCACGAAAGCTGCCCGAGAATCGCATGCCGGTCGGACGAAAAAGCGCCAGCCTCGATCAGCACCTTGTCGCGCATGCCGACCGGCCGGTAGAACGACGCCATCATCAAGTGCAGGTTGATGGTCAGCGAATTCATCGCCACCACTTCGTTAGGCTGCGCCCCGGTCAGGTGCTGCAGGCCCTTGGTGAAATTCTGTGCGTAGTCGATCCACGGTCGCGTGGCGGTGTGATGGCCGCCGACGCCGAGCGCGGCCCAGTCGGCCAGTTCCTCGCTGACGTAGTCGAGCGCGGCGCGCGGCGCCAGGCCCAGCGAGTGACCGCATAGATAAGTAAGCGGCTGGCCGCCGGCATTCACGGGCAGCTCGAATTGCTTGCGATAGGGGGCGAGGATGTCCGCGGCGTCGCAATCCAGTGCGAAATCGCGCGACGTCGAGAACTGCGGCAGCGGATCGCCGTCCGCCTGAAGGTCTCTCGGCGAGGCATTCATGGCGTCAGAGGATACACAATCGGTTGGCTGGGCACGGCGTCCCCGCCGATGGCGGGTACGGCCAGCGCCAGGATGCACGGGCCGTCGGGCACCTCGTCGGGCACGAACGCCAGCTCGGTGATGGTGGCGCGCGAGCGTGCTGCATCGCCACGCGCCGTGCTGCCGGCCGGCAGCCCGAAGAACAGGCGGTGGCCGCTCATGTGGCCCTCGTCATGGGTACGGTCCAGCGAAGGCACGTCGAGCACCAGGTGCTCGATGCGCTTTTCGACCAGCCATTCCACGGCCTCGCGCGTGAGATAGGGCGGCACCGAGTCCGCATAGTTCGCGCGTGCGTTTGCCGGAATCGTTGGGCAGCGTGCGAATGATCACGGCGACCGGATCCACCATGCGGGTCATGGGCCAGGCGGCGCGCAACCGGCGCCGCGAGATCAGGGAATCCGTGGCCCAGGGCTGCGGATCGGTGCGCTCGTTGGATTCGCTGCGCCGGCTCCGGGACCACGCTAACTACCACGGCGGGCAGCAGGCCGCGCGGCACCACGCGCCAGGCGTCGCCGGCCTCGCGCGTCAGGTGCGCGACGGTCTCGGTGTGCGTCATCTGGCAGTGGGGCGTGAGCGTCACCGTGGAGCAATTGGCGCGAGGCGCCGGTGGCCACGCTGCCGGAGAAACCGCCCACGGAGAAAGGCCGCGCCTCCGGTGCCCCGACGCCGAAATGCCGCGGACCGGGCGCGCCGAACTCCACCGCTATCGCCAGGCTCACGCCGCGATCGAGCGCCGCGCGTACTTTCTGTCCGCCGATAGGAGAGTTCTGCTTGCACGGGTTAGTCCGGCTTCTGCATGACCGAGCCGCAGACGCGGCAGGTGCAGATGCGCGGGCGTGCCGAAAAATCGTTCGAAGATCGGCGGAAGCTGGGTCTCGATGTTGGTGATCTCGGCGAATTCCTCGTACAGCTTGTTGCCACAGTCCTCGCAGTACCACTGGAAGCCGTCGCGTTCGCCGGGCCGGCGGGTCCGCTCGATGACCAGGCCCACCGTGTCGGCGGGCCGGCGCGGCGAATGCGGCATGTTAGGTGGCAGCAGGAAGATCTCGCCTTCGCCGATGGGGATGTCCACGCGCCGCCCGTCCTGGATGGTGGCCAGCGTGATGCCGCCCTCGAGCTGGTAGAAGAATTCCTCGCCCGGATCGACGTGGAAATCCTTGCGGCTGTTCGGTCCACCCACGACCATGATGATGAACTCGCTGTCGGTGAATACCTGCTTGTTGCCCACGGGCGGCTTGAGCAGGTGGCGGTGCTCGTCGATCCAGCGCTTGAAATTGAAAGACTTCAGCTCGCGCATGGTCCGAATCATATGCGCTGGCCGCCCATGATGTGACCGTCTCCACAAATGCGCGCCCTGTCGCCTCCCGGCGTCACGCCGGCGGCCCTAACGGGCCTTTGCCGCATGTTATGTTTGCCGCCCATGAAAGCCCGCCTTGTGTACATCGCCGTCGCGAGCCTCGCGATTTCGGCCTGCAGCTCGATGCACATGCCGAAAATCTGGCCCTTCTACAAGAAGCCGAAGCCGGTCCCCGAGGCGGTGCACGAGCTGGACCTGGTCAATGCCGACGGCACTCCGGCGAGCTACCCGCAGTACTGGAAGCGCAATACGCTGGTCATCGATCTGTCCGGCGCCAGTGGCACGGGCAGTGTCACGGCGCGCCTGCCGGCCGAGACCACCTGGCCGGTGCGCGTGGCCGTGCGCGTGCAGCCGGGCAGCGTTCAGCAGATCGAAGTGCAGGGCGAGGAGCGCAGTGTCCTGCCGGTGGCGCCCGAGGGTGTCGATGCCCATGGACCTCGAATTCGCGCCCAGCGTGTACTCGGCCGACGACCGCGGCTGTCTACATCAACTGGGGCTACATGCCGCAGTTCGCGGAAGCCGTGATCGAGCCCGAGCCTGCGCGCCGGATTCGTGTCGCCGACGCAGGTGCCGGAGTACGTCACGGCACCGGCCGCGCCCGACACGAAACCACGCCCAGCGCCAGCGAGATCATTCCGCCGGCGGAAGCCGCGCCGGCTCAGCCTTCGCCGCCGCCCGGCACCTGATGCGCTGAGCAGGCCAGCTGCACGGGCTCGGCCTCCACATCGAGGTTCACCGCGGTCAGCGCGCCGCCCCAGACGCAGCCCGTATCGAGCGCCAGCAGGTCGGCGCCGCCGCTTGAACCCGAGCGTCGACCAGTGACCGCAGATCACGCGCACGTCGCGCGTCTTGCGGCCGGGCACGTCGAACCAGGGTAGGAAGTCCTCGGGCTGTTCGCCGGGCGCGCCTTTCATCTTGAGATCCACGGTGCCGTCGCGCCGGCAGAAGCGCATGCGCGTGAACACATTGATGACGAAGCGCAGCCGGTCCATGCCGCGCAGGTTGTCGTTCCATTGCTCGGGCTTGTTGCCGTACATGGCGTCGAACAGCGTGCGCGCGTCGTCGCGCAGCACCGCCTCGACCTCGCGCGCCAGCTTGGCGGCGGAACGCGGCGTCCACGCGGGCACCAGGCCGGCATGCACCAGGAAATCGCCGCGCGGTTCGTCGAACACCGCCAGCGGCCGGCCTAACAACCACTCGAGCAGCTGGTCGCGATCGGATGCCTCGAGGATCTCCTCGAGCGTATCGCCGTCCTTGGGTTTGCGCTTCGATCCGTAGGCGAGCGCCAGCAGGTGCAGGTCATGGTTGCCGAGCACCACGGTGGCATTGGCGCCGAGCGCGCGCACGAAACGCAGGGTTTCGAGCGACTTCGGCCCGCGGTTCACGAGGTCGCCGACGAACCACAACTGGTCGCGGTCGGCGGAGTAGTTGCAGCGCTCGAGCAGCGCCTTCAGTTCGTCGCAGCAGCCCTGGACATCGCCGATGGCGTAGCGGGCCATGCGTTACGCGATACTCAATGGAGCAGCCTCGGCATCGCGAGCCGGAACGCCGCGATGGGCGCGTCGAACTGCTCACCATCGTCGGCAACCATCTGGTAGCTGCCCTGCATGGCACCCACCGGCGTTTCCAGTACCGCGCCGCTGGAGTAGCGAAAGCGCTGCCCGGGCTTGAGGTAGGGCTGTTCGCCGACCACGCCTTCGCCACGGACTTCCTGCACCTTGCCGTTGGAGTCGGTGATGATCCAGTGCCGGGTCAGGAGCCGCGCCGGTACGCTGCCTTCGTTGCGGATGGTGATGGTGTAGGAGAAGACGTAGCGACGATCTTTTGGATCGGATTGTTCCGCGAGGTAGCTGGTGTCGACTTCGACGCGGATCTTGTGAGGGCTCTCGTCCATACGGCGCCCGATGATACAGAACTACGAGCGTCTCGGGCACATGCGCCGCGAGCGCGGCGAATTCGCGCGGGCGAGAGCGTTTCCGGCCGCACGCCCGGGTCGATGCCCGCGGCGACGATGGCCTCCGCGTCCAGCAGCGAACGCAGCGCATTGCGCAGTGTCTTGCGTCGATGCGAGAAAGCCGCCGATACAGTGCGCGCAAAGGCTCGTGGTAGCGCGAAGGCGGGCTCACGCCGCACCGAGAGGCGGGCCACCGCCGACCAGACGCGGGGCGCGGGCGTGAACGCGCCGGGACCGACGTCGAACAGGTGCCGCGCCTCGAACCAGGGTGCCAGCATGACGGTGAGCCGGCCGTATTCGCCGCTGCCCGGCACGGCCGCGATCCGGTCGATGACTTCCTTCTGCAGCATCACGTGCAGGTCGACGATGTGCTCATGCGCGGCGGCGACGTGAAACAGCAGTGGCGTGGAGATGTTGTAGGGCAGGTTGCCGATGACGCGCAGGCGTGCGCCGCGCTGGCGGCTCAGCTCCGCCAGGTCGAACTTCAGCGCATCGGAATCGTGCAGCTGGAATCCGGCCGCCGAGCCGAAACGCTGGCGCAGCAGCGCGGCGAGATCGCGATCGATCTCCACGGCGTCCAGGGACTTCGATCGGCCGACGAGCATTTCGGTGAGCGCGCCGCGGCCGGGGCCGATCTCGAGCAGCGCGTCGCCGGGCTGCGGATCGACCTCGCGCACGATGCGCTCGAGCACGCTGCGATCGTGCAGGAAGTGCTGGCCGAAACGCTTGCGGGCATATATCACGCGGTTCTGGAGGCGAACTCGATGGCCAGGCGCGTGGCGGCGACCAGGCTGCCCGCGTCCGCCCGTCCGGTGCCTGCCAGGTCCAGCGCCGTGCCATGGTCCACCGAGGTGCGCACGATGGGCAGGCCCAGCGTGACGTTGACCGCGTGGCCGAAACCGGAGTGCTTGAGCACCGGCAGGCCCTGGTCGTGGTACATGGCCAATACCACATCGTAGTTAGACAGGTGCCGCGGCACGAATACGGTGTCGGCGGGCAGCGGTCCGTCGACCAGCATGCCGGCGGCACGCGCACGCTCCACCGCCGGGGCGATCACGTCACGATCCTCGGTGCCGAGGTGGCCGCTTTCGCCGGCGTGCGGATTCAGGCCGCAGACCGCGATGCGCGGGCGCGAGATGCCCCACAGCCGCTGCACGTCGGCGTGCACGATGTCGAGCGTGGTGGTCGAGCAGCTCGGGCGTGATCGCGTCGCTGACCGCGCGCAGCGGCAGATGCGTGGTGGCCAGCGCCACGCGCAGCGAATCGGCCGCGAGCAGCATGACCGGATGCCGGGTTTGGGTGCGCGCGGCGAGATACTCGGTGTGCCCGGTGAACGGCACGCCCGCGTCGTTGATGACGCTCTTCTGCACGGGTGCGGTGACCATGGCGGCGAACTCGCCGCTGCGCGCGCCATCGATGGCGCGATCGAGCAGGGCCAGCACGTGGCGCGCGTTGGCCGTATCGAGACGCCCGGCGACGCACGGAGCGCCCAGCGGCACGTCGAGCACGCGCAGCGCGCCCGGGCGCGGCGGGTCATCCGGCTCATAGGCGATCAGCGGCAGATCATGGCCCATCATGCTCGCGCGTTCTTGCAGCAGGGCCCGATTGCCGATGACGATCAATTCAGCGGGGAAATCCTGTTGGGCGAGCGCGAGGCACAGATCCGGTCCGATGCCGGCGGGTTCTCCCGCGGTGACGGCGATTCTCTGGCCTGGCTTCAGAGCTTGTACTCGACGTACGCCTCGTCGCGCAGGCGGCGCAGCCACAGCTCGGTCTCTTCGTCGGCCTTGGACTCGCGCAGCCGCTGGAACGCCTGCTGCCGCATCATGTCCTGGGTGGTGTCGAACTGCCGGCGGCCCAGCAGCTGGATGATGTGCCAGCCGAACTGCGTGCGGAACGGCTGACTGATCTCATCGGGCTGCAGCTGCGCGAGCTGCTTTTCGAATTCCGGCACGAAGGTGCCCGGTCCGGCCCAGCCGAGGTCGCCGCCTTCCGCGGCCGAACCCGGGTCTTCGGAAACCACCGAAGCCACGGCCGTGAAGTTCTCACCCTTGTTGACGATGCGATCGCGGATCGATGCCAGCTTCTGCTGCACGGTGGCGTCGTCCTGCAATTCGTTGGGCTTGATCAGGATGTGTCGCGCGTGCACCTGGTTGGTGATGACCTGCTGGCTGCCGCGCATCTCGTTGAGCTTGACGATGTGGAAGCCCGAAGGCGTGCGCAACGGCTTGGTGACGTCACCTGCTTTCATGCCCGCGATGAGCTCGGTGAGGAAGGTGGGCAGCTCGGATCCTTTGCGCACGCCCAGCCGGCCACCTTCGAGCGCGGTCTGCGCGTTGGAGTACTGCACCGCCAGGCGCGCGAAGTCTTCACCGGCGCTGGCCTTCTGATACACGTCTTCGGCCTTCTTCGTGGCCTCGTCGAGCTCCTCCGGTGTCGCGGCCTGGGGCACGGCGATCAGGATGTGCGAGACGTCGTACTCGTTCGACTCCGACGGCATCTTCTTCTGGCGATCGAGGAACTGCTCGATCTCGCGCGGGCTGACGTTGATGCGGCCGATGACGTCGCGCTGACGCAGGATCTGCATGGCCAGTTCCTTGCGCAGCGAGTCGCGATAGCTGGCGTAGTCGATGCCCTGGGCGGCCAGCGCATTCGGCAGGTCGGTGAGCTTGATCTTGTTCTGCGTGGCGACGTCGCTCAGCGCGTTGTTGAGCGTCTCGTCGGGCACCTTGATGCCGGCACGGTCCGCGCGCTGCATCTGCAGCTCCTGCAGGACCAGCCGGTCGAGCACCTGGCGTTGCAGGACGTTCTGCGGCGGCAGGTCCAGCTTCTGCTCGCGCAGACGCTCGGTGATGATGATCATCTGCTCGTCCAGCTCGCTCTGCAGCACCACGCCTTCGTTGACGGTGGCGGCGATGCGATCCAGCAACACGCCGGAGCTGGAGGCCTCGCGCGTCTGTGCGAGCGCGGCCTGCGCCAGGAAGGTCGCGGCCAGCAGCGATGGAATACGCGCGAAATTACTTTTGAAATCATGGAGTTATTTTTCCGGGCAGCGAAGTTTCCCGGGAGTATCCTCGAATTGCGTGTTCCAGGAAAGCGTCGTCAGCCGTTCCGACACTGCGCAATCCGTTCAGTTCCAGGGATATCAGGAACTCGGTCTCGCTGCTGCCGTTGCGATTCGACACGGAGCGGCGCGCGATGGCGCGCAGCTTGTAGCAGCACGCCTTGTATTCGAAGCCGGCGAACTGATCCAGGGTCTTCGAATCGAGCAGGCTGTAGACATATCGCCCGTACACATTCCAGCGATTGCTGATGGGCCAGGCCACCGAGGTGTCCACCTGTTCGATGCGATCGCGCAGCGCGCGGTAGGCAAGATTCACGACGCGCTCGCCGCCGGGCCGGTACTGCAGGCGGTACTGCAGCCGCTCGGTGCGCTCGTCCTCGGGATTCCACTGGTAGCCGGCATCCAGGTTCCAGTTCTTGTATGCGGTCAGCGAAACCTGCGCGATGAAGTCGGAGGTGTCGCGCGTTGCCGGCGGCTCGTCCGGCAGCACCACGCGCGGCTTTTCGAAGTAGTAAGCCTGGCCCACGCTCACGGCGAGGTATTGCGCGCCGCTGGACGAATCGAGCAGGCGACTGCTGAGGCCCACGGCGATCTGGTTGGCGTCGTTGACGCGGTCGGCACCGACGTATCGGTTGGTGCGATACAGCTGCACGAGGTTCAGGTCCGGCAGCCCGGTGTCGAACAGCGGCAACTGGCTCTGGTCGCGAAACGGTGTGTACAGGTACAGCGCTCGCGGTTCGAGAGTGAGGCGGCGCTGGCCCTGCGAGCCGGAGCTGCGCTCGAACACCAGGCCTGCGTCGAGAGTCGCGAACGGCAGCGAACGCGTGGGCGAATCGTCGGCTCCGGCAGGCTGGTTCTCGAGCGAGTACTGCGTGTAGCGGTAGCCCGCCGAGGGGCGCACGAAGAACCCCGGCGCCGACCAGTCGAGGCCGGCGCGCGGCGCCACGTCGAGACGCCAGCCGGTGATCCCGGTGTTGCGGTCGAAGTTCACCATCTCCGCGTCGAAGCCATAGTCGATGCTGCCGAGGCCCTTGTTCCAGTCGCCCGAAGCCAGCAGCCGCGGTGCGCGCGAGTACGGGCGGTCCTCGGCGGCGAGCTCGTCGTCGATGACCTGGAAATCCTGCATCTGGCCGCGCACGTTGAAGTGTTCGTCGCGATACGTGATCTCGGCCAGGCGTTCGGCGAACGGCACGCTGGTTCCCTCCGGGCCGCGCGCGAAGTCCTCGAAGTAGCTGGTGTCGCTGACGTCCGTGGCATCGATGCGCACGCGCCACTCGCCGGGCAGCTCGGCGATGTGGTTCAGGGTGACGCGCGAACGATTCCGGTTGGCGACGTCGTCGTCGGGTAGATAGTTGAATTCGAAGCTGCCGCGCTGGCGGCGCGTCAGGTAACGCACTTCGCCGGCCAGGTCCACGCCGCGCTTGGAGTAGTAGACCGGTTCGGCCGTGAAATCCAGGTTCGGCCGGACGTTCCAGTAGTAAGGCACTTCGAATACCGCGCCATTGCGCGACGACGCGCCGACGGTCGGGAACAGGAAACCGCTCTTGCGCTGCGGGCCGATCGGAAAGCTGAACCACGGCGCATAGAGAATGGGCACTCCCTTGAACTCCACCTTGGTGCCGCGCCCGGTGCCGGTGCCCGCGCGGGTGTCGAGCTCCATCTGCTTCGCTTCGATCTGCCAGTCCACCTTGTCCGGCGGGCAGGTGGTGAAGTTGACGCCTTCCAGCGTGACCTTGCCGTTGGCGTCGGCGCGCAGGTTGCGGGCCGCGCCGCGCGCGCCGCGCTCCGGCAGTTCGAACTGCGTTCCCTGGAAGTCGGCGCCCAGGGCCGGCGAGTACGTGCCGGCGTTGCCGCGGACCACCAGCAGGGGATCGGTGTATTCGATGCCCCCGGTGAGCTTGGCACTCTGGTCGCCGGCGTTGTATTCGAGGCAGTCGGCCCGGATGCGCCGCTCTCCCTGGCGCATCTCGACGTTGCCACAGAGTCTGGCGTTGCCGTCGACGTCGAACTCGAAGTTGTCGTCGTCGCTCTCGATGGTGATGGGCTGGTCGGCGGGATCCGCGGCCGGCGTGGTGGACTTGGCCGGCGCGGGCGCGTCGCTGACTACCATGGGCTCGGGGCAGGGTGGCTCGTCGGCATGCGCTGCCTCGACGACGAGCAGCAGCGAAAGTCCGAGGCCGCGAATCGCGACCGTGATCGAGGTCTCTGGCACAGTTTGCGCACTATACTTATGTGAATGCTCGAGCACGACCCGCGCCTCAACCTCATCCGGACTTGGCTGACACGCGACCTGGGATGGCGCATAGGTCGCATCAGCGTGGCATCAGCGGATGCGAGCTTCCGTCGCTATTTCCGCGTGTCGCGTGGGGATGTCGATCCCGCCGCATGGGCGCCTCGCGCCGACACGCTCATCGTCATGGACGCGCCGCCCGGCAAGGAAGACATCGCGCCGTATCTCAAGGTATCGACGCTGCTCGAACAGGCGGGCGCGCACATCCCTCACGTCCACGCCTCGGATGCGCGCCGGGGATTCGTGGTGATGGAAGACCTGGGCAACACCCAGTACCTGTCGCTGCTGAAGACCGGCCGCGGTGTCGACAAGCTGTACGGCGACGCCCTGGCCACGCTGGCCAACATCCAGGTGCGCGGCATCAAGGCGGCACAGCAGCTGGCCCCCTATGACCGGGGGCCGCTCGAGCGCGAGCTCAACCTCATGCCCGAATGGTTCCTGCGCAAACACTTCGGGCTCGAGCTCACGCCCGAGGAGCTTGCGCTGCTGACGGTGACCTTCGAGATCCTCATCAACGAGGCATTGCTGCAGCCGCAGGTGTTCGTGCATCGCGACTTCCACTCGCGCAACCTCATGGTGCTCCCTCCGAAGGGTGGGCCGGGGGTCATCGACTTCCAGGACGCGCTGCGCGGGCCGGTGGGCTATGACCTGGTCTCGCTGTTCAAGGATTGCTACATCGGCTGGTCGCGTGAGCGCGTCGAGCGCTGGGTGCGCGGTTACCGGCGGGTGCTGGGCAATCTCGGCGCGAATGTCGGCGACAGCGAATATCAGTTCCTGCGCTGGTTCGACCTCATCGGGGTGCAGCGGCACATCAAGGTGCTCGGCATCTTCTGCCGCCTGTGGTATCGCGACGGCAAGATCGGTTACCTCGCCGACCTGCCGCTCACCTTTGAATATGTGCGCGATGCCTGCCGGCGATATCCCGAGCTGGTGGAATTCGAACGCTGGCTGGCCTGGCGTGTCGCCCCGTTGATGGAGGCGGCGAATGCCCGCGAAATCACGCGCGCCATGCAGCAGGCCGCGCGCGGCGCCGCGCGGCGCAAGGCCAGGCGCAAGCCAAAACCCAAGCCAAACAAGCCCAGGCCCAAACCAAAGTCCAAGGCAAAATCCAGGCGTAAATCACTCAGGACGGGACGCAAGTCGAAGGCTTTGGTCGCGAAGCGGACGACGAAGCGCGTGACCAAGCGCGTGACGCAAGCGCGTGACCAAGCGTCTGAAGAATGCGCGCCGCGCTTCCCGCAAGCCCACGCCGCGCAAGCGCCTGGTGAAACGAACTGGTAAGCGTCGCGTCGCGCGGCGTCGCCACAAGTGAGGGCCATGGTGCTCGCCGCCGGGCGCGGCGAACGCATGCGGCCGCTGACCGACGCCGCGCCGAAACCGCTGTTGCCGGTGGGTGGCAAGCGGCTCATCGACTATCACCTCGAACGGCTGGCGGCCGCGGGATTCCGCGAGGTGGTGATCAACACGGCCTGGCTGGGCGACATGATCGAAGCGGCCATCGGCAACGGCACGCGCTTCGGGCTTGCCATAACGTACAGCCACGAGCGTCCCGAGGCGCTCGAAACCGGCGGTGGCATCTTCCGCGCGTTACCGCTGCTAGGATCCGCACCGTTCCTGCTCGTGAACGGCGATGTGTGGACGGATATCGACTTCGCGGCGCTGCGTCGCGATCCGCCCAGCGGTTCGCATGCGCACCTCGTGCTGGTGAAGAACCCACCGCAGCATGCGCGCGGCGACTTCGTGCTCGAACACGGGCAGGTCGCCGAGGGTGACGGTGAGCGGTTCACCTACTCGGGCATCGGCATCTATCGCCCGGAGTTGTTTGCCGGGTGCGTGGCGGGAAAGTTTCCGCTGCTGCCGCTGCTGCGCAAGGCGATCGCCGCGCGTCAGCTGACCGGGGAAGTGCACGCGGGACGCTGGTACGACATCGGCACCGTCGAGCGGCTCGCGGCCCTCGATGCCCAGCTCGCGCACGAGAATTCGTAGGGAGGCAGAGTGAAGAAAATCACGATCATCGTGCTGGTGCTGCTCGCAGTGCTGGTAGTGGCGCCGTGGGGCATTGGCCAGCTCGCGGAGAAGCGCGTCAACGCCGGACTCGACCGCATCGTCGAGGAAGCGCCATACCTGTCCATCGTCGAGCGCAACTGGACCCGGGGCTGGTTCCGCTCGGAGCAGCAGGTCACGTTCGAGGTGGTTGGCCCCTGGGCACGCGCCATGAACCCGGCCACGGTGCTCGAAGAATTCAAGAAGACGCAGGAAGCCGGCGAAGCGGCGATGGCTGCCGAGGAAGCGGCCAATGCAGCGCCGGCCGATTCCGCGCCGGCGCCGGCGGCGCGAATCAGCGCCCGCGGCTGAGCCCGATGCGACCGCGCCGCCGGAGACGCCGGCAGAGGCCGCGCCGATCCCGCCCATCCGCTTCACCATTCGCAACGAAATCCTGCACGGTCCCGCGTTGTGGCCGGCGAGCCTGGGTATTGCGCGCGTCAACACCAAGGTCGACCTCGGGCCAGAAGTGCGCAAGAAGATCATGGAGATATTCGGCACCGACGAGCCGGTGCGCATGAGCACGCGCGTCGGGTTCTTTGGCGGCGGCACGACGCGCTTCTACGGCGACGGCCGCTCGATCAAGCTCAAGGACAGCCGAGGCACGCTCGAGTACGACGACTACGAGCTCGACATCAGCTACTCCGGCAATCTCGACGACATCGAGCTCGATGGCAGCTGGCCGCGGTTCGACATCTCCAATCCGGAAGGCAGCAAGGTCGTGGTCGACAAGGTGACCCTGACATCGACCAGCGAACGCATCCAGGGCGATCTGTACGACACCGACTTCAGCTTTCTGGTCGACACGGTGCGCGTGATCGCCGTCGACAAGTCCGAATCGGTGATCGACGGCATTCACTACGTGGTCGATACCGGGCTCGACAAGGAATTCATGAATGTCGGTGCGAAGCTCGGTACCGGCACTATCAAGAGCAAGGCGCTGGAAGACCTGAAGCTGGAAGTGCGCGAGGCGCACTACGACTTCACGGTGCGCCGCCTGCACGCCGAGACACTCGCCAGGCTCTCCACCGAGTTCAAGCAGATGTACGGCAAGCCCATGGCCACGGTCGCCGACATGGACGCGGTCATGATGGCGCCACTCAAGCAGTACGGCCTCGAGCTGCTCAAGTACGACCCGGAGTTCGTGTTCGACCGGATCGGCCTCAGCACGCCCGATGGCGATGGATATATCAAAGGAGTGGTGCGCCTGAAGGGCGTGACTCCGGCGGATCTCGAAGTCGGGTTCATGACGCTGGTTGGAAAACTCGATGTCGACATCAATATCGAGGTGGCTCAGAAGCTCGTCGAGAAGATCCCCAGTGGCGCCACCAGCGCCGGCGCGGCCATCGACGCCGGTTACCTCAGGCGCGACGGCGACAAGCTCGTGAGCCACATCGAATTCAGGAAGGGCGAGTTCAAGGTGAACGGCAAAGCGCAGGGAATTCCGGGACTTGGCGGGCCGCCGGCGGCCGCGGAAGGCATGCCTCCAGCGGGAGAAGTGCCGATGAGTCCGCGGGAGTAGAATTCCCAGCCCCTTCATGTCCAGCCTCAAGAACATACCCGTGGTCACGGAGTCGCGCGCGCCGCGCAGCGGCGAGAAGTACGTGACGCCCCAGGGTTTCACCGCCATCAAGGATGGCCAGAAACCGCGCGCGGCCGAGGCGCCTTCGGCGCGCGTGGGCAAGCCGCGGTGGATCACCGCGCCGCTCGCGGCCGGCGCCGCTTTCAGCGCCGTGAAGGGCATCGTGCGCGAGCATCGGCTGGCGACGGTGTGTGAAGAGGCCAAGTGCCCGAACATCGGCGAATGCTGGAACGCGGGCACGGCCACCATCATGTTGATGGGCGCGGTGTGCACGCGCGCCTGCCGATTCTGTTCGGTGGATACCGGCAATCCGCGTGGCTGGCTGGATGCCGAGGAACCGGAAAACACCGCGCGCAGCGTCGAGCTCATGAAGCTCAAGTACATCGTGCTCACTTCGGTGAACCGCGACGATCTGCCGGACGGCGGCGCCGCGCACTACGCCGCGGCGATCCGTGCCATCAAGACGCGCACCCCGCAGGTGGCCGTTGAGGCGTTGACGCCTGACTTCCAGGGCGTGCTGCGTGACGTGGAGACGGTGATGGACTCCGGCCTCGACGTGTTCGCGCAGAACGTCGAGACGGTGCGGCGGCTCACGCATCCGGTGCGCGACCCGCGCGCGGGTTATGAGCAGACCATCGCGGTGCTGGCGCATGCCAAGCAGTACAAACCCGCCGTGCTCACCAAGACCAGCCTGATGCTGGGACTGGGTGAGACCGACGAAGAAATCGCACAGTGCATGGACGACCTGCGCGCCGCCAACGTGGACCTGCTGACACTGGGCCAGTACCTGCGGCCCACCATGCATCACCTGCCGGTACAGCGCTTCGTGACGCCGGCCGAGTTCGACACGTACCGGCAGTGGGCGCTGGCCAAGGGCTTCCGCGAGTGCGTGTCCGGTCCGCTGGTGCGTTCGAGCTACCGCGCCGAACAGGCGCTGGCCGGCAACAACGCCGGGCTCGTGAACGGCGGCGCAGCCGATTTGAACAGATCGGACGGCGCCGCTTCGGCGACGTTTCCTTCGCCGGCGGTAGCCGTCAAATGATCTGGGAAGAGTCGAGTACGAACCCACGTGGCGCGAAATGCAGCGCATCACCGACACGCGCGATGCGAACACGCCGGATGAGATCTGGCTGCTCGAGCATCCCCCCGTATTCACGCTGGGGCTGAACGGCAACCCGGGTCACGTGCTCGCCGCCGGCGACATCCCGGTGGTGCAGATCGACCGCGGCGGGCAGGTGACCTACCACGGTCCCGGCCAGCTCGTGGTCTATCCACTCATCGACATCCGCCGCGCCGGGCTCGGCGTGCGCGACCTGGTCACCGCGCTGGAACGTGCCGTCATCGATTACTGCGCCAGCCTCGGCATCACCGCCGAGTGCCGCAAGAACGCTCCGGGCGTGTACGTCGACGGCAGAAAGATCGCGAGCGTGGGCCTGCGGATCCGGCGCGGCGCCAGCTACCACGGGCTGGCCTTCAACGTGAACATGGATCTCGAACCCTTCCAGCGCATCAACCCCTGCGGCTACGCCGGCTTGCAAATGACGCAGCTCGCCGCGCTCGGCCAGCCGCGGGCCACGGTCGAAGAGACCGGCCGCGCCTTTGCGCCATTCCTCGAGCGGACGCTCGCCGCGCTGAAGAAATGAACTGAGTGCGCCGCTTGCCCTCTAACTCGCCACGGGAGTTGTCTTGAAACACCGGGCCACTCGATTCATCGCCGCGCTTTGCCTGTCCGCAGTCCTGCCGCCGCTGATGGCCCAGGATGTGGACACGCCTTCACTCGTGGTCATCGACCTGCGGCCGGACAACGAAAAAGAAGGCAACGGCCTCGCCCCCCTGGACGGCAAGTGCAACGAGGATGTCTATCGCATTGCCGACGTGGCGTCGGACCCGCTCAAGGTCGACCTGCTCAAGGAGGATCTCGCGCCGCTCGTCGGCACGAGCGGCAAGACGCTGACCGTGCTGAACTGGACCATCTACTACAACAAGCAGGTGCAGAAGAGCGGCGGCGGGCTCAGCGGTGTCGGCATCCAGGGCTATTCGGTTCCCGGCAAGAAAAAGGAAAAGCGCCCGGGCAGCAAGTGCTCGAAAAAGGAATCCGCCGGCGGCTGGTACCAGGGCGCCGAGGTCACCTCGCAGTACTTTCCGCTCATTTCCGAATTCGAGGGCACCTTCGCGGGCAGACCCGTGAGCGTGCGCGTGGTGCATTCGCCCACCCGGAAACTCGAGGGCAAGTTCGAAGGCGACGCGGCCGACACCGAGGCCTTGCTGGACGCCGTGCACAAGACTTCCGAAGCGGTGGCCACGGCCGTACTGCAGTAGTTGGAGCGAGCGACGCGTGCGCTATTTCGCCCAGCTGCCGGCCGGCAAGATCGTGTTGTGGTGCTTCCTGATCTGGTACGCATCCACGGTCATTCACCACTTCGACCCAACGCCCGCCATCTGGCTCAATGCGCTGGGCATCAGCGCCATCATCGGCGTGGCGCTTTATCTGTCGGTCAACAACCCGGCATCGCCGCCGGACCGCTGGACCACGCTGCGGCTGTTTCTCATGCCTTTCTGCGTGTCCAGCTTCTCGCAGCTCATCAAGGGCCAGGGGTTCGTGCTGATCTTTCCGCCCGCGCCGCGCGAGCTCGCAATGTCGCTGGGTGCCTGCGCCGCGTTCGTGGTCACGGTGTGGCTGCTGCAACGCTTCGCCCCCCGGAAACGCGCCACTACCAGTGCAGACTGAGTCCTGACTTCTGCTGTCGGTTCACGGGAATGCCGTCATTCATGCGCTGGGCGATGGTCAGATCAACATGATCACGTCCTCGCTCGCCTGCAATGCGGTGGCGAGCGCAACGACCTGTTCGCGGCTCTGGGCGTTGATGGTGTAGGTGATCGACAGGAAATGCTGCTGGTTGCTCTTGCGCTCGGAGATCTGGCTCTCTTCGAGGTCGGGCACGTGCTCGCGCACGATGGCGTCGATCTTGGCGCGCATGCGGTCGCTGCGACGGCCCACCACCTTGATGGGATAGGCCGTCGGGAACGTCAGCAAGTCCTCGTTCGGTGGTTCCCCGGAAATGTCCTTCACCACGCAGTCCCCGCGAGCTCACGCTTGTACGCCTGGTATGCGTCATAGAGCTTGCGCCACACCGGGCCCGGTTTGCCACTGCCGACCGGCTTGCCGTCGAGTAAGGAAACTGGCTGGACTTCGCGCGTCGCCGCTCCCAGCAGGACCTCATCGGCCGAGCGCAGCTCGGCCTCGCTGACGGGCGTCGACCGCCATTTCACGCCGGCCTGGTCGGCGATTTCCTCGATGACCGAGCGCGTCGTGCCCGGCAGGAGCTTCCAGGAGTTGGGCGGCGTACGCAATTCTCCGCCCACGACGACATGGACGCTCGAGGCGCTGGAATCGGTGAGCTGTCCCTCGCGGATCAGGATGGTTTCGCTGGCATTGGCGTCCACGGCGAGCTGGCGCAGCAGCACGTTCGCCAGCAGCGACACCGACTTGATGTCGCAGCGCGCCCAGCGCGTGTCCTGCGCGGTGACGGCGGGCAGGCCGTTCTCGCGCCAGCCGGCGCGGCCTTCCGGCCAGGGCGCGGCGAAGGCGAACACCGTGCGCGGCACGTCGGGCAGGGGTGCATGGTTGCGGCCGTGCTCGGCGCCGCGCGTCACCTGCACGTAGACGTAGAGATCGCCGCTGTGCGCATTGCGGGAGATCAGCTCGCGATACAGGTCGCGCCAGGCTTCGCGCGCCAGCGGATCGTCCATGCGGATCTCGCGCAGGCTGCGCGTCAACCGGTCGTGGTGCTGTGCGAACCGGAACGGGCGCCCGCCGTACACCGGGGTGACTTCATAGGCGCCATCCGAATACAGGAAGCCGCGATCCAGCGGCGAGATTCGCGCCTCGCGCAGCGGCAGGAACTCGCCATTCAGAAAACAGATCGGCAGCGGCTCGCCCATCAGGCCGGCTCCTCTATCTACCTATCTCATCCAGAGCGAGATGCCGTCCACCATGCGTGTCCACCAGCCGCCTTCGGGTACCGCTTCCTTCGCGACCAGCGGAACGCGCGCCACGACGTCCTTGCCATCGCTCACCGTGAGCTCGCCCAGTACCTGGCCCGCCTTGATGGGTGCCATGACGGGTTCCTTGACGGTGGCCGTGCTCTTGAGTTGCGCCGCCGATCCGCGGCTGGTGGTGACGAACACATCGCGCGCCGGTACCAGCGTGACGCGGTCTTCCTCGCCCTTGTACACCTCGGGCTTGAGTACGACGTCGCCCGCGCTCTTGGCCTTGACGGTTTCGTAAAAGGTGAAGCCGTAGTTGAGCAGTGCGGCGCTGGCGTCCTCGCGGGCCTTGAAGCCGGCGGTGCCGAGGACCACGGAGATCAGCCGCATGTCGCCGCGCCTGGCCGAGCTCGCGAGGCCGTAGCCCGCGCTCTTGGTGTGACCGGTCTTGATGCCGTCGACGGACGGATCGCGCGTCAGCAGCCCGTTACGATTCTGCTGCGTGTGTTTGTTCCACGTGAACTCGCGTTCCGAGTAGTAGCGGTAGTAGTCAGGGAACTCGCGGATGATCGCGCGTGACAGCGTGGCCAGGTCCTGCGCGGACGAGTAGTGCCTGGTGCCCGGGGCACCCCAGCTGTTCTCGAAGTTGGTGTTCGTCATGCCAAGACGACGCGCGTACTCGTTCATCATCTGCACGAATCCAGCCTCGGTGCCGCCGAGCTTTTCGGCGAGTGCGATGGTGGCGTCGTTGCCGGACTGGACGATCATGCCCTTGATGAGCACTTCGACCGGCACGCGCGAGTTCACTTCCAGGAACGTGGTGGACCCGCCGGACGCCGAACCGCCGGTCCGCCACGCGTTCTCGCTGACCAGGACTTCTTCGCCGAGAGACAAGCGCTTCTCGCGCAACGCCACGAACACGATGTACGCGGTCATCAGCTTGGTGATGCTGGCCGGTTCCTGCTGCAGGTCCGCCTTGTCCGCGGCCAGTACCCGGCCGGACTGGTAGTCCATGAGCACGTAGGCGCGCGCATCGATGGCCGGCGCCTTTGGAATGGGGACCGCGGCGAAGGCGGTGGAAACGAAAGTCAGTAACAGAAGCGGCATCAGCCGGGAACGCGGCATCTCGGGGAACTCCGGGGGAACTGTCAGGCCGGCGATTCTACTCGGTCAGTAACCGCGCGTCGTTGATACCCAGCTCGCGCAGCCGCTTCATATTGAGATCGAACTCCTCGACGCTGGCGAAGGGCCCGACGCGCACGCGATGCAGCGTGCGTTCGGTGCGCGGCATTTCATCGAGGCTCGCGAGCTCGATGCCGGCCGCGAGCAGAGATTCCACGCGGCGCCGCGCATTCTCGTGGTCCGAGAAAACCCCGGCCTGGATGAACATGGGTGCTGCGCCCGAAGGCGCGTTGACGACCGTCACCGCGGGCGTGGCTGGCGGTGGCATCACGGCGGCAGTGGGCAGCACGGCGGGCGGGGGCGCCGCAGGCATGCTCGGCGGTACCGCCGAGCCGGGTGCTCCAGGCGAAATGACACGAACTTCCACGGGCGCGGTGCCCGCCAGCAGCATGTCGAGCTTGGCCGCGGCCGTGTAGGACAGGTCGATGATGCGATCACCGACGAAAGGCCCGCGATCGTTGATGCGCACCACCACCTTGCGGCCGTTGCGCAGGTTCGTGACTTCGGCGTAGCAGGGAATCGGCAGCGTCTTGTGCGCGGCCGTCATGGCATACATGTCGTAGCGTTCGCCCAGCGAGGTGGACGCGGCATGAAATCCCGGGCCGTACCATGAGGCCGTGCCGCGCTCCACCCACCCGGCACTCTCGGCCATCACGTAGTAGCGCTTGCCGAATACTTCGTAGAACGGGGGATTGCCGCGCCGGCCGCGTGGCTCCGCGCGCGGCACCGCGTCAGGAATCGCCACCACGTCGGGCGGTGGCGACGGAACGTTCGAGCCGGAAGGAATGGCGGTTGGCGCACTCTTGGGCTGGCGGCGGGCGAGGCTGCAGCCGGCCAGCGAGATGCAAACGACAGCGCAAAGAAGGGCCGCGAGGGATTTGTGCATGCCCGCGGACTTTACCCTACGGGGCAATGAACGGCCGCTGAAGGAACGGGAATCTCTGCATGCGCAGAGCTTCTAGCGCGTGGTGCCTGCGCTCTCTTCTTCCGCGGATTTGCGCGAGGCGAGGTGAGTGGGGTTCTCGGCGCGCGCGGCGTCCGCGGCCGCGACGCGCACCGCGATGGTCTGCGCCAGGTCGTGCACTGCCATGGCGTAGCGCACGCTGCGGTTGTAGCGCGTAATGACCTCGAAATTCTTGAAGCCGACGCGGTAAGAAGGGCCGAGCTGCGTCTCCGCGGGTACCAGCAGGACCTTGGTGCTCGAGCCCTGCGCGGCCGGGTCGAAGTCCACGCCCTTGGCCTTGAGGCCCGCCACGGTTTCATTGAGCGAGAGATTCCCGGGATCCGCCACCACCGGCGCGTCCGGTTGCAGCACGGCATCGGCCAGCACCGGTCCGTCGGCCACCCAGCCATGCTCCTTGAAGTAGTTAGCCACGCTGGCGATGATGTCGTCCCAGTCGGCGAACAGGTCGCGCTGGTTGTCGTCGCCGCCGTCCACGGCGTAGCGACGGTAACTCGAGGGCATGAACTGGCTGGCGCCCATGGCGCCCGCATACGAACCCATGGCGGTCAGCGGGTCCACCTGCTCCTCTTTCGAAAGAGCGATGAATTGCCCCAATTCAGACCTGAAGAATTCCGAGCGCGGGGGATAGTCGAAAGCCAGGGTCGCCAGCGCGTCGAGCACGCGGTACTTGCCGGTGATCCGGCCGTAAAACGTCTCCACGCCGATGATGGCCACCACGTACTCGGGCGCGACGCCGGTTTCCTTGTGGGCTTTGTCGAGGCGGGAGCGATGCTCCTGCATGAACTGCGCGCCTTCGTTGACGCGTTGCTCGGTGATGAAGCGCTCCCGGTACTCCCACCACGGCGAGACTTTTTCCGCCGGCTTGCTGATCAGCTCGATGATCTTCGGCTGCGGCTCGGCCTTGGCGAGCAGGCGGTACACGTCGAGCGGCTGCATCTTCTGCGCGGCCGCGGTTTCTTCGACGAATTTCGCGATCTCAGGCCGGTCGAGATCGAAACGGTCGCGGCCGGAGAACGATCCGTCCGCGAGCGCGGAACCGGAGACGAAGAGGAGTGCAACGATCCATGTCTCTGTAATGCGACGCATCACGATGCGACTAGCTTCCGATGCGAGTAGAGGGACATCAGGATACCGAAGCTTGCCAGCAGGGTCACCATCGAAGTGCCGCCGTAACTGACGAGCGGTAGCGGAACGCCGACAACCGGAAGCAATCCGCTCACCATGCCGGCGTTGATGAACACGTAGACGAAGAAAGTGAGTGCGATGGAGCCGGCGAGCAGACGCGCGAAAGTGTCCTGAGTTTCGACCGCGAGATACAGGGCGCGCCCTACTACGAACAAATAAAGTAGTAAGAGAATGGTGGCGCCGAGCAATCCCAGCTCCTCACCCACCATGGCGTAGATGAAGTCGGTGGTGCGCTCGGGCAGGAATTCGAGCTGGCCCTGCGAGCCGTTCAACAGTCCCTTGCCGAAAACGCCACCCGAACCGATGGCGATCTGCGACTGGATGATGTGATACCCGGCGCCGAGCTTGTCGGTCTCGGGATCGAGCAGCGTGAACACGCGTTGCTTCTGGTAGTCGTAGAGCACGTATTGCCACGCCAGCCATGCTGCAAGTGCGCCGATGCCGGCGAGCCCGAAAATGATGCGGAACTGCAGCCCCGCCATGATCACCACCATCATGCCGCCGATGAGGATGAGGCCGCCGGTGCCGAGATCGGGCTGCACGATGGTGAGTCCGGTGGGAATCATGATGAACACGCTGAGCATGAGCAGTGACGGCCAGCTCGGCGGCAAGGGCCGGTCGTGCAGCCACCACGCGCAGGTCATGGGCACGGCCAGCTTCATGATCTCGGAGGGCTGGAAGCGAATGAAGCCGAGGTCCAGCCAGCGTTGCGCGCCCTTGCCGATGTGGCCGGTGATGTCGACCACCACCAGCAGGATCACACCCAGCGTCCACAGCGGAAATGCCAGGCGGCGCAGAAAGGCCGGCTTCACCTGCGCCAGCGCGCACATCGCGACGCCACCGAGCGCGGCGCGAATCGCGCCGTCGATGACGCGATTCCAGTTCTGGCCCGAGGCGCTGTACAGCACCACGAGACCGTAGAGCGTGATGAGCCCGAGGCCGACCAGCAGCGGGCCGTCGAGCTTCAGCTTGGCCAGCATGCGTGCCGCGAAAGTGAACGAGCGCTGGCTGCGCATCCGACTTCGATGGGCTCGTACATGCGCCATTATTCGTCTCCTGCGGCGGGCGGCGGTTCCGCGGTGCCGTCCGCCTCGGTGTCCGGGGCGTCCTCTTCGGAGGAGCCGCGGCGGCCGGGGCTGCGCCCTTGCCCGGAATGATGGGTCCGTAGCCCGGGCCTGGTGTCAGCGGCACCGTGCCCGGTGGCAACGGCACTTTCAGCTGGCCGTCGGCATCGAGCAGGTATGTGTCCATCACGTTGCGCGCGATCGGCGAGGCGAGCGCCGAACCGAAGCCGCCGTTCTCCACGATCACCGCCACGGCGATGCGCGGACGCTCGGCCGGCGCGAAGGCGATGAACCACGAGTGGTCGCGCAAGCGATCGGACACGGTCTTCTGGTTGTCGAGGCTCTGGTTGCGCGCGACCGTGAACACCTGCGCGGTGCCGGTCTTGCCGGCAATCGTGTAGGTCATGTTCTTGCCGGCAAACGCCGCGGCCGTGCCGTAGCGGAGTGTGCCGGCCATGCCTTCCGTGACGATCTGCCACTGCTCGGCGCTGGCGGTCTTGATCTCTTCGTTCTTCACGGCCGGGAAGCGCTTCACTTCACCCGTGCCCGGACCGCGCACGCCAATCACGAGGCGCGGTTTATAAGACGTGCCGCGATTCGCCATGATCGACGTGTAGTGCGCGAGCTGCAGTGGCGTGACGAGGAAGTAGCCTTGGCCGATGCCGAAGTTCACCGTTTCGCCGGGGAACCAGACCTGGTCCGCGGGGCGCTTGAATGTCCTGCGTTTCCACTCCCTCGACGGCAGCAGGCCCGGTTTCTCGCCGCCAATGTCGATACCGGTGAGGCTGCCGAAGCCGAGCAGGCCGAGGAACTCGGCCATGTGATCCACGCCGATGTCGCTGGCGAGAGCGTAGAAGTACACGTCGCAGGACTTGGCGATGGCATGGCGCAGGTCCATCGCGCCATGGCGGCCGCTTCGCCCTTCACGGAAGGCGAGGCTGCTGCCGGGCAGACGCCAGACGCCCGGGCAGAACTTCGTCGCGTTGGGTTCGACCCGTGGTACACGAGCCCCGCGAGCGCCAGCCCCGGCTTGATGGTCGAGCCCGACGGATACTGCCCGCGCAACGCGCGATTGAGCAGCGGCACGTCGATGTTGTCGCGCAATGCCGAGTATTCGGCACGCGTGAGCCCGCGGCCGAAGGGATTCGGATCGAAGCCCGGCGTCGATGCCAGCACGATCACGTCGCCATTGTTGGGATCGATGGCCACCACCGATCCGCGGCGACCGATCAGTCCCTGCTCGGCGACCAGTTGCGTGGGCAGATCGATGCTGGTGATCAGGTCGCGCCCCGCGACCGGCCGCAGCTCCTGCAGCTCGGGCGTCAGCGTGCCCTGGCGCTGCACCGAGCGGCCGGCGGCGTTCACCAGGATCTGGCGCGAGCCGTCGGCGCCATGCAGCTGCTCCTCGTACGAAGCCTCGATGCCGAGCTTGCCGATCAGCGAGGTGCCGGCGTATTTGCCGAGCTGGCTGACCTTCTCCAGCTGCTTGACGTCGTTTTCGCTGATGGCCGCCACGTAACCGAGCGCATGCACGGCGTGTTCGCCGTGTGGATAGAAGCGCGTGAGACGCGTGGCGATATCCACGCCGGGAAATTCGAACCGATGCACGGCGAAGCGCGCGATTTCCACGTCGGTCAGGCGCAGCCGGATGGGCACGCTCTCGAAGCCGCGGCGCGATCTGACCAGGCGGCGCGTTTCGTCGAGATCGTCGGCCGGCAGCACATTGATTTCGATGAGGCGCCTGAGCGTGGCGTCGAGGTCCGGCACGCGCTCGCGCACCAGTTCGAGCTGGAAGGCCGGGCGATTCTCGGCGAGCACTTTGCCGTTGCGGTCCAGGATCAGCCCGCGCTGCGCGGGCAGCGGTTCGACGCGCACGCGATTGCCCTGGGAGAGCTCGGCGTAATAGTCATAGCGCGCCACCTGCAGCACCACGAGGCGGCCGATGAGCACCGCGGTCAGCGCGATGATGATGATGGCCGCGGCCACGGCACGGCGCTCGAACAGACGCTGTTCGCCCCAGTGATCCTTGATGCGGACGGTACCCATGTCCTCTGCGAAACCGCGCTAGCTACGCGAATGCGTGCGGCCGGCCAGCAAGGCCACGAACGGCCACAACATGGCGCCGATCATGGGCTGGATCCAGCGCCAGGGGCTGGAGACTGCATTGCCGCTCCAACCTTCGATTCCCCAGACCACGAATTCGTTCAGTGTCAGCACCGCGAATACGAACAGGGATTGCTGGATCAGCGTCTGGTTGCGCAGCCGCTGGTGCAGGCTCATGGCGATGTACGCCACCAGTGCGATGGCCAGCGCGTTCTGGCCCAGCACGTCGCCTTTGAAGACATCGAGCGCGAGGCCCGCGAGCCACGGCGCGAAAATTCCGCCGGCATGTGGCGCGAAGATGCCCCAGTAAATCACCACCACCGCGATGAACGAGGGGCGCACCGTCGACAACCAGTCCGGCAGCGGCAACACCTGCAGGATGAGCGCGATCAGGACGGTAAAAAACACTGCCCAGCGCGGTTCGCCGCGTCCCATGTTCATGTGCTGGGTACCTCGGCGGGCGGCGGGGCCGGCGTCGACTCGCTGGGCGCCGTCTGCGCGGGTGCTGTCTCGGTGGGCGCTGTCTCGGTGGGCGCGGCCTCGGTGGGCGCGGCCTCGCTGGGCGCAACTTCGGTCGGCGCCGGTTCCGGTGGTTGCTCCGGCGGTTTGCGCGGTGCCGGTTTCGGTTTGGGTTTCGGCGGCGGCGCAGGTTTGGGCGCTTCCACTGCGAGGGCCTCGGGAGTGGCCGGCGCCGCGGGATGGCCTGGGCGTGCCCAGATGAACAGCACCTCGCGATCGGACTCGATCCTGGCGAGTGGCGAGGCGACGATCTGCGCCAGTGGCTGCGTGGGATCGCGATCCACGCGGGTGACGCGACCCACCGGCAACCCGAACGGAAACACACCGTCGAGACCGGAGGTCACGAGGACGTCGCCCACCTTCACGTCGTAGTTCTGCGGTACGTACGGCAATTCGAGCGCGGTGGCGCGGCCGGTGCCCAGCGCGATGCTGCGCACGCCGGAGCGCAGCACCTGCACCGGCAGGGCATGCTCGGAATCGGTGATGAGAATGACTTCGGAGCTGAACGGGCCGATGCGGAACACCTGGCCGAGCACGCCGTCGCCGGTGATCACCGGCTGAGCGCGGTGCACGCCGGAATTGCCGCCGCGATTGACCAGCAGGCGCTGGCGCAGCGTGGACACCTCGACGTTGATGACCTCGCCGATGAGCCGCTTCTCGATGACTTCCGGCATGGCGCTGGTCAGGCCGCGCAGCGTGGCGTTCTCGCTCTCGAGCGCCGCCTGGCGCAAGGTCATCAGCTGCTGGTCGCGCAGTTGATTGCGCAACGCGTCGACTTGTCTCTGCAATGTCTCACGCGTGGTGAAGCTTTCCTGCATCCAGCGCCAGGCCGCGGAAGGGGAGTTGACGGCGAGTTGCAGCGGGTAGATGGCCGCCTGCAGGCCGAAGCGCGCGGTGTCGAGCCAGCCGCCGCGCCGGTCGTAGAACATGAGCACGACCGAGATCAGCGCATAACAAAAGAAACGGAATCCGAAGGACGGACCGCGTCCGCCTCCGATGCGGCTGCCGCCGCTGCCGAATACGGCCACGGCCTACTCGAGGCCGAAGCTTCCCGGCCCGACCTGGTCCTGGAGCTCCAGAATGCGACCGCCGCCACGCGCCACGCAGGTGAGGGGATCTTCGGCGATCACCACCGGCAGGCCGGTTTCTTCCATGAGTAGTTTGTCGATGTCGCGCAGCAATGCGCCGCCGCCGGTGAGCACGATGCCGCGCTCGGCCACGTCCGCACCGAGCTCCGGAGGAGTCTGTTCGAGCGCCTGTTTGACCGCGCCGACGATGCCCTGCAGCGGTTCCTGCAGTGCCTCGAGAATTTCGTTGGAGTTGAGCGTGAAGCTGCGCGGCACGCCTTCGGAGAGGTTGCGGCCCTTGACCGACAACTCGCGCACCTGCTGGCCGGGATAGGCCGCGCCGATTTCGATCTTGATGCGCTCGGCGGTGGCTTCACCGATGAGGATGCCGTAGTTGCGGCGCACGTAGTTCATGATGGCTTCGTCGAAGCGGTCGCCACCGATGCGCGCCGAGGCCGCATACACGATGCCGTTCAGCGAGAGCACCGCGACTTCGGAGGTACCGCCGCCGATGTCCAGCACCATCGAGCCGCGCGCCTCGTTGACGGGCAGGCCCGCGCCGACCGCGGCCGCCATGGGCTCGCTAACTATCTGCACGCTGCGCGCACCGGCGCCTTCGGCCGATTCCTTGATGGCGCGGCGCTCGACCTGGGTCGAGCCGATGGGCACGCACACCAGCACCCGGGGAGAGGGCTTGAGCACGCGGTTGCCGTGCACCTTGCCGATGAAGTACTGCAGCATCTTCTCGGTGTAGGTGAAGTCGGCGATGACACCGTCCTTCATCGGGCGCACCGCGTTGATGTGGCCCGGGGTTCGGCCCAGCATGTTCTTGGCTTCGGCGCCGACCGCGACGATGACCTTGCCGCGGCCGGTCTGGTCGTCCTGCACCGCGACAACGGACGGCTCATTGAGCACGATGCCCTTGTCGCGGACGTAAATAAGAGTATTGGCTGTTCCCAAGTCGATCGAGAGATCGCTCGAGAAGTAGCCGCGCAAGCGTTTGAACATGGAGAAGCGACCAGGCCGCGAAAAAGTGCCGGCAATTTAACAATCTGCAGCACGACCCACAAGGCAGCAGGTATGATTCCGCGCACATTTCCCACATCTTTTGCTTGAGTTTCCGATGAGCCTCACTCGCGAGCAGATCAACTCCATCGCGCATCTCGCGCGTCTGTCGATGACCGAAGCCGAGATCCCCGTGTACCAGGACAGCCTGTCGAAGATCGTCGATCTCGTCGGGCAGCTAGATGCGGCCCAAACAGCCGGCATCGAGCCCATGGCTCATCCGCTCCCGGGCGTCGCACAGCGCATGCGACCCGATGTCGTGACCGAAAAGGACCAGCACGAGCTCTACCAACGCAATGCTCCGCAAGTCGAAGCAGCGCTGTATCTCGTCCCCAAGGTCATCGAATAGGGAATTCCTGAGCTAATGCACACCCTGACGCTTGCCGAGCTCGCGCGAAAGCTGCGGGCCAAAGAATTTTCCGTGACGGAGCTCACGAAGTCGCTGCTCAACCGCATCGAAGCGGCGCAGCCGAAGCTCAATGCCTTCATCACCGTGATGTCGGAGTCGGCATTGGCCCAGGCGGCGGCGGCCGACGCGGCGCTGGCTGCCGGTTCGGCGGGACCCCTGACCGGGTTGCCGCTGGCGCACAAGGACATCTTCTGCACCAGTGGAGTGAGGACCAGCTGCGGCTCGCGCATGCTGGACAACTTCGTGTCGCCATATGACGCCACTGTCGTCGAAAAGCTCAATGCGTCGGGCATGGTGACGCTGGGCAAGACCAACATGGACGAGTTCGCCATGGGCTCCTCCAACGAGACCAGCTGGTACGGTCCGGTGAAGAACCCGTGGGACACCAGCCTGGTCCCGGGTGGTTCGTCGGGTGGTTCGGCCGCCGCCGTGGCCGCGCGCGTCGCGCCCATCGCCACCGCCACGGACACCGGTGGCTCGATCCGCCAGCCCGCCTCGCTGTGCGGGGTGACCGGCATCAAGCCTACCTACGGCCGCGTCTCGCGCTTCGGCATGATCGCCTTCGCCTCCAGCCTCGACCAGGGAGGCCTGATCTCCCAGTCGGCGGAGGACGCGGCCATGGTGCTGGGCGCCATGTCGGGATTCGACCCGCGCGATTCCACCAGCGTCGACACGCCGGTTCCTAACTACATGGCCACGCTGGAGGCGCCGCTGGCGGGCCTGAAGATCGGGCTCATCCAGGAATTCTTCGACAAGGGGCTGGATGCCTCGGTCGAGAAGTGCATCCGCGAGGCGCTGGCGGTGTACGAGAAACTCGGCGCGAAGCTGGTCGAGGTCAAACTACCGGCGCTGCCGTTGTCCGTGCCCACCTACTACGTGGTGGCACCGGCCGAGTGCTCGTCGAACCTGGCGCGCTTCGACGGCGTGCGTTACGGGTATCGCTGCCAGGATCCCAGGGACCTGCTCGATCTCTACAAGCGTTCGCGCGGCGAAGGGTTCGGTGCCGAGGTGAAGCGCCGCATCATGACGGGCACCTATGTGCTCTCCGCGGGCTATTACGACGCCTACTATCTGAAAGCCCAGCGCGTGCGGCAGCTGATCAACCAGGACTTCAAGCGCGCCTTCGGCGAGGTCGACGTGCTCATGGGCCCGACCGCGCCCGACGTGGCCTTCAGCATCGGCGCCAAGGCGTCCGATCCCATCCAGATGTATCTCAACGACATCTACACCATCGGCGCAAACCTGGCCGGTGTGCCGGCGATGTCGATTCCCTGCGGCTTCGTGCGCGATCTGCCGGTGGGCCTGCAGATCTGCGGCCCGCATTTCGCGGAAGCCAGGCTGCTCAACGTGGCGCATGCCTACCAGAAGGCCACCGACTGGCATCGCAGGATTCCTGCAGCGTTCAGCAAGGAGAAGCTGTCGTGAGCACAACTCCTTCGGGCTGGGAGACCGTCATCGGTCTCGAGATTCACGCGCAGCTCTCGACGAAGTCGAAGATCTTCTCGGGCAGCGCCACGGCCTATGGTTCGTCGCCCAATTCCCAGGCGAATCTCGTCGATCTCGCGTATCCGGGCGTGCTGCCGGTGCTGAACCAGGAAGCCGTGCGCATGGCGGTGAAGTTCGGGCTTGCAGTGGACGCCAAGGTTGCGCCGCGCTCTGTGTTCGCGCGCAAGAATTACTTCTATCCGGATCTGCCCAAGGGCTACCAGATCAGCCAGTACGAGTTGCCCGTGGTCGCCGGGGGTCACATGGACATCGTGCTCGATGACGGCACGAAGAAACGCATCGGCATCACGCGCGCGCACCTCGAGGAAGACGCGGGCAAGTCGCTGCACGAGGGATTGCCGAAGCAGTCCGGCATCGACCTCAACCGCGCGGGAACTCCGCTGATCGAAATCGTCTCAGAACCGGATATGCGCTCGGCCAAGGAGGCCGTGGCCTATCTCAAGAAGGTGCACACGCTGGTGCGCTACCTGGAGATCTGCGACGGCAACATGCAGGAAGGCTCGTTCCGTTGCGACGCAAACGTTTCGGTGCGGCGCGTGGGCACGCATGCCTTCGGTACGCGCGCCGAGATCAAGAACATCAACTCGTTCCGCTTCGTCGAGAAGGCCATCAACTATGAGGTGGCGCGTCAGATCGACGTGCTCGAGGGCGGCGGCAAGGTGGTGCAGGAGACGCGGCTCTACGACCCCGACAAGGGCGAGACGCGCAGCATGCGTTCCAAGGAAGAGGCCAACGACTACCGCTACTTCCCGGATCCCGACCTGCTGCCGGTGGAGCTCGACGCGGCGTTCATCGCCGGCGTCAAGACCACGCTGCCCGAGCTGCCGGACCAGAAGGCGGCGCGCTTCGTCGCCACGCTGGGCCTGTCCGAGTACGACGCCGGGGTGCTGACTTCCTCCAAGGAGCTCGCTGCCTACTACGAGGAAGTGGCCAAACTACTGGCCGGAGGCAAGGAAGCCTCGAAGGAGCAGGCCAAGCTCGCCGCCAACTGGGTGGCCGGTTCGCTGGCCGCGGCGCTCAACGAGCACAACCTCGAGATCACCGAGAGCCGCATCGATGCAAAGCGGTTCTCCGGATTGCTGGCGCGCATCGTCGACAACACCATCTCGGGCAAGATCGCCAAGGACGTGTTCGAGGCCATGTGGGCCGAAGGCAAGGATGCCGACGCCATCATCGAATCGAAGGGCCTGAAGCAGATCACCGACACGGGCGCGATCGAGAAGGCCATCGACGAGGTCATGGCGAAGAATCCCGGCCAGCTCGCCGATTACCGCTCGGGCAAGGACAAGCTGTTCGGTTTCTTCGTGGGCCAGGTCATGAAGGCCACCGGCGGCAAGGCCAATCCCGCGCAGCTCAACGAGCTTCTGAAGAAGAAGCTTTGAAGTCCGGCAAAGAATCTGTGCGAGTAGGCTGCGACGGTGAACGAATCTGACAAGGTCCGCCGCTTCGTCTTCGAACGGCATCCCATTCGCGGGCACTCGGTACGCATGGCGCGTGCCTGGCTGGAGCTGCGCCAGCACCAGGACTATCCACCCGCGGTGCAGGCGCTGTTGGGCGAGGCGGTCGCCGCCGTCGTGCTGCTCGCGGCCACCCTGAAGTTCGACGGAACCCTGACGCTGCAAATGCAGGGCAAGGGTCTGGTCAACCTGCTGGTGGCGCAATGCACGCACGATTTCAAGGTACGGGGCATGGCGCGGCACGATCTCACTGGAGACGCCGCCGGCTTCCGCTCGCTGGCGGGCGAAGGCCAGATCGTCGTCACGGTCGAGAGCAATGACCGCGGTTCCAGCTACCAGGGCGTCGTGCCCATCACCGGCGATTCGCTGGCGGAATCGCTGGAAGCTTATTTCGTGCAGTCGGAGCAACTGCCGACGCGCGTGCGACTGACGGCGACGCCCGGCGTGGTTGCCGGCATGTTGGTGCAGCGTATTGCCGGAGTCGGCGGCAAACAGGCGCCGGCCGATCCGGCCGCGTTCGAAGAGGCCTGGATGAAGGCCGATCACGCCATGCTGGCGCTGACCCCCGCGCAACTGCTGACGGACGACATCGAGCCGCGCCTGGTGCGCATGTTCGGCGACGACGAGGTGCGCGTGTTCAGCGGCCACGACGTGATCCACGAGTGCCGCTGCTCGCGCGCGCGCGTGGCCAATGTGCTGCGCTCGCTGGGCATCGAGGAAATCCGCAGCGTGATCGCGGAGCAGGGCGCGGTCACGGTCACCTGTGAGTTCTGCCAGAAACCGTACCGGTTCGATCCCATCGACGCCGAGCAACTGTTCGCCGGCGGCGCCGCCAAGGGCAGCGACGCGATCAACTAGCCGCGCTTGCGGCTGCCGTTCTTGCCGGCTACCGGCGGGGCGGTGGGATTGTCCAGCTCGTCGAGGTAGTCAGGCCCACCGAGGCGGCGCATCTGGTCGAGGATGAAATCGCGGCGCTTGATCACGTAGACCGACGGCGCGTTGACCTTGAAGGTGATGGGATTCGGCAGCACCGCGGCCAGCGTCGCCGCCTCGTAGCGGCCCAGCCGTGCCGCGGGCATGCGATAGAAGCGCTGCGCCGCCGCTTCGACGCCGTAGATGCCATCGCCGAACTGCGCGACGTTGAGATACACCTCGAGGATGCGTTCCTTGGGCCAGGTGAGCTCGATGAACAGCGTGAAGTAGGCCTCGAGCGCCTTGCGCACGTAGCTCCTTCCCGGCCACAGGAACAGGTTCTTGGCCACCTGCTGGCTGATGGTGCTGGCGCCGCGCACCCGCGGGCGTTTGCGCACCGCCTGCTTCTCGTTGGTACGGATCGCGTCGCGGATCGACTTGAAGTCGAAGCCGGTGTGGAACGGGAAGAACTGGTCCTCGGCGGCGATCACCGCGACCGCTGCATGCGGCGAGATCTGCTCGAGATCCGCCCAGCGATAGTCGGTGTGGTAGTTGGCCTTGCCGGCACGGCTGGCGTCGAGCGCGGCATCCAGCATGAAGGCGCTGTACCAGGGGTCCATCCAGCGCATGGCCACGACGGGCAGCGCGGTCGCGAGGAACACGGCGATCACACCGACGAACAGCCATCGGATGAGTCGCCGCCGCCAGCCTTTCTTCACACTATTTCTTGTTCGAGGCCTTGGTGATCACCACGTCCGCGGCCGGTACATTCTGGTGGCCGGCGCGGTTGGTGGTTGCAACCTTGGCGATCTGGTCGATGACGTCCATGCCGGAGGTCACTTTGCCGAACACTGCGTAGCCGTAGTTGGACGGGCCGGTGTGATCCAGGAATTCGTTGTCCACGAGGTTCACGAAGAACTGCGCGGTGGCGCTGTCCACCACGTTGGTGCGGGCCATCGCCAGAGTGCCGCGCTTGTTCTTCAGGCCGTTGGCCGCCTCGTTCTTGATGGGCGCCTTGACCTTCTTCTGCTTCATGCCGGGTTCGAAGCCGCCGCCCTGGATCATGAAGCCGGGAATGACGCGATGGAAAATCAGGCCGTCGAAGAATCCATCGTCGACGTATTCCTGGAAATTCTGCGCCGAGATCGGCGCTTCCTTGTCGAACAACTCCACTTCGAAGCTGCCGAGCGTGGTTTCAAAAACGAGTGACACTTGAGTTTACCTGTTCCATTTGCCTTCGGTGACGCGCTCTCGGCCGGCGAGATCGCGGTGCGAGGTTACGTGAGTGAAGCCTCGTGCCACAAGCGCGTCGCGCAGCACCGCACCTTGCGTCGCGCCATGTTCGAGGAACAGCCAGCCGCCGGGCAGCAGATGTCCAGGAGCCCCATTAATAAGAGTGTCCAGGGCACCAAGGCCGTCACCGCCTGGAGTCAGTGCCGCGCGGGGCTCGTGGCGCAGGCCGTCGCCGGTGAGTACCGGATCCGCCGCCGCGATGTAGGGCGGGTTGCTGGCGAGGGCATCGAAGCGCTGCGTGCCCAATGCCTGGTACCAGTCACCGGATCGCCACTCGACGCGGTCCGCCACCAGTCGCGCGCCGTTGCGGCGGGCGACATTGAGGGCATCCGCTGACAGATCGCTGCCCAGTACGTGCCAACCCGGCCGTTCATGAGCCAGTGCGATGGCGATCGCACCCGAGCCTGTGCCCAGGTCGGCGACCCTGGCTTCGGCGGCAGTCAGCTGCGTGAGCACGCGTTCGACCAGCAGCTCGGTTTCGGGCCGCGGCACCAGCACGGCCGGGCCCACTTCGAACTCCAGCGACCAGAATTCCCGCCGCCCCAGAAGATAGGCCACCGGTTCGCCTTCGGCCCGGCGCGCACTCAGGAGCATGAAGCGCGCGACCACGTCGTCGGGCACCGGCTGTCCGGCGCGCGCCAGCAGTTCGCCGCGCGACAACTTCCAGGCCGCGGCCAGCAGGATCTCGGCGTCGCGCCGTGCGATTGCCGCCCGGGCTATCAATGCTTCAGACACCATGGTGCCGACGATCATGCCCGAGTTCGGGCTCGCCTCGGTATCATGCCCGCATGAGCAGCGCGCAACCCCTGCAAGTCTCGGACGCCCTGTTGCCGTTGCCGCGTCCGTTGATGACCGGTGAGGTGCTCGACGCGGCGTTTCGCCTGTTTCGCGCCGGGCTGTTGCGTTGCCTGCCTTATTCGGGGCTGGCGGTGCTGGTACTCGAGCTGCCGACTCTGTACTCGACCTTCTTCGCGCCTGCGTCCTACGGCGTCCATCTCCTGACCTCGCTCATCGTGTTGCTGCTGAGCGCGGCGCTGCTGGGCGTGATCACGCTGCGTCTGCTCGCGGTCTCGCGCGGCCAGCGGCCGCGCTTTCGCGCCGAAATCGCGACCGTGCTGCGGCGCTGGCCGAACGCGCTGATCGCCACGATCGCCGCCCTGGGCCTGCCGCTGTTGCTGATCGGCCTGGGACCGCTGTTCAACAATGTGCTGCCCACCATCGCATTGCTCGTGGTCTCCGTGCCGCTGCTGTGGCCCACCGCGTTGTTCGTGGTCGCGTTGCCGGCATTCTGGTGCGACGGACTCGGACCCCTGGCGGCGATCGCGCGCGCCGTGCGCATTTCGCGCCGGCAATCCTGGCGCGTCGCCGGAGCGCTGCTGGCGACCGTCTGCATGATCGCGGTTTTCTACGTGCTCGCGGCCATCGTGGTCGGCATGTTGTCGCCCATGCTGGGACGCGCCGACCTGTTCCTGATCGCGACGGTGAAGTCGATGCTGTCGCTGGTGGTGGGCGCGTTCGGCGTGCCTTTCGTGCTCGCGGTGCTGATCGTGGCCTACGAAGACCTGAAGCTGCGGGATCGCGCCAGGACGGCGCCGTGAAACGGCTGCTCATCCTGTTAGGGCTCGGACTGGCTGGCACGGTTTGGGCCGAGGATGCGGCGCTGCGCGCGGTGGATGCCTGCCGTGCCCGCCTCGACGCCAGGGTCGATGTCGGCATCGAACGGGTGCGCCGGCGCTGCCCCGAGCTGCTGCCGGCACTGGAGAAAGCCCCCTGGCGCGCTCTGCTGCCGCGCGCGCTCGGCGAGCGGCGGGAAGAAATCTCCGCGCAGAGCCTGCGCGCCTTGTCCGAACTGGTGCGTCACGCCAAGGATGCCGGCTCGCAGCGGCCCGCGCCGGCGCGCCGCATTCTCGACCCGGTGCTGGCGGAGCTGGGCGAGCAGGGACAACAGGGCGCCACGCGCTGGGAGCGCCTCAAGCGGTGGCTCAAACAGAAACTGGAAGACCGGCCGGACAGCAATGAGCCCGGCTGGCTCGAGAAATGGAGCCGGCAGTTGCGCACCAGCGAGGGCGTGGCGCAGGCCATCACCTATGTCGGCTATGCCATGGTCGTGTTGCTGGTGCTGTT
This sequence comes from uncultured Pseudomonadota bacterium, assembly GCA_963711635.1. GTDB lineage: Bacteria > Pseudomonadota > Gammaproteobacteria > Steroidobacterales > Steroidobacteraceae > CADEED01. The sequence goes on from CAVQEZ010000024.1 coordinate 298,678, forward strand.
CGTGATCTGGCAGGAACTGCGGGCCGCGGGACTCTGGTGCAGCGGCGCGCGGCCAGGCGCAAAGACCCGGCGGCCGAATGGCGGCGGCGCCTGATGCTCGCGGACGTGCTCGCGGCGCCGCTGTCGGAACGTCCCGGCATGCTGCTCAGATTGTTAGGCGAGGCGCTGGCGCGCGCCCAGCGGCTGCCGGCGGCGGATGGCCTCACGGCCGGCGCCATCGTGCGCCAGGCGAATCTCGACGTGGACGCGGACCGCGCGGCACTGGCGCAGGTGGCGCGCGCGGCCGAGCAGTTGCGTTACGCCGCACAACCACCGCCCGACGACGCCATCGAGGGCTCGGTGTCGGGAGCGCGCGAGCTGCTGGCCCGGCTCGGTAGATTGACGGGCGGGCGACGCTGATGCGCGAACGCGGCCTCGCATTGCTGCTCGCCCTGGGCGCGCTGGCCGCGTTCTACGGACTGTGGCTGCGGCCCGCGCCGTCGCTGGATCCAGAGGCCGATACCGCGCGCCCCACCAGTGCCGAACGGCGCGGCAATGGCTACGCGGCGCTGTTCGAGTGGTTGGAGCGGGCCGGCGTGGAGGCGCGCTCCTGGCGCGAGCGTTACACGGCGCTGGCCGACGCCGACATCCCGCCGCGTGGCAATCTCATGGTGCTCACGCTGCCGGGCGTGGAGATGTTTCGCAACGACGAATTCGCCGCACTCGACAATTGGGTGCGACGTGGAAACACGCTGCTCATCAATGCGGCGCTGCTGGATCAGCCGGGCTGGGCAGTCGGACGCGAATCGGGCGTGGTGACCGAGGTCGAGTCCCTGACTTCGATCGAATTCGAAACGCGGCAGTTTCGCGAGGCACGTCTCGACGATACGCCGCTCGCGCAGCGCGTGCGCGAGGCGGATGCACGCGATGCGCAGAAGGACGAAGAAGAAAAAGACGAGAAGCCGGACTCGTCATCGCTCGAAAGCTACGAAGTGCCGGAAAAGATCGTGCTCGATGCCACCGGCCCGCATGTACTGCTGGCCGACGTCCGGAAGCTGGCTCTCGAAACCGACTACGAGCCCGAGGAATGGTCGCTGCGCATGCCCTATGACAATTTCGTGCTGACGCTGGCGCGCGACGCGAACGGCGAGGGCGCATTGTTCGAGCAGCGGCTGGGCGCCGGCCGCATCCTGCTGGCCGCGGGCGGCACCTTGTTCAGCAATCGTGCGCTGGGCAATGACGACAATGCGCGGTTGTTCGCCAATATCGTCAGTGTCACCCTGGCGCGCAACGGCGTGGTGCTGTTCGACGATCTGCGCCAGGGCCTGTCGGCCAGTTACGATCCCGCGCGCTTCTACCGCGACTCGCGCCTGTATACGACCATCTTCATCCTGTTAGGGCTGTGGCTGGTGTGGGTGCTGGGCGGCACGCGCTTGCGCGCGCCGCTGGTGAACGCGCACGATCCGTCCGAGGCGGAGCTGGTGCGGCGCGCGGGCGGGTTGATCGCGCGCACCGTGCCCCCGTGGCATGCGGCCATGGCGTTGTTCGATCATTTCTTTGCGCGCGTGGCACGCGCCGCGCGCTCCACGGACGCGGAGCGCGCGGAGTTGTGGCAATGGCTCGAGCGTCACGCGGCCATCCTGCCGCAGGAGCTCGATCAGCTCAAAGGCTGGTACGCGGACGCGCATGCGCAGCGCAAATTCCCACTCGTCCCACTGCAGAACCTTCTCGATAACCTGGAGCGACGGCTGAAAACATGAACACTACGGTCGCAACCTTCGAACAGTCGATTCAACGGGAGCTGGCACGCGTCGTCGTCGGCGCGGAGGACGTCATCCGTGCGTTATGCATCGCACTGATTGCGCGCGGCCACGTGCTGGTGCAGGGCCCCCCCGGGCTGGGCAAGACGCTGCTTGGCAAAGACGCTGGCGCGCGTGCTCGGCGGCGAGTTCAAGCGCGTGCAGGGCACCGCGGATCTCATGCCCAGCGACATCGTCGGCACGCATATCTTCGACTCCTCGAAAAACGAATTCGTATTCCGGCGCGGGCCGCTGTTCGCCGACGTACTGCTGGTGGACGAGATCAACCGCACCGGCCCCAAGACGCAGTCGGCGCTGCTCGAGGCCATGGAAGAACGCCAGGTGTCCTCGGAGCGCGACCACTACGCGCTGTCCGAGGACTTCCTGGTGCTGGCCACGCAGAATCCGCGCGATTTCGAAGGCACCTATCCACTGCCGGAGTCGCAGCTCGACCGCTTCATGCTGCGCATCGACATGAATTACCCGGAGCGCGCCGCCGAGGGCGAGATCCTGAAGCGTTATGCCACCGAGCTCGAGGCGCGCGACGCCATTCCCGCGGATATCGGCGGCATCGATCGCACGCTGCTGCACCAGGCGCGTGCCGCCGCCAGCGCGTTGCACGTGTCGGAGGCCTTGTCCGACTACGTGCTCGACCTGGCGCGGGCCACGCGCGAGCATTCGCGCGTATCTCTGGGCCTGTCGACGCGCGGTGCACTGGCGCTGCTGCGCGCCGCGCGCGTGCACGCCGGGCTGCGTGCCGGCGACTTCGTCGCACCGGACGACGTGCAGGCGGTGGCGCGCTGGGTGATCGCGCATCGGCTGGTGCTGAAACCCGAGGCGGCGCTGGAAGGTGAAACCGATCTCGGCGTGGTGGGCGCCATCCTCGAAGCCACACCGGTACCTCGGTAGGAGTCATCGCGTGCACCTGGCGCTGCGCGGCTATCTGCTCATCGTGCTCACCGCCTTGCTGGGCATCGCCGGCACCTGGTCCGACGATCCCGCATTCGAAAGCGCCTGGATGTTTCCCGCTTCCCTGCTGCTCGCCGGCCTCGCGGTCGAGTCCTGGTATCTGCGCGGCACGCAACTCGCGGTCCGCATGCAGCTCGATTCGCGGCTCAAGCTCGGCAAGCCAACGCGTGGCGCATTCGCGTTCGAGCACAACCGGGGGCTCGAGCTGCGGCTGCAGTACGCGCGCGTCCTGCCCGCGGCGCTGCGGCAGTCGCCCGAGGTGCGCGAAATCACGCTGCCGCCCGGCCAGGAATTGCGCGACGAGATCGCGTTGCTGCCGCTGCGCCTCGGCGCGGGGCGTTTCGGCGAGGTGCCGGCCAGGTTGTTAGGACGGCTGCGGCTCGCCTGGTGGACGCGCCACCTGCCCCAAACTTCGCGTTTCACCGTGGCGCCGGACAGCCTGCCGCGCGGGGCGCAACCGATCGCCGGCGAGGCGGCCGGTGAGACGCCGCGCCGCCTGCCCGGTGTTGGCGTGGAACTCCTGCAGCTGCGTGAGTATGCGCAGGGTGACGCGCTGTCGCGCATCGACTGGAAGGCCACCGCACGCCGCGGCGCGCTGACCTCGCGCGAGTACACCGAGGCGCAGCATCTCGAGATCCTGCTGGTGATCGATGCCAGCCGTGCGAGCCGCGTGCGCGCCGGCGAGCTCGACCGGCTCGGGCCTGTATGCCAATGTGGCGGCGCGGCTCGCCGAGCACGCGGTCTCGGTGGAAGATCGCGTCGGTGTGCTGGTGTACGCGGATCGCATGCTGCGCGCCTGCCTGCCGGATCGCGGCCTGCGCGCGGTGACGCGGCTGCGCCATGCGCTCGAAACGCTGGAAACACAGCGCGGCGAACCGGACCCGGTCACGGCCGCCATCCAGGTGCGGCGCATGCTGCGTCATCGCGGGCTGGTGGTATGGCTCACGGACCTGGCCGAGCCGGCGCGCAACGATGCGCTGATGCAGGCGTTGAAGGCGCTGGTGCCACGGCACCTGCCCATCGTCGCGGCGCCGCACGCGGCGGAGATCGAGCGCCTCGCCGCGGCGCCGGCGCGCGAGTGGCGCGATCCTTCGATTGCGATTGCCGCGCGCGAGCATCAGCGGCGCGCGCAGGCGCAGGTGGCGACGTTGCGTCATCAGGGAGTCGTGGTGCTCGATGAGCCCGACGATCAGCTCGACCAGGCAGTGCTGGAGGCGTACCTGCAATTGCGCCATCGCCGGCGCATATAAGAACGGGGGCTGCCCCCTTTCTTACTTCACGCTGTAGCCGCGACCTTCGAGGCAGGCGCCTTCGGCGCGCCGATAGTCCGCGCGCTTCGATTCGATCTGCGAATCCTCGACGCCGCCGCTCGGCCGCGTGGGATCGAAGCCGCTCTGCTGCACGGCCCAGGCGTGGCATTCGTAGCGATCCGTCGACTGCTGCGCCTCGCTCTGTCCGTTCTTCGGATACACGAACACCTCGGTGCTGCCGGAATCGCCGACCTGTTCCGGCTGTTCCTTCGGAGGCTGAGTCACCACGTACTCGCGGCGCTCCGGCCGCCACGCGTAGTAGGTCTGATCCGCGTAGTAGTAAGGCACGCCGCCGAACCACACCGTCGTATAGAACGGCGGCAGGAAGCCGACGCCGATGCCGATGGGCGGCGCCACCACCACGTAACGCGGCCCATAGGGCCGATACCAGGCGCCGCCGCGGTAGTAGTAAGGCGAGCCGCGATAGTGATAGCTCGCGTAGCCGCGCGGCAACGAGTTGTAGACGTAGCCGCGCGACGGATAGCTGCGGTTGTGATGGTAGCGGCCGTCGACGCGCATTTCGGAGTGCCGCGAATTGCCGCGATACGAGCGATGCGAGTTATCGGCGGTCGCCGCTCCCGCCATGCCCAGCGCCAGTGCGACGCAAACGATTCGAACCATCGACGATCTGGATTTCATGTCACTTCACCGTGTAGCCGCGTCCTTCGAGGCAAGCGGAAATGGCACGCTTGTAGTCGGACGCCTGTTTCTCGAGCCGCGCGCGCTCTGCCTGTGCCTGCGCGCTGTTGATGCTGTTCGCGCGCGCGGCTTCATGCTTGCGCGCCGAGTCGGAAGCGGCGCCCATGGCGCCGCCCGCAATGGCACCCACGACGGCGCCCTGCGCCGAGTCGTGCGGACTGCCGATGGCGGCCCCGATCATCGCGCCCGCCACGGCGCCGGCAATGGTGTCGCGTCCCGGTGGAGGCGCGGGCACGGCCACCACCTGGATCTGCTGGTGCGGTGCGAGATGCGGATCGCTGGGATTGTAGTGCGACTGCGCCACGGCCCAGTTGTGGCACTCGTAGCGATCGCGATCGAGCTGCTTGTCCGTCTGTCCGCGCGCGGCGTATACGAAAATCTCGGAACCGGCCACCGCGGGACCCTCGGCATCGACACCCGGTTCGCCCGGTGGCGTCGCAACAGGATCGGCCAATGCGGCGCTCGCGCAGAGCGCGACGATCAGGGAGGCAAGCGGACGGGACATGCGGAGGCTCCTCAATCCTTCTAACGCGTCGCTGCATTTATTGTTGACGTGGGCGCATCCTGCGCGCATCACCTGAACGGGAGCTGAACGGTCAGGCGTCCATGGTCAGTCGCCAATGGGCGGCCCGCCGCGACTGCGGCCGAATGCGTGGCCGCGCAGCACGGAGATCATGAAGAAAAAGTAACCCACGCCGATGGTGATACGCGCCCAACGCGGCACTTCGGGATCCGGCGACACATAGCCTTCGATGAATCCGCACACGAACAGCAGCAGCGTGACCACGACCAGCACGCGCACACCGTCGCGCGCGGCCAGGCGGAAGGCATCGCTGCGCGCCAGCGTGCCGGGCCGGATCAACGCCTCGCCGAGGTACGAGCCCGCGGCGCCGGCGATGCAGATGCAGGACAGCTCCACGCAGCCGTGCGCCACGACGAAATCGAACAGCTTGCCGGCGAGGCCGTGTTGCCCGGTGAAGGCGAAGATGGCGCCCAGTGAAATGCCGTTGAGCCCGATCAGGTAGAAAGTGCCGAGCCCGAAGACGATCCCGGAACAGAACGCGAACAGCGACACCACGATGTTGTTCGTCAGGATGGAAACCGACAGCACGGCAGACGGCGTGACGTTCAGCAGTCCCTCGGTCCACAATTCGCCGCGCTCCACGGTCGCGATCAATTGGGGGCTGGCGAACATGGCGATGAGATCCGGAAAGCTGTAGATCAGCCAGAAGCCGGTCACGACCGAGGCCACGAACAGCAGCGTCACTGCCAGCAGGTGCACGCGCATGGCATGTATGGCCATGGGCACCTGGTCGCGCAGCAACGACCACAGCACGCGCAGGCCACGGCGCGCCGGGCGGTGGATCACATCGTGCAGATCCGCGTAGGTGGCCTCGAGGTATTCGTCGGTGGTCGCGCTGCGCATGGTGCCGAGCTCGCGCGCGGTGCGACGATAGTCCTCGACCACGGCCAGTGCATCGGCCACCTCGCTGCCGCGGCGCAGGCCGAGGCCGGCGGCACGTTCGCGCACGGCGTGCAGTTGCGCGTGCTGCGTGTTATTCAATGGCGCGTCTTGCGACGCGACACTCCCGCGTTGCGCATCGAGCTTTTCGAGCCTCATCTTTTCAAGAAAGGGCGCGCGCTCGACCGCGAGCACGGTGCCGGCCGCGAGATCGCCCAGGCGCAGGTGCCGGCGTCCGAACATCACGAACGACAGGCCGACCACGTAGAACGCCGGCATCGAGTCGATGATGCGGAACACGTTGCGCGTCACCAGCGCGCCGGTGCTCGGCACCAGGCCTTCCGGCGTCAGCACGCGCAATCCCGTCATGCGCTTGCCCGGTGTGCGCCCCGCCATCAACGGCTCGAGCACCGGGTGATACAGAAAGTAGATAGCCGTCGCGGGCACCGCCCCGGCGAGATACCACAGGGTCTCGACATCAGCCGGGATATCGAAGTCGAGGTTGCCGAGAATGGCCCAGGCGGCGAGCAGCAGCCAGGCCAGCGACAGCGCGCCGCGCAACAACCAGTCGAGGACGAATGCGATGGCGCGGGCACCGGGGCCGGCGAGCACCACGCGCGCGTCGACGCCGGTGGCACTCGGCACCGCGATGACCGGCGGTGTCGCGAGTGCCGCCGCGCTCATGCGGCTCCTCGCTGTTCTTCCTCGGCCAGCTGCTCGGCCTGGAATTCGTGCTGCAGCGCGTCCAGCAGCTCGTCGAGCTTGCCCTGCATGATGTCGGCGAGCTTGTAGAGCGTCAGATTGATGCGGTGGTCGGTCACGCGCGCCTGCGGGAAATTGTAGGTGCGGATGCGTTCGGAACGATCGCCCGTGCCCACCTGCAGCTTGCGGTTGCGCGCCACTTCGCTGTCGCGTTTCTCCTGTTCCGCGGCCATCAGCTTGGCCTTCATCAGCGCCATGGCGCGCGATCGGTTCTTGTGCTGCGAACGCTCGTCCTGGCATTCCACGACGATGCCGCTGGGCAGGTGCGTGATGCGAATCGCCGAATCCGTCTTGTTGACGTGCTGGCCGCCGGCGCCCGATGCACGATACGTGTCGATGCGCAGCTCGGCGGGATTGAGGTCGGTGGCTTCGACTTCGTCGGGCTCCGGCAGGATGGCCACGGTGACGGCCGACGTATGAATGCGACCCTGCGCCTCGGTGGCCGGCACGCGCTGCACCCGGTGTACGCCGGATTCGAATTTGAAACGCGCGAACGCGCCGTTGCCGGCGATGCGGCTGATGACTTCGCGGTAGCCGCCATGTTCGCCGAGGCTTTCCGACAACACTTCGACGCTGAAGCCGTGGGTCTCGGCGTAACGCGCGTACATGCGGAACACGTCGCCCGCGAAAATGGCGGCCTCGTCGCCGCCGGTGCCGGCGCGCACTTCGAGGTAGATGTTCTTGTCGTCGCGCGGGTCGCGCGGAATCAACAACATCTTCAATGACTCTTCCGCCTGCTCGACGATGGGGCCGAGTCGCGTTGCTTCTTCGGTACCCATGTCGCGCATGGCCGAATCGGAGTCGTGTTGCATTTCGCGCGCCGAGGACAGCTCGCGCTCGAGCAGCAGGAAGGCGCCGAACTTTTCGGCGACCGGAGTGAGCCGGGCATATTCCACGGACAGATCGCGGAACTCACGTTGTCGGCCGATGACGGCAGGATCGGCCAGAGAGCGGCCGATTTCCTCGTAGCGGTCCACCATTTTTTCGAGACGCAGACGAATCGAGTCTTTCACGCGAACCATTGTAAGGGGCTCGGGTCCAGTTATAGTGCCCTCCATGCCACGAAAGCCCGTCTCTGTGCTGATTTCATTGGCCCTGGCCGCGCTATTGCCCGCGGTTTCCGGCGCCTTGTCCACGACCAACTCGGACAGCGCCGACCTGGTGCTCGCCGACATGGCGTTGTCGCGCGGCGACTGCCGCGGCGGCACCGATCGTTATCTCAAGGCCGCGCTCGGCACCAGCGATGCGAAGATTTCCGAGCGTGCGAACAAGGTCGCGGCGGAATGCCAGCAGATCAACGCCAGCGCCAAGACCGCGCGCCGCTGGCAGAAGCTCGAGCCGGATCGCGCCGAGGCGGCGGCGGCCGTGGCGCTCGCGGCCGTGCGGCTCTATCAACCCGAGGAAGCCGGGGCTGCCATCCTGCGTACGCACGCGCTCGGTGGTGACGAGGCATTGATCAAGCTCATCGGCGAGCTGAGCGACGCCGGCGGCACGTCGATCACCTTGAACACGCTGCGACCCATGCTCGCTGCGCCGGACGTGTCCGACAAAGTGCTGATCGCCGGCGTCGATCTCGCGCTCGAGAACTTCGATTTCGCCACGGCGCACAAATTGGCGGACCGCGTGCTCGCCAACGAGCCGGCATCGGGCGATGCGCGCGCGCAACTGGCGCGCGTGCTCACCGCCGAAGGCGACACGGTGGCCGCCATCGCGATCGCGCAGGAAGCCGCGGCGCTCGACCCCGAGACGCAGCGTTTTGCGTACGCGGACACGCTGCTGCGCCTGGATCGCATGGACGAGGCGCGGCAGGAGCTCGAGAGCCTGCGTGCCGATGCGTCGGCGCGCGAAGAAGCCGACCTGCGGCTCGGCAAGCTGGCCTACCAGATGGGCGACATGACCGAGGCCGGCCGGCGCTTCGGTAGTTTGATCTCGTCGCCGGCGGTTGCGGGCGAAGCCTTCTTCTATCTTTCTTCGATCGCCGAGCGCGAGGGCCGCACGGATCTCGCGCTCGAGGGATACACCAAGCTGGCGGAGGCTGGTGCCGGCCTGGTGGTGCGCGGGCGCGCGGCGCGCCTGATGATGAAGGCCAACGACCGTGACGGCGCGTTTCGCTTTCTGGACGAATTCGCCGCCAAGGAGCGTTCGGAGGCACTGGACGTGGAGTTCGCCAAGGCCGCGCTGCTCGATGATTCCGGCAAGGCTTCCGAAGCCGTCGCGCTGCTGCAGCTGGCACTCGAGCGATATCCCGATCATCCCGGCGTGCGCTACCAGATCGCACTGATCCAGGAAAAAGCCGGCCAGGTGCGCGAGTCGACTCGCACTTTCGAGAGCCTGCTCAAGGACCGGCCCGAAGATGCCAGCCTGCTGAACGCGCTCGGATATTCGCTCGCCGACCGCAAACAGAAACTGCCGCGCGCCGAGCAGTTGATCCGCAAGGCACTGGGCGCTTCGCCCGACAACCCGGCATTTCTCGACAGCCTGGGCTGGGTGCGCTTCCGTCGCGGCGACATCCCCGGGGCGTTGCCGCACCTCGAGCGTGCCTATCGCATCTTTCCCGATCCGGAAATCGCCTCGCATTGGGGCGAGCTGCTGTGGGTGAGTGGCAAGCAGGCCGAGGCGCGCGCCTTGTGGGCGCGATCGCTGGCGCGCTCACCCGATTCGAAGCCGCTGCGCGCCACCATCGAGCGGCTCACGGGCACGAAGATGGAACCGCCGGCGCCGAAGCCGGACGAAGCCAAGCCCGACGAAAAGCCACCCGAAGAAATCTCAGCCCCGGCCGCCACGGGTAGCTAGCCGTGCGTCTGGCGACGCGCGTCGCGCTGGCCGCGTGCCTCGCGCTGGTGGCACTTGCCGGTTGCCGAACGAAACCCCCGCCGGCGCCGGTCATCGGGCCTGGCGCCGACGCGCCCTGGCAGGAGCAATACGCGGGCCTCGCCAGACTCGACTACTACTCGCTCACCGGTCGCGTGGCGGTTGCCGCCAATGGGCAGGGCTTCTCCGCGAACCTGCGCTACCGCCAGCAGCAGGAGCGCGCCGACCTGGCGCTCGATGGGCCCATGGGCGTCGGCGGCATGCGCATGCAGGTCGATAGCCGCGATCTCAGCGTCACGAACAGCCGCGGCGAGACGCTGGATGGCGCGGCGGCGCGTGCCGAAATCGAGAGCCGGCTGGGATTCGAGCTGCCGCTGACCGAGCTGCGCTGGTGGTTGTTAGGAGTGCCGGCCCCCGGGACTCCCGCGGAGACCCATAACGAGGGCGCCGGTGGCCCCATCCTGGATTTCGTGCAGAACGGCTGGCGCGTGAGCATCAATTCGCGTGCGCCGGGGCTGGGTTTCTCGCTGCCGCAGCGGCTGACGGCCGAGCGTGACGGTGCCCGCCTGAAATTGCTGGTGGAGAACTGGCAGCCTTGATCTGGTCGGCGCCGGCCAAGCTGAACCTGATGTTGCACATCGTTGGGCGTCGCCAGGACGGCTACCACGAGCTGCAGAGCGTGTTTCAGCTCATCGATCTGTGCGATCGCATCGATATCACGGTGCGTGGCGACGGCAGGGTTACACGTCCGACGGGCCCGGTCGGCGTCCCGGAAGATGAGGATCTGGTGGTCCGCGCCGCCCGAGCGCTCCAGCAGGTCAGCGGGACGGGCCTGGGGGCGGAAATCGTCATCCGGAAGCGAATCCCCATGGGCGGTGGACTGGGTGGGGGCAGCTCGGATGCGGCGACCACGTTGCTGGCCCTCAATCAAATGTGGAAATTGGGCTATACATCGGCGCAGATACAGACTTTTGGCACCGCGTTGGGCGCAGATGTACCCATTTTCGTGTCTGGACGCTCCTCCTGGGCAGAGGGCATCGGCGAGAAGCTCACCCCGGTCTCGCTGGGGGCCGATTCCTGGTACCTGGTCATCTTTCCCGGGGTGGCCGTGCCGACCGCCGCCGTATTCCAGGCTCCTGAATTGACACGGAATTCACCCCCCACCACAATGCGCGGCTTTTTGGAATCGGGCGGGCGGAACGATTGCGAATCGGTCGTGCGCGCGCGCTTTCCTGCAGTGGGTGAGGCACTCGACTGGCTCGGGCGGCATGCGCCGGCGCGACTCACCGGAACCGGCTCCTGCGTGTTCGCGAAATTTTCGCGTGCCGCCGACGCCGAACGCGTAGCTGCGCGGGTTCCGGATACGTGGCGCGCCTGGGTCGCGCGCGGGGTCGATACCTCTCCATTGCTGGACGAGCTGGCCCGCTGCGCGAAGAGTTAGGCCGTTGGGGTGTCGCCAAGTGGTAAGGCAGCGGGTTTTGATCCCGCCATTCGGAGGTTCGAATCCTTCCACCCCAGCCAGTTAGTTAGGGAGTGGTGCGTGGTGGATTCGGAGACGCTGAACCTGTTCACGGGCAATGCCAACCAGGCGCTGGCCCATGACATCGCGCGTCACCTGGCCACGCCGCTGGGTCGCGCCTACGTCGGAAGATTTTCCGACGGCGAGGTGAACATCGAGTTGATGGAGAACGTGCGCGGGCGCGATGTGTTCATCGTGCAGCCCACGTGTCCGCCGGTGAACGAGCACCTGATCGAGCTGCTCGTGATGGTCGATGCCGCACGGCGCGCCTCGGCGGCGCGCATCACCGCGGTGGTGCCGTACTTCGGCTACTCGCGCCAGGATCGGCGGCCGCGCGCGACGCGTGCCGCGATCACGGCGAAGCTCGTGGCGAACATGCTGCAGAGCGCGGGCGTGGACCGGTTGCTGACCGTCGATCTGCACGCCGAGCAGATCCAGGGATTTTTCGACATCCCTGTGGACAACGTGTACGCCTCGCCGGTGTTGCTGGGCGATGCGTACCGGCAGCGCTACGAGAACATGATCGTGGTGTCGCCGGACGTCGGTGGCGTGGTGCGTGCGCGGGCGCTGGCGAAGCGCCTCGACGACGCCGACCTGGCCATCATCGACAAGCGCCGGCCACGGCCGAACGAGTCGAAGGTGATGAACATCATCGGTAACGTCGAAGGCCGCACCTGCGTGCTCATCGACGACATGGTGGATACCGCGGGCACGCTGGCAGCGGGCGCGCAGGCGTTGAAGGACGAGGGTGCGGTGAAAGTGGTGGCCTACATCACGCACGCCATTCTCTCCGGCAACGCGGTGGAGAAGATCGCGAAGTCGGCGCTCGACGAGCTGGTGGTGACCGACACCATCCCGCTGTCCGCCGCGGCGAAACAGAGTGGCCGCATCCGGCAGTTGTCGGTTGCGGGGCTGCTGGCGGAGACCATTCGTCGCATCCGCGACGAGGACAGCGTCAGCAGTCTCTACTTGGATTAGTAGCTAGGTCCCCAGGTGGCGGCACTGGTCGCGGTGTCCGCTGTGTTAGTCAGTCAATTGGAGTAATTGCAATGCGTATTTCTTTCGAACTCGCCGCCGAGTTCCGTGATGGCCAGGGCAAGGGTGCGAGCCGCCGCCTGCGTCATTCGGGGCGCGTGCCGGCCATCCTGTACGGGGGCCACATGGAACCCCGTGCCATCACTCTCGATCATCAGAAGTTGATGACGCTCATCGACAACGAGAAGTTCTACTCGTCCATCATCAACCTCAAGGTCGGTGACAAGTCGCAGGCTGCCATCGTCAAGGATCTGCAGATGCACCCGGCGCGCAACGCCATCGTGCACCTCGACATGCAACGTGTGTCGGAGAACGAGAAGATCCGCATCCACATCCCGATTCACTTCAAGGGCGAGGCCGCTTCGCCTGGCGTGAAGAGTCAGGGTGGCGTGGTCTCGCACCGTATCGCCGACGTGGAAGTGTCGTGCCTGCCGAAGGACCTGCCCGAGTTCATCGAGCTGGATCTGTCGCAGATGAACATGAACGAGTCCAAGCATCTGTCCGAGCTGCCGCTGCCCGAGGGCGTCACGATTCCGGCCATCGCCAAGAGCGACGCCGTGGTCGTGTCGATCCACCCGCCGCGTGCCGAGGAGCCGGAACCGACCGCCGAGGTCGCTGCCGCGACGCCTGCCGAAGGCGCCGCTGCTGCTCCGGCCGAAGGTGCCGCCGCCGGCGCGAAGCCGGGCGATGCCAAGGGCGCCGCTCCGGCGGATGCCAAGGCCGCTGCCGCTCCTGCCAAGAAGGAAGGCGGCAAGAAGTAAGTCGTGCGGGGTGGGACGGGCGCGAGTCCGTCCCACTCACGCTCGCTGCTTCGCGATACCTGCAGCGGCGTGGCTCCTCAAGGGCACGCCGCTGTTGCTTTTTCGTGAACCACAATGGCTGGCACCGCTCTCAAACTCATCGTCGGGCTCGGCAATCCGGGCGCCGACTACGCGCGCACGCGTCACAACGCCGGCTTCTGGCTGGTGGATGAGCTGGCGCGCCGCCACGGCGGCACGTTCCGTCACGAAGGCAAACACCAGGCCGAGCTCACGCGTGTCCGCATCAATGGCGAAGAGATGTGGCTGGCCAAGCCCATGACCTTCATGAACCGCAGCGGCGGTCCGGTTTCCAGCATTCTCAACTTCTACAAGATCGCCCCGGCGCAGATGCTGGTGGCGCACGATGAAATCGACTTGCCGAGCGGCACGGTGCGTCTCAAGGAAGGCGGCGGCCACGGCGGTCACAATGGCATGCGCGACCTGATCGCGGCGCTGGGCGACGGCTTCTGGCGCTTGCGCATCGGCGTGGGTCATCCGGGCGCGAAGAGCGAGGTCGTGGACTTCGTATTGACGCACGCCGGCAAGGACGAGCAACGCATCATCGACGAGTCCATCGTCGACGGCGCGGACGCGATCGAAGAGATGCTGCGGACCAGTGCGCAGATCGCCATGAACAAATTGCACTCGCGGCCCGCCAAAGCGGACCCGCAAAAGGATGGCTAGATGGGAATCAAGGCAGGCATCGTCGGCATGCCGAACGTCGGCAAGTCGACGCTGTTCAACGCGCTGACGCGCGCGCAGATCGCCGCGGAAAACTACCCGTTCTGCACCATCGATCCGAACGTGGGCATCGTGCCCGTGCCGGATGGCCGGCTCGACCAGCTCGCCGGTATCGTCGAGCCCGAGAAGATCGTGCCTACCACGGTGGAGTTCGTCGACATCGCGGGCCTGGTCGCCGGCGCCTCGCAGGGCGAGGGGCTGGGTAACAAGTTTCTCTCGCATATCCGCGAGACCGACGCGATTGCGCACGTGGTGCGCTGCTTCGAGGATCCGGACGTGGTGCACGTATCGGGTGGAGTCGACCCCATCCGTGACATCGAAATCATCGACACCGAGCTGTGCCTCGCCGACCTGCAATCGGTGGAGAAGGCCGTGGATCGCAATGCCAAGATGGCCAAGGGCGGCGACAAGGACGCGACGCGCAAACGCGACCTGTTCGAGCGCATGCGCAAACATCTCGACCAGGGCAAGCCGGTGCGTTCGATGGGCCTGACGAAAGAAGAAAAGGCCGATTCCCAGGAACTGCACCTGCTGACCGCCAAGCCCGTCATGTACGTGGCCAACGTCAAGGAAGACGGCTTCACCGGCAACAAGCATCTCGATTCGGTCACCGCGCGCGCCAAGGGCGAAAGTGCCGTGGTGGTACCCGTTTGCGCCGCCATCGAAGCCGAGATCTCGCAGCTGGAAGAGGGCGACCGCGCCGATTTTCTCAAGGATCTCGGGCTCAGCGAGCCGGGACTGAACCGCGTGATCCGCGCGGGCTACGAGTTGTTAGGCCTGCAGACCTACTTCACGGCCGGCGAGAAGGAAGTGCGCGCCTGGACGGTGCGCACCGGCTCCACCGCGCCGCAGGCCGCGGGCGTGATCCACACCGATTTCGAGCGCGGCTTCATCCGCGCCGAGGTCATCGCCTTCGACGACTACATCAGGTTCAAGGGTGAGGCCGGCGCGCGCGATTCCGGCAAGCTGCGGCTCGAAGGCAAGGAATACATCGTCAAGGAAGGCGATGTCATGCACTTCCGCTTCAACGTCTAAATGGGGTCAGACCCCATTTCCTAGCAAACGGGGCCGGACCTGCCGTATGCCTTACGCGTTTGAATCCTTCTGGATGGGATCGGTCGCGAGTTTCCTGGCGGGGCTCGGCACCACAGTCGGCGCGGTCGGCATCTTTCTACTCAAGCGCCCGAGCGAGCGTGCCGAGGACGGAATGCTGAGCGGCGCCGCGGGCATCATGCTCGCGGCCACATTTTTCTCGCTGCTGCTGCCCGCGCTCGCGCAGGCCGACGAGCTCACGCCGAATCGCATCCTCGCGGTGAGCATTGTCGCGGCGGGTGTGCTGGCCGGCGCGGGTGGTCTGTTCCTGGTTCACCGTCACGTGCCACACGAGCATTTCGTGCTGGGCAAAGAGGGCCCGGAATCGAAGCGCCTCGAACGCATCTGGCTGTTCGTCATCGCCATCACGCTGCACAATTTTCCGGAAGGCATGGCGGTGGGCGTGGGTTTCGCGGGCGGCGACGTTGAGAACGGCGTGCCGTTGGCCATCGGCATCGGGCTGCAGAACATACCCGAGGGATTTGCAGTCGCCCTGTCGCTGATCTCGGTCGGTAATTCGCAGGCTCGCGCCTTCTGGGTGGCCGCGCTCACCGGGCTGGTCGAGCCCGTGGGTGGCGTGATTGGCGCGGCCGCAGTGTCTTTGGCCGCGCCGCTGATGCCCGTGATCCTCGGCATGGCCGCGGGCGCCATGCTGTTCGTCATCAGCGATGAGATCATTCCGGAAACGCACCGCCGCGGCTACGAGAATGTTGCGACGTTCTCGCTGCTCGGCGGATTCGTGGTGATGATGTTCCTGGATACCGTGTTCGCCTGAACGGCAGGTCCGGCACCTTTTGCTAGCAAATGGGGTCTGACCCCATCTACTTCCATTACTTCTTCGCCACCTTGAGAAGCATGTCGGCTTCGTAGTCCGCCAGCGGTACATCGACTGCCTTTCTCGGCGCCAGCGACAGTTCCATGGTGGGAAATTCACCCGAGCCGATCTTCAGTAGTTTGCCCATCTCGGCCGCTTCGACCGGCTTGGCGATGTAGAAGCCCTGCGCCAGCGTGCAGCCATGCGTGGCCAGGAACTGCAGCTGCTCCCGGGTCTCGACGCCTTCGGCCACGATCTTGAGCCCGAGTTGGCGGCCCATGGCGATGATGGCCGCGCAGATGGCGGCATCGTTGGAGTCGCGCCCGAGGTCGGCCACGAAGGAGCGGTCGATCTTCAGCGCCTCGATGGGGAAGTGCTTGAGATAGGCCAGCGAGGAGTAGCCGGTGCCGAAGTCATCGATGGCCACGTGGACGCCGAGCTCGCGCACGGCCCGCACGGCATGCGCCGCCGCCGCCTCGTCGACCATCAACAGGCTCTCGGTGATCTCGAGCTCCAGGCAGGCGCCCGGCAGTCCCGCTTCGTCCAGATGCGCGAACACCCAGTCGGGAAAGCCCGGCGCTTCGAACTGCGCACCGGACACGTTGACCGCCACGCGCAGATCGCGGCAACCCAGCTTCCACCACTCGGCGATTTGCTTCAGCGCCTGGCGCATGACCAGGTCCGAGAGCGGTACGATGAGGCCGGACTCCTCGGCCACGGAAATGAACTCATCCGGCGGCACGATGCCGCGCGTGGGATGGCGCCAGCGCACCAGGGCCTCGACGCTGGCGACGCGGCCAGAGGCGAGCTCGATCTGCGGTTGATAGGCCAGGAAGAGCTCGTTGGCGTCGAGCGCGCGCCGCAGGTCGGTCTCGAGCTCCAGTCGCGCCACGGACCGCGCGCGCATGTGCTCGCTGTAGATGACGCCGCGATTGCCACCCGAGGTTTTTGCTTCGTGCAACGCCAGGCCGGCGGTGCGCAGCAGTTCGTCCGCGAAGCTGCCGTGATCGGGGAACACGGCGATGCCGATGGTGCAGGTCACGAAGAAATCGCGGTGCCGGATCAGGAACGGCGAGGCGAACGCCGCCGTGATGTTGCTGATGGCGTTCTGCACGTCGGCATCGGACTGCAGGTGGCGGATGGCCACGGCGAATTCGTCACCCGCCAGCCGCGCCAGCGGCATGGTCACCGCGCCGTCCTTCTCGAGTTTGAGGAAAGTGCCGAGGCGCGAGGCCACGGCCTGCAGCAGCGCGTCGCCCGCGCCATGTCCGATGCTGTCGTTGATGCGCTTGAACTGGTCGAGGTTGATGCGCACCACGGCGAATCGCTCGCCCGTGGTGGCCGCCTCGCGGCGCGCTTCTTCCAGCAGCTGCAGCAGGTACTGGCGATTCGGCAGCTGCGTCAGCGGATCGAAGAACGCCAGCTCGCGAATTCGATTCGCGGCTCGATGCCGTTCGGTGACGTCGCGCAACACCAGCAGCAGGCGTCCCTTGTCGTAGGGCACGATGCGCGTTTCGAAGCGCCGTTCGACGCCTTCGCGGATGCACTCGAATTCCACTTCGGTGCGCTCGTTGCGCACGCGGCAGTCGTCGAGCGCATGCGCGATGGCGCGCGCGGTATCGCCACTCACCAGCTCGGAGATCTTCTGCTCGGCCTTCATGCCGCCGTTCAGGAAGGGGTGATTGTCGGTCGCCCCCAGCCGGTCGACGATGCGGTCGTAGACATCGACGACCAGCAGCAAGTCGGGCAGGGCGTCCAGCATGGCGCGTTGGCGGCCTTCGCTCTCTTCGAGCTCCTGCACCAGCCGGCCGCCGCGCACCAGGTACTGCACGCGATGGCCTAACAAGTTCCAGTTGATGGGCTTGGCGAGGAAGTCCGTGGCGCCGGCCTGGTAGGACTGGTTGATGGAGCCCACGTCATCGCGACCCGTGACCATCATGATGGGCAGGTGCGCGCCGCCGGTACGCGCGCGGATGGCCTTGCAGGCGTCATAGCCGTTCATCTGCGGCATTTCCACGTCCATGAGCACCGCGTTGCAGGCGCCGGCTTCGACCGCCGCCACCGCCGCCGCACCATCGGCGGCCTCGGAAACCACGAACCCGGAACGCTCCAGCGCCCGGCGCATGAGCAGCCGCGACCCCGCGTCGTCATCGACGATGAGGACGTGGATGGATTCGCCGCTGTCGAGGTGCATCAGGCGACCTTGACCGAGTTTTCGAGCGCTTCGAGCTCGGACAGGGCGACGGTGCGCTGCGCGCGCAGCTTGGTGATCGAGGCGGCCAGATCATTGATGTCACCGCCGCGCGCCAGGTGCTCGATCTGCCGCGCGATGGCCGCGACATTGGTGGCGCCGAGATTGGCGCTGGAGCTCTTCAGCGTGTGCGCGGCGCGTGCCACAGACTCGGAATCGCCGCTCTTCATGGCATTGTCCATGTCGGCCAGCAGCTGCGATGAGTCGTCGCGATACAGCGCGATCAGCCGCGCCAGCAGGCGGTCATTGCCATCCGGGTCGAGCTGGCGCACGGCCTCGATGGCCGAGTGATCCAGCGTCACCTTGTTCATCGCCGAGCGCGACACCTTGCTGGGCAGCAGGAGGTTGCGCAGCTGCGCCAGCGTGAACGGCTTGGCCAGATAGTCGTTCATGCCGGCCGCGAGACAGGCTTCGCGGTCGCCGGCGAGGGCATTCGCGGTGAGCGCCACGACGCGGGTGGGTTCCTTTTTCTTCACCAGCTCGCGCTCGCGCAGCTTGCGCGTGGCGATGAAGCCGTCCATGACGGGCATCTGGCAATCCATGAGCACCACGTCGAAGTCCTGCTTTTCCAGCGCGTCCAGCGCCTCGACGCCATTGCCGGCGTGCATGGCGTCGCAGCCCAGGCGCTGCAGCATCTCGAGCGCCAGCGTGCGGTTGACCATGTTGTCTTCGACCAGCAGCACCGAAAGATGATCGAGCACGGGTTCGTTCTCCGGGGCGAGCATGGCGGGAGCGGAGCTGACGTCGTGGAATGGGGTGGCCTGCAGCGCCTCGTGCAACGCGCGGCGCAACATGCTCTGGCGCACGGGCTTCGCGAGACGGCGCATGGGCGAGAGCTGGCTCGCCAGACTCGCCTCGAGATCGTCGGCCACCGAGCTCACCATGATGGCGGGGATGGTCTTCCACTCGGAGCGGCGGCGAACTCCTAACAACCAGTCCACGCCGTTCTGCTCGGGCATGTGCCAGTCGAGCACGATGATCTGCGGCGGCGTGCCGGCCGCCTGCATGGTGTTCAGATGCGACTGCGCGTCCATGGCGCTCGCGGCCGAGGTGACCAGAAAGCCCCAGGCTTCGAGCTGCGACGCGAGGATCTCGACATTGATGGCGCTGTCGTCGACCACCAGCACGCGCGTGCCCGGCGCGAGCAGCAGGCCCTGCGAGGAATCCGAAGCGATGGCAGGCGCCGCCGGCAACGTGACGGCCAGCGAGAACGTCGAGCCCTGGCCCGGCTGGCTGACCACCGTGATGTCGCCGCCCATGAGCGTGGCGAGCTGGCGGCTGATCGCGAGGCCCAGGCCCGTACCGCCGAAGCGGCGCGTGGTCGAGCCGTCTTCCTGCACGAAGGCGTCGAAGATCGCGGCCTGGTTTTCGGGAAGGATGCCGGTGCCGGTGTCGACCACGTCGATGACCAGCGAGACATGGGTTTCGGAAGGATTCACGCCGCGCGCGCGCACCAGCACGTGGCCGCTGGCGGTGAACTTGAGCGCGTTCGACACCAGGTTCATGAGGATCTGGCGGATGCGCAGCTCGTCGCCCTTGGCCCAGCGATGCAGGTAGGGGTCAATGTCCAGCAGCAGCTCGATACCCTTCTGATGGGCACGCTGCGCGAACAGGTCGATGACTTCCTCCACCACCTGGCGGATGTCGAGGTCCTGCGCTTCGAGGCGCAGCTTGCCGGCCTCGATCTTCGAGAAGTCGAGAATGTCGTTGATGATGGCCAGCAGCGCGTCGGCCGAGCTCTGGATGGTGGCCGCGAAACGGCGCTGGCGCGGATCGAGCTTCGAGTCGAGCAGCAGCTCGGTCATGCCCAGCACGCCGTTCATGGGGGTGCGGATCTCGTGCGACATGCGCGCGAGGAATTCCGATTTCGCGCGCGATGCGGCCTCGGCGATGCGGCAGGCCTCGACGCTGTCGTTCATGGCCTGGCGCAGCGTGCGGTTGGCTTCGGCCAGGCTCTTGGTGCGTTCGTCCACCTGGGCTTCGAGGATTTCCTGCTGCTTGCCCAGCTCCAGCTCGCGGTTCTCGATCTGCCCGAGCATGCCGTTGAAGCCATGCATCAGGTGACCGATTTCGTCGTCCGAGGTGACGTGCGCGCGCTTCGAGTAGTCGCCGCGCTCGCAGGCCTGCATGACTTCCACCAGCTGCAGCAGCGGCGCCGCGATCTGGCGCTGCACGCGCCGCGCCAGTAGATAGGCCAGCGCGAGCGCGACTACCGAGCTGCCGAGCAGGAAGGCGAGCTGCGCGAGCAGCTGTTCCTGCAGCTCGGAGAGATTGGCGCGGATATAAAGGTGTCCGATGAGCTGGCCCTGGTCGGTGATGGGGTAGACCAGGTGCAGTGCGCTGAACCCGTCGAAGCGATGCTGGTGGACGCTGCCGTCCATGGCCTGCTTCTGCCACAGCTGGGTCGCGGTCGGCTCGCCGTTCGCTTGCGCCATCAGCATGGTCTTGCTGCCGGCGTAATGCATGAGCACCCGATCGTGCGCGTCGATGAGCATGGCTTCTTCGACGTTCGGTTCGACGCGTAGCGCGCTGACCAGCGCCTCGGCCTGATCGAAGTCCTGACTGCGGATCGCCGTGCTGCTGCGGCCGACGATCACGTGCGCCACGGCGTTGGCATGCTCGTAGGCTTCGTTGTGGCTGTAGAAATATGAGGAAATGCCCTGCGTGAGCGCGGCAATCAACAACGCAAGCGAAGCGGTCGCCGCGCTGGCGACGATGAGCTTCGTTCGTAACGGCAGGTGTGCGAGCTGCAGCCGATTCATTGGACGGTACTGATCCTGGCGCTGGTACCAAGTGCGCCCTGGAGTCGTATCGGCTTGATTCGCTTCACACTTGACCGAGGCGGGCCCGAAGTGAGAGCTGGGTCCCAGCGTAAAAGATTGGTGATGACGGCGATTGACAGATGGGGAATCGGCCATTCCAGACGTAGGCATCTAAGTGCCTGTTTTGCCGGCATTTGGCTGGTGATCAGGAACCGGCAGAACCTGGGTGTTACCCCGAGTCCAAACGATTGTCCCCATTAAAGATGAAGGAGGCCGCCATGGCACAGACCGCCAAGACCCACGCGGAGCACCCGCAATTCATCCAGTCGATCCATGGAATCCGTTACCAGGTCAAGGATGTCGCCCGCTCGGTGGCGTTCTATACCCAGCAGCTCGGATTCAAGCTGGAGCACCAGCAACTCCCGGCATTCGCCAGCGTTTCACTGGGCCAGACGCAGATCCTGCTCAGCGGACCCGAAGCTTCTGGGTCCAGGCCGCTGCCTGGAGGCCAACGGCAGGAGCCCGGAGGTTGGAATCGCGTGGTGCTGAGAGT
This sequence comes from uncultured Pseudomonadota bacterium, assembly GCA_963711635.1. GTDB lineage: Bacteria > Pseudomonadota > Gammaproteobacteria > Steroidobacterales > Steroidobacteraceae > CADEED01. The sequence continues at coordinate 320,036 of CAVQEZ010000024.1, forward strand.
GACCGATCTCGTCGGCTGCATCGCCGAGTTCAAGAAAGTCGGCTTCAGGTTTCGCAATGAAATGGAAATCGGTCCCGGTGGAAAGCAGGTGCAGATCGAGGATCCGGACGGCAACCCCCTGGAGCTGTTCGAGCCCGCGCGACCGGCTGCTAAGTAGTTGTTTTCGTGGGTTGCCTTGACACCCGCACAGGGCGCCGCGAAAATCGCGGCCCCCTGAATCGGGCGTGTGGAAAGGTAGCTCAGCTGGTTAGAGCACGGCACTCATAATGCCGGGGTCGAGGGTTCGATTCCCTCCCTTTCCACCAACTCTTCACTGCCTCAAGCCGGGTGATGCTCAGGCAAGCTTGGTGTGGCGGCGCATGGGTATCCGCGAAAACTTCTGGCGCAGGCCGCCGATCGCGAGCGAAGTTGTGGACACAGAAGGCGTCGCGCTGGTGCGTCGCTGGATCGAGAGCCTCGATTAGCGGCAGGCGATGCGACGGCGAGCGCCGCGAGTACGCTGGCAGTGAACGTCCGTTCCATGGTGCGAACGGAAATCAGGATTTAGATGCAGCGTTCGCGCATCGCCAGGCCAGCGGTGGCAGGCCGCGTGCGGAACGGAAGGCGCTGGAGAAAGAGGTCGGGTCTGCAAACCCGCACTGACGCCCGATTGCGGCGGCGCTCATGTCGGTGTTCATCAGGAGTTTTTCGGCCCGGGCGAGCCGTCGCCGCAAAATGAAATGGTGCGGTGTTTCGCCGGTGACGTCCTTGAACCGACGCAGGAAATGATACTTGGCCATGCACGAAACCTTTGCCAGCAAGGAAAGGTCAAGCCGCCTGACGAAGTCCGACTCGATGAAGTCGATCGCGCGTCGGACGCGTAGAACAGTCTCCTCGCGCGTACTGCGTCGAGACGCTCTTACTCGGCGTATCTGACCCATTGCCTGCCATTGCGCCATCAGCGCTTTGTCGATGATCTCCGAGACCGCAACGGCCTTCGACGCCGCACTGAGCGATCCGGTGAGAGCCGCCGAACGCAATCGCGAGCGGATCTCCTTCACGGGTTCAGTCACGGGCATCGGTGCTACAAGAAACTCCGGCAGCGGCTGATGGTTCGTTGCCGGATCCTCAAGCAGTGATTCCTCGGATCTGCGAATGCTCGCCCACGCGTCGGCGACCTCGAGCTCGCTCATGAATATCGTGAAATTGAACAGCAGGGATTCCGCCGGCGTCGTGAATTCGTACTCCTGGCCTGCATTGACGACGAGAAAACTCTCATCATCCACAAAGTGAAGGCGGCCCCCAATGCAAAATGGAACGCGTCCTCCCGCGTAACCTTTGATCGAATAACCGGCGGCACCTTGCCAGCGGCGATGAAACGGCGCCCCCAGAATGATATGAGTGTCTGCCACTGCTAGAGCATACGCCCGAAGGAAAGTCCGCCGGCCATTCCTGCGGTGTTCCGCGCGCGCGCCGCGGCGAAACGGGCAATTTTTCCAATGCGCGCCGCTCGAACGCGATGTGATGGTGGCGTAATACTTGCTTTGGCCATTGAGCGAAATGGGAACTGCAGTATGCGTGTGATCCAGCTGTCGATGCTGCTCGTTTGCCTGTCGGCGTGCGGCGCGTCGGATTCACCATCCGAAAGGACAATGGATGTAAGGGCGCTCACGCGCGCAAAGGTGGAGACCTGGAGGCGCCTTTACCAGCATCAGAATGCTGAAGGGTTGCGCCGCTTTCTGACGGACGATTTCATCGTCATCGATGCTGTGGGGAACGTGGGCACAAGAAGTTCCGAGGTGGCGTGGCTAGCCAAGAACGCCTGGAGCGGGCCGGCGGACTTTCTGTATGTCATCGACAGGATTTCCTTCCTGGGACCGGACGCAGCCATCGTCGTGGGTCATGGTTCCGGTACACGCGTCGAAGAAGGTGGCGATTCCTGCATCGAAACGTACCGCTCGTCGAATGTCTTTCGAAAAGTCGCTGGGACATGGAGGCCGGCCATGTCACACATTTCAAGCTCGAGCTGTATCTCGCGCCCTGAATACGATGCGCTCTATGATCGCAAGCGCCTGTGAGGAGCGGAAACTGCTTGAGAACATGCGTGCAACGTAAAGTGCGAAGGCAAGATCGTCACTGCCGCGGCGCAGCTTGTACGTTCGACGAATGGCAGGCAGGGGACGGGTGGTTCGCAGGCGGAGAGCGTTTCCATTTCGACTACTAAAATGCCTTTGTGATTCAACTGATGTTGTTGGTCATTCATTGCTCGAGTAAGTCGCGAAGCGATGTCTCGGGAGACAGCGCCGCGAGACATTTCGCTCAGCGGCGGTGACGCGCGAACTCTCGGAGCGACATGACGCGAATGTCCTGGCGACATAGCGGTTTCTCGCGTTGACACAGTCTCCGCGCAACTGTCTACTCGCGCGACTGCCCGCAGGACTCGAGAGTGCGGACCGACACGATGGCATCGCTGGGGAGCGTTGCGATCTAGTCACGAAGAATGGATGCGAAGCAAAAGGAGTTGTCATGAGCAGTCCCATCAGCCGCTTTATTTCCTTCCGTCAAATGGTGCTGATCGCGGTGGCCGCTGCGTTCGGTGTCCTGCTGATGCGGCCCGCCGCGGCGCAGTCCAACTCGGTGTTTTACGTCGATCCCAACACGCAGGCGGCCCGTTGGGTGGCGTTGAACCAGAGCGACTCCAAGATGCCGGTCATTCGCGATCGGATCGCGAGCGTGCCCCAGGGCCGCTGGTTCACCCAGAACAACACGCCGACAGTGGCCTCCCAGGTGAGCAGCTACGTCGGCGCCGCGGCGGCCGCGGGCAAGATCCCGATCATGATCGTGTACAACATTCCGAATCGGGACTGCGGTGGCCTGTCGAGCGGTGGCATCCAGGACCACGGCGCGTACCGCGCCTGGATCGACCAGGTGGCAGCCGGCCTGCAGAACCGTCCAGCGCTCATCATCCTCGAGCCCGACGTGCTCCCGATCATGACCAGCTGCTTGTCCGCCTCGCAGCAGGCCGAGACCCGCGCGTCCATCGCGTACGCGGGCAAGAGGCTCAAGGCGGGATCGAGCCAGGCCCGCGTGTACTTCGACATCGGGCATTCGAACTGGCTCTCGCCCTCGGAAGCTGCGTCGCGCCTCGTCGCGTCGGACATCGCCAACAGCGCGGATGGCATCTCCACCAACGTGTCGAACTACCGGACCACGTCGGCCGAGATTTCTTACGCCAAGCAGATCATCGCGGCCACCGGCATCTCGCGTTTGCAGGCGGTCATCGACACCAGTCGCAACGGCAATGGGCCGCTGGGCTCCGAGTGGTGCGATCCATCCGGCCGTGCCATCGGCATCCCCAGCACGAATGTCACTGGCGACGCGAAGATCGATGCGCTCGTGTGGGTCAAGCCGCCCGGAGAATCCGACGGCTGCATCGCCGCGGCAGGCCAATTCGTGGCGCAGCGTGCATATGACCTGGCGATCGCGGCCGGCCCGGTCACGCCGCCGGCGGACACACAGCCTCCTTCGGTACCCGGTGCGCCGTCGGTGACGGTGACCGCGTCGTCGGTGACGCTGTCCTGGGCGGGTTCGAGCGACAACGTGGGTGTCAGCGGCTACGACATCTTCCGTGCGCCTGGGTCGAGCGGCGGAACGTTCACGTCCGTGGGCGCGTCGTCAGCGACCACGTTCACGAACTCGGGCCTGGCTTCGAACTCTACGTTCCGATATCAAGTGCGCGCGCGCGACGCGGCCGGCAATACGTCGGGCTTTACCGCGCCGGTGGTCGCCACAACCTCCGGCAACTCCGGGGACACGCAGGCGCCCACCGTGCCGGGCACGCCGATTGCCTCGGGCATCACCGCGTCATCGGTCAACCTGTCCTGGTCGCCCTCGTCGGACAATGTCGCAGTGACGGGGTACGACATCTTCCGGGCCACGGGCGCGAGCGGCGGCACCTTCGCGTCGGTCGGCACCTCGCCAAGCGCGTCGTTTGCCAACACCGGTTTGACCGCCAACACTATCTACCGCTACCAGGTCCGCGCACGCGACGCGGCGGGCAACGCGTCCGGATTCTCCGCAGCGGTCACCGTGACGACCGCGAACGGAGGCGGCGGCGGCGGTGGCTGCGCGGCGACACTCACCGCCCAGAGCCAATGGAGCAACGGCTACGTCATTCAACCGGTCCGCGTCACCAACACCGGCACCTCCAACATCTCCGGCTGGACCGTCACGTTCACCCTCCCGGCTGGACACACCATCACGGGCTCGTGGAATGCGACGTTGACCATCAGCGGGCAGACCGTAACTGCGCGTGGCACCGGGCATAACAGTGCGTTGGCGCCGGGTGGTGTCGGCGAATGGGGATTTCAGGGCAGCCGCCCCAACGGCAATACGGCTCTGCCCGGGCCGGCGAGCTGCACCAGCCCCTGAGAGAGCACAAGCTGCGGGGATCACGCGAGGCGTGATCCCCGCAGCCGGATCGAGAACGGGTGAGCGTCGCGCGCAACTACGCGACGTCGAGAAATGCGATCGACCGAATGCCAACCAGGCACCGTTTGATCCCGTCTCATCGACCCGCAATGTTTCCTTCACACATTCATAACACTGCGGGTCTGCAATGTGGCCTTCCATCAAGGAGGTCATCCCATGAATGCATCGGTCTCGCGTCGTCGCTTCCTGCACTCGGGCGCAGTGGGTGCCGCTTCCTTTGTCGGAGCGCTGCAGATGTTGCAGACGCGGCAGGCGGAGGCACATGGCCGCCCGCGCCCTGGCAACGGCTACGGACCCATCGCACCCGTCAATGACCTGACTACCGGACTGCCGCTGCTGCAGCTGCCGGCGGGCTTCCAGTACAGCTCGTTTTCCTGGACCGGCGATCTCATGCGCAACCAGCAGCCCACGCCCGGCGCGCACGACGGCATGGCGGTGGTGGGCTGGGGCCCGCGCGGCATTCAACTCATCCGCAACCACGAGCTGGGCCAGGGACCCATCATCGATGCGCCCGGCAAGTACGACACGGCGATCGTGACCGACGGCACCACGACGGCGCCGCTGGCCGGCGGCACGACCACGCTGCATCTGGACTGGAACGGTCGCTGGAAACATGCGGAACCCAGCCTCGGCGGCACCATCGTCAACTGCGCTGGCGGACCCACGCCCTGGGGCAGCTGGCTCACCTGCGAAGAAACCAATATCGACCTCACACCGCTGGGCGGTCTTGCGCCACGGATATGTGTTCGAAGTGCGCCGGCACGCGGGCGCGACCACCGGTGTGCCGCTCACCGACATGGGCCGCTTCCCGCACGAAGCCGTCGCCGTCGATCCGCGCAATCACACGGTCTACCTGACCGAGGACAGCCGCAATCAATCCGGGCTTCTATCGCTTCATTCCGCATGCTCGGGGCCACTGTCGCGAGGGCAGTCTCGAGGACGGCGGCCGTCTGCAGATGGCGCGCGCCAAGGGCATCGCGAACGCGGACCTGCTCACGCGCCCAGGTCGGTGACACCTACCAGATCGAATGGGTGGACATCGCCGATCCCGATGCGGACCCAGGTCCGTTCACCGCGCCGCATGGCGGCGGCAGCGCGAGTGGACCGTTCCTGCAGGGTTGGGCACAGGGCGCGCTGCGCATGAGCCGCGGCGAAGGCATCTGGCAGCACAACGGCAAGTTCTACATCGTGGACACCAGCACCGGCGTGGATTCGCAGAGCCGGCCCGGGCGCGGCGAGGGCGCGGTGTGGGAATACGATCCGCACAAACGCCTGCTCAAGGCCATTTTCGTTTCCACGAACGCGGTCGACTGCCAACAATCCCGACAACATCACGGTGAGTCCGCGCGGCGGCATTCTCACCTGCGAGGATGGCGGCGGCGTCGAGGATCAATTCGGGTTCGGCGACCGGCTGGTGGGTATCACGCGCGACGGCGGCTCGTACATCTTCGCGAAGAACAACATCGTGCTCACCGCGGCGCAGATTGCCGCGGCCGGCAAGGTGGTCGGCGAGGGCGACTATCGGAACAACGAATTCGCCGGCGCCTGTTTCGAACCCACCGGGCGCATCCTGTTCGTGAACATCCAGACCCCGGGCATCACCTTTGCCATCTGGGGCCCCTGGTGGCGAGGCGAGCTCTAAGGCCCGGCGCGGCTGGCACTGTCGTTCTGCAGGGCCTGTCAATTCGGCTCGAGTGGCTGGCGCGCGACGTCTGTCGCGAGCTATTCATGCCGATGAAAAGTCTTCCCTGATCATCGTCACGCTGAACCGTCCCGGCGTTCACGTCGACAGATTGTGTAAATCCTGCTCCCAGAATGCGCGCGCTGGTATTTCCGATCCGAAGCGACCACTTGTTCAAGGCAGAACGTACCGCCGGCTGACAGCCGGGCAACGCCTGCGGACGTAGTGTCGGGCTCACCATGGATTGGAGCGTGTTCGGTGACTCCACTTGCGCACCGCGCCTCGAAGATTGCAGGTGTTATCCGACGAAGACATCCTGCCAGCATCTCGAACATGCTGGTGGTCGGATGCGGCAACGGCCGGGAGGCGCAGGCACTTGCGCACGCGCTGCACTGCGATGTCACGGGTATCGACCTGCGCGACCAGTTCGATCCAGAAGCGGCCGCCGAAGTGCATTTGCAGAGGGCTGATGCGACGGCGTTGCCGTTCGCTACGGATACGTTCGATTTCATCTACTCGTATCACGTGCTCGAACACATTCCCCGCTATCGGGACGCTTTAACCGAAATGAACCGCGTGTTGGCAAAGGGCGGAGGTCTGTGGATAGGCACGCCGAATCGCGCCCGCCTGGTTGGATATATCGGCAGCAAGGTGCCCATGCGACGGGCGATCAAATGGAATGCCGCCGATTGGAGCGCACGATTGCGAGGTCGATTTCGCAACGAGCTGGGAGCGCATGCCGGATTCACGCTGCGCGAGCTCGGTGGAGAATTGCTGGCCGTTTTCAGTCACGTCGACGATGCAACGCTCGACTACTACCTTGCGATCTACCCGCATCGAGCTCGCACCGTACGTTTGCTTCACAGCTCAGGGCTGGGAACGTATGCCTTTCCAGGCATCTACTTCGTCGGCCGTAAGATGTGATTCGGCGCGGATGCCATGCTGAGTGGCATGTAGTCCGTATAACCCTTCGGCCCATCGGTGTAGAACGTGCTCGAATCGGGCTGATTCAACGCCGCATCTTTTCGAAATCGTTCCACGAGATCCGGATTCGCGAGAAAGTGCTTGCCGTAGGCGATCATCTCCGCTTCACCCGAGCGCAGCGCTGCGGCGCCGGTCGCAGCGTCATAACCTCCATTGAGAATAATCGGTCCGTCAAAGAAGAGTCGCATGTCCGCCGCCACTTGCCTGGACTCGACGATATGGAGATACGCAAGGCCAAAGCGGCTGAGTGCCTTCGATGCCTGCGTGAATGTCGCCGCAGGATTTCCGTCGCGCATATCGTTGTAAGGATTTGTCGGCGATAAACGCACGCCGATCCTGTCGACTGGCACGAATTGCGCCACGGCTTCGATCACTTCCAGCAGAAATCGCAATCGATTTTGCACCTTGCCACCGTACTCGTCGGTCCGTTGGTTCGAGCCGTCGCGAATGAACTGGTCGATGAGATAACCGTTGGCCGCGTGAATCTCGACTCCGTCAAAACCCGCCTTCCACCCGAGCTCAGCCGCTCGTGAGTACTCGTGTACCGCATTCGCGATGTCAGTTCGCGTCATCGCTCGCGGCTTCACGTACGGCTTCACCCCGGACGGCGTGTGCGTCTTGCCGGCGGCAGTGATGGCGGACGGAGCTATGGGCACTTCGCCGTCCAGGAAATCCGGATGCGACACGCGACCCGTATGCCACAGTTGCAGAAAAATCCGCCCGCCCTGTCGGTGGCATGCGTCCGTGACACCTTTCCAGCCCGCTGCATGCGCATCCGTGTAGATAGCTGGTGAGCCCACCCAGCCATAACCCTGTGGGGAGATCGCGGTAGCTTCCGTCACGATGAATCCCGCGGTGGCACGCTGCGCGTAGTACTCGGCCATCAATGGATTCGCGGTCCTCGATACTCCTGCCCGACCCCGCGTCATCGGCGCCATGATGATGCGGTTGGGGAGTCGCAGGTTCCTCAGCAGCACCGGATCCAACAGACCCGGATGCCTTGTCGATTCGGCTGTATGAGCTCGCCTGGACGCGAGCGAAAACAGGGTCCCGAGAAAACATCCTGTCAGGTCGCGTCTCGAAAGCACTTGCTTCTCCTCTTGAGCTTATTGAAGTCTACGACTGCGCGGCCGGCGCAGCACGCTCGCTCGACGAGCGGGGTTTCCGAAAACGTCGAAACACACGCCATCTCCTCGACTTCGCGGAGTCCTACTTCCGCAGTGTGCTTGCAGACGACAAATAACCGGAGGTTCTCATCCAGCGGCGGCTTTCCCACAAGCGTGGTGCCATCTCGAAATCCGTACAACGAAAAGCCCCCGGTGGTCTCCCACCGGGGGCTATCTATCTACATGACCCGGGTCTTACGGTGCGCCCGCGTCGATCCTGCGCAGGATTCCATGTTCACGCTCCATCACGTACATGATGGTGCCGTCCTTGGAGATGGTGCAGGAGTTCGGCCGGAAGAAGTCGGCGGTGGCGAGGGGCCCGTCGATGATCTGCCGGGTCGCGGTGCCGGACAAGGTGTCGACCGTGCCGTCGAGGCTGACGCGGCGCACCTGCGCGATGGTGGGGCTCGGCACGTAGATGTAGCCATGGCTGTAGCAGACGTGGTTCGAGGCACCACCCACCACCGCGAGCTGCGAGATATTTCCGTTGGTGATGTTGTAGAGCGTGCCACTGGCCCAGTTGCCGGCATACACGTTGCCGTTTTCATCGGTCAGGATGGAGACCACGTCCTTCAGCGGTGCACCCGAGGCGTACGTGGAAACCGTGCCGTCCGGGGTGATCTTCAACACCGTCGCGCCCGTCTGGGAGAAGTTGGCGCCATACAGGCCCACCAGCAGGTTGTCATCCTTGTCGACCCACATTCCTCCGGGCCCGTCCAGCCCGGAAGCGAACGTGGTCACCACGCCGTCCGGCGTGACTTTGCGCACCGCGTTGGCCTCGTAATCCGCCACGAAGATATTGCCCTTCGAATCGAAGTTGAAGCCGTTGACGGAACCGAAGCCCGTGGCGAAGACCGATACCTGGCCGTCCGGCGTGACGCGGTTCATGCTCTTGTAGTTCGAAACATAGATGTCGCCGTTGGCGGCGACCGCCAAGCCGTCGCTGGCCCACGGGTCGGCGGCGTTGGCCACCGTCGACACCGATTTGAAGGGGCTGTCGGTGAACTGCACGTAATCCACATAGGTCTCCGATGCGCCGGCAGTCGACGGGCTCGCGATCGCGATGACGTCGCCGTCATGCACCGAGACCACGACGCTGGCGGTCGCATACGCGCCCGCCGTAGGCCGCAAAGTAAATTTGCCAGCGGAGGCGCCGTTCACTTTTGCTTCCAGGGTCCCGGCACTATCCGTGCGGTAAGCCAGGATCAGCGCGTGGGCATCCACGGAATCGTTGGTCGAGATACCGAGGCCCGCGGCTCCCACGAAGACTGTTTTTCCCTTTGAAGCCGCGGCGTCGGCGACCGTCGTCGCGCCGCCGACCGCGCTCGCGGCTTCCGCCTCGACGCGACCGGTGAAATTGACGGTCTTCACCGTGAAAGTGCCCGTGACCCCGCCGATCGTCAGCGTTGCCGAAACCTCGCCCGATGACTCGACGGAGGACCGGACCCTGATCCGGACCTTCTGATTCATTTTGACCGTGCCGGGAGTGGCACGGTAAGCCATGGCCGTCGATCGAGTACTCTCCGCCGGTAATGGACAGCTGCGCCGGAATGTTGATTCCCGATATGGTCACAGGTTCCGATTCGATCAGGGTGTCGGGAGTCACCTTTGCCTGGCTGGCAAAGGTGAAGGCATCGGGCTCGGTGTCGGGTTTGCAGCCCTGTAGCAAGAAGACCGCGACTAACAACAGCGCGTCCAGCCGACGGAATGACTTTTTCATCTTTAGCACAAAAATCTCCTGGATGATGCGGCTCATCTGGGTGAACCTGGTCGCGACCGGGCGGGATTCTTGTCAGCGCCCGGCAATCGAGCAATGGCGATTGGACGAAAGCACATTTTCAAGTGATGAAATTTCCTTTTCGCGGGATGAGATTGCGCAACCACATGCGGTCTTCTATCTAGTAGGATCGAAACGTAGCTGGCCGCGAAGCCCCGGGTCATGTCACTGAAATCCAATTTCTGCACGCCCTGTGCCCGACGCCGTGCGTCACCGACGGTGCGCACGTGAGCTCGTTCGCGCACGAGGCGTTCCTCCCGTTCGACTCGAAAGGTCTGCGAGATCGTCCGAGGATCCTGCAGGTCCTGCGGACTTTCGCCATCTGGCTCGCGCTCTGGATTTTCGTCGGCCTGATGTTCGTGGGGCAGGACGTCACGCGCAGGCTATTCGTGGACGACCCGAGGCTCTGGCAGGAGGCCCGGTTCTGGACGATGCGTGTCGTTCTTTCCGCGGCGCTCACGCTGGTCATCCTGTGGCTCGGCACAGTGTTTCCACTGGAGAAGCGCGTCTGGGCGCGACGAGTCTCCCTGCACGTTTTCTTCAGCCTGTGCTTCGGCCTCGTCAGGACCGGACTGGAAGCGGTCGTGTACTCACATCTGAGCGCGGGTTGGGGTCCGGACTACCAGTGGGCGCAAAGCCCTGGAGAACGCATTCGCCGTGCTGATGGTCTTCGCCTTCCACCAGGCACTGATCGCATATTGGTTCATCCTGGTTCTTCACACGGCAGTTCGCTACCACGAAAAATTTCAGGAGCGCGCGGAGGCCGCGTTGCGCCTGGAGTTGAATGCCTCGGAACTTCGGGCGCAGGTCACCGAGGCGCAACTGGGCGCATTGAAGATGCAGCTGCAGCCGCACTTCCTGTTCAACACCCTGAACGCCATCATGGGAATGGTACGGACAGGCGAAGTGCAGCAGGCGGAGCGCGCCTTGTCGCGTTTCAGCGATCTGCTGCGCGCGGTGCTCGACGACATGGAGGCGCAGGAAGTCACGCTGGAACGTGAGCTGACCTACCTGCGACTCTATCTATCCATCGAGCAGATGCGCTTTTCGGATCGGCTGGTTGTCCGCATCGAACCAGATCCGGACGTGCTGGATGCAGCCGTTCCGCACATGGCACTGCAGCCGATCGCGGAGAACGCGGTGCGGCATGGAATCGGTTGCCGCGTTGCCGGCGGTTCCATCGACGTCCGGGCTTCGCGCGTCGGCGGTCGGCTGCACATCACGATACGGGACACTGGCGAGGGCGCTCGCGCCGGCTCGCCGGCCGGACGGGGCCTTGGCCTGTCGAATCTCAGGGCGCGACTGAAACAGTTGCATGGAGCGGAGGGGGAGTTGCGGATCGAATGCACCGACACCGGCGCTGCGGTCGAAGTGATCGTGCCATATCGCCGCCTCGTCGACGCCACGGAACTAGAACTGGCAGTGTCGATGGACAGCGTGCCATGAAGAAGTCCGCCGAGAAGCGGGCCCAGTGGAGCGCCTTGATCGTCGACGACGAGCCGTTCGCGCGCGCGAGCCTGCGGACGTTACTCGAGCGCGAGCCCGATGCAATCACCATCTTCGAAGCGAGAAACGGTCACGAGGCGGCATCTCTCATACGCGGTGAGCGGCCCGACGTGGTGTTTCTCGATGTGCAGATGCCGGAGATGAACGGGTTCGACGTGGTGCGGCAGGTTGGCGCCGCCGCGATGCCGGACGTGATTTTCGTCACGGCGCACGATCAGTTTGCCATCCAGGCATTCGAGATCAATGCACTCGATTACCTTCTCAAGCCGGTCTCCGAGGAGCGCTTCGCGGAAGCTCTCCAACGCACGCGGTCATATCTGCGGCGGCGCGGCGACGACCAGTGAGCGCATCGTGTCGTTGCTGCAGACACTCGCTTCGCCGGCGAAAACCCTCACGCGCATCGCGGTGCGTTCGGCCGGCAAGACGAGATTCGTGAATCTGGAGGATGTGCTCTGGATTCAAGCGGCAGAGAACTATGTGCAACTGCATACCGCCACTTCCCGCCACCTGGTGCATGCCACCATGCAAACCATGCTGGGACGGCTCGATCCTGAAGTGTTCGTACGCGTCCATCGTTCGGCGGTCGTCAATGTCCGCCACATCAAGCAGATCGAGACGGCAGCGCAAGGCGACTACGTGCTCACACTGGACAACGGCTCTTGCATCCAATCCAGCCGCACGTACAACGAAGTCATCAAGCGGTGGGTATCGAATCGCCCATAGCCCACGCGCACGCGGAATGATTTCCGCATTGGCGGCAGTGATATACAAATGTGTATGAGAGGGAATTGTTTGGCCGCGCGCGGGTCGAATTTCAGCATCTCGCGGAGGACGTCACCTGGGAAATTCGCACCACAGGAAGCTGTGTAGGACATGGGCCACGATGCGCCCATTTGGTATGGTCGGTGCCATGCCTCATCCATCGCTTGCACTGCTCGCCTTGATCGCAACAACGCTGCCATGCGGCGTTTCGTTGGCCGACGAGGCGCCAATCAAGGGATCGGCTGAATTCTTCGATCAGTTCTGCTCTGAATGTCACTACGAAGATCAGAGTGGGGGTCTGGACCTCAGCGTCCTGACTTTCGACCCCGGCAGCAGGGATAACTTCGCCACCTGGGTCAGGGTGTTCGATCGTGTCTCTGCCGGCGAAATGCCGCCGAAGAAAAGGACGAAGGATCGCCCCGGGCCGGCGGACCTCGCGACGTTCACCCACACCGTTTCATCTTCTCTCACCGCCGTCGAGAAGGAAGTCACCACGCGGGACGGCCGCGCGATACAGCGAAGGCTGAACCGCTACGAGTACGAGAACGCCCTGCGCGATCTCCTGAACGTTCCGTGGGCGCAGGTGAAGGACAAGCTGCCTCACGACGGCGAAGCGTATCGTTTCAACAAGAGCGGCGAGGCGCTCGACGTGTCCTTCGTGCAGATGGAGCGCTACCTGAGCGCGGCGGACTACGCGATGCGCCAGGCGATGTCGGCGGCATTCGAACGGCCCGCGACGACTGTGCGGAAGATTTACGCGCGCGACGCGATCGGAGCGCGTTATTTGCCGCGCGAGAATGGCACGCTGCCCGATCGGCTCATGTTTCCCGTGCTCGATTCCCACGCGCAGCCCGAGGTGCGCGCCGGGCGCGCGCCCAACAGCAGCCCGGAGACGCGCGAGCGCGAGGCGGTGGGCAAGGTTTCCAGCATCTTCAGCGATGCCGGCCAGTACGGCTGGGGCTTCAACGCGCCAGCCGCCGGGCGCTATCGCATCCGCTTGAAGGGTTACTCGGTGTGGGTGAGCGGCGGCGGAATCGGCCGCTGGTTTTACGAGGGCCAGGGTGCGGAGAAGGCGCCGGTCTACTGGCTGCCTGTCTGGCATCGGCCCAACGCGGACGAAATCTGGCCCGGCCGCAACAACGAGCCCATCGGAATCTACGCGCAGATCCCAGGCCAGACGCGGCCGATCGGCGTCGATCGACTTCACGCCGGAGCCGTCCGTGGGCGAGATCGAAGTGCAACTCGCGGGCGGCGAGAGCATCCGCACCGACGCGATGCGGCTCTTCCGCACGCGCGTCAACGGCAGCGACGAGCAGTATGTGAATCCGCTCGCGACCAGAGAGGGCATGCCCGGCTACGCGGTGCAATGGCTGGAAGTCACGGGGCCGCTGGAAGACACAAACTCCACGAGTGGTTACAAGCTGCTGTTCGGCGACCTGCCGATGCGGCGGCTCGGCGCCGGCGAGAAAGGCGGCGTGCCGCTCGAGGTCGTGGCGCCGTACAACAGTCCACCCGTCGGTGGTGCCACTGGCGCTGGAGCGTTTGGCGTTGGTGGGCCGGGCGCATTCCAGCGCTCCCCCATCAGCAACGTGACGGTCGAAGTCCTTTCCAGGACTCCGCAACGGGACGCCGAGCGGCTGCTGCGCGGCTTCATCGCAGACTACCTACCGGCGGCCCGTCCAGGAACCCGAAGTGCAGCGGTTCCTCGGGCTGTTCAAGCGTGAGTTCGAGCTCGGCTCCGGCTTCGCGCGCTCGATGCTCACCGCCTACACCGGCGTGCTGGTCTCGCCGGGCTTCGTGTTCGTCGAGGAGCAGCCGGGCAAGCTCGACGATTGGGCGCTCGCCACGCGCCTGTCACTTTTCCTCTGGAACTCCACGCCCGACGCCGCGCTGCGCGCCCGCGCCGAACGCGGTGAGCTGCGCAAGCCCGAGGTGTTGCGAGCGGAGACCGAGCGGCTGCTCGACGACCCGAAGTCGCGCCGCTTCGTGGACGCGTTCACCGATTACTGGCTCGACTTGCGCAAGATCGACGACACTTCGCCTTCCGCGACTATCTACAACGATTACGAGCTGGACGAGCCGCTCAAGCTCGCCGCGCTGGACGAGACACAGTTGTTCTTCGCCGAGCTGCTGCGCGCGGATCTGCCGGCGCGCAACATCGTCGCCTCGGATTTCACCTATCTGAACGAGCGTCTCGCCAACCACTATGGCATCCCCGGCGTGGCGGGCGCGAACGATGCGTCGCGTCGCGCTGCCGCCCGACAGCGAGCGCGGCGGCCTGATGACCATGGCCAGCGTGCTCAAGATCACCGCCAACGGCACGACCACTTCGCCGGTGCTGCGCGGCCACTGGATCACCGAGCGGATACTCGGCATCGAGACACGTCCGCCGCCGCCGAGCGTGAAGGCCGTCGAACCGGATATCCGCGGCGCGGTGACCATCCGCCAGCAACTCGCCAAGCATCGCGACAATCCGAGTTGCGCGTCCTGCCACGTCAAGATGGATCCGCCGGGCTTCGCGCTGGAGAGTTTCGACGTGATGGGAGCGCTGGCGCGACCGCTACCGCGCGGTCGCCGAGAACGTGAAGCCCGTCCACCGCTCGATGCGCGAGATCTCCGAGCTGATCTACGAGACCTGCAAGACCTACCTGATCACGCAGGGCAAGTTCATCCTGCTGCTCGGGCTGTTCATCGGCGCGATCATCGTCGTGCTACTTCGGCGTGCGCTGCGCGAGCTTCGAGCCGATCAAGGTGGCGATCATCCTGCTGTTCAGCCTGGTCGGCATCGCCGGCAGCTACGGCGTCGCCTGGTTCGGCATCCGCGTCAACACCTTCGCCAACTCGCGCACCGCGTTCGCCGGCCTCAGGGGCAAGCCGTTCCCGACCTACGCCATCCCGCTCAAGGCCGGCATGTCGCATCGGCATGCTGCTCATCTCCGTCGAGCTGCTGCATCATGCTCGTCATCCTGCTGTTCGTCCCGCGCGACTACGCCGGCCCGTGCTTCATCGGCTTCGCCATCGGCGAGTCGCTCGGCGCCGCGGCGCTGCGCATCGCCGGCGGCATCTTCACCAAGATCGCCGACATCGGCTCGGACCTGATGAAGATCGTCTTCAACATCAAGGAGGACGACGCGCGCAACCCCGGCGTCATCGCCGACTGCACCGGCGACAACGCCGGCGACTCGGTCGGCCCCACCGCCGACGGCTTCGAGACCTACGGCGTCACCGGCGTGGCGCTGATCACCTTCATCCTGCTCGCCGTGCCGCGAGCCGGTCGGTGCAGGTCCAGCTGCTGGTCTGGATCTTCGTCATGCGCATCATGATGGTCGTCGCCAGCGGCGCTCTCGTACTTCATCAACGAGGCGATCGCCAAGGCCGCTACGGCAACGCCGACAAGATGAACTTCGAGGCGCCGCTGACCTCGCTGGTCTGGCTGACCTCGATCGTCTCGGTCGGCGTCACCTACGTCGTCTCCTAGCTGCTGATCCCGGACCTCGGCGGCGACGCGCACGCTGTGGTGGAAGCTCTCGACGATCATCACCTGCGGCACGCTGGCCGGCGCGATCATCCCCGAGCTGGTCAAGGTCTTCACCTCGACCGAGTCGGCGCCACGTCGCGAGGTCGTCACCGCCTCGCGCGAGGGCGGCGCGTCGCTCAACATCCTCGCCGGCCTCGATCGCCGGCAACTTCTCCGCCTACTGGATGGGCCTGGCGATCGTCGGCCTGATGGCGCATCGCCTATCGGCGTCAGCACCGCTGGGCCTCGGCGCGCCTGATGATCGCGCCGGCGGTCTTCGCCTTCGGCCTGGTCGCCTTCGGCTTCCTCGGCATGGGCCCGGTGACGATCGCCGTCGACTCCTACGGCCCGGTCACCGACAACGCGCAGTCGGTCTACGAGCTGTCGACCGATCGAGACGTCCCCGGCATCAGCGAGGAGATCAAGAAGGACTTCGGCTTCACGCCCGACTTCGAGGGCCAAGCACTCCTCGAGGAGAACGACGGCGCCGGCAACACCTTCAAGGCGACCGCCAAGCCGGTGCTCATCGGCACCGCGGTCGTCGGCGCGACGACGCATGATCTTCTCGATCATCATGGTGCTCACCAACGGCCTGACCGACCGACCTCGAGAAGCTGTCGATCCTCCACCCGCCGTTCCTGCTCGGCCTGATCACCGGCGGCGCGGTGATCTACTGGTTCACCGGCGCCTCGACGCAGGCGGTGTCGACCGGCGCCTACCGCGCGGTCGAGTTCATCAAGGCAGAACATCAAGCTCGAGCGGCGCCGAGCAGGCCTCGATCGAGGACTAGCAAGAAGGTCGTCGAGATCTGCACGCAGTACGCGCAGAAGGGCATGTTCAACATCTTCCTGACGGTCTTCTTCTCGACGCTGGCCTTCGCCTTCCTCGAGCCGTACTTCTTCATCGGCTACCTGATCTCGATCGCGATCTTCGGCCTCTTCCAGGCGATCTTCATGGCCAACGCCGGCGGCGCCTGGGACAACGCGAAGAAGATCGTCGAGGTCGAGCTCAAGGAGAAGGGCACGCCGCTGCACGCCGCGACCGTCGTCGGCGACACCGTCGGCGACCCGTTCAAGGACACCTCGTCGGTGGCCATGAACCCGGTCATCAAGTTCACCACGCTGTTCGGCCTGCTCGCCGTCGAGCTGGCGGTGAGCATCGTCGGACAGCAGCGGCATCACGCACCTGCGCTCGCCGCGGTCTTCTTCCTGATCTCGATCGTCTTCGTCTGGCGCTCGTTCTACGGCATGCGCATCGGCAAGGTCGAGCACATCGCGAGCGCCGCGCACGGCATCGCCGGCGAGGCGCCGGGGCGGTAGCGATTTGATCCTATTCCCCCTAATCCCCGGGCCTCTCCCCCGTGCCGGGGAAGAGGGGGACGGCCGCGGGGAGCCCGGCGGGCACCAGCGTCAGATCCCGACGACGGAGGGCGGATCACCCGCCCCTCCACCCGCCCAGATCCGCCCCTACGCCCATGCTTGGCAGGTCTGGGCGTGCGGGCGGCTGGGTGACCTGCCCTCGCCCCGATTGCCTCGGACACCCCCTACACCGCCGTCAGCGCCGCCTCCAGCAGCGCGAGCTGGAGGCGCATCTGGTCGCGGAGCGGCATGCCGCGCACGCCGTGGCGCTCGGCCTCGGCGCGCAGCTCGTCCGGCGGCAGCTCGGCGGCGAGGCGGGCGAGCCAGGTCTCGAAGTCCCCTTCGCCGCGCGGGCCGACCTCCTGGCCGAGCGCCGGACGCAGGAAGAGCGGCATCTCCGAGACGAAGGTGAACGGGTCGCCGCCCAGGCTCCGCACGTGCTCCATGGAGCTGGGGCGGAACTTCGCCGCCATCTCTGGCTCGCCCCGCGCCTCGAAGAAGGCGATCATGGCGCGCGAGTCCGGGCGGGTGGAGAAGCCCTCGTCCACCCGCGAGAACCCCCACTCGCCGCCGCGGTCGACGTCGAAGGGCGCGTAGCCCATCTCCCGCACGCGCTCCCGCAACGCGTCGCGGAGCGCCGCCGTCCGATCGATCCAGGTAGGCTCGATGAGGAACCAGGGGCCGGAGGCGAAGCTCATGCCGTGGAACGTGCCATGGAGGTGGAACGGCGCACCCGCGGCGAAGAAGTCCTTGGCGACCGCCCGGTTCTCCGGCCGCGCCCCCGCGTCCTCGGGGCCGCGCGGGAAGCCGAACTCCATGTCGTCTCCCGGTGGCTCGCGCACCACCTGCCGCAGGTGGGCGGCGAGGTCGTACGCCCGGTCCGGCTCGCCCCGGTGGTCGAGCGCCGGCACGGTGCCCTCGCTCCACGCGATGTTCGCGGCCTCGCCGTCCGGATTGACGTGGGGGACGATGCGCCAGGTCACCTGCTCGAGCAGCGGGTCGCCCTCGGGCCGCGAGGCGAGGAACGCGACGAGTCGGCGCAGCATGGCGGGCCCCACGGGCTCATCGGCGTGGCAGCCGCCGATGAGGCTCGCGCGGATCGGCCCGCGGCCGAGCACGTACCCGACGATCTCCCTCCCGCCGCGCGACCGGCCGAGGATGCGCCCGGGTGGCGGCGTGGCGTCGGACGCGAGGATCTCGTCGATGGGGAGCATGAGCCTGGTCTTCATGTCCGCGTACTCAGCGGTCAGCTCAAGACTCCTCCTCCACCCGCCCCAGCTCCGACCGCCGAATCTGCCGCCGCCAGAGCTCCTGGCCCGCCGCATCGAGCGTCCGCAGGGTGAGCACGCGGTCGTCCTCGGGGCCCGTTACCTCGATCAGGCCGAAGTTCCTGGTGCCGTCGGTGACCCAGGTGCCGGGAATGCGCAGGGGATTGTCCGCCTCCTCCTCGATCTTCGAGCCGCCGGAGGTCAACGGGCTGGAGGTGAATTCGTAGAGTGGGTAGAGCCCCGGCCGGTCGAGCTTCAGCAGCTCCGTATGGTGGCGGTCGCCGGAGATGAGGACGACCCCCTTGATGCCGGTCGCCGCGAGGAAGCGATCAGCTCCCCCTCGTCGGCGCGAAAGTCACCCAGATCCTCGTCACGTGGTGGGCGAGGAACTGACCGCCGGCGGCGACCACCTTGAACGGGGCTTCGCTGCTGGCGAGCCCCTCCAGCAGCCAGCGCAGCTGCGGGCGCCGAAGATCGCTTGTCGGGCGAGTCGGGCTGGCGTTCGGCGAACGGAACAAGCGGTCGTCGAGCAGGAAGAAGTCGACGTCGGCCCAGGGAAGCGGGTGAAGATCGCCGGGCGTCCCGGGCGCCGTAGGTGGGGTTGGGCCAGTAGACGCGGAAGACCGCGTCTTCCTCCCCGCCGCGGAACGGTGCGTCCGACGTTGTCCGGGCCGAAGTCGTGGTCGTCCCAGATCGCGTAGTGGTGCGCCCGGCCAGCAGCGTCTGCAGTCGCGGCACCTCCCGGGCCTTCGCGTAGCGCTCGCGCAGCGCCGCCGGGCTTCCAAATCCGGAACGCGGTAGTAGACGTTGTCGCCGAGCCAGAGCATGACGTCCGGCCGCTGCTCGGCAATCCCTCGAAGATTTCGGGACTCCGCCCGTAGGGCTTTCCGGGCCGGTCGGAACCCGGGTCGTTCGCGAAGAAGCAGGACCCGGTCGCGACGTGAAGGGCGGCGGCGCGTGACGGTACTGCCAGAACGGCTGGGTCTGGAAGCCGGCGGGGTAGGGCAGGTCGACGCGCAGCCCGTCGAGGTAGACCTCGTAGGCGTAGCGCGTGCCGAACGCGAGGCCGGTGAGCGGCAGGCGGGCGATGTGGTCCCCCGCGGCCTCGGTGAAGGTCCACCTCGGCCGAGAGGCGCGCGCCCTTCGACGGGTCCCCCTCCGGCCAGAACCGCACCTGCACGCGCGCCGGCCGCGTCGTCTGCAACCAGACGGTCGTCTCGGTGCGCTCCGCCGGGCCGACCATGGGCCCCGAGCGCAGCCATTCACGAGGGTTCGGGGCAGGCTGCTGGGCGATTGCCGGCGCCATCGCCGCCATACCGGCGAGGCTCGCGACGAGAGCGACGACCCGGGAGCATCGGGCTGGGCGCATGCGGCTTTCTCCTTCGGGGCCGGCGGAGCATAGCACCCCGTGCGATAAGCTCACCCGGCGGATTGGAAGCCTTCATCCACCGAGAGACAGGAGCAGACGAGCATGAGCGACAAGGTCTGGTACGTGGCGGTCGCCGGGCAGCAGCAGGGGCCGATGAGCGACGGCGAGGTCGCGGACGGCATCCGCTCCGGCCGCTTCGGGCGCGATGCGCGCACGTCTTCACGCAGGGCATGGAGGCCTGGGTGCCGATCAGCAGCCGGCCGGAGCTCGCGGGCGCC
>CAVQEZ010000025.1:0-58997 GCA_963711635.1 uncultured Pseudomonadota bacterium
AGACCAAGTCGCGCTTCTGGCGTAACGACCCGCTCGGCTCGCTCGGCGGCCTTAACCTGGTCGGCACAGACACCGGCGCCGAACGCATCTGGAATACGAGTGCGCTGCAACCGGATCCCCATCGAGGCATGTTGCATTCCTACATGATCGATCGCAACGCGGCCGCCTTCGCCCGCATTCCGTCTCAGGATCGCCTCGGTCACTGTCTGCGCACCGTGGGGCAGTTCCTCCCTCAATTGCCCGCGCAGGTGGAGGCCAGCTACGTAAAAGTGTGGAGCGAAGACCCGTGGCAACTCGGCGCCTTTGCTTTGCCCAAGCCCGATCAATTCCACTGGATTTGGCCCGCGGCGCGCAAAGCCGAGGGACGCGTACATTTCGGCGGCGAGCACACCTCCGTCTGGTTCGGTTACATGAACGGCGCCCTCGAATCTGGAGAGCGTTGCGCACAGGAAATCATTTCCTCTTCCCTGAGCCACTCACCCAGCTGCCTCGTATCCAGCCCGCCTCACTTAGAAACCGTGAATTGCTCAGAATCGGTACTGCATATTGAGGCTGATGAAGCTCAGCGCATCTTCGTCGTCGAACCGCAATGGTCGAAACTCCGCCAACGCGGTCACGGCCACCAGGCAGCAGATGACATCCGGAAGCGTCTAGGCATTTTGATCGAGTTGGGCGAGGTAGCTTGCACGCTCATCGGCACGAACATCGTGTCGAAACCCAGGAACAGCAGGGTCGCGCCACGGGCCAGCGCGCTGCGTCCTTGTTCCGGCGTGACGGCGAACGCGATGGTGGCAAATCCCTTCGCCGCGATCTTGTCTCGAGGCCGACGCGAGCGCTTGCTGAACTTCCGGATGGCCCGGCCCGTCGCTGAAGCCCATGTTGACCGCGAGATCGAGCGGAGCCGCGATCGCGCCGCCGAGTCCTTCGACGCGCGAGGATCTCGTCGAGATTCTCGATGGCGCGGGGATGCTCGATCAGCGCCGTCACCTGCGTCTCGCGATCGGCACGTTGCGCGTAGTCGATCATGTTCGTCTGCCATTGATACTGCGCGCGGAAGGGCCCCCAACCGCGCACGCCACGCGGCGGATATTTCGCGGCCGCCACCGCCTGTTCGGCTTCCGCCTTCGTCGTGACCATGGGAACCACGATGTTCCGCGCGCCCGTATCCAGCGCCAGCTTGATGAGCGTGGCGTCGTTCGCGGCGACACGAATCCATGCCTCGGCGCTCGTGCCGAGAGTCGCGGTGACCATGCGGGATGCGGATTCGATCGAGATGGGACCGTGCTCCATGTCGATGAGGACGACGTCGAACCCCGAATGCGCGCAGATCTGCGCGAGCTCGGGAGAAGGGCAGGTGAGTCCGATTCCCAGCCTGACGCCGGCAGGCTTGCGCAGCTGGCTTGCGGATCCGGCCAGCGGATTCACGGCGGCGTCCTTGGCGCCGCGCGGCGTTGCTGCGTCGGCAGCAAGCGACGCCGCGGCGGCGGAAGTTAGAGTGGCGAACAGCATTTCGCGTCTTTGCAGATCCATGAGCTTCACCCTCGGCGTTGTGCGATCGTCGGCGCTGAACCGGTCAGCGGCCGTGGTGCGTGGATACCTTCCAGCGTGCGGTTCACCAGCAAGGTCAGCTCTCCGCGCATGCCATCGGGATCCTGAAACCACAGCGAGTGGAATGCGCCGAGGTCCTCCACCGTGCCGTCGCTCGCGCCGGCTTCCACGAGACGCGCGCGCAGCTCCTCGAAGCTCTCGCTCGATCGAGCCGTCAGCGCGATATGGTCGAGGTGCCCGCGGCAGAACATTTTCGGAATCGCGGCGGCATGCTCGTTGCCGGGAATCTCCGCGGGATGCAGCCAGGAAGAGCCATCGGCGATCCGCAGGATCGCGTGCCGCAGCCCGGGAATGTCTTCCCTGAACACCTCTTCCATGCCGAACACGCGCGTGTAGAACGCAACGAACCGATCGAGATCGGCGGTGACGACGGCGACGTGATTCAAACCAGTCAGATGAGACATTGGGAGCACCTCGTGCTCGCTTGGTTGAGGCATGGCTGAGTAACGACTTTCAACTCAAAAGTTCCGCGATGGCCTCGGACGCCGCGCGACCCGCCTCGGCGCTGTCGAGCCCCCAGTAGTCAGTCATCGTCGCCCAACCGGAAGCACTGCAGAGCACCTGAACCGCCGCGCAGAGCCGCGTCAACGCGGGCTCGCGCAGATTCGGCCGGGCACTCTTCACCGCCGCGCGGATCGCCGACTGCCGCTCTTTGTTGGCGCGCAAGCGCAGCTCGCGGCCCTGCGGCGAAGCCAGCATCGCGCGGATCACCTCGGCGCGCTTTTCGAACGCGGGGAACAGCTTCTTCGGACGTTCGATGAGCTCCTCCGCGGTCCGCGGAAAGTCCTTGATGCCGATCGCGTCATTGACCGCGGCCCACGTCGCTTCGAGCAGTTGCTCCCGAGTCGCGAAATGGCGGTAGACGGTGCGTTCGGTGATGCCCGCTTCGCGCGCGACCGTCGCCAGCGACAGCTCGCCCAGCGACCGGTCGCTCAGCGACCGTTCCACCGTCTCCAGGATCAGCGCGCGCGTGTCCGCCTTCTGGCGTTCGCGCAGTGGGCTTGCGTAAACTGGTTTCATGTCAGTAAGACTGACATGAAGTCTGAAGGGCTGTCAACCCGTCGGCTCCTGCACAATCGAGGCGATGCGGTATGCGGCGCAGAGCCAATTAAGCAGCCTAGTGCCAGCTATGAGCAGAACGGCAAGGCACGCAATCAGGAAGTCCATGGAACAGCGCTCCGACTCGAGCCGGAGTGCAATTTAGATCCAGGCCCTGATAGCGCGCTGCCAGGAGATGAGCGCGTTGGTTGGGGGTGAGGACGAACGACGCCTTGTTGAGGCCTGAGGGCGCGAGTTCGACCCGCTGCGAGTAGTTAGTCCGCACACCATTTCAACGCCGACCGAGGCGCCATTTTTAGTGTCCGGGTTCGAATCCCTGTTTGAGCCGCGAATTCTATGTGGAGAATCGCGTAATCTATTGATTTATTAAGGGAAATTTTGGCGGAGAGAGAGGGATTCATACCGCTTCCAGAAGTGCATGAATTACAGCGCTTTTCGAAAATTCCCGAATATCCATACCTCAGGAAATACCTTGCAAGAAAACGTCGATTCAAACGTTGCGATGGCAGCTTTTTATCACGACGGAGGACTCGCAGCTACATAGCCATAGCGGCGTGGTCGATGACACGCACACGGATCTCGGTCTCGGCTCGGCGTATTTGCCCGCGTTCGCAAAGACGTTTGACGGCACTGGATAGGCGCTCAAGGTTAAAAGTTGCCCAGCTTTTCTGCGCAACGAATACTTGGCAAACTCCTGGCCGATGCGTTGTCAGACAGGTCCGACAGTGCTTCGAAACATCGCAATGCTCAATTCACGCCGCTGAATAAGCAGGAAGCGATAAAGTCAGCGGCGTTCTCGGCGCTTATAAGGAATCTACGTGAACGACGTAGCGAATCGGGATGCGGAGCTCGCCATTGCACTTGCGCTCAAACAGAGCGAGGCGCGACTTCGGCAGGTAGTTGAATCGGCCCCTAATGCGATGGTGATGATCAATCGCTCCGGCGAAATCGTCATGGTCAACATGCAGGCGGAGCGCGTTTTCGGGTACGCACGAGCCGAAATGTTGGGGCAATCCATTGAGATACTGGTCCCCGAGCGCTTTCGCAGCAGTCATCCGGGACTGCGTTCCTCATTCTTCTCGGGTCCAGTGTCGCGCCCCATGGGTGCCGGTCGTGATCTTTACGGCTTGAAGAAAGACGGCAGCGAGTTTCCGATCGAGATCGGTCTGAACCCGATCGAGACCGAAGAGGGAATGATGGTGCTTTCGGCCATCGTGGACATTTCCTCCCGCAAGCGGCTCGAAGAGCGGTTCCGCCAGGTGGTGGAGTCCGCCCCGAATGCCATGGTCATGATCAACGACAAGGGCAACATCGAGATGGTGAACGCGCAGGCGGAGCGCGTATTCGGTTATCAGCGCCAAGAGTTGTTAGGACAGCCCATCGAAATGCTGGTGCCGGTGCGCTTCCGGGCAAAGCATCCGGGACTGCGCTCCTCGTTTTTCTCAGGGCCTGTGTCGCGTCCGATGGGCGCCGGCCGCGATCTCTTCGGTCTGAAGAAGGATGGGAGTGAGTTTCCGATCGAAATCGGCCTCAATCCCATCGAGACCGAAGAGGGCCCAATGGTCCTTTCGGCCATTGTCGACATCTCTTCGCGAAAGAAGCTCGAGGAGCGATTCCGCCAGGTCGTGGAGTCCGCGCCCAACGCCATGGTGATGATCAATGCGTCCGGCAATATCGAAATGGTCAACGCGCAGGCCGAACGATTGTTCGGTTATGAGCGCAAAGACATGTTGAAGCAGCCGATTGAGATTTTGGTGCCGCCACGCTTCAGGCACAACCATCCCGGATTGCGTTCCTCATTCTTCTCAGACCCAGTATCGCGCCCCATGGGCGCCGGCCGCGACCTATACGGCTTGAAAAGAGACGGCAGCGAATTTCCGATCGAGATCGGGCTCAACCCGATTGAAACAGACGAAGGGCCGATGGTGCTCTCGGCCATTGTCGATATCTCTTCGCGCAAGAAGCTGGAAGAGCGCTTTCGGCAGGTAGTGGAATCCGCGCCGAACGCGATGGTGATGATCAACAAGGAGGGGAGGATCGAGATGGTCAACGCCCAGGCTGAACGTCTGTTCGGCTATGAGCGCAAAGACATGTTGAAGCAGCCGATCGAGTTGCTCGTGCCGGCACGCTTCCGCGCCAACCATCCTGGATTGCGGTCTTCGTTCTTTTCTGGCCCGGTCTCGCGCCCCATGGGCGCCGGCCGCGATCTATACGGATTGAAAAGAGACGGCAGCGAATTTCCGATCGAGATCGGGCTCAACCCGATTGAAACAGACGAAGGCCCGATGGTGCTCTCAGCCATCGTCGACATCTCCTCGCGCAAGAAGCTCGAAGAGCGCTTCCGCCAGGTGGTGGAGTCCGCACCTAACGCGATGGTGATGATCAACACGAACGGAAGCATCGAGATGGTGAACGCGCAGGCGGAGCGCGTCTTCGGCTACGAACGCAAGGAATTGTTAGGCCAGGCGATCGAGATGCTCGTCCCCGTGCGTTTTCGCAGCAATCATCCCGGCCTACGCTCCTCGTTCTTCTCAGGTCCGGTGTCGCGCCCCATGGGCGCCGGCCGCGACTTGTACGGCCTCAAGAAAGACGGCAGTGAGTTTCCCATTGAGATTGGTCTGAACCCGATCGAGACGGATGAAGGCCCGATGGTGCTTTCGGCCATCGTCGACATTTCCTCGCGCAAGAAACTGGAAGAACGTTTTCGCCAGGTGGTCGAGTCCGCGCCCAACGCCATGGTGATGATCAGCCAGGAAGGCAATGTCGAGATGGTGAATGCCCAGGCCGAACGTTTGTTCGGCTACGACCGCAAGGAAATGCTGAAGCAGCCCATCGAGATGTTGGTGCCGGTGCGTTTTCGGGCAAATCATCCCGGCTTGCGGTCATCCTTCTTCTCGGGCCCGGTGTCCCGCCCCATGGGCGCGGGCCGCGATCTTTTCGGCCTGAAAAAGGACGGCAGCGAATTTCCGATCGAGATCGGCCTGAACCCCATCGAAACCGACGAAGGCCCGATGGTGCTCTCAGCCATCGTCGACATCTCGGACCGCAAGCACAAAGAGCAAAGCATTCATGCCGCGCTCAAGGAAAAGGACGTGCTGCTCGGCGAAATTCACCATCGCGTGAAAAACAACCTGCAGATCGTGCACAGCCTGCTCGGACTGCAATCGACCAACATCACCGATGAGCTCGTCATCGGCATGATGCGTGAGAGCCAGAACCGCATCCGCTCGATGGCGCTGATCCACCAGACGTTGTACGAGTCGAAGGATTTCGCGCGCGTCGACTTCCGCAATTTCCTCGACTCGCTGTTGCCCAATCTCGTTTCTTCCTACGGAATCGGCAGCGAACGCGTGAAGCTCGTCATCCATTCGGTCGAGGTTCTGCTGCCGATCAACGCCGCTATTCCTTGCGGCCTCATCGTCAACGAGCTCATCTCCAATGCGCTCAAGCACGGGTTCCCAGGCGACACCAAGGGCGAGATCAGCGTGAGGCTCTCACAGGCGAGCGGTACCGATGTGGCGCTCGTGGTGAGCGACACTGGCATCGGCATTCCGGAGAGTTTCGAGATGGCGCGCACCACCACACTGGGCCTGCAGCTCGTGACGATGCTCGTGGATCAGCTCGGCGGCACCCTTGAAGTCACTCGTGCGAAGCCGACGAGCTTCGCGTTACGTTTCCCCATCCAGAAGTAAACACATGCAGCCAGCCAGGGTATTGGTGGTCGAAGATGAACGGGTCGTTGCGATGCACCTTCGGCAACAGCTCTCACGACTCGGTTACGTGGTGCCCGCCATGGCGACCAAGGGCTCCGAAGCGTTGAGCAAGATCGCGGAGCTACTGCCCGACATCGTGCTCATGGACATCCACATCGAAGGGGATATCGACGGCATCGAGACCGCCGCGCGGATTCCGCCAGAGCTGCAGATTCCCGTCATCTACCTGACAGCCTATTCGGAGGAGGCGACCCTGGAGCGAGCCCGGCTCACGCGTCCTTACGGTTATCTACTCAAACCCTTTTCCGAGCGCGAGCTTCACGCTGCCATCCAGATGGTGCTCGAACGCCGGCGCGCCGATTTGGTCATTCGCAAGGATTCCGAGCGGCTCGAGGAACTCGTGCTCGAGCGCACCAAGGCGCTCACGAGCGCGCATCGACAGCTCGAAGCGGAGACTGCAGAGCGCGCCAATGCCGAACGGGCCCTGCAGCAATCACAGAAGATGGAGGCTGTGGGCCAGCTCACTGGCGGCATTGCCCACGATTTCAACAATCTGCTGCAGGTGGTGATTGGAAATCTGAGCGTGGTGATCCGCGTCGTGCCGGAAGATCTTGCCGATGGCCTGCCCCGGCAGCTCACGCAAAAGGCACTCAGCGCGGCACAGACCGCGGGCACTTTGACCCAGCGATTGCTGTCATTCGCGCGCAGGCAGCCCCTCTCCCCCAAACCCGTCAATGTGAATGGCCTGATCGGCGGAATGGAAGACATGTTGCGTCGCTCGCTCGGCGAGACAATCGCGATTGAAATCCATCTGGACCCCGAAGTATGGCTTACGGAAATCGATCCCAACCAGCTCGAGACCATGATCCTGAATCTCGCGCTGAACTCGCGCGATGCGATGACCCAAGGCGGCAAGCTCACGATCTCCGTACGGAACGTTGAACTCTCCGAAGCCGAATGCGAAGGCAAGCAGGACTTGCGTGCTGGCTGCTACGTCCAGATTTCCGTGTGCGACGTCGGATGCGGAATGGCCCCTGAAGTTCTCATGCAGGTATTCGAACCATTCTTCACGACCAAGGAAGTTGGCAAGGGCACCGGCCTTGGCCTCTCACAGGTCTACGGATTCGCAAAGCAGTCCGGGGGTTGCGTGGCAATCGAGTCCACGGCGGGCGTCGGCACGCAGGTGCATCTCTATCTACCGAGATTTCAGGGACAAATCGCCAGCGAGCCGGCGCTTCCTGGAGAATCATCGGCGAACGTCAAGGGCACCGAAAGAATCCTGGTGGTCGAGGACGAGTCCGAAGTTCGCGCCGTTTCTGTCGCGGTCTTGCGCGACATGGGTTATCAAGTGCTAGAAGCTCCCGACGGACCCTCGGCGTTGGATATCTTGCAAAAAGGTTCTGAACACATCGACATGTTGTTTACCGATGTGGTTTTACCCTCCGGAATGAACGGAGCGGTGCTCGCGGCGCAGGCGCTGGCCATTCGTCCCAAGCTCCGCGTGCTTTTCACGACGGGGTACGCGCGCAACGCTCTCACGCATGCCGGCCGGCTCGACTCGGGGGTCGAGTTGATTGCGAAGCCTTACACGTACCAGGAATTAGGTGCGCGCGTGCGCGAGGTGTTCGATCGGCGATCCACTTAGTCGGGAGTTTGGGTTTTGATGACCGCCTAAAGGGCACATCGCTCTTAGACCGCCGAGACGAACTTTGGTAACACCCTATTTCTCGGCGATGTCCTTCTGATTCAAGCAAAATCGGTGCCCTGAGAAGGCTTCATTACCCATGACGACTCCATCATTTCCAGTTGTCGCAATCGGCGCCTCGGCCGGTGGAATCGACGCGTTTCATTCGTTCTTTGCTCGCATGCCGGCAGACTGCGGAATGTCTTTCGTGGTGATTTTGCATTTGCCCGCCGACCACAAAAGCATGCTCAAGGAGATTTTATCTCGTTGGACCAAGATGCCGGTCTTGGAGGTATCAGACCTCCTGAGCATCGAGCCGAATAGTGTTTATGTGATTCCTCCGCACACTGTCGTTACGCTCTCGGACGATAGATTCCGAATCCGCGCAAAATCCGTGGAGCGCGAGGCCGTGTTCCGGCCCATCGATGCTTTTTTTGATTCGCTAGGCGCAGCCACCGGTGAGCGGGCTGTAGGGATCGTGCTCTCCGGAACAGGCAGCGACGGAGCTCTTGGGCTCAAGGCCATCAAATCCTGCGGAGGCCTGACGATCGCTCAGGGGCGCGATGGTACCGCCCCGCAGTATCCCGAAATGCCCAATGGCGCGATCGCGACCGGCGCGGTCGACCTGGTTGCGTCCGTGGAAGAGATGCCAGCGCATCTGCTGCGCCTGCGCGCTTCACCTGCGCCGCAGGCCGTGAGAAACCTGCAACCCGACGACGTCGAACGGCTCCGGCTGGAAATTTGTTCTCTGCTGCGAGGCGGTGTCGGGCATGACTTCAGTGGGTATCGCCCGCAAACGTTTTTCAGGCGGGTTGAGCGCCGGATGCAAGTGGTGAACACACCTGATCTGGAAGGCTACGTGGCCGTCCTGAAGCGCGACCCCGCAGAAATCACCTTGCTGTTCAGAGACCTGCTGATCCGCGTCACCAGCTTTTTTCGCGACGAGGAAACTTTCGACGTCCTCGAGGCGAAGGTCATCCCGCACCTGTTCGAAAACAGGCGGGCCGACGGCACGGTCCGCGTGTGGGTGCCCGGATGCGCCACGGGTGAGGAAGTTTATTCTCTGGCGATTCTACTGCGTGAGTTCATGGATCGCGTCGAGAGCACGCCGCGAGTGCAATTGTTCGCAACGGACATCGACGAGGCCGCGATCACAGCCGCGCGGCTTGGGCGCTATCCGGCGACGCTATTGGATGGACTCTCCGCAGAGCGGCTCGCGAGATTTTTCAACCTCTCGCACGGCAGCTACGTCGTCAGCAAAGAGATTCGAGACCTTTGCACGTTTTCGACCCACAACGTGATTCGGGATCCACCCTTCTCGATGATGAATCTGGTGTCGTGCCGCAATCTGCTCATCTACATGGGCACTGATCTCCAGGCTCGCGTGATTCCGACCTTTCATTACGCCTTGGCGCCTGGGGGGATGCTATTGCTGGGAAGTGCCGAGTCGGTGGCTCAGCACGCTGAATTGTTCGACACCGTCGACAAGTCGGCGCGGATTTATCGCAAGCGAGATGTTCGCAGCCCCTCTATTAACTGGCAAAGCTCGCTGACAGATCGAAGTCATCAGACGGTCCGGCTGGGAAACCCCTCGAACACCCAACAGGTTTCCCCGCCGCTGCCCTCGAGCGTGGCAGTAGATAGTGCGCCGCCCATAGCCAGATTCGAAACGCTTTTGGGAGCGATGGAACCCAATGCTGCGTCGGTCGATCAATTGCAGCGCGCGCTGACGACCACCTGCACTGAACTTCAATCGCTGACCGAGCAACACCATACCGCGCTCGAAGAATTGCGTAGCACCAACGAAGAATTGCATTCGGTCAACGAAGAGATGCAATCCACGAATGAGGAACTCGAGACCTCCAAAGAAGAACTGCAGTCGGTGAACGAAGAGCTGCATACGGTAAACCTGCGGCTGACGGAGAAGGTCGGCGAGCTGGACCGAAGCAACAGCGATCTTCGAAATCTTTTCGACAGCACGCAGATCGCAACAGTGTTCCTCGACCGTTACCTGATCATTCGAAATTTTACGCCGGCAATCGTTCCACTCTATAACCTCATCCCGAGCGACCAGGGTCGGTCGCTGGCCGACATCGTGAGCCGCGTCCAATACACGACGTTGCGAGAAGACGTGGCCTCCGTTTTGGCCACACTGGAACCCTTGGAGCGGCGCGTGATTCGCGACGACGGCGCTGCACACTACATTCTGCGCATCCTGCCGTATCGCGATCCCGACAGCACCATCAGTGGCGCGCTCATCACGTTCGTCGACGTCACCAGCATCGTGCAGGCGGAAGCAGCGCTGCTCGAAGCAGACATCCGCAAGGACGTGTTCCTGGCGACCCTGTCGCATGAGCTGCGCAATCCATTGGCGCCGATCCGCACCGCGGCCGCGCTTCTGCAATCGCCGAAGCTTGGGGCTGAGGAGCTGCAGCGTGCCCAGGCGATCATCGCCCGGCAGGTCGGGCACATGAGCTCGTTGCTCGATGATCTTCTCGATGTGTCGCGTATCACGCGCGGATCGTTCGTGCTGAAGAAGTCCTATGTCGATCTGCGGGAATTGATGGAAGAGGCTGTCGAGGCGGTGCAACCCGCCATCGACAAGCGCCAGCACACACTTCGCATCGAATGGCTATCTACGCCATTGACGCTGGAGGCCGACTCGGTTCGCCTCACGCAGGTGCTCACGAACTTGCTTACGAATGCAGCCAAATACACGCCACCAAAGGGCGTCATCACTCTGGGAGCCCGTCTCGAGAAGAATTCCCTGGCAATATTCGTGCGCGATAACGGCGTCGGATTGACGCCCGGTGCAATCAGTCGGGTATTCGAAATGTTCGCCCAGGTGGAGTCTCAAGTAGCTCGCTCTGAAGGGGGGCTCGGCATCGGACTAGCGCTCGCCAAAGGTTTGATCGAATTGCACGGCGGCCGCATCGAAGCGCGCAGCGACGGACCCGGCCAAGGCAGTGAGTTCACCTTGTGTTTGCCGCGCAGCATGATCGTGACTCATCCCGCGCACGAACCGGATCAGCCGTCTAATGTGCCGGACCGGATTGCCAAAAGAGTGCTGATTGCTGACGACAATCAGGATGGCGTCGACTCTTTGAGCATGTTGCTCAACCTCTCTGGTCATCAGGTCCATGTTGCACACACGGGGCCGCAAGCTCTGGAATTGGCCCAACGCGTGAAACCACAGATCGCCGTGCTAGATATCGGCATGCCCGGCTTCAACGGGTATCAGGTTGCAGAACGAATTCGTGCCGAGGCCTGGGGACACAACATCACGTTGATTGCCGTGACCGGCTGGGGTCAGGAAGAAGACAAGCGGCGAGCCAAGGCTGCGGGTTTCGATCATCATCTGACGAAGCCAATCGATCCCACCAGCTTGGAAGTTTTGATCCGTGGCGCGGATCCTGTTGCCGGCGGCGATGCGGCGCCGGAATAAGCGCGTGCGACGACTAGCGTAACGGAGTCGCGAAGGCCCTCTTGCCCACTGCTCGCTTACGCGCCGATGGGTCTATGCCATTCGCGAGCATCGATCTTGCGACTTGGTGACGAGCCCTCGCCTCTTCCAGCGAAACGTCCGGTCTGAGCCCGAGCGCGAGCGTGTTGTATTTGCCACGGAAGCGGTAGTTATAGCGCCAGTATTGGCCGCCGTTTGGCATCACCAGCGTGTAGAGACCGCGACCGGCGAAGATCTTTCGTGCATAGCGCCGCAGCGACGTTTTGCTAGCTACAGCTTTCCTGCGCACCTTCACATTAGAGTTCTGGTGCATTGGCGGTCGGGCTCGAGGAAATCTACCCCGCGATGCGTTGCACGACTCTGAACTCTCCAAAGCCCGATCCCAGACAGACTTCAGCGAAGAGCGCGACTGTAAACGATTGCCGTCAAATGAGAATTGCTGCTTGTGTATGCGGTGTGCGAGTTCGATGCCGGCGAGCGTCGTGGCGGCCGTTTCAAATGACTTGAAGCCCAACATCGATGCGCAACGACGTTTAATCGCGCGGTGGTCTTGCTCGACAATGTTGTTTAGATAGCGGCAACTGCGTACTAGCACCGACTTCCATCTCGGGTCTTCGTCAGCCAGCAAGCGTACTGCTCGATGGCTCGCGGCATGCCCATCGAGAGTCACCTTCCGGTGGCCACGTCAATGTGTTGGGTAGCGACCGCCTTGCGGAAAAATGCCTGCGCGGCCTCGATTCCGCGATCTACTCGCAACAGTGAATCGACAGACTTTCCGTGTTTGTCCACGGCGCGATAGAGATAGGTCGATTTGCCGCGAACTCGGATCGCGGTCTCGTCCATGCGCCAAGAGGAATGCACCGGACGCGCGTAGCGATCCCAGCGCTTCTCGTACTCCGGCACATAGCGCAGGACCCAACGCATGATCGTCGTGTGCGACACGACGATTCCGCGCTCGGCCATCATGGCGGCCAGGTCGCGATAGCTCAGCCGGTAGGTGATGTACCAGCGGACACAGAGCTCAATGGTTTCGGTCTGGAACCTGCGGCCGCGATAAATCGGGTCGCGCTCGATTGGTTGAGTCATTCATGCCTCCCTTAAATGGCATGAATCCTCCCCTACTTCCGCCAATGCACCAGAACCTCGAAGTACCTCCGCGCGAGTGAGACTGCGTGAGAAGGTACGAGACGGCTTGAGAAACTAAAACGCTGAGAATCGCCCGATTTTCAGCGTTACTGAGACGGCATGAGATGCCGTGAGAAAAGTAATTGGCGGAGAGAGAGGGATTCGAACCCTCGAAGGGCTTTTGGCCCTTACACCCTTAGCAGGGGCGCGCCTTCGACCACTCGGCCATCTCTCCGGGGGGCGCAATCATAAAGACCCGGAGAGCCTTCTGGCAAAAATGCCTAGGCCGGGAGCGTTTCCCGTGGAGCGGGCGCCTCGTTGTCGGACGCGGCACCGTCGCCGGCGGCGCGCCCGTTCTTGATGCGCTCGAAAATTTCTTCACGGTGAACCGCCACGTGCTTCGGCGCATTGATGCCGATTCGCACCTGGTTGCCTTTCACGCCGAGAACCGTGACGGTCACGTCCTCGCCGATCACAACTGATTCACCAACTCGCCGCGTCAAAATGAGCATATTGAGGGCCCTCCGTGGAGCCTCTTTGTTTGTCTTGCTGCCTGGACCCCCGCAAACGCGGCAGAACAGCGGTGCGGAACCTTACCACTTGAATACCACCCGGTCACGTAGCTATGTCTCATAACGAGAGGACAGTCCGAGATCGTCGTGCAGACATTTGACACAACTTTCCAGCGCCGATTCCGGGACGAGCACCGCAATTTTGATCTCCGACGTGGAAATGAGTAGCGCTTTCACGCCCTGCCGCGCAAGCGATTCAAAGAGTTGCGTGGCCACGCCGGCATGTGAACGCATTCCAACTCCGACCACCGCGAGTTTGGCCACCGTGTCATCGCAAGACATTCGCGCGCCAGCGAAATCCACCGTCATATTCCGCGTGAGACGCTGCGCTTCGAGAAAATCATCGCGATGCACGGTGAACGACAAATCCTTAAGGCCATCCCGGCCGGAGGCGAGCACGATCATGTCCACCTCGATGTTCGCGGCGGAGATCGGCCTGAGTACGCGCGCCACGCAATCGGCCGTGTCGGGCAATCCGGAGACCGTGATCTGCGCTTCATCGCGGTTGAACGCGATGCCGGAGATGAGTGGGGCTTCCACGCGGGGATCCTCCTTGCAGATGAGCGTGCCGGGACCGGGTCTAAAAGAGGACAGGACTCGCAGCGGAACATTGTATTTGGCCGCGAACTCCACCGACCTCAGATGCAGCACGCGCGAACCCTGGCCGGCGAGCTCGAGCATCTCCTCGAACGAGATCTGCTTCAACAGCCGCGCGTGTGACACAAGCCGCGGATCCGTGGTGTAGACGCCATCCACGTCCGTCAGGATCTGGCACTCGTCGGCCTTGAGCGCCACCGCCAGCGCCACGGCGCTGGTGTCCGAGCCGCCACGGCCGATAGTGGTGATGTCGCCTTCATCGTCGATGCCCTGGAAACCCGCCACCACCGGCACCATGCCCGCGTCGATGGTCTGACGCAGGCGCTCGGTTTCCACTGCGGTGATGCGTGCGCGCCGATGCATGCTGGTGGTCCGTACGCGAATCTGGCTGCCGGTGAAGGACCGGGCGGGAATGCCGCGTTCGCACAGCGCCATGGCCAGCAAGGCGATCGAGACCTGCTCGCCGGTGGATAGCAGCACGTCCATTTCGCGCGCATTGGGCTCACGCGCGATGCCGGCCGCGAGGTCGACCAGGCGGTCGGTGTGATCGCCCATGGCGGAGACGACGACGGCGATGCGATCGCCGTTCTGGCGTACGGCGGCGACTTTTTCGGCCACACGCTGGATCAGCTCGACCGAGCCGACGGAGGTTCCGCCGTATTTCTGAACGATGGTTCGCGTGTTCAGGCTCCGAGCTTGGTGCGCACGAAAGCCTCGACACTGGCAAGTGCAGCACCGAGTGCGGCAGGGTTGTTGCCTCCGGCCTGCGCGAAATCCGGCCGACCGCCGCCCTTTCCGCCCACCTGGCCCGCCACATTGCCGACCAGCTCGCCCGCCTTCACCTTGGCCGTCTGGTCTGCAGTAACGCCTGCAACAAGAGTGATCTTGTTAGTGGCATCGACCGAGGCCAGCACGATGACCGCGCTCTTCAGCTTGTCCTTGAGCTGGTCGACGGCGTTGCGCAGCGCGCCGGCGTCGGCGCCGTCCACCTGGGCCGCGACCAGCTTCACGCCCGCGATGTCGCGCGCGCCGGCGGAAAGATCGGTGCCCTGCCCGCTGGCCAGTTTGTCCTTGAGCGAGCGGTTTTCCTTTTCGAGCTGGCGGATGCGCTCGAGCGCATCAGCCACCTTGGCCTTGACGTCCTCGCGACTGCCGCGCACCAGGCCGGCCAGTTCTTTCACCAGCTGATCGGTCTGGTCGACGTAGTCGAGCGCGCCCTCGGCTGTGATGGCTTCGATGCGGCGCACTCCCGCCGCCACGCCGCCCTCGCTGACGATCTTGAATATGCCGATGTCGCCGGAGCGCGCGACGTGGGTGCCGCCGCACAGCTCCATCGAGAACTCGCCCATGCGCAGCACGCGCACGTCTTTGTCGTATTTCTCGCCAAATAGTGCGATTGCGCCCTCGGCCACGGCCGTGTCATAGGGCAGCTCGCGCGTTTCGGCCGCGGTGTTCCTGCGGATCTCCTCGTTGACCAGGCGCTCGATCCGGCGCAGCTCTTCGGGCGTCACCGCCGCGAAATGCGAGAAGTCGAATCGCAACCGGTCGGGCGCGACCAACGAGCCCTTCTGCTGGACATGCGTGCCCAGTACCTTGCGCAGCGCAGCATGCAGCAGGTGCGTGGCCGAGTGGTTGGCCATGATGGCCTTGCGGCGCGCCGCGTCGACCTTGGCAGCAAGTTTGTCGCCCACGCGGATTTCACCGTTCTCCAGTCTGCCGACGTGCGAATACGCCGTGCCGCGCTTCTGGGTGTCGGACACGTTGAAGTGTGTGCCCGACTCACCGCTTACAGAGACGAGTGCGCCAGTGTCCCCGACCTGACCGCCGGACTCCGCATAGAAAGGAGTGCGATCGAGAAAGACTTCGCCCTCGTCGCCCGCCTGCAGCGCCTGCGCCGCTTTTCCACTCTTGAGCAGCGCCACCACCTGGCCAACGTCCGAGACGCCTTCGTAGCCCAGGAACTGCGTCTTGCCCTCGACCTCGATGCCCGAGCTCATGTCCATGCCGAATTTGCTGGCGGCCTGGGACTGCTCGCGCTGCTTCTGCATCGCCGCTTCGTAGCCGGCAACGTCGATGGCCAGGCCGCGCTCGCGCGCGATGTCAGTGGTGAGATCGACCGGGAAGCCAAAAGTGTCGTAGAGCTTGAACACCGTTTCGCCGTCAATGGTCGTGCTCGAGCCGAGCCGCGCTATCGCCGCGTCGAGAATGACCATGCCGGTCTCGAGCGTGCGCGCAAACTGTTCGCCTTCCTTGAGCAGCACGTCGCGCACGCGAGATTGGGCCTGGACCAGCTCCGGGAAGGCATCGCCCATCACCCTGACCAGCGTCGGCACCAGCTCGTTGAAGAAGGTCGGGCTCTGGCCGAACTTGTGTCCGTGGCGCATGGCGCGGCGCGCGATGCGCCGGAGCACGTAGCCGCGGCCCTCGTTCGATGGGATCACGCCGTCGATGATGAGGAAGCTGCAGGCGCGGATGTGATCCGCGATCACGCGCAGGCTTGGATTTCCGAGCTCGGTGGTGCCTAACAACTTCGCGGCTTCGCGAATCAGGTCGACGAAGATGTCGATGTCGTAGTTGTTGGTGACGCCCTGCATCACGGCCGAGACGCGTTCGAGGCCGGCGCCGGTATCCACGGACGGTTTCGGCAACGGCGTGAGCTTGCCGTCCGCCGAGCGGTCGAACTGCATGAACACGAGGTTCCAGATTTCCACCCAGCGATCGCCGTCGGCATCCGGCGAGCCCGGCGGTCCGCCCGGAATGTGCGCACCGTGGTCGAAGAAGATTTCAGTGCAGGGACCGCAGGGCCCGGTGTCGCCCATCTGCCAGAAGTTGTCGGAGCCGCCGCCCGGCTTGTCGCCGATTCGCACGATTTTCCCGGCCGGCAGGCCGATCATCTTGTTCCACAGATCGAAGGCCTCGTCGTCGGTCTGGTAGACCGTGACCATGAGGCGGTTCGGATCGATCTTCAGCGTGTCGGTGACGAAGTCCCAGGCGAAGCGAATCGCGTCCTTCTTGAAGTAATCGCCGAAGGAGAAGTTGCCCAGCATCTCGAAGAAGGTGTGATGTCGCGCCGTGTAACCGACGTTTTCGAGGTCGTTGTGTTTGCCGCCGGCGCGCACGCAGCGCTGGCTCGAGGCGGCGCGCACGTAGTCGCGCTTGTCGCGTCCAAGGAAACAGTCCTTGAACTGCACCATGCCGGCATTGGTGAACAGCAGCGTCGGGTCATTGCCCGGCACGAGGCTGGAGGACGCGACCACGGTGTGGCCACGTTCGCGGAAAAATTCGAGGAAGGCACGACGGACATCCGCCGCGCTCATGAAAGGCGGTTTCTGGGGCATGGGGCTCGAGGCTTAAGACTGATTCGGATCGGGTTCGCCGTTTGGGTCGGGGTCCGACTCATCGTCGGGGACCCCCTCCAGAACAGCGCGGATATGATCCGTTGAAAAGCCCCGGTATTGCAAAAATCTGGCCTGTCGCGAGCGCTCTTTCCAGTCTTTGGGGAGCTCGGAGCCGAATTTCCGGCTCCGCGCGGCCCTGGCGAGGGCTACGAAGTCGGGACCTTCGTCTTTGGCCTTGTCCATGGTGGTCTGAATGGCCTCGGATCCCAACCCCGAGCGCTTGAGCTCCTGGCGGATACGCGCCGGACCCTGACCGCGACGAGCGCGATGCGCGACCACGTTATCCCCATACCGCCCGTCGTTGATGACGTTGCTGGCTTCGAGCTTCACGAGCACGGGCTCGATGGCGGTCTCGGTAAAGCCGCGTTCTTTCAGTTTGCGGCGTAACTCGGCGGCGGAGAAATCGCGGCGCGCCAGGAAGGAGATCGCCGCGGTATAGGCGACGTTCGGATCGACCGCCTTTCCGGTATCGAGGGTTTTCTTGCCCGCCGGGCGACGCATCAGGGTGTCCGGTAGATAGGCCGCCCGCGAAGGATCGCGAGCGGACGGGCCATCCCGCCCGCTCGCGTCTCGATATCAGTCGTTGCCGCCGACGCTCTTGAGCTCGGGCCGCGCCGCCTTCACCGGCACGAGCTTGGCTCGAATCTGCGTCTCGATTTCCTTGGCGAGCTCGGGACGGCCCTTGAGGAAGTCGCGCGCATTGTCTTTGCCCTGGCCGATGCGTTCGCCCTTGTAGCTGTACCAGGCGCCGGACTTCTCGATGATGCCCTGCGTCGAACCCAGGTCGATGATTTCGCCTTCGCGCGAAATTCCCAGGCCGTACATGATTTCGAATTCGGCTTCGCGGAACGGCGGCGCGACCTTGTTCTTCACCACTTTGACGCGCGTCTGGTTGCCGACGACTTCTTCGCCGGCCTTGATGGCGCCGATGCGGCGGATGTCGAGGCGCACCGAGGAATAGAACTTGAGCGCGTTGCCACCCGTGGTGGTTTCCGGGTTGCCGAACATGACGCCGATCTTCATGCGGATCTGGTTGATGAAGATGACCATGGTGTTCGAGCGCGAAATGTTGCCGGTGAGCTTGCGCAGCGCCTGCGACATGAGGCGCGCGTGCAGGCCCATCTGCGGATCGCCCATCTCGCCTTCGATTTCGGCTTTGGGCGTGAGCGCGGCGACGGAGTCGATGACGACGAGGTCGACCGCGCTGGAGCGCACCAGCATGTCGGTGATCTCGAGCGCCTGCTCGCCCGTGTCGGGCTGCGACACGAGCAATTCGTTCACGTTGACGCCGAGCTTTTCGGCGTACGACGGATCGAGCGCGTGCTCGGCATCGACGAATGCGGCGGTGCCGCCGAGCTTCTGGATTTCCGCGACCACCTGCAGCGTGAGCGTGGTCTTGCCCGAAGATTCCGGTCCGTAGATCTCGATGACGCGACCGCGCGGCAAACCGCCGATGCCGAGCGCGATGTCGAGGCCCAGCGAGCCGGTCGAGACGGCTTCCACGTCGTAGGATGCGGCGGCGTCGCCCAGACGCATGACCGAACCTTTGCCGAATTGCTTTTCGATCTGGCCGAGTGCAGCGGAAAGTGCCTTCTTGCGGTTGTCATCCATCTCGAAATCCCCTTTGCGAAGCGAGCGTTTTGGTGAAAGAGAAATTTAGCAAAGCGAGCCTGTATAAATACACAGGAAATGCGATGCGAAAGACTGAATATTCCGCTTGGGATTCACCGGGATTTGTCGGCCGCCTCGGCATACAGTGGCCATGAATCTACGACACTGTATATCGAGCCCGATTCCCCACGCCGACTCTCCATCAACACGAAACGATCGCAGCGCACGAGCAGCGGCGGCACGAGCGGCTGCGGCCATGCGCACTGCGCCGCGCGCGCCGCGTGAATTTTGCGCGCCAGCGTCAGATGCGCGCGGAAACGGCTTGATGTCCGGAGCAAATCCTGCCGCGACGCGGCCGACTCCAGTTGATCCGCGAGCGCACAGCTCGGCGCGCCGACGACGAATCTCGCTGGCCGTGGCGCAGACGATTTGCGGCCGTATCCCAGTACTCGAGCGCGTCGAAACACAAGTCCGCGGGCCTGCCGCGTTGCTCGGCGGCCGACGACGCGCAGTGCGTGCGAGATCGTGCGGCGCTCGACCGCGCCGATGAAACACAGCGTGGCGTGCAGGTTTTCCGGCGGAACGCGCAGCGCATCCGAGTTGCGCGACCAGCGGCGCGACGCTGTGCCACCAGCGCGGAGCTCTGCTCGGGCGTGGGCTGCAGCGCGAAGAACAGCCGCAGCATGCCGGCGGAACGTCACGGCTACGCGGGTGGCAGGCGCGCAGCAGCAGGTTGAGCGCGTATTCGACCGCCTGCCGGCGGATGGCGTCGCGATCGCCGTCGAACTGGATCAGGTGACCCTGGCATTCGAGCCGGTCGTCGCTGCCTGTACGCGAGCGCGAACCACACAGTGCCTACCGGTTTGCCCGGGACGCGCGCCGCTGGGTCCGGCGATGCCGCTCACGGCCATGGCCACGTTCGCGCCGGTGCGCGCGATCGCGCCTTCGGCCATGGCGCGCACCACCGCATCGCTGACCGCGCCTTCGATCTCGATGAGCTTCTCCGGCACGCTGAGATCGCGCGTCTTGGCGGCGTTCGAGTAGCAAACGAAGCCGCAATCGAACCAGTCGGAGCTGCCGGGAATATCCGTGCAGAGCTTCGCGATCCAGCCGCCGGTGCAGGATTCGGCGGTTACCAGCCGGCGCTTTGCGTCGAACAGTCGCCGGCCCACCTCGCGGCTGAGAGCCTCCAGGGCGTGGTCGGTGGGAATCTCCATTCGGCCATTTTAGCTATACGTGTCCCAGCTGCACGTACGCGCGGACCGGAAAAGTGGCGCCGCCACGCCAGGCAATCGGGACGGCGTGCAGGCGGCCGCCATCCGCCGGAAGCGCGGCCAGGTTGGTCATGTGCTCGCAGACCGGAATGCCGGCGCCGAGCAGGATGGTATGGGCGGGGCGGGCCAGGTCGGCGACGTCGTCGATGTTCAGGGAATCGATACCGACGAACGCCGCCCCCGGCGGACACCAGCAATTCACAGGCCTCGGCGGTCAGGAACGGGTTGTCCCTGCCGTACCGCTCCGTGCGCCAGTGCTGGCTGAAGTCCGTGCGCACCAGCACCGCGGCACCCCGCAGGTCGGCGTCCCTGAAGAGCTGCGGGCCCACGGCACGGCCGAGGGAGCGGGCGTCGAAGAGCCGTACCGGCAGATGGGCGAGCCGCTCGAGCGGCAGGCCCGCGAGGTCCGTCGCGCCGCGATGCCGGTGCAAGGGCGAGTCCACGTAGGTGCCGGTATTGCCGCACAGATGCAGCGAGGCAATCAGGAACTCGGACTTGTTCTGGTAGCGCGCTCGCGAGGTGTCGTGATCTACGATCACTTTCGCCTCGGGCACCGGCAATCCCGGATACGTCACCATGCCCGGCTCGATGACATGGCTGATCTCGATGAAACGCGGCGGAGTCGGTGGCATGTGCTCGTTCCTCGCGGCGCTGGCCGCCGCACCTAACAACAATGAGCGTCTGGTCAATCCCATGCCGCGCATTCTGGAATGCCGGCGTGGAAAGAAGCGTGGGAACGGTGTGCGCCTATTTGAGCCGGCCGAGCAATTGCTGAAAGCGTGGCTCGGGTCGCAGGACGCTGTAGTCCGGATCGTTCACCACCCAATCGCGCTTGCCAGCGCCGCGCGCGAACACCCTTTCCAGCAAGTCCAGCGCCTGGCCGGTCTCGCCCGCCTTGGCGTGCAGGCATCCGGCATTGACCAGCGCGCTGCTGTCGTCCGGATACAGATCCAGTGACTTGCGGGACCATTCGAGCGCGCGCTCCTCCTGCCCGTCGTCCAGGAGCGCGCCGGAGCCCAGCGACAGCGCACGTCCATCGCAAGGATTGAGTGCCAGTACCAGCTCGGCGCGGCGGATGCCGTCGCGCAGCGCATCGCGTGCGGCGTCGTCGCGCCCCAGCGCGCTCAGAGGCGAGGACTGCAGGATGGCGCTTTGGAAATCCTCCGGGCGAGCCTGGGCTGCCAGGCCAAACATTTCCGCCGCGCGCGCCATATCGCCGCGCGCGAAGGCCGTGCGTGCAAAGAAGTAATAGCCGTCGAACAGATAGGGGTTGAGGCGAATGGCTGCCTCGAATTCGGTCACCGCCTCGTCATGATGCTTCGACTGTGCCCGCACCAGGCCGCGCGCCGCATGCGCCTCGGCGAGTTGTGGCGCAGCTTCCAGCGCGCGTCGGCTCGCCTGCTCGGCTTGCGCGAGATTGACCTTTCCCGAATCGAACCACTCGTAAACGCAAGCCTGCACGGTCGCGAGTCCGGCCCAGGCCGGACCATATCCAGGCTCCAGCGCGATTGCGCGATTGAACATGTGGCGGCCTTCTTCGAGACCTCGATGCATCATGCGCGCAAGGTGTTGCCGTCCCAGCAGATAGCAGTCGTATGCCTGCTCGCCGGAGCGATCCGGCCGGTTCGCCGATAACTTTGCCCGGCACGCGGTCGACGCGCGCCACGCCATCTTCAGGCCCGTGCAGTCCAGGCCCTCCGCGCCGAACAGCTTCGCCGACACCGCC
This sequence comes from uncultured Pseudomonadota bacterium, assembly GCA_963711635.1. Classification (GTDB taxonomy): domain Bacteria; phylum Pseudomonadota; class Gammaproteobacteria; order Steroidobacterales; family Steroidobacteraceae; genus CADEED01. The sequence continues at coordinate 21,831 of CAVQEZ010000025.1, forward strand.
AGGTGTTCGTCGCCATCGCGAAACCGCGCGCGACGCGCCAGCGCCTCGAACAAATGCTCGTGCGCGCGAATGTCGAAGGGCGCGATCTCGAGCCAGTTCTCGATGTGTCCGAGAGCCTCGTCGTCCGCAACGCTGTGCACCAGCTGCTCGAGCAGCGCCAGGCGCCAGTCCCGAAAACGGCGGCGTTGCGCGAGCAGCCAGGCCATGAACTGCGGGCAATGATCGAGCTCCAGCCCTTCGAGGAATTCGCCGCGAAAGAATCCCTGCAACTCGCGCACGCGCTGCGGCGGCAGCGCGGCAATGCCCGCCTGCACGGTGCGTTGCACCTCGCGCGCGTCGATATGGCTGTCCGCGAGATCCAGCCGGACGCAATCCTCGTCCTGGCGGATGCGCTCCGCACCCACGATGGTGCGCAGCTTGCTGAGGTGCCAGCGCAACTCGGCGCGCGGATCTGCGGTCGTGTCCCAGAGGAGCTCGCAGAGCTGCTGTCGCGATGTGGCGCGCGCCGACAGCGCGAGATAGGCCAGCAGTGCGCGTACTTTGCGGGATGCGGGTAATTCGACGGGACGGCCGTCGCTCGCGACGGTCAGCGATCCGAGCATCCGCAGCTGAAGGGCCATCGACGACAGTGTAGTCGCCTCCGGTCTTAACGAAAGATACCGCGCTCGAGAATCGTGCCGTGGCCAACGGGGCGTCCGACGCTCAACCACACGCTCCAGGAATCGGTTGAGGTCCCGCCGACACCCAGCGTCAGCGGGCCGACCATGGTGCGGCCGGTGAGGAAAAACGAACCGCCATACAGGCCCACCGTGTCCTCCTGGTCAAACCGGTCGTACACCGCCCCGCCGACCACGCGCACGCCGGCGTACAGCGCGAGATTCTTCAGCGGCAGGACGTCTTTCACGTTCCAGAGGTAGCTGGTACCGATATTCCAATAGCCGCCGACGCGCATCTCGTTGAGTTCGAAGCCCGGAAAGCTGCCGGGGCCACCCAATGTGAACAGCCGGTCGGAGGGCAGGTCGCCACCCAGCCCGGAGCCTCCTGCGGCCGTGATCCACCAGATGTTGCGGCGGAACGGGACCGCGACGCCAAACCCCATTTCGGCGCGCTGCCAGTTTCGGTCGCTGCCCAGCGCATCGTCGGAATTGATGTATTCGAGCGCGGCGGTCATGCCCTTCGTGGGCGCGAATGCCGTATCGCGGCTGTCGTATTGCGCGGACACGACGACGCCCGCATCCGTGGGCTCCGACTCCGCCAGCAGCGGCGAGCCGATATCGACACCGACCTGGCGCCAATCGTAGACGTAACCCACTCGAGCCTGCGCATACCGGCCGGCATTGACGCCGAAGTCCACCTGCGCGATCGCGTCCTCGAACTTGTAACGCGCCACGCGCTCGTCATTGAAGAAGATGTTCTCGAACTCGATCGAATACGCGGCGCGCGGTTCGATGAAGAAGCGATGCGAGACATCGAGCGGCTGGTAGAAGCTGGTGGCGATCAGGGAGTCTCCGCCGAACTGCAGCTCATTGCGCCACTCGGCGCCGAGTTTGTTCACCCAGGTGCGCGTGTGCCGGCCATACAGCGTGAACGTCAGATCGCCATCGGCCGAGGTGTAGAGCCCCAGGTCCGCCTTCAGGTAGTTAGGACCCCAGTTCTTCTCGCGCGGCATCCAGGTCAGCGTGGGATTTTCGGGATCGCCGTCGAGGCGGTAGCCCACCGAGTCGAACTCCTGCAGCGCCGCCATGCGCTGCGCCTCGCCACTGATTTTCGTGGCATCGGCGAGATCGCCGGTCTTCAATCCCTCGCGGCTGGCGAGAAACTCCGGATTGACCCGCTTGAGACCCTCGAAGCGTACGTCCGCGAGCCGCGCCTCGAATTGTTGCGATTGCGTGACCCGCTGTCGCCAGGCGGTGTATTGCGCCTCGGGCACCGCGAAGACCGAGAGCTCGGCCGCCTTCGCGCGTGCGGCCGCCTCGCCAAGCGGGATGGTATCGGGCACACGCTCGAAATCCGCGGTGGTGATGTCACCCATCGCCACGTCGATGCGCACATCGCCGGGCCGGATGGTCTGCAGCTGCAGGGTTTCGTTGGCCTCGATCATCACGTCCATGGTGCGGGTCAGCAGCTGCGTGGCGCTGCGCAGCCGTTTCGGATCGATGTCCGGCTCGACCAGGTTCACGACGATGACGCGGTCGGCGCACAGGTCGCGCGCGACGTCGATGGGAATGTTCCGCACCAGCCCGCCGTCATTGAGGATCAGCTTGTCCATGATGACGGGCGCAAACGCACCCGGAATCGCCATGCTGGCGCGCATCGCCGTGGCGAGATCGCCATCCTTCAGCACGACCATCCTGCCGGTGACCATGTCGGTGGCCACGGCGCGGTACGGGATCGGCAGCTTGTCGAACTGATCCTGCAGGCGGGCCGTGGCCACATAAGTGCGCAGCAGGTCTTCGATATTGCTGGTGTTGACCAGCCCACCCGGAAGCGTGAGCCCATCCGGCGTGATGCCGAACTCGAACTCGTTGCTGTAGGTGGCCCCTGCGCGCTTCTGCTCGATGGGCTCGAGGTCGCGCCGTCCCTGGCTGCCGACCACCTTGCCCCAATCGATGTTGGTCACGAACTCTTCGAGCCCAGCGGCGGGAATTCCGGATGCATAACCACCGCCGATCAGCGCACCCATGCTGGTGCCGGCGATGCAATCGATGGGAATGTGCATTTCCTCCAGCACTTTGAGCACGCCCACGTGCGCGCCGCCCTTGGCGCCGCCGCCGGCCAGCACCAATCCGAGGCGCGGCCGGGCATTGGACTGCGTCTCCTGGGCCCGCGAGTCACGGGGTTCCGCGACGAACATCGCAAGTGCCAGGACCAGCGCCGCGAGGGCGCGCCAGACGGTCGGCAATATCGTGCGCATCATGCCGGCCAATCTCGTCTTTCGGGCTGGCCAGCGCCATAAGCACTGGGGGCATAATGCGCACCTCCTTCGCGCACGAGAGCATCCTTGGCGTCATATACAGAGGCGAGCCAGCACACCCCGATGATGCAGCAGTACCTGCGCATCAAGTCCGAGCACCCGGACTCGCTGCTGTTCTATCGCATGGGGGACTTCTACGAGCTCTTCTATGACGACGCGCGGCGCGCCTCCAAACTCATCGACATCACGCTGACCTCGCGCGGGCAATCGGCCGGCGAACCGATCCCGATGGCGGGTGTGCCCTATCACAGCGTCGACACCTATCTGTCGCGGCTGGTGCGCAAGGGCGAATCGGTGGCCATCTGCGAACAGACCGGTGACCCACAGAAATCCAAAGGCCCCGTGGAGCGCCAGGTGGTGCGCGTGGTCACGCCGGGGACGGTGACCGACGATGCGTTGCTCGAGCAACGCCGCGAAACCTTGTTAGCCGCGGTGGCGCGGCGTGCGGGCAAGGAGGGCATCACGTACGGCCTCGCCTGGCTGGACCTGGCGGCCGGACGGTTTTCGGTGCTGGAAGCCGACGGCGACGCGGCGCTGATGGCAGAGCTCGAGAGGCTCAAGCCGGCCGAGTTGCTGGTACCCGAAGACCAGTCGCGCGAACTGGGTGCTCTGCTGGACGGCGAGGCCCGCACGCGGCCGCCCTGGCACTTCGAGCTGTCCAGCGCCTCGCGCCTGCTGACGGATCAGCTCGGCACGCTGGACCTGCGCGGCTTCGGTGCCGACGATTTGCCGTTGGCGATCGCGGCGGCGGGCGCGCTGCTGCAATACGTACGCGAGACGCAGAAAACCGCGCTGCCGCACATCACGCAGCTGTGCGTGGAAGAGCGCGGCGATGCGCTGCAGCTCGACGCGGCCACGCGCCGTAACCTGGAAATCGACGCATCGCTGTCGGGACAGGACTCGGCGACGCTGTTCGCGCTGCTGGATTCGACCAGCACGCCCATGGGCTCCCGCCAGCTGCGGCGCTGGCTGAATCGCCCGCTCACCAACCAGCAGGAATTGCGGCGGCGCTACCAGGCACTGGCGCTGCTGGTCGACGCGCGCCGTTTCGAGAGCCTGCGCGAACCGCTGCGCGCCATCGGCGACGTAGAGCGCATCCTGGCGCGTGTCGCGCTGCGCAGCGCACGGCCACGAGATCTCACCGCGCTGCGCGCTTCGATCGCGGCGCTGCCCGCGCTGCGCGCCGCATTGAAGAGAATCGAAGCGCCGCTGATCGCCGAGCTGACGGAGTCCGTCGGCGAACACGGCGATGTCGCGGACATCCTGCACCGGGCCATCGCCGAAGAGCCCTCCGTGGTGCTGCGCGAGGGTGACGTCATCGCCGCGGGCTACGACGCCGGCCTCGACGAATTGCGCCGCATCGCCTCGCACACGGATGAATTCCTGCTGGAGCTCGAACGGCGCGAGCGCGAGCGCTCCGGTATTCCGTCACTGAAGCTGGCTTACAACCGGGTTTCCGGTTTCTTCATCGAGGTCGGCCGTTCGCAGGCCGACAACGTGCCCAAGGACTATATCCGTCGGCAGACGGTGAAGAACGCCGAGCGTTTCATCACGCCCGAGCTCAAGAGCTTCGAGGACAAGGTGCTGGGTGCGCGCGAAAAGTCGCTGGCGCGGGAGCGTGAGCTCTACGAGGAGGTGCTGACGCAACTCATCGACCGCCTGGCGGCGCTGCAGGGCACGGCGAATGCACTGGCGTCGCTCGATTGCCTCGCGGCGCTGGCCGAACGCGCCGCGCAGCTCAACTGGACCGAGCCCCGCCTGGTTGCGGAAACCTGCCTGGAAATTCGCGGTGGCCGGCACCCGGTGGTCGAACACTTCATCGACGGGCCCTTCGTGCCCAACGATCTCACTCTCGACGCCTCGCGCCGCATGCTGGTGGTCACCGGCCCCAACATGGGCGGCAAGAGCACGTACATGCGCCAGAGTGCGTTGATCGTGTTGCTGGCGCACGTGGGCAGCTTCGTGCCGGCCGAGCGCGCGGTCCTGGGCCCCATCGATCGGATCTTCACGCGCATCGGCGCGGGAGACGACCTGGCCGGCGGCCGCTCCACGTTCATGGTGGAGATGACCGAGGCCGCGAACATTCTGAACAATGCCACCGACAAGAGCCTCATCCTGATGGACGAGATCGGGCGCGGCACCAGCACCTATGACGGCCTGTCGCTGGCCTGGGCGGTGGCGCGCCACATCGCGCGGGTCAATCGTTCATTCACTCTTTTCGCGACTCACTACTTCGAGCTCACGAATCTCGCCCATGAGATCGAAGGCATCGCGAACGTGCACTTCGACGCCACCGAGCATCGTGATGGCGTCGTGTTCCTGCACGCCGTCAAGGAAGGTCCCGCGAGTCGCAGCTACGGCCTCGCCGTGGCGCAGCTCGCCGGCGTGCCACGCGAGGTGATCGCCGCGGCGCGCGAATACCTGGCGGCGCTGGAAACGCACGCACACGCGCACGACACGTCAGGTGGAGAAACGCGCGGCGCGCGCGGGCGTCGCAGCTTTGCGCCCACACCGCAGGCGCAGCTGCCGCTCGAGCCACCGGGCCCGCCACCGCCCGATCCGCGCCTGCTCGAGCTCGAGGCGGCAGTCAAAGCCGTGAACGCCGACGATCTCACGCCGCGCGCGGCACTCGATCTCGTCTACAAGCTGCGCTCGCTGCTGCGCTGACTGCGCGCCTGGCGTCATCGCGGCGCGCTATCTGTCGCGTGCCGGAGATCCGTGACACTGATGTGACGAATTATGTGATCCCGGTCCGGCCGTCAATGCGCGCGCGTGGTCGGAGCACAAATGCAGTGAACCCTGCTAACTAGAACCGGCTGAAGTTAGTCCATCCGTGGATGTTTGTAGCTATGATCCCGGCGGTTCCAGGGAGGTCTCACAAAGATGTCGAATATTTTTACACGCGCCCGTGTCTGGGCGTTTGTGGCCTTGTGCGGCTGCGCGCCGCTGGCGCTCGGCCAGACCGTCGAATTGATTACCGGCCAGGGCCGATTCGTCGACATCCCGGGCAATACAGTCGGCTTCCAGCCGGGCGCGATGGCCATCGGCGCCGACGGCTACCTCTATACGAACGACATCAACGGCAGGTTGATGCGCCTCAACACGACCACGGGCACCGTGACCGCGCTGCCCGCCACGCCGGGCGGTCTCAATCACGACCTCGGATGGAGTTGGGGCATCGCCGTCAACACGGCAGGCGTCGCGCACGTAACGTCACAGGGCGCCCTGCATCGAATCAATCCCGACGGCACGCTCACGCGTCTCAACGATCTTCCCGTTACCGGGCCGATGGCCTACGGCGCGGATGGGACCATCTACATCGTGCCCGGCGACAACCTGGTTTGGCGGTTCCGGCCTCACGGCCCGGACGGCATCATGAACGGCATCCTGGATATCATCGCCGGCGGCTTCGATCCCGGCTTCTCGGGCGACGGCGGTCCGTCGGGTGGTGCGCGTCTCGCGCATCCGCAGGGCGTGGCGGTGGGACCGGACGGCAATCTCTACATCGCGGACACCGACAACAACCGCATCCGCAAGATCGACCTCACCACCGGCATCATCACCACGATTGCCGGCACGGGTGGTGTGAATTACCAGGGCGACGGCATCCCCGCGGCGCAGACCGACATCGGCGGCCCGATGGGCATCGCCGTCGACGCGGCGGGCAACCTGTACGTCGGATCGGCCGGTGCACGACGCGTGCTGCGCATCGACGCGGTGACCACGCTCGTCACCACGGTGGCCGGCAATGGCTCTGCGGTGATGTCCGGCGACGACGGGCCGGCAACGGCCGCGGGCGTCAGTTGGCCGCAATTCGTTGCCGTGGATTCACACGGGAATGTCTTCTTTGCCGACAGCGACTCATACAAATACATCCGCAAGGTCAACGCCGCGACGGGCGTCGTGTCGCGCGCGATGGGCTTTCCGAGCCTGTACTTCTGCGGCGAAGGCGTAACGGCCAACCAGGGCTGCCTCGCGCAGCCGGTCGGCGTCGACGTCGGCTCGGGTAACGTGGTGGTCAGCGACGCGGCCCTGATGCGCCTGCGGCGCATCACCGGCAACACCATCTCGACGTTTGCGACACCGACGGCAGCGCCGTCCGGCATCGACCACGACCAGGCCGGCAATCTCTACGTGATGGGTGGCAACAAGGTCACGCGTTACGACCGCATCACGGGCGCCGCGACCGTGGTCGCCGGCGGCAATGGCCCGGGCTTCTTTGGCGATGGCGGACCCGCAACGGCCGCGCGCATGGGCAGCGTCGGCGACGTCGCGGTCGACGCCGCGGGCAACATCTTCATCTCGGACACCATGAACAACCGTGTCCGCAAGGTGACGGCCGCCACCGGCATCATCACCTCGATCGGTACCTACGCGAGCCCTGCCACGCTCGGGATCAATTCCGTCGGTGAACTGTTCGTCAGCGAAGGCTGCCGAATCCACCGCATCATCATCAGCAACAACTTCGCGGCGCCCTGGGCGGGCACCGGCACCTGCGCAACATTCGATCCTTCGGGCAATTCGCAGCCCTTGCAGACGAACCTCGGGCCGACACGCGCGTTCGCCATCGACCCGGCCAACAACAACATGTACCTGGGGTGGTCCAACCAGCTCTATCGCATCCGCTACAACACGCTGAACGTCGATCTCATCCGCAACCCGCCGCAGGGACTGGTCACAGCCGAAGGCGTGATGCTCGAGCGGCCGACCGACATGTCGGTCGATTCCGCCGGGCGCCTGTACATCGTGCAGGACTACAAGCCCTATCTATTCCGCGTGAGCGGGCTCAACGACACCACGGCGCCCGTCATCACCGCCAACATCACCGGGCTGAAGGGTCTCGGCAACTGGTATCGCAGCGACGTGTCCGTCACGTTCACGATATCGGATCCGGAGTCGTACGCCCTGATCGACGGATGCGCGCCAGGCGCGGTAACCGCCGACACGGGCCAGCAGAGCATCGACTTCCACTGCCATGCCACCTCGCTGGGCGGCCAGAGATTCTCGACCGTCTCGATTCGCAGGGACACGGTGCCACCCACGATCACCTGGAGAGGACCGACACCGGCGGCCGACGCCAGTGGCTGGATCTACCGGATTCCCTATTTCGAATTCACGGGCTGGGACGGCATCTCGGGCTCCGGCATCAATAACTCCGCGAGCACGCAGGGCCCGATCTGGATATACACGGAAGGCACCGGCCTGACGATCTCCGCGACCATGGTCGACAACGCCGGCAACACCGCCGTTTTCACCAGCCCACCGGTCAACGTCGCGAGGACGGTGCCCGTGATCCAGGAGCAGGTCACCGGCACGCTGGGCAACAACGGCTGGTATCGCAGTGACGTGCAGGTGGCCTGGAACATCGCCAACGCGCCCACGATCACTTCGTCCAGCGGCTGCGGAGCCACTGTGGTCGGCAGCGACACCGCGGGGACCACGTTCACGTGCACCGTGACCACGCCTGCCGGCACGACGACGAAGTCGGTCACGGTCAAGCGTGATGCGACGCCGCCGGTGGTGTCGTTCGGCGCGCTCTCCCCGCTGCCCAACGCCGACGGCTGGAATAATTCCGCCGTCGATGTCGCGTATACCGCGAGTGATGCGATGTCCGGCGTCGCAAGTGCGACGCCGGCAAGCCCGCTGGTCTTCGGACAGCCGGGCGCGGCGCAATCGATGCAGGTCCAGGTCGTCGACCTCGCCGGCAACACGGCTTCCGCGCAGTCCCCGATCATCAACATCGACCAGGCACCACCGACGATCACGTTGACCGTGACCGGCACGCCGGGCAATGACGGCTGGTATCGCAGCGACGTGCAGGTGCAGTGGATGGTGGACTCACCGCTCTCGCCCGCGCAGCTCGACGCCGGCTGCACGGATAGCGTGTTGACCACCGACACCGCGGAAGTGACCTTCACCTGCAACGCGACCAACGCGGGTGGCAGCGCGACGAAGTCGGTGACTTTCAAGCTCGACAAGACGCCGCCCACGCTCTCCTTCGGTACCGCTTCGCCGGCGCCCGATGAAGCAGGCTGGCGTGCGGGGCCCGTGAGCGTGCCGTTCGATGCCAGCGATGCGCTGTCCGGCATCGCGTCCACCAGCAGCGCGAGTCCGCTCGCGATCACGCAGTCGGGTGCCGGTACGACCGGCCAGGTGGTGGTTACGGACGTTGCGGGCAATAGCGCCACGTTCACCACGCCCGTGTTCAACATCGACGGTACGCCGCCCGAGCTCGCATATATCGTTCACGGCACGCAGAGCGGCAACGGCAGCGACTGGTATCGCACCGATGCACGCGTCGTGTTCACCGGGCTCGACGCGCAGGGCTCGCTGGTCACGAAACAAGGTGATTGCGACGTCACGCTGACCACGGATTCGCCGGGCACCACGTACACGTGCACGGCGACTTCCGCGGGTGGTACGACGAGCAGCAGCGTCACGATCAGGCGCGACGCCACGCCGCCGACGCTCACGTGGGGCGTGGCCTCGCCCGCACCCAACGGGATCGGATGGAACACCACGGACGTGACATTCACGTACACGGCAGCCGACGCTTCCTCGGGAGTCTCCGGCAATTCGCAAGGCAACGCCGGACCGGTCCTCGTGTCGTTCGACGGACCCGGCGTCAGCAACCAGATCACGATCTTCGACGCGGCGGGCAACGAGGCGACGTTCTTCACGCCGCCTGTGAACATCGACCGCTCGCCCCCGGTCGTGAACGCCATCGTCTCCGGCACGGCCGGCAACAACGGCTGGTACACGAGCGACGTGCAGCTGACCTGGCAGATCGGCAAGGCGCCGCAAAACATCCTCTCGCAGACCGGCTGCGAGAACACGACGCTGATCGCGGATACGGCCGGCACGACGTTCAGCTGCAGCGTGGCGTCGGGAGCTGGCACCACGAGTAGTTCGGTGACCATCAAGCGCGATGCGACACCGCCCGTGCTGAGCTTCGGCACGCCTTCTCCGGTGCCAAACGCCAGGGGCTGGAACAAGACCAACGTGAGCATTGCCTTCACGCGCAGCGATGCGATGTCGGGTCTCGCCTCCACCAGCGCGGCGAGCCCGCTGGTGTTGAGCACCGAAGGCGCAAACCTCACCCGCGAGGTGGTGGTCGTCGACAACGCCGGCAACAGCGCCACGTTTACCAGCGTGCCGCGCAACATCGACAAGACCGTGCCCTACGCCGAGATGGAGACTCCGGTCGATGGCGGGACGTACGGCTTCTATCAGGACGTGGCCGCCGACTTCGTCTGCGAAGACCTCTCACTGATCAGCTGCACGTCGCCGACGCCGCAGGGCGGGCTGATCAACACGCGTACGGCCGGCGCACGTACGTTCACTGTCACGGCCAAGGATGCCGCGGGTTTCACCACCAACCACACGCATTCGTTCACCGTGGAATCCACGTTCAACTTCGGTGGTTTCCTGGCTCCCGCCAGCCCGCCGCCCACGCTGAACCTGGTGACGCGCGGTGCGCTGGTGCCGATCCGCTGGCAGCTGCCGGACGGACGCGGCGGGTTCGTGACCAACCCGACGTCGTTCACCTCGGCCACCGTGGGTAGTCTGACCTGCGGCAGCGCCACTTCCGTGCCGCTCAACGACACGGCGAGCGGCCCCGCGGGCATCAGCTTCGATGCGGCCACCAACAGCTTCGTCTACAACTGGCAGACCAGCACCAGCTGGACCGGTTGCCGCAAGCTGACCATCAAGCTCAAGGACAACTCGGTGCGCGAACTGCGCTTCCGCTTCCAGTAAATGGGGTCTGACCCCATTTACGGCGCGGCTATGAGGGGCTCAGGGCTCGCACCTCGACAGCAGTGAGAGCGTCCCGGGCACCGAGCTGCCGGTGTCGTATTCGAAACTGCTGACGCCGGGCACATCGAGCGTCAGGTGGCCGCGCAGGTCGACGAGCGGTTGCGAGCCCGTCGTCGAGAAGCGCGCTACGGTCGATCCGTTGATCACGATCTCGCCGCTGTCGTAGAAGTCCTGGAAATAGAACGTTCCCGGGTGCGCGACCAGCGGCGAACGCGTGCGGTACGTGAGCGTTTCGGGTTCCGCGCAACCCGCGGCCTGCGCAAAACTGCTCTCGACGCGGCCATCGATGGACCAGAACTCGCCACCCAGGGCGATGTCACTGCCGAGACGCACGCGGTAGTCGGTTCCGCGCACCCAGTTCGTCGTGCTTCTCGCCTCGGGGAATGTCGGCGTGGCGGGCCGGTCGACGCGCTGTGAAAGCTTGCCCAACACGAGCCGGCTCTCGTCCAGAGATCCCGTGTCATCCGACCTGAGCTCGCCGCTCAGCAGCGCGCCGTCCGTGCTGGTCTCGAAGGTCCACGGAAAGAACTCCGTGCCGGGACCGCCGGGACCGATGTCGCGCCGCATTTCATCCGAGCGCAGGAATCCAACCGCTTCGTAGGTGAACCGCCCGCGAAACGCCGTGTTGATGTCGTCCGCGAATCTCACCATCGGCACGATGCCCGTGAGGCGCAGATTGCGCGTCTCGACACGCGGACCCGTGACCGTCGAGCCCGGAAATGCCGATATGTGGGCGACCAGATCCGTGTTCCGGTTCCCCAGGCGGATGCTGGCGACGATCTCGGCGAACAGCGAGTTGCCGAGCAGCGTGACCTCGCCCGGGCCGTTCAGCGTGTGCGTCACGCCGAAAACGGTGCTGGCGCATGCGTTCCACTCGAATTTCACGACGCGTGGCCAGCCGCGCGCGTGTCTTGCGGTGAGCGTTCCGGAGACCTCGCAGTCGATGACGACGCCGTCGGGCGACGCCGCCAGGCCCTGCAGCGTGGTGACCGCCCGCACGCTGCGCAGGGCGCGGTCGACGATGTTGCGTGGCTCGTAGTTGAAGGGCTGCATCATGGTGCGCAACTGGCTGCGCTGCAGGAAGGCGACGACCACGGCGCGCGCCGCCGCGCTCTCGCTGCGGATCGGCGTGTTGGGCGCGCCGAATGCCGTGGCGGAGATGCAGGCGAGCGCCGCCAGGGACGCGGATTGGAACCGAACTCGATTTGACATCTTCATTCTCCAGGAGGGGCCGCGCCGTCCAAGCGTATCTGCCACATGCGCCCGATGCGTGACACCGGTGTGCCAACCGCAGCGTTGTTCTGTCAGCGAACCTGGAGCTTCGCGAAGCGACCCTCGGCCAGGAACGCTCCCACCTGGTCGGCCACCGCGGACGAAGCCAACATGCCCATGTGGCTCACCGGCAGCGTCACGTGTGCGGTATGGCCGGGTAGTTTGGTTTCGCTGACGCCGATGGTGCCGTCGCAATCCTCGTCGAAACGCGCGAAAAAGCGGCCAAGGCCCAGGGGACGCGTTCCCGCGATCAATCCCAGCTCGCGCGGGCAGCGCCATTCACGCGGATCCTGGGGCCAGACCAGCTCGTCGGAGACCAGGCGGCCGATCAGCGACGACAACAGCGGCAGCCTGCCGACCGTCTCGGCCGTGCGGCTCTTGACGGTGGGCGAACCCAGGAACACCACGCGCCCGGGCTTCCCGCAGGGTGCGGTTTCGAAATACCGATACAGCACCAGCCCGCCCAGACTGTGTCCGACGAAGTGCACCTGCTCGGCGTCGAGACGCTCCACGAAATTCGCCAGTTGCGCGATGACGTCGCCCATCGGTCGGCCCACGGTGCGATAGCCGAAGCTGTGGCACTCGAAGCCGTGGCGCGCCGCGAGACGCCGGCGCATCAGCGCCGACTCCACGCCGGTGAGCCACAGGCCGTGGACAAATACCGCCGCCGTTTTCACGCAGACACTCTATCAATCAACGGACGGCGCCGCTTCGGCGCCGTTTTCCTTAGTGGCCGTCAGGCCTGAGGAACCCGTACCCGGATATGCAACTCGCGCAGCTGCTTTTCCGATACTTCCGTAGGCGCATCGGTGAGCAGGTCCGCGGCGGTCTGGGTCTTCGGGAATGCGATGACGTCGCGGATGCTGTCGGTTCCGGCCATGTGCATGACCAGCCGGTCGAGACCGAAGGCGATACCGCCATGCGGCGGCGCGCCGTACTTGAGCGCATCGAGCAGGAAGCCGAACTTGAGCTGCGCCTCTTCGGCGCCGATGCCCAGCAACTCGAACACTGCCGACTGCATGTCCTGGCGGAAAATACGCACCGAGCCACCGGCGATCTCGCTGCCGTTGAGCACCAGGTCGTAGGCCTTGGCCAGCGCCTTGTCGGGCGCGGCTTTGAGAACGGCGATGTCGTCGTTGACCGGCGACGTGAACGGATGGTGCATGGCCACCCAACGCTTCTCTTCCGGATCCCATTCGAACATGGGGAAGTCGACCACCCAGAGAGGTTTCCACGTCTCATGGACTAGCTTAAGGTCCACTCCAACCTTCAGGCGCAGCGCGCCGATGGCGTCGCTAACTACCTTGGCGCTGTCTGCACCAAAGAACACGAGGTCGCCGTCCTTTGCACCCGTCCGATCGAGGATGCCCTTGACGGCGTCGTCGCTCAGGAACTTGATGATGGGCGACTGCAGGCCATCACGGCCCTTGGCCGTCTCATTGACCTTGATATACGCGAGACCCTTGGCGCCATAACGCGCGACGTACGCGGTGTAGTCGTCGATCTGCGAACGCGGCATCGCACCGCCGCCGGGAACGCGCAGCGCGGCCACGCGGCCCTTGGGATCTTTCGCGGGTCCGGCGAACACCTTGAAGTCGCAGCCGGCCACGAGGTCCGCCACGTCAACCAGTTCGAGCGGGTTGCGCAGGTCGGGCTTGTCGGAACCGAAGCGCCGCATGGCTTCCGCATAACCCATGCGCGGGAAGGGATCGGCGAGCTCAACGCCGATGCCATCCTTGAAGAAGTGGCGCGTCAGCTTCTCCATGAGCTCCATGATCTGGTCCTGCGACAGGAACGACGTCTCGATGTCGAGCTGCGTGAATTCGGGCTGACGATCGGCGCGCAGGTCTTCATCCCGGAAACATTTCACGATCTGGTAGTAGCGGTCGAAGCCCGCAACCATCAGCAACTGCTTGAAGATCTGCGGCGACTGCGGCAGCGCGAAGAACTTTCCGGAATGCGTTCGGGACGGCACCAGGTAGTCGCGCGCACCCTCGGGCGTGGCCTTGGTGAGTACCGGCGTCTCGATGTCGACGAAACCGGTGTCGTCGAGATAGTGACGCATGGCGCGCGTGATCTTGTGGCGCAGCCGCAGGCGCTTCGACATCTCCTCGCGACGCAGGTCGAGGTAGCGGTACTTGAGGCGGACTTCCTCGCTGACGTGCTCGTCGAGCTGGAAGGGCAACGGCTCGGAACGGTTGAGTGTCGTGAGCTCGCGCGCTAACAACTCCACCTTGCCCGAGGCCAGGTTGGCATTGGCGGTACCGGCCGGGCGTTCACGGACCTGACCCTTGATCTGGATCACGAACTCGTTGCGCAGCTTCTCGGCCTCGGAAAACTGGGCCTGGTTGTCGGGATCGAACACGATCTGCAGCAGACCCTCACGATCGCGCAGGTCGACGAAAATGACGCCACCATGGTCGCGGCGGCGATGAACCCAGCCGGCAACCGTAACCTCTTGACCGACCAGCTTTTCGTTGACCTGGCCGCAGTAGTGAGAACGCATGGAAAGCCCGACAGACCTGGAAGGGGCGGCGATGTTACCGGGTTGCTGGCGCCTTCGGAAAGCTTAAGCTGGGTCGCATGCGTCGAACCTCGACCCTCTGGTGCGCCTTCGTGGCACTGCTGGCTGGCGCCGGCTGCAGCCAGGAGGAGCTCCTCCAAAAAATCGCCTCCGAAGAGGACCAGAAGGTGGCGCGGGAGTGTATCGACACCTTTCGGAAAGGAGATCTCGCCGAGATCGAAGCCCGCCTGGACCCCAGCCTGAAGGGCGCCGACACCCATGCCGCGCTGGCGCAGATGGCCGCCATGCTGCCGCCGGGCAAACCCGACGCGGTGAAACTCGTGGGCGCGAATCTCAACACGAACAACGACACGCGCAGCATGAACCTCACCTACCAGTACACCTGGGGGCAGCAATATTTCCTCATCAATTGCGGCACGCGTACCCAGGGAGAACAACGCGTCATCTTCGGCCTGAACGTCAACCAGCTCGACGGGTCTGTCGAGCAGCAGGGCAGTTTCGACCTGAAGGGAAAATCGCCATTTCAATACGCGGTGCTGCTCGCGGCCGTGGTGTTCCTGGTGTTGTCGCTGGTGGCCCTGTTCCGCTGCATCATGGAAAAAGATCTGCGCCGCAAGTGGCTCTGGATCATCTTCATCCTGTTTGGCATCGGGCAACTTTCGGTGAACTGGAATTCGGGCGCCTGGGAGTTCTCTGCGGTACATTTCCTGCTGTTCAGCGCCAGTGCAGTGTCTCCGGGATATGGTCCCTGGGTGGTTTCGGTCGCCCTGCCCGTGGGCGCAACCTGGTATCTGGTACGCCGTTTTTTGAATCATCGCGCGGCTGCACGGTCGAACGGTGGCTGAAATTTTCACGAATCGAGAGGTACACATGTCTCGTTCACTGACCGCGCTGCTGTCCGTGGTGACCCTGATCGGGCTCGGTTCCGCCGCGCAGGCGGCTAACTGGGTTGCCGGCAAGCACTACAGCGTGATCCCGCAGGCGCAGCGCACCAACGTCGCGCCCGGCAAGGTCGAGGTAATGGAGGTGTTTTCGTACGGCTGCCCGGCCTGCAACACTTTCCGGCCCACGATGAAAAAACTGCAGGCCAGCCTGCCGGCGAACGCGCAGCTGGTCTATCTGCCGGCGTCCTGGAATGCCGCGGAAGCCTGGCCGATGTTCCAGCGGGCCTACCTGACCGCCCAGTCGCTGGGGGTGGCCGAAAAAGCCCATGACTCCATGTTCGAGGCCATCTGGACCACCGGTGAGCTCGGCATCTCCGATCCGCAGACCCGCCGTCTCAAGACCAAGCTGCCGACCATCGACGACGCCGCGAAGTTCTACCAGCGCGTGGCGGGAGTGAAGGCCGCGGACTTCGTCAACGCCTCCAAGTCCTTCGGCGTCGATCTCAAGATGCGCCAGGCGGACAGCCAGATCGTCGCCATGCAGGTCACCGGCACGCCGACGCTGGTGGTCAACGGCAAGTACCGCGTGAACAACGAGAACCTCAAGACCGCCGATGAAGTCATCGAGCTGGTGAGGTTCCTGGTCGCGCGCGAAACCGCACCGGCACCCGCGGCAGCGCCCAAGAAATCCTAACTACGCAGGTACCAGGCGAAGTCGAGCTCGGATACTTCGGCCGAGAACCGCGCGCATTCCTGGCGCTTGATGGCCAGGAACACGTCCACGAACCCGGGTCCGAGCGCCTCGCGCAGGAACGTCGAACGCGACGCGTGCTCCAGCGCTTCGTGCCAGGTGAGCGGCAATGAGCGCTCCGTGACCTGCGCATAGCCATTGCCCTCCACCGGCGGGCCTGGATCGAGGCGCTCGCGAATTCCCCGCTCGGCGGCGGCCAGCACGGTGGCCACGGCGAGGTACAGGTTGGCATCGGCACCCGCGATCCGATGCTCGACGTGTCGGGACGCGGCGGGACCGGCCGGCACGCGCAGGCTCACCGAGCGGTTGTTGATGCCCCAGATCGGCGCGATGGGGGCGTAACTCTGGCTCACGAAGCGCCGGTAGGAATTCGCGTTCGGCGCGAACACCGCCATGCATTCGGCCATGGTGGCCTTCATGCCGCCGATGGCATGGCGCAGCTCGGGCGTGCCGGCAGGCGCATCGCTGGCGAACAGGTTCTGTCCGTGCGCGTCGTTGGCGCTCACGTGCACGTGCAGCCCACTGCCCGCGCGCGCCGTGAACGGTTTCGCCATGAAGCAGGCGATCAGCCCGTGCCGGGCCGCGACCCCGCGCAGCAGGCGCTTGAACATCACCGCTTCGTCGACGGCCCGCAGCGCATCGTCGCGATGATGCAGCGTGATCTCGAACTGCCCGGGCGCGTATTCGGACATCAGCGTTTCGGCGGGCAGGTCCTGCGCGGCGGCGGCACGATACACCTCGTCGAACACCGGCGCGAGATCGTCGAGCCGCGTCAGGCTGTAGGCATCGATCTTCTGCCGCTCGCTGCGCCGCCCGCCACCCGCGGGCACCAGATGACCCGCGCCCTCGTCCCGCAGTAGATAGAACTCGAGCTCGCAGGCCACCACGGGCGTCATGCCCAGCGGCTCGAAGCGCTCGAGCACGCGCACCAGCGCATGGCGCGGATCGGCCGCGGCCGGCGCGCCCTTGCCGTCGAACATGGTGAGCATGAGCTGGCCGGTGGGAGCCGGCAGCCACGGCGATCGTTTCAGCGTGCCGGCGATGGGCCGCGCGCACATGTCGGCATCGCCCGTGTCCCAGACCAGCCCGGTGGCATCGACGTCCTCCCCGCTGATGTCCAGTCCCAGGATGGACCCCGCGACCAGGCGCCCCGAGGCGTAGAGGCGCACCAGTTCTTCGCGCCGCACCGACTTGCCGCGCAGTACGCCGGACGGATCGGTGATCATGATCTGTACCGCGCGGATGTCGGGATGCGCCGCGAGGAAGGCGGCGAGTTCTGCGGCATCCGCTATCTTCAACACTATCGGCTCCCGATTTCGTGCAGGCAGTCGCGCAGCGCCGCCAGCAGCCGGTCGGCATGCGCGCTGCTGGTCGCGGGCGAGCACAGCATCATGTTGTGGAACGGCGTGAGCAGCATGCCGCGATTCAGCAGGTAGAGATGAATCGCATGCTCGAGCTCGGGCCAGGCTTCGCGCTCGGATTCCGCGCCGGTCCGCGGCGGCTTCCCGAAGCCGAACTCCAGGCGCGCGCCCACGCGCGACACATGCCAGGTCAGCGAGCGCGTCGCGAACAGGCGCCCCAGCCCCTCGGAGAGGTAGCTGGCGGTGTCGTGCATCACCTGGTAGTTAGCCGGGGTCATGAGCTCGTCGAGACTGGCCTCGAGGCAGGCCAGCGCCAGCGCATTGCCGGACAGCGTGGTCCCCATGCCCGAGTGTCCGCCGGCGCGGTCCTGCTGTACACGGCGCATGCCGGCTTCGACCTCGCCCGTGAATCCGAACACCGCGCAAGGCATGCCACCGGCAATGGCCTTGCCGCACACCCAGATGTCGGGCTGAAGATCCGCGGCCCGCGCGTATCCACCGCGAGCCGACGACAGCGTGTGCGTCTCGTCGATGATGAGCAGCGCGCCGTGGCGACGCGTGAGCTCGCGCAACTTGCGCAGGAAGCCTTCTTCCGGCAGGACCATGCCGATGTTGGTCATGACCGGCTCGGCGATCACCGCCGCGGTGCGGCCGCGCGCCAATATCCGCTCCAATGCCGCCGCGTCATTGAAGGGCACCGCATCCGTCGCCGCGCTCACGTCATGGTTCATGCCGATGAGTCCCGCGCGTGGCCGGGTGCCGCCCTTGTCCTTCATCTCCGGAAGCGCGCGCACCATGGTTTCATCGACGGTGCCGTGGTAACAGCCATCGAAACACAGGATGCGCGTGCGGCCCGTGACGGCGCGCGCCCAGCGCAGTGCGGCGCGGTTGGCGTCGGTGGCGGTCTGCGTCATCTGCCAGAACGGCAGGCCGAACAGGTTCGCGAGCTTTTCGCCCACGCGCGGCGCGCGCTCGGCCGGCAGCATGGCCGTGATGCCGTCGGCGCCGCTGGCTGCCAACGCGCGCGCGATCGCGGGCGGCGAATGGCCGAACATCGCGCCCGTGTCGCCGAAACAGAAATCGACGTAGGTATTGCCGTCGACGTCTTCGACCTCGACGCCACGCGCGCGCTTCACGAACAGCGGATGCGGCGTGTTCCAGTCGCGCATCCAGTGCATGGGCACGCCATTGAGCCAGTGCGCCGCGCTCGCCTGCGCGAGGCGGGCCGATTCGCGATGCGTGCTCAGGAAGGTTTCATTTTCCCGCGCCGCCAGGCCTCGCAGCGCCACGCTGTCGATACCCGGACGGCGCGCATAGTTCATGGCGCTTCAACGGCGCGATTTACGCGCGCCTCTGCTTTTGGTCTTGGTGCGCGCCGCCGTACGCTTCACGGGGCCTGGCTTGTCGGCCGCAGGCTTGCTCTCGGTCTTTGCGGTGTCGGTCTTTGCGGTGTCGGACTTCGCAGCGTCCGGCTTCGATGCGTCGCTCTTGGCCGCATCGACCTTGGCATCGGCCTTGCTGTCCGCCTTGTCGGCAGACTTGGCTTCTTCCTTGTCGGCGCCGTGCAGGTTGCGCTTGTTTTCCTTGTCCGACTTGAAGTCGGTTTCGTACCAGCCCGAACCTTTCAGGCGAAACACCGGCGCCGACATCAGCTTGCGCAGGCCTTTCTTGCCGCAGGTCGGGCATTTCTTCAGCGGCGCATCGTTGATCTTCTGCAGCACCTCATCGTGGTAGCCGCAATGCGGGCATTCGTACTCGTAGAAAGGCATGTCGCTCCTCGGGCTTTTGCGGCGCGATTATAGCGACTTAGCTCCTCACGCCCGGGCTGCGACGATGACGCCGGCGACGATCAGCGCGGTCCCGAGCAGCTGCCGCCCGTTGACCGATTCCTGAAAGAACACGTAACCCGCTGCCGGCACGAGCACGAAAGCGAGCGCGGCGAACGGATATGCACGGCTCAGGGGCACCGTACTGAGGATGCGCACCCACAGGAACGTGGCGGCGCCGTACAGCGCGAGCGCCAGCCACAGGGTCGGGAGGCGCGCCAGTTCAAGCACCCAGGAAATGCCGCCCCCGCCGCCGAGCTGCGCGGCAGCGCGCTTGAAGAGGATCTGTCCTACCGCCATGGCCACCGGGAAAGACAGCAACTCGACCAGCTGCCGCAGCGACCAGTTCATGCGGCCTCACCCACGTCTTCGAAATCCCGCTTCACTCGGTTCTTTCGATTTCGTAGAGCCGCGCATAAATCTGTCCGGCCGGCGTGGTGACTTCCCACCGCTTCTTGAACTGCGGCGGCAGCGCGGATTCCGGCCCTAACAAGGCGCCCTCGAGCGGCATGAGCAGCGGACGCATTTCCTCGAGTTTCGGAGTTTCGTTGCTGTTCTCGTCCAGCTGCAAAGCCAGCGAGTGGTGCGCGAACACGTAGCGAACCGGAATGCGATCGGCCAGCAATTGCGCGGGCGAGAGGGACATGAGCCGGTTGAGCTCCAGGACCTTCGCCGCGTGCTGCGGTGTGAGCAGCAAGACATTCGCGACCACCGAGCACCTGGAGTGGTAGCGAATCCAGTGTCCGGCATCGAGATCCGCGACCACGATGCCGGGTCTTTCCGCGCAGTCCCTCTTCAGCACTGAAAACGTCGCGCGCACGTTCAGGTATGCCTCGCTGGCCCCCAGGATCCAGTGCGTTCGCCAATTGAGCCAGGTCGGATAGGACGCAACGGCGAACAGGACGAAACATCCGCCCATCGCCACGCGGCGCAGCTGCGGACGCCAGTCTGACAGCAGTGAGGCGGCGAGCACCGGTGTGAGGATCAGCGAGAGCTCGCCAAACACCGCGAAGCGATACTGCGCCTGCATCAGCGTGAGACCGAGGACCCCGACAATGGCCGTGAATTTCAGGCCGGGCTCCTTGAAACAAAACACCCACCAGAGGTTCAGCAGCGCCATCGGACCGCTGAGCCACAGCAGCCACGAAAAAAACTGCGTCGACATTCCGGGTCCGAACTCGCGGTAGAGCTCGTACGGACTGCGTGCTTCGGTGATGTGGCGGATGATTGCGAGCTCGCCAGAGACGAATTCTCCCGCGAGACGGAAGGTGTTGAGGATCGGCAGCAGCGCCAGCAGGGCCGCGACCGCGACGAGGGCGATGTTGCGCGGCGAACGGGCTAGCAGGGCGAGCGCCACCGAAAACATCGCCACGCAGACTGCGATGTACAGGTGAAACCAGGACAGCGTGTAGAACTCGAAGAAGCCGCGTTGCCAGGGCAGGGAAGGCACGCAGACCAGCAGTGTCACGATGGCGAGGGCCGCCGCGAAAGCCATCACCTGACGCCGATGCGGCAGAGCATCACCACGCAGCCAGAAGAAACCCAGCGCTGCGACCACCGGTATCTGCAGGATGAAAAGGCCATTGTGGATGGCCAGCGCACTGGCGAGTACACACCCCAACCCGATGCCGGCGCCATAGCCGGCTGAAGTGGCGCGAAAAAACGCAATGCCGGTGCTGACCAGCGCCAGTGTCCACAGCAGTTCGGCGAAGTGGTGATCGATGTTGCCCACCGAAAACGCGACGAATGCCAGCGGCAGGGCCGCGAATCCCAGTACCAGCAATGCCGCGTAGAAAAATGAGAGGGAAAGTTGGCGGGCGATCACCACGACCAGCGCGACGGCTATGGGCGCCGTCGCTGGCGGAATGTTCATGAGCACGCGATTTGCCGCGGCCTCACTGGCAAATGGACCGAACAGGCGCGTGATCTGCGTCATCAACGTGTCGTAGCCCCATGGCCAGACCAGCCAGCTGCCCTCGGGTGCGTGTATCTTCGGATCGAACTGCGTGACCGGTTCACCGCTGAACAGTGAATCGAGAATGCGCGCGGCGTGGTAGAACGCGTCGCCATTCGACGGGCCGAATTCTCCTCCGGCATACGAACCCGAAAGCATGGAAAGCGCGGCGACCACCATCAGCAGTGACCCCGCCAGCCATAACAAGGCATACCGGAACGCGGGCGTCATGGGCGCGCGTTCCCTCTTCCGCTGTGGGCGTGCATCAGGTAGTGCATGCGCTTGAGCTCGCGCCTGCCCCGCGTGACGGTGTCGAGGATCACCCCGCACACGAAGCTCATCACGGCCATGAGCATCAGTCCGGTGGATAAGACCGCCGTGGGAATGCGTGGCACCAGCCCGGTCTCCAGGAATTCGATGAGTATCGGGATGGCCAGGCTGACCGACGCCAGGGCCAAGACCGCGCCGATGTAGACGAAGAAGGCGAAAGGCCGCTCTTCTTTCACGAGGCGCGCGATGGTGCGCAGGATGCGCCAGCCGTCCCGCCAGGTATTGAGTTTGCTGACGGTGCCCTGCGCGCGGACGCCGTACGGAGTCGCGATCTCGGCGACCGGGACGCGCAGGTCCAGCGCGTGCACGGTGAGTTCGGTCTCGATCTCGAAGCCTTTCGACAGCGCCGGGAAGGATTTCACGAAGCGTCGCGACATCACGCGATAGCCGGAAAGGATGTCCGTGACGTTGTTGCCGAACAGGTTGGAGACCAGCCCGGTGAGCGCGCGGTTGCCCAGGCGATGGCCCTGCCGATATGCCGCCTGCTCGCTGCCGATGCGCTTGCCGCAGACCATGTCCAGTTGCTGGTCGCAGAGAAGATCGATCATCTTCGGGGCGGAGGGCGCGTCGTAGGTGCCGTCGCCGTCCACCAGCACGTACACGTCCGCTTCGACGTCGGCAAACATCCGGCGCACCACGTTGCCTTTGCCGCGCGCCGGCTCGCGCCGCGCAATCGCCCCGGCCCGCTCGGCGACGCCGAACGTGTCATCCACCGACGCGTTGTCGTAGACGTAAATGCGTGCTCCAGGCAGCGCCCGGCGAAACGATTCGACGACACCGGCGATGCCCGCCGCTTCGTTCAGACATGGAACGAGGACGGCGATTTCGAGAAGCCGGTTCAGTGGCGACAGGGGTTTTGTGAGAGCATCCACCGCCGGATTATGGTGAAACTAGTCTCGATGTGGGAAGCGGGTTGGTTCACGTTTCCTGCGCGGAGCCCGCATGAATCCTCTCGATCAGGCCCAGGCGGGCACGCCGTACACGGGCACCGGCAACCTCGAGGTCATGAAGGAAGCGGTCAACTACAACCGTTATCTGCTCGACCTCATCAGCAAGCACGCGCGCGACGCGACACGGATCATCGACTTCGGCGCCGGCAGCGGCACGTTCGCCGTGCCGACTGCGCAGGCGGGATTCGATGTCACGGCCGTGGAGCTCGATGAAGAGTTGCGTGCGCACCTCGCACGGCTCGGGTTGCGCGCGGTCGCCCGCGCCGCCGAACTACCCGCGGCGTCGTTCGACTTCGCGTACACGCTGAATGTGCTCGAGCACATCGCCGAGGACGTGACGGCATTGCGGGAACTGCGCGTGGCACTCAAACCCGGCGCGCGGCTGCTGGTCTACGTGCCGGCATTCCCGGTGCTGTATACGAGCATGGATGCCAAGGTCGGCCACGTGCGCCGCTACAAGCGCGACACGCTGGCGCACGCCGTGGCTGCGGCGGGATTTACGATCGAGTGCGTGGAGTATGCGGATTCGATCGGCTTTTTCGCCACGCTGGCCTTCCGGCTGACGGACCGCGGCACGGGTGACATCGACCCGCGCATGCTCAAGCTCTACGACCGCGTGGTCTTTCCGGTCAGCCGTGCGCTCGATCGCGTCTCACGCCGCTGGTTCGGCAAGAACCTGGTGCTCGTGGCCAGGAATCCCGCCACGACTAGCTAGCCTTGTTGAATGCGATACTTTCGCCCGCCTTCGCGGTGGCACGGATTCGATCGCCAGGCAGGAACTTGCCGCCCAGGATGGCCTGCGCCAGCGGATTCTCGACCTGCTGCTGGATCGCACGCTTCAACGGACGCGCGCCATACACCGGATCGTAACCCGCCTCGCTGAGGCGATCCGCCGCCGAATCGTCCAGCGTCAGCTCGAGGTTGCGGTCCGAGCAGGCGGCGCCGCAGATGCGCCAGCTGGATGTCCACGATGGAGCGGATCTGCTCGACGCCCAGCGGGCGGAACACGCAGATGTCGTCGATGCGGTTGATGAACTCGGGCCGGAAATTTTCCTGCACGACTTCCATGACCGCGGACTTCATGCCGGCGTAGTCGCCGTCGCAGCGTGAATTTCTGGATCACGTCGGACCCGAGGTTCGACGTCATGATGATCACGGTGTTGCGGAAGTCGACGGTGCGGCCCTGGCCATCGGTGAGCCGGCCATCGTCGAGCACCTGCAACAGCACGTTGAACACATCCGGGTGCGCCTTCTCGACTTCGTCGAGCAGGATCACGGCGTAAGGACGCCGGCGAACGGCCTCGGTCAGCTGGCCGCCTTCGTCATAACCCACGTATCCCGGCGGCGCGCCGATGAGCCGCGACACGGAGTGCTTCTCCATGTACTCGGACATGTCGATGCGCACCATCGACTCTTCCGTGTCGAACAGGAATTCCGCCAGCGCCTTGCACAGCTCGGTCTTGCCCACGCCCGTGGGCCCGAGGAACAGGAACGAACCATTGGGACGGCGCGGATCGGCGAGGCCGGCGCGCGAACGGCGGATGGCATTCGAGACGATCTTCACCGCCTCTTCCTGGCCGACCACGCGCTTCGACAGCGCCTCTTCCATGCGCAGCAGCTTTTCCTTTTCGCCCTCGAGCATCTTGGACACGGGAATGCCGGTCCACTTGGAAACCACCTCGGCGATTTCCTCTTCGGTGACCTTGTTGCGTACCAGCTGGGTTTCCTTGGTCTCGGCGATCTGCGCCTGCGCCAGCCGCTTCTCGAGCGCCGGCAGCTGCTCGTACTGGATCTGCGCCACGGCGCGTGAGGTCGCCCTTGCGGCGCGCCGCGTCCATTTCCTGCTTCACCTTCTCGATGCTCCTTCGCGCACGTCGGCGGCGCCCTGCAGCGAAGCTTTTTCGCTCTTCCAGATTTCCTCGAGGTCGGCGTACTCCTTTTCGAGCGCCTGAGGTTCTCCTGCAGCGTGGCCAGGCGCTTCTTCGTGGCCTCGTCCTTCTCCTTCTTCAGCGCCTCCTGCTCGATCTTGAGCTGGATGATGCGGCGCTCGAGCTTGTCGAGCACTTCGGGCTTGGAGTCGATCTCCATGCGGATGCGCGCGCCGGCCTCGTCGATCAGGTCGATGGCCTTGTCCGGCAACTGGCGGTCCGCGATGTAGCGATGCGAGAGCGTCGCGGCGGCGACGATGGCCGGGTCGGTGATCTCGACACCGTGGTGCACTTCGTAGCGCTCCTGCAGGCCGCGAAGAATCGCGATGGTGTCTTCCACCGTCGGCTCGTTGACCAGCACCTTCTGGAAGCGGCGCTCGAGCGCGGCATCCTTCTCGATGTACTTGCGGTATTCGTCGAGCGTGGTCGCGCCCACGCAATGCAGCTCACCGCGCGCGAGCGCGGGCTTGAGCATGTTGCCGGCGTCCATGGCGCCTTCGGCCTTGCCGGCGCCCACCATGGTGTGCAGCTCGTCGATGAACAGGATGATCTGGCCTTCCTGCTTGGACGAGATCGTTGAGCACGCCCTTGAGGCGCTCTTCGAATTCACCACGGAACTTGGCGCCCGCGATCAGCGCGCCCATGTCCAGCGCCAGGATGCGCTTGTTCTTGAGGCCCTCGGGCACTTCGCCATTGATGATGCGCTGGGCGAGGCCTTCGACAATGGCGGTCTTGCCCACGCCTGGCTCGCCGATGAGCACTGGATTGTTCTTGGTGCGGCGCGCGAGCACCTGGATCGTGCGGCGGATTTCATCGTCGCGGCCGATGACCGGATCCAGCTTGCCGCTGGAGGCGCGCGCCGTGAGATCAATGGTGTATTTCTCGAGCGCGCCGCGCTTCTCCTCGGCCTGCGGATCGTTGACGGCCTCGCCGCCGCGAACCTGGTCGATGGCCTTTTCGATGGCGGCCTTGGAGGCGCCAGCCTCCTTCAGTAGCCGCGCCAGCGTGTTCTTGTCCTCGAAGGATGCGAGCGCGAACAACTCGGTCGAGATGTAGTCGTCCTTGCGCTGCTGTGCGAGCTTGTCCGTGACATTGAGCAGGCGATTGAGGTCCTGCGACACATGGACGTCACCCGGCGTGCCCTGCACCGTGGGCAGTTTGTCGATGGCCGCGTCCAGGTCCTTGCGCAACTTGGCGACATTCGCGCCGGCCTTCACCAGCAGCGGCCGGGTGGTGCCGTCCTGCTGGTCGAGCAGCGCCGCGAACACATGCGCGGGCTCCATGAACTGGTGGTCCTTGCCCACGGCCAGGGACTGGGCGTCGGCCAGGGCTGACTGGAACCGGCTGGTGAGTTTGTCCATTCGCATAGGCGCACAAGGTGGGGCTGGCGCGCCCGGCGTTCAAGCCTTATTGGCCTCGACAGGAGGCCGGCAGGTACTTATTTGGTATGTCGCTGCCGGAGGGGCCGCCCGCCGGCTCGACACCGGCGGGTAATGACGCGTTGCCACAGCTCCAGACGATGTCGCCATCGGCCGTAACGCCGGGCGACTGCGCGACCCGCAGGTTGGCAATATTCTTGTTTGCCCCCTCGCCATATTGAATGACAACCGAACCGGCAGCGACGCTGACGGACTCCACATACTTCCCGCTCGGCAGCTCGTCGCCGAAGTCGGCCTGGTTCCGGCCAGCGGTGATGTTGAGCCCAGAATTCGGCCACTGCTGCCTTCAGCGGCGAGGCCAGGTTCAGCCCCTCGGTGACCTGCGAGCGAATGGTGTAGTCCTGATAGGCGGGGATGGCGATGGCTGCGAGGATGCCGATGATGAAGACGTAGAAGAACAACCCGGCGGCCACGACTCCGAACACCGCGCCGGCGCTGGTGCCACCCTCGCGCTCCAGCCGCGCCACGCGCTTTTCCGGCGCCGCGGCAACGGCGGCCGGCAGGCGTTCGACCAGCTGGTGGATGTGACGCCGGTAGATGGCGTTGGCATAGATCGGCAGCAGGATGCTCGGCGCCGCCAGCAACAGCAGGTAAATCACGATACCCGCCGTGATGCCGAGCACCGCCATCAGGATCCCGCCGATGATGATGGCGATGATGGGCCAGAAGAAATTCAGGATCCCGGGAAGCCACATCTTGCGGTAGATGAACCAGAACGTCGTCACGAAGAAGGCCGGCCAGTGCCAGCCTGCCTTCGAACCGCCGGCGTCGAGATCCTCGAAGTACTTCAGGTAGTAGCCGGTATTCGGACCGATCGCGGCCTCATAGTCGGCTTTGAGTTGGGCTTCCGGTGTCTCAGGCCGCGGCGCCGCGGTGTGCGCGTACGGGTTGTGCATCTCAGTGAGCCTGATTTTCGGCGAGGGCGATGATGGCAATTCCGCAGCCGATCAGCAAAACCTGCGTGATGCTCGAGCGCGGGTCCACGCGCCGGTGCAGACCGGGAATGAGGTCGGCCACGGCCACGTACAGCAGGCTGGCGGCGGCCACGCCCAGCGCGAAGGGCAGCAGTCGCACCGCGGTCTCCAGCGCGAAGTAGCCCACCACGCCGCCGATCACGGCGGTGAGACTGGTCAGCAGGTTCAGCGCCAGCGCGCGGCGGCGCGAAACGCCCGAATGCAGCAGCACGGCGAAGTTGCCGACTTCCTGGGGGATCTCGTGCGCCATGATGGCCACCGCGGTGACCAGCCCCAGGTGCACGTCGGTGAGAAAGGCGGCGGCAATCAGCACGCCGTCGAGCACGTTGTGCAGGGCATCGCCCACCAGCACCAGTGAGCCGCTCGCCTTGCGGCGCGCGTGGTCGTGTTGTGAATGATCAGGATCGCTGACGGTGTGTTCATCACAGTCGACGTCGTGGCAGTGACGCCAGAGCAGGAATTTCTCGAGCACGAAGAACAGCGCGATGCCGGCGATCAGCGCGATGCCCACCTGGTGCACGCGCTCGCTGCCGGCGCCGATCACCGCGTGCGGGATGAGCGCCAGCAACGCCGCGCCTAACAAGGCGCCGGTGGCGAAACTCACCAGGTGCGGCAGCGCCGCCTCGCGCTGCCGGCCGGGCAAGGCGAGAAACAAGCCGGCCGCGAGCACCGAGAGCACGCCGGATGCCAGCGTGCAGAGGACTATCCAGGCAAGGGTATTCAAGGCGCGGCGATCCTAACACGCGCCTGCGGGGTCATTGATCCCGCCAGATCAGCGCGGCCATGCGGCCTCCTCGTCCATCGCGGCGATGAGAGAAAAACCGCTGCCGATCCGCGCACGTGCACCATTGGCCACCGGCCACCTCAGGCACACCCAGCGCCGCCAGCCGGCGGCGCGCCAGGCCGACGAGGTCGGCCTGCCAGCGCCCCCGCGCATTGGCAGCGAAGTACGCGGCCGCGCCGGCATCGGCGCGCACGAATGCATCGCGGACCTCATCGCCCACTTCGAAATTCGACTGCAGGATCGCCGGTCCCAGCCAGGCCGTGAGCTCGCCGGCCGGCACGCCCAGTGCGCCGACGGTGCGTTCGAGAACACCGGCGGCGAGTCCGCGCCAGCCGGCATGCGCCGCACCGATCCGCCGGCCATCGCGCGAGGCGAACAGCACGGGCAGGCAGTCGGCGACCATGATGACGCAGGCGCGCCCGGCGGCACCGGTGACGGCGGCGTCGGCGGCGCGCGGCACGGCGGCGGACGGCGCCGCATCGAGATCGGCCACGTCGACGCCGTGCACCTGGTTGAGCCAGGCGGGCTCGCCGGGCAGTTCGAGCAGCTCGCGCAGCCGCGCGCGATTCGCCGCCACGTGCGGCGGCGAATCGCCCACGTGCGCGCCGAGGTTGAACGAGTCCCACGGCGCCAGGCTGGCACCGCCGCGACGCGTGGTGAATGCCGCGCGCACGCCCGGCGGCGGCGTCCATTCGAGCTCAAGCAGTGAGGTCATGTGTCCAGCGCGCCTAACAACCCCGCGAAGTCCTCCGGCAGCGGCGCCTCGAAGGCGCCGGATTTTCCCGTCTTCGGGTGCGTGAACGTGAGCCGCGCGGCATGCAGCGCCTGGCGTTGGAAGCCTTCGAGCGCGGCCTTGAGCCCGGGCGTGGCGCCGGCCGGCAGTTTGCGACGCCCGCCGTACACCGGGTCGCCGACGATGGGATATCCCACGTGCGCCAGGTGCACGCGGATCTGGTGCGTGCGCCCCGTCTCCAGCCGCACGCGCGCCAGCGTGTGCGCGCGAAAGCGCTTCTCGATGCGGTAGTGCGTCACGGCCGCGCGCCCGTCGCTGCGCACGGCCATCTTGGTGCGCTGCGTGCGATGCCGGCCGATGGGCTGGTTGACCGTGCCGCCGCCGGTCATGGCGCCGGTGCACACGCGCCAGGTACTCGCGCTCGATGTCGTGCGCGGCCAAGCTCCGCGACCAGCGCGGTGTGCGCCTCGAGCGTGCGCGCCACGACTAACAACCCGCTGGTGTCCTTGTCGATGCGATGCACGAGCCCGGCGCGCGGCACCTGCCTGAGTTTCGGGTCGTGCGCCAGCAGCGCGTTCTGCAGCGTGTGCTCGCGATTGCCCGCGCCCGGGTGCACCACCACGCCGGGCGGCTTGTTGATCACGATGAGCGAGGCGTCCTGGTGGACTATGTCCAGCGGCAGCTTCTCGGCCGCGATGCCGGTCTCCTCGCTCAGGCGCGCCTCGACGGTCGCGGCCTCGCCGCCCACCACCAGGTCGCGGGCGCGCGGCTCGAGGCCATTGACCCGCACCGCGCCCTCCTCGATCCAGCGCTGGATGCGCGTGCGCGAGTATTGCGGCAGCATCTGCGCCAGCGCCTGGTCCAGGCGCCGGCCGGCGAATTCGAGGGGAAACTCGAGGCGATGGGTCTGGAACTTGGGGGTCAACTGGCTGGTCCGATGGGTTCTGGTCAGATGGGACTGGGGGCCGCTATACTTCGCGCGTCCGGCGACCATTTCGAATTAAAAACCGGCAACACGAGAGACGGCAATACCTTCCATGCGATCACTGCGTACCGCCGGCAGCCTGGCACTCCTTATTATGTCCCTGATCCCGGCCGTGCTGGGCCTGGGCCTCAGCGGTTGCAAGACCCGCGATGGCGCCGAAGGCCCGATGACCGACCCGGCGGTGGTCTACCAGCGCGCCCACAAGGCGCTGCTGCGGGGGCGACTACCCCTGGCCATCCGGATCTACGAGGCGCTGATGGCCCGTTACCCGTTTGCCGCCGAAACGCGCCAGTCGCGTCTGGACGTGATCTACGCGTACTACAGGGCCGGCGAGTCGGAATCGGCCATCGACGCCGCCGACACCTTCATTCGCGAGAACCCGACCCATCCGCGCATCGACTACGCCTGGTACCTCAAGGGCCTGACGGATTTCGAGCGCATGCCGAATTTCATGGAGCGCTGGTTCCGCGTGGACCTGAACCAGCGCCCGCCCACCCAGGCGCGCCGCTCGTTCACCGCGTTCCAGACCGTGGTCGAGCAGTACCCGAACAGCGAATACGCGCACGATGCGCGCCGCCGCATGGTGTACCTGCGCAATCGCCTCGCGGATTACGAGATCGCGGTGGCGAAGTACTACATCGGCCGCGAAGCGCGTACGTCGCCGCCGCGCAGCGCGCCAAGGTCGCCATCGAGGAATTCGACGGCGCGCCCGCCGTGCGCGAGGCGCTCGAGATCATGGTGCTCTGCTACGACAGGATGGAGCTCAAGGAGCTCGCCGCGCAGACCCGCGCCATGTATCGCGCGAACTACGAAGGCGAAGTCGGCGAGCGGCAGGATTTCGCCGAAGAAGAAGTGGTGCAAGCTGTGGCTGGCGACTGATGCCGCTAGCGTCGATAACCCGAAGGTAATCGGATAGCGCCAGTCGCGGCCGAATGCGCGGCGCGAGACGCGCACGCCCGGCGGCGCCTGCCGGCGCTTGTATTCATTGCGCTTCACCAGGTCCAGCACGCGCACGACGGTCGCGCGGTCGAAACCCCGCGCGCAGATCTCATCCACCGACAGATCGTCCTCGATGAAGGCCTCGAGAATCGGATCGAGAACTTCGTACGGCGGCAGCGAGTCGCTGTCCTTCTGGTCGGGCCGCAGTTCCGCCGACGGCGGGCGGTCGATCACGCGCCGCGGAATCACCGGCGACGACGCCGTTGCGGTACTCGGCCAGCCGATACACCAGCAGCTTGCTGCAGTCCTTGATGGGCGCGAAGCCGCCGGCCATGTCGCCGTACAACGTGGCGTATCCCACGGCCATCTCGCTCTTGTTGCCGGTGGTCAGCAGCATCTTGCCGGTCTTGTTGGAGATGCCCATGAGCAGCAGCATGCGGCAGCGGGACTGGATGTTCTCTTCGGTGGTATCCGGCTTGCGCGCCCGGCGAATTCCTCGCGCAGCGTGGCCTCGGTGGCCTTCATCATCTCGCCGATGGGCAACACGCTGTACTTCACGCCCAGCGTCTCGGCCTGCCCGCGCGCGTCGTCGAGGCTCATCTGCGAGGTGTACGGCGACGGCATCATCACCGCGTGCACGCGTCCTTGCCCAGCGCATCGACGGCGATCGCCAGCGTCAGCGCGGAATCGACGCCGCCCGAAAGGCCCATGACCACGCCCGGGAAACCATGCTTGCCGACGTAGTCGCGCACGCCCAGCACCAGCGCGCGATACACGCTTTCCGCGTCCGCCGAGCTCCGGCGCGACGGTCGGCGGCACGGCCGCACGACGCCATCGCACGCGCTCGAACTCGACCGGGTACAGACCTTCCTCGAACGGCGGCGCGCGCATGACGACTTGCCGCCGCGCCATCCATGACGAAGGAATTGCCGTCGAACACCAGCTCGTCCTGGCCGCCCAGCATGTTCACGTACACCACGGGCAGCCCGAGTTCCCTCACGCAGCGGCGCACGATGTCCTCGCGGTTGCGCTGCTTGTGGATCTCGAACGGCGAGGCATTCAGCACCACGAACATTTCGGCGCCGGCGGATTTCGCCAGCTGCGCGGGCTCGGGCTCCCAGATGTCCTCGCAGACCAGGATGCCGATGCGGAAGCCGCGGAAGTCCACCACGGTGGGTTGGCTGCCGGCCTTGAAGTAGCGCTTCTCGTCGAAGACCTTGTAGTTGGGCAGGCAGCTCTTGCGGTGCGTGGCGCGGACCGTGCCGCGCTCGATGAGCGCGGCGGAGTTGAAGATCTGCGAGCCGGCGTATTCGGGAAACCCGACCACGAAGCCGCAACTCGCCTTGGCGCCGCGCACGCGTCTCCATGCCCTTGTCGACGCCACGCGGAACCCGCGATGGAACAGCAGATCCTCGGGCGGATAGCCGGACAGCGTGAGCTCGGGCAGCACCAGCAGGTCGCTCGACGAGCTCGCCGCAGGCGCGCTCGGCGGCCACGACGATCTTCGCGCATTGCCCGCGACGTCGCCCACGAGCAGGTTCAGCTGCCCGAGGGCGATGCGCAGCTTGTTAGGCGGGGCACACCGCGGCGCGCTGGCGTTACTTCGCGCGCGCGCGCCTTGGCGGCTTTTTCTTCGCGCGTCTTCTTCGACCGGCTTCTTCGGCTGCCGCGCTTCGCCTTGGCCTTCGACTGGCGCTTCGGCTTCTTCGCCTTGCGCGGCTCGATGATCAGCACGTTCGGGCCGCACGGGCTTCTTCAGCGGTCTTCGCGCGGCGCTTGGCGAGCAGCTCCGCCATGGCCTTGCCGAGATCCGCCGGCGACTTCACGGTGCGCGCACCGGCTGCATCCAGCGCGCGGAACTTGTCCGCCGCCGTGCCCTTGCCGCCCGCGATCACCGCGCCGGCATGGCCCATGCGCTTGCCCGCCGGCGCGGTGACGCCCGCGATGTAGGCCACGACGGGCTTGGTCACGTACTGTGTTGATGAAGTCCGCGGCGGCTTCTTCGTCGGTGCCGCCGATCTCGCCGACCATGATGATGCCTTCGGTCTGCGGATCGCGTTCGAACAGCTCCAGCACGTCGACGAAGTTCATGCCGCGCACCGGATCGCCGCCGATGCCGACGCAGGTGCTCTGGCCGAGACCCTTGTTGGTGGTCTGGAACACGGCTTCGTAGGTCAGCGTGCCCGAGCGCGACACGATGCCGACGCGCCTTTCTTGTGGATGAAGCCCGGCATGATGCCGATCTTGCATTCGCCCGGCGTGATGATGCCCGGGCAGTTGGGCCCGATCAGGCGCGTGCCGGTGCCGGCGAGCGCGGCCTTCACGCGCACCATGTCGTTGATCGGGAATGCCCTCGGTGATGCAGACGACCAGCTCGATGCCGGCGTCCGCCGCTTCGAGGATCGCGTCGGCCGCGAACGGCGCCGGCACGTAGATCACGCTGGCCGTGGCGCCGGTCTGCGCGACCGCGTCGTGCACGGTGTCGAACACGGGCAGGTCGAGATGCTTCTCGCCGCCGCGGCCGGGCGTGACGCCGCCGACCATCTTCGTGCCGTACTTGATGCTCTGTTCGGAGTGGAAGGTGCCCTGCTGGCCGGTGAAGCCCTGGCAGATGACCTTGGTGTTCTTGTTGACGAGAATGCTCATGCGCTTACTTCTTGCCTTGGCGGCGAGCGCGACGGCTTTCTGCGCCGCATCGGTGAGATCGGTGGCGCGGCGTGATGGCGAGCGCCGCTGTGCGCCAGCATCTCGCGCGCCTGCTCGGCGTTGGTGCCCTCGAGGCGCACGACCACCGGAACCTTGACGCCGACCTGCTTCACCGCGATCATCACGCCTTCGGCGATCAGGTCGCAGCGCACGATGCCGCCGAAGATGTTCACGAGAATCGCGCGCACCTTCTGGTTGGACAGGATCAGCTTGAACGCCGCGGTGACGCGCTCGGCGGTCGCGCCGCCGCCGACGTCGAGGAAGTTGGCGGGCTTGCCGCCATGCAGCTTGATCAGGTCCATCGTCGCCATCGCGAGGCCCGCGCCGTTGACCATGCAGGCGATGTCGCCGTCGAGCGAGACGTAGTTGAGGTCGTGCTCGCGCGGCCTGCGCGCTCGATCGGATCCTCCTGCGAGGGATCGCGGAGCTGCCGCGAGCTCCTTCTGGCGGAACAGCGCGTTCGCGTCGATGTTGATCTTGGCGTCGAGCGCGACGAGCTCGCCGGCCTTGGTGACGATCAGCGGATTGACTTCCAGCAGCGCGGCGTCGCGTCTCGAGATAGATGCGGTACAGCGCCATGAGGATCGGCTGGAACTTGCCGATCTGCGGGCCCTTGAAGCCGAGGCCGAACGCGAGCTCGCGGCACTGGTAACGGCTGCAGCCCGGCGGCGGGGTTGATGTCGACGCGCAGGATTTTCTCCGGCGTGTGCGCGGCGACTTCCTCGATGTCCATGCCGCCCGCGGCGGAGGCGATGAACGCGACGCGGCCGCGCTCGCGATTCAGCGTCAGCGAAAGATAGATCTCGCGCTCGATCTCCGAGCCCGACTCCACGTACACCGTCTCGATGGGCAGGCCTTCGGGGCCGGTTTGTTTGGTCACCAGCCGCTGGCCGAGCATGTCCGCGGTCGCGGCGCGCACCGCGTCGAGGTCGCGCGCCAGCTTCACGCCGCCCGCCTTGCCGCGTCCGCCGGCGTGCACCTGGGCCTTCACCACCCAGAACTTGCCGCCTAACGACTTGCGCCGCGGCGACGGCTTCTTCGGCGCTCCTGGCGGCCTTGCCCGGCGGGCACGGGAATGCCGTAATTCGCGGAAGACTTCTTTCGACTGGTATTCGTGCAGATTCATCGGACCGCGGCCTGGTGAAAAAAGAGCCGGTATTCTCCCGGAATCGGCCCGAGTCGCCAGCTTGGCGCTGGCCGCACTGCTGCCACAGTCTCGACTGATGTCGCGTCAGCCGCCGCCGTTCCGCCCGCTCCGACCGATCTCGCCTGGCGCGTCATCGGGCTGGTCAATCTGTACCGGCTGCTCATCCCGCCGTCGCTCTACGGCCTCTACTGCGTTCACGGCGCGGACGCCCCGATCGGCATGCGCGCGGCCGTTGCTGTTCCTCTGGACCTGCATCGTTATTTCGCGGCCGGCATCGCCATCGTGGTCGGCGGGCGGCGACTGCTGCCCAGCTTGCGTGCAACCACCTTCGTGCACGCGACGGTCGACGCGGTCGGCGCATCGCCTGCATGCTGTTCTCGAGCGGCGGCGTCGCGAGCGGCCTCGGCATCCTGCTCGTGGTGCCGGTGGGCGCGATGGCGCTGCTCGCGGACAGCCGCGACGCCTTCCTGCTCGCGGCCGCTCGCCACGCTGGCGCTGCTCGTGCAACAGATCGGCGGTCACGTCACCGGTGCGGGCCGGCATCGCGACTATCCCCTCCGCCGGGCATCCTGGGCGGTATCGTGTTCCTCGTCGCGCTGCTCGCCTGGCCGGTGCGCGAGCGCCTGCGCGAGACCGAAGCGCACGGTCCGCCGCCAGCAGGTCGATCTCGCGAATCTCGCGCAGCTCTCGCAGTACATCGTGCAGCACCTGCGCGAGAGCATCGTGGTGGTCGATCACGAGAACCGCATCCGCCTGATCAACGAAACGGCGGCGCGGCCTGCTCGGCGACCGCAGCGCCTATCCGGGCGCGCTGCTCGGCGAGGCGTCGCCGCAGCCTCCTCTATCTACTGGAGACCTGGCGCCAGCGCACGGCCGACGCCGGCGCGCCCTCGCAGACGTTCGTCTCCGCCGATGGCGGCCACGTGATCCAGCCGCACTTCGCCTCGCTCGGCGGCACCGGACCCGGCGCCGGTGATGGTGTTCCTCGAGGACACCGAGCTGCTCGCCGCGCAAGATCCAGCAGTCCAAGCTCGCGGCGCTCGGACGCTGTCGGCGCAGCATCGCGCACGAGATCCGCAATCCGGTCGGCGCGATGAGCCATGCCGGCGCAGTTGCTCGGCGAATCCGCCGTCGGTCTCGGCGGAGGACAAGCGGCTCACCGAGATCATCCGCAGAACGGCGACCGCGTGCAGCCAGATCATCGAGAACGTGCTGTCAGATGTCGCGCCGCGAGAGCACGCGCCCCGAGCGCCTGGTGCTCGGCGCCTGGCTCGCCGGCTTCCGCGAGGAGTTCTGCGCGACGATGCAGATCGAGCCGCGAGCGACTGCGCGTCGACGCGCTGCTCGGCGAGGTCGAGGTGCAGGTCGACCCGTCGCAGCTGCACCAGATCGTGTGGAACCTGTGCGAAAACGCGGTCAAGTACGGCGCGACGGCCGGCAACGACAGCGATCGAGCTGCGCATCGGCCGCCTCGCTCCACCGCGCGGCCCTTCCTCGAAGTCGCGGATCGCGGGCCCGGGCATCGCTGCGCAGCATGCGCGAGCGGATTTTCGAGCCGTTCTTCACGCGGCAGTGACGGCGGCACGGGGCTCGGACTGTTCATCTCGCGCGAGCTGGCCAGACCAACGGCGCGATGCTGCTCTACGAGCCGCGCCCCGGCGGCGGCAGCATCTTCCGCATCATGTTCGCCGATCCGGAGCGCTGGGATGGCATGAGCTCGGCGCCGCGTAACTGCATGGCCAACCCGCTCGTACTGGTCGTCGACGACGAACCGGATATCCGGGAGCTGGTGACGCTCACGCTTCGCGCATGGGGCTCGACGACGAGTCCGCCGGCGACGTGGCGGCGCGCAGGAAGCTGCTCGAGGCGCAGCGTTTCGATCTGTGCCTCACCGACATGCGCCTGCCCGACGGCAACGGCCTCGACCTGGTCGAGTGGATGCAGGCGCACCGCCCCGGCGTTCCGTGGCGGTCATCACCGCGCACGGCAACGTCGAATCCGCGGTGCGCGCGCTCAAGCTCGGCGCCTTCGATTTCATCTCCAAGCCGCTCGACCTCGGCGGCTGCGCGCTGGTCGCCACCGCGCTGCGGCTCGCGCAGGCAGGCGAAGGACGCGGCCACGACCGCGCACGGGCACGCGGCTGCTCGGCGACTCGCAGCCGATGGAGCAGCTGCGCGAGATGATCGCAGGTCGCGCGCAGCCAGGCGCCGGTGCACATCTCCGGCGAATCCGGCACCGGCAAGGAACTGGTCGCGCGGCTGATCCACGAGTCCGGCCCGCGCGCGCGAGGGCCGTTCGTGCCGGTGAACTGCGGCGCGATTCCCACCGAGCTGATGGAGAGCGAGTTCTTCGGCCACAAGCGGGGCAGCTTCACCGGCGCCGTGGCGGACAAGGAGGGTCTGATGCAGTCGCCGAGGGCGGCACGCTGTTCCTCGACGAAGTGGCGGACCTGCCGCTGCACATGCAGGTGAAGCTGCTGCGCGTGATCCAGGAGAAGTCCGTGCGCCCGGTCGGCGAGCAGCGCGAGGCGCCGGTGGACGTGCGGATCCTGTCCGCGACGCACAGGAAGCTGGCGCGAGCTGGTCGACGAAGGCCAGCTTCCGCGAGGACCTGTACTACCGCATCAACGTGATCGAGCTGCGCGTGCCGGCGTTGCGCGAGCGCGCCGAGGACATCCCGGATCTCGCCGACGCGATCCTCGCGGCGGCTGGCGCGCGCATGGGCATCGAGCCGCCGTCGATCGAGCCACGAGGCCCTGCAGGCGCTGCAGGCGCTACGACTTTCCCGGCAACGTGCGCGAGCTGGAAAACGTGCTGGAGCGCGCCGCTCGCCTTGAGCGGCAGCGGCGCCATCGAGGCCGAGCACATCCGGTTGCGGGCGGCGTCACG
>CAVQEZ010000026.1:0-82819 GCA_963711635.1 uncultured Pseudomonadota bacterium
GGCCGCGCACGAGATGCGCGCGCGCGCATCGAGAAGTTGTTAGGCGTGCCCGGCAGCGCCATGTGGGTGGGCACTTTCCACGGCATCGCGCACCGGCTGCTGCGCCTGCACTGGCGCGAAGCCAACCTGCCGCAGAGCTTCCAGATCCTCGACGGTGAGGATCAGTTACGGCTGATCAAGAAGATCGTCAGGGCCATGGAGCTCGACGAAGCCCGCTGGGTGCCGCGCGAGATCCCGTGGTTCATCAATCACAACAAGGACGAGGGTCATCGTCCGCAGCCACGCTCAAGGACGCCGGCGACCCCACGCGCCGCCAGCTGATCAGGATCTACACGGAGTACGAGGCACAGTGCCAGCGCACCGGCGTGGTGGATTTTGCCGAGCTGCTGCTGCGCGCCTACGAATTGTGGCGCGACAACGCGGCCGTCCTCGCTCACTACCGCCGGCGCTTCCGCCACGTGCTCATCGACGAGTTCCAGGACACCAATGCCATCCAGTACGCCTGGGCGTTGATGGTCGCGGGCCCGGACGGTGCGCCCTTCGTGGTGGGGCGACGACGACCAGTCCATCTACCGCTGGCGCGGCGCGCGCGTGGAAAATCTCACGCGTTTCACGCGCGATTACCCCGGACGCGAAGATGTACCGCCTGGAGCAGAACTACCGCTCCACCGGCAACATCCTCAAGGCCGCCAACACGCTGATCTCCAACAACACCGGCCGCCTGGGCAAGAATCTCTTGGACCTCGGGCAGCGACGGCGAGTCGCATCCGCCTGTACGCGGCGTTCAACGAGCGCGACGAGGCCGAGTTCGTCATGAATCGCATCCGCGACTGGATGAATCAGGGCGGCGCGCGCCGCGACGTGGCCATCCTGTATCGCTCGAACGCGCAGTCGCGCGTGTTCGAAGAAATCTTCATGGCGGCGCGCATTCCATACAAGGTGTACGGAGGCCTGCGTTTCTTCGAGCGCGCCGAGATCAAGGACGCGCTGGCATACCTGCGCCTTGTTTCCAGCCGCGCCGACGACGCCTCGTTCGAGCGCGTCGTGAACCTGCCCACGCGCGGCATCGGTGCGAAGTCCCTGGACGTGGTTCGCGACCAGGCCAAAGCCGGCGGGCACTTCGCTCTGGGCTGCCGCCGCGCAATGCATCGCCGCCGGCGCGCTGGGACCCAAGGCCGAGGCCGCGGTCAACGGCTTCCTGAAGCTCATCGATCAGCTGGCCAATGACATCGCCGGCCTCGAATTGCACAAGCAGGTCGACCACGTCATCAACAACTCGGGCCTGGTCGAACACCAAGAAAGAAAAGGCCGACCGCGGCGAAGCCCGCGTCGAGAACCTGAATGAATTGGTATCGGCCGCGCGCGGCTTCGAGCCCGATGGATTCAATGCGGAAGAAGAGGCGCTGCCGCCGCTGGAGTCGTTCCTGGCGCATGCCGTGCTCAATCCGGCGAAGGCCAGGCCGCCGAGTGGGAAGACTGCATCCAGATGATGACGCTGCACACCGCCAAGGGTCTCGAATTCCCCGTGGTATTCCTGTGCGGCCTGGAAGACGGTCTGTTTCCACATCAGCGGTCGCTTGAACGATCCGGAAGGCCTCGAAGAGGAGCGTCGGCTCTGCTACGTGGGCACGACGCGCGCCATGAAACAGCTGTACCTCACCTACGCCGAGCAGCGGCGCCTGCACGGCATGGACAGCTTCGGCACGCCTTCGCGTTTCATTGCCGAGATTCCCGAAGAACTGGTCGAGGAAGTTCGCCCGCGCATACAGATCTCGCGGCCCGTGGCCGCGGGCCGATTCAAGGTCGCCGACCGAGGAGCTGGCGCCGGGCGTGAGGCTCGGCGCGCGCGTGCGCCACAAGAAATTTGGCGAGGGCGTGATCCTGAAAGTGGAAGGTCAGGGACCGCAGGCGCAACATCGAGGTGAACTTCGAGTCCCTCGGGCGCAAGATCATGATGCTCGAATATCTCGAGGTAGTCAGGTGAGCTTCGCCGACAAACTCGCGGCGGCCTGGAAGGCGAACAATTCGCTGGTGTGCGTCGGCCTGGATCCGGAACCCAAGAAGTTTCCAGACCGGTTTCGCGATGCGCCTGGTTCGATCTTCGCCTTCAACAAAGCTATTGTGGATGCGACCGCCGATCTGGTCTGCGCCTACAAGCCGCAGTTCGCGCACTACGCGGCGCATGCGGCCGAGAACCAGCTCGAGCACACCATCGATTACATCAAGACGCGCAGCCCGGATGCCATCGTGATCCTCGACGCCAAGCGCGGCGACATCGGCAGCACCGCCGAGCAGTACGCGCACGAGGCCTTCGAGCGCTACGGCGCGGACGCGGTCACCGTGAATCCCTATCTCGGCCGCGATTCGGTCGAGCCTTTCCTCAAGCATTCGGACAAGGGCGTCATCGTGCTCTGCCGCACCTCCAATGCCGGCGCGCGGGATATTCAGGATCTGAACGTCGGCCCCGACAAGAAGCTGTTCCAGCACGTGGCGGAAACGGTCGCGAAGGACTGGAACAGCGCCGGCAATTGCATGCTGGTGGTCGGCGCGACGTACCCCGAGGAGCTCGCCGACATTCGCGCCCGTGTGGGCGATCTGCCGTTTCTCGTGCCCGGCGTGGGCGCGCAGGGCGGCGACGTGGCCAAGGTCATGGCGGCGGGTAAAACCGCGGCGGGCACCGGCCTCGTGATCAGCTCTTCGCGCGCGATTCTCTACGCCAGCTCAGGAGATGATTTCGCGAACGCCGCGCGCAAGGTCACGCAGGAACTGCGCGACGCGATCAACTCACACCGGTGCAAGAAATGGGGACATCCCTCTGTCACCGTTCGCGGCAAGAGCGAAAGCTGCAGCAGGTAGCGTGAATTCCCATTGTTCATGGGCCCCAGCGGAATTCGCGCTGCGGGACCACGTCCGGCGGCCCGGGCTTGGGCGCATAGGCACTGGTATCCGGGACGAACAACCGCCAGGCGCTGGTCGGGTGACGGAATAGCGAGTACACGGCGCCGAGCCCCCGGGCTGGGGGCCGGCTCGGACTGCAGCGGCGCGACCGCGCGCTCGCCCTGCACGATCACCGTGGTCTTGTCCGCGTCGGCCGCGTTGAGGGCAGCGCGATAGTCGTTCGGCATCATGTACTTGCGCACGTCGCCGATGCCCAGCTTCAGTGGGGGGCGCGCTGCGGCCGGAACCAGGCCTGCAGACTGAGTTTTCGACGAATTCGCGGGCACCGGTCGGCTCGGCTGCCTGGGCGGCAGTGCCAGCCATCAACGCAACTGCAATTGCGATCCGGATGTCCATCGCGGTCTCGCGCTTTACTGTTGCGACTCTCAGCATCCGCCGGCAGTTCCGCGCAGGGCATCCGCGAAATCACTATTTGCGTGCAGCCCGGCAGCCGGCACCTACAATGCCGCCCCCATGAAGATCGTGATACTCGGCGCCGGCCAGGTCGGCCGCACTGCGGCATACCACCTGTCGCGCGAGGAATCGAATGAGGTCACGGTCGTCGACACCAACGAAGAGGTGCTGCGCGACCTGCAGGACCGCCTCGACATCCGCACCGTGGCCGGCAATGCCGCCTATCCATCGGTGCTGGAGGCGGCGGTTGCGCATACGCCGACATTGTCGTGGCGCTGACCTCCAGCGACGAAGTCAACATGATGGCCTGCGAAGTGGCGTACACGCTGTACCGC
The DNA here is from genome assembly GCA_963711635.1 of uncultured Pseudomonadota bacterium. GTDB lineage: Bacteria > Pseudomonadota > Gammaproteobacteria > Steroidobacterales > Steroidobacteraceae > CADEED01. The sequence continues at coordinate 3,687 of CAVQEZ010000026.1, forward strand.
ACGCGGACGAAAATTGCTCGCATCCGGTCCAGCGAATACACGGGCCACCCCAAGCTGTTTGCCGACGAGGCCTTGTCCGTGGACGTGTGGATCAGCCCCGAGCAGCTGGTCACCGACTACATCGTGCAATTGATCAAATTTCCGGGTGCCCTGCAGGTGCTGGACTTTGCCGACGGCCGCGTGCGCCTGGTAGGCATTCGCGCGCGCAAGGGCGGATTGCTGGTCAGCCAGAAGCTGCAAGGCGCTGAAGGAACACCATCCGAACACCGAGGCGCGCGTGGTGGCCATCTATCGCGCCGGCCGCAGCCTGGTACCGGATGGCGAGACCGTCATCGAAGAAAACGACGAGGTGTTCTTTCTCGCGGCGCGCGACGACATCCGCAAGTTCATGAGCGAGATCCGCAAGGAAGAGGCGCCGGCCAAGCGCGTGGTGATCGCCGGCGGCGGCAACATCGGGCTTTCGCTGGCGCGCCGGCTCGAGGAGACAGAACCAGGTGAAGGTCATCGAACGCGATCCCAAACGCGCCCGCCGCATCTCCGAGCAGCTGCTCAACACCATCGTGCTCAACGGCGACGCCGCCGACGAGGAGCTGCTCATCGAGGAGAACATCGACAGCTGCGACGTGTTTGCCGCGCTGACGAATTCGGAAGAGGCCAACATCCTCTCGGCCATGCAGGCCAAGCGCCTGGGCGCGAAGAAGGTCATGGCGTTGATCAACAAGCCCTCGTACGCCGACCTCATGGAAAGCGGCAGCATCGACATCGCCATCTCGCCGCAGACCATCACCATCGGCTCGCTGCTGGCGCACGTGCGGCGCGGCGACGTGGTGCGCGTGCACAGCCTGCGCCGCGGCGCGGCCGAGGCGCTCGAGACCGTGGTGCACGGCACCGACAAGACTTCGCGCGTGGTGGGCAGGCGCGTGGGCGAGATCCAGTTGCCCGAGGGCGCGACCATCGGCGCCGTGGTGCGCGGCGACGACGTGCACATCGCCCACCACGACACCCTGATCGCCAACGACGATCACGTGATCGTGTTCCTCTCCGACCGGCGCCACGTCGAACAGGTCGAGCGCCTGTTCTCCGGGCCGGGCGGGCGCTGAAAGCGGCCAACCAGAGTGCTCGCCGTCGCGCACGTTCTCGGCTTGATGATGGCCTTCTTCGGGCTGTTGTACCTGCTGCCCATCGCCTGGTCGCTGGGCGTGCAGGACGGCGCGGTCCTCGACTTCGTGGCTGCCGCGCTGATCAATGTCTTCGCGGGCCTGGCCGTTGCAACCGCGACTCGTCGGTTTCGGCGCGAGCTGAAGCCGCGGGACGGCTTCCTGCTGGTGACGCTGTCCTGGGCACTCATGTCGGCTTCAGCCGCGGTGCCCTTCATGATCGCCTTCCCGGATCTCGGCTTCACCGACGCGTATTTCGAAGCCGCCTCCGGACTGACCACGACCGGATCCACGGTGCTCAATCACCTCGACGACCTGCCGCAGTCGATCAACCTGTGGCGCCACACGCTGCACTGGATCGGCGGCATCGGCATCATCGTGCTGGCGGTGGCCGTGCTACCGCTGCTCGGTGTCGGCGGCATGCAGCTGTACAAGGCGGAGACCCCCGGGCCGGTCAAGGACGAAAAGCTCACGCCGCGCATCACCGAAACGGCGAAGTCGCTGTGGTTCACCTACCTGGCGATCACCGTGGTCGGTGTGGTCGCGCTGCGCATCGCCGGCATGGACTGGTTCGACGCCATCTGTCACTGCTTTTCGGCGATCGCGCTCGGCGGTTTTTCCACGCATGACAAGAGCGTGGGATTCTTCAACTCCACGGCAATCGAGTTGGTGCTGGCGCTCATCATGCTCGTGGGCGCGATCAATTTTTCGCGGCATTTCCTGGCACTGCGCAACCTGTCATTGCGGCCCTACCGGTCGGACTCCGAGGGCAAGGCCGTGCTCACGGTGCTCGGCGGCTCCATATTGCTGGTGACGATGTTGCTGTGGCTCAACGGAACCTATTCCGGATTCGCCGAGTCCCTGCGGCATTCGTTCTTCAACGTGATCTCCATCGCGACCACCACCGGCTTCGTCACCGAGAACTACGAGACCTGGCCGGCCTTCATCCCGGCGTGGATGCTGTTCCTGAGCTGCATCACCTGCAGCACGGGTTCCACCGGCGGCGGCATCAAGATGTTTCGCACCTTGCTGCTGGTGCGCCAGGCGCGGCGCGAGCTCAAACTACTGGTGCATCCCAGCGCCGTGATCCCGATCCGCATCGGCGGCGTCGCCGATTCCCGACCGAGTGGCCTACTCGGTGCTGGCTTTCATCTTCCTGTACTTCGGCACGATCCTGGTCCTCACCTTCGCGATGCTCGCCACGGGCCTGGACCTGGTGACCGTCGTTCTCGGCCATCGTGGGCTCCATCAACAACCTGGGCCCGGGACTGGGAGAGGTCGGTCCGGCGGTGAACTTCGAACCGCTGTCGCACGTGCAGACCTGGATCTGCTCGCTCGCCATGATCATCGGCCGCCTGGAAATCTTCAGCGTGCTGGTGCTGTTCACCGCGACGTTCTGGCGCAAGTAGCGTCAGTTCGTGCGCCGCTTGCGCTGTTCGGGCTTCTTCGCTTCGGTCTGATCCCCGTCATCCGCTCGCCGCTCCACCGTTTGCGGATGCTCGGCCTGCTGTGCCGGCCGTGACAACACCAGCTTTTGCGTCGGCACGGCGAAGTCGATGCCCATCTCCGCGAAGCGCCGGTGGATACCCAGGTTGATCGACTGCTGGATGTCCATGTAGCGGTTGTAGTCCGCGGACAGCACGTAATAGACGGACTCGAATTCCAGCGAAGCGGTGCCATGCTTCAGGAAATGCGAGCGGTCGAAGCGTGTGTCCTTTTCGCGCACGATGAACTCGCGGATCCAGCCGGGAATCTGTTCGATGAGATTCAGCGGCGTCCCGTAGGCCACGAACAGCGAGAACTGCACGCGCCGCTCGGCCATGCGTCCGTAATTGCGCACGCGGCTCTTCAGCAGGTCGCCATTCGAAATGATGATCTGCTCGCCATCCAGGCTGCGCAGCCGCGTGCTTTTGATGCCGATGTTTTCCACGGATCCGAGGAAGGTGTCGATCGCGAGGAAGTCACCCTCCACGAAAGGCCGGTCGAGCGCGATGGACAGAGAAGCAAACAGGTCGCCGAGCACGTTCTGCGTGGCCAGGGCCACCGCGATGCCGCCGACGCCGAGGCCCGCCACCAGCGCGGTGACGTTGACCCCGAGATTGTCCAGCGTCAGCAACAACACCAGCGACCAGATCACGACGCTGGCGATGAAGCGGATGATGCCGAGTGAGCTGAGCGCGGCGCGATCTTCCTCGGCGCCATGCGAACGGCGACGCTCGACCCAGGCGCGCACCGCCGCCGCGCCCCACAGACCGGTCTGCCAGAACAACGCGATCATCAGCGCCGAGTTGATGATTCGTTGCAGTGATTCGCCGACCTTCAGCGACTGCATCCCCACGCACAGCGCGACGATGACCATGAAGATCAAGGTGGTGCGGCTCAGCGTCAGCATCGGGATCTCGAGAATCTCCGACCGCTCCGTCTTGCGGAGTCGCTCGGCATAACGCCGCACCCCCAGGCGCAGGCCGAGCAGCACCACGAACACGGTGAGCGTGATCGATCCGGCCACCAGCCAGGCGGTCAATGAGTTGTGAAAAATGGGCGCCGCGCGCCATTCGTCGAAATCGAGCACGCGCCCAAAATAGCGCGGCGCCGCGGCGACGGCTGCCGCGAGCTGGCGCGATGAGCCGTGGGCGGGCTTCGCCTGTGCGCGTCAGAAGGTCTGATCAGGCCGCTTTCGGCCGCTTTTCAGCTGCGGATATAGGTCTCGAGGTCCGCGATCGTGCGTTCCTGCTCCTCGATGACGGCACGCACCAGGTCGCCGATGGACAGCACTCCGACCACGCGATCGCCCGACACCACGGGCAGGTGCCGGATGCGCTTGTCGGTCATGAGCCGCATGCAGTCATGCGCATCCTGTTTGGGTGTGACGCTGATGACCTTGGCCGTCATGATCTCCGCGACCCGGGTCTCGGTGGACGAACGCCCTAACAAGACCACCTTGCGGGCGTAGTCGCGCTCGGAAAGGATGCCGACGAGCTTGTCGCCGGTCATGACCAGCAGCGCCCCGATGTGGTGCTCAGCCATTTTCCTGATAGCGGTGATCACGGGATCGTCGGGCTGGACGGAGAAAATCCCCTTGGGTTTCTGATCCAGCAGCTGTTGTACGGAAAGCATGTCGACCTCCGGGGCGCGATCCCGCGCAGTCCCAGCCAATGTCCCCTGACATTAACGGCGAGTTTGCCCCGCCGGAAGGCGCTGGATGATACGCCCAGGGTCCGATATCGCGCGAATTCCAATGACGCCGATTTCGCACGTAGCTGCAAGGCGACAGGTGCCTCTCAGGGAGACTCTGGGATGATGCGTCGCTCGAGGATGTCCGCGACGACCCCACACGCAGAAGTTGGGCGCGCGCCGGGGAACAAAGGTCTCTACTATCATTTCACCGTGCCAGAAGCTCCCGTTCCCGAAATCAGGGTAGATCCCGACCATTTCGACGTCGTCAACCGCGACGTCGTGCTGGTTGCAGAGCTCGATTCCACCTTCGCGTTATGTCTGTACGACGCTGTGCTGGAGTCGGGGGCGCTCGTGCACCTGCGCGTGGGCCCGCCGGGGCGCGTTCAGGATCCCGAACTCACCGATACCACGCTCTCCACCGACCTGCTGCTGCTGGATCGCTGCTTCGTGGAGTTGCGCAAGAGTGAGCCGCGAGCACAACACTGGCAGGCGAAAGTGGTGGGTCAGGTGCAGGATCTGCCGGGCGCGCGCCAACGATTCGACGGCGTGCAGAGCTTCCTGTCGGCGTTTCTGAACGACACCAATGTGAAGCTGATTTCCTGTGACACACATGTGGATCACGTGCAGCTCCTTAAGTTCCGTCCCGCGATGGGGCACGTACGCAGCGAGCCACTTGCCGCTCCCCGCTCGGGTAGCTGAGAATCGCGGCCATGCGCCGTCACATACTCGTTGCTCTCCTGGCCCCTCTGGGATTCCTGACCTTTACTCCGGCATTCGCCGCGAAAGCGCCCAAGTCCGCAAACGGACCGCTGCTCAAGCTTTTCGACACGACCTGGCAGGAGGACCTGGCTGATAACCCGCTGCAGGCCACCCAGATCGGCGATTCCCGCTTCAACGACAAGCTGCCCGACATGTCGCAGGTGGCGATCGACCTGCGCCAGAAGCGCAATTACGCGCGCCTGCAGGCGCTGGCAAAGATCAGCCGCGACAAGCTCGACAAGGCCGACCAGCTCAACTACGACCTGTTCCAGCGCGAGATCAAGACGCGCATCGGCGAATACCAGTTCAAGCCGTGGATGTTCGCCACGCGCACCTTCGAGGGCCCGCAGCTGCTGGCCGAGACGGCCGAATATGCGCCGTTCGCCACGGTCAAGGATTACGACAACTGGATCTCGCGCATCAATTCCTCGGGCATGTACATCGATCAGTGGATCGTGCAGCTCACGCAGGGAACCCAGGAGAGGCTGACCCAGCCGCGCTCGACCATCCAGAAGGTGCTCGAACAGCTCAAGGGCCCGCTCACCGCCGACCCCGAGGCGAATCCCTTTTACGCGCCGTTCAAGAAGATGCCGGCCGGCATTCCCGACGCGGAGAAGGCACGCCTGACGGCCGCGGGCAAGACTGCGGTGCAGGTCGTTGCCATCCCGGCGTTCCAGCGCTTCGACAAGTTCCTCCGCGAGGTCTATCTACCCGCGTCGCGCGACAGCGTGGGCATCTACGAGATCCCCGGCGGCGACCAGTACTATCGCAACCGCATCGCGCTCTACACCACGCTCGACAACCCGGACCCGGCGCGTATCCACAACATCGGCCTCGAAGAGGTCAAGCGTATCCGCGCCGAGATGGACAAGACGCTCGAGGGCATCAACTTCCTCGGCACGCTGGATCAGTTTCTCGGCTTCATCCGCAACGATCCGCGCTTCTTCTACAAGACGCCGGAAGAACTGCTGGCCGCGTACACGAAGACAGCCGAAGGCATCAAGCCGCAGCTGCCGAAGCTCTTCGGCCGCCTGCCCAAGACCGATTTCGGCATTCGCGTCGTTCCCGCCGCGACCGCGCCTACCACGACCACGGGCTACTACATGCCACCGTCACTGGATGGCAGCCGGCCCGGCAATTTCTACGTGAATCTCTACAAACCGGAAACGCGTCCGATGTGGGAAGTGGAAGCGCTGACCGCGCACGAATCGGTGCCGGGTCATCACCTGCAGATCGCGCTGCAGTACGAGCTCACGGGACTGCCGAATTTCCGCCGCCACGCCGAGTACACGGCCTTCGTCGAGGGTTGGGCGCTGTACAGCGAAAAGCTGGGCTACGAGCTCGGGCTGTACAACGATGATTTCTCGAAGATGGGCCAGCTCAACTACGACATGTGGCGCGCGGTGCGCCTGGTGGTCGACACCGGCATGCACGCCTTCAAGTGGTCGCGCGACCAGGCCATCTATTACTTCAAGCAGAACACCGGCAAGAGCGATCTCGACATCCAGAACGAAGTCGACCGCTACATCTCCTGGCCGGGCCAGGCGCTGTCGTACAAGCTAGGTCAGCTGAAGATCCAGGCGCTGCGCGAAGAAGCCGAAAAGGCATTGGGCGAGCGCTTCGACATCCGCGCCTTCCACGACAAACTCCTGGGAATGGGAGCGTTGCCGTTGTCGGTGCTGGAAGTCGAGATGCGCGCCTGGATTGCCGAGCAAAGCGCGCGCCGGTAGTCCTCGAGCGACATCGTCTTTCGCATCATTCGTTCTCCAAGCCGGTCTTCCAGCGCATCGATGACCCGCAGCAGCTGCTGGCTGCGGGTCTCGGCCGCGGCGCGCTGCCGCCGGGCCTGTTCCAGGATGTTCGGATTGATGTCATCACGCTTTTCGAGCAGCTCCAGCTCGAAGCGTGCGCGCGACGCCGCGCGGCTGGCGGCGGCGTAACGCCGCTGCACCTGCTCGAGCTGCTCGTCGAGCGCGCAGTCGGCGACATCGACGGCATCGTGGAATTCCGGCGGGATGAACGCGGACCGCGAACCCGGGTGCGAAGCTGGATTTCTCACGATGGCTCCTTTGTACCGGCGCAACATGCTGCCGGTGCGAGGAATCATCGCGAAGGCGTGTGTCGGGTGAATGTCGGTGTGCCGACGAATCGTTGTCGGAGGCGCGAAGATCTACGTTGTGGGACAGCGTGAGGGGCTGACGTCGGAGCGTCTGCCCGTGCCGACAACAAATGACAAATTCCGCGCGTCAGCCGGGTTTTGACGCCGGCGCGAGCGTGAAATCCTGTGAGTAGTACGACGTTCATGACGTTGTCATACCAGCCGCGCACCTCCGGCTTCACCAGGTGCTTGTTCACGTAGAAATAGAGTGGAATCAACGGGTGGTCGGCGAGCGCGGTGCGTTCGGCCTGTTCGAGCAAGGCGCGGCGCCTGGCCAGGTCGACCTGCTGCGCCGCGGAGTCGAGCAGCGCGTCGTACTCGCGGCTCGCGTAGTGCATGAGGTTGATGCCGAAGCCGGTCTTCATGTACTGCAGAAAGGTGTAGGGATCGTTGTAGTCGCCCACCCAGGACAGCCGATAGAGGTCGACGTCGCGCCGGTCGATGTCCTGCATCATGGACTTGAATTCCACGCCGGCCAGGCTCGCCTCGACGCCCAGCGCTTCCTTCCACATCGACGCCACGGCCACGGCGCACTTGGTGTGTACTTCGCCGTTGTTGTAGCGCAGCTCGAAGCTCAGCGGCTTGTCGCGCGTGATAGCCCGCCGCGGCCAGCAGACTTGCGAGCCTCGGCGATGCGCTGCTCCATCGGCATGGTCGCGTAATCGAAAGTCTGTGACTGGTAGTTGTGGATGCCGGGCGGCACCCAGCCATGGGCCGGCAGCTCGCCCACGCGCAGCACCGAACTGCGCGAGGCGCTCGCGGTCGATGACCATGGACAGGGCACGGCGCAACCTCACATCGCGAAACTTCGGGCGGTCGAGATTGAAGCCGTAGTAGTAGGTGCTGATCTGCGGCGCCACGTGCAGCTCGGCGGCCAGGTTTTCCCGGATCCAGTCGAACTGGCCGCGCGGCACCACCACCGTGCATGTGCAGGTCGCCGGCGCGATAGGCGCGCAGCTCGGCGTTTTCGTCGGCGATCTGCAGGTACTTCACGCCGTCGATGCGGTTGGCGCGCGTTGTTCCAGTAATTCCGGTTGCGCCCGGCCCGCACGAAGCTGCCCTGCAGCCGTTCCTCGAGCACGAAGGCGCCGTTCGAGACCTGGTCGCCGGGGCGCGCAAACCGGTCGCCGAGCTTCGCCAGCGACGGCGCGATGCAGCGGCGCAGCAGGAGGGATGCGCCATGAGGCCGGGTAGATAGGGCGCCGGCGTGGCCAGCGTGATGACGACGGTTGCGGCATCGGGCGCCGAAACGCCCAGGCTGTCGACGGTTTTTTTCCCGGCGACGATGTCGCTGGCATTGACGATGACGTCCACTACTTCGGCGTACTGCGAAGCCGTTGCGGGGTTCACCAGGCGCTGCAGCCCCGCGGCGAAGTCCTCCGCCACCAGCGGATCGCCGTTCGACCAGCGCAGGCCGGGCCGCAGCTTGAACGTGTAGACCAGCCCGTCGTCGGTCACCGTCCAGCTTTCCGCGGCGCCGGGGATGGGCGCGGCCTGTTGGTCCAGCCGTGTGAGGCCCTCGAACACGTCGCGCAATATCTGCATGGACTCCGTGGAGCGGGCCCGGTGTGGGTCGAGCGAGTCCGGGTCCGGACCATTGCCGCGCAACAGGATGCTGGCCGAAGGAGCGTCATCACTGCGGCCGCCGCAGGCGCTCAACGCCAGTGCCGCCAGCGGAGCTGCGAGGGCATCGCGACGCGTGAAGGTCTTCGCCATTACGCGGCGCGGCTGGACTTCTTCAGATGCACCAACAGGATGGACACCGCGGCCGGGGTCACGCCGGCGACGCGCGCGGCCTGCCCCACGGTGGCGGGACGCACCTGCGCGAGCTTCTGGCGTACTTCATTCGAGAGTCCCGCGACGCGCGAGTAGTCGAGGTCCTCGGGCAGCCGGGTGTCTTCGTTGCGGCGCTGACGCGCGATTTCCTCTTCCTGGCGCTCGATGTAGCCGGCGTACTTGGCGGCCACCTCGAGTTGCGCGCGAATCTGCGTCGCCAGTCTTGTGTCACCCCCATGGTTGTCAATAGTGGGCGGCGCGCCGATGAGCTCGATCACGTGCTCATAGTCCACTTCGGGACGGCGCAGCAGATCGAAGGCGGAGACCACGTCACGCGTCGCGGAATCGCCCAGCACGCGCGACTGCCACTCGGCGGGAATGTCCGCCGCCTTGATGCGCGCGGCCTGGAAACGTTCGAGCTCGCGCGCACTGCCGGTGCGCTTGGCCTCGAAGAAGGTCCAGCGTTCGTCGTCGACCAGGCCCAGTTCGCGACCCGCTGGCGTCAGGCGCAGGTCGGCATTGTCCTCGCGCAGCAGCAGGCGATGCTCGGCGCGGCTGGTGAACATGCGGTAGGGCTCGCGCGTGCCGCGAGTCACCAGGTCGTCGATGAGCACGCCGACGTAGCTCTCGCTGCGTCGCGGCGTGAAGGCCGCGCGCCCCGCGGAGCTGCGCGCGGCGTTGATGCCGGCGATCAGGCCCTGCGCCGCCGCCTCTTCGTAACCGGTGGTGCCGTTGATCTGGCCGGCGAAGAACAGGCGCGCGAGCGCCTTGGTCTCGAGCGATGCTCTTGAGATCGCGCGGATCGAAGAAGTCGTATTCGATGGCGTAGCCGGGGCGCGTGATATGCGCGTTCTCGAAGCCGCCAATGGTGCGCACGAACTCCAACTGCACGTCGTACGGCAGGCTGGTGGAGATGCCGTTCGGGTACACCTCGTGGGTGTTCAGGCCCTCGGGCTCGATGAAGATCTGGTGCGAGGCCTTGTCCGCGAATCTAACTACCTTGTCCTCGACGCTGGGGCAGTAGCGCGGGCCCACGCCTTCGATCTTGCCGGTGAACATCGGCGAGCGGTCGGTGGCGGCACGGATGATCTCGTGGGTGCGTTCCGTGGTCGCGGTGATGTGGCAGGGCAGCTGCTGCGGATGGTCGCTCTCGCGGCCGAGATAGCTGAACACCGGCCGCGGCTCGTCCGAGTACTGCGCGGCCAGCCGCGAGTAGTCGATGCTGCGGCCGTCGATGCGCGGCGGCGTGCCCGTCTTCAGCCGTGCGGTGCGGAACGGCAGCGCGCGCAGCCGCTCGGCCAGCTTGTTGGACGGTGGATCGCCGGCGCGGCCGCCGGCGTAGTTGTCGAGGCCGACGTGAATGCGCCCGCCGAGGAAGGTGCCCACCGTGAGTACCACGGCCGCCGCGCGGAATTCGATGCCGGTGACCGTCACGACGCCGCACACCGTGTCGTTTTCCACGATGAGATCGCCACACTCCTGCTGGAACAGCGTGAGGTTGGGCTGGTTCTCCAGCGTGCGGCGAATGAAGGCTTTGTACAGTTGCCGGTCCGCCTGCACGCGCGTGGCGCGCACCGCCGGACCCTTGCTGGCATTCAACGTGCGCGACTGGATGGCCGCGGCATCCGCCGCGCGCGCCATGACTCCGCCGAGCGCATCGATCTCCTTGACCAGGTGACCCTTGCCGATGCCGCCGATGGCGGGATTGCAGCTCATCTGGCCCAGCGTCTCGATGGACTGCGTGAGCAGCAGCGTGCGCGCGCCCATGCGCGCGGCCGCCAGCGCCGCCTCGGTGCCTGCGTGTCCGCCACCCACCACGATTACGTCAAACGAGCCTGCCGAAGCCAAGGAAATACCGTGCTATCAAGGAGTTAAGGGCGCGCATTGTAGGCCTGCGGCGGGGTCAACGCCACCGCAGGCGGGCCGTTGTTAGAGGCAGGACGGCCGATTCCCGGCCCGGATACGGAGTGAGCACATGAACAAGTCGATCCTTCTCGCCGCGATTGTCGGCGCTTTGGCCTGTCGATGGCAACGGCGCCCGTGCTGGCCGGCACGCCGCGACTCGATCACCGCGAGGCCCATCAGGGCAATCGCATCTACAACGGTGTTGCGAATGGCGAGCTCACTCGTCCCGAAGCTCGCCGCCTGACCGCCGGGCAGGTGCATCTGCGTCGCGCCGAGGCCCGCGCCAAATCCGACGGCGTCGTCACGGGCCGCGAGCGCGCCCATCTGCAGCACGAAGCGAATCAGCAGTCGCGCCGCATCTATCGCCAGAAGCACGACTCCCAGGATCGCAACTAGATTGCAGAACTGAGATGCTGAAGGGCACGTATCGCATTCGTACGTGCCCTTTTCATTTTCACGGACCCGGCGTAGCCGGGCTTGAATTCCGGGCGCAGCCCGTGACACGTAGTATCCTGCCGCGCCGCATGATTCTGTGCGACTCGGCGTTCTGGCAGGACTCCTCCTCGGGCTACCGCTGCTCTCTGGCGCCGCCGACGCCGGCTCCCGCCGCTCACACTCAAGCCCTGCCGTCTCGAGCATCCGGCGCGCATGCTGGCGCTGACGGCGGAATGCGGCTCGCTGACAGTCGCCGAAGAACCCCGCAAAGCCTGCCGGACGCAAGATCGATCTGTTCGTCGCGCGCGTGCCGGCCATCAGTCTCAACAAGGCGCCCGACCCGCTGTTCCTGATCGCGGGCGGCCCCGGCACCTCGGCCGTGGATCTGTACACCTCGTCGGCGCGGCCCTTCGACCGCGTGCGCCGCGATCGCGACATCATGCTGCGTCGACCAGCGCGGCACCGGCCGTTCGAATCGGCTCGACTGCGAGTACGGCAACCGAGAACCTGTTCGAACGCTTCGACGAGGTCGAGGTCGGGCCGGAGAACATCAAGTGCCGCGACGAGCTCTCGAAGAAGGCCGACCTGCGCATGTACACCACCAGCGTGGCGGTCGCGCGATCTCGACGCCGTGCGCGCGGCGCTGGGATACGAGCGCATCAATCTCTACGGCAGATTCCTATGGCACGCGCGTGGCGCAGCACTACGCGCGCCGCTATCCCCAGTCCACACGCACGCTGATCCTCGACGGCGTGGTGAATCCCGAACATGGTGCTGGGCCCCGGCATTGCCATCGATGCCGAGCACGCGCTCGAGCGCATCCTGCGCGCTGCACAGGACGATGCGGCCTGCGCCAAGGCGTTCATCGATCCGTTTGCGGACTATCGCGCGCTGCGCGCGCAGCTCGACTGCCAAGCCGGTGCGCGACCATCGTCAGCGAGGCCGCCACCGGCCGGCCCATCCACTTCGACTTCACCACGCGGCACCTGTCCGCGGTGCTGAGATTCGCCAGTTACAACGACGACCAGGCCGCCTTGTTGCCGCTGTCGCTGCATCTGGCGGCGCACGAAGCAGAACTTCACGCCGCTCGCGAACCAGTTCCGCGTGTTCGCGCAGTTCGCTCGAGGAGGCCTTCGCCTACGGCATGCACAACAGCGTGGCCTGCAGCGAGGACACGCCGCTCATCGACGCCGCGAAGCTCGACCGCGTCGCGCTCAAGGCCACGCACATGGGCGCGGAGCAGGTGCAGCAGCTGATCGAGGCCTGCCAGGACTGGCCGAAGGGCGTCGTCGATGCCGACCTGCACGCGCCGCTCAAGAGCGACGCGGCGGCGCTGCTGCTGTCGGGTGCCGACGATCCGGTGACGCCGCCCGCGTACGCCGCGCTGGCGCAGCGCGGCGTTCGCCGACAGCAAACACGTGATCATCGCCGGGCACGGGCATGGCCAGCTCGGCGCGCCCTGCGTGGATCGCATCATCGCGAGCTTCATCGACGCGGGCACCGCCAAGGACGCTCGATACCACGCTGCACCGCAGAAGCTCACGCCCATGCCGTTCTTCACCACGCTCGCGGGGCCCGCGCCCTAGATGCTCAGAAGCCCGCGGCCTCTACAAGTCCTTCGGCAAGATCGCGGCGGTGCGCGGCGTGAGCTTCAGCGCGCGCGACGGCCAGATCACCGGATTGTTCGGCCCGAACGGCGCGGGCAAGTCCACCACGCTGCGCATGCTGTACACGGTGCTGAAGCCCGATGCCGGCGACGCGTTCATCGACGGCGTCGAGCGTGACGGCGGATCCGCTCGCGGCGCGCCGCGCCATCGGCGTGTTGTCGCACGGCGCCGGCGTCTACAACCATCTCACCGCGCGCGAGAACATCGACTACTTCGGCGAGCTGCATGGCCTGTCGCGCGCCGATCGCGACGCGCGCGCCGCCGAGCTCATCGAGATGCTGGAGATGCAGCCGTTCGCGGACCGGCTGGCGAAAGGATTTTCGCAGGGCCAGAAGCTCAAGACCGCGCTGGCGCGCGCGCTGGTGCACCGGCCGCGCAACGTGCTGCTCGACGAGCCCACCAACGGGCTCGACGTCATGGCGGTGCGCAACCTGCGCAAGCTGCTCGCGCAGCTGCGCGACGCCGGTCATTGCGTGCTGTTTTCGAGCCACGTCATGCAGGAAGTCGAGCAGCTCTGCGACGAGGTCGTGGTGATCGCCGGCGGCCAGGTGGTGGCCGCGGGCACGCTCGCGGACATCCGCGCGCGCGCCGGCAACAGCCAGCTCGAAGATGCTTTCGTGCAGCCTCATGCAGGCGACGACAGCCGGGGCAACCGAAGTGAGCCTGCGCGGCGTCTGGGCGGTGTTCCGCAAGGAATTCCGCGAGAACCTGCGCGACCGGCGCACGCTGCTGTCGGCGCTGGTGTTCGGCCCGGTGTTCGGCCCCGTCGCTGGTGGCGGTGCTGGTGCAGTTCAGCATCTCGCACGCCGAGGACGCAGTCCGACGAGAACATCACGGTGGCCGTCACGCACGCCGAGCGCGCGCCCAACCTGCTCGCCTATCTGACGGCGCGCGGCATCGACATCGAGAAGGTGGAGCTCGACGAGGCCGCGTGCGCGCGACGCGGTGGCCACGCAGACGCACAAGATCATCCTGGACATCCCCGAGGATTTCGGCGCAGCGCCTGCAGGACGGTCAGCCGGCGCCGGTGGTGCTGTATTCGGACAGCTCGCGCGGCTTCGAGCGCCGCGGCGTCGGCCGCGTGCGCGCGCTGATCTCGCAGCTACGGCATCGAGATCGCGCAGCTGCGCTTCCTGGCGCGCGGCATCGATCCGATCTCGGTGCTGCCGATCTCCGTGCAGGAGATCGACGTGTCGACGCCCAGCGAGCCGCTCGGTGCTCGTGCTCAACATGATGACGTACCTCGTGCTGCTGTCGATGCTGTTCGGCGGCCTGTATCTCGCGATCGACGCGACGGCCGGCGAACGCGAGCGCGGCTCGCTCGAAGTGCTGCTGACCGCGCCGGTGCCGCGCGAGCACCTCATCTACGGCAAGATCGTCGCCGCGGCGGCCTACATGCTGATCTCGCTGGTGCTCACGGTGACGATGTTCTCCGTGGCCATGAGCTTCGTCGGCCTCGAGCAGCTCGGCGTCACCGCGAATCTCGGGCCCGCGGCCGCGGCACAGATGATGGCCTGCTGCGCGCCGCTGGTCCTGTTCGGCGCCGCCTATCTCACGATCATCTCGGCGTTCGCCAAGAGTTATCGCGAGGCGCAGACCTATCTCGGCCTCATGATCACGATTCCGACCATGCCGCTGATGTTCGCGGGCATGCTGGGCCTGCAGCCGAAGCTGGGGCTGATGTTCGTGCCGTTCCTGAGCCAGCATCTGTTGATGACCACGGTCGTGCGCGCGGAGCCGATCGAGCCGACCTTCGTGGTGGTGTCGGTGATGAGCACGCTGGTCTACGGCGCGGTGCTCATGTATATCGCGGGCCGGCTGTACCGGCGCGAAGGGCTGCTCGGCTAGCGAGTCAGGCGCCGATTCATCGCGCCGGATCGGGTGCACGCCCGGCGGCAGCGTCGCCGTGCGGTGCTGCGCGAGCAGCGCGCGGTAGCGGAAGATTTCCGTCGAGGTGTATTCGCGCGCTTCGACTTCGTAGCGATTGTCCCAGTAGCCGCGGCGGAAACACTCGCGCGAGATAGCGCGGGATCGTGAGGTCGCCCGTGCGCCCACTGCCGGATCACGTGGAAGTACTCGTGCAGCACCAGCGGCCCGTCGGCGAAGAATTCCTTGCCGCTGCCGCGCAGATAGATGCGGTTGGGGCGCGTGGTGGCGATGGCGCGCCAGTGGAAGCGCACGTAGATGGAGTACTGGATCACCTGGATCTGGCGCACGGATTCGCCGAACAGGCTCTCGAGCGCGAGCTGCACGTCTTTCGGCGGATAACAGCGATTACCTACCCACATGTCATTTTCCTATGCAGAACGATCCGAAGATCCGGCCTAACAAGTCGTCCGCGGTGAATATCCCGGTGATTTCCTCCAGCGCTTGCTGGCCCTGGCGCAGTTCCTCGGCGACCAGCTCGCCGGCGCGGCGCTCGCTCGAGCTCGCGCGCCGCGGTCTCGACGCATTCGCGCGCGCGTGCCAGGGCTTCCAGATGACGACGCCGCGCCGAGATGCTTCCGTTACCCGCGGTCTGAAAGCTGACGCTGTCTTTCAGGTGGGCGCGCAGCACGTCGAGGCCCGCGCCGGTAGACGCGCGGACACGTGGATGCGCGGCGGGCCGCGAATCGGTGTCGGCGACGGGCAGTCCCGCCGCCAGATCGATCTTGTTGAACACCAGCGTGACCGGCACATCGGCGGGCAGGCGCGCGCGCTCCTCCTCGAAGGCCGCGCGCCTGCGGATCGCTGACGTAGTCGATCACGAACAGCACGCGGTCCGCGCGCGACATTTCCGCGGCGCGCGGCGCACGCCTTCGCGCTCGACGACGTCGTCGGAGTCGCGCAAGCCCGCGGTGTCGAGCACGTGCAGCGGCATGCCGTCGATGTCGATGCGCTCGCGCAGCACGTCGCGCGTGGTGCCGGGAATGGCGGTGACGATCGCGGCGTCGTAGCCCGCGAGCCGGTTGAGCAGACTCGACTTGCCGGCATTGGGGCGGCCGGCGAGCACCACGGTCATGCCGTCGCGCAGCAGCCGGCCCTGGCCCGCGGCTGCGATCAACGCCGTCGAAATGTCCGCGCACGCTGGCCAGGCGCTCGGCGAGCTCGCCGTCGCCGAGGAAATCGACCTCTTCCTCGGGAAAATCGATGGCGGCCTCGACATAGGTGCGCAGGTCGATCAACGCTTCGGTGAGCCCCTGCACCATGCTCGAGAACTCGCCCTGCAGCGAGCGCATGGCGGCGCGCGCCGCTTCGCGCGAGCCGGCGTCGATGAGATCCGCGATGGCTTCGGCCTGCGCGAGATCGATCTTGTCGTTGAGAAACGCGCGTTCGGTGAATTCGCCGGGGCGCGCGCGGCGCGCGCCGAGCTCGAGCACGCGTGCGACCAGGCGCTCGACGACGACGGGCCCGCCATGGCCCTGCAGCTCGAGCACGTGCTCGCCGGTGTAGGAATGCGGGCCCGGGAAAAACAGCGCGATGCCGATGTCGATGGGGTTGCCTGCGGCGATCGAGGAATCGCGCGAGCGTGGCGTGGCGCGCCGCGGGCAGCTCGCCGACCAGCGTCGCGGCGATCTCGGGCGTCTTCGGGCCCGAGACGCGC
Organism: uncultured Pseudomonadota bacterium; assembly: GCA_963711635.1. Lineage (GTDB taxonomy): Bacteria > Pseudomonadota > Gammaproteobacteria > Steroidobacterales > Steroidobacteraceae > CADEED01. The sequence continues at coordinate 20,304 of CAVQEZ010000026.1, forward strand.
ACGATGCCGACGCCGCCGCGTCCGGGCGGTGTCGCCGCTGCCACGATGGTGTCGGGATGGCTCATGCACGCCGCGGCTTCGGCGGCCGCGGACACGAGTCTACGCCGGTGTGACCGGACTGGCGCTGCAGCGCCGAACGCGCTACTTCTGCTCGCGCTGCATCCTCGGCCTCGATCTTCCGGTTGATGTTCCACTGCTGCAGGATCGACAGCCCGGTGTTCGTCACCCAGTAGAGCACCAGGCCGGCCGGGAAGAACGCGAACATCACCGAGAACACGAGCGGCATGAACATGAAGACCTTCGCCTGCACCGGGTCCGGCGGCGGCGGATTCAGCTTGTACTGAATGAACATCGCGCAGGCCATGATCGCCGGCAGGATGAAGAACGGATCGCGCGACGACAGGTCGTTGATCCAGCCGCATGAACGGCGCCTGGCGCATCTCCACGCTCTCGAGCAGCACCCAGTAGAACGCGAGGAACACCGGCATCTGGATGAGCATCGGCAGGCAGCCGGCGACCGGATTCACCTTCTCCTGCTGGTACAGGTCCATCATCGCCGGCCGAGCTTCGCGCGATCGTCCTTGTAGCGTTTCCTGCAGCGCCTTCATGCGCGGCGCGAGCTCGTGCATCTTCGCCATCGAGCGGCCGGCGTTCTCGGACAGCGGATAGAACAGCAGCTTCAGCAGGAACGTCACGAGGATGATCGCCAAGCCCCAGTTGCCGACGACGCGTGGATCCTACTCGAGCAGCCAGAACAGCGGCTTGCGACGAGAAGCGTGAGCACGCCGTAGTCGGCGACGCGGCTCGAGCTCGGGATGCAGCGTCATCGAGCTGCTTCTGCAGCTTCGGTCCGACGAACAGCGTTTCCTTGAACGTGCCGGTGCCGCCGGGCGCCACGGTCACGGCCGGCCCGAGCGCGCCGAGCAGGTATTGCCGGCCTTCCGCGCGCAGCGTGTAGGTGTACGTGTGCTGCCGGATCCGGGACGATCGCGCTGACGAAATGATGCTGCAATGCCGGCGATCCAGCCGTTCTTCACGTGCTACCGACAGGCTCTGGTGTTCCGTCTTCTCGATGTCGAGCTTGCGGTACTTCTTGCCTCGTCGTAGATCGCCGGTCCGCGGAACGCGTAGCTCTCGACCTTGAACATCGACTGCTCGACGTCCGGATCGATGCGCGAGATGCGCGCGTACGAGGCAGCGGTCCACGGCGCGGCCGACGTGTTGTCGATCGCGTACTCGAGACCGATGCGCGAACTGCTGCGCCGGAACACGAAGGTCTTCGTGACCGTGACGCCGTTGCCATCGTCCAGGTGAGCGGCACGCGCAGCTCGTCCTGGCCCGGCCGAGCTCGTAGCGTCCTGCGCGCTCGTGAACTGGCTGCAGATGCGTGGGGCGCGCGTCATCGGGCTTGACGCCGGCGAGGCCGGTCTGCAGCACGTAGTTAGTCGCCGGCGTTCGCTGGTTGAGCAGCACCACGGCTCGGGCTGGCCCTTGACATCGGATACCCAGCAGCTCCGCGCACACGAGCGTGCCGCCGTTCAGGTCGATGTCGAGATCGAGCACGTCCGTGGTGACACGCACCTTGCCGGCGCGGCGTGCCTCAGCGGCGGCGCCGGGCTGCCGCGGCGGCGGTACCGGGTACGTGCCGCAGTCGGCGGCGCTCGGCCGCTGGCGCTGCTGGTTGAGCCGCCTGCGGGACAGTATCGTCCAGAGCGATGGCGGCTTTGACTCGCCGCGGTGCCAGCAGAGTCGCCGTGCATCTGGCGGCGCCGGCTTGGGGCCGTAGTCGCATCTGCCACTGCGAGTAGTTGAGCCACAGCGGCGAGCGCGAGGCCAGCCACAGGAAAACGCGAATGTTGTTAGTCATGCGAATGTTTCGACAGCGGGACCGGATCGAATGCCGCCCGGATGCCAGGGGTGGCAGCGGCCGATGCGTTTGAGCGTGAGCCAGGTGCCGCGCAGCGCGCCGTGCGCCTCGAGGGCCTCGAGCGCGTAGTGCGAGCAGGAGGGATAGAAGCGGCAGCGCGGCCCGAGCAACGGGCTCGATGGCGAGCTGGTACCCGCGGATCAGGAATTTCAGGACGTGGCGCATGTACTTGCGACGCGTTGCCAAAGGGTCGCGAGGCTAGCACGCAGCGTTGTCGCCGGTGCTTCGCGCGCGGGAAATTTTGCCGCCACCACGATGTCGACCGCGGGCAGGTCGTAACTGTGCCAGGCGGAACGATTCGCGGACCAGGCGCCGGATGCGATTGCGCGCGACCGCGTTGCCCGCGGTTTTCACCGCCACCGCGAGCCCGAACGGGGATCCGAGCCCGTTGGGTTTCACGCGCAGTCCGAAGAAACGATCGTCGATGCGCCGGCCGCGCGCATAGATCGCGTCGAACTGCGGCTTGCTGCGCAGGCGCAGCTCGCGCCAAAACGTAACGTCGAGCGGCGGCTGCATGGCGGCCCGCTCACGCGGCGCTCGCGTCGCCTACGGAACGATCTTCTTGCGGCCCTTGGAGCGGCGGCGTGCAAGAACCTTCTTGCCGCCCTTGGTCTTCATGCGCGCGCGGAAACCCGTGGCGCGCTTGCGGCTGATCTTGCTCGGCTGATAAGTGCGTTTCATGATGATGGGCTCCAAAGCCGCTGATCTCTCGGAAAAAAGGGCGGGAAGGTTAAGCAGCGGGCGCTCCGGGTGTCAATACAATCCCGTCACGGAACGGCTAGACTTCGCACCCCTTTTTCCCAGCCCACCCTTCAACCGGACAGCTCAGACCGTGACCGCCGCGACGCGCGAATCCACGCTCGTGGAAGCTCCCTCTGGACGCGTTGCGTGCGCGCGCTCGAAGCCGAGCTGCCGGGCGAGCATTTCAACACGTGGGTGCGCCCGCTGCAGGCCGTCGAAAGCAGCGGGGCGCTGAAGCTGCTGGCGCCGAACCGCTTCGCCGTCGATTGGGTCAACGCCCACCTACTGTCGCGCCTCGGCGAGATCCTGCGCGGCTTCGTCGAAGGCGATGCGCCGATCGTCACGGTGGAAGTCGGCTCGCGCGGACCCGAGGTCGTGCAGATCCGTGAACCGGCAAACCAACGGCATCGCGCGGCCGAAGCGCAGCGAAGGCATCGTCGTCGGCGTCCGGCTCAATCCGGACTTCACGTTCAACGGCTTCGTCGAAGGCAAGAGCAACCAGCTCGCGAAGGCGGCGGCGGTGCAGGTCGCCGAGAATCCCGGCCGCGCCTACAACCCGCTGTTCCTCTACGGCGGCGTCGGCCTCGGCAAGACGCATCTGATGCAGGCCGTCGCTCACGCCATCAAGGCGCGCGATCCCGAAGCGCGCGTCGCGTACATCCACTCCGAGCGCTTCGTGAGCGACATGGTCATCGCGCTTCAGCACAACAAGATGAACGAGTTCAAGACGGCGTATCGCTCGCTCGATGCGCTGCTGATCGACGACATCCAGTTCTTCGCGGGCAAGGACCGCTCGCAGGAAGAGTTCTTCCACACGTTCAACGCGCTGCTCGAAGGGCAGCATCAGGTCATCCTCACCTGCGATCGTTATCCGAAGGAAGTCTCGGGCCTCGAGGAGCGCCTGAAATCCCGCTTCGGCTGGGGACTCACGGTGGCGATCGAACCGCCGGAGCTCGAGACCTGCGTCGCGATCCTGATCGGCAAGGCGCAGGCCGCGGGCGTGCGCTGCCGGAGGAAGTGGCGTTCTTCATCGCGAAGCGCATTCGCTCGAACGTGCGCGAGCTCGAAGGCGCGTTGAGACGCGTGATCGCGAACTCGCGCTTCACCGGCCGAGCCGATCACGCTGGAATTCACCAAGGAAGCGTTGAAAGACCTGCTGACACTGCAGGCGAAGCTGGTCACTATCGAAAACATCCAGAAGACCGTGGCGGACTACTACAAAGTGCGCATGGCGGATCTGCTTTCAAAACGCCGCAGTCGTTCCGTCGCGCGTCCGCGCCAGGTGGCGATGGCGCTCGCGAAAGAATTGACGACTCACAGCCTTCCGGAGATTGGCGATGCTTTCGGCGGGCGCGACCACACGACCGTGCTGCACGCCTGCAAGCGCATCAAGGAGCTGCGCGTGGCCGAGCAGCGCGTCGGCGAGGATTATCAAACCTGTTGAGAACCCTGACCGGATGACTGTGGAATGCCTGTGGATGAATTCTGTGGATAAAACTAGTCCACAGAGTCACGCACAGGGCATGCACAGGCTGTGGGTAAGTCTGGTTCATGCTGAGATTACGGAGTTCAAGAGGCTGATCCGGATAAATCTTTTCAAACGTTCCCCGTCTATTCACAGGCTCTATAGCTGCAACAACTAGCTTTAAATCTTTAAGAACAGAAGGCAATCGCATGAAGCTCACCGCGACTCGCGAGGAGATTCTCGCTCCCCTGCAGAGCGTCATCGGCGTGGTCGAGCGCCGGCAGACCATGCCGGTGCTGGCCAATGTGCTGCTGGCGGCGCGGAACAACCGGATGAGCATCACGGGCACGGATCTCGAGGTGGAGCTGGTCGCAACGGGAGAAGCCAACGTGCAGCAGCCGGGCGACGTCACCGTCCCGGGGCGCAAGCTGCTGGATATCTTCCGCGCGTTGCCCGAGAAGACGCGCGTAACGCTCGCACTGACGGCGAACGTGTGTCGATCAAGGCGGGCGCTCGCGCTTCACGCTGTCCACGCTGCCGGCCGCGGAGTTTCCGGTGGTCGATGAGATCAACGCCCAGCAGACGCTCGACGCTGAGCCAGGGAGAATTCCGACGTCTGATCGACAAGACGCATTTTTCGATGGCGCAGCAGGACGTTCGCTACTACTTGAACGGCATGCTGCTCGAAACCGAAGGCAAGACCCTGCGAGCCGTCGCCACGGATGGGCATCGTCTGGCGCTGTGCGAGACCGAGCTCGAGACGCAAGGCCAAGACCAACCAGCAGGTGATCGTGCCGCGCAAGGGCGTGCTGGAGCTGCAGCGCATTCTGGGCGGCGATGGCAACGTGGAGCTGGCGGTCGGAACCAATCACGTTCGCGCCCAGATCGGCGATATTCGCTTCACTTCGAAGCTGATTGATGGCCGTTTCCCGGAATATGGCCGCGTGATCCCCGCCGAATCCGACCAAGCATGGTCGAGGCGGACCGCGAAGGACTGCGCCAGGCGCTGCAGCGCACGGCGATTCTCTCGAACGAGAAGTATCGCGGAGTTCGCCTCAAGTTGAAGTCAGATCTCCTCACGATCCAGGCACATAACCCCGAGCAGGAAGAGGCCGAGGACCAGATCGAGGTCAGCTTACAAGGGCGATGAGGTGGAGATCGGCTTCAACGTCAATTACCTGCTGGATGCGCTGGCGGCGGTGGATACCGACAAGGTCGAGATCGGCCTGACGGACGGCGAACAGCAGCTGCCTGGTGCGGGCTCCCGGCGCGACGAACACCAAGTACGTCGTGATGCCGATGCGTCTCTAGTCTTCGAAGCGCGGCTCGCCAGCGATGTCCCTCGCCGAGCTGCGGATCGAGAACCTGCGCTGCGTCGAATCCGCAGAGCTCGAGTTTTCATCCGGAGCTCAACCTGATCTGCCGGTGAGAACGGCTCCGGCAAGACCTCGATCCTCGAGGCCATTTTTCTCCTGGGGCGCGGCCGTTCCTTCCGCACGCGAAGCACCGAGCGGCTGATCCGCCACGGCCAGCACAAGCTGACCGTCTTCGGCCGGACCGACGATTCGCCATCCCGACAGCGCTGGCGTCGAGGTCGCCGCCGATGGGGGCACCCGCGCTCGCATCAACGGTGAGAACGCGGTCATCGCTGCTGGAGCTGTCCGGCGTCTTGCCCGTGCAGGCCATCGACCCGGAGATCCACAAGCTGGTCGACAGGGTCCGGAGCGCCGCCGCCGCTGGCTGGACTGGGTGGTGTTCCACGTGGAACCAACCTTCGATGTCCATTGGTCCCGCTACAGCCGGGCGCTGAAGCAACGCAACGCCGCGCTCCGGAGTGGGACCGCCATCGTAGATGCTTGGGACCCGGAGCTCGTCGCCAACGGCGTGGCGCTCACGGAAGCCGCGCCAGCGCACTCTGAATCGACTGCTGCCACGGCTCACCGAGACCGTTCGAGCGATTCGGCGGCGCTCGAGGTATCGGCTGGATTTACGCGCGGGTGGGCCGCGGACACCAGCTTCGAGGAAGCGCTGCGAACTCATCGAGAGCGCGATCGGCAGCGGGGGATGACCACAGTCGGCCCCCATCGCGCGGACGTGATTCTGCGGCGCAGTCATCGCGCCGCGCGCGAAACGCTGTCGCGGGGACAGCAGAAGCTGACGGCCGTCGCCATGATCGTGTCGCAACTCAGGCTGCTCCAGGACGAGCTGGGGATGCGCGCAGTCCTGCTTCTGGACGATCCCGCCGCTGAGCTGGACGAGAAGAATCTGCAGCGTTTGTTCGCCGAATTGTCGTCGTTGAAGTGCCAGATGATCGCGACCTCGTTGACGCCAGAAACCGCGCTTTTTCAAGCACCTAAAGCGACGTTTCACGTGGAACAAGGACGGGTAGTCCGGTTATAATTCGGGCCCGTTTTTTCGAGTCAGTCATGGCCAACGACGACGTCTACGACTCCAGCAAAATCAAGGTCTTAAAGGGTCTCGACGCAGTCCGAAAGAGGCCCGGCATGTACATCGGTGACACCGATGACGGCACCGGCCTGCACCACATGGTTTTCGAGGTCGTCGATAACTCCATCGACGAGGCGCTGGCCGGCCATTGCGACCGTATCGTCGTCACGATCCACGCCGATGAATCGGTCACCGTCACGGACAACGGCCGCGGCATTCCCGTCGACATCCATCCCGAAGAAGGGCGCTCCGCCGCCGAGGTCATCATGACCGTGCTGCATGCCGGCGGTAAGTTCGACGACAGCTCGTACAAGGTTTCGGGCGGACTGCACGGCGTCGGCGTCTCGGTCGTCAATGCGCTCTCGGACAACCTGCAGCTGACCATCAGCCGCGATGGCAAAGCCCACAAGATGGAATACCGACTGGGCGATCCCGTAGCGCCGCTGGCAATCGCGGGCGAAACCACCGAGCGCGGAACGATCGTCCGCTTCAAGCCCAGCCCGACCGATCTTCACGAACATCACAGTTCAACTACGACATCCTGGCCAAGCGCCTGCGCGAGCTGTCCTTCCTGAACTCCGGCGTGCGCATCGAGCTCGTCGACGAGCGCGAGAACAAGTCCGACGTGTTCGAGCATGCAGGGCGGCCTGCAGGCGTTCGTGAAATACCTGAACCGCTCGCGCGCCGGCATCCACGACACCGTTTTCTGGTTTCGTACCCAGGAAGGAACAATCAGCGGTCGAAGTGGCGATGCAATGGAACGATTCCTATACCGGAGAGCATGTTCTGCTACACGAACAACATCCCGCAGAAGGACGGCGGCACGCATCTCGCCGGCTTCCGCGCGGCGCTCACGCGCACGCTGAACGACTACATCGAGAAGGAGATGTCGGCCAAGAAGGAGAAGGTCCCGACCACGGGCGACGACTGCGCGCGAAGGGCTGACCGCCATCCTCTCGGTGAAACTGCCGGATCCGAAGTTCTCCTCGCAGACCAAGGACAAGCTGGTCTCGTCCGAAGTGAAGGGCGTGGTGGAGAGACCGTCGGTGCACAAGCTCGCGCGAGTTTCTGCTCGAGCATCCGCCAGGAAGCCAAGGCCATCGTCGGCAAGATCATCGAGGCCGCGCGTGCGCGCGAGGCCGCGCGCAAGGCGCGCGAGCTGACGCGTCGCAAGGGCGCGCTCGACATCGCCGGACTGCCCGGCAAGCTCGCGGACTGCCAGGAGAAGGATCCGGCGCTCTGTCGAGATCTTCATCGTCGAGGGCGACTCGGCCGGCGGCTCCGCCAAGCAGGGCCGCGACCGGCGCACGCAGGCCATCCTGCCGCTCAAGGGCAAGATCCTGAACGTCGAGAAAGCGCGCTTCGACAAGATGCTCTCGTCGGCGGAAGTCGGCACGCTGATCACCGCACTTGGCTGCGGCATCGGCAAAGACGACTTCGATATCGAGAAGCTGCGCTATCACCGCATCATCATCATGACCGACGCCGACGTCGACGGCTCGCACATCCGCACGCTGCTGCTGACGTTCTTCTACCGGCAGGTGCCCGAGCTCATCGACAACGGGCACATCTACATCGCCCAGCCGCCGCTGTACAAAGTGAAGCGCGGCAAGCAGGAGATCTACGTCAAGGACGACAACGAGCTCAACGCGATGCTGCTGAACTCGGCGCTCGAGGGCTCGGCGCCTGCACGTGAACAGCGCGGCGCCGGCACTGTCCGGCGCGGGCCTCGAGGCGCTGGCGCGCAAGTACATGGAAGTGCAGGCCATCATCAAGCGCTGGTCGCGCCGCTATGACGAACGGCTGCTCGAGCAGCTCATCTACATGCCCGTCGTCACGGCCGCCGAATTCGATCGCCCGGACTGGATGCGCGGCTGGATCCGCGATCTCATGCAGCGGCTCAACACGCTCTACGACGGCACGCGCAGCTATCGCGTGGAGATGCGCCAGGTCGATGGGCATCCGGCGCGTGTCACTAGTGCAGCAAGACAGAGCACGGCTCCGTGACCGAGAAGGCGCTGCCGCGCGAGTTCTTCGAGTCCGCCGAATACCAGCGCATCGTCGGAGCTCGGCAAGACGCTGGCAGGAATGATCGGCGAGGGCGCCTACGTGACGCGCGGCGACGAGCGCCAAGAGGTCGGCTCCTTCAAGGAGGCCATGAAGTGGCTGTTCGAGCAGGCGCGCAAGGGCCAGACGATCCAGCGCTACAAGGGCCTGGGCGAGATGAATCCCGGAGCAGCTGTGGGAGACCACGCATCAATCCCGAGACGCGCCGCCTGCTGCAGGTGCGCATCGAAGACGCCGTGGCGGCGGACGAGATCTTCACCACGCTGATGGGCGACCAGGTCGAGCCGCGGCGCGAGTTCATCGAGAAGAACGCGCTGTCGGTGACCAACCTCGACATCTAACTACTGATGCAGGGCGAAGATCCGCCTGAATAACCGCTCGAAGAGCTTCTCGCGAGGGGTCAAGTGGGCTAGCTACCGGACTGCCAAGCGGCATCGCACGGCTGCCAGTGGCCGCGACTCAGCCCGTCGCGCCTTCGATGACGCCCGGCTCGATGCGGACCTTCGTCGACGCTGATCTCCACATTGATGTCGGGATAGTCCGACACGAAGCTCCTGAGTTTCGCCGCAGGACCAGGTCGTCGTTGATGTTCTCGCCCGGCATTCATGAATGCCTTTCATCGAAGCAAGCGGATTCTGACGACTAATCACGGCGCTTCACAGCGGGTAAGTCGGCACACACCGGTCTACAAGGAGCAGCTATGGGAAATCGCGCAGCGCGCCTATCCGCAGGAATCGCCATTGCCGCTGTCGCGGTGGCGGCCTTCGCCGCCGCGAAAGATGGGGAAAGCCTCATCGTCGTGCGCAAGAGTGCGATGCCGGAAACGGGTGCCGCGCAACGCTTCACCGGCAAAGCCGTGGTCGAGTCGCGATTCGAAGGCGCGCGGCCGTCCCACCTTGCCGCGGCCATCGTCAGCTTCGAGCCCGGCGCGCGTACCGCCTGGCACACGCACCCTCACGGACAGATGCTGGTCGTGACCGCGGGATGTGGATGGGTGCAACAGGAAGGCGGCGAACGCCAGCCGATCCGTGTCGGTGACATCGTGTGGACGCCGCCGGGCGTCAAGCATTGGCACGGCGCCGGTACGCAGGGGCCGATGAGCCACGCGGCAGTTCACGAACGATTCGACCAGCAGGAAGTCGTCTGGATGCAGAAAGTCAGCGACGAGGAATACGGTAACGCCAGCTGCAAGGTTTGAAGGAGATCGACATGCAAGGACCGGGTGACTGCGAACTTTCCCGACGCGACCTGATGAAACTGGGAGCAGCGGCCACCGCCGCGCCATTGCTCGCACGCGCGCAGGGCGCCGGCGCCGACGCCGAGGTCCGACCGAAGCGGCCGTTACGCTGAACGTGAATGGCAAACAACACCCGCTCAAGCTGGATACCCGCACCACACTGCTCGACGCGTTGCGCGAGCACCTGCAGCTGACGGGCACCAAGAAGGGTTGCGACCACGGCCAATGCGGCGCCTGCACGGTGCTGGTGAACGGACGGCGTATCAACTCCTGTCTCACGCTGGCGGTCATGCATCCCGGCGATCGCATCACCACCATCGAGGGCCTGGGCACGCCGAAGAAGATGCATCCCATGCAGGCGGCCTTCGTAGCGCGCGATGGCTTCCAGTGTGGGTATTGCACACCGGGACAGATCTGTTCGGCGGTGGCGATGCTGGAGGAAATCAAGTCGAACGTCCCGAGCCATGTGACGGCGGATCTGACGGCACCCATGCGCGCCACGGAGCCGGAAATCCGCGAACGCATGAGCGGCAACATCTGCCGCTGCGGCGCGTACTCGAACATCGTCGAGGCCATAGTCGACGTGAACGGCGTGAAGGAGACGAGCGCATGAGACCGTTCACCTACGAACGTGCAACGACACCGGCCGCGGCCGCGGCCGCCGCGGCACGCAATCCCGGCGCCAAGTTCATCGCCGGCGGGACCAACCTGCTCGACCTCATGAAGCTCGAGATCGAAAAGCCCGCACACCTCATCGACGTCAATGGCCTGACGCTGGACAAGATCGAGACCGCGCCCGACGGCGGAATGCGCATCGGCGCCCTCGTGCGGAACACGGATCTGGCCGCCGATGTACGTGTGCGGCGCGAATATCCGCTGCTGACGCGCGCCTTGTTGGCCGGCGCCTCCGGCCAGCTGCGCAACCGGGCCACGACCGCCGGCAATCTCCTGCAACGCACTCGCTGCCCGTACTTCTACGATACGAACCAGGCCTGCAACAAGCGCGATCCCGGCAGCGGCTGCGCGGCCTTGCAAGGATTCAGCCGCCAGCTCGCGGTAGTTGGTTCGAGCGACGCCTGTATTGCGACTCACCCTTCCGACATGGCGGTCGCAATGCGCGCACTGGATGCGACGGTCGAAACCGTTCGGCCGGATGGCGCTGCGCGAAAGATACCCATCGCGGATTTTCACACTCTGCCGGGCAAGACCCCGCAGGTGGAAAACGTTCTGCAACACGGCGAGTTGATCACCGCCGTGACCTTGCCCAAGCCCATCGGCGGCAAACAGATCTACCACAAGGTGAGGGACCGCTCGTCGTATGCATTCGCGCTGGTCTCCGTGGGCGTGATCGTGCAGCCCGATGGCGGCGGCCGTGTAGCCGTGGGCGGCGTCGCTCACAAACCCTGGCGCGTGGAGGCGGCGGAAGCCGAGCTGCCGCGCGGGGCCAAGGCGGTGGCCACGCGATTGCTGGCAGACGCGCGGCCGACCCACGACAACGAATTCAAACTCACGCTGGTGGAGCGCACGCTCGAGGCGGTGCTGGCTGAAGCGAGGAGCGCGGGATGAAACACGACAAGCCAGCCGGCCAGAATCCGATCGACCGCCAAAAGGTCATCGGCAAAGCCACGGACCGCTATGAGGGCAGTCTCAAAACCACCGGAACGGCAAAATATGCCTACGAGTGGCATGACATCGCACCGAAGCCGGCGTACGGCTACGTGCTCGGTGCCGCCATCGCCAAGGGGCGCATCGCCTCGATCGATACCGGCCCGGCGGAATCGTCTCCCGGTGTTTTCGCGGTCGTCTCCGCGCAGAATGCCGGTGCGCTCGACAAGGGCAATTTCAACACCGCCAAACTACTCGCGGGACCGGAGGTCCAGCACTACCACCAGGCCGTGGCCATAGTCGTCGCGCGCACCTTTGAAGAGGCGCGCACGGCCGCGGGCAAGATCAAGGTGCGCTATGTCACCGAGGCCGGCGCCTACGATCTCGCCAAGGCAAAGGACGGCGCGCAGAAACCGAAAGCCCAGTTCGGCACCGAACCGGACTCCGGCGTCGGCGATTTCGACGGCGCTTTCGCCGCGGCGCCGGTGAAGCTCGACGCGACCTACACCACCCCGGACCAGACGCACGCGATGATGGAACCCTTTGCGTCGATCGCCGCGTGGAAGGGCGACGAGCTCACGGTCTGGACCGCGAACCAGATGATCAACTGGGCGCGCAACGATCTCGCCAAGACATTGAAGATGGATCCCGCGAAGGTGCGGGTGGTGTCGCCGTACATTGGTGGCGGGTTTGGCGGCAAGCTCTTCCTGCGTTCCGACGTGCTGCTGGCAGCGCTCGGGGCGCGGGCCGCGAAGCGGCCGGTGAAAGTGGCGCTCGCGCGTCCACTGATGCCTAACAACTCCACGCATCGCCCGGCGACCATCCAGCGCGTGCGACTCGGCGCCACGGCGGACGGCAAGATCACGGCGTTCGCGCACGAGACCTGGTCGGGCAATCTGCCGGGCGGGAGCGCCGAGGTCGGCATCCTGGCCTCGCGCGCCTTGTATGCCGGTGCGAACCGCAGGACGGCAACGCGCCTCGCGGCGCTCGATCTTCCCGAAGGCAATGCCATGCGCGCGCCCGGCGACGCCCCGGGATCGATGGCGTTCGAGATCGCCATCGACGAAATGGCGCACCAGCTGAATCTCGATCCGGTCGAATTCCGCATCCTGAACGATACGCAGCAGGATCCTGAAAAGCCGGCCCGCGTGTACTCCACGCGCAAGCTGGTCGAATGCCTGCGCACCGGCGCGGAAAAGTTCGGCTGGAATCGTCGCAACGCGCAGCCAGGCAAGGTGCGCGACGGTCGCTGGCTCGTCGGGCTGGGCGTGGCAACGGCGTATCGCGGAGCGCCCGTGCTCAATTCCGCGGCGCGGGTGCGGCTGGATGCGCAGGGTGTGGTCACCGTCGAAACTGACATGACCGACATCGGCACCGGCAGCTACACCGTCATCCAGCAAACCGCCGCCGAGACGATGGGTGTGCCGCTCGAGCGCGTCGTCGTGAAGCTGGGCGATTCACGCTTTCCGGTCTCGGCCGGCTCCGGCGGGCAATTCGGCGCGGTGAGCGCCACGTCTGGCGTGTATGCGGCGTGCATGAAATTGCGCGAAGCCGTGGCGCAGAAGCTCGGCGTGGATCCGTCGGCCACCGATTTTGTCGACGGCGTCGTGGTCGTCAGCGGCAAGCGCATGCCGCTCGGCGAGGCCGTTGGTCCCGCAGGTCTCGTGGGCGAAGACAAGATCGAGTTCGTGAGCTCGCGCGACAAGTATCTGCAGTACACGTTCGGCGCGCACTACGTCGAAGTGGCGGTGGACTCGCTGACGTCGGAGACGCGCGTACGCCGCATGCTGGCGGTCTGTTCGGCAGGGCGGATCCTGAATCCGAAATCCGCGCGCAGCCAGATCATCGGTGCGATGACCATGGGCGTTGGCGCCGCGCTCATGGAGGACCTGGTGGTCGACAAGCGAGTGGGGTTCTTCGTCAACCACGATCTCGCCAGCTATGAAGTGCCGGTGCACGCGGATATTCCCCACCAGGAGGTCATCTTCCTCGATAGCGAAGATCCCACGCTGTCGCCGATGAAGGCGCAGGGCGTGGGCGAGCTCGGCATCTGCGGCGCCGCTGCCGCCGTCGCCAACGCCATCTACAACGCCACGGGCGTGCGGGTACGTGACTACCCGATCACGATCGACAAAATGTTGCCGCAGATGCCGAAGACCACGCTCGCCTGACACCAACCGTCTTTTTCACATGACTACGATAAACGCGTACGTCGTAAGGCGCAGGGCTGGAAGAGCTGAACCATTCTCTTATGAAAGGAAGCTCGGCAACGACGATGTGTTGGTCAAGATCACGCATTGCGGCCTCGCGAGAGGGGACATTCAATTCATGGACGACGACTGGGGCGATGCCAGATTTCCCCTCGTGCCTGGCCATGAAATCATTGGTCGCGTGGAAACGACCGGCGAGACGGTCACTGATCTGCGGGTGGGCGATCGGGTTGGCGTCGGCTACCAGCAGGCCGCTTGTTTCTCGTGCGAGTTTTGCCGGAGCGGCAATGAGCATCTATGCCCCGACCAGAAGGTCATCGGGGTCGATTGTTACGGTGGTTTGGCCGAGCACATCGGTGTCGACCATCGGTTTGCGTTCAAGATTCCGCCAGCACTCGATTCAGCAACATCGACTCCACTGCTGTCCGCTGGCCTCACCGTATTTTCGGCGATCGTCAGAGCCGAGTTGCCGGATCGTTCCGAGGTCGCCGTGTCGGGGATCGGGGGCCTGGGGAATCTCGCGATCCAGTTTCTTCGCAACATGGGTCACCGTGTTTCGGCCTTCTCTCATTCTCCTGAAAAGAAGGCGACCATCGACGGGTTGGGAGCAACGTACATCGACAGCGCGAATCTCGACTCGAATGCGCTGAGCAAGAAGTTTGATTTCATACTGTCGACGGTAAATGCGAGGTTTGATTTGAACGCCTATCTGCGGATGCTGAGGCCGCTCGGCAAGCTGTGCTTCGTGGCTCAACCGCTGGACCCGCTGGCGATCAGCGTGGGGGCGTTGTATGACGGGGTGCAACGCACTGTTTACGGCAACTATGTCGGAAGCCGCTCATGTATGGCGGCAATGCTGGAGTTTGCGACTGCACGCGGCATCGGAAGTGCCGTGCACGTGATGCCGTTTGCAAAGGTCAACGAGGCGATCGACATGGTTCGGAACAGAATTGTTTCGACGAGAGTGGTGTTGCAACACTGAGAAATCGAACGATGCACTTGCAGGTGATGCTGCTCGCGGCGGCGCAGGCACTCTTCCAGACCGCCTCGACGGTGGTCATCACGATTGGAGCTCTCGCTGGCGCCCAAGTCGCGTCGGACCCGCAGCTTGCGACTGCACCGATCGCTGCCATGTATCTCGGCACAGTCGTCACAACCGTTCCTGCTTCGCAATTGATGGCGCGCTTTGGCCGACGAGGCGGCTTCATTGCTGGTGCACTGCTTGGAGCGGCGGGCGGCGTTTTGAGCGCCTGGGGCCTTCATTCCCGCTCACTGCCCATCCTCTCGTCGGGCGCGCTCTTCATCGGCGCATACACCGCGTTCGCACAGTTCTACCGATTCGCGGCGACTGAGGTGGCCAATGAAGCGTTCCGGCCACGCGCCATCTCGTTCGTGCTGGCGGGCGGCGTGGCGGCCGCCCTCATCGGACCGGCGCTGGCCACGGTCGGCAAACCGCTGCTCGAACCCACGTACGTCGGTTCCTTCCTGATCGTGTCCGCGGTCTCCGTGCTCGCTGCTGCTCTGCTCACGATGCTTCGCATACCCACGCGCGTCGAGGCAGGCCAGGGCAAACCCCGCCCGCTGCTCGCCATCATGCGCCAGCCCGCCTACGCCGTTGCGCTGTTCGCGGCAGCGACCGGCTCAGGCGTGATGGTGCTGGCGATGACCGCTACCCCACTGGCCATGGAGCATCACCATCACGGCCTTTCGAACACGGCAATCGTCATCCAGGCTCATGTCCTTGGCATGTTCCTGCCATCGTTCTTCACCGGTTCATTGATCGAGCGCTTCGGCGTGCTGCGGATCATGCTGACAGGCGCAGCATTGCTCGGCGGCCACGTCCTGTTGACTCTCACCGGCACGGGCTTGGCGTCGTTCGGAACCGCGCTCGCCCTGCTTGGCGTCGGCTGGAATTTTCTCTACATCGGTGGCACCACGCTGCTGGCGAGCACCTACCTTCCGGCGGAGAAGGCGCGCGCCCAGGCCGCGAACGACCTGACCATATATATCGTTGGCCTAACTACATCGTTGAGCGCGGGCGCGCTGTTGCAGGCGCTCGGCTGGCGGCTGACGAACCTGGCGCTGCTTCCGTGGCTTTTCATGGCGGTGGTCGCCCTCATGTGGTTCGGCCATGCGCGCACGACCCGACCTCGCCCCTCATTTCGGCGCTGATTCAGGACGCTCCGTCGACTCGTTGCGCAATGCGCCACGAAGCTTGGAGTAGGCTTCGCGAAATCGAACCTTGCAGGAGTCGACCATGCGATCTGCCACGCTGACCTTGATTCTCGCGACCACGATCCTGGCGTCCTGCGCAAAGGACCCGGACTCCGCACCTGTACCCGCTGTCGCCAAACCGGCTTTCGGCAGCTTCGGCGTCGATCTCACGCAAATGGACAAGAGCGTGCGCCCCGGCGACGACTTCTATCGTTACGTGAACGGCAAGTGGCTGGACACCACCGAGATCCCTCCCGACAAGAGTTACTACGGCACGGTCATCACCGTGTTCGAGAAAACCGAAGCCAACCTGCACGCCATCGTCGACGAGCTCGCGGCGGGCAAGCACGCGCCAGGCAGCGTCGACCAGAAGGTCGCGGACATGTACTCGAGCTGGATGGACCAGGCCGGTATCGAAGCGCGCGGCCTTGCGCCGGTGCAGCCCCACCTGGCACGCATCGCCGCGGCCAGGGACAAAGCGGACCTGATGAAGCTCATCGGCACCGTGGACTACCAGGCTCCCTTCAGCATGTTCGTCGAAGGCGATACGGCGGATCCCACGCGTTACGTCGTTTGGGTGACCCAGTCCGGGCTCGGCATGCCGAACCGCGACTACTACCTCAACAAGGGTCCCAAGTTCGACGCCTATCGCGCGGCCTATCTCACCTACGTCACCAGGATCTTCGAGCTGGTCGGCGACGCCAATCCGGCACGATCCGCGCAACGTGTGATCGCGCTGGAAAACAAGATCGCCCAGGTCGCCTGGACCGAGGAGCGCCGGCGCAGTGTCGCCGAAACCAACAACCCCATGGATCTGGCGGCGCTGAAAAAATACGTGCCGGGCGTGGATTGGGACGTGGTGCTCGGCGGTGTCGATCTCGCGGAAGCGCAGAACTTCATCGTCAACGAGACCAGCGCGATCCGCGATGGCGCCAGACTTCTCGGTACCGAGCCGCTCGACCACTGGAAGTCGTACATGACGTTCCACTTCGTGGATTCGTACGCGACCGACCTGCCAAAGGCCTTCGACGACGCGCAATTCGAGTTCCGCGCCAGGACGTTGCGAGGCATACAGCAACAGCGCGATCGCTGGAAGCGCGGCATGACCCTGATCGACAACAACATCGGCGAGGGACTGGGCCAGATCTATGTGCGCAAGCACTTCGTGCCCGAGACCAAGGCCAAGGTGGACGAGCTCGTCGCGAATCTGCTGGCCGCCACGAAGCAGCGGCTGGAGAAACTCTCCTGGATGGATGAGGCCACGCGCGCCGAGGCACTCAAGAAACTGGCTACCTTCGAGCCGCGTCTTGGATATCCCGAAAAGTGGCGCGACTACTCGGGGCTGATCGTCGAGCGCGGCAAGCATTTCGAGAATGCACGTAACGCGCGCGTGTTCGAATGGCAACGTCGCGCCAGGCGCCTCAAGGAACCGGTGGACCGTTCCGAGTGGGAGATGACGCCGCAGACCATGGACGCGTATTACCACCCGCTCAGGAACCAGATCACGTTCCCCGCGGGCATCCTGCAGCCTCCCATGTTCGATCCGAACGCCGATCCCGCCGTCAACTATGGCGCGATCGGTGCGGTCATCGGCCATGAGATCGGCCACGGCTTCGACGACCAGGGTCGTGAGTTCGATGGCTCGGGCAAGGTGCGCAACTGGTGGACGCCGGAGACCAACGCCAAATTCGTCGCGGCCACCAAGAATCTCGCGGCGCTGTATCGCACGTACTGCCCACTGGAGGGTGCCTGCGTGAATGGCGAGCTCACCATGGGCGAGAACATCGGCGACCTCGGTGGACTGGAGATGGCGTACACCGCGTACCGACTGTCATTGAAGGGACAACCCGCGCCGGTGCTGGATGGCTTCACCGGCGACCAGCGGTTTTTCATTGCCTTCGCACGCGTGTGGCAGGGAAAAATGCGCGACGACATGCTTCGCCAGTTGATGCTGACGAACCCCCACTCGCCCGCCGGTGCGCGCGGCAGCTATCCGGAACGCAACATGGATGCCTGGTACGCGGCCTTCGATGTGCAACCTGGCGACAAGATGTATATCAAGCCCGAGGAGCGCGTGCGCATCTGGTAGCAGCCGGATTCAGGCCACCTGGTTCCGGCCGGCGCGCTTCGCCCGGTACAGGTTCGTATCCGCCGCGTGCACCAGCTCTTCGAGCTCGGCGGATCCGTCCCATTGCGCCACGCCGATGCTGATCGTGATGGACAGATCGGGATGAGCCGTTCGCCAGTCGTGTGCCGCAACTATGCCGCGCAGCGATTCGCAGAACACCGTGGCCTCGACGCGCGTCATGCCGGGCAGGATGAGCGCGAACTCTTCACCGCCGATGCGCGCCACCAGATCGCTGACGCGGCAGCTGCGCCGCATGACGGCCGCGCACTGCTGCAACGCCTGATCGCCCACCGGGTGGCCGAGCTCGTCGTTCACGGTCTTGAAGCGATCGAGATCGGCGATCGCAATGCTCAGCGGCTCGCCGACCGCCAGCGCCACGTCGATCTCGGCCGTGAGCCGCTGCATGAAGCAGCGGCGGTTGGCGACGCCGGTCAGCGCGTCTTCCTGAGACTCGCGCTCCAGTCTCAGGCTGCGTTCGCGCAGCATGGTGATCAGTCGTTCCTTTTCGGCGTTCGCCTTCTCGAGCTCGACCGTGCGCTCCGCGACGCGCTCTTCGAGGTGGCGGCGATAATTTTCGAGATCCTCGAAGGCGCGCGCATCCGAGAGCGCGCCCGCGACCTGCTCGCCCAGTTGTCGCATCAGGTGCAGGTCGGCACGGGCGTAGATGCCGGCCTGGGTGTGCCGAACGCTCAGCAAGCCCAGCACGATGCCGTCATTGATGAGCGGCACGGCCAGCAAGGAGCCGGCGGTGTTTTCAGCCTCGGTTCGCTGCAACACTTCGGGCGGCGCGTGTCGCCAGTCTTCGACGAGCAGCGGCTCGGCGCGCGAGATGAGCCAGCCGAACAATCCCGCGTCGATGGGCCTGGTCCCGACGGGCATCCTTACCTGGTGGCGCTCGTGCACGCGGATGTCCAGCAGGCGACGCTCGCGGTCGACCAGCACCAGGTGCAACTCGTCGAAGCGGAACAGCGTGCGTGTCTCGGCGAGGATGCGCTCGGCGAGTTGATCGATCCTGCGTGCGCCCTGCAATGCGAGCGCCGCTTCGAACAGACGCGTCAGCGGCCCGCGCACCGCCTGCGCGCGATCGCGCTGCGTGCCGATGCTGTTGAAGCTCAGCACGAACAGCAGCATCAGCCCCGCGAACAATCCGAACACCGCGCCATTGCCGGTGTTGAACAACACCGCCGCCAGTACGCCGGCCGGCACGAAGATGAGATCCGAGAGCGCATAACTGGGCGTGACGATGCGCCGCACGTCGCGGCCGTCGAAGCGGAAGAACAACGACATCAGGCTGATGTTCACGACCTGCGCGGTCAGCGCCATCACGATGAGGGGCAACAGATCCGTTGCGAGCAACCCGGTCAGCGGATGCCGGCCACCGCTGGCGAGGTACATCTGTCCGGCGAGCAACAGCATCAACGCCGTCATCGAGCCATTGTGGATGGCGCGCAGCGCGGCCACGTTGGCCGACCCCTGGCTGTAGCGGCGGCTGACCAGTGGCCAGATCAGCGACGCGGCGGCACAGATGCTCGCCGCCACCGCGGGTTCGAACACCAGCAGCAGGCCGATCTGCGGCAAGCGCTCCATCGAGATCAGGCCCAGGCGCGGGGCGCGCAACCCGAACTGCCACACGAACAGGCAGGCGCCGATGCCCAGCAGCATCACCCACCAGGTGGGGAACTCCGCGCCGCGCAGCAATGCCAACAGCAAGGCGCCGCCTGCCACACAGGCGAGCAACACTGAGTAGATGGCCAGGGCTCCGTAACGAGAGCGCATGCGATGACTCTGGCACGGGGCCGTGCAGGGGAAAAGACCAGGAATTGCAAGGATGCGAAAAGTGAGTGAAAAGACCGCCATGAAAGCAGCCAAGTCGAAGCGCAAAGCGCCACCTGCGGCGAAGTCACGCAAGCCCGTGAAACCCAAGCTACTTTCGGGTGGTAACCCGCAAATCGCGAAGGGCGATGGCGACGCGCCCGTGCAGGCCTACATCGCGGCCATACCGGGCTGGAAACGCGCGCTCGGGCGGCGTCTCGACGCACTCATCGTGCGCACCGTTCCCAAGGTTCACAAGGCCGTCAAATGGAACTCGCCGTTCTATGGCATCGAGGGGCAGGGCTGGTTTCTGAGTTATCACTGCTTCACGAACTACATGAAAGTGACCTTCTTTCGCGGCAGGTCGCTGAGTCCCGTGCCACCCGGCGAGTCCAAGCACCCCGAGGTGCGCTACCTGGACATTCGCGAGGGCCAGCTGGACGAAGGGCAGTTCACCGACTGGGTAAAACAGGCCAGCAAATTGCCGGGAGAAAAACTGTGAGCGCGCGGCGGCGGGTCAGAGGGACGCGACGCCGGTTGCTCGGTCACCTCGTCGCGGCCGAGCGCCGCGCTGCCATTCGCCTCGCTCGGAAAGGAGAGCCGCATGCGACGCGTCTTCATCACCGGATCGACGGACGGGTTGGGCCGCGGTGCCGCGGAAGCCCTCATCGAGGCAGGACACCAGGTGGTCCTGCATGCGCGCTCGAAGGAACGTGCCGCGGCGCTCGCAGACCTCAAGCCGCGCGCAGCGGGGATCGTCGTGGGCGACCTGGCCAGCGCCGCGCAGACGCGCGGCCTCGCGGACCAGGTCAACAAGCTGGGGCGCATGGACGCCATCATTCACAACGCCGGCATTTTCCGGGAAGCCAGTCGGGGAGCGACGCCCGAAGGTCACGCCAAGGTGCTGGCGGTGAACGTACTGGCACCGTACATGCTGACCGGTCTCATCGAACGACCCGACCGGCTGGTCTACCTGAGCAGCAGCATGCATCGCGGCGGCGAAGGCCCGCTCGACGACATCGATTGGTCCAAACGCAATTGGGACACGTACCGCGCGTATTCGGAGAGCAAGCTGTATGTCACCACGCTGGCATTCGCTGTCGCACGACAGTGGCCCAAGGTGTTGAGCAACGCCGTCGATCCCGGCTGGGTGCCCACCAGGATGGGCGGGCGTGGCGCTCCCGACGATCTCGAGCAGGGACATCTCACCCAGACCTGGCTGGCGACCAGCGACGATGCCGCGGCGAAAACGAGCGGCGGCCTCTGGTATCACCGCGAGCGGCAGCAACCCGCGGCGCCGACGCTGGACGCACGCTTCCAGGACGAGCTGATCGCGAAGCTGGCGGAGCTCACCGGCCTCGAGCTCTTTTGAGCTCGGACGTCGACATCGTCATCGTTGGGGGCGGTGCGGCCGGAGTGGGCGCCGCACGACGTCTCGCCGGCGGCGGCCTGTCGACCTTGTTGCTGGAAGCCACTTCGCGCCTCGGTGGTCGCGCCTGCACGCAGGAAATCCGTGGCCTGGATCTGGACCTGGGCGCGGGCTGGCTGCATTCCGCGGATCGAAACTCCTGGGCCGCAATTGCCAGGTCAGCGGCGATTCCGCTCGACCAGTCGCGCGCGGCCTGGGGCGCGCAGTATCGCAACCTGGGATTCACATCGGCGGAGCAGGCCGCGGCGTGGCAGGCATTCGAATCCTGGACGCAGCGGCTGGCCGCCGCGCCACCGGCCAGCGACTGCGCCGCCGACGCGCTGGATCCCGGCAGCGAATGGAACGCGCACATCCGCGCCATCGTGAGTTTCATCAGCGGCGCCAATCTCGAGCACCTTTCGGCCGCGGACTACGTGGCTTACGACGAGTCCTCGAGCGACAACAACTGGCGCCTGCGCACCGGCTACGGCGCGCTGATCGCCGGAAGCTTTCCGCGCGAGGTGGCGCTGCGACTGGCGACGCCGGTCGAATCCATCGAGCTCGCCGCCCAAGGTCTGACCATAGGCACACCCACGGGCAGCATTCGCGCCCGCGCCGCGCTCCTCAGCGTGTCGACCGCCGTGCTGGCCGGCGATTCGATCAAACTACCACCCGAGCTTCGGCCCTGGCGCGAAGCGGCCGCCAGGTTGCCGCTGGGGCTCAACGAGAAGCTGTTCCTCGAAATCCTGGGGGAATCGCCTTTCGAAGCCGAGACTCACGTGACCGGCAATCCGCGCGACGAACGCACGGCCTCGTACTACATCCGGCCCTTCGGCTCGCCGGTGATCGAATGCTTCTTCGGCGGTGAACGAGCGCGACTCCTCAACGAGCAGGGTCTCGCCGCGGGATTCGCCTTCGCAATCGATCAGCTCGGTAGTTTGTTCGGTTCGGACGTCCGCGCCAGGCTTCGTCCGATGGCGGCGTCGAGCTGGACGCGCATGACGCGTGTGGGCGGTGCCTACAGCTATGCGCTGCCAGGCGAAGTCGGCGCGCGAAAGTCGCTGGCGCAACCCTTCGAGCAACGCCTGTTCTTCGCCGGTGAAGCTACCAGTGCGGGCGATTTCTCCACGGCACACGGCGCCCACGACAGCGGGGTGCGCGCCGCCGGCGAAGTCATCGCCGCGCTGAAAGGCTGATCAGTTCCGCTTCGCGTCCGCGGCCAGCGTCTCGCGGTCGATGGGCTCGCCCCGCAGGATCACCTTGTCGATCTTCGTCCACGCCTCCACGCTGGCCAGCGGATTGGCCTCCAGCAACAGCAGATTCGCGATCTTTCCTTTCTCCACCGTGCCGTAGTCCTTGTCCAACCTGAACTGGCGCGCGTTGTTGATGGTGGCCGCCGCAAAAATCGCCGACAGCGGAATCCCCGCCTGCGCCATCAGCTGCATTTCCCTGTACGTGTCGTAGCCTGGCTGATTGCCGTACGTCGGCCCCGAGGGCGTATCGCTGCCTAACAACATGGGCTGGCCCAGCTCGTAGAGATGGCGCAGGGCGCGCATGCCCGGGTCGGAGGTGGCCCAGTGCTCGCTCGCGGCGTGGCGGCCCGCGAGCACCGCGGCCGCATCCACGTTCGGGCCGAACACCTCGCGCTTGAACCATTGCGCCGGCTCGGTGCGATACCAGGCCAGCAGGCGCCGCGGCACCACCTTTGCGTACATGGGATCGTCGAGCAGCCGCGGATCGAGCAGGTCGGTGACGCCGGGCAGCACGCGCAGCGTGGCCTGGTATCCAATCTTCTTGTCGTAGATGTTGCGTAGATGCGTTGCGATGACCGCCGGCATGCCGGGCTGGCCATTGACCTCATTCCAGTTCCAGAGGCCGTGCACCAGCAGGTCGACATCGCCGTTGATCGCGACGCGCTGCATGTCCAGGGCATTGGCGTGAACCGAGAGCAGCAGGCCGTGCTTGCGGGTCGCCGCGCGCACGCGGCGCAAAGTCTCCACGCTCATGAGCGGCCAATCGCTGCGGTCGCCGAAGCCATCTTCCAGCGCGATCTTCACGCAGATCGCGCCGCTCCTGGCGATGCGTTCCACCACGGCCTCCGGCGTGTGCTCGGCCGGATCGGCGCCGGCCGGCAGCGGATGTTCGCGCGCATTCGCCGGTTCGAAGATGTAGTCCGTGAACATCGTGTGGCGCACCGCCTCGGGGATGAACACCAGTGGGTAGCCATCCACCACCGGCGCCACACCACAACGATAGATGTCGGGATGCTGCGGTTGCGCGGCGAACTCCGCCACGCGTTCGGGCATGTTGATCGGATCCAGCAACTGCGTGACGCCGAAGTACAGGTAGCTGCGCGGCTGCTGCGCGAAGAACTCCTTCTCCATTGTCCCGATCGCGGGATCCTTCGAATCGAATGGCAGGCCGACGGCCTGGGACACGTGCACATGGCCATCCATCAAGCCGGGCGTCAGGAATTTGCCGGTGCCGTCCAGTCGGCGCGCACCCTCGGGCGCCGGAAGGGCGCGATCGCTGACGGCGGCAATGCGCCCGTCGCGCACCAGCACGTGCCGGTTGCCCAGCGGTTGCGCCAGCTCCGGCGACAGCAGAGTCACGTTTTCGATGAGCAGCGGGGCCCCCGCCGCGGCCGCGTCAGGAGTCAGCCATAGCAGCGCAATTGCGCCGGCAAGTCGCATCTTCATGTTCGAGACCTCCCCGTCCGACGTGGCCCTGTTTGAGACGGGCGAAAGCTGCCGGTGGTTGCAGGGTGCGCCGATAAAGTTTCGCGGAAGTGGCGTTGGGGACCAGGCAGCAGCGCGACTTCAGGCGCCGCAGGATTCGCGGATGATCAGTTCCGTGGTCAGCAGCTCGGAACGCGCGTCGCCATGCCATTCGAGTAGTTTGGCCACCAGCAGGCGTCCGGCCTTGGGGATGTCCTGCTGCACCGTGCTCAGCGTGGGCGTGCTCAGGCGGCTGAGCAGCATGTTGTCGTAGCCCACCACCGCAACGTCGCCCGGTACCGAACGCCCGGCGCGGCTCAGGGCGCGAATCGCGCCCAGCGCGATGAGATCGCTGGCCGCGACGATGCCGTCGAAGGGAACCTGGCGCCGCAGCAGCGCATCGATCGCCGCCTCGGCCGACTCGGATTCGAACTCGACGCGGCCGATCAAGGCGTCGTCGATGCCGATGCCCGATTCCTGCAGCGCTTCGGCGTAGCCGCGATAGCGCTGCGTGGCCTCCGGGTCCGTGCCGCCGAGAAACACGATGCGTTTGCGACCGTGCTTGAGGATGTGCTGCGTGGCGCGGCGGCCGCCGAGCATGTTGTCCGTGCCGATGGTGCAGTACTTCTGGCCGCTGATCTGCGCGCCCCATACGACGAAACGCGCCTCGGTCTCGGCCAACCGGTTGAGCTCCTCGTGCAGGGTGCCCTGCCCCAGGAAGATCACGCCGTTTGCGCGTCCCGTGGTGGTCGCGTGCACCAGGTCCTCGTAGTTAGCCGGCACCAGGTGGCTGACGGTGAAATCGCAGCCGCGATCGCGCGCCGCCTCGCCGATGCTCGCCAGCAACTCGAGGAAGAACGGGTGCGACAGCGGCAGCGGCCGGCCGCGCACGCGCGGCGTCACCACGGTGATCGCGCCTTCGGCGCCGATCGGGCTCATCGGCATGTGGCGCCGGAATTCGTAGCCATGTTTGCGCGCCAGCGCCCACAGCCGCTTCTTCTGCGGGCTGCTGATCGAGGGGTGATCGTTGAGCGCGCGCGACACCGTGGAGACCGAGACCTTCGCCAGCTTCGCGAGCTTTTCGAGAGTGACCATAAGTACTTCGCAGCCTTCCTGTTAGCGATAACAACATTACCGATCCACGCAAATTTACGCAAAACGAGCTTCGGCTATTGCGCAACTTTTCGCAACATGGGTACTGTATTCGCAATGCGGCGCCCAATTTGCGGACCAGGCGCACGCAAATATACGCAAAAGCGTTAACAAGGGGGCTCATGAAAACGCGCAAATATCTGTTCACCATCGTAGGTGGCAGCGTCCTGATCAATCCGGCCTTCGCGCAGCAGCAGACGCCAGACGTGGTCGACGAAGTCGTCGTCACCGGCCTGCGTGCATCGCTCGAAACGGCGCAGAGCATCAAGCTCGAGTCCGACACCTTCGTGGATTCGATCACGGCGACCGACATCGGCGCATTCCCCGACAAGTCCGTGGCCGAGGCGCTGCAACGCGTGCCGGGCATCACCGTGTCGCGGCTGCAGTCCAGCGACGACAGCAATCACTTCTCCGCCGAGCCGGCCACGGTGCTGATCCGCGGCCTCACCTTCGTGCGCACCCAGTTCAACGGCCGCGACAGCTTCTCGGCCGACGGCTATCGTGGTCTGAACTTCAACGACGTGTCGCCCGAGCTCATGCAGGGCGTGGACACGTACAAGAACCAGACCGCGGAGATGATCGAGGGCGGCATCGCCGGCGTCGTGAACCTGCGCACGCGCGTGCCCTTCGATTCTGATGGCCAGGCCATCGCGCTCACCGGCCGCGTCAACTACGGCAGCCTCTCCGGCGAACCCACTTACGAAGCCTCGGGTATCTACAGCAACAACTGGGAAACCGACGCGGGCCGCTTCGGTGTGCTGCTGAACGCCGCGTACTCGAACATCGTGACGCGCACCGAGGCCGTCAACATGACGCGCATCAGCACGTTCTGCTCCGACTACCCGCAGAGCGGCGGCGCGTTCCCGCCCGCGCAGGTGGACGGCGAAGGCAACGTCGTCTGCAACGCGAATCCCTACGGCGGGTCGGGCTGGCGTTACGCACCTGGCCAGGTGAACTACTCGCAGGTGGACTACGATCGTACGCGCACCGGTGCCGCGCTGACGCTGCAGTACGAGAACGACGAAGGCAACCTGCAGCTGAACCTGACGGCGATCCACTCGCGCTACGAGAATCCGTGGGTCGAGCGCAGCGCCAACATCAGCTGGCCCGCGGGCGCCGGCTTCGGCACGCCGGTGTGGTCGCCTTTCAACGCCCCGGCCTGGCGGCCGATTACCGGAAACTTCCAGTTCGGTGCCGACGGCATGCTGGATTCGGGCGTCATCGGCCAGCCGGCCGACGTGCTCGGGTTCTACGAAGGCACGAATGCCCTGAACATCAACCACGGCTCGGCCGTGCCGGGACTGCCCTTCGTGAACGGCGCCGAAGCCTGCGGTGGACCCTGCATCACCGGCTCCAACGTCAGCAACGAAGCGCGCATCTTCGACCACGACGAACAGACGCGTGATTTCTCGTTCAACGTGAAGTGGGACATCACCGAGGACCTGCACACGCAGTTCGACGTGCAGTACATCAAGGCACGCACCAACAACTACGACATCCTGGTGGCGGCCAACAGCGTCGCGCAGGTCGACTACAGCACCAACGGCGATGGCACTCCCGTGATCGCATTGTCGCCGGCGCCGAACACGAACTACGCCGACGGCTTCCTCGCCAATCCGCACAACTACTGGATGCAGTTCATCCAGGATCACTGGGAAAACAACGATGCCGACGAGCTCGCGGCACGCGCCGACGCGGAATACGACCTCGGCAGCGGTGGCTGGCTGAGCTCGCTGAAGGCCGGCGTGCGCTTCGCCGACCGCGAACAGAAAGTTCGCTACTCCAGCTACAACTGGGCGCCGATCGCGCCAGCCTGGGGCTGCAACGGTCCGGGCTTCAATATCGACAACACGCAGGCCGCGCCGTATCCCGCCGCCTGCGGCAACCCGAACCCGTTCAACGGTTATCCGGCGGACATCTGGGAGACCGCGAGTCTCAACGACCACTACAACGGCAACGTCATCTCGGGCAGTCCCCTGGTATTCCTGAACCGCGCCACACTGCGTGACTACGACCTCCACACCGAAGGTCTCGCGGATCGCAACGTGAATGCGCCACAGGGCTGGAATCCGCTCTGCGATCGCGCCGCGAACGTGCCGGGTGAAGGCTGCTTCACGCCGGCTGAAATGCTCGATGTGCAGGAGAAGAGCAAGGCGGCCTACCTGATGCTGCGCTTCGGCGGACCCGAGGCGAATCTCGGCAGCGTGAACGTGGTCGGCAACGTGGGCGTGCGCTTCGTGAAGACCGAGGTGTCCAGCCACGGCCAGGTCAGCTTCCCGACCGCGCAGTGGTACAACGACGCGCTGGCCGCGGGGCAAGGCGCCTGCAACCCGGCCGACAACGGCACCAACCAGGCCACCGACATCCAGTGCTGGCTCACGCCGGCGCTGCTGGCGTACAGCACGGGCAGCGGCACGGACAACACGCTCGACGAGAGCTACACCAATGTTCTGCCGAGCTTCAATGTGCGCTTCGGATTCACCGACACGCAGTTCATGCGCTTCGGATACTCGAAGGGCATGTCGCGCCCGGACTTCGGCCTGTTGCGCAATTCGGTGGCCATCAACGCGCCGCCCATCGACACCAGCAACAGCTCGCCCTATCTGGTCCGGGATGCCAGCGGCACGGTCACGGGCTACAACTTCGTGTTCAACGCCGAAGCCGGTTACGCGGGTCTCAAGCCCGTGGAAGCCGACAACTTCGATCTGTCGTACGAGTGGTACATCAACAAGAGCAGCTCGTTCACGCTGGGCCTGTTCTACAAGACGCTGGAGAACACCATCGCCTACGGTCGCGCCACGCGTGACATCGAGAACAACGGCACCACGCAGACCGTCACGATCCGCGGTCCCTCCAACGATCCGGGCGACGGCGGCACCCTCAAGGGCTTCGAGATCGCCTACCAGACGTTCTTCGACAAGCTGCCGGGCGCCTGGTCCGGACTGGGCGTGCAGGTGAACTACACCAAGACCAGGCAGGAGGACATCAACAACTCCAACCTGGCCGTGCAGGCCGGCTATCTACCGGGCAGCACCACGGCCTTCGGTGGCGGCAACAACAGCTCGACGGGCGGCAACGGCAACGCCGGCAATCCGCTGTCGTTCACCAGCAATGTCATCGACTCGCACCGGCTCGCCGGCATTTCCGACGATTCGTTCAACGTCGTCGGCCTTTACGAGTACGGCAAGGTCGGCGCCCGCCTCGCCTACAGCTGGCGCTCGGAATTCCTGACCGCCAATCTCGACTGCTGCATCGGGCTTCCCGTGTGGCAGAAGTCGGCCGGGTATCTCGATGGCTCGGCGCGCTACTCGATCAGCGACAACGTCGAGTTGTCGCTGGACGTCTCCAACATCCTCAACACCACGGCGGTGACCCAGCAGCAGGTGTTCGGCGATTCCACGCTGACGCCGGGAGCGGATCCGGTGAAGCTCGACTCGGGTTGGGTGCGCAACGATCGGCGCTTCCAGCTCGGGGTGCGGTTCAAGTACTGACCGGGGCGTCTTGTCAGCGGCTGCGCCGCGAATTCAACCGCCGCCGAAGCGGCGTCGTCCGTAAAATTTATGGAGTGAAGTGACACTGCCATCGCCATTGCGCATCGTCATCGTCGGCGGCGGCTCCGCCGGCTGGATGTGTGCCGCCGCCTGCGTTCGGGTGCTGCATCCCGAACGCTACGCGGTGACGCTGATCGAATCCGACGAGATCGGCACCGTGGGAGTCGGCGAAGCGACCCTGCCGGCGCTGCGCGACTTCAACGAGCTGCTGGGTCTCAACGAAGCGGACTTCATGCGCGAGACGCAGGGCACCTTCAAGCTCGGCATCGAGTTTCGCGGCTGGGATCTGCCCGGTGAAAACTACGTTCACCCCTTCGGCTCGTACGGCGAGCTCTGGGGCGGCGTGGAATTCCAGCACTTCTGGCTGCGCGCGCGCCAGCAGGGTCTCGCGCCGCCGCCCTTCGAGGAATTCTCGGTGGCGGTGCGCGCCTGCCGGCGCAATGCCTTCGACTTTCCCAGCGCGACCACGGTGCATTCCACATTTTATGGATACGCCTACCACTTCGACGCCACTCTGTACGCCGACTTCCTGCGCCGCTGGGCCACGGCGCGCGGCGTCACGCGGGTCGAGGGGCAGGTGGTGGATGTCGCGCTCGACGGCGGCTCCGGCGATATCCAATCGCTGACGCTCAAGTCCGGCCAACGAATCGAAGGCGACTTCTTCGTCGACTGCAGCGGCTTTCGCTCGCTGTTGCTGGGCCAGAAACTGCAGGTGCCCTGGGAGGACTGGGACCACTGGCTGCCCTGCGATCGCGCCTGGGCCGTGCCCTGCGAACGCTCCGCCGACTTCACGCCGTACACGCGTTCCACGGCGCAGCCCGGCGGATGGATCTGGCGTATTCCGCTGCAGCACCGCACCGGCAATGGCCATGTGTTCTCGTCCAAACACGTCAGCGAAGACCAGGCACGCGCCAACTTGTTAGGCCAGCTCGACGGGCGCGCGCAGGGCGAGCCACGGCTGCTGAAATTCCGCGCCGGGCGGCGCGCCCAGGCGTGGTCGCGCAATTGCGTGGCACTCGGTCTGGCCAGCGGCTTTCTCGAGCCGCTCGAATCGACGAGCCTGTTCCTGATTCAGAAGGCCATCCAGGACATGCTGCGGCTGCTGCCATCGCCCGAAGCGCGCGGCGTCGACGAACGCCTGGTGCGCGAATTCAATCGGCTCTCCGACGCGCTCTATGAACGCATCCGCGACTTCCTGATCCTGCACTACACGGCCAACCGGCGTTTCGGCGAACCGCTCTGGGATCAGGTGCGCGACTATGAGCTGCCCGAAAGCCTGCAGCACAAGCTGCGGCTGTTCGACGCGCGCGGCCACGTGCCCTATTACAAGGACGGATTCTTCTCGCGCGACAGCTGGCTGGCGGTGTTGTTCGGCCAGGGACTCATGCCCGGCGGCTACGACCGGCTCGCCGATTTCATGCCGTGCGAATTGCTCGACGCACGCATGCGCGAGTTGCACGCGCGCGTCGCGGCACACCTGAGCTCCATGCCGGCGCACGCGGACGTCATCGCAAGCTACTGCGGCGTGGCGCCGCTGCGAAAACAGGCGGCTTCGTGATCCGGGAACTGGTCATCGTCGGTCGGGATGCGCCGGTGTGGCTGTCGGCGTGCGTGATGCAATACGCGCTCGGTCCCGCGGGCGTCAACGTCACCGTGGTCGAGCTGCCGCCGCGCACCCAGCCCGCCGACCTGTGCATCTCGCTGCCGGCGCTCGAAGCCCTGCACGGGCGCATGCGCATCGACGAATCGCGGCTCATTGCCGCGACGCGCGCGGCATTCACATTGGGCCGCCGCTTCGTCGACGGCTCGGGTAGCGCGCCGCCGTTCTTTCATGCCCATGGCTCGATCGGCACGCGCATCGATCGCAAGGAATTCCTGCCGCAGTGGCTGCGTGCACGCGCTCAGGGCCTGGATACGAGCTTCGAAGAATTCTCGCTGACCGCCGCCGCGGCGCGTTGTGGCCGCATGCTGTTGCCGGACGCGGCCACCGAAGGTTTCGGATTCACCGACTATGGCTACCACCTTCCGGCCATCCCGTACGCGGCCTGGCTGCGGCAGCTGGCGCTGCGCCGCGGCGTGA
The DNA here is from genome assembly GCA_963711635.1 of uncultured Pseudomonadota bacterium. Taxonomy (GTDB): domain Bacteria; phylum Pseudomonadota; class Gammaproteobacteria; order Steroidobacterales; family Steroidobacteraceae; genus CADEED01. Next base: position 51,066 of record CAVQEZ010000026.1, read on the forward strand.
AAACGCTGGCGACGCGCACGCTCGAAGTCCGCAGCGACGCGCGCGGCATCGGTGCTCTGCTGCTCGAAGACGGTCGGACCATCGCCGGCGACTTCTTTCTCGACGTCACGGGACCCGAAGCCTTGCTCGCAACCGCCCTCGGCGTCGAAGTCGAAAACTGGCGCGATGGCTTCGTGGTCGACCGCGTGCTCAGCGGCTGCGGCGAATTGCGCGCACCGCTGCCCATCCACTCCGAGATCCGCGCGGACGCCACGGGCTGGGTCGCGGTGGCGGCGAGCCAGCTGTGCATGCACGTTCAGCACGCCTATTGCAGCGCGCTGGTGCCCGAGGCCATGGCGCTGGAAAACGCCGCGGGCATGGCGCTGCGGCAGGTCGTGGTTCGCGAACGTCATCCCGGGCGCCGCGTGCGCGCCTGGGAAAAGAATTGCGTGGCCATCGGCGAGGCCGCGTGCGTGTTCGACCCGTTGCACTTCCTCGATCTGCACAGCGTGCAGTTGAGCCTGGTACACCTGCTGCACCTGTTCCCCGTACAGGACGACTTCGGCGTGGAGCGCACCGAATACAACCAGAACCTGCGCTCCGCCTTCGGGCGCATGCGCGACTTCCAGAGCGCGCATTACTTCCTGAATCGTTACGGCCTGAACCGCGCCGACGGCGACTTCTGGTCGCGCGCGCGCACGACGGCCGTGAGCCAGGAGCTCGCGCACAAGATCGACGCCTTCCGCGCGCGCGGCGAGACCGTCCACTACGAGGACGAGACCTTCAACATCGACGACTGGCAGGCCCTGTTCATCGGACATGGCCTGCTTCCGGAAACCTGGGATCCGGCCGTCGACCGCACACCCGTCGAGACGTGCCAGCACGAGCTCGGCCGCATCCGCGATTTCATCCGGCGCAAGGTCGAGGAGCAGCGCACGCACTCGGCCTACCTGCAAAGCGTCTGCACGCGCCAAATACAATAGTTAGACCAGGAAACGCCCATGTCGAAGTCGATTTCGGCCGCCAGCTGCGGCCTCGTGTTCACCCTCGCGGCGGCCGTGTGCACCGCGCAACCGGCCGCGACGCGCGCCGGCAGCTGCGTGGATTCGCCGCGCGCGGTGCTCACGATGTGCGTCGCGGCCGACGCGCACGGCCCGTACTACGAGGTGTACCGGGGCGAACGCACGGTGATCGCGCATGCGCGCCTGGGACTGGTGCTCGACGGCTTCGGCAACGCACCCGCCACCCAGGTCGCGAACGAACGGCGCCGCGCCGTGGACCTGCGTTGGGAGCAGCCCTGGGGCGAGCAACGCGTCATTCGCGACCAGCACAACGCGCTCACGGTGACGCTGTCGGGCAGCGCCCCCGCGCTCACCGAGCCCTACGATCTCAGCGTGCGCGTGTTCGACGACGGCATCGGCTTTCGCTACGAGTTCAACCAGGTTGCCGCTTCGCGTGATGTCGCCATCCTGGACGAGCTCACCGAATTCCGTTTGTCCGACGGAAGGGAGGCCGGCGACTTCGACGCCTGGTGGTACCCGGCGCGCCAACCCGACCGCGACGAATACCTCTACAAACGCGCGCGGCTGTTCGAGGTGAATCTCGCGGAGACTCCATTGACCCTGCAGTCGCCGGGTCTCTATCTATCCATCCACGAAGCCGCCCTGGTCGACTACGCCAGCATGAACCTGCGGCGCACCGCCGAGCGCACGCTCAAGGCCGACCTGATGCCCTGGTCGGACGGCGTGCTGGTGCGCAAGCGTGGACCCTTCACCACGCCCTGGCGCATGGTGCTGGTGGCCGATACACCCATGGCGCTGGCCGATTCCCGCGTCGAGCTCAATCTCAACGAGCCTAACAAGCTGGCCGACACTTCCTGGATCCACACCGGCAAGTACGTGGGCGTGTGGTGGGAAATGCACCTCAACCGCTCGACCTGGGGCAGCGGCGACAAGCACGGCGCCAACGATGCGAACGTGAAGCGCTACATCGACTTCGCCGCGAAAAACGGCCTCGGCGGCGTGCTGGTCGAGGGCTGGAACCAGGGATGGGACGGCGACTGGATCGCCAACGGCAAACACTTCAGCTTCACCGAGTCCTATCCGGATTTCGATCTGCCGCGCCTCGCGGCATATGCCGGCGAGCGCGGCGTGCGCCTCATCGGCCACAATGAAACCGCGGGCGCGCTCGAGAACTACGAACGGCAGCTCGAGGCGGCCATGGCGCTGTACCAGAAAAACGGCGTCAGCGTGGTCAAGACCGGCTACGTGAAGCCCAATGGTTCCATCGAGCGCACGCTGCAGGATGGCAGCGTCGGCCACGAATGGTTCGCGGGCCAGTACCGCGTGCGCCATGAGCTCAAGGTGGCCGAGGTCGCGGCCGCGCATCGCATTTCGATCGATGCCCACGAACCGGTGAAGGACACGGGGCTGCGCCGCACCTGGCCCAACATGCTCAGCCGCGAAGGCGCGCGCGGGCAGGAGTTCAACGCCTGGGGCCGGCCCACGAATCCGCCCGAGCATCTGACCATCCTGCCCTTCACGCGCCTGCTCGCCGGCCCCATGGATTTCACGCCGGGCATCTTCGATCTCACCTTCGGCAAGACCGATATCAACGAGCGCGTGCAGTCGACGCTGGCCACGCAGCTCGCGCTGTACGTGCTGGTGTACAGCCCCGTGCACATGGCCGCGGACCTGCCCGAGAACTACGAAAAACGGCCCGACGCTTTCCAGTTCATCCGCGACGTACCCACCGACTGGGAGACTTCGCGCACCTTGCAGGCCGAGATCGGTGATTACGTGGTGATCGCGCGCCAGCAACGCGACGGCCGGGACTGGTTCCTGGGCGCGACCACCGACGAGAACGCGCGCAATCTCGGCATCCCGCTGGATTTCCTCGCGCCGGGCAGGCGCTACGAAGCGCAGATCTATCGCGACGCTCCGGGCGCGGACTACCGCACGAATCCCGCGGCGCTGGCGATCGAGAAACGGCGCGTCACTTCCACGGACACGCTCGACGCGGTGCTGGCGCCCGGCGGCGGCCTGGCGGTGCGCTTCCGCGCACTCTAACTACATTGCGGGGCGCGCGTCGACGGTGTCGCGGACCCGGAACACCGCCAGCCCCGCGAGGATCCAGCCGGCCGCGGCGATGACGAAGGTGTACGACGGGTCGCCGCCCCCGACCACGTCGAACAGCCAGCCCAGCACGGCCGCCGCCAGCAGCTGCGGGATCACGATGAAGATGTTGAAGATGCCCATGTTCACGCCCATTTTTCGCGACGGCAGGTTGTTGGCGAGCATGGCGTAGGGCAAGGCGATGATCGACGCCCAGGCGAAGCCGAGGCCGACCATCGAGGCCAGCAGCCAGTCGGGATCGCGGATCAGCATCATCGACAACAACCCGGCGGCGCCGATCCACAGATTGACCTGGTGCGTGCGGCGCATGCCGAAGCGCCGCACGAAGAATGGCAGGATCACTGCGGCCAGTGCACCGAGCCCGTTATACGTCGCGAACAGGACACCCACCCAGTTGGCACCGGCCTCGTATTCGGGTGAGCCGGGGCTGGTGGCGCCGAAGTGCAGCTTCGCGACCGCGGGCGCGGTGTACACGAAGATCGTGAACAGGCTGAACCACGAGAAGAACTGCACCAGCGCCAGCCAGCGCATCGACCCCGACATCGTTTCGAGATCGTCGACGATACTGGTGAAGGCATTGCGCGCCTGGATCGCGCTGGCCGCGAGCAGGGATACGCCGTAGGCAATGGCGGCAAACACCAGCACATACAGCGCGAGGCGCGCATTCGTCAGCCAGCCTGCCAACAACCCCGCCAGTCCCAGGCCGAGCCACACGAAGGCGTGACGGCGCATGCGCGCGGACGACCTCTCGGCAGGGCGCTCGATGGCGCCGGCGTCGAACTTCTCCAGCGTCTCGGGCGGATACTCGCGCGTGCTGAAGGCCGACCCGCACACGGCGACGATGAGCAGCGTCGCGCCGACATAGAACGCGATTTTCACCGCGTCGCTGATCTCGCCGCCAGGCGCGCTCGACGACACTCCGAGCTGGGTCGCAGCCCATGGCAGCAGGCTGCCCACGACGGCGCCAATGCTCGCGAAGAACATGTACATGAGATAGCCGGTGGAGCGCTGCTCGGCCGGCATCTGGTCGGCGACCAGCGCGCGGAACGGACCCATCGGTGAAATTCACCGACGCATCCAGCATCCACAACATCAGCATGGCCGTCCACAGCGTCGCGGCATTCGGCATCGCGATGAGCGCGCAGGCCGCGAACACCGCGCCGACCAGGAAATACGGGCGCCTTCTGCCGAAACGCGTCCAGGTGCGGTCCGAGTAGTAGCCGACCAGCGGCTGGACGATCAGGCCGGTGATGGGACCGGCCAGCCACAGCAGCGGAACGCTATCGAGACTGGCGCCAAGGTTCTGGAAGATGCGCGTGGCATTGGCCTGCGGCAGCGCGAATCCGAACTGGATGCCGAACGCGCCCAGGCAGATCTTGCAGACCTGCCAGGCGGAGAGATGGGGCTTCGAGAGCACATGCGATGTTAGGAGGCGCGCAGGCGCGCCTCAACACCGCATACGTATTCAGTTCACCGGGATGAGCAGATACGCGTGCGTGTCGTGGCAGGTGCTGGCGTCCGACACGAAGTCCGCCGTCCGGCAGTCAGCACGGCTGCGGGCATGGCTTCTCGGGATCGGAGGCGCGATATCCAAACGCCATGATTTCGCCGCGCTCCGTGATGGAAGTGGCCTGCAGCAACCTGATGCGGGGCCGCCCGATCAACTGACGATCGAGCTCGGTCACGCGACCATCGATCCAGATCACGGCACGCTGTGTGTCCGTGGCGCCGTCAAAGCACAGCGCGTCGTCGGCGTAGCCCACGATGACACCGTCTTCAGTGATGTTCAGCGCAATGCCCGATACGGCGCCTGCCGGTTTCGGCAGCACTCGCTCGCGATGGCGGGCGTCCCAGATCAGCGGCGTAGACCGCGCGCACATCGGCGGTCCATCCGACTCGATTACTGTCGCGACGCCGACCGCAACCCCGCGGTCGTTCAAGTCGGTAGGCGGTGCTGCTTTCGGATCCCGTGGCCTGGTGCAGCCTCACGATCGCGCCGCTGCGCCAGTTCCAGGTTGCGGCCTGGCCGGCGATGGCGCCGGTGACGATGCCGGCATTGGTGATGCCGGCGGGACTGCCGTCCACGGGTCCCACCACTTCCTCGCCGCTCGGAATGCGCACCACGGTGTGGATGCCGCAAAAGAAGCTCTCGGTCGGGGGTCGGAACGCCCCAGCCGACGATTTCGCCGCGCGCATTGGCCTCGATGGCGAGTGAAATGCCGAAGCTGCACAGCGGATCGGCACAGCGGATCGGCCCCGAACACCACGGACAGTCCGCCACCGCGTGTCCACTCACCCCGTCGAAACTGGGACCGGTCTGAAATCCGTAAGCATTGTTGTAGATGTCGACTCCGAGCGGGACCGCCTCGAAGCCAGTATTGCGCGGCAGCAGATACGACCCGTTCAGCGGCGACCAGGCATACGGTTTCGTGACTTGCCCGAAGAAGGGCTGCCCGTCGGAGCCCACGCTCTGGTCGTGATAGCAGCCCGCATTTCCCACCGCGGAAGCACCAGCAGGTTCATGGCGCTGGCCGATTGCGTGGTGGCGTATCCGGGAAGGCAAGCAGGATCCTCGAGCTCCACCGCCGGAATCTCGTGGGCGAGGTAGCGCGGCGGTCGATCGTCATGTGCCAGGGCGGTGGTCGAGAGCGCGGCCAGCAAGGCGAGCGCGAGCAGATTCTTCTTCATGTCTCCCCCTTGTGGCGGGACAAACTACTCCAGATTCATTGCACACGCGAGTAGTTCGATCGAAATCGCCGGCGCGGGGCGCGGCTCACGCTCCCTGAACGCGGGAACGGCCGGCGCTCAGCGCAACGCAGCGACGAAATCCTTCATGAAGTCCGCGACGTTCACCGTGAGCGCCACCTTCGCATTGGGCGCCGCGTCCGGCGCCACGCGCGTGAGCCCATCCGCGTCCACGGCGATGCGCAGCGCGGTCAGTTCGTACGGGCGGCGTGGCGCCACCAGCTCCACGGCCAGCACGTCGAACAGCGTCGGGTCGTTGCCCTTCCAGTGATTCGTGTGCCGCCAGACCTGGTCCAGTGCAGCCAGCGCATCGTTGAGCGGCACGCCGCGCGCGAACACTTCCACGCGCATTTCCGGCGTGAGCTTCAGGTCGGCGGTCGAATCCAGCGGCGCGACCAGCAGCGGCACGCCGGACTCGAACACGGTCTGCGCGGCCTTGGCATTCGACTTGATGTTCCATTCCGGCTCGGGTTTCGAGCCGGCGGCATAGCCGCGGTAGATAGACCCGCCCATCAGCGAGATCGCGCGGATCTTCCTGCCGATGCCGGGTTCGGCCTCGAGCAGAGCCGCCATGTTGGTGAGCTCGCCCACCGCGATCAGCGTGACCTTTCCGGGCCGCGCGTTGATTTCGCGCCGCATGAACTCGATGGCGCCCGACTCGTGCAGGCTTGGCGACGAGAAGCCGGCGGCCCATTCCACCTGCTTCATGTACTGCGTGGGTGTGGATATGCCGGCGTACACCGGCACCCTGGCCCATTTGCCGCCGGCCACGTTCAGTAGCTTGGCCGCCAGCCGCGCGCGCGCCCTCGCGTCGCTGGACACCGTGGTCACGCCCAGCAGGTCGAGCTCGGGCCGATGCAGCAGCGCCGCCAATGCGTAGGCATCGTCGACGTCGGTGCCGATGTCGGTGTCGAAAATGACCGGCACCGCGGTCTGACCAAGGGCAGGACCGGCAAGACCCAGGACGCACAGAAGCCAACCACGAATTGCAGCGCGCATCGTTCCCCCGAATGATGTGCGCGAAGTATAGACAAGCCCCCACCGCAAGCAGCGGGTCGCGGTCCCTGGCGGCGCTGGTAATCTCGCGGCCATGGACGCCGAAAATCTCCATTACGAAGACATGGACTCACCGGTGGGCAGGCTGCGGCTGATTGCGTCGGACGAGGCACTGGTGGGCATCTGGTTCGAGCACGGGCGCGATGCGGCACGCGGTGCCGCGGGACTGGCACCGAAATCATCGAAGATCCTGGCGCAGGCTCGTGCGCAGCTCGAGCAGTACTTCGCCGGTAAGCGCCGCGATTTCGAGCTGCCACTGGATCCGCGCGGCACGGAGTTCCAGCGCCGCGTCTGGCGGCGCCTCACGCAGATTGCCTATGGCGATACCACCACCTACGGCGCCCTGGCGCATGAACTGGGCAATCCCAAGGGCTCGCGCGCCGTGGGCCTGGCCAATGGCAGCAACCCAATTCCCATCGTGATTCCCTGCCATCGCGTCATCGGCGCCGACGGCTCGCTGACCGGATTTGGCGGCGGACTGGCCATCAAGGCGGCGCTGCTGGAGCTCGAAGGCTGCGCTGCGCAGCCACGCCTGTTTTGAGGGCGCCGGGCTGCGGTGGTATTCGATTGGTCTTGTTCGGTCTTGCCATCGAAGAATAAAAGTCCGCCATCTGTTAAGCGGATTCGCCGCCCTCTTAAGGATGTGTACCATCGGCGCGCCATGGCATCCGCCTCCGACCGCTATCTGGTCGCATCCCTCGAATTCGAAGGGGTGCTGCGCGCCTGTTTGCATCGATACGCGCGCAACATCGCGGACGTCGATGAGCTGCTGCAGGAAACCTATACGCATCTGCTCGCGGCGGGCTCACAACCGCGTGAGGAAATCCGCTCGATCCGCGCTTTCGCGTTGACGGTGGCACGCAATGTCGCGCTGTCGTGGCTGCGTCATCGGCAGGTGGTGCCCATCGAGCTGGTCGCGGACATGGAGCAGCTGGAGTTGTTGGACGAACGCGGCCAGGTGGACGAGATCGTCAACACGCACCAGGAGCTGGCGTTGCTGACCGCGGCGGTGGCGCGGCTGCCGGCGCGTTGCCGCCAGGTGTTCACGCTGCGCAAGGTGTACGGGCTCAGCCAGAAGGAAATCGCCGCGGAGCTGAAGATCTCCGAGAACACTGTCGAGCAGCACCTGGCCAAGGGTGTACGCCTGTGCACTGCTGCGCTGGCGTCTTCGCCCGTGGCGGAAAGGCGCTCGCCGTGGTTTGAACGCGCGCGCCGCCGGGCGGAACGTCAATGAGCGCCGACCTCATCGAGCAGCAGTCCAGCCGCTGGCTGGCGCAGCGCGACGCCGGTTTCGATGCCGCACAGGCAGATGCGTTCGAACAGTGGCTGCAGGCGGACATCCGCCATCGCGTCACCTATCTCAGGCTCGAAGCAGCCTGGCGACGCGGCGATCGACTGCGCGATCTGCGGCCGCTGGATCGCAGCATCAATCCCGATCTGCTGCGTCCACCGCGCCGCTACTGGACGCTGGCCATTGCCGCCAGCGTGGTGCTGGCATTGCTGGTCACGGGACTGTTCTTCGCGGAGTCGCAGCTCGGCTGGCAGCGTTACGAGACGCGCATCGGCGGCTTCTCGCGCATCGTGCTCGATGACGGCAGCGTCATCGACCTGAACACCGACAGTGATGTGCGCGTGCGCATCGGCTCGCACAAACGCGAGGTGCGACTGGAGCGCGGTGAAGGCCGCTTCCAGGTTGCGCACGACGCGACGCGGCCGTTCACCGTGTCCGCCGCGAACGCGGACGTGCGTGCCCTGGGTACGGCATTCAGCGTGCGGCTGCACGATTCGAAGCAGGTCGACGTGCTGGTGTCGGAAGGAACCGTGGCCATTGCCGCCGCGCGCGTGGCCCACGCCCCGCCGGTGCACGCCGGCGAAGCGGCCGTGGTGCAGTCGGGCCGCGTGTCGGTGCGGCGCATCGAGCAGCAACAACTCGAGCGTCGCCAGTCGTGGATCTCCGGTCGCCTGCAATTCCGCGGCGATTCGCTGGCCGAGGCCGTCAGCGAATTCAATCGCTACAACCGCCGGCAATTGAAGCTGGCGGAGTCTTCGCTCGCCGCAACTGCGTGTCGGCGGTACGTTCAACGCCACCGACCCGGAGAGCTTTGCGGCGGCGCTGGCCAGCGCCTTCGATCTGCAAGTCGACCCCACCAACCCAGACTCCATCGTCCTTCGACCTCCGTGAGCCGGGACGCAGCAGCGGGTTGGGCGCTGCGTGGCGACTCGATGGGGTGCAATCACACACGCAGTCATTTGCGCACGAGCCTGGTGCTCGTGCTGCTGCTCGCGCTGCCGGCGCTGGTGGCGCGCGCCCAGGATTCGACCTTCGCGTTCCAGATCCCCGCGCAGGATGCGGCCAGCGCGCTGACCGAGTTCGGCACCCAGTCGCATATGCAGGTGCTGTTCGTTTACGAGGCCGTCGAGGGAATCCGCACGCCGCCGCTCGCGGGACGGATGACCGTCGATCAGGCGCTTCGCCAGCTTCTGGCCGGCAGCGGTCTCATGTTCCGCCGCGTGAACGATCGCACCATCAGCGTGGTGCGCGACGCGGCCGGCAAACCCGCGACCCATCTGCCGGCCAACCGGGAAAAAGCATCGGCAACGGTCAGCGTGGCCGACGTCCTGCAGGAGATCATCGTCACCGCGGAAAAGCGCGACCAGGTCCTGCAGAGCGCCGCGCTGGCCGTCACCGCGCTGCCGTCGCGTTCGCTGGAACGCCAGCAGGTCACCGATCTGAAGAGTGTGACCACGCTGATCCCCAATCTGCAGGTTGGGCTCAGCTCCACGCAGGCGGCTTTCGACCTCGCCATGCGCGGAATCGTTTCGACCAATCGCACCGAGATCGGCGACGCGGCAGTGGCCTTTCATGTCGACGGTTTCTATTCGCCACGGCCGCAGGGCGCGACGCTGGTCATCTACGATCTCGATCGCGTCGAAGCCCTGCGCGGACCACAGGGAACGCTGTTCGGACGCAACGCCAATGCCGGCGTCATCAACGTGATCAGCGCCCGGCCGGAGCTGGGCGAGACCCTCGGCGCGCTCGATCTGACCCTGGGCAATTACGATCTCACGCGCGTCAAGGGCCATCTCAATGTACCGCTGGGCAGCACCGTCGCGCTGCGCGGTGCCGCGTTCGTGGAACAGCGTGACGGCTACATCGCCTTCCTGCCCGGTTCGAATGTCACGGCGGGAACGCGGCGTTACGACGATGCCGACCGGCAGGCATTCCGGCTTTCCGGCCTGTGGGAGCCGAACGAGGCCTGGTCGGTGTTCGCCTCGGCCGAACGCTTTGCCGATCGCGGTGCGGGCACCATTCCCGTGAGCCTCAATCCCGCACCCGGGCACCCGCTGCGCTCGGCGCTGATCACCTCGCCGGGCGAGCTCGACATGAAGAACGACACCTTCCATCTGCGCACCGACGCGCGTCATGGAAATCTCGAGCTCAGCTACCTGTTCGGTTATGCGCGCATGACGCGGAACAATGTCAGCGACCAGGATGTCGGCCTGGCGCTCGATCCGGAGCTGCGCGCGCTGCCGAATCCGCCGCTGGCGGCCACCTACGACGAGGAGCGGCGCACCGACGCGGCGGAGTTCGTATCGACGCAGCACGAGCTGCAGCTGAAGCCTCTGGGCGGCGAGCGGCTGGACTGGATCGCGGGCGCGTTCTTCTATGAGGAAAACAACTCGATCCGCTTCGACATCGACGTGCGCGACGATCGCGGCCTGCTGCCCGGCGTGCCGGATTCCGGCGACGTGCGCTACTCGCAGGCCTTCATCCAGCCAGACCGCAAGCTGTCTTCCTGGGCGGGCTTCGGACAGCTCACGTGGCACCTGTCCGATAGTGCGCGCGCCAGCGCGGGTGCACGGTACACCGAAGACACCAAGCAGGATCGCAACGGAATCAACCTCATTTGCCCCACGCCGAACGCCACCATCGGCAACGGCGGTTTCAATCTCGAAGGCATCTCCACACGGGACATTCCTTTCGCACCGAATCCGGACTCGCCGGTCGCGGTGCCGGGGGCCTGTCGTATCACCGCGCACAACGACGCTCACAAGGACTGGTCCAAGGTCACCTACATGGCGCGCTTCGAGTACGACCTGGGTGAAAACCTGCTCGCCTATGCGTTGACCAACAGCGGCTTCAAATCCGGCGTCATCCAGGACGGCGGTTCGTATGCCGATCCGGAGCAGGTCGTGAATTACGAGCTCGGCCTCAAGGCCACCTTGTTAGACGGCTCGATGGCAGTGAACACGGTTGGATTCTTCGCCAACTACTCCGACATCCTGCGCGCGCGCATCGAGTGGGATGCGCTGGGCATCCACCAGCTGGTGACGCGCAATGCCACGCGCGCGCGCATCTACGGCATCGAATCGGAGCTGCTGTGGAAACCCGCCCCGAACGACATGCTGCAGGGCGTCTTTACATATCTCAGCGCCGAGTATCGCGACTATCCCACCGTGGATTTCCAGTACTACGTAGTCACCGATCCGCTCACGCCGGTGGTGAATCTGCGTGGCAACAAGTTACCCTTCGCTCCTGAATTCACGGCCGCGCTGGTGTACGAACATTCGTTTCACCGGGCTAACGGAGATCGGCTCGTTCCGCGTCTACTGACGAAGTACCAGAGCGAAATGTATCTGACCGACTTCAACCGACCGTCGGACTCGCAGGTAGCCTACACACGCACGGATCTGAGCCTGCGTTACGAATCCTCGGCGCAATGGATGATCGAGGCCTTCGTGCAGAACGTCGAGGACGAGGCGGTGAAGAACAACGTCGACCTGCGCGGCAACCAGCCGGGCTCGGGCGGCGTGCCCGGGTTTGCCGGGGTCGCGCGCGCCTTCCTCGATCCGCCGCGCACCTACGGTGTGCGCGCGGCGTATCGGTTCTGATCAACAGGATGGATATGCCCCATGGATGGGGCAGAAAAGCGGGGAGTGGGGTCACATCAGGACGATGTCCCCACTCCCTGCCCATTAGAGCGCCTGAGAAGTCCGGGGCCTGCGTTGCAGCCTCGCTCAAGGCTCGCCTACCACGCGAGGTATGTCTCGGCCCTCGCTCGGCTGCGCCTTGGCCGCGGACTTCGCAGTCGCTCTACTGGGCAGAGGGCGTCGCCACCACTCTAGCTCCGGCTTCGTTCAGAGACAGCGAACTAACTAGACCCTCATTGAAGACGAACTCGAGGGCCTGGGTCAGCGAACCTAAATCCAGGGAAGAGCGGGCCACGGATTCGCCGAGCGGGTGGCCGGCCTGGAGGGCGCATAAGAAGGAGAAGAGAGGGAGGTCCAGGGGGCGGACATCCGGGAGATTCGATGCGGGCGCGGATCATACCCTGCTCAGAACCCAGTGATTGATCCACGGGCGGTGCATTATCGGTCTGATTGGCCGGCCAGACGGTGAACACCGGATAAGAAGAAGAGTGCAGTTTCAGTGCCGGCTGCAGGCCGAAAACCAGGTGTTCGAATTCATGCGCGGAAAAGCGCGCCAGCGCGTTGGCGGAGATCGGTGGCAGTTCGACGGCCACCAGGCATTCGGCGCGTGACCATTCGAGACGCGCAAGGTCGGCGAGCCAGGCGTACTCGCCGCTCAGGTAGTCGTCGAGAAAGCCCGCGAACTCGCGGCCCACCCAGTGCAGGTCGCCGCTGGTGGAGGGAAAGCGCTGGCGATATTCATGCGCGAGCTGCCGGAAATAATCCTCGCCCACGCGCCGTCGCAGCACGGGGAAGGTGAGCGTCGAGGGCGGTGTGAAATCCGCCGCTGGCATTGTTGCGATAGATGGCGAGATTCGCCGGCGGCAATACGGCGCAGGCCACCGACGGATCGCGCAGCGCGGCCGCGAACGAATGCTGCAGCTCACGCAGCGAGGCCATGCCGCTCCTCGATGATGCGTTGCGCATGCTGGCTTTCGGCCACCAGCGTGGCCAGCGACGGAATGTTGTTGTCCCATTCGACCAGCGTCGGCAGCGGACCGAAGCGCCCGAGGGCCAGGCGGTACAGCTCCCAGACCTCTTCGCAGACCTGCGAACCGTGGGTATCGATCAACACGCCGGCGTTGCGTTCGTGCCCGGCGACGTGGATCTCGCGCACGCTCGCGGCCGGCAGGCCGGCGATGTACGCGTGCGCATCCAGTCCGAGGTTCTGGGCGCTGACGTAGATGTTGTTCACGTCGAGCAGCAATGCGCAGCGCGAGTCGGCCACGACCGCGGCCAGGAACTCCCATTCGGCCAGCGTCGCGTGCTCGAACGCGACGTAGGCCGAGACGTTTTCGATGAGCAGCTGCACGCCCAGGAAATCCTGGGCCTCCGCCACCTGGCGCGCGAGCAGCCGCGCGGCTTCCTCGGTCGCGGGCAGCGGCAGCAGGTCGTTGAAATGTTCGCCGCCGGCGTGGCACCAGCAGGCATGCTCGGAAACCAGCGCGGGTTCGAAACGCGCGGATCGCGGCGCGCACCTTCTCCAGGTGCCCGCCGGTCGACGCCGTCGGCCGAACCCAGTCCGAGTCCGACGCCATGCAGGCTGAGCGGGTAGTTAGAGCGGGCGCGCTCCAGCGCGCGCACCGCCGGCGCCGCCGTCGTGAAAATAGTTTTCGGTGTGCGCCTCGATCCAGCCGACGTCGGGCCGCTCGTCGAGCAGCGCCTGGTGGTGGACGGACCTGAGGCCGATCCCTGCGCGTGCGGGGATCGGCCCCAAAGGCACACCTCGTGTGTCGAGGCGTGTCATCGGTCGTTACATCGCCTTCTTTTCAGGCATGACGACCTTGCCGCCCATCTTCTCGCACTCGCCTTTCGGCACGTACTTCCACTCGGCCGGCTCCTTGTCGGTCTTTGCCTGGCCGGCGCAGGAATGCGTCGCGGTGGCGCAGTCGTTCTTGCCCGCCTCGGCGACGCCGGCACACTTTTCCTTGGCCGCCGCATCTCCGGCCGACGCCGTGGCGCCGCCCAGGGCGAGCAGGCTGCCGACAGCCGAAGCAATGGCGATGGTCTTCAGGTTCATGAGACTTCTCCGCAGTTGTTGTCGTGGATGTTGTTGATCAACCGGCTAAGCAGACCCGGCATGGGCAGGATTTATTTCAGAGGGTCGACTGGCGCGCATGTTCCCCTTCGGCAGCGACGCGGGCAACCGGTTCCCCTATTGCGACACCCAAACCCCTGTGTTTTCGCATGCTTGAGAACGCCTGCGCCGAACTGAAGGTTCCATTTTCCGGCGGCATTGCTATGCTCGCGGCCATTGGATGCGCGCGTGCAACAACGGCGCGCGCGACGATAGACGACAAAATCAGCTGTCAGCCGTGGATTGCGAGCTCCACGTCGGGGACAGCTAACTCTCTTGCAGGAGGGCCCATGTCATCTCATCGCAGACGCGGTTTTTGCCACGGACGGGCGGCCGCACGCCGGATGGCCTGATCGAGCGTTTCGATTCGGCGGTAGCCAAGGCCTGCCGCCTCGCCGCCGAAATCACGAGGGCCGGGTTTACCCGGCCCTTTTTTAGGGCTGACGCTCGCCGGGGGTATGATCCACGCCGGTCCGGATCACCGCAGAACTCTCCCGATTCAAATGCCCACCGCCGTCCGCACGTGGCTGATCATCGTGCTCACCCTCAGCTATCTGGTAACGGCCCACTTCGCGTTGATCCATCGGTCCACGGTGCTCGCCGCGGCCGCGACCGCCCTGCTCGTGGCGCTGCTGCCGGCATCCATCCAGGGGCGGCACAAGACCGCGTTGCGCGTCATGGCGGCCGCGATCGGTGCTCTCATCGTGATCCTGATCGCGCGCGGGGCGCCGCCGGTGCCGCTGCTGCTGCCCCCGGTGCTGATCCCGGCCAGCATTGCCTGGATGTTCGGGCGCACGCTGCGCCCCGGCAGCACGCCGCTGGTGGAACGAGTCGCGCGGGGTTTTCATGCGCCGGCCGTGCCGGAGCCCCGGATCATCGCCTACGCGCGCCGCGTCACCTGGGCATGGACTCTGCTGCTCGGAGTGGTGGCCGCGATCAACGCGGCGCTGATCGTGAATCTCGTGCCAGGCGGACTCGTCGATCTCGCCGGCTTCGTGCCGCGCTGGCCGGTAACGCCCGCGCTGTTTGCCTTCTTCGGCAACACCGGCACCTATCTACTCATCGGCGGCATGTTCGTGGTGGAGTTCGCCATTCGCGTGTGGCGCTTCCCGGACTACCGCTTCCGCAACCCCTGGCACTTCATCCGCGAAGCGCGTAGCCGCATGCCCAATATCGTGGCGGCCCTGAAGCATGGATGACGGACATGGCTGAGATGCCGGCGAAGTTCTTCGCGGTAGCGGCGGATCACCCGATCTTCGCCGGACATTTTCCAGGACGTCCCATCGTCCCCGGCGTCATGCTGCTCGAGTGGGTGGTCGCCGAGGTGAGCCTGGCGCTGGGGCGCGCGCCGAGCGCATTTCGCGTGCGCGAAGCCAAGTTCTTCCAGCCGCTCGAGCCCGGGCAGCGCGCGCAACTGAATGTCGATCTCGGTGGCACAGCCACGCGTTGCGCCTTCGACATCCGTTGTGAGGCCACGGCCATCGCGCGCGGCATCCTGGAGTGGGACGCCGGTGTCTGAAGTTCAGGCGCCCAAGCAGTGGCAGACCCGTCCGGAGGCCGGTGGGCGACTTGGCCAGTGGATGCTGCGTACGCTGGCGTTCACGTTGGGGCGCCCTCTCGCGCGCTTCATCACCTTCTTCGTTGCGTTCTATTTCATGGTCAGGCGCGGGCCGGAACGTGCCGCTTCGCGCAAGTATCTGACGCGCCTGCTCGGCCGCCGCGCGACGTGGCACAACGTTTTCCGGCACTTCCTGGCATTCTCGACAGTCACTTTGGACCGAATGTATCTGTTGAGTGACGAGTTCAAACGGTTCGAGGTGACTACATTCAACCTGGAACATCTGGACGAAGCGCTTGCCGAGGGACGCAGCGCGCTGCTTCTCTCAGCTCACTTGGGTAGCTTTGACGCGCTACGTGTCATGAGTTTGCGCAGGCCTGACGTGCCTCTTCGCATCCTGCTCGACATTGGTCAAGGCGCGGGCCTGATCGGAGTGCTGAATGCACTGAATCCCAAGCTTGCGGCCATGATCATAGATGCGCGCCGACCGGGTCCTGATCTGGTCCTGCAGATGAAGCACGCCTTGGACAGCGGTGCTGTCGTGTCCACCCTGGCCGATCGCCTGCGTCCAGGTAACCCCGCCATCGTCGCCAACTTCCTCGGCGATCGGGCGCCTTTCCCCGCCTCGCCCTGGCTGTTCGCCGCGGCGCTGCATGTGCCCGTGGTGCTGGCCTTCGGCCTGTATCGCGGCGGCAATCGCTACGAGCTGCACTTCGAGAGGTTTCAGTTCGAGCTGCCGCGAGACCGTCGCGAGCGCAACGCCGCGTTGGTCGAGGTCGTCCAGCGGTTCGCGGACCGGCTCGCGCATTTCGCTCGTATGGCCCCTTACAATTGGTTCAACCTCTACGATTTCTGGGATGTGCCCTTTGCGACGAACGACCCTGCTGAGCGTGCTGCTGCTGACGGGCACCGCGGCCTCTAGCGGCGGCCTCGAAGAGCTGGAGCGCCGCCTCGCGCGCACGCCGCCGGTGACCACGGATTTCGTCGAGTACCGCTTCTCGCACCTGCTGAAGAAGCCACTGCGCAGCAGCGGCACCCTCGAGTATCGGGCCGACGGCGTGATGGTGCGCAATGTCTTGGCTCCGACCCGCGAGGTCACCGAGGTCGACGGCGAGCAGGTGCGCATCATCCGCGCCGGCAAGCCCACGCGCACGCTGTCCTTGCAGCGCGCGCCGCAGCTGCGCGTGTTGTTAGGCAGCTTCCGCGCGCTGCTCGAAGGCCGGCTGACGCCGTTGCAGCAGGAATTCGCCGTGACCCTCGATGAGCACGCGGCGAACTGGACGCTGACGCTCGAGCCCAGGGACCCCAGCCTCGCCAAACACCTGGCGCACATCGACGTGCATGGCAGCGGTGACCGGCCCGCCTGCCTGGAGGCACTGGAACCCGATGGTGACGGCGCGCTCACGCTGTTCACCGCGGCGCCGGCCGGAAACCCACTGCCGACCCGCGCCGAGCTCGAACGCCAGTGTCGTGTATCGGCCGTGCAAGGCGTGAAGTGACCCGACGCGGCTGGCTGCTGCTTGGGCTCTGGTGCGGACTGCTGGCACTTGGCATTGCCTGGGTCCAGGCCCGACTCACGGTGTCGGCGGATCTGCGCCTGTTCATGCCGTCGCCGCGCACCGAGGAGCAGAGGCTGCTGGTGCAGAACGTGGGCGAAAGTCCGGCGACGCGCCTGCTGTTGCTTGCCATCTCCGGCAGCGAGCCCGGGAAACTCGCCGGAATCTCGCAGCGGCTCAGCGCCGCGCTGGCCTCGCACGCCGAGTTCGGATTGGTCGCGAACGGCCAGCAGGCACCGCTGGCCATTCCCGAGCAGCTGCTGCCCTATCGCTACCTGATCACGGATTCCTTCGACGCGCACCCGTTGGACGCCGCGCGGTTGAAGGCGGAACTCGAAGATCGCGTCGCCGACATGGCCTCACCGGCCGCCGGCTTTCTCGAGGAATGGCTGCCGCGCGATCCCACCCTGGAGCTGTTGCACCTGGCGTCGCGCTGGCAGCCACGCGTGGAGCCGCATCGCCTGAACGACGTGTGGTTCACCGCGGATGGCAAACGTGCGCTGCTGCTGGCCGAGACGCGCGCGTCGGCCTTCGATCCGGACGGACAGACCGCCGCGCTCGAGGCCCTGCGGCATGAATTCGCAAGCGCCAGCACCGGCACCCAGGCGAAACTGGAAGTCAGCGGCTCCGGATACTTTTCCTCGATCATCAAGAATCGCACGCAAACCGAGGCCACCTGGTTCGGTGCAGCGGCCACCGTCGGCATGATCCTGCTGATGTGGGTGGCCTACCGGAACTTCACGTTCACCTTGTTGGGCGCGTTGCCGCTCGTGTCGGCGGCGCTCGCCGGCCTGGCCGCGGTGAGTGCGCTGTTCGACAGCGTGCACGGCATCACGCTGGCCTTCGGCTTCACGCTGATCGGTGTCGCGCAGGACTATCCCATCCACCTGTTCAGCCACCTCGAGCCGCAGCAGCGGGCGGTGGATATCGCGCGCCGCGTCTGGCCGCCGCTGGCCACCGGCCTCGCCAGTACCTGCATCGCCTACCTGGCGTTCCTGATGTCCGGTGTCACCGGGCTGGCGCAGCTGGCCAGCCTGACGGTGACCGGACTGCTGGTTGCGGGCTTCACGACTCGCTTCCTGTTGCCGCATATCGTCGGGTCGCCGCGGCGCGATCACGCCAGCTCGGCATTGCTGGGCCGCATCAATGCACGCATCGAGCGTCTTCCGCGGCCGTTTGCGCTGCTGGCGGTGATTCCGCTCGCGGCGCTGGCCGTGTTCCTGCTGCGCCCCGAGGGTTTCTGGCAGAACGATCTGTCCAAGCTCACGCCCGTGCCACAGGACCTCTTGAAGCGCGACGCCGCGCTGAGGCACGAAATGGCGACGCCCGACCTGCGCTACCTGCTGGTGGCCAGCGGCGCCAGCGAGGATGCCGTGCTCGGCGAGCTCGAAGCGCTGCAGCCCAGCCTGGACGCGGCAGTGCAGGCCGGTTCCATCGGATCCTTCGAGCACGCCGCCGTCTATCTACCCAGCGCGAAGGTGCAGCAACGCCGGCAGGCGGCGCTGCCGGACGAAGCGTCGCTGCGCGCCATGCTGGCCACCACCACGCCGGAGCTGCCCTTCGAGGATGGATTGTTCGAGCCCTTCGTCGCCGACCTGGAGCATGCGCGCAAGCTGGCGCCGCTGCGGCGCGCCGACCTGAGCGCTACACCGCTGGCGATTCGCGTTGGCAGCGAGTTGTTCGAGCGCGATGGGCGCTGGTACGGGCTCATCAGTCTGTTCGAAGTGCACGATGCCAGGGCCGTGTCCGAAGTGGCACGACGGCACGCGGGCAACGTGACGTTTCTCGACCTCAAGAGCGCTTCCGAGCAACTGGTCGCCGCGCAGCGCGCGCACATCATTCTCTGCCTGGAGTTCGCCGCGGTGCTGCTGGTGATCGTCATCTGGGCCTCGCTGCGCAAGTGGTCGCGGGTGTTGCGGGTTCTCGCGCCGATGGTGTTGACCTCGCTGGTGATCATCGCAGTGCTGCGCGCCTGCGGCGTCTCGCTGAGCCTGTTTCACCTGATCTCGCTGGTGCTGGCCGCGGGACTGGGACTGGACTACGCACTTTTCTTCGAACATGCCGCTGACGATCCGGCCGAGCAGAAACGCACGCTGCACGCGCTGATGGTCTGCTCGCTGTCGACGCTGCTGGTGTTCGCGCTGCTCGCGCTCTCCACCACGCCCATCCTGCAGGCCATCGGCATCACGGTTTCTCTCGGCGTGGTTTCCAATTTCGTGCTGGCGCTGTTGCTGACGCGCGAGCGTGCCCGCGCATGAACGGGCGTGCCATCGACATCGGGGCGCTGTTGCCGCACGCCGGCGCCGCGCGCATGGTCGAGCGGGTGGTGCGCTGGAATCGCGAGGAAATCGTGGCCGCAACCTCGCGACACCGTGCAGCGGACAACCCGCTGCGCAAGGACGGACGACTCGCGGCTGTGCACCTGGCGGAATTCGGCGCCCAGACCATGGCTATTCATGGCGGTCTGATGGCCACCGCCGACGGCGATACGCCCCGTCCTGCGTTGCTGGTCTCGGTACGTGATCTCGTACTGCGGCGCGACTACATCGAGCAGCTGCCGGGCGAGCTGGAAATCACGGCGCGCGTGCTGGTCGCGAGTTCCACGAGCTGGCAGTACTCATTCGAAGTTCATTCTGCGGGCGGCGAATTGACTGCGAGCGGCCGCGTGGCGGCGATGGCGTACGAGCTCTCACGTAGTTAGGCGTGGATCAGGTTTTGGGATGCAAAAAGCAACGGGCTGGCCTTGGCCGGCTCGGCAAATTCCGCCAAGGCTCGATCCAAGGACGTCAGATCCATATCCGGTACCACGGTACGCGCGCGGGCTGCGATTTCGGTAGCAAGCTCATGGAGGAAGCGGGCATTTTGGCGGATGCGGTCCTGAAACTGCGCGGTGTCGAGTGAATCGCCGAGACTGCGGTTCAGCTCGGCGAACCACGGAAGCGTGCCTTGGTCGAGAAGTTGCGCGGGATTGCGGGCCGCTCCCGCCTCGGCCCACCGGCACGTCAGTGACTGCACATGCAAGTTCAGCTTCTGGACGGCCGTGAGTTCGCGCTTCAGAAGCGATAGTGAGCTGAGATCGGCCAGTCGGTGCTGAAAGAAGAACTGACAGAGAATTCCCCAGTAATACGCATAGTCCCAGATCACCTTCACGGGCAGCACCTCAGCATTGCCGAACAGCGGGTATTGACCGCGATACAGCGCGAGCGTGCTCTCGTAAAACGAGAAATAGATCTGCTCGAAGACGCCGGCATGCATCTCGATACTGGCGCCGGCCCGGTCGCGTGCGATCAGTTCGCAGATGTAAGTGTTGGATATCGCGATGAAGTCCGTGCCCGGGGAATACAGTGGATCGAGGAACAGCCCGGCTTCGCCGGTCAGTGCCCAGCGGCGCGGCGAAAATACCTGCCTGCAGCCATAGGAAAAATGCCGCAGCGTAAGAAAATCCTGCAGCCTGTCGCGTTCGTCGTTCACAACCTGTGCCAGCTTCGGCTGGTGCACGCCCAGCCACGCCAGTGCGCGTTCAAACGAATTGAACTCCCGCAGCGGATGCAGGCTCTCATCGGCCACGATGCCAATCGAATGCCCGCCACTGGAGAGTGGAATCAGCCATACCCAGTAACCCGCCCCCACCAGATGATTGGTGGATAGCCAGCGCTCGCGCGCGAAGCAGCGTGCATGCCAGGCCGGATCTTCAGACCAGTCATCGATGGCCACGCGGGTGGAGAGCCGGAACCAGGCCGCGTTGACATGGTGACCATTGTCCACCTGCAGTCCGAGCTTGCGGCGGAGCAGGCCGGCGCGGCCGCTGGCATCAATCAGCCAGTCAGCCGAAATCTCGTGCTCGGCACCGTCATGTTCGTAGCGCACCGCGTGCGGCGCGTTTTCTGCCAGCGATATTTCGCGTACCGTGGCACCGGCAAGCAATTGGATGCCCTGCGCGCTGGCGCGCTCGGCCAGAAAATTCTCCAGAATGCCGCGGTCGAGCTGATAGCCCGGCGTATGCAGGTACTGGCTGACACCGACCTCGGTGACGGCGTCGACGTCGGCGCGCCCGTCACTGAAGAAAAACCGGAAGCCGAACTTGCGCAGCTGAGCTTGCCGCAGATGATCTGCGAGGCCCAGCACGGTATCCAGGTAGTGAGCGCCGATCTCGACCGTGGACTCACCCACCTTATGCGCCGCCACCGGCACCGGCATCTTGTTGCGTTCGATCACTGTGACGGCGAGCTCGGGCAAGCGCGCGCGCAGCTGCAACGCTAATGTCAATCCCGCGAGCCCGCCACCCACGATGACGACGTCGGTGCGCTTCATATGGCTTCGACGCGCATGCGCACACCCAGCGTGGGTGTGGCCAGGCACAGGATGTTGTGACTGCCGCCAACTGCCAGTGCCTCCATGAGCGGCAGGCAGCTCTCGGTGGAGTTGCCGGCCACGAGCGCGGCGTTCTCCGGACGGGCGACGCTCGGAACCAATCCCTCGCGTGCCTCCAGCTCGAAATCGAAGTGGGAGCGTGCCTGCGGACCGCGTTCCGGCGACACGATCAGCGCCACCGACAACAGACCCTTGCTCTTGGCCACGGGTGCCAACGGTCCGCGTGCATCGATGTCGTAAGCCACCAGCAACACGTTCTCGTGCCCGGCGATCGCCTGCACGCAGGTCTCGAGCAGTCCCGCGCCGAATGAATATTTGCCCGCGGACAGCGAGGTGTAGGGCCGGGTGCACTCGGCGGCAATGGTCCAGTACCCCGCCGCGGCGTTGTGCACCGAGTTGTGAAACTTCGTGGGCGATACGAGCGCCGGCGTCGCTGCCAGGGTTGCGCACATGTAGTCGGTGATGGCCAGGTCGCCGTGCATGGAGCTGAATACCGACGGCAACGATGCGGGCGGTAGATGGGCGTACCTGCAGGCGGCCAACGCGGCCTCCAGTGCCACCGACACAGTGTCGGGCGCGCGCCGTCGCTCGGTGGGCGGCAGCAGCTCGGGCGCCGGGCGTGCGACCGGCTCCTGTGGAGGTTCCGCAGCTCCGGCCAGGATGCGGCTGGCGCGTTCCCATCCGGGCAGTCGCTGCGACCACAACGCCACGCCATTCACGTGGAGCCGTGCCGGAGTTCGCAGCAGGTTCAAGCCGCCTCGGCCGCGGCGAACAGCAGGACACAGTTGCTGCCGCCGAACCCGAACGAATTGCTGAGCGCGTGGCGCACTGTGCCGCGCGCATTCGCGAGGCGCACCTGCGGCCCGCAGGCTGCGTCCAACTCACGTGAATTGAGATTGCCGGGCATCAAACCGGATTCGAGACTGAGCAGCGTGATCACGGCCTCGAGGGCGCCGGCCGCTCCCAGCGTGTGCCCGGTCCAGCCCTTCGTGGAGCTGGCATGCGTGCGCTCGGGGAACATCTCGGCAATGACCTGCGCCTCGATCTCATCGTTCTTGAGACTGGCGGTGCCATGCAGGTTGATGTAATCGACGATCTCGGCGTCGACACCGCCGCGCCGCAGGGCTTCCGTCATCGCCAGCCGTGCGCCGCGTCCCGAAGGATGCGGTGTCGACATGTGATGCGCATCGCTGGATTCGCCATACCCTAACAACCGTGGGCCCTTGCCGTCGCGCTCGAGCAGCGCGAAAGCCGCGGCCTCGCCGAGGCTGATCCCGGAGCGCTGTGCGTCGAAGGGCCGGCAGGGGTCGGGCGACACCAGCGCCAGCGAGTTGAAACCGAACAGCACGCTGCCACAGAGCGAATCCACCCCGCCCACCACCACCGCGTCCGCGATGCCCAGCTCCAGCAGTCGCGCGCCCTGCGCGTAGGCCTTGGCGCTGGAGGAGCAGGCCGTGGCCACCGTGACGCCCACGTTGCTGAGACCCAGCACGCGCTGCAAAAACTCGCCGGTGGAATGCGGCGTGTGCACGGCCTGGTAGCGCAGATCCTCGGGAAATTCTCCGGCCGGCGAGAGGCGCGTATAGGCCTCTTCGGTGGCACCGATGCTGGACGTCGACGTGCCCAGCACCAGCGCGACGCGGTCCGAGCCATGACGCCGCCGCGCGGCCTCCACCGATTCCAGGAAACCGTCGCGCCGCAATCCCATCCACGCGAGGCGGTTGTTGCGGCACTCATAGGCGGAGAAATCGGCGGGCAGCGGCGCATCTTCCACGCCCGTCACGCGTCCCACCCAGGTGGCCAGGGGCTCACGACTGAAATCGTTGGGGGCGAGGCCGGTGCGCCCGGTGTCCAGCGCGCGCAGTAGCTCAGCGCGGCCGGCGCCCGCCGCGCAGGTCGCCGTGAAGGCAGTGATGCAGAGCGGCTGCACTCCGAGCCCGATTGGTCTCAGCTCGCGGAGACGAACAGGGCGAGCATCACTTCACCCGGTTCTTTTCGATGTGCGCCGACAGGTTGCTCAGCGAAGCGAAGATGCGCTGGTTGTCCTCGTCGTCGGAGCGCAGCTGGAAGCCGTAGCGCTTGGAAATCTCCAGCGCCAGCTCCAGCGCGTCGATGGAATCGAGACCCAGCCCTGCGCCGAACAGCGGCGCGACCGGGTCTATCTGCTCGGGCTTCACCGATTCCAGATTCAGGGTGGTGACGATCATCGAGGCGACGTCGAGTTCCAGGGGTGACTGCGTGGCAGCTGTGGCGATATTGGCGTTCATGGCAGGACTTGAGGAGCGGCTCTCGAATGTGCTGAAGGAAGGCGGCTATTATAGCCACGGCCCAGGGCTTCACCTTCCAATGACGTCACAAGAAAACCACGCGAGTCGCGGCCTGGATTGCGACGTCATCATCATCGGCGGCGGCCCCGCGGGCACCACGGCGGCCACGGAACTGGCCCGCCAGGGCCGCAAAGTGCAGCTTTTCGAGAAAAGCCGCCATCCGCGCTTCCATATCGGCGAATCGCTGTTGCCAATGAACATCCCCATCCTCGAGCGCCTGGGCGTGCTCGCCGAGGTGGACCGCATCGGGGTGCGCAAGCCGGCCGCGGATTTTCCGGCCGACAACGAGCGCGGCTTCAACGTGTTCGATTTCTCCAGGTCGCTGGAGCGCCTGCCGGGCTATGCCTACCAGGTGAAGCGCGAGGAGTTCGACGCAATCCTGTTCCAGAACGCCCAGCGCGCCGGGGCCAGCACTTACGAGAACACGGAAGTCATCAAGGCAACGACCACGGCCGACTCGGCCTCGGTCACGGTGCGTGATACCGCCGGCCAGACGCGTGAGGTGCGGGCGCG
Organism: uncultured Pseudomonadota bacterium; assembly: GCA_963711635.1. Taxonomy (GTDB): domain Bacteria; phylum Pseudomonadota; class Gammaproteobacteria; order Steroidobacterales; family Steroidobacteraceae; genus CADEED01. The sequence continues at coordinate 75,353 of CAVQEZ010000026.1, forward strand.
TTACCTGATCGATGCCTCGGGGCGCGACACCTTTCTCGGCAACAGCCTGAAGCTGAAGAACCGGCACTCGCGCCATCGCAGTGCTGCCATCTTCGCGCACTTCACCGGCGTCGAGCGCCGTGCCGAGCCCTGGACCGGCAACATCAGCATCTACCGCTTTCATCAGGGCTGGATCTGGCTGATCCCGCTGAGCAACGACATCACCAGCATCGGCGCGGTGCTGCTGCCGGAGACGCTGAAGAAACGCAACGGACCGCTCGAGCCGTTTCTCATGAACATCCTTCACTCGGTGCCGGCACTGAAGGCGCGCATGGCCAATGCGAAGCTGCACGGCAACCTCGAGGCCACCGGCAACTATTCCTATGAATGCCGCGAGCACACCGGTCCGCGCTGGATCATGGCGGGCGACGCTTCCGCGTTCCTGGATCCGGTGTTTTCCAGCGGCGTGTACCTCGCCATGCACAGCGCCTCGCGCGCGACCGAGGTCGTCAACCAGGTGCTGGACGGTGCGCGCGAACGGCCATTGCAGCGCGCCTACGAACGCGAGATGCGCGCCGGCCTGCGCGAGTTTTCCTGGTTCATCGTGCGTTTCACGACGCCGGCTCTGGCGTGGCTGTTCGCCAATCCGAGCAACGTGCTGCGCGTCGAGGAAGCAATGGTGTCCATGCTTTCCGGTCACGTCTTCAGCGCGCGAACGACGCTGCGTCGGCTGCTTGTGTTCAAGGCGCTGTACTACGTGACCTCGCTGTTCATGTGGCGCGACACGCTGCGGCATCGTCGCGAAGTGCGCGCGCTGGGAGCGGGCTGATGAGCAGCACCGCATTCCCACGTCTCAGCACGGTCGCGCCGCGCATCGAATACCTGCCGCTGGAGCCGGGTCGGGCCCTGCCCGCCGACGTGTTGTTCGCCGTGCAATTCGGTGCGGACGAAACTCTCGTGCCGCCGCGCTGTGCGCGCGTGCGCCTGGAGCCGCTGGCGGGAGCCGGGCTCACCGAAGTCTGGTATGCCAATGGTCCGGTGCACACCGGGTTCGATGGGCAAATCCGCTTTGCGGCCGACGATCACTACCTGGCTGCCGCCATCGAAGTGGACGAGCGCGAGCACGGCGGAGTCGCAGGAGCGGCGGCGTATGTCTATTCGCAGATCGCCCAGTTCCAGCTCAAGGCGCGCTATCGCTATCTGCAACGCATCTGGAATTACCTGGACGACATCAATCAGGGCGATGGCGACCAGGAGCGTTATCGTCTGTTTTGCTCGGGCCGTACCGAGGGCTTCAAGGCGCTGGGCCTGGAGCGGTATCCGGCGGCCACCGCCATCGGACGGCGCGATGGCTCGCGCGTGCTACAGGTTTACTGGTTGGCCGGCCGCGAGCCAGGCATTGCGCTGGAGAATCCCCGCCAGGTCTCCGCCTACAGGTATCCGCGGCAATACGGACCCACGCCGCCCGCTTTCTCCCGCGCCATGCTCGTAGCACCGGACTTGCTCATGATTTCAGGTACGGCAAGTATCGTGGGCCACGCGTCGCAACACCCCGGCAACGTGGAACGGCAGATGGCTGAGATCTTCAGCAACCTCGATAGCCTGCTGACGCGGGCGCGGGCACATGCTCCGGAGCTGCCTTTGCGTTTTGGCGGCAACACACTGATCAAGGCCTATCTACGCAGCCGTGAAAATCTGCCATACGTCGAGCAGCAGCTGCGCGATCGGCTGCCGCCGGGGACTTCGTTCCTCGCACTGCTCGGCGACGTGTGCCGTGCGGATCTGATCCTGGAGCTCGACTGCCTGCACGCGGCGGATTAACCAGGGTATCGCCGGGATCGGGTGCGCTCACTCGCCATCCTGTTGTGAACGAGTCAACTCGAGCAGCCTTGCTCGCGACACTTTTCCGACCGCGTCTCGCGGAATCTTTTCCACCAGCACCAGCGGCCGTGGCAGGAAAACGGCGTCGAGGCTGGCCGCAAGCTGGGCCGCAATCTCCCGCGCGCTGGTCCCGCGACTGACTACCACCGCGGCGACGCGGTTGGCGACACCCGCGGCCGCGCCCTCAGGTTGAAAGGCTACCGCGTCTTCGACACCGGGCACCGCGCAAAGCCGTCGCGTGATATCGGCCAACGACGCGCGCTTGCCGGCGACTTCGACCAGGTCTGCGTTGCGGCCCAATGCCGCGAACCCATCCGTGCCGCGAATCTCGAGAACGTCCTGCAGGCGCTGGGGCCTTTCGTACCACGCGGCGGAGACCAGCGTGGAGTCTGCGCCGGTCTCGAGCGTGATCCCGTCATAGATCTTCCAGACATGCTGCCGAGACGTCCGGCGCGTGGCGAATACGCAGGTCTCGGTGGAACCGAACATTTCCAGCAGCGGCGCGCGCAGTCGCTCTTCGACCAATTGCGCCAGCGCAGGATCGAGCGGTGCGGTGGCGCTGACGATGAGATCGATGTCGGGGAACGTGAGCCCTGACTCGGCCAGCGCGCGCAGATGCAGTGGCGTGCTCACCAGCATTCGTGGGCGAGGCGGCTGAGCCAACGCGGCGGCGACATCGGCGGGGAACAATGGCCGTTCCGCATGCACGCTCATGCCGGCAAACAGCGGCAGCAGCAAGGTGAGCTCGACGCCGTACATGTGATGCGCCGGCACTGTGCCGATCACCGACAGCGGCGCATCGGCGGCGAGCCCCAATGCCGATCGGATGGCCGCCGAGTTCAGACGGGCGCTGTTAGCCAGCGCGCGCCAACGCTTGCCATGGGCCTGCGACTTTCCAGTACTTCCGGAGGTAAATCCGATCAACACCAGACGGTCATGGTCCTCGGGCACCAGCTTCGGCACCGCATCAGGGCCCGAATCGCCGGCACGCCAGCGCTGCACGTCGTCGTCGCCGACACAGACATTGTCCGGATATTCGGTCCGCAATTCCGCCAGTGCGGTTTCGCCGCGCGCGGCGGGCAAGAGTTGCGTGCGACCGGCCAGCATCGACGCGGCAAACAACAGCACGAACGCTTCGCGATCTTCGCAGAGATTCACGATGTAGCGGCCGGCCGGCAGCGCGGCCGCAATGGACGCAGCTTCGCGCAGCAGGGTGTCGCGCGCCAGCGGAACGCCACCGCGCCACACCAGCGCGTCCTGGTTCGCATCGCCCGGCGTCATGCGAGTCTTTCAGTATCAAACTGGTGTTGATGCCGCCGAAGGCGAAGTTGTTGGACACCACGATTTCTGCATCGATCTCACGCGGCACATCGCGGATGTAATCCAGCGGCGCGCACTCCGGATCTACCTTTTCCAGATTCAGCGTGGGTGGAAACCAGCGCCGCTTCATCATCTCGATACTGAACCAGGCCTCGAGCGCGCCACACGCGCCCAGCGTGTGGCCCAGAAAACTCTTCTGCGAACTGATGGGCATATCCGGGCCGAACACGGCGCTGGTAGCGCGCGATTCGGCCTGGTCGCCGTGCATGGTGGCGGTGCCGTGCCCATTCACGTAGTCGACTTGATCGGGCGGTGATGCGTGCATTGCAGTGCATTTTCCATGACGACACGCATGGTGGTCTCTTCGGGGCGGGTCACGTGCGTGCCGTCGCTGTTGGTCGAAAAGCCGATGATCTCGGCATGAATCCTCGCGCCGCGCGCGCGCGCGGCCTCGAGCTCTTCGAGCACCAGGAAGGCGCCGCCTTCGCCGACCACGAGGCCGTCGCGCTCGGCATCATAGGGACGCGGCGTGAGCTCGGGTTCATCATTGCGCCGGCTGGTGGCGTACAGCGTGTCGAAAGCCTTGGCCTGCGTGGGGCAGAGCTCCTCGGCGCCGCCCGCCAGCATGCGCGTCTGGTAGCCGTGCTGGATGGCCTCGAAGGCATAACCGATGGCCTGACTACCCGAGGTGCACGCGCTGTTGGTCGGGAATCACGCGGCCTTTCATGCCGAAGAAGATGCCGATATTCGCTGCCGCCGTGTGCGGCATCATGCGGATGTACGAATTGGCGTTCACCTGCGCGACCGTCGCCGTGAATCAGCATCTGCGCGAAATCGAGCAGGTCGGCGGTGCTGCCGATGCAGGAGCCGCAGGCCACGCCCATGCTGCCGTCGCCGACCAGCTCGCTGCCGGAAAGCCCGGCATTCGCCATGGAGAGTTCCGCCGCACGTACCGCCAGCCGCGAGACGCGGCCCATGCCGCGCACCTGCTTGCGTGTCCAGGTTTCCGGGACTTCGAAATCGTCGCAGGGCGCGGCGAGTCGCGTGCCCATGTCGACGTAGCGATCCCATTCCGTCATGTAACGCACCGCGCTCTTGCCGGCCCGAAACGCGGCCTCGATGCCGTCCCAATCGTTGCCTAGCGCCGAGACGCCGCCCATGCCCGTGACCACCACGCGCCGCATCAACACAGCCCTCCGTTCACGGCGATCACCTGGCGCGTGACATAGGCGGCGTCGGGCGACATCAGGAAACTCACCGCGCCGGCAACCTCTTCGGGTTTGCCGATGCGCTGCATGGGAATCATTTCTAGAATCTTCTCCATGGGCGTGTTCGCGTCGACCATGTCGGTGTCGATGAGGCCGGGCGCCACGCAGTTCACGGTGATCTCGCGCTTCGCCAGCTCCACGGCCAGCGCCTTGGTGGCGGCAATGATGCCGCCCTTGGCGGCCGAGTAGTTAGCCTGCCCGCGGTTGCCGATGATGCCGGACACCGAGGCCAGCGTGACGATGCGGCCCGGCGCGCGCCGCCGCACCATGGGCATGACCACGGGCTGCAGCACGTTATAGAAGGAGTCGAGGTTGGTGCGGATCACGGAATCCCATTCCTCGCCGGTCATGGCGGGAAACGCCGCGTCGCGCGCGATGCCGGCATTGCACACCACGCCGTAGTAGGCGCCGTTCGCTTCCATGTCCGCCGTGAGCGCGCTGGCCACCGCCGCGCGTTGGCGATACGTCGAATTGCAGAAACCGCACTTCGCGACCCAGCGCGCGCACCTCGCCGGCCACCTGCTCGGCGGCGTCGCGGCGCGAGTTGTAATGCACGACGATGTCGTAGCCATCCCGCGCAAGGCGCAGGGCAATGGCGCGGCCGATGCCGCGACTCGCACCCGTGACCAGCACCGTGCCGCTCATGCCGGTTCTTCGTCCAGCTGCGGGGCATGGCTGCTCAGGTAACGGGCCACGCGGCCGGTCAGGCATTCGGGCATGACGAACAGCAGCTCGTTCTCGGGCGGGCGCACCGCCACCTGCACGGTCTGGCGCGCACCACGCGCGCGCCATCGGCCAGTCGGTGACCAGGTAGTTGATCGCCAGGCGCTGCTCCCATTCCACCAGCGAGGCGCGCACCCGCAGCCGGTCGCCGAAGCGCGCGGCGCGCACGTATTTCACGCGCAAATCCACGATAGGCCAGAGGTAGCCGGAGTCGATCATGTCCTGCAGGTCGAAGCCGATCAGGCGCATCAGCGCCCAGCGCGCGTTTTCGAGATACCGCAAGTAGTGCCCGTGCCACACCACCTGCGCGAGGTCGACGTCCGCAAAGGCGACTTCGCAACTGATCTGTGCGCTGATGGCCGAGTGTTTCCGCATCGAGGCGGATTCTACGGCGGCGGGGGTGTCGCGTGCCGCATACGGCGCCAAACCAACAGCGGGGCGCGCCACAGCATGCCCAGTACCAGCCGCACGTGCATGCCCGCCAGCCGCAGGTTGTCGTACAGCATGCGGAAATGGGAGATGCCGTCGGTGGGATAAGACACCCTGGTATCTATCCAGCGCAGCGTCCGCCCGCGCCATACCAGTTTCACCAGCAGCTCCACGTCGAAGTCCATGCGCTGGCCCACGCCGTCGCGGTCCACGACTTCGAGCACGGTGCGCAGGGGGTACAGCCGGAAGCCGCACATGGAATCGCGCACGGCGCTGAACGACAGGGTTTGCAGCCACACCAGCGCATGCGTGATGTAGCGCGACAGGAACCGTACCTTGGGAATCGAGGCGTCGAACACCGGGCGGCCGCAGATCACGCATCCCGAGCTCGGGGCGGTCAACCCGGTCGAGTTTATCCGCGTCGCCGAGGAGACCGGCCAGATCCTTCTGCTCGGCGAACAAATTCTGAGAACCGCGCTTGCCGACACGCGCAACTGGGGCGACCTCTTCGTCTCGGTGAACCTGTCGCCGGTGCAATTCCGCCTCTCCGACCTCGCGCGGCAGGTCGCGAAATGCCTCACCGAGAGCGAATTTCCCGCCGGCCGTTTGCACCTCGAAGTGACTGAAGGCGTGCTTCTGCACGATATCGACCACGCGGGCGTCAGATCGAGGCGCTGCAGACGCTCGGCATCAAAGTGTCGCTCGACGATTTCGGCACCGGCTACTCGAGCTTGAGCTACCTGCGCTCCCTCCCCTTCGACAAGGTGAAGATCGACCAGTGCTTTGTACGTGGCATCGGCGAGGACCTGATCAACCACGCGATCGTGCAGCTGATCGTCGGGTTGGCGCGCGAGCTTGAGATGGACGTGATCGCCGAGGGCGTGGAGACGGATGCCGAGGCGATTATCCTGCAGGCCGCCGGGGTGACAACGTTCCAGGGGTATCTTTTTTGGCAGGCCGATTCCCGCGGCGGAGATTGAGGCATCGATCGTGCCGGTCGAACAAGCGACGGGCGGTGGGGTAGTCGCTTCAAATCCATTTGCAGCGTGGAAGTGGAGTGCCCTGCGATAGGAGGTCTTGATAATCCGGAGAGAAGGTCGAGTGGACAATCCACACATCGAAGCGAGCTCCGGCGGAGCCTCCGTGGGACGTAGAACCGGTGAAGTCCGCCCCTGGGAGCGTCAGCTGCTCCCGCTGGCGATCATCGTAGCCCTGATGCTGGGAGCCATTTTCGCGGTGAACGGGCTGACTTCGATGTTCCGGTAGTCACGGCGCGGCGGCTCGAAAGCACGTTTTGCGATCGCCAGGTCGCGGCCGCGATCCGATAGGATCACCGGCGCGGAACCGCTTGAACGCAGAGCAGCTCACTTTGGCGGATCTCGGTCAGCACCTCGGTGATTGAGAAACCCTCGCGCTCGAGGTTGGCGCGGACTTTTCTCACAGTGCCGGGGATCATACCCTTTTGCGGCGGCTTCGTAGACGATGGTGAGCTGTCCCTTCGGCTTCAGCACAGGCTCCGGATCAACGGCAGCTCAAGCTGCCCGCCCTGCCAAAAGAAATTCCCGCGGATCGCAAAAACCTTGTCGAAGCGATTACCGCCGAGATCGGCCTCGGCGAACCAGGCGCGGAGAAATCTGGCCTTTCCGGAACTCGATGTTTGCCAGGTTGCGCTCTATCGCTTGCTTAATCGCTACGCCCGACCTGTCCACTCCGACGTAGCTTCCCCTTCCGGAGCTTTTTGCACGCCGACGCCGCCGCGATGCCCGGACCGCATCCGATCTCGAGGAGACGATCGGAAGGCGCGGTCGCGACGTGCTCGATGGACCATCCGAACACATTTCGGAACCTGGGTTGTCGGCATAGTCTA
>CAVQEZ010000027.1:0-7870 GCA_963711635.1 uncultured Pseudomonadota bacterium
CCCGCGAGGCCGAGGATTCGCCGCAGTTGTTAGTGCATCTCGCAGCGCAGCTGCGCTCGGCGGGACGCGTCGACGCGGCGGAGGCGAAGCTGGTGCGCGCACTGCAACGCTGGCCGGCCGATGCGGCACTGCACTCGCAGCTCGCGCGCGCGCTCTGGCAGCGCGGCGAGGGACTGGATGCGATGCGGCAGATCCTCGCTGCGATCGAGCGGCAACCGCGCGAGCTGCACCTGCGGCTGGTGGCCGCCGACCTGCTGCGCAATGCCGGCGCCGCCGACCAGGCGCTGAAGTTGTTAGAGCGCGGCCTCGAGCTGGCGCCGGACTCCGCGATCTTCCGCACTTCCATCGGCGTGCTGCTGGAGGGCATGGACCGGCTCGACGCGGCGCTGCCATACCTGCGCGATGCCCAGAGGGGCGCGCCGCAGTCGGTGGCGGTGCGGCGCAATCTCGTGCCCGCGCTGTTGCGCACCGGCGCCGCCGACGAGGCGCGTTCCATCCTGGACGGCCTGCTCGCGCAGTTTCCGGACGATCAGCTGCTGATCGCCCAACGCGCCACGGCGCTGCGCCTGCTCGGCGACGCGGAATATCGCCGGCTCTATGACTACCCGCGCGTGGTGAAACGTTTGCGCTGCGGCCGGTGGCGCCGTTCGCGGACATCGGGGAATTCAACGCCGCGTTCGCGCGAGAGCTCGCGCCGCTGCATCGCGCCGCGCAGCATCCGCTGGAGCAGTCATTGCGAGGCGGCTCGCAGACCGAGCGCCACCTGCCGCGCGACAACCCGGTGATCGCCGCGTTCTTCGCCATGCTCGACGCGCCGATACGCGAGTACGTAGCGCGCTGCACGATGCGGATGCATCGCATCCGCTGGATCGGCGCAAGAGCCAGGAATTACCGGATCTCCGGCTCCTGGTCCGTGCAGCTGCGGCCCAGGGCTTTCACCTGGACCACGTGCATCCGCGCGGCTGGCTGAGCTCGGCTTACTACGTCGCGCTGCCGGACGTCTCCGATGCGGGCTCGCGCGCCGGGTGGCTGAAGTTTGGCGAGCCGGGAATGCGCATCCCCGGCTGCGAGGCCGAACACTTCGTGAAGCCCGCGGAAGGCATGCTGGTGCTGTTCCCTTCCTACCTGTGGCACGGCACGGTCGCGTTCGCCACCGGCGCCGCGCGCCTCACGGCGGCCTTCGACGTGCTCCCGGCCTAACTACCGGGCCGCTTGTGCGGCACCGACTGCCGGGTCAGCACCTCCGGATCGGTGCCGAGCTTGTAGAGGTATTCGCGACGCTCGTCGCTGCCCTGGGGCAACTTGGACAGTGCGGCGCGCTGCCCGGCGGTGAGCTCGAATTCCGTGTAGCCGCGGTTGACCAGGCAGAACTTCAGCGCGTCGTTGCGGGCGCGCTGCGCCGTCATCTCCTGGGCGCGCTGCTGGTTGGCCGCGCGATTCACGAAATCCGCCGAGGCGCTGTCCCGATACGTATTGCCGCCGCTCGTGGGTCCGCGCGGCGCGGTGGGTCCGTTCGCGCCGGGAATCGCTCCACTGGCCACGGTCGAGCCCGACGGCCCCTGCTGCGGGATGGTGGGATTCTGGCCGCTGATGCCGCCGGCAGTGTTCGCGCCGTTCCCATCCGTCGCCATGGTCACGGCGATCAGCGCGCACTGGCCGGCATCGGTGCGGTAGTCGAGCATGGAGACGTTCTTCTTTCCCCAGGCCGTCAGGGGGGTGCTGCTGTTGATCGAGCAGCCCGCAAGCACCGCGGCCGTGCACACCACCAAAGAAGTCGACTTCATATCAGCATCTCCCTGGCGCCCAGGCGCTCGAGTCATGCCTCGTCAACCGCGGCCCTGGAGGCGATCCGCCCGCAGGGCCTATCTATCGTCCACGGATCGGGGCCTACTTCCTGGCCAGCGACTGCTTGCTGAGCACTTCCGCATCCGTTCCCAGCTTGTACAGGTACTCGCGGCGCTCGTCGCTTCCCATCGGCAGCTTGGCCAGCTGGGTGCGCTGCTCGGCGGTGAGCTCGAATTCCGTGTAGCCGCGATTGACCAGGCAGGACTTGAGCGCGTTGTTGCGCGCGAGCTGCTCCGACATTTCCTGCGTGCGGTGCTGCATGGCGGCGCGATTCACGAAATCGGCCGAGGCGCTGTCACGATAGGTGCCGCCGCCGACCGGATTCACGGCGCCCGTGGCACCGCCGGTTCCAGCGGAACCCGCGCCCTCCAGAGGGCGCCTGGGCCGGAGCGCCGCTGTTCTGGCCGTTGATGCCGCCGGCCTGTTTCGCGGCGTCGGTTTCGGTTTGCCTGGTGGTGGCGAGCACCGCGCACTGGCCGGCATCGGTGCGGTAGTCGAGCATGGAGACGTCCTTCTTGCCCCAGGCCGTGACCGGGGTACTGCCATTCACCGAGCAGCCCGCGACGAGCGCAGCCGTACACACGACCAACGAAATCGACTTCATTTGATTAACTCCCTGGCGCAAGAGGCGCTCAATCCTGTGACCGCGCGACGTTGAAAAAAATTCCGTGCCGACGGGTTGCGGAAGATACCTGTCTGGTGCGATGCGGTACAGACGCGACGTAATCTGTCACCGGGAGCAACGTCAGTGGCCGTCCAGGGCGATTCTCGCCCGATCGATCAGCTCGCAAAGGCCGGCCGTGGCCTCGACCACCGAGGGCCCCATGCGGTCCATGCGCTCGTCCGTATAGGCCAGCACGAGCCCGTTGCGTACCGCGGCCAGCGTGGGGAAACGTGCCCATTCAGCGCGCCACTCCTCGGCCGAGGCCGGCGGCGCTGACACCAGGATCAGGTCGGGGTTGCGCAATACCGCCGCCTCGCGCGTCACCGCGGGCGCGGCCGTAGACGAGGTCCGCGAACACATTGCTGGCGCCGCACAGGTTCAACGCATCGTTGATCACGTGTTTGCCGCCGATCGTATAGATAGGCCGGTCCCAGATCTGGTACAGCACGCGCACCGGCGTCCGGCCGCGGTAGGCGCGCGCGATGCGCCTGCATCTTCGCGGCCAGCGCGCCGGCCTCGCGATTCGCGGCCGCTGCGGTCGCCGTGAGCGCACCGAGCCGGCGTAACGAGGCCGGCATCTGCTCGAGGCTGGTCACGTGCACTTCGTAGACCGGAATGCCCAGCCCGCGGATGCGGTCGATGCGCACGCGTTGCACCACGTCCACGGCGACCACCACCACGGTGGGACGCAGCGCCAGCAGGTTCTCGAAGTCCAGCGTCTCGGCATCGCCGACCACCGGAACCTGGGCGGCCTCGGCAGGTTCCTTGCTGTGCGCGATGGTGCCGACCAGGCAGCGCCCGGCGCCGGCGGCATACAACATGGCGGTGGTTCCCGGCGCCAGCGAGACGATGCGGCAATTGTCCGCGGGCACTCGCAGCTGCGCGCCCGTGTCATCGCGCACAGCGCGCGTGGCAGGCGCGCCGATGACGGCGCAACAGAAGAACAACGCCCCGGCGGCGGACAACTGCAGTGCGTGTCGCTGCTTCACCGCGGACGTTGCGTCGGTCGCGTGTCGTTCGCGGCGCAGCCGTCACATCCGACGCCGGCGGCGCGCGCGATGCGCGGCTTGAGTGAATGCTCGCGCCAGCGAGCCAGCGACGGATGCCGCGCGCACCAGCCATCGAGTGCCAGCAGCAGGCGCAGGCGGCGCCTCGCGGGCATGAGCTTCCACGCGCTGAAAGTCAGCGCCGCCAGCACGATGAGCGCGACCAGCAGCTGCTGGATCATCGCAGCACCCGGTAGGTGATGAACGAGGCCAGATAGGCCAGCGCGAACAGATAGCCGGCCATGATCAGCGGATAACGCCAGGAGTTGGTTTCGCGCTTGACCACCGCCAGCGTGGACAGGCACTGCGGCGCGAATACGTACCAGGCCAGCAGACTTGCGCCGGTGGCCAGCGACCAGGTGCTCGCGATGACGGGTTCGAGTGCCGCGCTCAGGTCGTCGCCCGCGGCGGACATCGCGTACACCGTGCCCAGCGCAGCCACCGCGACTTCGCGTGCCGCGAGTCCGGGCACCAGTGCGATGGCAATCTGCCAGTTGAAGCCGATGGGTGCGAACACGTACTCGAGCATGGCGCCGAGCCGGCCCGCGAAGCTGTACTGGATCGCCGGTCCCGTCGCGCCTTCGGGCGGCGTGGGATAACTCGACAGGAACCAGAGCACGATCATCAACGCCAGGATGATCCCACCGACGCGGCTCATGAAGATCTTGACGCGCTCCCACAGGCCGAGCAGCAGGTTGGTGGCGTGCGGCCACTGAAAATCCGGCAGCTCGAGCATCAGCGGGGAGTACTGGCGCTGGCGCGCGAACTGCTTCATCACGAAGGCCACCAGCAGGGCCGACACGATGCCCGCGGCGTAAAGAACGAACAACACCAGCCCCTGCAGGTTGAACGGGCCCACCGCGCGCGCGGGAATCAGCGCGGCGATCAACAGGCCGTAGACCGGCAGTCGCGCCGAGCAGGTCATCAGCGGCGCGATCATGATGGTGGTGAGACGGTCGCGCCAGTTCGGGATGGTGCGCGTCGCCATGATGCCGGGAATGGCACAGGCATGGCTCGACAACAACGGGATGAAGGCGCGGCCCGACAGTCCCACCGATCCCATGAGCCGGTCGAGTAGATAGGCGGCGCGCGGCAGGTAGCCGGAGTCCTCGAGCGCCAGGATGAAGAAGAAGAGAATGACGATCTGCGGCAGGAATACCAGCACGCTGCCGGCACCGCCGATCACGCCATTGACCAGCAGGCTGGCCAGCGGCCCCGCGGGCAGGTGCGCGGCGGTGAATTCACCCAGCGAATTCATTGCCCCTTCGATCCAGTCCATGGGCGCCTCGGCCCAGCTGAACACCGCCTGGAACATCACGAACAGCACGGCCAGCAGGACCAGCAGGCCGGCCACCGGATGCAGCAACAGCGCGTCGATGCGCCCGAACCATGGGCTTTCGCGCGGCGGGCTGTAACCCGCGGCACCGAGAAGTCCCTGCAGATCGCGCTGCATCTGCTCGGCGTCTTCGCCGGTCGTCTCGTGCAATGCCGGCACGGACACGGTACGCGGCGCGCTCCAGTGGCCAGTTTCGATCACCGCGATCAGCGCGTCTGCGCCGCCGCGTTTCACCGCCACCGTCGGCACCACCGGCACGCCGAGCTCGGCGGACAACCTGGCGACATCGACCTGCACGCCGCGACGCCTGGCGACGTCCATGCGATTCAATGCCAGCACCATGGGCAGCCCCAGGCGCTTGACCTCGAGCGCCAGCCGCAGGCCGATCGGCAGGTGCACGGCATCGACCACGCAGACCACCAGCTCGGGCGCCGGCGCGTCCGCAAGCCGGCCCAGCAGCACGTCGCGCGTGATGGCCTCGTCGAGCGTGGTCGGGATCAGCGAGTAGGTGCCGGGCAGATCCAGCACGCGCAGGCCGCGGCCATCGGGCGTCGGGCGTTCGCCCTCGCGCCGCTCCACCGTGACTCCTGGGTAGTTAGCGACCTTCTGGCGGCTGCCGGTCAGGCGATTGAAGAGCGCGGTCTTGCCGCAGTTCGGAACGCCGACCAGCGCGATGCGCAGCGGGGTGACGGTGGCGTCCATTCAGGCGTGCGCCCGAAGATCAGGCTGGAACGGCGCCGGTTCCTTCATGCGCCATGTTTTCGCGCGCGATACCTGGGGCGATCTTCACGCGCACGGCGTCCGCCTCGGTGCGCCGCAGCGCGAAAGTCGATCCGCCAATACGCACGGCGAGCGGATCACCGCCCAGCCACATGCGCGCCACCACTTCGCAGCGCGCGCCGGGCACGAAACCCAGGTCGCGCAGTCGTGTCAGCAGCGATTGGCTGGCGTCGCGGCCCGAATCGAGGGCGGCGGATTCGACCAGCCCGGTGACCAGGGCAACCTGGCCGCGCCGCAGCTCGGCGAGTGCGAGATGCCGGCCGATCGCCGCGTCTGACGTGGAAGAGTCTGATTTCACGAGCGGCAGTATGCGGTTGCGCGATTGCCAAAGTAAATGCGACGGGTTCGCATTTGCGTCTACCGTGACAATGCACACTCTTCTACTAATTGACACGGTGTCACCCTAAGGACTAGGCTCGCCGCCCATGAGCTACATCGCCGAACGCCGACTCGAGGAGAAGGAACGTCGTCGCGCCGAAATCGTGGATGCCGCCGAAGCCGCGGGACGCGAGGTCGGTCTCGATGCGCTGACCATGGACGACGTGGCGCGACGCGCGCGACTCTCGCGCGCCTTGCTGTACGTGTACTTCCAGGATCGCTCCGACCTGATGTTCGGCCTGACCGAACGCGCCATGGGCATGCTCCACACGCGTTTCCTCGAAGCCGCCGAGCGTCATCGCACCGGCCTCGAACAGGTCAGCGCCATGGGACGCGCGTATGTCGCATTTGCGCAGGAATTCCCCGTGCTTTTCGACGCGCTGGCGCGCTGCGAACTGCAGTCGCCCGACCCTGCGCAGTGCTCGCCCTCCGAGCAGGCGTGCATGCTCGGTGGCGACCGCCTGCAGGCCGTGCTGGTGACCTCCATCGAAAACGGTGTACGCGACGGCAGCATCCGCGGCGACATCGGTTCGCCGATGCTGATGAGCGTGACGCTGTGGGGATTCATGCACGGAATCATCCAGCTCACCACCACCAAGGCTCACGCGCTGGCGCATCACGGCGTGGCGCCGAAATCGCTGATCGATCACGCCATCAGCATGATCACGCGCGATCTCGAAAGCTGAACTCCAGACCTCGAACATGGATTGTTTGCGCCTCAAATTAGACATGCGTCCAGCGACTCAACATCTGACAGGGCTGATCCTGTGCGCGCTGCTCATCGGCAATCTCGTGGGCGAAGCCCAGGCACAAGAGGCGCCCACCGGACGGCCGCTGGCCGCCGTCATCGATGCGTATGTTCGAGAGGGCCTGGCGTCCAACCTCAGTCTGAAAGCGCAGACCCTCGAAGTGGAGCGGGCGGACGCCGCGCTCGACGAGGCGCAGGCGCGCTATTTCCCGAAATCGGCTTCGCAGCGCGCTACTCGCGCTCGCAGGGCGGACGCACCATCGACCTGCCGTTGGGCGATGCCTTGAATCCCGCCTACCAGACGCTGAACGAAATGCTGGTGGCGCAGGGACAGGCGCCACGCTTTCCCACCGTGCAGAACGAGACCATCGCCTTCCTGCGCGAAACCGAGCAGGACACGCGGCTCACCCTGCGCATGCCCATCATCGCGCCGGCGATTCCCGCGGCGGTGCGCGCGCAGCGTGAATTGCTGGGCGCCAGTGAGTATTCGCGCCAGGCGCTGGCGCGGCGCCTGAAGCGCGACATCACCGTCGCCTACCTGCGCTGGCTGGCGTCGGTGCGCAACCAGGGCATCGTCGATGCCAGCGTCACGCTGCTCAACGAGAACTTGCGCGTCAATGACTCGCTGTTCCGCAACGGCAAGATCACGCAGGACCAGGTGTTGCGGGCGCGCGCCGAGCTGCTGCAGGTCACGCAGCAGTCGCGCGAGGCGCAGAACCTGGCCTCGCAGGCCCAGAGCTTCCTGAATTTCCTGCTGAATCGCCCGCTGGAAACGCCGCTCGAGAATGCCGAAGTGGCGGCTGACGTCACGGCGACGACGCGCGCGCTGGCGGAGCTGCGCCAGGCGGCCACCGAGAATCGGCCGGAGCTGGCGGAGCTGGCGCATCTGACTCGCGCCAGCGAGGCGCAAACCAGCCTTGCGAAAGCGGAGCTGTGGCCGACCTTGTCGCTGGGCGCCGATGGCGGCACGCAGGGCGAGGAGTATGAGTTCGGCCGGGGCAGCAACTATTCCACGGTTTCGCTGCTGCTCAACTGGACCTTCTTCGACGGCGGCGCACGCCGCGCGGCGGTTC
>CAVQEZ010000028.1:0-15097 GCA_963711635.1 uncultured Pseudomonadota bacterium
CGACCGTTTCCATTCAAGACCCGGCCGTCGACCATTCTCGTGCCTGGCATTCCCGCGGGCAGTATCGCTGCCATGCCGCTGCTGGATGGCTGGGGCGTGCCCAGCCGGCTCGCTTCGAAGGCGGGTTTCCCGGGTTGCTACGACGGGTTCGTCACCCAGCTCGCGGACGAGTGGTTAGGTGCACTGGACCCTGCGGCCAGGGCCGAGGTCGAGGTGTTTTCCTGCGGTCCCACTCCCATGCTCGAGGCCATGGCCAGAGTCGCGCTGAAGCATGACGTGCGCTGCCAGGTGTCGCTGGAGGAGTTCATGGCCTGCGCCGTCGGCGGCTGCGCCGGCTGCACCGTGAAGGTGGCCACCGCGGACGGACCGGCGATGAAGCGCGTGTGCGTCGACGGGCCGGTTTTCGACGCGCGGGCCGTGTTCGCGTAGCGGCAACCGGGCCGCCTCGGTATTTTCCGCGGTTTCCGGGCACGCATAGTATTTATATGATTAATGCCGCTTCTTGCCAGGAGGTGGCCCATGATCCGTACGGAAGCGCGCAGGGTGCGCATTGCACCACTGCTGTTGTTTGTTCTGTTCGCCTGCGTGCTGCTCGCGCCCCCGGCGCAGGCCCAGAGCTTCGCCAAGGGCGCCGACGTCAGCTGGATCACGCAGATGGAAGCCAGCGGTTATCGCTGGTCCAACGACAATGGCACGCAGCAGGACCTGCTGCAGATCCTCAAGGATCACGGCATGAATTCCATCCGCCTGCGGGTGTGGGTGAACCCCTCGGGCGGCTGGAGCGGCGTCAACGACGTGCTGGCCAAGGCGCAGCGCGCGAAGAACGCCGGCATGCGCATCATGATCGACTTCCACTACAGCGATTCCTGGGCCGATCCGGGCAAGCAGACCAAGCCCGCGGCCTGGCGCACCCACACCTTCGATCAGCTCATGGCGGACGTCTATCAACACACGTTCAACACCATGAACACGCTGGCCTCGAACGGCATCTTTCCCGAGTGGGTGCAGGTCGGGAACGAAACCAACAACGGCATGTTGTGGGAGGACGGACGCGCCTCGGCGAACATGCGCAACTACGCCTGGCTGGTGAACAGCGGCTACGACGCGGTCAAGGCCGTGAGCCCGAACTCGAAGGTCATCGTGCACGTCTCCAACGGCTATGACAACGCGCTGTTCCGCTGGAACTTCGACGGCCTGCGCAGCAATGGCGCGCGCTGGGACATCATCGGCATGTCGCTGTATCCCGAGCCTAACAACTGGCAGACGCTGGTCGGCCAGACCATCACGAACATCAACGACATGCGCTCGCGCTACGGCAAGGGCGTCATGCTCGTGGAAGTCGGAATGGCCTGGGACCAGGCCACGGCGAGCAAGGCGTTCCTCACGGACCTGATCACGCGATCGCGCAATTCCGGCGCGCTCGGCGTGCTCTATTGGGAACCCCAAACTTTCAACTGGCAGGGCTACAGCAAGGGCGCCTGGAACACGAACGGCCGTCCCACCATCGCGCTCGATGCATTCATCGAGGGCTCGACACCTCCGCCACCGCCACCGCCGGGCAGTATCACGCTGCAGGAAAACCTCACCGGCTTCTGCGGCGTGGACGGCACGGTCGACAGCAACAATGCGGGGTTCACCGGCGTGGGATTTGCGAACACCAGCAACGCCACGGGAACCACGGTGCGCTGGCGTGTGAACGCCAATGCGGCCGGCAACTACACACTGCAGTGGCGCTTCGCGAACGGGACGACGGGCAATCGTCCCGGCACGCTGCGCATCAATGGCGTCAATGGCTCCACGGTGGCATTGCCGGCCACCGGCGCGTGGACCACGTGGAGCAATTCGAGTTCGGTGATCACCAGCCTGCGCGCCGGTGCCAATGACATCGCGCTGGTTGCCACCACGAGCGGTGGCCTGGCGAACATCGATTCGATGACGGCGAGCGGCAGCGGCATCAGCGCCGTGGCGTGCAACTAGCGCACGTCACTTTTCGAACCGGCCGCGGCAACGGGACGCGGCGGGCAATCCGGCATCCTAACCCTTGACGCAGACCACCTGCTTCAGGGTGTACGCGATCTCGACCAGATCGCGCTGTGCCGCCATCACCGCGTCGATGTCCTTGTACGCGGCCGGCGTTTCGTCGATGACGCCGGCATCCTTTCGGCACTCGACGCCCGCCGTCGCGGCCTCGTGGTCGGCGACGGTGAAGCGCTTCTGTGCCGCGGTACGCGACATCACGCGGCCCGCGCCGTGGCTGCAGCTCTCGAAGCTCTCGGGGTTTCCCAGGCCGCGAACGATGAAAGAACGCGCCCCCATCGACCCCGGGATGATTCCCAGCTCGCCCTTCTTCGCGCTCACCGCGCCCTTGCGGGTGATGATCAGGTCCTCACCGAAGTGAGCCTCGTGCGTGCAGTAGTTGTGGTGGCAGTTCACCGCCACCTCGCCCAGCTGGAACGCGCGCAGCTCGTCGCGCATCACACGCAGCACGGCGTCCATCATCGAACGGCGGTTCTCGGCCGCGTAGTCCTGCGCCCAGGTCATGGCCTCGACATAGTCGTCGAAGTGCTCCGTTCCCTCGACGAGGTAAGCAAGATCACGATCCGGCAGGTTGATGAAGTGCTTCATCATGTCCTTGCGCGCCAGCTCGATGAAGAGCTGGCCGATCATGTTGCCGATACCGCGCGAACCGGAGTGCAACATCACCCAGACGGTCTGCTCGGTGTCGAGACAGACCTCGATGAAGTGGTTGCCGCCACCCAGCGTACCGAGTTGCTTGTGCGGCTCCTTGTTCTTCAGCCGCGGATACTTCGCGATGATGGCGTCGTGACGCTCGCCAGGGTCGCCCAGCGCGTGAGCACCGAGTCCGGCGTGTTGCCCCAGGACCCCTTGTGCGCACGGCCGCGCACCGACACCGAGCCATGCGGCACGGCGCGCTCGATGCGCGAGCGCAGCGCCGCCAGCGACTCGGGCAGGTCCTTGGCCTTCAGCGAAGTCTGCACGGCCATCATGCCGCAGCCGATATCCACGCCGACCGCGGCCGGGATGATCGCGCCCTTGGTCGCGATCACCGAACCCACCGTCGCACCCTTGCCCAGGTGCACGTCGGGCATCACGGCCAGGTGCGAGTGCACGAAGGGCATGCGCGCGATGTTCTCGAGCTGCTTCTTCGCGGACTCGTCCACGGGCACGCCGCGCGTCCACATCTTCACGTGGCGGCCACCCTCGACGTTCATTACTTCGTAGTTCTCGTTCTTCATGACAACACCTGTATTCAAGAGTACTCGCCGGCGGGCGGGCTCCACTTCGAAATGGGCCGCCCGCCGGTTTTCCTACGATGCCGGCGTAAGCCAGGCACCATGTTCTTCAACACGCCTTCGAGGCCGTTGTAGACGGTGATCTTGTCCACCTTCTCCGTGACCTTCTCCAGCGTCTCCAGCTCCTTCAGACGCAGCAGCGTCGGGTTCTCTTCCATGAGACGCGCGGTGTTCAGCAACGAACGCGTCGCGGCCGTCTCCTCGCGGCGGCGGATCAGGTTGGCCTGCGCCACCTTTTCCGCCTCGACCACCTGGTTCAGGATGGTCTTCATCTCGCCCGGCAGGATCACGTCCTTCACGCCCACCGAACGCACCGCCAGACCGCTGGCCTCGAGCTTGGCCGCGGACGCCGCGACCTCACGGTCGATCGCGCCCTTGTCGCCAACAACTCATCCAGCGTGCGCGTACCCACCGCTTCTCGCAGCGCGAACTGCAGCTCCTTGTAGACGTAGTCCACGAAGTTGCTGACCGTCGCGCGCGCCTTCACCGCGTCCGTCACCTGCCACAGGGCGGTCAGGTTGACGCGCAGACTCACCTTGTCGCGCGTCAGGATTTCCTGACCCGCCACTTCCATGGTCTGCAGACGCAGGTCCACGAGCTCGACACGCAGCACGCGCTGGTACTTCCAGTAGGCCGATGAGGCCCGGCTTCAGCACCGCGCGCAGCTCGCCGTCGACGATCAGCAGACCCATGGCCGTATCCGGCACTTCGACCACGCTGATCGGCGTCGCGTCCACGCCGCGCCCGCCCTTCGCACCCGCCAGAACACGGGCGTGCGCGCGTCCAGCGTGTATTCGTCGCTGATGTCGCGCATTTCGACCCGCACCTTCACGGGGCCACGCCAGTACAACTGGCGAGTGCCCGGCGCGAGCACGCCGCTCAGGCGGTCGTTCTTGTAGACCAGGCCCACCTGGCGGTCGCCCAGCTCCACGATCTGCACCGCGGCTCCAGCAAGGCGCGCGCCTCGCTCAGCAGCACGTCGGCACGCGCAGGGTTGAGCTCCGGCATCGACACGTCAAAGGTCTGCACGTCAGACGCGCAACGGATCCCACAGCCAGTACACGCCCGGCGTAAGCACGCGCTCGAGGCTGCGCTCGCGAAACACCAGCGCACGTTCGTACTGGGCAACCATCAAACGCTTCAATCCCAACATCGATCGTTCTCCTTTTTCCTTCCCACCTCGTGACGCGCCCGATCGGTGCTGCGTCACGATCCGGCGCGCGGGCCCCATTGCCGGCGCGAGACACCGAATAGGTCGAGGTGATACCCACACCCCCGGCGCGGTCCGCCGGCTGCGCGGCGCCGTCCTCGTCGTTGGTCAGATGGGTGCGCATGACGAACACGCGCTTTCCCATCGGCCGTTCCACGACTCCTGCACCGCGCGTACCGGCGGCTCATGGCCCCGGGCGCGCCGTGATGAGCGACTCGCAATCGCACGCATTCGCGCCAGCCTCCGCGGCTGCATCACCGGGTCACCTCGATGCGGGGCCGAAGCCCGCTCATCGACATTTCCAACAGAACCAGTTGACAGCTGGTTACAAGCGCGGGAGTCGAACCCGCGACAGGGAGATTGGCTTTCTCCTGCTCTACCCAACTGAGCTAGCTTGTGGTGGTAACTGCCCCGCCCTCCTCGCGGTACACACACCCACGACCGTTGCCAGGCGAGAGCGCGCCAGCCGGCCGTTCGAAGCCGGACCGCTGCAGGAAATTCGAGACAAAGACCTCCTGACGACGCCTCGCTCGCGCGTGGCATCGAATTCGTTGAGGCCCAGAAAGCTGAAGGCCCCGATCAGCGGCAGCTGACCGGGGCCTCGTGGGAGAACCTTGCGGAGAGCTGCCTTACGCGCCGCTCTCCATCATCGAAGAGCTAACGCACCAAGACGTCCGATTCGGGTGAATCAGCGAGCGCGCACGCGGGGACGCCGGCGCCGATTCGACAGAACCGGCCTTTGCGACAACGCGGCGGCGCCGAAGCGCACGAACGATTTGCGGTAGTTAGGATGCATAGGGGCGCGCATTCTAGGCACGCGCCGCGACTTGTCAAGCACCGTTCGTCGGATCATAGGTCACGCCAGGTCAGCGTCAGACCAAAGCCTTCGCTGCCATCGTCACCGAACACGCGACCGAGCAGCGCGAAGCCGTGCGGCAGGCCCGCCTCGGCGCGCACGGTCCAGAAATCGCCGCCGGTGTTGAAGCCACCGCCCACCTTGAAGCTGGGGAAGTAGTAGTCGAACTCGACGCCGACGTCCGTATCGCCCTCATCGGGATCTGCAACGTTGATGCTGCCCGCCCACCAATGATCGTTGGCGAGCTTGCCGGCGTACCTTGCCGTGAGGTTTGGGTCCCAGTCGTCTTCGGTGAAGTCGGTGCCGAAGAACAATCTGGGGATGGGCACGATCCCGAGCGTGCCATTCCAGGTCGTATCGTCGTCTCCGGAGATATCCGTCTGGACCACGCCCACACGGGCGAAAAGCATCGAGAGCGCCGTGTCCGTGAAGTGGTAACCCACGTTTGCGGCGAATGCATCGGCGTCTTCGTCGCCAAGCTCCACCCACTGGCCGGTCACGTCCGCATAACTCGAACGCGCGATGTACGCGGCCTCTCCGACCGGTACGCCGTCCGTCGGGACGGGCTTGAAGTAGAACGTTCCCGTGGCGGAGATCAAATCGGCGTCCTCGTCGAGGTCGTCGAAATCGACCTGGTCGTACGCCAGCTGCGCCTGGATGCGAAAGTCGTCCGCTTGGGCCGCGGTCGAGACCGCGAGTCCGGCGGCCGCGAGGATCTGAAGCGTCAAATATCGAGCGATACTCATTGGACCTTCCTTGGTTCACCAGAGTTTGTAATGCGGCGCAGCGGCACGAGGCCGGGCCGTGGCGGAATATGCAGCAGTGGTTAGGCCGGGGAAACTCGGGATTTCCGCAACCGGCCCGACGCGGGAACACGCCTGCCGGGAACGCGGTGCCCCGCCCGGCGCTCAGCCGAAGTTGATCTTGGCTTCCAGGTTCGAGCGCGAATCCGCGTTGACCAGCGCTTCCTCGAGCTCGATGCGGTTCTGCTTGTAGAGATTCAGCAGCGCCACGTCGAAGCTCTGCACGCCGCGCTCGGAGCTGGCGACGATCGCTTCCTTGATGGCCGAGACGTCGCCCTTCTTGACCAGCTCGGTGACGTACGGCGTGTTCAGCATCACTTCGATGGCCGCGATGCGCTTGCCGTCCTTACCGATGATCAGGCCGCTGCGACAGGATGGCGCGCAGGTACTGCGACAGGTCCAGGAAGATCTGGTTGTGCTGGTCCTGCGGGAACATGTTGATGATGCGGTCCAGCGTCTCGGCGCTGTTGTTGGCGTGCAGCGTGGAGAGCACCAGGTGACCGGTACCCGACAGGTTGATCGCCGCCTCCATCGTCTCCCGGTCGCGGATTTCGCCGATGAGGATGACGTCGGGAGCCGCGCGCATCACGCCGCGCAGCGCGCGCGCGAAGGACTTGGTGTCGAGCCCGACTTCGCGCTGGTTGACGATGGATCGCTTGTTGGTGTGCAGGAACTCGATCGGATCCTCGATGGTCACGATGTGATCCGATGACACCTCGTTGCGATGATTGATCATCGCCGCGATCGAAGTCGACTTGCCCGAGCCGGTGGCGCCCACCATCAGGATGAGCCCGCGCTTCATCATGATGAGGTCCTTGAACATGTCGGGAAGGCCCAGCGCCTCGAGCTTGGGCATGTCGGCGCTGATGTAGCGCAACACCATCGCGGGATATCCGCGCTGGTAGAACACGTTGACGCGGAAACGGCCCAGGCCGGGCTCGGAGATCGCGAAGTCGATTTCCAGCTCGCGCTTGAAGCTCTCGAGCTGATCGGGCGTCATGAGCCCATAAGCCGCCTGGCGCACCGTTTCCGGCGTCAGGATCTGCTTGTTGATGGGCAGGATCTGCCCTTCGATCTTCACCTTGATGGGCGAGTTCGAGGTGAAGAACAGGTCCGACGCCTTGCGCTCGACCATGAGCTTGAACAGCGGCCGGGTGTTCAGCACCATCGGCGCGCCTTCGCCCGCGCTCTTGACCTCAATGGTCTCGACGAGCTTCTCGTTCACAGCTGCCATAACCGCCCTGGGGTTTTTCAAATCAGAACGACCGGCCCTGTTGTTCTTCGTCGACCATGGAAAGCGTGCCGCCGTCGTCGAGATTCTTGACCTCGCGCTTGCTCTCGAGCTTGATCTTGAGGCGCAGCTCGTTCTTCGAGTCGGCATTGCGCAGCGCGTCTTCATAGGAAACGAAGCCGGTTTCGTACAGATCGTAGAGCGCCTGATCGAAGGTCTTCATGCCGATGCGCGTCGAGCGCGACATGACTTCCTTGATCTCCTGGACCTTGCCTTTGAAGATGAGGTCCTGGATCAGCGGCGAATTCAGCATGATTTCCATGGCCGCGATGCGGCCCGAGCCCGACTCGCGCGGAATCAGGCGCTGTGAAACCAGCGCGCGGATGTTCAGCGACAGATCCATGAGCAGCTGCTCGCGCCGCTCGTCCGGGAAGAAGTTGATGATGCGGTCCAGCGCCTGGTTGGAGCTGTTGGCATGCAGGGTCGCCAGCACCAGGTGGCCGGTTTCGGCGAACTGAATGCCGTACTCCATGGTTTCGCGATCGCGGATTTCGCCGATCAGGATGACGTCCGGCGCCTGGCGCAAGGTGTTCTTGAGCGCGGCGTGCCAGTTTTCGGTGTCCACGCCCACTTCGCGGTGCGTGATCACGCAGCCCTTGTGCTGGTGCACGTATTCCACCGGATCTTCGATGGTGACGATGTGGCCGCGCGTCTTCTCGTTGCGGTAGCCCACCATCGCCGCCAGCGAGGTCGACTTGCCCGAGCCGGTGCCGCCCACCAGGATCACGAGGCCGCGCTTCGACAGCACCACCTCTTTGAGGACCGGCGGCAGCTCGAGCTCTTCGAGCGTGGGGATCTTGGAGTTGATCAGGCGGATCACGCAGCCGGTATTGCCCTGCTGCACGAAGGTATTCACGCGGAATCGGCCGATGCCCGGCGGCGCGATCGCGAAGTTGCATTCCTTGGTCGCGTCGAATTCCTTGGTCTGGCGGTCGTTCATGATGGCGCGAACCAGCACCGCCGACTGCTCGGCGGTCAACGCGCGCTCCGACTGCGGGCGGACCTCGCCGTCGATCTTGATCGCCGGCGGAAAACCCGCCGTGATGAACAAGTCCGAGGCCTTCTTTTCGACCACGCGACGCAGGAGGTCCTGCATCAGCTTGATTCCTTGTTCACGATCCATTGGCGCCTCCTTACAAGCTGTCTTTGTTAGAAGCTTTGTAACGGGCTTCTTCTTTGCTCACGACGCCCTTGGTGACGAGTTCGGCCAGGCATTGATCCAGCGTCGTCATGCCCTGCTGCGCGCCGGTCTGGATGGCCGAGTACATCTGCGCAATCTTGCCTTCACGGATCAGGTTACGAATGGCGGGCGTGCCGATCATGATCTCGTGCGCCGCGATGCGGCCACCGCCGTTGCGCTTGAGCAGCGTCTGCGAGATCACGGCGCGCAACGACTCCGACAACATGGCGCGCACCATTTCCTTTTCCTGCGCCGGGAACACGTCGACCACGCGGTCGATGGTCTTGGCGGCGGAGCTGGTGTGCAGCGTGCCGAACACCAGGTGGCCGGTTTCGGCGGCGGTCAGCGCCAGGCGGATGGTCTCGAGGTCGCGCATTTCACCGACCAGCACCACGTCCGGGTCTTCGCGCAGCGCCGAGCGCAGCGCTTCCGAGAAGCCCAGCGTGTCACGGTGCACTTCGCGCTGGTTCACGAGGCAGCGTTTGCTCTCGTGGACGAATTCGATGGGGTCCTCGATCGTGATGATGTGATCGGGACGGTTGTCATTACAGTGGTTGACCATGCCCGCGAGCGTGGTCGACTTGCCCGAACCGGTGGGTCCGGTCACCAGCACCAGGCCGCGCGGCAACATGCACAGGTCGCGGAAGATCTTGGGCGCGGCCAGGTCGTCCAGCGACAGGATGACCGAGGGAATGTTTCTGAACACGGCGCCGGCGCCGCGGTTCTGGTTGAAGGCGTTGACGCGGAAACGCGCCAGCTTCGGGATCTCGAATGAAAAATCGGTCTCGAAGAATTCTTCGTAAGCCTTGCGCTGCTTGTCGTTCATGATGTCGTACACCATGCCGTGCACTTCCTTGTGGGAAAGCGCGGGCATGTTGATACGTTTCATGTCGCCGTCGACACGAATCATGGGCGGCACGCCTGCGGACAGGTGCAAGTCCGAGGCGTTATTCTTCACGGCAAAGGCGAGGAGCTGGGCGACGTCGACGGCCATGCGGGGTCCCTTGGAAAACGCCGTTGAGTATAGACCCGGGTATCAGTGACCAATATGTTATCCCGTCCGCAGAATTGCTCGGAGAGCGTCGAGCCTCGCTCAAAGCCGCATCGCCGAGGCGGCACGCGCCGCCGGGCGAAGTGTCGATTCGGTCACGCTTCTGGCGGTTTCCAAGGGCCAGAGCAGCGCAGCAATTGACAGCGCCGCCGGCGCCGGGATCGAGCATTTCGGCGAGAATTTCCTGCAGGAAAGCCTGCCCAAGCTCGAGGCCCTCGCCGGGCGCGAGCTCACCTGGCATTTCATCGGACGGCTGCAGGCTAACAAGACGCGCCCCGTGGCCGAGAATTTCGCGTGGGTGCACGCGCGTTGACCGCCTTCAAGATCGCGGAGCGGCTCTCGGCACAGCGGCCGTTCCATGCGCCGCCGCTGAATGTCTGCCTGCAGCTGCACGTCGGTGGTGAGGCCAGCAAGGGCGGTGTGCCAGGCGCCGAGATGCGCGCGCTGGCGAGCCAGGTGAGCGCGCTGCCCCAACTGAGGCTGCGCGGCCTCATGTGCATGCCGCCCGCCGAGTCCGATGTCACGCGGCAGCGCCAGTGGTTTCGCGAAACCCGCCAGGTATTCGACTACCTCAACGAACATGGCCTGGGCCTCGACACTCTTTCGATGGGCACCAGCGCGGATTTCGAGGCGGCCATTGCCGAAGGCTCGACCATGGTGCGTATCGGTACCGCCATCTTCGGCGCGCGCGATACGCCCGGCAGATAGAAGATAATCACGCCCATGAATTACACGGCAGCTTTCATCGGCGGCGGAAACATGGGCAGCGCCCTGATTCGCGGCCTCATCGCACGCGGCCTGCCGCCCGGGAATATCCAGGTCGGTGAAGCCGTACAGGCGCGCCGTATTGCGCTCGCCGACGAACTGGGCGTGCACGTGTCTGCCGACAACCGCGAAATCGTCGACGGCGCCGACGTCGTGGTGCTTGCGGTGAAACCGCAGGACATGGCCATGACGGTGCAGTCGCTGGCGCCGGTGTTTTCACGACGGCCGCCGCTGGTGTTGTCCATCGCCGCGGGAATTCGCGTGGCGGATATCGCCGCGTGGTGCGGTGAGGGCGTGGCCGTGGTGCGTGCCATGCCGAACCGGCCCGCGCTGAACAGCGCCGGTGCCACCGCCATTTTCGCGCCCGCGGGGCTGGCGCCGGCTCAGCGCCAGCTGGCCGAGCACGTGCTCGGCGGCCGTGGGCACCACGGTGTGGGTGGCCGACGAAGAGGCGCTCGACGTGGTCACCGCGCTGTCGGGCAGCGGTCCGGCCTACTTCTTCCTGCTGGCCGAGTTGATGACCGACGCGGCCGTGAAGCTCGGCCTGACCGCATGCCAGTGCACAGGAACTGGCCATCCAGACCCTGTTCGGCTCGGGCCGCATGGCGCGCGACAGCGACGGCGACCTTGCGCGCCTGCGTGCCGAGGTCACGTCCAAGGGCGGCACCACCGAAGCCGCGCTGCGCGCGTTCGAAGCGCGCGAACCTGCGTGGTATCGTCGCCGCCGCTTTGCAGGCCGCGACGGATCGCGGCCGCGAAATGGCCCAGGCATTCGGAGAGAATTCGCGCAAATGACCGACGCACTGGTTTTTCTGGTCGATTCGCTGATCACGCTGTACCTGTACGTGCTGATCCTGCGTTTCGTCATGCAACTCACGCGTGCGGATTTCCGCAACCCGATCGCTCACGCGATACTCATCGTGACCAACCCGGTCATCATGCCGTTGCGGAAGATCCTGCCGCCCATGGGCAAGGTGGACACGGCTTCGGTGCTCGCCATCGTGATCGTCGCGGCGCTGGAACTCGGCGCGGTGACGCTGATCGCCGGCCAGATGCTGCCACCGCCGGTGTTGTGGGTACGCCTCACTGCGCTGTTGCTGGTCGCGTCATTCATCAAGTTCTTCATGGGCGCGATCATCATCTACGCCATCCTCGGATGGGTCGTGCCAGCGCGGATATTCGCCACCCATGGCCTTGCTCGCCGACCATCTGCGAGCCGCTGCTGCGGCCATTTCGCCGCATTATTCCGCCGATCGGCAACATCGACCTGTCGCCGTTATGGGCCACTCTCGCGCTCGGCGTGTTGCTGCGGCTGCTGGCCGCTCTCTAGAGCGCGTCGCGCGCGCGGCAACAATCGCGGCAACAATCACTTAAGAGCGAGTCGCGACGTCGAATCGACCTCGCGCATCACACTCGAATGGCGAAGATTCATACAGCGTGCACGCGTCGCGTGCGCGCGGCGCAACGCGGCGCGTGTGGCGCATGTGCGCCGGAGCCTAGAAAACAAGGCATTTTCAGCACGCATGGACAGCGAAAATCATTTGCACGAGCGAATGCGTGTGATATGTTGCGCGCCGAATCGCTCGCCGCGGAATCTATTTTTCGCGGCATTTTTTCTAACGAGGAGTCGAGTAATGGCAAAGAAAGGTGGCGCACCGACGAAGTCGGAAATCGTGGCAACGATCTGCAAGGACAGCGAGCTGTCCCGCAAGCAGGTGGCCGCGGTGTTCGAGTCACTCAACGGCATCATCAAGAAGAGCCTGCGTGGCCCCGGCCTGTTCACGCTGCCCGGCCTGCTGAAGATGAAGGTCGTGAAGAAGCCCGCCACGAAGGCGCGTGAAGGCATCAACCCGTTCACGAAGGAAAAGATGATTTTCAAGGCGAAGCCGGCCTCCAAGAAGGTCCGCGTGCTGCCTCTGAAGAGCCTCAAGGCCCTAGTCAACTAAACGGCCCACCTTCGCGCGTGCCACGACGCGCGATGCAACGGAAGCCCTGGCATCGAAAGATGCCCGGGCTTTCGTGCTTTCAGGGGGGGCTCAGGCCGCAGAAGTCGACTACCAGCGGCTTGAGCTCGTGCAGCTTGCCGTGGAAGAAGTGCCCCGCGCCCTTCAGGACGTGCAGCCGCGGCTTTCGGGGCTGCTCCGCGCCCATGCCAGCACCGCATCGGGCGGCACCACGTCGTCGGCATCTCCTTGCGCCAGCATCCAGTCGCAATCCGGATGGGCCGACGAGACCACCAGTCCACTCGAGGGGCGGACGATTGCATAGCCCAAACCGACGCCGACGTAGTAATACCGGCCCCTTACCTGGCCCTCCGGCGCCTCACTGAGCGCGTAACGATAGGTGCCGCGCAGCGCGGATACCTCCCAACGCAAGCCGCTCCGATCGATTCCGCTGGGCGCATAACCAAGCCAGAAGCCGAACTGTTCGAATCGTTGCTGCCCCCGACCAGCCAACTGGAGAGCGAGTAGTGCTCCTGCTGTGCATGCAGCGGCGTGGCCGCGCATAGCAAGACGGCGAGCATTGCAGGCGACGCAGTCATCCGCGAGAACCTTGTCGCGATCGAGTGGCTCATGATCGACGCGCGGTTGCGCGATTGATGGCTGAAATGGCCTGGCGTCCGGCATCCGCCGAGTGAACCCAGACTGTTGGCTGGCGGCTGCGACGCCCGGGATTGCGCGCGCTGGCGCGTCTCCGCCGAGGCACTCCGGGCCAACTCCCGTTCGCACAAAGTTGCCGCGGACGGTCTGTCGGAAACGTCCGAAGACGTGTCAGCTGAAGCACCCCTCGCGCGCTTTCGCAAATATCGAGTTCTGGGAACTGCGACAAGCATCGCGAAGCGCGCTGACCAATGCGAAGACAGGGGGCCGCATCGGAAACGCCTGACAACACTCAACTGCTCACCGCAACGTGAGCACTCAGGGCCGATTAATGGCGGTCGCGCCATCGCTCATTGTTTGCTTACCAAGCCGCGCGCCAGCCTCCGATTCTCGCCTCCAGTGAACGATTCATGGAGCCGCTGGCCGGCAAGCTTCTGCGCGTCGCGCGCGTCCTTGACAACGGCGGCCATGCCGAAGAATTCATGGGCGGCCCGCGTAAATCTTGTGCTCGACCTTGACGCCAGCTTTCTTCAACGCAGCAGCGAGCAGATCGCTGTCCGAGCGCAACGGATCGATTGCGCATGATGAGTGTGACCGGGGGCAGGCCCTTCAGATCGGCATGACGAAGATCGAGCCGCCAGTCCTTCTTGTCTTCGGGGCGCCCGATCACTTTGTCGGCAAACCATAAGCATCATCGCCTTGTTCAACGGCTTCGCGTGTTCGCTGTCTTTGTACGATGGGGTATCCAGATCGGTGACCTGCGCCACCGGATACACCGCGATGACGTGCGTGGGCTGTTGTTCACCGGCGGAACGCGCCGCGATCGCCGTGGCGACGGCCAGGTTGCCGCCTGCACTTTCGCCGGCGAGTGCAATACGCCTCGGATCGCCATTGAGCGACGCGGCGTTCGCCAGCGTCCAGCGATAGACCGCGAGCGCATCTTCGTGCTGTGCAGGGAACTTCGCTTCGGGCGCGCGGCGGTAATCCGCGGACACCACGATCGCGTTCGCCTCCTTTGCGAGTCCACGTGCGCCGCCGTCATACGTGTCCTTGTCCGCGATGACCCAGCCGCCACCATGGTAGTAAACGATCAGCGGAAACGGGCCCGCGCCCGCAGGGGTGTAGATGCGCGCGGGGAGCGTGCCCGCGGCCCCGTCGACCGTTGTGTCCTTGCTGGCGACGCCCGGCACGAGTGCCGTCGGATTCGTATCACGTCCCTGGCGCGTAAGAACTGACTTCACAGCGTCTGCCGGCGAAGGTTGCTTGCGGGCCTCGGTGGCATCGAGCGTGTCGATCGGCTTCGGGTGCAGCGCCGCCAGCGCGTCGAGGACGGCCTGCATGTCGGCGTCGGCCGTGTATTTCGTCCCGGTCTTGGATTGGCCGGATGGCATGGCTCGCGCAGCGGCCGTGCCTTTGTCGGCGGCTTGCACGTTGTCGATGATGAGTCCCGTGAAGAGAACGCCACTCGCCAGGGCGAGTGCCACCGCGAGAGGCCGTCGATTGTGTCGCCGCTCATGGTGGAGCGCACGGTCGGTACAGGGGATGGAAATGGAGCAGGGTGAAGCAGTCATGGAGATTCTCCGGCATTCAATGGTGGCGCTCGAGCATCTCGGCGGCCGGTTGAGTAAAGCCGCCGCATCATGCGAGCATGAGCGGCGGCTGCGTTCTTGCGGTTTCAGTTACAGGGATTGGCTAGCGGTTCGCCGCAGTCGATGTGCCGGCGATTGCGCCCATCATGCGGGGTCGGGGGAAGATAGGGAAAGACGGTGTAGATGCCGTTTGCCGTCAGGTTCGTTCCCTCCGTGCCGATGTTGAAGTTGACGCCGTCGCCAAGCAGCAGGTCTCCCTCCGGCGTGCCGAGCAGCTTTCCAGCGACAACCCGCAGCGCGATGTCGGTCACATCGTCGTTGGCCGACGCCCGTTCGGCCAGCCTGCGTTGTCCCCGGCGAGCACCGACAGCCGGCCGTGCTTGCGCAGGCCGTGTGGGCGCCACTCCGAGATTGAGCCGCAACAACTCGGCGCAATCG
>CAVQEZ010000029.1:0-26292 GCA_963711635.1 uncultured Pseudomonadota bacterium
CCAGCGACCACGACGGCAATCCGCGTGGCTCCACGGTCTCGGTCGGTGCGTTCGAAGGCAACGCGGTAGCGCGCCCGAACGCGCCCGCCTTCACGGTGCAGTAAGCGGCCTCAAGGTCGGCGGCCGATGATCCCGGTGTACAGCCGGACGTAGGCCGCCGACATGGTTGCCGCCGAATAGGAGGCGGCCACCAGATGGCGCGCATTCGCGCCGACGCGGCGCAGCCGCTCATCATCCGCCAGCGCGCCGGTCAGCAGGCCCGCAAACTCCCCCGCATCGCGATTCGCCAGCAACCAGCCGGTTTCTCCCGGCGTTATCAGCGCCGGCAGTTCACCCACCGCCGTCGCCACCACCGGCCGCTCGCAGGCCATGGCTTCGAGCACGGTCATCGGCAATCCCTCGGTCAACGACGGCAGCGCCATGAGCCGCACCGCGCGGTACACGGCCCGGGCATCCGCCACCGTTCCGGCGAAATGCACGCGCGAACCCACGCCCAGCCGCGCGGCCTGGGCCTCCAGCGCGGCGCGATCGGGACCGTCGCCCGCAATCAGCAGATGCACCTCGCGTCCACCCACCGGCTCGAGCCTCGCCAGGGCGTCGATGAGCAGCTGCACGCCTTTTTCCGGCGACAGACGGCCGACGAATCCGATGGCCGGCGCATCCTCGGGCAGGCCGAAACGCGCCGCCGCGGGCGCGGACTGCGGCGCCCAGTGATCGATATCGATGCCGTTGGCGATGTGATGCACGCGCGGCGCCGGCACGAAGCGCCGCAGCTCCTCGCACACCAGCGCGGACACGCCCACGCAGGCGGCATTGGCGCGCGCCAGGCGTTTGTCCAGCCAGGCATAGAAGCGCAGCGCGCGGTCGGTCAGCACCCAGTTGTGATAGGTGCCCACCATGGGCACTTCGCCATGCGTGGCCAACAACCCGTGGAACGTCGCCTTGTATTTGTGGCTGTGAAAGAAATCGAAGCGGCCGCTCTTGCGCAGCGCACGCAGCCGATTCACCAGCTCGAAGTCCATGCGCCCGCGGCACGGGAGCCGGTGCACCTCGACCCCCGCATCCTGGAAACGCTGCTGCAGCTCGTCATTGGCGGCATCACCGTTGTCGATCAATGCCAGCGAAGGGTGGTGGCCGGCGGCGCCTTGCGCGCGCACCAGCTGCAGCGTCATGGATTCCGCGCCGTGAAAGGCATTGCTGCTGAGGATATGGAGGATGCGCACGGCTATCTACGTAGTCGCGGGCGTTTTGAGGATGGCGGGCGGCGGCTCCGTCGCGGCCTTGTACGCCGCGACGCGCACGGCGGCATAGCTGCGATCCACGGCCGCCCACAGCAGCCAGAAATAGGCACCGATCTCGAAGTACGACCAGCGATCGCCGAACATGTTGGTCACCATGACCGCGAGCACGCAGCCGGTGAATCCCAGGCCCAGCCCGCGATCGAAGCCGCTGGAGCCGCGCAGGTAGAGGCGAAATCCGCTGAACAACGCGCGCAACAGCACCGCGACCAGGAACAGCAGCCCGATGATGCCCTGCTCGGCCAGCGTCTCCAGGTAGAGATTGTGCACGCTGGTGTACTTGCCGCCGGCGTGTGACAGGCCGAAACCTCCGAGGCCCACGCCGATCACCGGGCTGCTCTTGAACAGCGCCAGGGCGTCGTCCCACAACACCACGCGGTCGGCGGCCGAGGACTCGAGTTGCCCCGAGGAAGTCTCGGTCATGGCGATGCGCTCGACCACGGTGTGCGGCAGCAGCGTCTGCCACGCGATGCCCACGACCAGCAGCATCACCAGCAGGATGCGCTTCTTCAGCACGCCATACACCAGCATCACGAGCAAGGCCGCGATATAGGCGCCGCGCGAATACGCGAAGAACAACGGCTGCAACGCCACGAGGCTGGTGAGCCACAGGAACCAGCGCGCGTACTTGTTCTCGATGAAGAACGACAGGCCGAGCGCCACGGCGGCGTAGTGCACCACGAAGGCGGCGAAGTGGTTAGGCCCGAGGCCGGCCATCCAGAACGGTCCCGCGGCGCGTTTGTCGTACGCGAAGGACACCGACTCGGTGAAGTTGCGCGCCTCGCGCAGCACGATCAGGAAGAACACCGCCATGCAGATCCACACCAGCGTGCGGCGATTCTTCTCGTCGTTGGTGGCGTGGTACGCGATGGCGTACACCAGCCCCATCTCGGCGTAGTTCTTGAAGTACGTGAATACGCCGTTGGCGCTGGTCAGCGGCACGGGCAGGTCGTAGCGCAACGAGGCGTTCCAGACCTCGAGATACACGTACATCAGGTAGGCAAGCAGGAACCAGCCGGCGCTGGAGCTGCCCTGCCGGTGGTGCCCGACCAGCACACCGATGAAGCCGCTGATGACCAGCAGGTCGATGACGTCCTTGCCGAGCGGAAACTGGTGAATCGCGTACCACATGTTGGGCAGCGGTGTGAGCACGGCGATCAGGAATATCGCGTAGTGCGGCTTGCCCATCGCGGCGCGCACGCACACGGCCAGCGACCCGAGATACATCCCCAGGGGCAGCAGCGATTTGATCAGCCCCTTGATGAACGCGAGCACGCCGCTCTCCGCTCAGCTGGTCGCGCCGGCGAGCGCGTAAAGCGTGTTCGGCGAACCGTCGAGACGCCGCCCGGTGTAGCCAAAGCCGGCGAGGAAATCGCGCACCGCGGCTTCATCGCCTTCCACCATGAGCATGGGATGGTCGCGCTCGAGCAGCCGGCGGCAGCCGTGCAGGCAGGCGAGCTCATGCCCTTCGACGTCGACCTTCACGAAAGTCACCTTGCCCGGTGGCAGCACCGCGTCGACCGGCAGGCCGACCACCTCGGTGGTGCCGGCATCGCTGACGCGCGACTGGTAGTAATTGAGGCCACCCCACTCCCATTGCGGTACGTCGAACTTCAGCCGCGCGGGTTCGCGCGTGGCCGCGGCATTCACGAAGGTCACGTGACCCAGCGCGGCCGACTCCAGGTTCTCCACCAGCATGGCGAAAGTGTGCGGCACCGGCTCGAACGCGATCACGCGCCCGGTCGAGCCCACGATGCGCGCCAGGCGCACCGTGTAGTGCCCGACGTTGGCACCCACGTCGATGACGGTGTCGCCCGGCCGGATCCATTGTTCGAGCTGTCCGAACTCCGGCTCGTCGGTCTTGAACGTTCCCTGGCGAATCTGCGAGGAATAGCGCCAGCGGCGCATGCGTCGGCGCAGGCTGTCGGGAAGCAGGCTCGAGGCCTGCCGCAGCACACTCTTCATCTTGGTCCCTTGTATATCGAGGCGCGCCATCTCACGGAGCGGCCCAACTATTGTCAACCGCCGCAACGGATCGCGGTTTATGTCGATTGGCCCGCCATTCCGATGACTTATTCGCCTCGGAAGGGGCCGTAACCCCGTGGCGCAGGGCCATAAAGATCACGTCCGGCCTGCGTGCGTCTAGCGCGGGGTCGGCACGCGAAGCAAAAAGTGCCGACTGGTACAAGGTCTCGCGGTTTTTACGCCAGACCTGTAAAGACCACCCCGACCCGGGCTGGGATACTGCCGGCCCGCGGTCGACAGGGAGTACCGACCGCACGCTTGCCGAAGAGCAAAACGTACTCCCCCTTTGTACGCAGGAGCCCCCATGCCCGTCTCCGATTCCGTGCAACTCGGAGCAGACGTTCGTATCTTCCATCCCTCGCTGGTCAATCTCTACGGCTGCACGATCGGCGACGACACCAAGATCGGCGCCTTCGTCGAGATCCAGAAGAACGCGCACGTCGGCGCGCGCTGCAAGATTTCCTCGCACACCTTCATCTGCGAAGGCGTGACGATCGAGGACGAAGTGTTCATCGGCCACGGCGTGATGTTCACCAACGACCGCTATCCGCGCGCCACCAACGCCGACGGCAGCCTGCAGACCGAGGCGGACTGGAAGGTGGAAGCCGACGCGCGTCAAGCAGCGCGCCTCGATCGGCTCGAACGCCACGATCGTGTGCGGCGTCACGATCGGCGAGGGCGCGCTGGTCGGCGCCGGCGCGGTGGTGACGCAGCGACGTGCCCGACTACGCCATCGTCGCGGGCGTGCCCGGCGCGAGGTGATCGGCGACACGCGCAAGCCGCAGCACGTGACTCGGCAACCAGCGTACGAGCTATCGATGCGTCAAGGTCGAGGAACAGACATGATCAAGATCGGCGTCATCGGCTACGGCTACTGGGGTCCGAACCTGGTCCGCAACTTCGCGGAGACTGCCGAGGCGCACGCGTCGCCGCGGTCGCCGACCTCGACCCGAGCAAGCTCGAGCTGGTCAAGCGGCGCTTCCCGGCGGTCAAGACCACGACCAACTTCCAGGACCTGCTGCGACGACCCGGACGATCGACGCGATCGCGATCGCGACGCCGGTGCAGCACGCACTTCGAGCTCGGCATGGCCGCGCTCAAGGCCGGCAAGCACGTGTGGCTCGAGAAGCCGATGACCGAGACCTCGCTGCAGGCGCGCAAGCTGGTCGACGAGGCCGAGCGGCGCAGGCTGCGTGCTGCATCGTCGACCACACCTTCATCTACACCGGCGCCGTGCGCAAGATGGCGCGAGATCATCAAGAGCGGCGAACTCGGGCAAGCATCTACTACTACGACTCGATCCGCGTGAACCTCGGCCTGTTCCAGCGCGACGTGAGCGTGATCTCGGATCTCGCGGTGCACGACTTCTCGATCCTCGACTATCTGCTCGGCGAGCACCCGATCGCGGTGTCGGCCAGCGGCATCAACCACTTTCCCGGCACGCCGGAGAACCTGGCCTACATCACGCTGTTCTACGACTCCGGCACGATCGCGCACGTGCAACGTGAGCTGGCTGGCGCCGGTGAAGGTGCGCCAGATCCTGATCGGCGGCAGCAAGAAGATGATCACCTACGACGACCTCGAGCCGTCAGCGAGAAGATCAAGATCTACGACAAGGGCGTCAGCTTCACCGACGACCCGGCAGAAGATCCACGAGATGCGCGTCGGCTATCGCACCGGCGACATGTGGGCGCCGAAGCTCGACGGCACCGAGGCGCTGCGCGTCGAGGGCGAGCATTTCGTCGACTGCATCGTGAACAAGCAAGACGCCGCTGACCGACGGCCGTCTCGGCCTGCGCGTGGTGCGAGCTGATCGAAGCGGCCACGCAGCTCGATGCGCGGCACGCGGCGAAACCGTCTACCTGCAGCGCAAGGAGGAGAGTCAGTGCGTGATTCCGTTCGTCGACCTGAAGGCGCAGTACCGCTCGATCAAGCACGAGGTCGACGCGGCCATCCAGGGCGTGCTGGACAGCTGCGCAGTTCACGCTCGGCAGCGAAGTCGCGGCGTTCGAGAAGGAGTTCGCCGCGTACTGCCAGGCGCGCGCACGGCATCGGCGTCAACACCGGCACCAGCGCGCTGCACCTGGCGCTGCTCGCGGCCGGCATCGGCCCGGGCGACGAAGTCATCACCGTGCCGTTCACGTTCGTCGCCACGGTCGTCGGCGATCGACTACACCGGCGCCACGCCGGTGTTCGTCGACATCGATCCGCAGACCTTCACGATGGACCCGGCGCAGGTCGAAGCGGCCATCACGCCGCGCACCAAGGCCATCATGCCGGTGCACCTGTACGGCCAGCTGGCCGACATGGACCCGATCATGGCCATCGCGAAGAAGCACGGCCTCGTCGTCATCGAGGACGCCTGCCAGGCGCACGGCGCCGAGTACAAGGGCCGGCGCGCCGGCAGCATCGGCGACATGGGCTGCTTCAGCTTCTATCCCGGGCAAGAACCTCGGCGCGTACGGCGAAGGCGGCATGGTCGACGACCAGCAACGCCGAGTACGCGCGCACCATCCGCATGCTGCGCGACTGGGGCGCCGAGAAGAAGTACCAGCACGTGCTCAAGGGCTACAACTTCCGCCTGGAGGGCATCCAGGGCGCGGTGCTGCGCGTGAAGCTGCGGCACCTCGAAGCAGTGGACCGAGGCGCGCCGCGCCGCGGCCGCAGCGCTACGACGAGCTGCTCGCCGGCAGCGGCGTGCCGACGCCGTTCGCGCTGCGCACCAAGCGCGCCACGTCTATCACATCTACGCCGATCCGCACGCCGAACCGCGCCAGCGTGGCAGGAAGCGCTGAACGCGCAGGGCATCCAGACCGGCATCCACTACCCGATCCCGATCCACCTGCTGCCGGCCTACGCCGACCTGGGCTACAAGGCCGGCCAGTTCCCGCACTCCGAGCGGCGGCGGCCGAGGTGCTGTCGCTGCCGATGTTCCCCGAACTCACGGCGGAGCAGCGTGACGCGGTCGCGGAGGCCGTGAAGGCAGGTCGTCGGCGCGCTGATGAACCGATGGCGCGGCGACGGACCTGCTCATCTTTCCCGTGCAACGGCAACGCGCTCGAGGCACTCGACTGCCTCGGCGAGCGCGTTCCGCTGCATCGGCTTCGTCGACGACACGCCGGCGAAGCAGGGAACCGAGGTCGCCGGAATTCCGGTGCTGCCCCGCACCGCGCTGGCCGGGAAACCGAACGCGCAGGTGCTGGCGGTGCCGGGCAGCCCGGCTTCCTATCCGCATGCGCCGGCGAGCTCATCGAGGGGCTGGGCGTGTCGCGCGCAGCGCTTACGCGCGCGTGGTGCATCCCACGGCGCGCGTCTCGCCGCACGCCTCGCTCGGCCACAATGTGCTCATCATGGCCGGCGTGGTCATCACGAGCAACGCGCGCATCGGCAACCATGTGTGCATGCTGCCCGAACACGGTCATCCACCACGACGTCGTCGGTCGGCGACTTGACGCTGGTCGGCTCGAACGTCACCGTCGCCGGCAATACCACGTCGGCGACAACTGCTACATCGGCAGCGGCACCAGCATCATGAACGGGCTCGACATCGGCGCCGGCGCGCTGGTCGGGCTCGGCAGCAATCGTCATTCGCGACGTCGGCCCCGGCGCCGTCATCGCCGGCAATCCAGCCAAACCACTTGTCAGGGACAAGCACTGATGGACATCGAAGGCGCAAAAATCCTGGTCACCGGCGGCTGCGGCCTGATCGGCTCGACCACGATCGACATCCTGCTGCGCGAACATTCGCCGGGGCGCATCGTCATCCTCGACAACCTCGTCCGCGGCTCGCTCGCACAACGTCGACCGAGGCGCTCAACGATCCGCGCGTCACGCTGGTGCGCGGCGACATCCGCGACGTCGACGCCGGTGCGCGAGGCGACGCGAGGGCATGGACGCCGTGATCCACATGGCCGCGCTGCGCATCACCGCCTGCGCCGCCGATCCGCGCGAGGCGCTGGAAGTGATGTGCGACGGCAGCTTCAACGTCGTCGACGCCGCCCAGGCTGCCGGCGTGAAGAAGGTCGTCGCGGCCTCGTCGGCCTCGATCTACGGCCTGGCCGACACCTTCCCGACGCGCGAAGACCACCACCCGTACAACAACCGCACCTGGTACGGCGCCAGCAAGATGATGCTCGAAGGCCTGCTGCGCTCGTTCAACGACATGTACGGCCTGCCCTACGTGGC
The DNA here is from genome assembly GCA_963711635.1 of uncultured Pseudomonadota bacterium. Taxonomy (GTDB): domain Bacteria; phylum Pseudomonadota; class Gammaproteobacteria; order Steroidobacterales; family Steroidobacteraceae; genus CADEED01. The sequence continues at coordinate 7,509 of CAVQEZ010000029.1, forward strand.
GCTGCGCTACTTCAACGTGTACGGCCCGCGCATGGACATCCACGGCAAGTACACCGAAGTGCTGATCCGCTGGATGGAGCGCATCGCCGCCGGCCAGCCGCCGCTGATCCTCGGCGACGGCAAGCAGACGATGGACTTCGTCTACATCGACGACGTCGCGCGCGCCAACGTGCTCGCGCTTGCAGTCCGACGTCGAGCGACGACGTCTTCAACGTCGCCAGCGGCGCCGAGACCAGCCTCAACGAACTCGCGGCCGCGCTGCTGCAAGCGTCATGGGCTCGAACCTGCAAGCCCGAGTACGGCCCGGAGCGCAAGGTGAACGCCGGTGCCGCGCCGCCTGGCCGACACCGAGCAAGGCCGAGCGCCTGCTGGGCTTCAAGCGCCGAGGTCGGTCTCGAAGAAGGCCTGCGCCGCCTGGTGGACTGGTGGCAGGCGAACAGCGCGACAGCGGTCAGGCATGATCCCGATCATCAAGCCCGTGATGGGCGAGCGCCGAGGCCGACGCGGCCCGGCGCGTCATCCTGAGCGGCTGGATCACGCAGGGGCCCGAGGTCGCGGCCTTCGAGCAGGAGTTCGCCGCGCTCGTCGGGCGCCGAACATGCCATGCGCCGTCTCCAACTGCACGACGGCGCTGCACCTGGCGCTGCTCGCCGCCGGCGTCGGCCGGGCGACGAGGTCATCACGGTCAGCCATTCGTACATCGCCACCGCCAACTGCGATCCGCTACTGCGGCGCCGACGCCGGTGTTCGTCGACATCGAGCCCGGCACGCTACAACATCGACCCGCGCCTGATCGAGGCGGCGATCACGCCGCGCACGCGCGCCATCCTGTGCGTGCACCAGATGGGCATGCCGTGCGATCTCGCAGCGCATCGTGGCGATCGCGCGCAGCGCCACGGCCTTCCGGTGATCGAGGACGCCGCCTGCGCCATCGGCAGCGAGATCCTGTGGGACGGCCAGTGGGAGAAGATCGGCCGCGCCGCACGGCGACATCGCCTGCTTCTCGTTCCATCCGCGCAAGGTCATCAGCACCGGCGACGGCGGCATGCTCACGACGCCGCAACGCCGAGTGGGACGCGCAAGTTCCGGCTGCTGCGCCAGCACGCGCATGAGCGTGCCCGACACGGTGCGCCACGGCTCGAGCCAGGTGATCTTCGAGTCGCTACCCGATGCGTCGGCTACAACTACCGCATGACCGACATCCAGGCCGCGGTCGGTCGCGAGCAGCTGAAGCGCCTGCCGGAGATCGTCGCGCGCGCGCCGCGCGCCTCGCCGACGCGCTACACGCGAGCTGCTGGCCGACATCCCAGGGCATCGGACTGCCCGCACGAGCCGCACTGGGCGCGCACGCAACTGGCAGAGCTACTGCGTGCGCCTGCCGGCGGATCGTCGACCAGCGCGCCGTGATGCAGGCCATGCTCGACGCCGGCATCGCCACGCGCCGCGGCATCATGTGCAGCCATCGCGAGCCCGCGTACGCCGCGCTGTGCCTCGCAGCATCTGCCGCACTCGGAGGCGGCGCAGGAGCACTGCGTCCTTCTGCCGCTGTACATCCAGATGACCGACGACGAGCAGGCCAAGGTCGTGAAGGAGCTGCTGAGCGCTTGCGAGCGCGCCAGACGCGGCTGATAAGCTGCGGCCCTCGATGAGCCGGCTCGGCATCATTCTTCGCAACATCGCCACGAACTGGCTCGGGTTCGTGGTGAATGCCGGCGTCACGCTGCTGCTGACGCCGTTGGTGCTGGCACATCTCGGCACGGCGCGTTACGGCGTCTGGGTGCTGACCTCGAGCCTCATCGGCTACTACGGCATCCTCGATCTCGGACTGCGCGCCGGCGTCACGCAACACCTGACCACCTTCCTCGCGCGCCGCGAGTACCGCTTCGCCAGCGAGACCCTGAACAGCGCGCTCGCCGCCTTCATGGGATTCTCCGCGCTGCTGGCGCTGCTGAGCGTGGTCGCGGCCGCACTGGCGCCCTGGCTGTTCAACATCGAGCCGCAGTTCGTCTCCGAGGCCCGCTGGTGCATCGTGGTGGTGGGCCTGGGCACCGCGGTCCAGTACGCGCTGTGTCCGTTCGCGTCGGTGTTTTCTGCCGCGCAGCGCTTCGACGTGGCCAGCTACATCGGCATGGCCAGCCGCCTTGCCAGCGCGCTCGGCATCGTGTTCGTGCTGCGCGCCGGCTACGGACTGGTGGGCGTCAGCGTGGTCGCCTGCGTGGTCAACATCCTCGACTACCTGGTGCGCTGGCGCGTGGCGCTGCGCATCGTGCCGCAGCTCGAGGTGTCGCGTGGGCTGGCGAGCATGGCGCGGCTGCGCGAAGTGTTCTCCTTCGGCATCTGGAATTTCCTGATCACGGTGAACCGCTTCGCCTACCAGCACTTGCCGAATTTCCTGATCGCCGGATTCATCGCGGTGGCCGCCGTCGGCCACTACTCGCTGGCCACTGGGCTGCTGCTGCAACTCGGGCTGCTGCTCATGCCGGTCGGCCAGGTGCTGTATCCGGCGGCCGCGGCCATGCACGCGCAGCAGGATCGCGACGGTGTGCTGCGCCTGTATCACGACGGCTCGCGCATGATGATGCTGGCTATGGTGCCGGTGGTGCTCATCGCCGCCTTCTGGGCCGAAGATTTCTACCGCCTGTGGGTGGGCGAATCCTTCGTCAGCGGCACGCCGTATCCTTCGGTGGCGCTGCTGATGCAGATACTGATCGTGAGCATCGCCACCACGTTCGTTTCCAACGTCGGCGCGCAAGTGCTGGTGGGTGCCGGATACGTGCGCGTGGTCGCCGTGGCGCTGATCATCGGTTCGGCCCTCAACATCGGCATCACGCTGGCGCTGATCCGGCCGCTGGGCCTGATCGGCGTCGCCATCGCCACCGTGGCTGCCTCCGTGGTCATCGATCTCATCACCATTCCGGTGCTGGTCCAGCGCATCCTGAACTTCGGCGTGCTCGATTTCCTGCGCCGCGCCTGCCTGCGACCGGCGCTGGTGGCAGTGCTGTGCGCACCGCTGCTCGCGCTGCTGCGCAATTTCACGCACGCCGGCAATTGGACGCAGCTGCTCGCCATCGGCGTGGCCGCGGGCACGGTGTGCGCGCTCATCGCCGTCGTGGTCGGCGTCACGCGCGAGGAGCGCGCGCGGCTGCTGTGGCGGCCGGTGGCCGCGCTGCTGCGCCGCGGTGCGCCGCAGTCCGCCAACCAGTCAGGCAAACACCCATGAACGCCGCCGACGAGGCAGCGCTGCGCGCGGCCGCGACCAAGTTCCGCGGCATCGTCGCGCTGGCGAAGCAGCGGCTCGACCGTGGCCGGTTCGCGCAGGCGGCCATTGCCGGGCAGATCGCCGCGTTGTTCGCGGCCTACGACCACCATGGATCCTTCATCGATGGCGAGCTCGAAGCCGTGATGCAGGCGCTGGGCGCCGCGGCGCTGAAAGACGTGCCCGTGCACCGCGCGGCGCGCGCGCCGCGCGCCGCGCGCGTGTTGCAGGTGCTCACGGCGGCCAAGGCTGTCGGCGGCGACACGCGCTACGTACGCCGGCTCATCGAACGCGACAGCGGCCGCGCGCATTCCGTGGCCCTGACACACCAGATGCATTTCGAAGTGCCCGCGGCACTGCGCGACGCGGTCGCCGCCTCCGGCGGCGAGGTGCGCGTGCTCGACGCCGGCGGCGCCGACGCGCTGGAACGTGCCCGCGCGCTGCGCGCGCTCGCCGACCGGTTCGATGTCGTGCTGCTGCACGTATACGTCGAGGACGTGGTGCCATTGCTGGCCTTCTTCGACGCCGCACACCCGACGCCGGTGGTGTTCATGGTGCAGGCCGATCACCAGTTCTTCATGGGCCTGGGCGCCACGCAGCTGGTGGTGCACCTGCGCGAATCGGGCGCCGTGCTGTCGCGCGCGCGCCGTGGCGTCGACGCGCAGCGCACCGGCTTCCTGCCGATCCCGCTCGAGCCGCTGTCCACGCAAGGCTCGCGCGAGCAGGCGCGGCGCGAGCTGGGCATCGACCCGAACGCGGTGGTCATGCTCACCATCGCCCGCGCGGTGAAGTATTCCCCCATCGATGGACCCGCTTTCGCCACGGCCACGCTGCCGGTGCTCGAGAAACACCCCGAGGCGCAACTACTGGCCATCGGTCCCGAGCAGACCGGCCCCTGGGCCGACGCGCATGCGCGCAGCGGCGGTCGCGTGCGCGCGCTCGGCCAGCGCCACGACACGCGCCTGTACTACGAAGCCGCGGACATCTATATCGATTCGTTTCCGTTCGCGTCGAACACCTCGCTGCTGGAAGCGGCCAGCCACGGTCTGCCGCTGGTGACGTATTTCCCGTATTCCGCAGACGCCAGCGTGCTCGGCGCGGGCGCGCCCGGCATCGACGCAACCCTGAAACGCGTGCACGACCTCGGCGAATATGCGTCGGTGCTGTCGCAGCTGATCGGCGATGCGGACCTGCGCGCGCGGCTCGGCGGCGAGGGGCGCCAGCAGTTCGCGCAATGGCATGGCGGCGACAGCTGGCAGCGCATGCTCGACGACGTGCTGGAGAAGGCGCTTGCGACGCCGCGCGGCAGCCTGGCCGGCGACGGCCAGGCGCACGGCGCGGCCGGCGAGCTCGATCGCCTGCTGAATCGCCTCTACCGGCAGGAATCGGCGCTCAGCGCGGCTATCTACCGCTTCGCGCCCGAGCTCGGGTACTTCGAGCGCGTGTCGCTGCTGCTCGCCTTGCAGCGCATCGATCGCTCGTTCTCCTTCGCGCTGTTCCTGCCGCGCTGGCTGGAACGGCGCATCGGCCGCTACCTGCACGGCTGGCGCAAGCTGCCACTGCTGCGGTACCTGACCGCGCGCAACGCGCAGGCGACCTGATGGACGCCCGGGTCTGCGCCGTCATCCCCTATTTCCAGCGCGAGCCCGGCATCCTGCGGCGCGCCCTCGCGGCCGCTTTTGCCCAGCAGCAGGCCGCGCCACCGCACATCGTGATCGTGGACGATGCCTCGCCGGTGCCGGCCGAAGGGGAAGTGGCCACACTGCCCGACGCGCAGCGCAGCCAGGTCACCATCCTGCGCCAGCCGAATGGCGGCCCCGCCGCAGCGCGCAATCGCGGGCTCGATGCCGTACCGGCCGGCATCGAATACGTCGCCTTCCTCGACTCCGACGACCAGTGGCTGCCGCAGCACCTGGCGCGCGCCTGCGCGACGCTGGACGCGGGTTTCGACTTCTACTTCGCGAACTACTTCGACGTCGATTCGAAGATCGACGGCTTCACCGAACGCGGCATCCTCGGCACGGCACGCGCCCATCCGTTGCCGCATCCCACCGGGACCTACGCCTACCGCGGGGACCTGATGCTGCAGATCCTCGATCAGGGCGCCATCGAGACATCCACCGTGGTGTTCCGGCGCGCTGCGCTCGGCGAGCTGCGTTTCCGTGCCGACTTCCGCGATGCCTACGAGGACCTGATGTTCTGGCTGGACGTCGCCGAACGCACGCAGCGCATCGCCTTTTCCGCCGAGCCCGAGGTGCAGTACGGGCGCGGCATCAACCTGTTTCGCAGCGGCACCTGGGGCACGGACGCTTCCCTGAAACGGGTGGTCGCATCGACACGTTTTCGCAGCCATGCGCGCCGCCACCGACAGCTCAATGCCGCGCAACGCGCGGTGGTGGAGTCGAGGCTGGTGGTCAACCGGCGCGATTTCGTGAGCGAGCTGTTGCATCGCGTGCGCGCGCGCAAGCCCATGTTGTGGCCGCACGTACGCCACATGTTCCGCGCCGACCCGGTTGTGTTGCTGACGCTGTTTCCCGAGGCGCTGCGCCAGGTGGCGCGCAGTGTCTACCCGCGCGCGGGCTGATCCGTCCGGGCGCGGCAGGCACGCGCCACCACGGCCGCGAAGGCCTCGCCGGCCGCTTCCCAGGAATAGCGCTGCGTCACCAGGCGCCGCCCGTGCGCGCCGAGGCGCTCACGCTCGCCGGCATCGTTCAGCAGTCTGATCACCGCCGCGGCGAAGCCCGGCGGATCGGCGGCGGTGAGCAGCGCCTGGTCGGCACCGTCCAGCCCGCGCGCGGCGATCGCCGTGGCCACCACGGCGCGTTGCAGGGCCCAGCCCTCGAGGATCTTGTTCTTGATGCCCGAACCCGAAACCATCGGAGCCACGGATACTTCCGCCGCCAGCACGTGCTCGCGCACGTCGTCGACGAAGCCGCGCGCCGTCACGCCGGCATGGCTTTCGAACGCCTGCTTCTGCGCCTCCGACATGCCCTTGCCGATGATCACGAAGCTGGCATCGGGCCGCGCCGCGCGAATCAGCGGCCAGCAGCCGCGCAGGAACCACTCCACGGCCTGCACGTTCGGAACCCAGTTCAAACTACCGGTGAAGATCACGCGCCCCGGCACGGCGGCGACGCCGGCCCGCGGCGCGTAGAAATCGCAGTCGACGCCGTTGGAGATGGTGCTCACGTCGCCATGCGCCGCGAGCCTGCGCATGTTGCGGCTGTCCTCTTCGGCGACGGTCACGAGGGCATCGGCATGACGCAGCTGGCGCGCCAGGCGCATCGAGGTGACCAGATGCTTGAGCACGCCGAGGTTCACCTCGCCCTGCCTGACCTGCCGCCACAGGTACAGCACTTCGGAATCGATGACATCGGCGACGGTGGCGTAGCGGTCCCGCACCGCCTCGAGATACGGCGCGATGTCGTAACCGAAGCCCACCACGACGCGCGGCGCGAAATGCTCGAGCCCGGCGCGCAGCCAGTCCTCGCGCGTGCGCGTCACGCCGTAGTAACGTGCCACCTGGTTGCGAAACTCGCCGCCGCGCACGCGCGCCCCGGCATCGCTGTAGCCACCGGCGCCGGCGGCTTCCACCGGCAGGCCGCCGAGCGCGCCGGGCCCCGGCACGACGTCGTCGGTGAGGAACACGCGCACGTCGTAGCGTCGCGCCAGCCGCGTGGTGATGTGATGCACGATGAGCCCGATGCCGCTGAACGGTGGCAGCGGCGCGCGGCGCGCCACGATCGCGACTTTCTCAGGCGCGGCCGATGCCATATTGCTCGTGCCAGTTCATGAACATCAGCAGCGCCCACAGGCGCGCATGATGGTTCTGCTTGCGCGCCACGTGTTCTTCGATGATTTTCTGCACGCCTTCCCAGCGGAACAGCCCGGTGCGCTCGATGCGCTCGCGCGACAGCGTCTCGCGCAACCAGGGTTGCAGCTCGCCGCGCAGCCACACGGTCAGCGGAATGGTGAAACCGCGCTTCTTGCGCGTGAACACCTCGGCCGGCAGCCATGGACGCACGGCCTCGCGCAGCAGGTATTTCTTCTGGCCGCCGGGCAACTTGGCGTCGGCGGGCACGCGCGCGAGCAGGGCGACCAGGTCCGGATCGATGAGCGGCGCGCGCGCCTCGATCGAATGCTGCATGCTCATGCGGTCGGTGAGCGCCAGCAGGTCGCCGGGTAGATAGTTCATCGTGTCGACGTACAGCGCCTGGTTGAGCGGATCGTGGTCGCCGGCCGCGGCGAACAGCTGCGCGAACTCGCCGGCCTCGACGTCGGGACGCAGCGCGCCGGCCAACGCCGGTGAATACAGTTCGCGGCGCTGCTCGACGCTGTAGGAAGTGAGCATGGCGCGATAGGCCTCGGCCGGCGGCAGCGCCGCGGCGCGCGCGAAACGTTTGATGCGATCCACCGTGCGGCCGCCGTCGCGCGGCTCGGGCAGCAGCGCCGCCAGTCGCGGCAGCACCGAGGCGCGCAGCCACTGCGGCAACGCCGCGACGCGCTCGTGCAGGCGCAGCGCGGCGTAGCGCTCGTAACCACCGAAGACCTCGTCGCCGCCCAGGCCGGAGAGCACCACCTTGACGTGTTTGCGCGTCTGCTGGAACACGTAGTAGTTGGCCACGGCGGAAGAGTCCGCAAACGGCTGGTCGAAGGCCGCGACCAGCTTGGGAACGAGGTCGACGATGTCGGGCTCGATGATGAATTCCTGGTGCTCGGTGCCGAGCCGGTCGGCCAGCATCTTCGCCTCGTCGCGTTCGTCGTAGACGCGGCCTTCGGCGCCGTAGCCGATGGTGAAGGTGCGAACCCGGTGCGGCGAGGTGCGCACCATGGCGGCGACCACGGCGCTGGAATCGATGCCCCCGCTGAGCAGCGCCCCCAGCGGCACGTCGGCCACCAGGCGGGACGAGACACTCTTTTCCACCTGCTGGCGCACCACTTCGATGAGCTCGGGCCCGGGCAGGCGCAGCGAGGCGTCGAACTTCAGCGTCCAGTAACGCTCGAGGCGCGGCGCTTGCCCATTTTCGATGATCGCGATGGTGGCCGGCGGCATTTCCTGCACGTCACGGAACATCGTGAGCGGCGCCTGCACGTAGAGCAGACGCAGGTAGGAATCCAGCGCGTGTGGATTCAGGTCGCGCGAGACCAGCCCGGATTCCAGCAAGCATTTGATTTCCGAACCGTAGGCCAGCGTGCCGTTCTTCCAGCACAGGTAGAGCTGCTTTTCGCCGATGCGGTCGCGCGCCAGTACCAGGCGCTTGCGCGGCGCGTCCCAGACGGCGATGGCGAACATGCCGTTCAGGTGCTCGACGAATCGCTCGCCGTACTCTTCGTACAGGTGAACGATGGTCTCCGTGTCCGAGTGCGTATAGAAGCGATGGCCGCGTTTCTCGAGATCGGCGCGCAGCTCACGGTAGTTGTATATCTCGCCGTTCAGCATGGCCCAGATGGTCCGGGTCTCGTTGTGCAGCGGCTGCTTGCCGGTGGACAGGTCGATGATGCTGAGGCGGCGCATGCCCAGCCCGACATTGGCATCGAACAGGAAGCCGTCTTCGTCAGGTCCGCGATGCAGGATGACCTGGCACATGCGTTCCACCACCGCGCGATCGGCCGCGCGACCCGGAGGAACGACCAGGCCTGCAATACCGCACATGGTCAGGCTCCCACGGCGGCGCGCGCTGTCTCGTAGGCGCGATCCATGAGGCGCGCCGCGCCCGACCACTGGTAGTCACGCACCACGCATTCGCGTCCCGCATTGCCCAGCCGCGCCGCCAGCACCGGATCGCGCAACACGCGCAGCGTCGCGCGCGCGAAGGATTCGGCATCGTCGGCCATCAGGATGTCGCGCTCGTTCTGCACGCGCAGGCCTTCGCAGCCGATGCTGGTGGATACCACGGGTCTGCCCATGGCGAAGGCATCGAGAATCTTGAGCCGCGTGCCGCCGCCGATGCGCAGCGGCACCACGTAGGCCACGGCCTCGGCGGCGAACGGGCGGATGTCGTCCACCAGCCCCGCGAAACGAATGCTGGGACAGTCGGCGAAACGCTGCAGCAGCGCGGGGTCGGGCACCTGCCCCACCACGGTGAGCGTCACCTGCGGGAGCTCCTTCTGGATGCGCGGCAGGATGTCGCGCGCCATGAACTCGATGGCGTCGAGATTCGGAAACCAGCCCAGGCCGCCGACATATATAAGAGTGGCCGGTTTCGGGGCGCTGTCCGTGGGCTTGAAGAATTCGATGTCCACGGCGTTCGGCACCGTGATCGTGCGCACCGCGCCGTTCATCCTGCGCAGCAGCTCGGCGTCGTTGTCGGAGCAGGTCACCACGCACTGCGCCGCACCCACCGCCGACGCTTCGAAGCGGCCTAACTTCCGCACCTGGCGGCGCAGGTAGGACTTCATCGGTCCGCTGGCATGCTGCTCGCGGCGCTCGAGCAGCGCCGTTTCGACATTGTGCTCCACCAGTACCGTCGGCAGGCCGTCGGCTTCACGCGCCAGCAGGCCCAGATGAAGCATGTCGAGGTGCAGCACGTCGAAGCGCCCGGCACGGCGCAAGCGACGCAACAGCTCCACCATCTGGCGGCGCCGGTACTTGATGGCGAGGATGGGAGAGTCGCTGGCCAGGTCGCACAACAGGTCGCGCAACAGCTCGGCGCGCGGCGCGCGCAGGTACAGCGGCACGGCGTGCACCTCGGCGCAGATCCCGCGCATGCCCTCGAGGCCCTGGACCTCGCCATCGCTCTGCACGTAGCTGCACAGCGTGATCTCGTGACGGGTCGCGAGCTCGCGCAACAGGTTGTAGGTGCGGAGCGCGCGTCCTTCGTTCAATGGCAGCGGGCTCTTGGTGGTGACCGCGAGGATCCTCACCCGGCGCGGCCCTTGCGCTGCTCGGCGACCCCGAAGAATGTGTTGTACAGCCGGTCGTAGCGTTGCTTGCCGATGATCTGCGGCACCATGCGTTTGAGGCGCGCCTTGCTCATGGCCCAGTTGTAGCTCAGCGAATCGCGCAACACGTAGTCACCGATGTCGCGCGCCGTGGTGTGGCGCTTGATGGCGATGCGGCGCAGGAAGTAGGGATCGACCTCGCGGTCGTTCACGCCGAATTCCGAGCCGCAGCCGCCCCGATAACCGCTCTGGCAGGCGAGACTGGCGTACCAGGGATTCGAATCGCCGTTGGGCAGCGAGATGTAATTCACCGGCCGCCCGAGATTGAGCTCCAGCACCTCGCGCGATCCGGCCAGTTCACGTCGTGTCTCCTCGGCCGACAGCGTGGACAGCAGCGGGTGGCTGGCGGTGTGCGATTCGATGGCCATGCCGCGCGCCGCCATCTCGCGGAGCTGATCCCAGGAGACCATCGCCGTGTCGCCGATGCGATTCGTGGCGATGAAGAACGTGGCCATGAAGCCGTACTTCTCCAGCAGCGGGGTCGCCAGCGTCGCATTGCCCGCGAATCCGTCGTCGAAGGTGATGACCACCGATCGCTCCGGAATGGGCATGCCATCCCGCAGCCAGCCGATGAGCGCGTCGAGACCGATACTGCTGCAGTCGAGCTCGCGCAGGCGACGCAGGTGCGACTCGAATGTCTCGGTGTCGACCACGTAGTCGGTCTGGATGCGGCCGGCGATGGCGTCGAAGCCATTGGCTGCGACGACCTCGTGGTACATGAAGATGGGAACTTGTTGTCGGATCATGTCGTTCGCGCTCGATATCGGGCGACTCACGCCCCGCCTGCCTCAGCCGGCTTTGCCGCCGGTGTAGGTCAGCATGATGCGGAAGCGCGTCTCGTCGTACACGTTGGTGCCAACGGCGCCGCTGCGATCCATGAGCGATCCGCCGAAACTCAATGCCAGCGCCCGCGAGAGACGCGCCCGCGCCTCGAGCGTGTAGGTCAGCTCCTTGAAGCGCGCGCCGGTGACCAGGTACTCCTCGCGCGCGTACTCCAGGCCGAAGCCATAGGCCCACATGGGCGACATCTGCCACTGGACACCGAGCTCGAGCGCGTCGCGGTCACGATCGTTGGTGGTGGTGATCTCGTAGCGGTCGCGCTCGGTGTTGAGGCGTACCGAGGCGGTCACGCGGCTGCCGCCGAGATCGTAGCCGATCTCCAGGAAGTCGAAATCGAAGGGCTCGCCCACCGCGACGATGGACTGGGTGCCGGCGTCGAGGTCGAGGGGACCACCCTGCTCGACGCGAAAGGCGTCCGCGGTATTCACCTTCTGCGAACGGCCGGTGAGCATCAAGGTGCCGTACTTGCCGACCTGGCGCTCGGCGTCGATGGCGAATAATGCCGAGTCGTCGTCCAGTCCTTCGCCGGTGGTCTGGGTCTGACCCGCGGTCAGGGTAAGGGTGGTTTTGGCGCCGGTCGCCGACCAGGTGAGGTAGTACTCGTCGACATCGTAGTCGCCGAAGGCCACGTCATCGTCGTAGCGCGTCTCGCGCTTCGACGCGGTGAGCTCCAGGTACTGGCGCGGACTCAGGTCGTGACGGAAGGAAAGATCTCCGCCCGTGACCGTGGCGTCGAGCGGCGATTCCTCGTAGTCCTCGATCTCGTAGATACCGGTGAGGATGAAGCGCGAGCGCGACCCGATGGGCTGCGTGTAGCGCGGTCCGGTGGTGAGCACGTTGATGTTTTCGCGGTTCGCCGGCGTATCCGGCTGCGCTGCGGCCAGCTGCAGCTGCCCGAAGGAGTCTTCGACATACCAGCTGAGCCGGTTGCGCACGATCTGCGCTTCGAAGTCGAGCAGCGCATTGCCGCGCAGCTCCGCATCGTAGGTGTCCCCGGTGTAATAGTCGTAGGCGAGATCCGAGTTGAAACCCAGGTCGAATCTCGTGGTCGTCCGGCGCAGGTCGGAGGCCAGGCTCGCGGTGACGATGGTGTCGGATTCCTGGTCGGTGGCGACGCGGCTGATGTTGTCGCTGTATTCGGCGCCGACGCCGAGCGTGAAGACCGAGCTGTCGTCCGCCGCGTGCACGGTTCCCCCGGCGGCGGCCAGTGCGGCACCGAGCAACCAGATCGGATGGTGGACGCGTGCCATGACCGCTCAGCCGCCCCGTTCGGAACGCGCGTCGTAGTGCTGACCGTAGTACTGGTAGCCGGAGTCGACCGGACCGGAGAACTTGTTGAGCACCATCGACACGGCGCGGTCACTGGGAATCAACGCCAGCGAATCGATGACCGACTGGCGCGGCGTGCTCCCGGAGCTGACGATGAATACCACCTGGCCGGCGATCGACAGGAAGACGGCGCCTTCGTTGGTCAACATCACGGGTGCCGTGTCGCACACCACCAGGCAGCCGGGGTAGCGCGCGGTCACGTCGCTCAGCATGCGCTTCAGCCGCGTGCTGCCTAGCAACTCCGGCGCATTGTCGCGCCACTTGCCGCAGGGCAGCACGTACAGGCCCTCGAGGCTGGTGCGGCGCACGCAGCTTTCGATCGAGCGGTCGGTGTCGCTCAACAGGTCGAGCAGACCCTGCTGATCGCCGAGGCCGAGCGCACTGGTCAGAGCGCCACGAGCGATGTCCCCGTCGATGAGCAGCACGTTGAAATCGCGCTCGATGGCGAGACTCATGGCGAGATTGAGGCTGGTGAATGATTTGCCCTCGCCGGCCACCGCACTGGCCACGGCGATGATGCGCGATGACAGGGACGTGCCCGCATCGCGCTGCAGCGCGTTGACCACCAGCGGCCGCTTGAGGCGACGGAACTGGTGCATCATTTCGGACATGGCCTCTTCGGCCGGCATGTAGCCGCGCATGCGCAGCTGGACCACGTCGAGCTCGACGACTTCGGGTCCGACCGACAACTCGCGGTGAGTGGCCAGTACCTCGCTGACGGCCGAGGCCGGCGCCAGAGGCGGACGCGCCGCCGACGGCTTGTCGCCCTGGCGACGGTGCTTTTCGAGTGCGCGCTCTATGAGGCTCATATGACTACCGGAGTATTCCCTGCACCCACTGGGTGACGGTTGACTGCGTGACCAGCACCACCGTGAACGCGGCCACCAGCAGGCCCGCGGCCACTGCCAGCCTTCTGCGGCTCGCGGCCATGGCGGCATGCCACGAAGACGGCGATGTCAGCCCCAGCACCACGACATTGGCCTTGCCGGCGAGCGACTGCAGCTGCCGCGCGCTGTGGACCGCGGGCTTGCCGAAGTGACGTAGATAGGCAACGCCCAGGCCGGCGAGCAATCCGCCGATCAGCGCGGCGACCAGCAGCAGGATGCGGTTCGGCGCGATGGGCTCGAGCGTGGCCACCGGCGGATCGATCACGTCGAACTTGACCACGCCGGTCTCTTCGGCGCGTTCGGACAGGCGCGCCGTCTCCAGGCGCTGCACCAGCGAGTCGTATTGCGACTTTGTCACGCCGTAGTCGCGGTTGAGTCGCGCCAGCTCCGCTTCGACTTCGGGCGCCGTGTTGACCAGCAATTTCAGCTGCTCGATGCGACGCAGCCGATCGGCCACATCGCCATTCAGCGTGGCCACTTCCACTTCGGCCGCGTTCAGGTCCACCTGCAGTCGCTGGTACACGGGATTGGCCGAGGCCGCTCCGGTGCGACCCGAGGCGGCCAGGCGGCGGAAATTCTCTTCCTCGCGTGTGCGGCGCTGCTCGAGCTGCGCAATCTGCTCGCGCAGCGCGATCACTTCCGGATGCTTGTCCGTGTATCGCAGCAGCAGATCCTGCAACCGCGCCTGGGCGTCACGCAGCAGGGCGCCGGTCTCGGTGTCCACCGAGCTGCCCGCGCTGTTGTTGCTGCCCGGCAGGGACGAGTTCTCGCCGCTCAGCTGCACCGCGAGCTGCGCGCGCTTGCGTTCCGCGAGACGCAACTGGCCCCGGGCGGTTTCGAGCTGCTCGGTCTCCGTCTGCATGCGCGAGAAATAGTCGCCGCGATCGCCGGGCATGAGGCCCATGTTCTTTTTCTTGAAGTCGGCGAGCCGCGACTCGGCCTCGGACAGCCGGCGCTCGTACTGCTGGATCTCGTCGCGCAGGAACCGTTGCGCGGTGGCCTGGCCCGCCTGCTTCATGCCGATGACGTCTTCCATGAATGAATCGAGCACCACGCGCACCACGGCCACGCTGCGTTCGCGGCTGGTCGCCTGGTAAGACAAGGTGTAGAGGTTGTCACCCGAGTGGCTGGTATCGCCGGACAGCTTGATCTGCGAACGCAGCCCTTCGAGAAGCTTCTCGCGTTCGACCGGATTGGTGGCACTGGCCATCAGGTCGACCTTGAGCGCCACGCGCTCGAGCTGCGGGCGACTGAGCAGCGCCTGGCGCACCAGGTCGAGCTGCGACTGCACGCCGGAATCGATGGCCAGGCCCTGCAGCAACGGGCGCAGGGCGGTCGAGGCGTCCACGTACACGCGGGCACGCGCCTCGTAGACATCGGGCATGGCGAACACCGCCAGCCAGCCCGCACCGGCCACCAGCCACGCGACCAGCACACCGGTCCAGCGATAGCGCCATCCGTATTCGTCAGCGTGCCCGAGCTAGAAATGCTGGCGGCTGAATTAGTCTCGGTCACGTTGCGGATGTCGGCCGAGAGAATGGCCGAATCGTTCGTTCCCAGGATGTGAATCGTGACCAATGTCGTCGTGCCATCGGCCGACGTTACCGTGAAGGCGTCGGTATAAGTCAATCCGAATCTTGGACTCGTTATGGGCGGAGCTGGCAATATAAGTCCACGCCCCAGTCGGCGTTGATCCAGAAAGTCCCATAGGCGCCGACGACTCCAGCCTGAGGCGTAAAAGTCGCCGAACTGTCGACATCGGTAATGGTCAACGTCCCCGAGCTCGAAATATCTTCGTGTCGCCGAGTTCGTCTCTGTCAGGTTACGCGTGTCGGCTGACAGGTTCGCGGCGTCGTTTGTGCCAACGATGTTGATCGTCACCGACGTGATCGAACCATCGGCCGCTGTCACCGTGAACGCATCGGAATAGGTCACGCCATCTACGAACTCGTCATGAGCGGAGCTGGCGGCATAAGTCCATTCGCCCGCCGCATTGACAGCGAATGTGCCGTAAGTCCCCGGCGTGCCGACTTGCGGAACGAATGTCGTCGGGCTATCGACATCGCTGATGGTCAGTGTGCCCAGGCTTGAGATATCGTTGGCCGAGTTGGTTTCGGTCAGATTGCGCGTGTCAGCCGACAAGACTGCTGGATCGTTCGTTCCGAGAATATGGATCGTGACCGAGGTGGTCGTGCCGTCGACGGCGGTGACAGTGAACGAATCGGTGTAGGTGATTCCGACTTGGAACTCGTTCTGCGCCGAACTAGCCGTGTAAATCCAAGCTCCATCGGCGTCGACGACAATAGTTCCAGCAGCCCGACGTCGAGACTTGTGGGACGAACGATTGCGAGCTATCGACATCGCTGATAGTCAGCGTGCCCGAGCTTGAAATATCGGTGGCCGAGTTGGTTTCAGTCAGATCTCGCGTGTCAGCGGAAAGCACCGCGGGATCGTTGGTTCCTACGATGCTGATCGTCACAGAAGTCGTAGTTCCGTCGGCTGCGGTGACCGTGAACGAGTCGGTATAGGTGCCGCCGATCTCGAATTCATCATGAGCCGAAGTAGCGGTATAGGTCCAGTCGCCGGCCGAGTTCACGGCGAAGGCGCCGTAGCTGCCAGGCGTGGAGAGCTGTGGAGCAAAGCTCTGCGGGCTATCGACATCGCTAATCGTGAGCGTTCCGGAGCTTGAGATATCCATGGCCGAATTGGTCTCGGTCAAATTGCGAGTGTCAGCTGAGAGCACCGCAGCGTCGTTCGTGCCGAGGATGTTGATCGTCACCGAAGTTGTTGTGCCATCGGCAGCCGTGACAGTGAACGAATCGGTGTACGTGATACCGACCTGGAATTCGTCGTGCGCCGAGCTGCGCGATACGTCCGAACCGCCACTCGCGTTGACGGAGAAGGCGCCGTAGAAGCCTGAGGCTGCGAGCTGCGGAATAAATGTCTGCGGACTGTCGATGTCTGTGATCGTGAGCGTGCCTGAGCTGGAGATGTCGGTTGCGGAATTGGTCTCCGTCAGATTGCGCGTGTCAGAAGAGAGCGTCGCGGTGTCGTTGGTTCCCAGAATATTGATGGTGACCGAGGTCGTCGTGCCATCGGCGGATGTGACCGTGAAAGTATCGGTGTAGGTCTGACCCGCCTGAAATTCATCGGTGCCGAGTTCGCTGCATATGTCCAGTCGCCGCCCGCGCCAATCGTGAAGGTTCCATAAATTCCCGGCGTGGAAACTTGTGGAGCGAACGACGGGCGCGATCTACATCCGTGATCGTCAGTGTGCCAGAACTGGAAATATCGGCGGCCGAATTCGTTTCGGTCAGATTGCGTGTGTCGGCCGAGAGGAGGGCGGGATCGTTAGTTCCGGCAATGTAGATCGTGACCGAAGTGGTCGTACCGTCGGCGGCAGCAACGGTGAACGCGTCGGTGTAGGTCTGCCCGGCTGCAAGCTCATCGTGGGCTGAGCTGGCGGTATACGTCCACGCTCCATTGCCGTCAACGGAGAGCGCGCCGGTAGCTTCCAACGATGCTAACGATGGAACGAAGGTCTGTGGGCTATCGACATCGCTGATCGTCAGGATGCCGGAGCTCGAGATATCCGTGGCGGAATTGGTTTCCGTCAGGTTGCGCGTTTGCTGAGAGCACTGCGGCATCGTTCGTGCCGAGGATATTGATCGTGACCGTGGTTGTCGTGCCGTCGGCCGCGGTGACCGTGAACGCGTCGGTGTAAGTGACGCCGACTTGGAACTCGTTGTGGGCCGAACTTGCCACATAAGTCCAGGCGCCGTTAGAGTCGACGGAGAATGTGCCGTACTGTCCCTGGCGTGGCGCCCTGCGGAACAAACGTCGCTGAACTATCGACATCACTGCTTGTCAGCGTGCCTGAACTCGAGATATCCGTGGCCGAGTTGGTCTCGGTCAGATTGCGCGTGTCGGAAGACAAGACCGCGGGATCGTTGGCCCCCAGATGTTGATCGTCACCGTGGCGGTGCCATCGGCGAGCGGACCGCGAACGTGTCGGTGTAGGCCACGCCATCGACGAACTCATTGGGCGCCGGAGGCCGTGTACGACCAGGGCCGCGGCGTCAACCGAGAAGTCGCCGTAGGTTCCAGCGCGTGGCCTGAGCGACAAACGTCGCCGGACTGTCGACATCGCTGATCGCCAGAGAGCCCGAGCTGAAATGTCGGTCGCAGAATTCGTCTCGGTCAGGTTGCGGTCCGACGAAGGACCGCCGCATCATTGGTGCCGGAGATGGATGTCATGAGTCGTAGTCCCGTCCGCAGCCGCGACCGCGAACGTATCGGTATAAGCCACGCCATCGGGAACTCGTCATGGGCAGAGAGGCCGTGTAAGTCCAGGCCCGCCGCATCGATCGAGAAACCCCGTAAATTCCCGCAGTACACCTGCCGCGAAAGCCTCGGGGCTGTCGACATCGCTGATCGTCAGCGCGCCCGAACTGAATGTCCGCGCCGAATTGGTCTCAGTCAGGTTGCGAGTGTCCGCCGACAAGATCGCAGCATCGTTGGTTCCGATGATGTGGATGGTAACCGACGTCGTGGTTCCATCCGCGGCAGGACCGTAAACGTATCGGTGTAGGACCGCCACCTTGAACTCGTTCGGAGCCGAAGCCGATATACGTCCAGGCCCCGCCGCATCGATCGTGAAAGTCCCGTAGGTTCCCGCCGTGCCGGCCTGGGCGCGAACTCGCCGGGCTGTCGACATCGCTGATCGTCAGCGTCGCCGGACGCGCCAGATGTCGGTCGCCGAATTGGTCTCGGTCAGGTTGCGCACGTCCGCCGACAGGACCGCCGCATCGTTGGTGCCGGTGATGTGGATCGTCACCGAGGTCGTCGGTGCCGTCCGACGAGGCGACCGTGAACGTGTCGGTGTAGACCATTCCATCGGCGAACTCGTCGTGGGCGGAGGACGCCGTATAGGTCCAGGCGCCCGCCGCATCGATCGCGAACGTCCCGTAGGCTCCCGCCGTGCCGGCTTGCGCGACGAACGTCGCCGGGCTGTCGACGTCGCTGATCGTCAGCGTCCCCGACGCGCCGATGTCGGTGGCCGAATTGGTCTCGGTCAGGTTGCGCACGTCCGCCGACAGGATCGCCGCATCGTTGGTGCCGGTGATGTTGATCGTCACCGAGGTGGTGGTGCCATCCGAAGCGGCGACCGTGAACGTGTCCGTGTAGACCACCCCGTCGGCGAACTCGTCGTGGGCGGAGGAGGCCGTGTAGGTCCAGGCGCCCGCCGCATCGATCGCGAAGTCCCGTAAGTCCCGCCGTGCCGGCTTGCGCGACGAACGTCGCCGGGCTGTCGACATCGCTGATCGTCAGCGTCCCCGACGCGCCGATGTCGGTCGCCGAATTGGTCTCGGTCAGGTTGCGAGTGTCCGATGAGACAACGGCGGCGTCGTTGGTTCCGACAATATGAATGGTGACCGTGGTCGTCGTTCCATCGGCCGCCACGACCGTGAAGGTGTCGGTGTAGGTGACACCGTCTGCAAACTCATCGTGCGCCGAGCTGGCGGTATAC
>CAVQEZ010000030.1:0-52438 GCA_963711635.1 uncultured Pseudomonadota bacterium
CTTCGGCCCCACCTGGGATGCGCTGTGCTCGCTGCGTGGCTTCGGCTTTGCCAACAACATGCGCAGCATCGTGAGCCTGCTGCTGTTCCTTCGGAGCCGCGCTGATCTTCATGCGAATTCTCAACGCGGTCACGTTCCAGCTCACGCGGCGCGCGGAAATCCTCGGTGCCCTGCGCCCGCCCGGACACCAGCAACGAAAGCCCGTTCGCGAATCTGGCGCAGACGCAGGAACGCAGCGAGCGCCGCCTGCGGAACGTGCGCGTGGCCCTCGACCGGCGCGCCGAGGAGCACGTGGGCAACCTGAGCCGCTTCTTCCGCGCGCTGCCGAAACTGCAGCCCACCGACGCCTGGTCGCTGTTCTTCGGGCTGCTGGTGCTGGTGTTCGGCTCTTTACTGGTGGTCGCGCCGATCGCGGCCACGGCCTATGGATTGCGCTTCGGCGAAGAAACGGATGCCATGAGCTAGGCGCGCCTGGATCACACCAGCCTGGTGGTCGCGCAGTTCGCGGCGACGATGGTGCTGCTGGCCGGTGGTTGGTGGCTGTGGCGCAGATTGGCGAAGGCACGTGCCTTTCTCGCCTGCCTGTCGCTGACGCTGTTGCTCGGACTGGTGATCACGCTGTTGTGGCTGTGGTTCACACCGCCAGAGCCCAGCGAAGCAGCCGGCGGCTTCTATCCGCATGTCTATCTACTCTTCCTGGGTGCGCTGCTGGGCATCGCGTTGTTTGGCCGGCTGCTGGCACACATCATGTTCTCCGGGTTCAAGGCGACCAAGGCGTTCCGGGACGGAATGATGGCGGAGGACCTGCTGCGCAATGAACGAACCGCGCCCGACGTCTCGAACCTGCGCCTGCTGTCGGCCCTGATCAATGGAGTGAGCGAGAACCCGCTGCACTTCCTGTTGCTGCCGTCCTTCGTGGCATCAGTGTCACCCACCGACTGGCTGTGGTGGATCGTGCCGCTGTTCACGCTGGTCAGCCTGATCCTCATCATGTACGGCTCTCTCTCCAGCCGCTGGGAGCAGATGCTGGTCTATGTTCAGCGCTGGTTCCTGGTGGGCACGCCGCTGGTCATGTCGTTGGCGGTGATCCTGCTCGCTGCGTTGAGATTGCTGGATGTGACCTACGTTTCGACGGTGCTCGATGCAACCCCCGTGGGCGTGTTGTTCATCTTCATCGTGATGATGTACGTCGCGTTCTGGTTCTTCGAATACTGGGTGAACCGCTGGGTAGGCGAGAAGCTGCTCGAAATCCTCGGATCCCGCGAGCACGCCGGGCAGGGGTTCGTGCCCTGCGGATATTCGCGCGGGCGATCCCGCGCCCTGGGCCAGCGTCGCCGGTCGCGTGATCGCGCTGCACGGCACCGGCCGATTCGTGGCGCAGGGCTGGTTCGAACGCAAGGAGCCGGCGCTCGGTGAGCGCGCCCGCGAGCTGCGTTCACGACCTACGGCCTGGTGGAGTTGTTCCAGGTGCTCGGCGCAGGCCAGGAAAAAGGCGTGGATTTCGCGCACGACATCCGCCGGCGCGTGCACCTGTACTTCACGCTGATCAACCTCTTGTTGGTCGCCGCGGCGGTGGGATTGTTTCTCTGGCATCTCAACTGGTCGCGGCCGCTGGCGGTCGACCCGATGGTGAGCGCCAGCGCGATCAAACCGGAAGTGGTGAGCAAGGCCGAACGCCAGGCGCAGGCACTGGCAACCGGTGACACGCTCGCGCAGCGCCTGCTGGCCCAATCCGCCGAGCAGCGTCCCTCGCTGATCGTCGCGGCCTCGGGCGGCGGCACTCGCGCCGCGGTGTACACGGCCGTCGCGCTCGAAGGCATGGGCCAGATCAATCGCGCGCGCGACGTGGTGCTGCTCAGCGGCGTGTCGGGCGGCGGTGTCTCCGCGGCCGTGTTCGCCAGTCGCTTCGCCTCCTTGCGGACTGCGAACCCGCGCGATGAATCGGTGGAGAAGCCCGGGCCGTGGATGAAATACGTGGCCACGGTGTCGCAGCCCTACATCCAGGACGTGCTCGAAGGCGCGGGCGAATTGCGCATCGCGGGCAGTGCTTCGCTGGGCGTGCTGTTGCAGGAGAGCCTGGAACGGCGCGCTTTGTCAGCGATTTCACGGATGTCGACACCTTTGCAAAATTGCAGGACCCCAAGCTGATCCTGAACTCCGCGATCAGCGGGCATCCTTACAGCGATTCGGAGCTGCTCGCCGGCCGCGTTGCCGCGCCCGGGCAGTCCTGCGTGAGTCAGTCGCGGCCGTATGCCAACCTCGCCGGCGGCCGGCTCATATTCACGAACCTGGACAACCTCAGTGGCTTCCCCGAGCCCAGCACCGACGTACCCGACATGTGGCTGCCGTATCGCATCGTGAACGACGGTAACGTCGAGCTGGCCGCCGCTGCGGCGCTCACGGCCAATTTCCCGCCGGTGTTTTCGAATGCGCGCGTGCGCCTGATCACTCGGGAGAGCGGCCTGTGTCCCGCACAGTCCTATTTCGTCACGGACGGCGGCGCGACGGAGAATCTCGGCCTGGTTTCGGCGCTATTTGCCTTGCGCGGCACGCTCTCGCAGCTGCCCGCGTCGGCGCGGCTCTCGGACATCCACGTGCTGGCGCTCGAGGCGTCGGCCATCGACTACGACTACCGCGACGATCGCGGCGTGGGCGCGGCCACCGGCGGTGCCAAGGAGCGCATCAATGCCGGCGTCACGCAGTTGCTGCTCAGGGAGGTCGGCGGACTGGTGGCGAAGCGCGGCGCCACGCTGCGCGTGCACTATCTACCGCTGCCGGTGGCGTTCCGTTCGCGCGGTGGCTTCGGCACGCACTGGATGTTCGCGCGCAACGTGCGTGTGACGAATCCGCTGCTGGCCGTGGCGCCGAGCTGGAAAGAGGCACTGATGAGCCACGAGAAGGTCAAGGACCACGTGGACCTGGACCGGCAGGAAGTCATGGTGACCTGGCGCGCGTTGTTCGATCCGCGCCAGCCCATCTGCCAGACCGCCGAGGACTACATCAAGGATCCGAAATCGCAGTCGCCCGGATGGACGCCGGGCGTGCAGAACGTTTCGCGCTGGATCTGCGGCCGCGACGACAGCCGCGACACGCCACCGCTGCAGCCCGACTACCAGGTCGAGGCCTGGCAGACGGTGGTGCGGGAGCTGGGCCGCCTCTAGATCGGGACGGGCTGACGAACTCGTAATCTTCACAAGGGAACGATTCCTGCCTTCAGTTGCCTGACGCGGATGAATGCATCGAGCGTGGCCCAGACCGGCAGCGTACAAGTCGAAGACGTCGTCGCGGGCTGGAAACTGGTGACCGATCTGCTGCGACCCGTTGGCATGGCCATCTGCGAACACATCGACGCCGGGGTCGCGGGCTTCACCTACATCGTCTATCAGCCGCTGGCGCATCGCGCCGGCCGGGACACGTACCTCTTCGCTGGTGCGTCGGCGCGACATCCGCTGAGCCACGATGGGCTCGCAGAGTTCGGGCCGACCACCGACGCGAACTATTGGGCGGAAGCAACAACCAGTGCCGTGCGCTTCGTGGTCGCGACCACGGGCGAGGATGGCGAGACGCTGAATGTCGAGCGGCAGCGGCTGCTGACTGCCCTCAACGTGGCCGACGATCCGCGCTTCTGGAATCAGCCCGACGCGTCAGCGTCGGACTGGAGCTTCGCGCCTGCTGGCGCAAAAGCGCACGTTGAGCCGCTGACCGCTTAGCGCGCGCTCGCCGTCGCCGTTTCGCCCGGCATCACGCCATCGAGCGTGGGCACCAGCACTTCGGTGAAGAACAGCCGGGTCTGGTCCTTTTCGCAACGGTCGACGACCTTGCGCAGTGCGCTCGGCCACTCATCCCAGAACTTCTCTTCGAGCGTGTCCGGCACATTCTTCTTCTGCATGTACATGCGCGCCGAGGTGTACGGCATGACTTCGAGGCTGGCGTCGCGGATACCCGCTTCTTCGCGCATGCGTTCGAGCTCCCAGAGGAAGTCGGCACACATCAGTGTCTGTACGCGCAGCGTCTCCTGCGACATCGGCGGCGGCTTCACGGTGACGCGCACCACTTTCTTGGAGCCGCGCTTGTACATGTTCACGGTGACTTTCACGGCGCTCTTGATCGCCTGGCCGCGGTCGTCGAGGCCGGGCAGGAATTTCTTGCCGCGCATGAAGGACACGGCGAGCGCGTCGGCGTCGACGTTGCCGCTGGTCTCGCTGACCAGCACGTTGGAGATGGCGCCGCTGGCGTCGACGTGCACCTCGACCGGCACTGAATAGTCATTGCCGAGATCGGGGCGATCGTGCGAGTACTCCACCTTGCCGTCGGTGATGAGCACCGGCTGGATGGGTCCCATTTGCGCGAGCGCGGGAGTGACTGCGAGGCATGAAACATAACCAAGCAGCGCAATCAGACGGTGAAAGGTGTTGGTTTTCATGGCTACGAAATTGCGCGCTCGTGTGAATCGGCGCAATTGTTAGCCGGAAAATCCGTGCACTCCCTACGCGTCCGGCTTAGGGAGTGTGAACCATCCATCACCAGAGACAGGCATTGGTAAATTGTCCGGGTTCACGCAAACTCCGGCCATGACCCGTAAATACAAGCGTGCCGGCATGGCACTCGCCGGGATCGCTTTGGCCTGCATGAATGCGGCCGGCGCCGCGACGGTGCCGCTGCTCGACGGACGCGAGCAGTCAGTCGAGCTGGTGGACGCCCTGGTGAACGAGGCCATGAACACCCGCGAGGTGCCGGGACTGGGCGTGGCGCTGATTCACGATGGCCGGGTGGTTTTTGCCAAGGCTTATGGCGACCGCAGCCTCGAGCCGAAGCTGCCGCTGCAGCCGGACACGGTGATGTACGGCGCCTCGCTGACCAAGGCCACCTTCGCCTGGTTCGTCATGCAGCTGGTCGACGAGAAGAAAATTACGCTCGACCGTCCCATCGGCGAATACCTGACCAAACCGCTGCCGGAATATCCGCGATACCGCGACCTGGCCCAGGACGCGCGCTGGAAGCAGCTCACCTTGCGCATGCTGCTGAATCACACCACCGGCTTCGCGAATTTTCGCTTCTTCGAGCCCGACAGGAAGCTGCGCTTCCACCGCGACCCGGGTACGCGCTACGGGTATTCGGGCGAAGGCATCATGCTGGCGCAGTTCGTGCTGGAAGAAGGCCTCAAGCTGGACGTGGGCAAGGAGATGCAGCGGCGCATCTTCGACCGCTTCGGCATGACGCGCACGTCCATGACCTGGCGTCACGATTTCGCGAAGAATTTCTCGCAGGGCTACAACGAAGAGGGTGA
This sequence comes from uncultured Pseudomonadota bacterium, assembly GCA_963711635.1. GTDB lineage: Bacteria > Pseudomonadota > Gammaproteobacteria > Steroidobacterales > Steroidobacteraceae > CADEED01. The sequence continues at coordinate 5,288 of CAVQEZ010000030.1, forward strand.
GCTCGTGCCGCACGATCAGCGTGAATCCGTGCGCGCCGCCGGTTCACTGGATACCTCGCTGCACGACTGGTCGCGGTTCCTCGCGGTGGTGGTGCGCGGCGAAGGTCTGAGCCGCCAGGCGAAGGCGGAGATGATCCGCCTGCAGATCGAGATCGACAGCGAGCGGCAGTTCCCGTCGATCACCGAGGCACGGACCGACCGCTGGAAATCGATCCGGCTGGGCTATGGCCTCGGCTGGGGCGTATTCGAGACACCCTATGGCCACGCGTTCTTCAAGGAAGGCCACGACGACGGCACGGCTAACTACGCGCTGTGCGTCGAGGAGAAACGCGCCTGTATCCTGCTGCTGTCGAACAGTACGCGCGCCGAGGCCATCTTTGTTTCCCTGGTGCATCGCCTGCTGGGCGACGTCCCCATTCCCGCGGAGTGGGAGGGCTACGGACCGGGTTGATGGACTATGGGTCGATGGACTACGTGCGTTGACGGATCCGGCCGATGAGGCACGGCCGGCATCGCCGGATAACCTGCGGTGCGTATATAGAAGGAGCAGGCCCATGCCCGGACCCTCAAAGCGCAAACGCCCGCCCACGAAGCATCCGCTCGCGCCGACGCCGGATCCCCAGGAGGGGATCAACCCGCGCCTGGAAGAGCGAACCGACGACGCCGACCACGCGGAAACCGACGAAGAACAGCAGGCGCGCGAGTCGGAAAAAGCTTTCGATCAGGCGATCACGCGCATTCCGCCGGGGTAATCGCGGCAGAGCGCAGCCTTCGAGTGTGATGACACTCACAACTTCTCCGCGCGCGACATTTAACACGGTGATTATTGTCGACCGGCACTAGGTGTTTCTCTGAGGGTACATACGATGTGCCCGTGGCTGCGCTCACCATCAAGGAATCGCGAAAACTCGTGCTACCGCTCGACACGGTGATCGAGGCGCTGCTGCATTTCGACGGCAAATCGCACGGTCCGCTGTCGCGCGGCGACGTATTGCAGGCCGAGATCGTGCGCGATGCGCAGGGCGATGGCATCGACGTGGCGGTGCGTTCGGGCGCCGCGCACATCGTCGACTGGCACCGGTTCAATTTTTCGAGCATCGCGGCGGCCATCATCAGCTACTGCCGCTCGAAGCGTATTCCCCTGCCTTACTCCGGCGTGAAATCGCTGGAGCTCACGCGTGACGGCATCGAATTCCGCATCGAGAACACGGTCAGCATTTCGCGCAGGCCGACGGTGCGTGAGGACCTGTCGGGACAGTCGCTGCGCTATGCGAAGGGGTATGAGCCGCACGCCATACAGCCCAGCACGAGCAACGAAACCTACGTCTGAGATAGACTCCGCGCATGAAGCGCCCGCTAGCTACTGCCGTACTCGGCCTTGCTCTCGTGCTCGTCGCGCCCGCCCTCGCGGCAAAAGAGCCGCCGCGCGACTATCCAGTGGTCAAGGTGGATCCCGGAGAGGGATTGGTCATGCTGCGTGTGATCGGCACGCGCGAGGTCGGTGGTCTGTTCCCGAAATGGGGAACGCTCGCACTGCGCCGGGTAAAAACCGGCAGGCAGGAGGAGCTGCGGGACCGCTACTCCCGCAGTCTTCAAAGCAGCTTCTTCCTGAAGTCGGTGCCGCCCGGAGATTACGAGCCCATGTTTGTCATGGCCACGTTGCCCGATGCCTTCGGCACCAACGTCGCGAATGCAGAGTTTCCGAAGGGATTCCGTTTCAAGGTTGAGGCAGGTCAGCTCACCGACCTTGGAACTCTCTACTATGTGAGGCCCTACGCTCCGCCGCAGACGGGGCTGTACAGGTTCATCCATGCGGGGGATCGAGACCTTGCCGGCAACTCGTCGTTCATGCTGGTACAGGAGCAGGCGGAGAAGTTGCTGGAGTCGCCGATCGGCTGGACCCGTATTCCGGCGGACGCGGCGCCCGTCAACCTGACGAGCCGGATCAAACACCTGTCGATGTACCTGTCTGGCCGAGCGCGGGCACCGGATGGCAGCATGTTGTTTGGTGAGTTGTTCGGACAGGTCGCGCGGCGCAGCTCAAAAGGTGAGTGGACTTGGGAAGAAACCGGACTCCCCGCAACGATCCTCGGCGTCGCAGAAACCACCGATGGAAATCTCTACGCGGTCGCGGAGCACAGCACGCTGGTGCGCCGTGACACTTCTGGAAAATGGCAGCGCATTCCGGTACCGACATTGGGCGCGATGCCGTGCTTCATTTCCGCGGAGCCGGACGGGTCTGTGTTTACCGTCTGGGAAGATCGCAACGCCATCACCGTCCTCAGCTATCGACCCCAGGACGAGTCTCCGTGGAAGTTGCGCATCAAGATTCCTCTCGAGGACCTTCCACCTTACGCATACGCCATGCGCCGCTGCGGGGTGCTGGTGAGTCAGCCCAAGCTGGTGGTCGTCGACTACGGAATGTCGCGCTCGGGCACGAAGTTCGGCTACCACGTGTTGGACCGTGAGAGCGTGATCTGGACACCTTACCGACACGAGGAATTCCAGGGCGACGTGGGCTTGCTTCAGGATGGCACGCTGTACTCGCTGGCCGCTGGAAGCCGGGACAGGACTTCCAGGTCTCGGACGACTTCGGCAAGAACAAGAAGTGGAGCAAGTTGGGCGAGGTGAGCTGGGCCGAATTGCCGGCATTCCGCGATTCAAACGAGGGCTATCTGCTACGGGTGGACAACGCTCCGGAGCCCAGTCTACCGAAGCGGGTCCATTCGCTATCGCGAACCACGGATGGTGGCAAAACCTGGTCGCGCCATACGGGACTTCCGCAGCGTACCTCCGCCTTCATCCTGCTTCCGGGCGAGGACATGCTGTTCACGACTTTTGACGGGAAGGTCTACGTCAGCCACGACAACGGCAAGACCGCGGTGCTCGAGCGCGATTCCAGCGACCTGGTTTGGTGAATCAGGCGTTGGCTTCCGCTGTGTCGAATACCGCCCGGCGCGGATCGATGAATACCCAACACAACGAGCCGATCAGAAACAGCCCGCCTAACAGGAAAAAGGGCATGTTCCAGTCACCGAACCACTTGACCGAGTAGCCGACTATCGGCGCGCTCGCCATGGCGGCGATCTGGCCCGAGGTGTTCATGGTGGCACTCACCGTCGCGGAATTTTCGCGGCCGATGTCCACGCAGGTGCTCCATGAAGTCGCGGTGGTCAGCATGCAGGTGGCCGCGGCGAGGGAGATCAGCACTGCCGCGGTCACCGGCTCCGTGGCCACGGCCGCGGAAAAGATGCACACGGCAGCGAGGCCATAGCCGGCGATGCCCGGCGCACGCCGGCCGGCGGCCAGTCCGTAGCGCTTCGCGATCTGGTCGGAGAAGAATCCGCCGAGGAATTGCGTGGCGATGCTCAACGCCAGCGGCAGCGCGGCCACGATGCCCAGTTCCGCCTTCTCGAAGCCATGGCGCTTGTTCAGGTAGGTAGGCAGCCAGGTGATGCAGAAGTAGAACGTGGCGCAGTTCGGCATGTAAGCCACGCACAGCAACAGCACGTTGCGATGCTTCAACAGCCTGCGCCAGAACGGCCAGCCGCGTGGGTGGGGTGCCTCCGGCGGGCGGTCGGCAATGATCAGCGCGCGCTCGGCTTCGTTCGCGGCGGGATGCTCGGTGGGCTCGTCGCGAAACCAGCGGTGCCACGCCAGCACCCACACGAAGCCCACGCAGCCGAACGCCACGAGGATGGTGCGCCAACTGACATGAGCGAGCAGCGGAGTGACGATGGCGGTGGTCAGGGCGGCGGACGCGTAGGCGCCGGCGAAGAAAATGCCCTTGGCGGTGCCGCGCGTGCGCTTCGGGATCCAGCGCGACATGACACGCGCCACGCAGGGCCAGGCGCCGGCCTCGCCGGCACCAAACAGGAAGCGCGTGGCCAGCAACGAGTAGTAATTGAATGCGCCGGCGGTGGCGATGGTGAAGATCGACCACCAGCTCACGATGCGCGTGAGCACGGACTTTGCGCCGCGGTTGTCGGCCCAGCGCGCGGTGGGGATCTCGAAGATGGCGTACGAGAGGATGAAGGCGAAGAACACCCAGCTCTGCGCACCTTCGTCGAGCGCGAACTCCGCGGCGATGTTGGGCATCATCGCCCCGATGCAGGCGCGATCGAGGTAAGTGACCATGGCGAGCGTCACCATGAAGACGATCACCACGTAACGCGCGCGCGTCGCGATGGCGGAAGTGGTGTCAGGCAGGGATTGTCGGGAAACTTCGATTGACTCGGCCAACGCTTGCTCCCCGACAATCCCTGCCTGACACGACTGGCATCCTCTATTACAGGCCGCGCAGGAAGATGTCGAGCACCAGGTTGAATTCGGCGGGCTTGTCGAGATGGATCCAGTGGCCAGTGCCCTTGATCACGGTGTGCTGGATGCCGGGCACCACGTTGTGCAGGCTCAGCGGCGCATCGTTGTTTGGCGTGACGATGGCGAACCTCGGCCCGCGGAAGTTGCGCAGCAGCTCCGTGGCGTCGAAGGCGAGTATCTCCAGCGTGAGCTCGGCCGCGGCATGGCGGGAAAGGTGATGCAGCCCTTCCAGTAGTTTGAGCTGGACTTCGGCGCGCGAGCCCTGGAACGCCCCCTGTTTCCAGAACTGCTCCACGGCGGCAAACGGGTCATTGGCAACCGCGGCGCGGATCTGCTGCAACTGCTCGATGGAAAGCGCGCCCGGCGCGGGCGGCGCGTCGATGAGCCCCAGCCCTTTCACGCGCCGCGGATGCAAGCCCGCATACTCGGTCGCGATGAATGCGCCCATGCTGTGCCCCACCAGCACAAACTGCTCGAGTGCCTGTGCATCGGCGACCTCGGCCACGTCCCTGGCGAGCTCATGGATCGAGTACGGCCCGACGGCGCCGGGCGACCTGCCGTGGCCGGACAGGTCGAAGGCCACGACGCGGCGCGTGCTCTCGAGGTGCTCGAGCTGGGCGCTCCAGTGCGTGAGATCGCCGGCAAAGGAGTGCACGAACAACACCGGCGTGCCGCCCGTCCCGCGGCTTTCGACATTCAACGGCAGAGACATGGCGCGCCACCATGCCGAACTCGCCCATGGATGCCTGTCAGCCTATGCCTATTGTTGACGGACGCGGGCGATCAGCTGCACTTCGACGATGCCGCCATCCCCAAGCAATCCCGTCGTTCCAACCGCGGTCCAGGCGGGATAGGGCGCCTTCATGAATTCGCCGATCACTTCTTCGAAGGCCGCGAATTGCTGGTCGCGCGTGCCGTTGAAGTTCGGACCCTGCCAGACGTGGAAGCTGTTGATCATGGCCACGTGCTGAAAGTCGGAGCCGGCGGCTTCGAGATTGCGGCGCAGGCGTTCGAGTGCGCGCCGTACCTGCAGCTTGAATGCCGCCACGTCGTTGCCCTCGCCGGTGCCGCGATACACGATGACGCCGGACAGGTAGACCATGTCGCCGACGCGGCGCGCGGCGGCATAACGATATTCGTCATGCGATTTCTTCGCGGCTGCGTCGGGCAGCACCACCTCGCCACCCGGCGCGGGTAGTTTGAGCGGCCAGGTGGGCTCGGCGGCCTGGGCCATGGAAGCGAACATGAGCATGGCGACGATTAACCTGTGCATAGCTTCCTCGGAGTTTTGTTGACGTCAGTGAAAGCCTACCCGAACTCGGTGGCCGTCGAGATCGTTCCCCCGGTCCCTGCCGCTGGCCGATGGCCCGGATCTGGGTTTCTCTCCGAAAATGAATGCACCGCAGGATCACGACGCGGAGTTGCTGGCCGCGGGCGGCGTCGCGGCCGTCGTAATCCGCAACAAGGAACGAATTCTCGATCGCTTTTGTCACCGCGCTCAGCAGACGCTGGAAAATGCGCGGCGCGAACCTCATCCGGTGATTGTCGATACCTTGCCGGCGTTCATCACGCGGGTGGCCATGGCAATACGCGGCGTGGATGATCTCGATTACGCCTCGAAAAGCTCGAACATCGCCATATTGCACGGCAATGAGCGCGCGCGATTCACCAACTACTCGCTCGCCGAGCTGCTCAAGGAATACCAGTTCCTGCGTGAAATCCTCATGGACGTGTTGCGCGCCGAGGCGCGGCCCACGGATGCCGAATGGAGGATCGTGCATCGCTCGGTGGACGAAGCCATGGCCGAGGCCGCGACTTCGTTCATCGAAGTGCACGACACCTTCCGCGAAATGTTCACGGCCTCGCTGACCCACGACTTTCGCGGCCCGCTCTCGAGCGCGTGGAATTACCTCGAGCTGATGCGACGGGAGTCGGAGCCGGCGGAACGCGAGAAGTACGCCAGTCGCGCGGCGGCGAACCTCGAACGCATCGGGCGCATGATTGCCGGATTGCTGGATGCCGGCCGCAGCAATGCCGGCGAGCAGCTGACGCTGGACGCTGCCGAATGCGAATTGCGTGCGTTGCTCGACGACGTGATCGGTGATCTCGAGCCGCGGCGGCGCCAGAATGTGGTGCTCGACACTCCCGATCGGGTCGATGCGTTCTGGGACCGGGAGAAGATCCGGCGGGCCGTATACAACCTCATCGACAATGCCTGCAAGTATTCGACGCCGGCCAGCACTGTGACCGTGCGCGCGGTGGCGACGCATGGACGCGTGCAAATCTCGGTGCACAATGTCGGCGACCCGATCCCGGAAGAGGACCAGGCCAAATTGTTCCGGCCTTACAAGCGCACGAGCTCCGCGCAACGAAGCGGCAAGGCGGGCTGGGGTCTGGGCCTGGTGCAGGTGCAGGCGATTGGCGAGGCGCACGGTGGTTCGGTGGGCGTGGAAAGTGACCCGGCGAATGGCACCACGTTTACTCTCGACCTGATCCGCGACGTCCGTGATCTGAGAACGCACAACGTGTAGCTTGAACACACCATGGCCGGGCCCGCGAACAATCCGCTCGATTCACCGACGCCGGAATTCACGGTGGAGCGCTTGCTGACCACCGACCTGGTATCGGTGTGTCACGTGAATTGCCGCGGCACCTGCCGCCACCGCAGCGCCGAGGAATGCGCCTCCCATACGCACTTCGTGTTTCCATTTCGCGGCGTATACCTGCGCCACGTGGGCAGCGACCAGGCCGTGGCCGATGCCAACCACGTGTTGTTCTTCAACGCGCAACAGGGGTACCAGGTCAGCCATCCGGTGAGCGGCGGCGACACGAGCCTGGTCGTAAGCCTGGCGCAACCCCTGCTGGCTGAGCTCGCGCCAAAATCCCTGTTGACGGGCTCGCCGCTGGTTTTCAACCAGCAGGCCATGCGCATCGACGCGCGCACGCAGGCGCTGGCGATGCTGCTGAATCATTCACTGCGTATCGGCAGCGTCGAATCGCTGGAAGCTGAAGCGCTGTCGCTCACATTGATTTCGCGCGCCATCGGGCCGCGCACGGCGCGCGCCAGCGGGGCCACGTATTCACGGCGGCGGCTGGTCGATCGCGTCAAAGTGCTGCTGGCCAGCGACTTGTCGCGGCGGTGGACGCTGGCCGAGATCGCCGGCGAAATCCGCGGCTCGCCGGTGTATCTCACACAGGTGTTCCAGCAGGTGGAGGGCCTGCCGCTGTATCGCTATCACCTGCGTTTGCGCCTGGCGCGTGCGCTCGACCTGGTGGCTGGGTGCGCGGACCTCTCCGGCCTGGCGCAGGATCTGGGCTTTTCCAGCCATAGTCATTTCACGGCGGCGTTCAAGCAGGCCTATGGCCGCACGCCGTCGGAATTTGCTAAAGATTTCGACAGCCGCCGTTAGCGTCGAATGGTCTGCTGTGCATGCCCGGATCGCGGGCGTTGCCGAGGAAACGGCCATGACCAAGAAAACCTGTGCGTGCTGCGACTACCCGCTGGACCCGAAGTCCACGATCGAGGTGAAGATCGGTGGCAAATCGGTCGAAGTGTGCTGCGAGGAGTGCGCCACCAAGCTGCGCGCGGCCAGCGCCAAGCAGAAAAAGAAGTGACCAAACGGACCAGCACCGGTCGGAAGGTCTCCGCCGCCGCTTATCGTGGCGGTGGAGGCGTCCGCAGCACGTCAAATCAAGGACTTGGCAATCTGCGGGAAAAAGTCTCGCTTTGACTGCGCCTACGCGGGGTCCCGCTTGTCTGACATCGGCTCAGCCGTGAGACTCGTTCCTGAATCGCGCGCAAGACGCGAATATCCACGCAACCACCAGCCGGGGTCGATGAAGTGAATTCTGTTTCGTACCTGCCTGCGACATTCACCACCTTGTTCTTTCTCGCCGCGAGCCTGCTGCTGGGCCTGATCCGCTAAGCGCACCGCAACCCCGTTACGTGACAATGCGCGTTGCATGTCACGCATGCGCATCGGGTTGCTGATAGTCGTTGCGGCGCTGACGCTCGCGCTGGTGGCGTGGTACCTGCGCGCCGATTCCGCAACGTTGCCGGCCACGAAAGAGCCCGCCGAATTCGCTTCCGTGCGCGCCAGCGATTCACCCGCGCAACCACCGCGCCCAATTGCCCAATCTGTTCCGGCCAAAGCTCCCGCGGCGCCGATGTCGCCCAACTACGCGGCGCAGTTCCTGCACGCCACGGACCTCCTGGCTTTCCTCGAAGCACTCGCGCCCGCTGCGGCGGACGGCGATGTCGGTGCGCTGTACTACCTGGGGGTGGCCAGCAGACGCTGCACGCGCGAATACAGCACGCTGTTCGGTCCGCCTGGCAAGGAGATGACGCTCGAGGTGGCGCTGGAGAAGGACTACTGGACGAAGTATCACGAGCAATTGGCGCGCCGGATCTTCGGCCAGTGCGCGCGATTCAAGGCCGCGGCGGACAACCCGTTTACCGAATGGCAGAACCTGCTCGACGCAGCGGCCGAGGCCGGCAGCGGGCCCGCCAAGGCTCTGCTCGCATTCGAGCTGCAAAACGGGATGATCCGGGTACGCGATCTGACCGAGCGCCGGGAGATGACCAGCGAGATACGTACTTTGGCGCAGGAGGCCATACGCTCGAAGGCCCCGGAAGCCCTGTTCCACCTTGCGTACGTCGAGAGCATCACGGGCAGGTCGGGCACCCCGGAAGACGTGGCCGGCGCGTGGATGCTCGCCGCCTGCCAACGCGGCCTGGAATGCGGACGCACCTCGGAGCAGTTCCAGTTTTTCTGCAAGTGGGACCCTGCCTGCCGGCCGTCCGAAACCCTGGTCGATCTGTTCCGGCGGCGTCCGCGCTTCGACGAACTTCAACGTCTCGCCAACGAGCTCAACGCGAAACTCGACGCGGATCGCTTCGATGAAATAATTCCATAGTCATGCGCGCGCACGGGTAGGACGCCGCCGTCCTTGTCTCGTCATGCGCGGGCAATTTCCCGCGCCCGCCAACGTTGTTAGCCTGCATTCACCCTGATGGCCGGCCAGGCGTGTTCCCACGACACTCCTCCCACGCTACCGCCACCGAGTTGTTCGGATCGTCCTGGCTGGCTTTTGGGGACCAAACAAATCTAACGGCGAAATATCCACAGGATCAGTGACACCACCAGGCTGATCACCAAGCTAATTACAAGCATCGTGGTAATCGGGAAGAAGAATTTCAGCCCGGCCGGTCAATCACGATGTCGCCCGGCAGCCGGAAGAACGGCAACGCCGAAAGCTGTTTCCAGAACAGCCCGACCAGCACCACGGCAATCCCGATCACGATGAGCGCGCGATTCATGTCTCTAGCCTGCTAGACGCGTTCCCGGGATACCACGCATTTACCGCAATTGCGATACCGCTAACACGGGGCGTATGGTCGGCGCGCGCCTCAGGTCTCATACGCGGAGAGGCAGGCGCGCAGCTCAATTCTTCAGGACGAGGGGGACATATGGATATTCGTACGGCCATTCGCGGCCGATTCCTTTCTATTGCCTTCACGATCGCGGCCGCAGCATTGCTGGCCACGCCGTCGCAGGCACAGATCGCCGCCGGCAAGTCGAAATGGCTGGGCAATGTGACCCGGGACAGCGTGCCGTCGAATTTCGGCACTTACTGGAATCAGGTCACGCCGGAAAACTCGACGAAGTGGGGCTCGGTCGAGGGCACGCGCAACCAGATGAACTGGGCCGCGGCCGATGCGGCCTATAACTGGGCGCAGCCGAACGGTTACACGTTCAAGTTCCACACTTTCATCTGGGGCTCGCAGTTTCCGAACTGGCTGACGAACTCCGGTCTCACGCAGGCGCAGCAGCGCGCCGAGATCGAGCAGTGGATGCAGCTGGCCTGCCAGCGCTATCCGAACACCTTCGCCATCGACGTGGTCAACGAGCCCATCAAGACGCCGCTGCCGTTCACCGCGGCGCTGGGTGGCACCGGCTCGACGGGCTGGGACTGGGTGATCACCTCGTTCCAGCTGGCGCGGCAGTATTGCCCCAACGCCAAACTACTCATCAACGAGTACGGCACCGAGAACGATCCGCCGGTCCGCGCCACCTACAAGACCATCATCAACCTGCTGAAGACGCGCGGACTCATCGACGGCATGGGCATCCAGGCGCATCACTTCAACATCGACAACATGAACCGCGCCGCGGTCACGACGATGCTGAACGACTACGCCACACTGGCGCTGGACGTGTATGTGTCCGAGCTCGACGTCATCGCCAGCAACACCGACGCCAGTCAGCTCGCGAAGTACCAGGATGTGTTCCCCGGCTTCTGGGAGCACAGCTCGGTCAAGGGCGTCACGCTCTGGGGCTACATCGTCGGGGAGACCTGGCGTGACGGTACCGGCCTCGTGACCGTCAACGGCACGGAACGCCCGGCGATGGTATGGCTCAAGGGTATGTCGCCGGTACGGGCGGCGGAGATACGCAGCCGCCGAGTGCGCCCACGGGCCTGCTGGCGCCATCGACCACGAGCACTTCGGTGTCGCTGGCCTGGACCGCGTCCACGGACAACGTGGGTGTCACGGGTTACCAGATCCTGCGCGCTCCCGGCGCGAGTGGCGGCACGTTCGCCCAGGTCGGCACCTCGACGACCAACTCGTTCACCAACACGGGCCTCACGGCGAGCACTACCTACCGCTTCCAGGTACGTGCGGTGGATGCTGCGGCCAACGCCTCCGCGGTTTCGAACACCGTGACCGCGATGACCCAGGCCGGTGGCGGTGGCGACGTAACGCCACCCACGGCGCCGACCAACCTCGCGGCCACGACCACGAGCACTTCGGCCGCACTGACCTGGACCGCGTCCACCGATAACGTGGGCGTGACGGGCTATCAGATCCTGCGAGCGCCGGGCGCAAGCGGCGGCACGTTCACGCAGGTGGGCACCTCGACCACCACCTCGTTCACCAACAGCGGGCTCACGGCCAGCACGACCTATCGCTACCAGGTTCGTGCCACGGATGCGGCCGGCCTGCTCTCACCCGTGTCCAACACCGTGACCGCGGTGACGCAGTCGGGCGGCGGCACCGGCGGTGCGTGTTCGATCACTCCGACCACGCAGACCCAGTGGGGCACCGGTTATGTGATCGAGCCGGCGCGCGTGACCAACACGGGCACGGCCACCATGAACGGCTGGACCGTCACGTTCACGCTGCCGGCGGGGCACAGCATCACCGGCTCGTGGAACACGGTGATCACCGTGAACGGCCAGACCATCACCGCGCGCAATGTGTCGCACAACGGCACGCTGGCGGTCGGTGGCAGCGGCACGTTCGGCTTCCAGGTGAGCCGTCCGAACGGCAACACGTCGCTGCCGAGCGGATATACCTGCGCATCACCGTGAGTGGACGGCGGGCGGCGCCGACGTGCGCCGCCCGCCTTTTTCACGAAAGGGGAAACCCATGATCGATCGGGCGCAGCTGGATAAGGTTTATCTGACAACGGGTAGCGACACTCCGTCGGGTGCCGGAGGCACGGCGGCGAACTAGAATCGCGGCGAGCCCGTATGTCCAAACCGACCACGATCACGCTGGTTGCAATCACGGCGGTTGCGCTGTTCGCCTCCATCGGCAGCGCGTACTGGCTGGATGCACGCGAACCGAAGAAGCCTTATCCCAAGGCCACGCCGCCACCGCCACCGTCGGATGTTTACACGCCATCGAAGGAACACGTGCCCACCGCCGAAGAAATCGAGCGGCAGGCGCGCGATCACAACGCCCAGGTGGGGCTCGAGATCGAACGCGCGCTGGCGGCGCGCGATCCGCGTCAGCGCGAAACCGCGTTTACCTTCCTGCTGCCCGAGCTGCTGCAAGTCGATCCCGGGCGCGTGGTGGAGATGGTGGCGCGGCAGGAGCCGGGCGAGGCGCGCGATGCATTGCGCACCGAAGTCGCGCGGCAGTGGATTACGCGCGATCGTGAGGCAGCGGTCGCCTGGATGAAGTCATTGCAGAACGAGGCCGAGCGGCAGCGGAGTGCCGAGACCGCGGTGGCTTCGCTCGCGGCCATCGCGCCCGGGCAGGCCGTCGATGTTGCCGATCAGTTCGGCATCGGCCGCGACAATGGTTATCTCGAGCACATGGTGCAGATGTGGGCTGAAGGGAATATCGACGAAGCCGAGCGTTGGCTCGCGTCCCAGCCCGACGACGCGCGCACAGCACCGCTGCGCGCGCGCATCGAGCGGGTTCGCGAACAGAAGCAGGCCGCCGAACGCGGCTGACTAGCGACCTGCATCTTCGCGTTTCAGGCGCACCCACACATTCGCCTTGCGGTGATGCAGGCTCATCACGTCGCCCTTGATCTGGTAGTAGAACAACAGGTCCGAGTCCGTCAGGTAGATCTGCTTTTCGTTGGACTCATAGCTCTCTTCCTCGCGCGGATCGCCGCCGCTCGCATCCCAGGTCAGCATGTCATTCTCAGGCGTGAACTCCAGCGTATCGCCGCGCTTGATGTCCAAACCGCCGATGGAGCGGGTCACGGTCCAGCGTCCCCACAGCTTCACGAACGGCGGACATTCGGCATCCGGCACTTCGCCGCCGTGGCCTGAGAGGAAGGCGATGCGCGCGTGCAGCGAGTCGACCAGCTTCTGCTCCTGCTCCATGCCGTCGAGCGTCGTTTGCATCAGACGGTTGCGCAAGCCCGCCACCAGTTGATAGGCCGTCTCCTGGTCGTTGCGCAGGTAGTGCGCGCTGGTGGCCTCGTGCAGCACGGTGAACTCGTCGATGAGGGTGTGGCCGAGCTGCATTCCCGGGCTGGGGGAGCTGGTCGATGCAATGGAAATCGCGTGGCTTTCCGGCGGAGCGCGGCCCGCAATCATGCTCAGTGGCTGATAGCTCACCGACACATCGGCCAGCGCCGCGTTGTCGTGCTTTTCCGGCAGGAAGGTGGCGGCTGAGTCGGGCATCAAGGTGAAGAAAATGCCGCCCCCGTGATTGTCGAGAAACACCGTGGGGACGGTGACGCGTACCGTGGTTTCGTTCTGCCAGCCGAGCAGCTGGCCGGGAACCCCGTACACGCCACCGATCTTGAGACCGGCGCGCGGTGTGATGCTGATCGAGAGATCGTGGGCCAGCTCGCTGACCATGTAGTCGAGCTGCTTCGCAAACAAGGACTCGACGTCGGCCGCGTCGCGGATGAAGTAGAGATTTCCGCCGCGCACGCTGCTGATCCTGGTGGCCAGCTCCGCCCCGAACTGCACGCCCACGCCGATGGTGGTGAGGCCGATGCCGGCCCGTGACGCCGTCGTCGCCATGCCCATGAAGCTGCCGGCGTCGGTGGCGCCGACGTTGGGCCGCTCGTCGGTGAACAACATCAGGCGCGTGCGGCCCTTGAAGGCCGGCGCGGTGGCGTTGGCGATGCTGTAGCCCAATTGCAAGCCTGCTTCCATGGAGGTGGAGCCATTGCTCCGAATGCCTGCGATGGAATCCATGATGCGCGCCACACCGGCGCGGTCTGCCTTCGTGGTGTCGAGATGCACATGGGCGCGATCGCCGTACAGCACGATGGTCATCTGGTCGCCGTCTTGGAGCTGCTCGGCGACCTCGTGCAGGCTCTTGCGCACCAACTCGAGCGGTTCGCCTTGCATGGAACCGGACTTGTCGACCACCGCCACGAGATTCACCGCATCGCGATGCCATTTCTTCTCGTCGATGTTGGTGGCGAAGCCGATGCCGGCGAGGTAACGCGCCTGCGGTATTGCGAGCAGATCGGCCTTCGCGGCCTCGCCGGTGAGACAGAACAATTGCCGGCATTTTTCGGTCGCGGGCAGCACGATGTCGTGCTCGCTCATCAATCCTTCGGCGGTGAAGTCGTTAGGGTGTGGAATGCGCTGGAACGCGACCTCGCCGCGGAAGAAGTTGATGTCCTGTGCGCCGCCCTGGCCGACGCGCATGGCGCCGGTCACGGTGACCTCGTCGAGTTGCTCATCGCGATCGGGCGGGATCGTAGCGGTGACGGTGAGGGGGAATAGAAGCGCTGCGGTGCAAGACGCCAGCGTTGTCCCAAGGAGACGATTCTTGCCATTCATCGGGAATCCTCCTGTTATTGGTTGTTGGGATGAGACTACGCCCGAGTCATACAAGTTCACTCTCGTTTTTCGAATGGCGCGACTTGCCCTAGACTGCGCACGCCATGCAAAAACACAAATCACTCGCATCGTTAGCGCTAACTTGTTTGTTCTTCGCGATTTCCGCGACTTCCAACGGCGCCGAGCCGGCCAAATCGCCTAACAAGCCTGGCGCGATTCCGGGACAGTCCGGCTTCGTGACGGTCAAGGGCCGCCACTTCCAGCTCGACGGCAAGCCCTATCGTTTCGCCGGCGCGAATCTCTGGTACGGCATGTACCTGGGTTCGCCGGGCACGACCGGCGACCGCGCGCGGCTCGACAAGGAGCTCGATCAGCTGGCCTCACAAGGCGTGCAGAATTTGCGCGTGCTGGCGATCTCCGAGGCCAGCGAGCTGAAACGCGCGGTCACTCCCGCGGTGCTGCAGAGTCCCACGCAGATCGATGAAACGCTGTGGGTGGGCCTCGACTACCTGCTCGACCAGATGGCCCGGCGCGACATGAAAGCCGTGCTGTACGTGAACAACTTCTGGCAGTGGTCGGGCGGCATGTCACAGTACATGGCCTGGTTCAGCGGCAAACCCGTCGTGGATCCGGATGTCACCGGCGACTGGAACGCCTTCATGGACAACTCCGCGGCCTTCTATCGGGAACCGAAGGCGCAGCAGGCATTTCAAAGCGCCGTCAAACAACTCGTGTCGCGCAAGAACAGCGTGAACGGCCGCCGGTACAAGGACGATCCCACCATCATGTCCTGGCAGCTCGCCAACGAGCCGCGGCCCGGCAGCGACGCCAACGCGCAACCGCACCACGAGGTATTCGTGAAGTGGGTGGACGAGACCGCGGGCTTCATCAAGAAATTGGCGCCGAAGCAGCTCATCAGCACCGGCAATGAAGGCTGGATGGGCACGGCGGGCTCGAAGGAATTGTTCGAGACATCACACGCCACGAAAAATGTGGATTACCTGACTTTCCACATGTGGGCGCCGAACTGGAGCTGGTTCAATCCGAAGAAGGCGGAGGAAACTTACGAAGGCGCCTGGAAGAAGATGCAGGACTACCTCAACTGGCATATCGACACGGCCAACAGGATGGGCAAGCCCATCGTGCTCGAGGAGTTCGGCATCAATCGTGACGAAGGCTCGTACAACGTCTCCGCCAGCACGGTATATCGCGACATGTTCTACAGCGGCATCTATGGCCTGCTGGCGCGGCGTGCGGCCAAAGGCGATGCCATCGCCGGCTCAAACTTCTGGGCATGGGGTGGCGTGGGGCGCACCAGCAATCCGGATTTCATGTGGAAGGCGGGTGACAGTTTCGTCGGCGATCCACCGCAGGAGCCGCAGGGGCTCTACTGCGTATTCGACTCCGACGCGACGACCATCGAGATCATCGCCGCGCACGCGCTGCAGATGAGCCAAATCCGGTAATTGCATGTACGGCGTCGCTTCGACGCCGTTAAGAGTGGCGCGCAGCGCCTGACTAAGCTTTGCGTGCGGCCGCGATGGGTACACCACGCGTCCACCGATCGAGCATCGTGCGGAGTGCCGTCAGCGAGAACGGCTTGGCGAGGTAATCGTCCATGCCGGCCGCGACACAGGCTTCGCGGTCACCCGGCATGGCATTTCCGGTCAGCGCCACGATGGGCACGCGTTGGCCAGCGCGCTCTGCGGCGCGAATCGCGCGCGCTGCCGCCAGGCCATCCATGACCGGCATCTGGCAATCCATGAGGATGAGCGTGAGATCCGGATGCGCGGCAACCGCATTCACGCCTTCCTGGCCGTTGCTGGCGGTGATCACCTCGAAGCCCAGCATGTCGAGCATGGCGCGCGCCATCTCCTGGTTGACGGCATTGTCCTCGACCACCAGCGCGCGGCCACGCGAACCGCTCATGGGCAACGCGCGTATCGTCATGCTCTGCGCCGCATCCACGGTTGCCGTCGGCGACAGCAGATCCGGCGTGCACAGCGGCTTGACCATGCTGCGATTCACGCCCTGCAGCGGCGTGGAATCCGCATCGGCCGGCATGAGCGCGATCACTTCGACCTGGCGAGGGCCGGCCGCCGCGCGCAATCCGGACACCGCCTGTTCCACGCTCGTGGCGGCGTTGCAATCGAGAATCACGCGGATGCGGGTGATCTTCGGGCCGAAGTCCTGCAGCGCTTCGATGGCGCCGAGCGGCGAGTCGACGCTGATGACGTGCGCGCTCTCGGTGGAAATCGTGTCGCACACGGCACTGCGAATCACCGGGTGCATGCCGATCACCAGCGTGCCGATCCCGTGCACGGGTTTCGGCGGTGGCGCTTCCGCGCGCGCGACACCGGCGGCAATCACGAACGAAAAACAGCTGCCGCGCCCGGGCTCGCTGCTGAGTCCCATGCTGCCGTGCATGAGCTCCACGAGCTGCCGGCTGATGGCGAGACCCAGCCCGGTGCCGCCGAACTTGCGCGTGACGCTGCCATCGGCCTGCTCGAAGGCTTCGAAGATGCGTTTCTGCTCTTCGGCCGCCACACCGACGCCGGTGTCGGTGACCGAGAATTCGAGCATGAGCTGGTCCGCCGGCTCGGGCAGCGCCTTGACGGCCAGCAGCACCGCGCCGGACTCGGTGAACTTCACCGCATTGTTGACCAGGTTGCCGAGCACCTGGCGCAGTCGCATCGCGTCGCCCTGCATGACGGCAGGCACGTCGCGCGCGATGTGCGCCGCGATTTCGATGCCGCGGTCGCAGGCGCGACCGGTGAACAGCCCCACCACCTGCTCGATTTCGCGGCGCAGCTCGAAGGGTGCGTTGTTCAGCTCGAGTTTGCCGGCCTCCGCCTTGGACAGGTCGAGCACGTCGTTGATGAGCGTGATCAGTGCCTCGGCCGACGATCGCAGCGTGCGCACGAAGCGGCGTTGCTTGGCGTCGAGAGCGGTGTTCTCGAGCAACGAAGCCATGCCGACCACGCCATTGAGCGGCGTGCGCAGCTCGTGACTCATGTTGGCGAGGAAGCGCGACTTGGCCTGCACCGCGTTCTCGGCCGACAGGCGTGCGCGTTCCAGCACCGCCGCGGTGCGTTTCTGCTCGGAGATATCCGTGACCACGGAGGCGATGCCGGTGATCTGGCCGTCCTCGTTCAGCAGCGGCGTCTTGGCCACGATCACGTTGTAAGGAGTGCCGTCGCGTGCGTGCACCGTGGTTTCGAAGCGCAGTGCCTGGCGATCGCGCAACACGCGATTGTCCGTTTCGCGTTGATGCGCGGTCGGAGGTCGATTGGCAATCTGGTGCAACTGCTTGCCGATTGCCTGCTGGCGCGACACGCCGACCATCTGCTCCCAGGCGGCGTTCACCATGGTCACGCGGCACTCGGCGTCGCGGATGATGATGGGCAGCGGCATCGTCTCGAGCAGCGTCTGCATGACGCGCAGCGTGTTCGAGAGCGCGCGCTCCATCTGCTTGCGGTCGGTGATGTTGGCGTGCGTGCCGGTCATGCGCAGGGCGCGGCCGGTCGCATCGCGCGCCGTCACGTTGCCGTAGGATTCGATCCACACCCAGCGGCCATCCGCGTGGCGCACGCGGTAACTCACCTGGAACATGGGCGAATCGCCTTTCAGCACCGCGTGCACTTCCGCGGTGAACGGCTCGCGATCCTCTTCGGAAACCAGTTGTTGGAGGTCGGAAAGTCTCCAGTTGTCGCCATCTCCGCCGCGGCCCATGAAGCGGCTGAAAGTGCGGTCGACGAACACCTGGCCGTTGGCGATGTCCCAATCCCACAGCGCCAGGTTCGAGGCCTCGAGCGCGATCTTGAGCCGCTGATCGCTGACTGCATGTGCGTCGCGGGCTTCGCGCACGTTGTCGACGAGCGCGAGGCAGCCCTGCCGCAGGGTCTGCACGTCCACCGCTTCCCCGGCACGCAGCCTGGCGATCAACGCCTCCACGTCGGCGTCGGACCCGAGCCCGAAGGCTCGTGCCAGCTGTTCTTTTAGCTCGCGATTCACTTTACTTTGCGCGCGCGGCGCGACCTCGGGACGCTCGACTCCTGTAACAGTGTCGGCAGGGGCTTCGATTCCTGATGTTGCGGCGGCACCGCACCCGCCGCGCGGCGGAAGGACTGTGGAGCAATTCACACTGGGCGCGGCGGCGGGGGTAGAGTGAGCGGCATGAAGTTGCCGCCCCAATCTTCGAATGAACACCAACGAGCGCCGTGCCGTGCCGCGTCACATCCGCGACGGGGAACACGAGCCGGTGGAAGCCGATGTGTCTTCCGACCAGGGAACGCCGGGGCACCGCTTGCGACTGTGGCTTTTGCTCGTGGTGGTCGCGGCCCTGATTGCGGGCCTCTGGTACTACAACGGCACGCGTGGCTGACACGCGGGGTGGGGCGCCGGCCGGCGCCCCACCGCCGGTCTAACTACTCGACCTTGAAGGCGATGACGGTGTTCTTGAAGAAGGTCGGCACGTAGAGCGTATTCGTGGCCGGATCCCAGCCGGTGTCGGCCGTGCTGGTCTTCTCGGCCTTGCCGTCGAACATCAGCACCTTGTCGCCGCTGGCCGGCACGTACCACACGGCACCGCTCCAGACCGAAACCGTGAAATCGTCGCCCTTCACGTTCTCGAGGCCGTCGGCACCGCCGGGCATGCCGCGACGCCAGTACCTTGAGCGACTTGTCCTTCTCGACGCGGTTGAGGCTGTCGTTGTCCAGCACGTACAGCGCGCCGCCGTGCACGAACAGACCGTTCGGCCCCTTCAGCACCTTCTCGTCGAGATAGACGCTGGCCTTGTCCTTCCTGACCTCGTAGACCTTCTTGCCCTTGGAGTCCGAGACATACAGCGTGCCCTTGTCGTTCACGAGATCATTGAGCTGCTGTCCATCGGGGATGGCGATCTTGTTCTTGATCTTGCCGGCTTCGACGTCGATGACCACGATTCCGCCCATATCGGCGGCATACAGCCACTTGCCATCGTCAGACAGCGCGAGACCCTTGGGGCAGTCGAGACCCGTGACCCATTCCGCCGCGATCACCTTGCCATCGAGTCCGACCTTGGCGATGGAGCCCTTGCCGTCCGCGGCCCACGGTTCGCCGTCGATGTTGGAGACGTACAGCACCTTGCGCTTCGCATCCAGGCGTACGGATTCGGGAGTCTTGAGCGTCGCCTCGGTCTCCCAGACCTTGGTGACCTTGTGAGAATTCTCGTTGTCGGCTTGGGCATGCGCCGCGGCCGCCAGTGCCAGCGCGCCCAACGTGACCAGTGTCTTCTTCATGTCCGCGTCCTTGATGAAAGGGACGCGGAGTATGCCCTATGCTCGCGCCATGGCTCTACAGGCGCTGTTCCCCACCCGTATCTACTCCGCACGGCTCGAGCCGCGCAGGGCCAACATCTTGAATTCCCGACTGCTGCGCGAATGCCGGCAGCTGTCGCTCGACGATGGGGCGGGGCGTGCCTGGTCGCGCACTAACTATCCCGGCGGGTATACCTCGTACAGCTCGGCGTCGCGGCTGCACCAGATGTCGCCCACATTCGCGCAGCTCGAGAAGCGTATCGATGCGCACGTACGCAGGTTCGCCAATGCGCTCGAGTTCGACCTCGCCGGCCGCAAGCTCGTGATGACGGATTGCTGGGTGAATGTCATGACGCGCCACGTGGTGCACGGCCTGCACCTGCATCCGCTGGCCAGCATCAGCGGGACGTATTACGTGCGTACGCCGCGCGGCTGCTCGGGGCTGAAGTTCGAGGATCCGCGCCTCGATCGATACATGGCTTCGCCGCCGCGCAAGACCCGCGCGCAACGCGACAATCAGGTCTGGGTCACGCTTCCGGCCGAGCAGGGCAACCTGGTGCTGTTCGAGAGCTGGCTGCGGCATGAGGTGGCGCCGAATCCGACGGAGGCGGAGCGCATCTCCGTCTCGTTCAACTATTCCTGGTTCTGATTGGCTGGTCTGGCGTCAACTGATGGCGGCGCCGACGATCCTGAAAGCACGACGCCATGCATCGAAGTCGGTCAGGCCCACGAAGATGAGCCCGGTGAGCGCGCCGTCGAGATGCGCGTCGTGGTTGATGCGTCCGCGCGAGTGCCCCGACGCCCACCAGGTGTAGGCGAGATAACCGAACGCGAACAACACCGCGGGGATGGGGATCGCGAAATACAGGTACAGCATGTTCGTCGGGTAGTAGACGATGTATGCGAACAGCACGGCGAGAATCGCACCGGAAGCCCCCAGCGAGGCGTAGTCGGGATTGTTCCGCTGCTTGTACACCGTGCCCAGGCTGCTGATCACCAGGCCGATGAAGTACAGCGCCACGAACCGTGCGCTGCCGATGGTGCGCTCGAGACTCGGGCCGAAGAAATACAGCGTCAACGAGTTGAACAGCAGGTGCGCGAAGTCCGCGTGCACGAAGCCGCAGGTGACGATGGTGAAGTACTCGCGCTGCCGTACCACGCGGTAGGGCCGCAGCAGGTTCATTTCGATGACGCGCGGCGCGGCCATCAGCCCGATGCCACTGATCACGACGATAGCAGCAGAGATGCTGTAGGCGGCCGGCGCCTGCGCGAAGCTCATTTGGACGCTGGCCGCAGGTAGCCGCGATCTTCGAGCCACTCCGCCATGCGCTGCGGCCAGTGGCGGATGCTCACGTACTGCGAACGCTGGCCCATGTTGAAGGCATGTTTGCCCTGCGCGTAGATGTGCGTTTCGATCGGTGCTCCGGCCGCGTGGTACTTGCGTGTCAGGTCGAACATCACGTCCGCCACATATTCGTCGTCGGCCGCCCCCAACAGGAACAGCGGCGGGGCGTTGGCCGGAACCTTGTCAGGAATCCCGAGCGGGCCGGGGTAGATGAGAATCTGGAAATCCGGCCGGGCGCTCACGCGTTCGATCGGGTCGCTGGATTTCGCATCGCCATCGACGGGTGGATAGGCGACCAGCGCCGCGACTTCGCCACCGGCCGACCAGCCCATGACGCCGATCCGCTTCGGATCCAGCTGCCAGTCCGCCGCGCGGGCGCGCACGGTGCGCATGGCTCGCCGGATGTCCTGGGCGGTGTTTTCGATGGTGTACTTCGAACCGGGCTCGCGAAACAGCCGGTATTTCAGCGCGAATGCCGTGACCCCGAGACTGGCCAGGTATTGCGCGGGCTCGACGCCCTCCGGATTGAACACCAGCTCGCGGTGCCCGCCGCCGGCAGCGACGATGACCGCCGTGCCATTGGCTTTGCCCGCGGGCGGCAGGAATACCGTCAGCGAAGGGTTGTGAATGTTCTTGTACCACCAGTCCTGGTGTTGCTCGGGTTCGTTACGGCGTGCTTCGAATCCGGGAGCGCCGTTCGTCCACAGTGGAATCACCTGCTGGGCAGAGGCGAGAGCAGGGCGGAGAGCGCGACGAGCGCGATGAGCGCAACGATTCTGGGTGCGAGCATGGGCCCGCACCATGCCACATTACTTTCGCGGCGGGAATTGATAGCCGGTGCCGCCGTCCTTGGAGCAGCGATCGATCGGCGTCGACTTGCGAGCGTGCGGTGCCTGCAGCAACCGGTCGATGTTCTCTTCGACGCCGGTGGGATGACCCTTGGACGCGTCCACGTCGACGAGTCGCACCTGCCGGCCGAATTTTTCGAACGTGAACGTCTGGAACTCGTGCGCCGGGCCGTTGGCGTCCTGGCGTACGTTCTCGACGGTCAGCGTCCACTTGTCCTCATTCTTCCCGTCCGGCGTCCAGGTGCGCACCGCGCCGCCGAACACTCCATTCGCGATCAGCACCGTGCTGAGCGAATAGCAGGTGCCGGTGTGATCGTCATCCTCGGCCGCAAGCTCCAGGTCCACGAAATCCCGCGACGGCGCGTCTTCCTTCGACGCGGTCTTGTAGACCATGAAACCGCCCACCATGACTAACAACATGGCCGGACCCGCGAGCGCCCTCATGCGAGCTCAGTCATCAGGGAATATCCACCTGATTCTTCGGGATCAGAGACTGGAAGCCTTCGTTGTCGGTGCTCAGAAATACCAGGTCGCCGTCTTCGATGCCGACCACCGACACGTCCCTGGTCTCGACCACCTGGAACCGATCGAAGTCATCGGGAGTCGACGGCTGGCGGTAGGGTTCGTAATACGGCAGGGTCTCGACGTACTCCGCCGTCACCGTCGCGCTCTTTCGATCGGTGGCAATGTCGATGTCGATGGATTTGCGCTCGAGGCGGTACTGGCGCAGGCGCGCGAAGCTGCCGGCCTGCTGGCAGTAGAGCTTGCGCGTGATTTCCATCTCGCTGGGCTCCTGCCCGTCGTGGCCGTGGAAGGTCTGGCGTATCGTGAAATTCTTGCCGCGCAGTTCGCAGATTTCCGGGGCGAAGCGCTTGCGCGCGGCGTCATCCGCCTTGTCGATGAATTCGGCCACCTGCTGCCGGTTGACCTCGCGCGAACAGCCGCCCAGCGCGCAGCACGCGGCTAACAGGGTGAGTAAGAGGATGCGCATCGCGGCGCATGGTAGCTAGGGAGCGGGCAGGGAAGAGGAGATGTTCCTCATTTCAAAAAAAAGCCCCGCTTGCGCAGGGCTTGTTAGTTGGTCGTCGTCGACTTAGGTAATCGCTGTCAGCCGAGCAAGTCGACTACACGGACGCAAAAATATTATGCGGCTGGGGCGTTGGCGGCCTTGCGGCCTCCGGCTAAACAGTTAAGCCCGCGTGTCAGTCCACGCTTTACTCGCCCTCACCAGTAGCCGAAATCAAGCAGCTACCGACTGGACCCGTGTCCGTGAGCAAATCCTGAGTTTCTTTCAGCTAAAACCGGTTGTGTTCTCCACGCATCAAATAGTGATGCACTGCGGGACACTTCAACACGCAACCTCTACAAGTGTCCGCTCAGGACCTTGAATTCAGTCACTTAGCGGCGATGTCTCGACCACGTGGGACGGGATCATACGCCGAATCCGCGACGCGACAATGTCTCAGACACGCGACACTCGGCATCCTTCGCTCAGTGTATCGGCCGCCGTCGCGTAGGCTGGATGTGACTGCCTTCGCGGTTCGCCGTCATCGTGTCAGACGGACCGAAAAGATCGCGCCGGAGTGGTCGGGCAGGTTGGCCGCCTGGGCGGATCCGCCATGGAATTCGGCGATCAGCCGCACGATGTACAGGCCCAGGCCGAAGTGCGGCCGCCTGTCGGCTTCGGCGCGCGACTGCCACAGCGACTCGAATAGCCGCTTGTTCGCCTCCGGCGGCAGGGCGGGACCCGGGTTGGCCACGGAGAGTCTCGGCCTCGGTATCGCTGGCGCGCAGAACAATCGTGATCGTGGCTCCATCGGTGCTGAAATCGACGGCATTGTCGACGAGCTTGTCGAGCATCTGAACGATCAGCTCGGGAGCGCCATTCATTTCGATGGCTTCGGGCGGTACTTCGCAGGCAAAACGCCGGCTCGGGAAGGCGGTGCCATAGGCCGCCACCGTCGCCCGGACCAGCGCCGCCAGGTCGAAGCGCTGCCGCTCGCTATGCGCGATGGCTTCTTCGACGCGGGTAGCCGCTCCCATGGCGGTGAGGATGGCCCCCAGGCGTTCGCTGCCCTCGCGCGCCCGGGCGACATAGACCTTGGCGTTGTCGCCCATGCCACCCGAAGCCGAGGCTTCCGATTCCAGGTTCTCGAGCGAAGAACGAATGATGGTGAGAGGCGTGCGGATCTCATGCGCCAGCTTGCCCGCCAGCGTGCGCAGGTAGCCGGTGTACTCGTCCAGGCGGCCCAGCAGCGAGGAGAAGCTTCGCGACAGGTCGCCGAGTTCGTCCCGGGCCTCGGCCTCCGGCAAGACGCGCGACAGACTGCCCTCGCGGCTCAGCGCGGTCTCACTGGCCGTGCCGAGCCTGGATATACGCAGCGTCATGCGGCCCGCGAACCAGAATGCGGCGCCCACGGCAAACAGCGTCACGAACAGCGTGAGATTCAGCAGTCGCGTGAGCGCCCGGTCGCGCAGCGTGAGCCAGCGGTCGGCCGTTTGCGCCAGCTGGATGACGCCGATGATGTTCTTGCCGTCGGCCGAGCGGATCGGTGCGGCCGCCGCCACGATGACGCTGTTTTCATAACGGCCGGCGAACAGCGCCGTCGCCGGTGCACCGTGCGCGGCGCGCTCGATGAGGGCCTCGGCAGCGCGTGCGCGATCCGCTTGCGAAACGCTGCGCGGTATCGCGCCGCCGTCGAGAAACAAGCGGTACATGCGCGGCAGAAAACCGCGCATGCGCGTGTAGTCGCCGGGCAGTGCCGGCGCCTCCAGCCGCGTGAGCACCGCGCCGGTAAACGATGTGACCGTCAGCTCGATGCCGGGCTGCGAGAACTGCCGTAAATGATCGTTCAGATCGGGTGAAGCGGCGATCAGCCGCCCGGTGGCGCGCAGGTCCGATGCTTCCAGTGTTCCGTAACTGGCGCGTGGCGCGCCGCGGCGATCGCGGTCGTCGATGAGCACGCCGAGGTGCTGGCCCACCATGCGACATCGGCACGCCGATCTCCAGTACCCAGCCTTCGCGCGCCCGCTGCCATACGCCCTGGATGCGCGGCTCCTCGACTGCCGCCTCGCGCCCGTATTCCTGGGTTTCGATGCGCCTGGCGCGCACGCTGCCGGGCGCGGTACTGCCGAAAAACAGGCGCTGCTGGCCGCCGCGCTTGTCGTCGAAGGCCAGCCAGACGCGGTCACCGATGCTTTCCGAATCCAGCGGCCGCAGCTCCGCGGCGTCGAAGATCCAGCGGTCGTCTCGCACCAGCAGCGCCAGGTACAGCCAGCGTTCGTGCGTGGCAGCCAGCAGCCGCAGGCCGTCGCTTCCCGGACCCGCGACACGCACCAGGTTGCGCGCATTCGCGTCCCATTCGTCGGCACGCCCATCGATGAGCGGCGCGCCGGACAGCACCACCGGCGTGAGGTCGTGCGGGTTGCTGACTTCGGAACCGGGCAGCGAGTCGGCGCGGAACAGCAGCTCGCGGCGGCCCTTGAGCGAGCCGGCGATCGTGGTGGTCACCGCGAGCAGCGATTGCTGTTCGCTTTCGCGCAGCACGGTTTCCATCTCGCGCGCGTACTGACAGCCGGCCCACGGCAGCGCGAGCGTGGTCAACGCCAGCAGCAGTAGTTTGGTGCGGAGCCGGAAACCGGAGATCGGACCGGTCTTCAACAGTTCGAGGAAGCGCTGCATGGACGTTCTATGCGTCACTCGACCCAGCGATATCCCATGCCGTACACGGTGTGCACGGCGTCGAAGCTCTCGTCGACCACCTGGAACTTGCGGCGGATCCGCTTGATGTGCGACGTGATGGTGTTGTCGTCCAGCACCACGTTGGCCGCGTCCATGAGCTGCTGGCGGTTCTTCACGTGGCCCGGATGCTTGGTGAGCGCGTACACGATCCAGAACTCGGTCAGTGACAGCAGCACCACCTGGTCATTCCAGGTGACCGACATACGTTCGCTGTCGAGCGTGAGCGCGCCGCGGCGGATGACCTGTTTCTCCTCGGTGGGGCGGCGCAGGGCATCGACGCGGCGGAACAGCGCGTTGACGCGCGCGATGAGATGCGCCAGCGACAGATCCTTGGTGAGGAAATCGTCGGCACCCAGTCGCAGGCCGGACACCGCGTCGAGCTCGCTGTCGCGCGCGGTCAGGAAAATGATGGGCAACTCGGGCGACAGGCCGCGCAACTCGCGGCACAGCTCGAAGCCACCTTCGGGCTCGTCTTCGAGCGAGATGTCGATGACCGCCAGGTCGGGCAGCCGCGCCGCGAAAGCTTCCATGGCCTCGCGGCGATTGGGATAGCCGCGTACCGCATACCCTTCGCGCGAAAAGGCGGCGGCGTAGTTGTCGCGGATGGCGCGCTCGTCTTCGACGATGGCGATGGTTTTTTTCATGGCAGCGCAGTTTAAGCGAGCGCCGGGGCCGCCGCGCGGGCAGCCACATTTGGTCACTTTCCACCTGCGATCCGCCATCAAGGCGCCACGGTGCGGCCGGCAGTGAGGCGCGGAATGGCACCCAGACAGGACGGAGTGACGCCATGAACGAAGCCAACAAGGTGGATGGGACATATGCCGGGACGCCGTTCGGCGAACAGCCGGGCGAGCGCTGGCGCCGCTTTCTCGAGCGGGTCGGCACGCGCAGCAACGACTTCGCGTCACGCCTGTCGCGCGCCCGGTTCGTCTATCTGCATCGGCGCGAGACTGGCTCGCACTGGCTGCCGTTGTGAGCGCCGAACAGCAGGCCTTCCGTCATTGGCTCGCGATCGGCGTGCTGCTGTTCTGCTGGATCGCCGAGGCCACGATGTGCGCGGCGCGCGGGTTCTGATCGCGGCCTCAGGGATCCGCAACCGGCAGCACCGAGAGTTTTTCGACGTGCAGGCGCTGCGCGGCGGCCAGCACCTGCGCCACGCGTTCGTAGGGCGCCCGCTTTTCGGGCAGCACCCGCACGACGGTTTCGCCTGAACGCGCGACTTCGGTGAGCAGCGGCGTCAGGTCGTCGATCGACGACACATGCGCGCCGTTCCAGTAGATGTCGCCGCCGTACAGGATTTCGAGCTGCACTGCGGGCGGTGGCGTGCCGGCCGGGTCCCGTGGCAAATTCAGCGTCGTGGACTGCGTCGCGATCGGCAAAGTGAATATCAACATCACCAGCAACACCAGCAGTACGTCGATCAGGGGCGTGGCGTTGAGCTGCGGCTGCGCGAGATGGGACACATTCGCCATGTTGCACCTCTTGCAACCTGCAACGCTGCCGGCGGGCCCGCGGGGTTGCGGCCGATGAGGGCGGATCCGCGATTCAAGCCCTTGCCGCCCGAACCCGCGACGCTGCTCAACGAGGGCCGGCTCACCGATGCCGTCAAGGTGCTGCGCGACACACAGGGCATCGGGCTCAGGCAAGCCAGGGCATGGATCGAATGGCACATAGACCAGGATCCGATGCTGCGCGTGCAGCTCGAGACGCAGCAGAGCGCGAAGCGCCGCAAATTCTTTCTGTGGTTCCTGGTCGTGGACGCGGTGATCACCGCGGCGATCGTCTACTATCTGTTCTACAGGAACTGACTAACTACAGGGAGACCGCTCGATGCTGTTGATCGGCATGTTCGACTCGCCGTTCGTGCGCCGCGTGGCCATCTCCATGAAACTCATGGAGCTGCCCTTCGAGCATGCCAACTGGTCGGTCGGCAGGGACTTCGACCGCATCCGCGAGTACAACCCGCTGGGCCGGGTGCCGGCCCTGGTCACGGACGACGGTGAAAAACTCCTGGAATCGGGGGCCATCCTCGACTACCTCGAAGAGCGCGCGGGTCCTGACCGTGCCTTGCTGCCGCGCTCCGGTCCCGAGCGCCGCCAGGCGCTGAGGCTCATGGCGTTGGCCACCGGCGCGGCGGACAAGGGTGCCATCCAGGTTTATGAACGTGTGTTCCGGCCCGAGGAAAAGCGCCACCAGCCCTGGACGGATCGGTGCCGCGTGCAGATGAGCGGCTCGCTGGCCGCCATCGATCGTTACCTGGGCGAACGCGGCGTCTCGCAGTGGCTGGTGGGCAAGCGCATGACCCAGGCCGACATCACCGCGGTGTGCGTCTTCACCTTTCTCAACGATGCGCTGCGCGTTGCATCCGACGCCGTGATGTTCCAGTCGCTGGCGATGCTGGCCGCGCGCTGTGAATCTCTGCCGGTGTTCCAGGAAACCCGCGTCCCCTTCCACGCACCTGGTAGCTAGCGGGCGGTACTCAGAAAGCGCTGATACCGGTGAGCTCGCGCCCGATCGTCAGCTGATGGATGGTCTCGGTACCTTCGTAGGTGATCACGCTCTCGAGATTCAGCGCGTGCCGGATGGGCACGTATTCCGCGCTGATGCCCGACCCGCCCAGCATGTCGCGGCAATCGCGCGCGATGTCGAGCGCCATGCGGCAATTGTTCCACTTGGCCAGCGACACCTGCGCGGGCTGCATCTTTCCCTGGTCCTTGAGCCGCCCCAGCTGGTGGCTCAGCAGTTGCGCGGTAGTGATTTTCCGCGCCATTTCGGCGAGGCGCAGCTGGATGGCCTGGGTGGCCGCCAGCGGCCGGCCAAACATCTCGCGCGACTTGGTGTAGTCGATCAGCTGCGCGAGGCAGGCCTGCGCGGCGCCGATGACGCCCCAGGTGATGCCGTAGCGCGCCTGCGTCAGGCAGGACAGCGGGCCCTTGAGGCCTTTCACGCTCGGCAGCAGGTTCGCTTCGGGCACCACGACATTGTCGAAGAACAGCGCTGACGTCACCGAGGCCCGAGCGAAAACTTGCGCTCGATCTCCGGCGCCGAAAATCCCTTCATGTCCTTTTCGACGATGAAGCCGCGAATGCCGTCGTCGGTCATCGCCCAGCAGATGCACAGATCGGCGATGGCGCCGTTGGTGATCCACATCTTCGCGCCGTTGATGACCCAGTCGCCGCCCTTCTTGACGGCGCGCGTCTTCATGTTGGCCGGGTCGGAGCCGCCGTGCGGCTCGGTCAGACCGAAGCAGCCGATCTTGCGGCCGCGCGCCATGTCCGGCAGCCAGCGCTGCTTCTGTTCGTCGCTGCCGAAGGCGTAGATGGGATACATGCACAGCGAGCTCTGTACGGATACGAAGCTGCGGATGCCGGAGTCGCCGCGCTCCAGTTCCTGGCAGATGAGCCCGTAGGAGATTGCATTCAGTCCCGCGCAGTCGTAGCCGTGGATCGAGGAACCTAACAACCCCAGGTCGGCGATCTCGGGGATCAGCTCCTTCGGGAAGTGATGCTTCTCGAAGGAGTCCTGGATGACGGGCAGCACTTTCTCGTCGACGAAGCGGCCGACGGAGTCCTGGATCATGCGCTCGTCGTCGGTGAGCAGGCCGCGCAGGTCGTACAGATCGAGGGGATTCAGCATCGCGCGATGATAATGCGAAAAATGGGGACGGTCCCCATCTGCTAGGAATCGGGACTGTCCCCATTCCTCTCAATAGGAAATGCCGAGACGGCGATAGATGTGCGGACCAGCCAGAGCGGTCCGATCAGCAGGAACTGCACGTCCTTCAAGAACGAGGGACGCTTGCCTTCGATGGCGTGGCCGATGAACTGGCCGATCCAGCCGACCACGAAAATGGCCAGGCAGGTGGCCCACAGCGGCCACGGCAAAGTGTCCAGCCAGCGCACGATGAACAGCATGGCGATCAAACACATGCGCGGCGCCGACGCCCAATGACGGCGACAGCGTGAAGTAGTAGGCGATCCACAGGGCGACCCCGATGGTCGCCCAGTTGAGCCATGGAGACACGGCGGCGAAGGACTCCGGCACCGGGATCGCCCAGAGGAAGCCGATCACGGTCAGCGACAATGGGCGGCACGCAGATCGAGTGCAGCAACTCGTTAGCGCGGATTGCTGTGGCTCTCGCCGTATTCGTCGAGCCATTGATCCACGGTGCGCATGGGCGACCGACGCTACGCCCGCATCGCATGCTCTGCAACAATAGGAACAAACAAGGAGTTCGCATGCCGCTGATGCAGCGATTCATGAGGCTTCATGTCGCGCAGCAGGATCCTCTCGGATGCGCGGCTGCTCGAGCTCTATCCGCCGTTCGTGCCCATGCGCATCAAGGTGCTGGAGATCGCGCACGGCTGGCGCTCGGTGCGCATCCGCTTGCCATTGAATGCCATGTCGCGCAATCCCGGCGGCGTGATGTTTGGCGGCTACCAGGCGGCACTGGCCGATCCGATCGCGGCGCTGGCATGTGCGCGCGTTTTCCCGGGTTACTCGGTGTGGACGCGCGCCATGAAGATTTCCTTCGATCACGGCGGGAATTCCGACCTCGAGATGCGCTTTTCTCTTACGCCGGAACAAGAAGCCGCAATTAGGATCGAACTCGAGCGCGAGGGTCGCTCGACGCCGACATTCGAATACGGCTATTTCCGCAAGGATGGTGTGCGCTGCACGGTGATCCGCAACACGGTTGCGATCCGGCCGCGTGGCTATGAGCGCGCGACCTCGCCACCGGCTTCTTCCGAAGCCGTCGACTGAGAACTAGCTCACAGAAAAGGGGTTCATTCGGCGTTCAGATGCGCGCGAAGAAAATGATCGCCCCGCAAGGAGTACGCATGAAGACATCGATCTTCGTTCGCAGCACTTTGTTAGCCATCGCCGCCGCCTTGGCAGGTCGCCGGCTGCACGACCACTGACGCCTACACCGGCGAGAAGAAGGTCAACAATACGTCGAAGGGCGCCGGCATCGGCGCACTGGCGGGCGCGGTTCTCGGTGCCGCCACCGGCGACAATTCCAAGGAGCGTCGCGAGCGCGCATTGATCGGCGCGGGCGTCGGTGCGCTCACGGGTGCCGGAGTGGGTGCCTACATGGATCGCCAGGAAGCCAAGCTGCGTGCGCAGCTGCAGGGCACGGGCGTGTCGGTCACGCGCAGTGGCAACGACCTCATTCTCAACATGCCCGGCAACATCACCTTCAAGACCGCCAGCGCGGATCTGAACTCCGGCTTCTTCAGGGTGCTGGATTCGGTCAGCCTGGTGCTCAAGGAGTTCGACAAGACCACGATCGACGTCGAGGGCCACACGGACAGCGATGGCTCGGACACCTACAACCAGCAGCTGTCGCTGGATCGTGCCAACTCGGTGGGCAGCTACCTGCAATTCGCATGGCGTCAACGGCCAGCGCATCGTGGCCTTCGGCGCAGGCGAAGCGCGACCGATTGCGCCCAACACCACGCCGGATGGCAAGCAGCAGAACCGCCGCGTGGAGCTGAAGCTGCAGCCCATCACTGCGCGGCTGATCGACATGGGGTCTGACCAGGCGCGGACAGGCGGTCTCGACCGCCCTTTCTGGGCGACCCTTTGGTTTCACGCCTGAAACAATAGGCAGGTGCCAGACCGCGTAGTGCTCCGGATTCAGTATGGCTGCGATGACTTCATCGAAGTGCTGGCGCACCACGGCGGCAGGAAAGTCAGGCGTCGCCAGCGCCTCGACGTAGCCATCGCGCCAGGCGGTGATGATGTCGGCGAACACGCGCCGCGGAACGCGCAACGTGTCGACGATCACGTATTCGACGCGCACATCGGTGAGCCCGGCGGCGCGCATCAAAGTCCAGGCGCGCCGGCCGATGCGCGAATCCGTCCCGGTGCGTTCGGAGAATTCCACCGGTCCCTTGCGCCAGAACACATCCGGATCCAGGGGCCCGGACATCATGTGCAGCATGGTGTAGTCCTCGGCGAGCACGTGCACATGGCCGCCTCGCCTGGTCACACGCACCAGCTCGGCGAGGATCTTTTCCACGTGCGGCACCGACTGGACCATGTGCCGATTGGCCACCAGGTCGAAGGTATCGTCAGGCTGCGACAAGCGCGAAGGCGTCGCCAACCTCGAAGCGCACACGGGGCGCCAGCGCCGCATGTCTGGCCCGGGCATGCTCCACCGACGACTCGAGCAGTTCGACGCCGAGCACCTGCGCATCGGGCCAAGTTTCGCGATCCTGGCGCTGAATTCCCCGGTGCCTGCGCCCACGTCGAGCACGCGTGCGTTGCGCGGCAGGCGGTAGAAATTGATGAGGGTCTTTTCCTGCGGCCAGATGGCTTCGATCTGCGCGGCGAGCGTGCGAATCATGGATTCGTCCGCCATCTGCTCGCCCTGGGGATTGAGGTCGATGTTCGCGGCGGTCATGAGTCTGCGGATTATCCAAGGAAAAAGCCCCGGCACATGGCCGGGGCTTAGATGTCAGCGGAGCAGCTCCGCCGGAGCTACCCGATCAGAGCTGTGACCGGTCTGGCCGGCTTACACTCCGACCATCAAGCCTCGCAATTTCTTGATCGCGTTCGCCTCGATCTGGCGCACACGCTCCGCCGACACGCCGTACTTGTCGGCGAGATCGTGCAGCGTCGACTTGGCTTCGCCGGTCCAGCGGCTCGCGAGGATGTCGCGGCTGCGGGCATCGAGCGTCTTCATGGCCGCCGCAGCCGGTCGCCCGTGGTGTCTTCCCACTCGGCATTCTCGATCTGCGTCGCCGGGTCGGCATCGGGCGACGGTAGATAGGCGGCCGGCGAGTAGGTCTCGTCGCCGTCTTCGCTGCCGGCATCGGGAACCGGGTCGAACGACAGGTCGCGTGCCGCGAGGCGCTTCTCCATCTCGGTGACTTCTTCCGGCGACACCTTGAGGTCGCGCGCGACTGCGAGCGTTTCGTCGTGCGACAGCCAGGCCAGGTTCTTCTTCATCTTGCGCAGATTGAAGAACAGCTTGCGCTGGGCCTTGGTGGTGGCCACCTTGACCAGGCGCCAGTTGCGCAGCACGTATTCGTGGATCTCGGCGCGGATCCAGTGCACCGCGAACGACACCAGGCGCACGCCCACGGTCGGGTCGAAACGCTTCACGGCCTTCATGAGGCCGACATTGCCTTCCTGGACCACGTCGCCCAGGGGCAGGCCATAACCGGAGTAACCGCGCGCGATATGCACCACGAAACGCAGATGCGACAACACGAGCTGGCGGGCAGCCTCGAGGTCACCTTCGTCACGGAAACGATGCGCAAGCGCCGCTTCATCCTCGCGCGTCAGCACGGGGATGCGGCTCACCTTGTCCATATAGGCGTCGAAGCTGCCGACGGGGCCGGACAGGACGAAATCGTTCTGGCGGGCAACTATTGCAGTGGCAGTGGGCGCAATGGCGGTCATCTGTTCAAACCTCCTTGGGCGATCTGCTGTATCCGAAGGGCCGAAATATTAGCAGTCGGGGGATTAGAGTGCTAACCGGTCACTCAGTTCCATCCCCCGGACGAGGGACCATAACCGTAAGTTATTGATCCAGAAGAGCCAGTGCTCAGGCCCGAGGCTCGATCCTGCGGAGGTGCCGGCCGGTGGAGATCAGCGCGCCGAACCAACCCAGGCCCGCCCCGACGGCGGCCAGGATACCGAGCCCCCGACTGCCCAACCCCTCCATTCGGAACTGGCCACCGTACTGCGCGGAAAGCTCCCGAACCGAGGTATCGAGCCAGGCCATCCCGGCAAAGACAATGACCGCCGCGAGCATCGCGCCCCCCAGACCGTAGAAGAGGCCGGTGTACAGGAAGGGGCGGCGCACGAAGGCGTTTGAGCCGCCGACCAGCTTGGTCACTTCGATTTCCTGCCGGCGTTGCTGGATCTCGAGCCGGATGGTGTTGCCGATGACCGCCAGCACGCCCAGGCCGAGTACGGCGATGACCACCCAGAGCGTCTTGCGGAGAACGTCGAGCAGCGAATGCAGCCGGCGCACCCAGTCGAGGTCGAGCTGCACGATCTCCACTTCCGGAAATGCCGCGAAATAGCGGCGCAGGGATTCCACGTCCGCGGGACCGCTGGCCGATGGCGTCGGCCGGACGGTGAGGTGATGAGGCAGCGGATTGTCCGCGAGCGCGGCCAGCGCGTCGCCGAATCCCGAGGCCTGCTTGAACTCTTCCAGCGCGGCATCGGCCGTGGTGACGGTGACGGAGTCCACGCCCGACCGCTCGCGTGCGCCCTTGGCGATCTGTTCGACGCGCTCGATCGCCGTGCCCTGTTTGAAGTGCACCGTGACGTTCACGGACCTGGTGAGATCGCCGGTGGCCGAGCGCAGGTTGTTCACCATGAGCGCAAGTCCCGCAGGCAGGGCCAGCGCCACCCCGATCACGATCAGCGTCAGCAGGGTGGCCAGCGGAGCGCGCACCAGCCGGCCCGCGGCCCCGAACAACGCCTGCAGGTGCCGCGTGGCGTATGAAGAAACCGCCCCGCTCATGTCCGTATATTGGGCAGGTCGGCCAATCGTGGCGCCAAGGCCGTCATGCGGGCGGCCGCTGCGGCGTGCAGCGTGTCCGAGCCGATGCGACCCGAGTCGAGCACGATCTCGCGCTCGCCGAAGGTTTCGACGAGGTGGGGATCGTGCGAGGCGATGATCACGGTGACGCCGACTTCCTGGAAGCGCTTGAATACCAGCATGACTTCGACGGAAAGCGCCGGGTCGAGATTGCCCGTGGGCTCGTCGGCGATCAGCAGCTGCGGCTTGCTGATGACGGCGCGTGCGATGCCGACACGCTGTTGCTCACCCACGGAAAGCTCCAGCGGCGAGGAGCGCTCCCGGCCTAACAACCCGACCTGGTCGAGGGCCGCGCGTACGCGCCGGTCGACCTCCTTGAACGGCGTGCCCGCGACCACCAGGGGCAATGCCACGTTGTCGTAGATGGGTCGGTCGAGCAGCAGCTTGTGATCCTGGAAGACCACGCCGATGGCGCGGCGGTAGGCCGGGATCCTGCCGGACCTGAGTTTGCTGGTGTTCTGACCGTTGACGGTCACGGTACCGCGCGTCGGTCTTTCGAGCAGTGCGATGAGCTTGAGCACGCTGCTCTTGCCCGCGCCGGAGCGCCCCGTGAGAAACACGAACTCGCCCGGTTGTATTTCGAACGTCACGCCGGCCAGCGCTTCACGACCGTTCGGATAGCGCTTGGCGACGTTTTCGAATGAGATCATGAACGGATCTTAGCCCGAAGCCTGCGAATTGCCGGAAACCAGCGCGGTCGCGAACGCGCGCGCGTCGAATTCGCCAAAATCCTCGGCCTGCTCGCCCACACCGATGTAACGGATCGGCAGGCCCAGCTTGCGCGCGATGGCGATCACGATGCCGCCTTTGGCCGTGCCGTCGAGCTTGGTGAGCACCAGGCCGGTGACGCCCACGGCCTGTTGGAACTGGGTCGCCTGGGTGAGCGCATTTTGCCCCTGGTTGGCGTCGAGAACTAACAAGACCTCGTGCGGCGCCGAAGGTTCGACGCGCTCGATCACGCGCCGGACCTTCTTGAGCTCGTCCATGAGATGCGACTGGCTGTGCAGCCGTCCGGCGGTGTCGATGATGACCACGTCCGCGCCGCGCGCACGGCCCGCCGTCACGGCATCGAATACCACCGCGCCGGGGTCAGCGCCTGCCTGCTGCTGGATGATTTCCGCGCCGCTGCGCGTGGCCCAGATGCCGAGCTGTTCGATGGCCGCGGCGCGAAAAGTGTCGCCGGCCGCCAGCACCACGCGTTTGCGCGCGTCGGCAAAGCGCCGCGCCAGTTTGCCGATGGTGGTGGTCTTGCCGGATCCATTGACGCCCACCACCAGCAGCACGAAGGGCCTGTGCGTCGAAATATCGAGCGGCTTCTGCACTGGAAGCAGAATGGCCGTGATGGCATCCGTCAGCGCCGCGATGAGCTTGTCGACGTCGTCGAGCTCCTGGCGCGCCACCCTCTTGCGCAGCTCATCGAGGATCTGCCCGGTGGCCTCGACGCCCACGTCGGCAGTCAGCAATCGCGTTTCGAGCTCGTCGAGAACTTCGGCGTCGATCTTGCGGCCGGGCACGAGGTTGGCCAGATCGTAAGACAGCCAGGATCCCGGCCGGTTGATCTTGGCGCGCATGCGCGCGATGAACGACTGCTTACCTTCGGCCAAATCCAGCTCCGCAAATGAAAAGGGATGAGGGAATGATTCCCTCATCCCCCTCGAACGGTGCGCAGTTTAAGGCTGAACCGGCGCGGGCGTCAGAGCACCCGGAACGATGGTAGCCGGCGGAATGGGCACAGCCGCATTACCCGCGGTGTACACGACCGCTTCCGTCTGCATCTCGCCTGTGGCGGCGGCGCTGGCCGTGGGACTCAGCAGTGACCCATGATCGCCGACGATGAAGTTGACGTAGCCGTCGCCGGAAACCGGGCCGCCGGGCACCGCGCGCGGGAAGGGCAAGCCCCCCGCCAATCCATTGTTGGTGATCGCCGTGATCAGGCGCTGCGTCGCCGAGTTCGGAATCACCTGGTCGGGCAGGGACGTCGGCGTGCCGCCGCCCACGATCTGCTGGAAGTAGATAGATCGCAGTGCCGCGGTCTGCGTCACAAAATTCAGCGGATCGCCGGCATCGACGATGTTTTGCACATCACGGAAATACTGTGCGTATAGCGAAGTCCCCGGCAGCAGGCCCTGGGCCTGCAATCCCGCGTTGATGCGCGGACCGAATGTCGGCGAGTCGCGCAACAATTCGGCCACGCCGCCGCCGGGTACGTTCAGCACCATGGTCGGCACGCGCAGCGGTGTTGCGGACGGGGCAGGAATCATCGCGGGAGTCGGTAGCACCGCGCCGAAACTGAGCCCGACGATCGAGCCCAGCGACTGGCCGACGAAGGCAATGCGCGCCGGATCGATGTCGCCCACCGTATCGCCGTCGAGATCGAGATTCGGCAACGCGCGCGTCAGGGCCAGCAGGTTGACCACGCCCTGGCGCAAGTTGTCGCGGCTCGCCAGTGGATAGCTCAGGTTGATGAAATGCGTACCGGTCGAGTCGATCACGCCATCCGGGCCCGAGGCGCCGCTGGCGTTGACGATCAGGTCGAGGTTGAACGTCTGTTCATTCGCCGCCTGGTACAGGAGCGGGGAGAGCGGATGTGCGGGGGTGATGCCGTGCAGCGGCAGATCCACGGATGCGATCACCCATCCCTGGGATGTAAACGCCTGCGCCAGCGCGAAGGCATCGCTGCGGTCACGGGTGATGCCATGCTCGAAGATGATGACGGGCCAGCCTGCCGTTGGCTTGGTGCCATTGGGACCTGTGCCGTTGGGCATGACGACCAGCAATGGAATCGCCTTCGACGCCCGCAGCTCGGGCAACGGGTTGAAGCGCGTGAGGTTTCTTTCACCGGCGGGGTCGGTGAGCGGTGCCGGCGGCGGGTTGGCCGCGCGCCAGGCCGTGCGCAATACCGCCGAGTCGGTGCTGATGCCGCCCGGTGCCTGCGGCGTCGGAATGTATGAGTAGTAAGGCACGGTAACCGTGCCGGTGCGCGCGCTGGCGTATGCCGGCAGCGCGCCGCTGATCAGGTTGAGCGGAGTCGCCGTGGCACCCACCGAGATGCCCGGCACCGGGAATGCCGGGTTGAAGATGGTGAGACCGAGCGCGCGCAGCGTGTCGCGCGTCGCCACCGTCGTGAAGTGGAACGACACGATGACGTTCGCGGGACTGAGTGCCAACGGGCCCAGCGCCGGGTTCGCGGCGACCAGCAGATGGGATGCCGTAAAGCCGCAGGCGCCTTGCATGGGTGCGTTCGGCAGGGTCGCGCAGTTTGCCGGCGCGATCGTCGGTCCGAGCGTGGTCTTGATGGTGGCGTAGTCGGTATCGGGCGCGGCTGCACCGCCGCCGGCCATCTGGATGCCGTTGGTGAGCAGCACCAGGTATCCGGTGCCGTCCGGCAACGGACTGGTCGGCGTCGCCGGGCCCGCCGAGGGCTGCAGCGGCACGATCGGTTTGATCTCCAGGACGGTCGGTCCGACGCCGGTGTCGGTGGCGAGGGCGGCGGTGAACTCGGTGCCGTAGGTCAGCGGCCGCGTGAAGCCAGAGACGGCCTTGTTCACGTTGCTGACCGTCACCTGGTAGACGCGAATCGTCGCCGCGCTGAACGACGCGGGATTCAGGGCGCCGCCGAAGCGGATGCGGATGGGCGCGGTGGTCGACCAGCCGTCGAGCGCGTTGAGGCCGACCTGGTTTGGAATCAGGCCATTGGCCGGCTGAATATTGATCGTCCCGTCCGTGGTGCCGGAGAAGTAGAGATCGAACGGGAAGGGGAAGATGCCCTGCGCCGGCTGATACAAGGCCGCGTTGGCCGCGGGCGTGGTCGGCGTGATCGTGCCCGAACCCGGAAGATTGCCGGTGGTCGGATTGGTCGGCACCACGTCGGGCGGATTGCCCGCGGAGCTCGAGCAGCCGGCTGCCGTGATTGCGGCAGCGAAGATCACCGCGGCTGCGAATAGCCTGTTCATAACGCTCCTCGGAAATTCGGTTGCGGGATCAGAACGGTCGCATTCCCTCGTCGTTCAGAACGATGCGCCGAACTTGTCGTATTGGGGCCGTAGCGTACGCTTGGGCCCCAAAAGGTGGCAAGCAGCCGCAGGCGAAGTTGGCGAAGCTCAAACACAGTGGAAAAAGGCGCACCGGCGCGCGCGAGCATGACGCGGATCGTGGTGCGCGCAAGGTGACGCAGAAGTCGCCCGGGACTCAGAGACTGCTGCGCATCATCGGCGGCCGTCACCGCGGGCGTCGACTGCGATTTCCGGCGGGCGTCGCGATCCGTCCGACACCGGATCGCGTGCGGGAAACCCTGTTCAATTGGCTGCAACCGCGCATCGAGGGCGCGCGGGTTCTCGACCTGTTTGCGGGCAGCGGCGCGCTCGGGCTGGAAGCGCTGTCGCGCGGCGCGGGGCACGCGAGCTTCGTGGAGCAGGACCGGCGCGCCGCCACTGCCATCGAAGAATTGGCGCGCGAATGGCAGGAAACCGCGCTGCAGGTGACATGCGCCGACGCGCTCACCTGGCTGGCACGGTCGGCGGGTGCCGCGCCCTTCGACATCGTGTTTCTCGATCCCCCGTACGATGTGCCGCTGTTGACGGCCACGGCCGCTGCGCTCGTCGCCGCAAACCTGCTCGCGCCGGACGCGCGCATTTACGTCGAACATCGCGCGCGCGAAGCCCTGCCGGCCCTGCCGGACGGCTGGCGGGACATTCGCGACGGCCGGGCAGGCGAGGTCGGGTATCATCTATTTTCCATTTGAAATCTGGGCCACATGAAGCGCAGCGCCGTCTATCCAGGGACGTTCGATCCCATCACCAACGGACACCAGGACCTGGTGCGGCGTGCCGCCAGCGTGTTCGAGCGCGTGATCGTCGCGATCGCCTCCAACCCTAACAAGGCGCCGATGTTTCCGCTGGAGAAGCGCGTCGAGCTGGCACGCCAGGTGCTGGCCGACATTCCCGGCGTCGAGGTCATGGGTTACGCCGGCCTCACCGTGGACCTCGCGCGCCAGCTCGGTGTGCAGGTCGTGGTGCGCGGACTGCGCGCCGTGTCGGATTTCGAGTTCGAGTTCCAGCTCGCGAACATGTCCCGGCACCTGATGCGCGACCTGGAGACGGTGTTCCTGACTCCGCAGGAGCAGTTCACGTTCATTTCTTCGACGCTGGTGCGTGAAATCGCCGTCCTCGGTGGCGACGTCAAGGAGTTCGTGCACCCGCTGGTTGCCGCAGAGCTCAGGAAGATGAAGCGGGTCTGATGGGCATGAAGCTCTTCCTTCTTCTGCTGGCCGCATTCGTCGTTCCGCTGCAGGCGGCCGACACCGGGATCCCCGCGCGCGGTCCCGGCAAGGCAGCCATCGCCAGCGCCTATCCACTGGCCAGCGACGCCGGCAAAGAGATCCTGGCCAAGGGCGGCAATGCCTTCGATGCGGCGGTGGCCGTCGCGGCGGCGCTCACCGTGGTCGAGCCGTCGAGCTCCGGCCTGGGCGGCGGCGGCTTCTTCCTGATCCGCCGCGCCAGCGATGGGCTGGAGATGATGATCGACCTGCGCGAGATGGCACCGGGCGCCGCCTCGCGCGACATGTATCTCGACAAGGACGGCAATCCGGTGCCCGGGCTGTCGCGCGACTCGGCGCTGGCCGCGGGCATCCCCGGCGAGCCCGCGGGCATGGCGCACCTGGCGAAGAAGTACGGCAAGCTGCCGCTCGCCGTGAGCCTGGCGCCAGCCATCAAGCTGGCGCGCGAAGGTTTTGCGCTGTATCCGCGCCTGCGCGGCGGCATGGAGTTCAAGAAGAACGCCTTCCTGAAGACTCCCGATGCGACACGCGTGTACCTGGTGAATGGCGAGGTGCCCGCGCTCGGCCACATCGTCAAACAACCCGAGCTCGCGGCCAGCCTCGAGAATCTCGCCCGCAAGGGCGCCGACGGCTTCTACAAGGGCGAGTTCGCCAGGAAGCTGGTCGACGGCGTGCGCCAGCTCGGCGGCAACTGGACGCTCGAGGATCTGGCTAACTACCGCGTGGTCGAGCGGCCGCCGGTGGTCGGCCACTATCGCGGTGCGCGCATCGTCTCCGGTTCGCCACCCACATCCGGCGGCATCGCGCTCATCGATGCGCTGAACATCCTCGACGGATTCGATCTTTCGAAGGTGGACAAAACCACGCGCGCGCATCTCATCGTCGAGGCCATGCGGCGCGTGCATCGCG
This sequence comes from uncultured Pseudomonadota bacterium, assembly GCA_963711635.1. GTDB lineage: Bacteria > Pseudomonadota > Gammaproteobacteria > Steroidobacterales > Steroidobacteraceae > CADEED01. The sequence continues at coordinate 45,644 of CAVQEZ010000030.1, forward strand.
ACCGCGCCGTCTACCTGGGTGACCCGGACTTCGTCGAAATCCCGGTCGAGCGCCTCATCAATCCCTACTACGCGGCCGGACAACGCGCCTCGATCCGCATGGATCGCGCCACGCCGAGCGCCAGCCTGCCCGGCATCGATGCGCCGAGCCCCGGTCCGTCCACCACGCATTTCTCGGTGATCGACGCCAAGGGCAACATGGTGGCCGCCACCATCACGCTCAACTTCTTCTTCGGCTCCGGTCTGATGATCCCGGGCACCGGCATCCTGCTGAACAACCAGATGGACGACTTCTCGGTGAAGCCCGGCGTGCCGAACGGCTTCCAGCTCATCGGCGCCGATGCCAATGCCATCGCGCCGAAGAAGCGGCCGCTGTCATCGTCGACGCCCACCTTCGTCGAGTCTTCCAACGGCATCATGATCATCGGCTCGCCGGGCGGCAGCTATATCCCCGGCATGGTGATCCTCGGCACGCTGGATTTCATGGATGGCAAGAGCGCGCAGCAGATCGTGAGCGCGCCGCGCTTCCATCACCAGTTCTCACCCGACGTGCTGCAGTTCGAGAGCGACGCATTCACGCCCGAGGAGCGCAAGCAGCTCGAGGCGCGAGGTCACACGTTGCGCGAAGGCACGCGCCGCTGGGGAAACGAGCAGGTCGTGACCTGGGATTTCAAGTCCGGCAAGGTCGAGGCGGCCTCGGATCCGCGCGGCGCCGGCGTTGGACTGATCTACTGACTACTTCGGCCTGCGACGCGCGCGCGCCTTCCGGGCAGGTTTCGCCTTCGCCGCGGTTTTCTTACTTCTTCTTCACGAGAGTGATGCGCGTCTTCGTGGCCGGTGCCGGTAGTTTGCCCGCGCGATGCAGGTCCACCGCGCGCCACAGGTACCAGGCGGCGACCGAGCGAAACGGCGCCCAGCGTGCGCCGAATTCCGCGAGTGCGCGCGTCGTGGGCATGCCGCGCAGCCCATAAGCGAGGCGGAAACCGTTGCGCACGCCGAAGTCATCCACCGGCAGGATGTCGGGTCTGCCGAGCCGCGACATCAGCAGCATTTCCACGGTCCAGCGCCCGATGCCGCGCACCTGGGTGAGCCGCTCGATGATTTCCTCGCTTTCGAGCGTGTGCAGGATTTCATAGGGCGGCACCGTGCCGGCGATGGTCTTCGCGGCCAGGTCCTTGATGCTGGCGATCTTGGCGAACGACAGGCCGACGGCGCGCAATTTGTCGTCCGGAGTCGCGAGCACCATCTCGGCCTCGAGCAGGGCCGTGCCCTGTCCATTCGACGGGTACAAGCCGGTGAAGCGTCCGAAAATGCTTTCCGCGGCGATTCCATTGAGCTGCTGGTGCGCGATGGCGCGCGCCAGCGCATGAAAGGGCGTGTGCTGCGCGTTCGGGACATGCGTGAACTTGCCGGCCGCGCGCATGAGATTCGCAAGTACCGGGTCGACTTTGACGAGTCGTCGCTTGAAGGCGGTCAGCTCGGCCGCCGTACACATCGCTGCTGGTGTGGTCACGCGTGTATTCCAGTGGCCGTCATTTCTGGCAGTACCTGCACCAGTAGGTAGAGCGTTGCCCCTGTGTGAACTGCTTCACTGGATGGCCGCAGACACGGCAGGGCTGGCCCGCGCGCTCGTACACGTAGAGCTTCAGGCGGAAGTACCCCGGATTGCCGTCGGCACCGACGTAATCGCGCAGCGTGGTTCCACCGCCCTTCACCGCCATGGTCAGCGTGGCCTTGATGGCGCGCGCCAGGCGCGCGCACTCCTGTCGCTTGAGCGAGCGCGCCTGCCGGCGCGGCCGGATACGCGCGCGGAACAGCGCTTCGCTGGCGTAGATGTTTCCGACGCCGACCACCAGCCGGGAATTCATGATCGAATTGCTTGATCGCCACCGTGCGTCGGCGCGTGATCTTCCACAGGTATTCGCCGTTGAACTCCGCCTCGAGCGGTTCGGGAGCGAGTCCCTTCAGCAACGGATGCAGTGCCGGGTCCTGGGCGGTGAACAGCAGGCTGCCGAAGCGGCGCGGATCGTTGAAACGCAGCGTCTGGCCCGAGTCGAGCTCGATGTCCACGTGATCGTGCGCGATGCGCGGCGTCGAGGCGGGCAGCACCCGCAGGCTGCCCGACATGCCGAGGTGCAGGATCATCGTGCCCGCATCCGTTTCCAGGAGCAGGTACTTGGCGCGGCGTCCCGCGCGACGGATGGCGCTACCGCACAGGGCCGCGCTCATTGAAATATCTACAGGCCAGCGCAGCCGACGGTCATGAATCAGCAGCCGGTGGATACGGCGGCCCACGACATGCGGTTCGATGCCGCGGCGGGTGGTCTCGACTTCGGGAAGTTCAGGCACGTGTTGGCGTAAGACTGTAGCGGTTCAACGCGGGTTGCCTTCCGTTCGTCGAACAGCCTGCAACACGCCTGCGGGATGTGCGTCTAATAGAGCACGAACGATTGTGGGTGGCGGTGGGACCCTCCTGCAAGAGAAACGGTGTTCCCAGCTCGTCCAGAGCCGAACGCTTCCCCGCCGCCACCCCAAGCTTCGACTGCTGTTAAAGCCGGCTGACGCTTTGACAGCCGCCGGAACCCACAATCGTTAGACGAGTAAGTGAGAAATGAAAAAGGCCCGGTCTGGACAGACCGGGCCTTTTTCTTGTGGCCTTCGTTCGTTTTTACGCGCCCGAGTCGCTTCGCTCTCAGGCGCGCTCCTGCTCGCTTACTTGATCTTCGATTCCTTGTAAGCGACGTGCTTGCGCACGACCGGATCGTATTTCTTCACTTCCATCTTGTCGGGGTGCAGGCGCTTGTTCTTGGTGGCCACGTAAAAATGGCCGGTGCCGGCAGTCGACAGCAGTTTCACTTTCTCGCGCATGGCTTAAACCTTCTTGCCCTTGGCACGCAGACCCGCGATCACGGAGTCGATGCCATTTTTCTCGATGGTACGGAGGCCGCGCGTGGACACGCGCAGGCTGACCCAGCGGCGCTCGCCTTCCAGCCAGAAGCGCTGGGTGTGCAGATTGGGCAGGAAGCGACGGCGCTTCTTGTTGTTGGCATGGGAAACGCGGTTGCCGACGGCAACGCTCTTGCCCGTTACTTCACAGACGCGGCTCATAGAATTCTCGGAGAATCAGTAGGTTAACTAACGTGCGACCGGATTGCGGCCGCCGAAAGGGCCGCCTTTATACCAGCCGGGACCCTCCCCGGCAACTCGGTCAGGGTGGGCCGTTACGCAGGTCCGGCCTGCAGCGCGCGGGCCTTTCGGCGCCTGGCGTCCATGGCGTCCATTTCGGCGACGTAGATGCCGACGTCCACGACGGCCATGAGAACCATGGCAGTGACGAAAAACCAGGGAACGACGGGTGCATCATGGCTGCGTTCACCGGCCACCGCCACGGCCGCCGGCAGCATGGCGGGGTAGCGCCACAAATTGGCCATGACCCGGTTGTCGTCGATCAGCTCGTCGTATGCACCCTGTCGCGCGAACTCGAAGAAACCGATTGCGTGAGCAATCAGAAACGCCAGCCAGCACCAGCCCAGGGCGCGCCAGGTGGAGTCCGGGAGGAGGCTGAAGTCGAATCCCCCGAGCAGCAGCAAGGTCATCAGGCCGATGAACAGCCCATTCATGAGCAACGTGACCAGGATTGCCATCGCCTTGGCGTACAGCAGCGGCCAGCGTCGCCCGCCAGAATTGCTTTCTCCCGGCAAACGCTTGGCGATCAGTACGCGGGCGTAGACGACGAGCATCAGGATGAGCCACTCGCCGGCGTACGCCAGCCCGGCCTCCCTCAGCGTCCAGTCGCTGAAGACCGTGGTGTAGATGACGACCACGTTGGCAAGCGAGATCGTCGCGAGAAAGCGCAGCCGACTAACAAATCGCGAACCCATCGCGAACGATACTAACTCTTCGCGTCGGGCGGCACGCACCCTCTCTCCTCGTGACAAGGAGAGAGGGTGGCCGGAAATGACTCAGGGTGAGGTGCAGGCGTAGGTCGTGGGCAGCTGTGTGTTGCCATTCGGTCGTGACACCTGAAAGCCGAAGGTGGTGCTGCCGTTCGGTGCCAGTGTGCCGTTGTTCGGCGAATTGCGCGCCATGAGGGTCTGGCCACTCGCCGTCCGCGTCGTGTTCCACGATCCCGTGATCGTGTGCCCCGCCGGCAGCGTGAACGTGACCGTCCAGGCGTTGATCGTCGCCGTGCCGGTGTTCGTCACTCTCACGGGCTCGATCACGTAGCCGGTCTGCCATTGCGTCTGCAATGTGGCAACCGCCGAACACCCACCGCCTGGCCCGGGTCCTGGTCCTGGTCCGCCGGCCTGCGTCATCGCGCTGACCGTGTTCGAAACCGCCGACGTATTGCCGGCCGCGTCACGCGCGCGCACCTGATAGCGGAAGGTGCTGCTGGCCGCGAGCCCGCTGTCGACGAACGAGTTCGATGCTGGAGTCGCGATCTGCGTGAAGGTTCCGCCACTGGCGCCGGGCGCGCGCAGCACCTGGTAACCGGTCACGCCGACATTGTCGGTGGATGCGCTCCATGCCAGCGAGATCGAACTACTGGTCGCGGAGGGCGCGGTCAGGTTCGCCGGTACGCTCGGTGCCTGCGTATCCGGCCCCGGTCCCGGTCCGGGCGTGCTGGTGTCGAGACCGAAGAACTGGATGGCCATCAGTGCCTGGCCGTTCAGCGGCAAGCTGTGCCCCACGTTGGCGACGCTGATGCCTTCAACCGGCGCGCCCGCTCCCGTGCCGCCGTAGCGCGTGCGGGTCCAGCCCGACTGCGGCGTGTCGGTGAACGAGGGCGTCTGGCTCAGATCCGAGCACATTGGTCCACTGCTTGATCTCCTCGCCGAAGTTTGGGTATCGCAACGTGGTGTCCGTGGTGCCATGCCAGAGCTGCATGCGCGGGCGCGCGCCGCGTGTAGCCCGGGAATCGCGGCGCGCGCGAGATCGCCCCATTGCTGCGCGCGTCATGATGCGCTGGCCGTTGGCGCACTGGCTGTTCCACATCGAGCCGTCGGTGGTGCCGAAGCAGCGAGTGCGGCACGCCCATGAACGCGGCGCCGGCCTTGAACACATCCGGATAGTTGCCGACCAGCACGTTGGTCATCATCGCGCCCGAGGACGCGCCGGTGACGTACACGCGATTGGCGTTGGCGCCATAGCTCGAGATGACGTAGTTGACCATGGACATGATGCCCACCGGGTCGCTGCCGCCATTGCGCCGCAGCGCCTGCGGCGAGGACACGTCGAAGCACTGACCGCTGCGCGTCGCCGACGGATAGATGACGATGAAACCGTACTGGTCGGCCAGCGTGCGGAACTGCGTGCCATTGAAGAACGCCGGTCCCGTGCCGGTGCAGTAATGCACGGCCACCAGGATGGGTGGCGGCGACACGCGCACATCGGGCGCGTACACGTGCATCCGCAGGTTGGTGGGGTTCTGGCCGAACCCGGTGATTTCGACCAGCGAGGCCGCCGCAGCGGGCTTCGCGACTAACAAGGTTGCAGCCGCAACCAGCGAGGCGGCAGTGGCTGCCGCCCGTGCAATTCCCTTCGTCATTTTGGTTCCCCTTCGTGTAAACAATTCGCTGCCGGAATTTTCCGCGTTCCGGCAGCCGAAGGAGTATGGCGTCGCCACGCCATTAGCGACGCTGAGTAGTTTTACCTACCGCGGGAACGCACTTCAGAGCAGTCCGCGTCCGCGGAAAATGTTGAGCACCCCATCTTTCTTGCTGAAAGGGGGCTATCTAAAATGTGGAGTCAACTGACCGGTGGGCCCGCTGCCCAAAAGCACGGACACGCGCACGTGGCGGGTTTTCTCCGCACGGCCGGAAGGTCCGTAGAGCGTTGGCGTCCACCCGGCGTCGGGCACCAGGTCCGGATCGTTGACGACATTCCACGCGGCCACGAAATCAGTGGGCATGCAGCCGAACCAGATGCCCAGGCAATTGCCCACATCGCTGATGCGAGTGCCGTTGAACCGGTCGATGACGTCGGCTGCCGAATATGGCTGCTGGATGTCAAAGAAGTTGTTGTCGGCATAAATCTGCGACTCGATCCCGACGCCCCAGCTGTATCCATAGTTAGTCGCGAGCCAACGAAGTAATAGTTGTTGTACACGTGTACCTGACCGAATCGGACGCGCGGCGCGCGCTGGCCAACGTCCGCGAACAGGTTGTGGTGCAGGGTCACACGCAGGCTCCGCGATCCGCGGCCGCGCTGTCGGAGCTGCCAATCAACATGGTCTTGTCGTGGTTGAGGAACTGATTCCACGACACGGTGATATAGTCGGAGACATTGGTGATGTCGACGAGGCCGTCGTGGACCTGGTAGATCCGGCCGAAGAACACTGGCAGCGTTTCGTCGGAGGTGCGCACGTCCGCGAAGCGGTTGTGGTCGATCCAGACATGGGTCGAGTTGCGCACGGAAATCGAGTCATAGGCCGCATTCCAGTTTCCCGCGGCGCCATCGTTTGGATCCCACGCCGGGAAGCAATCCGCTGTATCCACGAAGTTGATATTGCGAATGATCACGTTCATCGGCTGGCTGCCGCTTGAAGGGCCCGGGACGTCCATCGAAACGCCCACCAGCGTCGCGTCGGCACCCTGCCATAAAAAGTGGTGTTGGGCGGGATGCGGATGCGTATGCGCGCCGCCTGCGCCGCGGCCGAAGCCGCGCGCGCATTTTCCTGGCCGCCGAAGGGACCTTCTTGTTCTTCCCCAGCGGGCCTTCCGGGTCGTACATGGCCAGGAAGGCGTGCAACGAATACATCTCGCCGGTGGCCGGGTCCGGCCGGTAATACGGCGGC
>CAVQEZ010000031.1:0-101388 GCA_963711635.1 uncultured Pseudomonadota bacterium
CCAGCCGGCGAAGCCGCCGCGCAGCGTGAAAGCCTTGGTGAATCCCGTGCTGTTGAGCTGGCGCACGGCGGCGGCGGCCAGTGAACCGGATCGCAATAAACACGACCGGCTTTTCCTTGAAGCGCTTGAAGTTGTCGCCGGCCGTCAGGATCTGGTCGACGGCAGCTGCTTGGCGCCGTTGACATGTCCCGGCGCGAACTCGTCGGGCTTGCGGATGTCGAGCACCAGGGCGCCCTGGTTCATGAGCCGGATCAGGTCCTGCGAGGAAATGGCGGCGAAGACGATGCGCGCATGCGCGACTCGTAGGTGAGCACTACGACCAGCGCCAGCACGGCGGCCCCGGCGAGCAGCGGATGACTGGGTCACGTATTCGATCAGACGTTCCATGAGTTCCTATGCGTCAGGTCCGTGGCCGAAAAAGGGAGCGCATTATAGCGGCGGGGCGCCATTTCGCCGATTCTGCTTTTTCGGCCGATTTTCGGGGGCCGCCGAGTCAAGAATATCCCCATGACGAATCACCATCTGGCCTCTCGCCGTTCTTGCTTTGCGCGCTGATGTTCCCGGTGGCCGTCGGGACGGCGGCCGAAGATGCCAATCCGACCAAGGCCGAGGCGGAGCTGAAGGCGGTGCGTTCGCAGATCGACAAGGTGCGCGCGGAAATGGAGCGTGACGCCGGCAGCCGCGACCAGCTCGACGCGCGAGCTCGAGGAAACGCGAGAAGACGGTCGGGTCGGCGCCCGGGCGCGCTCGACAGGCTGCGCCGCGAGCGTGCCGTGCACACCGCGCGGCGCGCCGAGCTCGCGGCCAAAGGCGCACCGAGGAAGCCGCGCTCGCCCGGGACCGCGAGGCCCTCGCGGGACAGATCCGCGCCGCGCCGCATGATCGGCCGGCAGGAGCCGCTCAAACTACTGCTCAACCAGCGCGACCCGGGCAGACCGGCCGTGTGCTGGTCTACTACCAGTACTTCGGCCGCGCGCGCGCCAGCCAGATCGCCGCCATCCATGCGCACCTCGACGAGCTTGCCGGGCTCGACGCGGAGCTGGCCGCGGAGGAACAGCGGCTGACGATGCTCGAAGAGCAGCAGAGGGGCGAGGTCGCCAAGCTGCAATCGGCGCGCGAACGTCGCGGCCGGGCGCTGGTCTCGCTCGAAGCAGAGTCGAAGAGCCGCGCGAAAGAGCTCGAGCGGCTCAAGGAGCAGCAGGGCGGTCTGGAAAAGCTGGTGCGCGAACTGCGGCGCGCGCTCGAACGCATCGATAAATTTCCGACCGACAGCAAGGACGCCTTCGCGAGGCTGCGCGGCAAGCTGGCCTGGCCGGTGGCCGGACGGTTGGTGGCGTCGTTCGGACAGACGCGCGCCGGCGGCGTGAAATGGGACGGCGTGTTGTTAGCCGGCGACGCAGGGCACGCCGGTGCGCGCGGTCTATCACGGCCGCGTGGTGTATGCGGACTGGCTGTCGGGCCTGGGGCTGCTGACCATCATCGATCACGGCGACGGCTATCTGAGCCTCTACGGCCACAACGAGCGGCTCTACAAGGAAGTCGGGGAGCGCGTGACGGCCGGGGACACCATCGCGACCCTGGGAGATTCGGGCGGCCGGCCGCGACCCGAGCTGTACTTCGAGATCCGCAAGGCGGGCAAGCCGGTCGACCCGCGGCCGTGGTTCAAAAGCCCGCGCCCTTAAGGGCCAAACTGGCTGAAACGCCAACTGCATCAACGCCATACATATGTCATTAGGCGATGTTCCGCCGTTGATGTCCTTCGAAGCCTCCATGGAGCCTTACGCCCAGCTGGTGCGCTCGCTGCTGCCGCGGGCGGCCGCGCTGTGCCTGTTCGATAACGCCGGCAAATTGCTGTGGTCGAGCGTGGCGAACACCAACCCGGAGCTGTTCGCGCTGGTGCTGCAGGGGATCGCGCAGCTCGAAGGGGCGCCATCCAACTCGACGCTCAGCGCCGGTGTCGGCCAGCATTGCGCGTTGCCGGACGAAGCGCCCGCCTATCTATTCTGGCTGCGTGACGAACGCAATGCGGTGGCCGCGGTGGTGGCCGTCGTTTGCAACCGGTTGGCCACCGATGCGACGTGCTGCCCTTCTCGTACGTGCACGACCACCTCAAGCCGGCGCTCGAGCTGCTGCGCCGCGACCTGCTGGCGCGCGCCGACATCGAGCAGCTCAACGAGCACCTGAACGCGCGCGACAAGGACCTGGAACTGCTGTTGTCGGTGACCGGCAGCCATCCGCAGGCCAGCGGCTCGGACGATCTGCAATCCCTGCTGGCCAACGCCGCCGGGCATTTGAAATGCGTGCTCGCCGGCATCGTGGTGCCGGACAAGGGGCTGACGCTGACCTGGCCGGAAAGCGGCGACACCACCATTCTCACGCGCACGCAGAAACAGCTGCTGGCCATCACGCAGACCCGCCGCGATCCCCTGGTCATCAACCGGATCGCGACCCAGGCCGGACAGGTGGCCATTCCATATCGCATCCTGGCCTGTCCGCTGCGCCAGGGATCCGGCCGCACGTCCGGCGTGCTGGCGCTGTTCCGCAAGCTCGACGCACCGGAATTCGTCGGGCGCGACGTGCACCTGGCGGATCTGCTGGCGCGCCGCGTCGCGGCCAGCATCGAGACCAGCTACGACACTCTTTCCGGCCTGCTGACGCGCGCCGCGCTCGAGCAGCGCCTGAACCTCGTCTGGGCCGATTCTGAGAATCGCGCACAGCGGTGGAGCCTGCTGTACGTCGACATCGACGAGCTGCACGTCATCAACGAAAACTTCGGCATGCACGTGGGCGACCAGGCCATCGCGCAGATCGGCGAACTGTTGCGCAAGCATCTGCCGCCGAATTCCTTGGCCGCGCGCATTTCCGGCGACCGCTTCGCGGTGGCCATGCCCTCGGACATCGACGAGGCGGCGATGTTCGGCGAAGGCCTGCGCGAAGGCGTCGCGCGCCTCTCCACCGCGGGTGTGGATGCGCGCTTCCGCCTCTCCATCAGCCTGGGAGTCACGCCGTTCAGCGGCCGCGACGGCGAGCTCGGCCGCTCGCTGGCCGAAGCCGAATCGGCCTGCAAGGCCGCCAAGGATCGGGGCCGCAACCGCCTCGAGACCTTCCAGGAAAACGACGTCAGCATCATCCGCCGCTTCACCGACATCAACGTGGCCACCGACGTGCGCTCGGCGCTGGCGGAAAACCGCCTGCGCCTCGAAGCGCAGCTGATCGCTGCCGTTCGTCGACGACGGCCATTCGAAGCCGCACTACGAAATGCTGCTGCGCATGCTCGATACCGAGGGCAACACCATCGGGCCGGACCGTTTCCTGTCCGCCGCGCTGCGCTACCAGATGATGCCCACCATCGACCGCTGGGTGATCTCCACCGTCATCGAGCTGCTGCGACCGCACCGCGAGCTGCTGGCCAACGTGCCCGTGGTGTTCACGATCAACTTCTCCGGCCAGTCGCTGACACGACGAGGAATTCGCCGACTACGTGATCCGCAGTATCGAGTCCAGCCGCATCAACCCGGCGGTGTTCTGCTTCGAGCTCACGGAAAGCGCCGCGGTGGCCAGCATCAACGACGCCGAGCAGCTCATGCAGCGCCTGCGCAAGCTGGGCTGCGGCGTGGCGCTGGACGATTTCGGCACCGGCCTGTCGTCGCTGTCCTATCTGCGCTCCATGCCGGTCTCGATTCTCAAGATCGACGGCAGCTTCGTGCGCGACATCCTGCGCGACGAGCGCGCCGAATCGATGGTGCGCGCCATCGCGCAGCTGGCGCGCGCGATGAACATCACCACGGTGGCCGAATACGTCGAGACCGAGGAAATCCGCACCCGCGTGCGCGCCCTGGGCGTGGACTACGGCCAGGGTTTTGCGATTGCCCGTCCGGTGCCGGTTGGCGAGGTTCTGGAGGTGCTGCCGGTGCTGGCCGCCGCCACGCCCGGGGCCTTCCTGGTGGAAGAACCCACCAGCAACACCGGCTAATCCTTTTCAGTCCAATGGGTTAGGATTTGCGCCCATGAAGCTGCTGGCCCTCGGGATCGCCCTCGGCGTGTTGATCGCGCTCGGCGGCACGGTATTCGCACACCGTGACGCACCCGCCGCCGCCGTCACGGCGCCTGCCACGGCGCCCGCATCGAAATCGGCGCTGACATCCGCCGAATCGGCGCAGGTGGCCGAGGTGATGGAGCGCGTGCAGCGCGACTACGTCGACCAGGTGGAAAGCCCCGCGCTCATCGACGATGCGGTGCGCGGCCTGGTGGCCGGGCTCGATCCGTACTCTTCCTATCTCGACGCCGAGGAATACGCCGACCTGCGCGTCAGCACGGCCGGCACCTATGCCGGCATCGGCATCGAGGTGTCGACCGCCGATCGCGCGCTGCGCGTGGTGCGGCCGTTCCGCGATTCACCGGCCGCGGCTGCCGGCATCCAGAGCGGCGACATGATTGCCGCCATCGATGGACTGCCGGTGGGCAGCGATCTGGATGCCGCGATGACCCGCATGCGCGGGCCGCGCGGCTCCATCGTCAAGCTCGCCGTGGTGCGCGCCGGCTCGGCGCTGCCGCTGGAGTTCACCGTGGTGCGCGCGCAAGTGGACGTGCACAGCGTGGCGATGGTGCGGCTCGACGGGGGATTTCGTATACGCGCGCATCGGCACGTTCAGTGACACCACGGCATGGATTTCGCCGCCGGCATCGCGCGCATGCGCCGCGACCTGGGCAGCAAGCCGCTTGGCGTGATCATCGACCTGCGCAACAACCCGGGCGGCGTGCTCGAGTCGGCGGTGGAAGTCGCCGACCAGATGCTCGAGGAGGGCGTGATCGTGACGGCCGACGGGCGTACCCCCGCGGCGCGCTTCACCATGTCGGCGACGCCTGGAGAAGTGCTGCCGGGCGTGCCCGCGGTGGTGCTCGTGAACGGCGCCACGGCCTCGGCCGCGGAAATCCTCGCCGGTGCGCTGCAGGATCATCATCGCGCCGTGCTGCTCGGCCGGCGCACCTTCGGCAAGGGGTCGGTGCAGACGGTGATGCCGCTGTCGGCGGGGCGCGCCATCAAGCTCACCACCTCGCGCTACTTCACGCCGTCCGGCCGATCCATCCAGGGCCGCGGCATCGAGCCGGATCAGCCTTTCGAAGTCGATGAGCAGCCGCTGGATCTCGAAGACCTGCGGGCACGGCAGGCGCTGGCACAGCGCGATGCCGGTGTGCGCGCGGCCCTCGAAGTGCTCAAGGGACGCAAGCCGCGCGCCACGCCCGAGGGGCTGACCGCGCGCATCGCGGCGGCGCCGAACTGATGGAGCTGCTGGCATGGTTCGCCGATCTGTTCCTGTATTTCGTCGACTTCGTCCTGCATCTCGATGTCCACCTGGTCGAACTGCTGCGTGACTTCGGTGTCTGGATCTACCTGATCCTGTTCGCCATCGTGTTCGCGGAGACCGGTTTCGTGGTCACGCCATTCCTGCCTGGCGATTCGCTGCTGTTCGCGGCCGGCGCGCTGGCGGCGATCGACACTTCCGGCACCCTGTCGGCGCCGCTGTTGTGCGTCGCGCTGACCGTCGCCGCGATCACCGGCAACACGACTAACTACCACATCGGGCGCTGGGTCGGGCCGCCGGCCTTCAGCGGCCGTTACCGCTTCCTCAAGGTGGAGTACCTGCGGCGCACCGAGGCGTTCTTCCAGAAATGGGGCGCGTGGACCATCGTGATGTCGCGCTTCGCGCCCATCATCCGCACCTGCGCGCCCTTCGTGGCTGGCATCGGGCGCATGCCGTATGCGCGCTTCCAGACTTCCAACGTGCTGGGCGGCCTCGCCTGGGTGCTGATCTTCATCTGGGCGGGCTACTTCTTCGGCAACATCCCGCTGATCAAGGACAATTTCGGACTGGTGACCATCGGAATCATCATCGCGTCGCTGATCCCGGTGGCGTGGGTGGCCCTCCGAAAATAGGGCATGGAAAAGTGAGCGGCAAATTCCGAAGCTTTGCCCACCGCGTCGACATCGACGTGCCGGTCGAACGCGTGTGGCGCGCCTTCACCGACAGCCGCGTGCTGGTCCGCTGGGCGGCGCCGGAGGCGTCCATCACGCCACGGGAGAAGGGCCGACTGCATCTGGTGTTCGGCGCCGACGTGGAGCTGGACGCGCACATCGATGTGCTGATTACGCCGCAGCGCATGCGCCTGATCCTGATGCCCTCACCGGGAATGCCCAGCTCCGATGCGGTCATCGTCGAGGATTTCCTGTTCGAGCGCGTGAAAAGCACCACGGTGCTGCGCCTGCTGTCGAGCGGAGTGCCCTCCGCGCCGGTCTGGGTGACGTACTATCTGAACAAGCGCCGCTACTGGGAGCTGGCGCTGACCCGGCTCAAGGTGTTCCTGGAGAAGGGTCTGGATCAGGAACGTTCGCAGGCATAAGGATTTCGAGACATGGCCGGCTTCATTCTGCGCGGGCTCATCGCGGCCCTGGGGCTCTGGGCAGCCACGTCGATACTCGACGGTTTCAAGATCGATACACCGATGACACTGGTGCTCGCCGGATTGCTGTTAGGCGTGGTGAACGCCATCGTGCGGCCGTTCGCGCTGCTGCTGTCGCTTCCGGCCCTGCTGCTCACGCTCGGTCTGTTCCTGCTGGTGGTCAATGCGGCGATGCTGGGGCTGGTGGCGCTGGTACTGCCAGGCTTCACGATTCCTGGCGGCTTCTGGTCAGCCGTGGGCGCCGCACTCATCGTCAGCATCGTGAGCTGGGTCGGTTCGTGGTTCATCGGCTCGCGCGGACGGGTCGAGGTCATTCGGGCGAAGCGGGACTAGCCTTAATGGGGACATTCCTGATTTGCTAGCAAACGGGGACGGGCCTGAGGGGTTGCGGTGGCGGAGGCGTGCGGTGCGGTCTTCGGGCAAACGGGGACGGTTGAGGTTTGCCGATACGCCTGCCCACGGCTGACTCTCTTTGCTCCCTCAAGGTCGCGCGCGCTTCGAAAATTTCCGGACGGAAATTTTCGGCGGCCGCTCGTCGGAAGCGGACCGCCTTCATATCTGCAGAAATGGTGCGCGGAGATGCAACACGGCGGCGGTCGGGCGCTTCCTCCTCGCCGCGCTCCATTCGGTCGCAAAGAGAGTCAGCCATGGACAGGCGTACCACCCGAGGCGGTCCGTCCCCGTTTGCCCGAAGACCGCACCGCACGCCTCCGCCGCCACGATCCGCAGCTCCGCTCCCCATTGCCGAGCCATCGCGCTGTGTCCCTGAGGGTGGAAAAGATCGCAAGACTCGGTGTTCTGGTTCTTGCCGGGCCTTCCGGGCCCTGGAGTCACGCACTCTTCTCCCAGCAGCGGCAAATGGGGCGCTGCTTCGCTAGCACGCGGGGACCGTGCGGTGCCGGTGGGCGCGCCTTTCGAGGGTTGACCCGCTATGCGACCGAATGGAGCGCGGCGAGGAGGAAGCCAATACGGCCGCCGCGATGCATTCCAGCGCAGCCATTTCTGCAGACCTGCAGGCCGTAGGCTTCCGACGAGCGAACGCCGAAAATTTCCGTCCGGAAATTTTCGAAGCGCGCGCGACCTTGAGGGAGCAGAGCGGGTCAACCCTCGGAAGGCGCGTCTACGCCCCACTCCGTCCCCGTTTGCTAGGAATCGAGGAATGTCCCCATTTATCCGCAGCCGGCGGTTGAAGGATCCTTCTGCTGATCCTCGTCCAGCCGCCTCTGTTCCTTCTGCGGCCAGCTAACTAGTGCCACACCGGCGAACATGATGGCCATGCCCACCAGCTGGTTGAAGCCCAGCGTCTCGTGCAAGAACCACCAGCCGAGCACCGCGGCGATGGCCGGGTTCACGTAGCTGTACGTGCCCACCATCGCGGGCGTCGTGTTCCTGGCCAGCCACGAAAAAGCGGTGTACGCCAGGCACGAACTGAAGACCGTGAGATAGGCCATGGCGGCCAGGCCGCTGCCCGACCACTGCCATCTGCCGGCTTCTCCGAACAACAGCCCTGCGACCGTCATCATCAGGCCGCCGAGCAGCATCTGCATGGCCGAGAACGGCAGCAGATCGAGCTTCGAGTGGGCATTGCGGATGTACACCGTGGCCGCGGACCATACGAACACGGCGAAGAGGATCAGCAACTGCATGCCGAAATGGCTGACATCGAGATCGCCACGCGGCCAGAGGATCAGCGTCGTGCCGGCGAAACCGATGACCAGACCGGTGACGGTTCGACGGTCGAGCGCATGTGCGCGGCGTCCGCGCGTGGCGAACAGCGCGATCCACAATGCCGCCGACGCATTCAGGATGGCGGTCTGGTTCGACTCCACGTATTGCATCGCCCAGTTGGTGCAGCCGTTGGGAATGAACACGCTGCCGACAGCGACGATGATCAGATGCCGCCACTCGGTGGCGTTCATCTCGAAGCGCTGGCCCATCGCGACCGCAGTGATCGCCAGCAATACACCCGCACACAGGAAGCGCACACCGCCGAACAGCAATGGCGGCAATTGGTGCACGCCGATGCTGGCAACCAGGTAGGTAGATCCCCAGACGATATAGACGGTCGCGAAGCAGAGGATCAGCTTCGCGCGATGCGAAGAGTGGGTCATGGTGCCGGGTGGGGAAAGCGACTCAGATGCGAATGTTACCCGGCGGTGTCCCCGCTTTCCCCACCCGGCACCTTAACCCGGCTTCAGGCAGCCTTGCTCTTGCCGACCCGGAACAACCACCAGCCGATGCCCGCCAGGATCACCAGCCCGAGCGTTTCGCCTGCCGAACCGCCGACCTGCAAGCCTCCCGGCAGTGCCAGCGCGTCGCCGCGGCCCGCGGCGACGATCGGGATCGCCATGAGAATGCCCATGAGCGCCTCGCCGGTGATGAGTCCGGCTGCGAACAACATGCCCTTGCGATTGCGCTTCTCGACCTGGTCTTCAGTCAGGCCCTTGCCGAAGCTGCGCGTCACGAGATAGTTCAGCAGGCCACCGATGAAGATGGGCACCATGGTCTCGAGCGGAAGATAGATGCCGATGGCGGCTGCCAGCACCGGAACCCGGAACGGCGCCTTCTTCGCTTTCAGTATCTGATCGAAAATGATGACGGCGACGCCGATCAGCGCGCCGATGCCGATCATGGTCCACGGCAATTCGCCGCCGAACATTCCCTTGGCAACTGACGCCATGAGATTCGCCTGGGGCGCCTGCAGTGGACGTGGATGCTGCTCCGTGGGCTCGCCGCCGATACCGTAGGCGTCCGCCAGCAGGTTGAGCGTCGGCGCCATCACCAGCGCGCATGAGATCGAACCGATCGCCAGCATCACCTGCTGCCGCCACGGGGTCGCGCCCACCAGATAGCCGGCCTTCAGGTCCTGCAGGTTGTCGCCGGCGACGCAGGCCGCGCAGCAAACCACCGCTCCGATCATCACCGCAGCGACCGGCCCGATGGCCGAGGTCTTGCCGAGGAAGCCCAGCAGCACCAGCGCCGCGAACAGGATGGTCGCAATCGTGATGCCGGACACCGGGTTGTTGGAAGAACCCACCAGTCCCGCCATGTACGCCGACACGGAACAGAACAGGAAACCGGCGACGATCATGATCACCGACATCGCGGCCGCGACACCGACGCTGCCGCCGAACGACAATCCGCTGCTGCTGAGGATCCACCAGTAGAGGATGGCGAGCGGAATCGTGAAGAGGACGGTGCCGATGAGCACCGACTTCATCGGCAGGTCGCGATCCGTGTGCGCAATGTTCGCATCGCTGCCGGCGCGCGCCGCGGCGAGGCCGCTCTTGACGCCCGAGACGATGGAATGCCGCAGCGTGATCAACGCCCACAGTCCGCCCACCAGCATCGCGCCCACGCCGAGATAGCGGATCTGCGCGCCGCGCAGGATCTGCGCGGATGCCTCGGCGCAATCGGCACTCGACAGCCCCTGGCAGGCAGCCGCAATCGTGGCCGCGAGCTGGGGATTGTCGGCCAGGAAGTACGCGTGGTAGATCGGGATGGCGATGTTGAAAGAGAGCAAACTACCGGACACCACCACCGCGCCGATGTTCAGTCCGACGATGTAGCCGACGCCGAGCAAGGCGGGCGAGATGTTGGCGCCCATGTAGCCCAGGTACTTGCCGATGAAGCCGCTGGCCAGCGCGCTGTCGGGAATGAGTCGCAGCCCGCTGGCCGCGATCAACTTGCCGATGCCGCCGGCCAGCGCGGACACGCCCAGCACCTTGACGCCTTCCCCGGGGTTCTCGCCGGCGCGCAGCACTTCGGCCGCGGCCTTGCCTTCCGGAAAGGCCATCTGCTGGTCGACGATCAGCGAACGGCGCAGCGGCACCGAGAACAGCACGCCTAACAAGCCGCCGAGGCCGGCGATCGCCAGCACCCACGAGTATTTGAAGTCCGTCCAGTAGCCCATGAGCACCAGGGCGGGCACGGTGAAGATCACGCCCGAGGCGATCGAGGTGCCGGCCGACGCGCCGGTCTGCACGATGTTGTTCTCGAGGATGCCGCCGCCGCCCAGCGCACGCAGCACCGCCATCGAGACCACGGCCGCGGGTATCGCCGAGGCGATGGTCATGCCGGCGAACAGCCCGAGGTAGGTGTTGGCCGCCGCCAGCACGGTGGCCAGGATGACGGCGAGGATGATGGCGCGCGCAGTGAGCTGCGGCGCCGGGGCCAGGTTGCTGTTCATCTGACTATTCCCAGCCGCAGGTCCGGCCCTTGTTCTGATCTTCGAGCCAGGCTTCCAGCGGCTTGAAGTAATCGATGATCGCCGACGCGTCCATGTCGCGCGTGCCGGTGAGTTTTTCGAGCGTGTCCTGCCAGGGCTGGCTGGCGCCCAGCTTCAGCATGGCTGCGTATTTCTCGCCCGCCGTCTTGTTGTTGAAGATCGAGCATTCGTGCAGCGGGCCCTTGAACCCGGCCGCGTCGCACAACGCCTTGTGGAACTGGAACTGCAGGATGAACGACAGGAAATATCGCGTGTACGAGGTGTTGCCCGGGATGTGGTACTTCGCGCCCGGATCGAAATCCGCTTCGCTGCGCGGCACCGGCGCCGACACGCCCTGGTACTTCTCGCGCAGTTCCCACCAGGCCTTGTTGTACTCGGACGGCTTGACGCGGCCGTCGAACACCGCCCAGCGCCACTCGTCGATGAGCTTGCCGAAGGGCAGGAAGGCGATCTTGTCGAGCGCCATCTTCATCTGCTGGTTGATGACGGCTTCCTGCGAAGGCTTCACGGCGCTGACCAGTCCGATCTGGTGCAGATAGCCGGGCGTCACCGAGAGATTCACGGTGTCGCCGATGGCTTCGTGGAAGCCGTCCTGCGCGCCGTCCTGGAACAGCTCGGGCTGGTCCTTGTACCAGATGTAGTAATAGACGTGCCCCAGCTCGTGGTAGATCGTGAACAGATCCTCCTCGATCGGCTTCATGCACATCTTGATGCGCACGTCGTCGTCGTTGGCCATGTCCCAGGCGCTGGCGTGGCACACCACTTCGCGGTCGCGCGGCCGCATGAGCATCGAGCGTTCCCAGAAGGTCTGCGGCAGCGCCGGGAAACCGATCGAGGTATAGAAACTCTCGGCCGACTTCGTCATGCGCACCGCGTCCCACTTCTGCGCCTGCAGCAGGCGGTCGGCGCACTCGATGCTGGCCGCCGGATAGGGCTTCAGCAGGTCGTCGTACACGCGGTTCCACTGCTGCGCCCACATGTTGCCTAACAAGTGCGCGGGGATCGGCTTGCCGTCCGGCACCTTGTCCTTGCCGTACTTGTCTGCAGGCTTGCCGCGCGCGTAGCAATGCAGGCTCTTGTACAGCGGCTTGACCTGCCCGTACAGGCGCGCGGCTTCCTTCTCGAAGTCCGCCGCGGGCATGTCGTAACGCGAGCGCCACAACACGCCGAGGTCCGCGAAGCCCAGCTCGCGCGCGCCTTCGTTGGCGAGCTCCGCGAAGCGCTGGTACTTCGGCACGCATCGGCTGCGCGATGGAATGCCAGCCCGCCCAGGCTTCGGTGAGCTCATCGTAGTTGCGGCTGGTCGGCGATGGTCGTCGCCGAGCTCGTCGAGATTCTTGCAGCCGTGTCTCCTTGCCGTCCTTGTAGACCGCTTGCCCGGCGGGCAGTACTTGCCTTCGCCGTACATGGCGTCGAGCTCGGTGGTCAGACCCGCGAGCTCGGCGCGCTTGGCGGCATCCGCGGGCGCCGGCGCGCTAACGCCCAGCTTGAGCAGCATCAGCGAGCGCGCGGTGGATGGCGTCCAGCTTCTGGCCGTCGTAGGCCTTGGCTTCGCCCGCCTTGCGGCTGAAGTACTCGAGGTAGCGGTCGGTGACGCGCGCGTTCAGGTACTGCGTGTCGACCGTGATGTCGGTGGCCTGCGTCCAGCCCGCGGCGTTGCCCTCGCGGTTCGAGGTCGACGAGGTCCTTGTTGACCTGCGCGACGAACGCGTCCGGCGCTGCTCGATTTTCGGCGGCGGCGTGGCGCCAACCTCAGCGGCCGCCGGGCAGGCGGCGCGGGCCGCCTGGCTGGGCAGCCGGAGAGCGTGGCGGCCGCGGCGCGTGCAGTGCGGCGATCGCGAAGTGTTGGTTGGCTCATTTGCGGTCTCCGATCCAGCTGCGCAGCGGGCGCGCGATGCAGCATGATGAACACGCCGGCGCCGCCGCCGATCAGCGTCATGACGAGGAAGTGGTGAGGCAGCTCGTCGGCCTTGAGCGAGGCGGAGTGGCCGCCGACCAGGCCGGCGACGGTGTTGCCGATGGCGCTGCCGAGGAACCACGTGCCCATGAGGCTGCTGACGAACTTGGCCGGCGCGAGCTTGGTGACGTTCGACAGGCCCGACCGGCGACAGGCACAACTCGCCGAAGGTGTGGATCATGTAGGCCAGCAGCAGCCACGTGGGTCCGACCTTGCCGCCGCTCGACACCACGAGCTGCGCCGCCCACATCATGATGAGGAAGCCGAAGCCTAGCAGGATCGAGGCCCATGCCCATCTTGAACGGCGCCGACGGGTCGAGGTTGCGCGCGCCCAGCGCACACCCAGATCCACGCGAAGAACGGCGCGAAGAGGATGATGCAGACCGGGTTGATCGACTGGTACCACGAGGCCGGGATGCACGTTCTCCGGGAACATGCCGCCGAGCCAGGAGCGGTCGGTGTAGTCGAGCGCGAAGGTGTTGAAGGTGGTGCGCCTGCTGCTCGAAGCCGCCCCAGAACAGCGCCGCGCACAGGAAGAAGATGACGATGACGCCGACGCGTTTCTTCTCGATGGTGGTCGAGGCCGCCGAACAACAGCATGTAGCCGAAGAAGCCGACCGCGATCGCGACCTGCGCGACGAACAGTCCCTGCGCCAGCGAAGTTTCCGACGGCGCGTTCTCGCGCATGAACAGCAAGCACGGCGCCGATCAGCACCGCGACGACGACCGCGGCCACGAGCGTCCACGATGCGCTTGCGCTGCTCGGGCGGCACCGTGCGGCGCGTAGTCCCGCGGTGCCGAGATACTTCTGCGTCATCTTGAATTGCAGCGAGGCCGATGAGCATGGCGAAGCCGCAGGTGAGGAACCCGAGGCGCCAGTTCCAGCCTTCGCCGAGGCCGCCCGCGATGAACGGGCCGGCCGCCGCGCCGAGATTGATGCCCATGTAGAAGATCGAGAACCCGGCATCGCGCCGCGCGCCGGCCTGGCCTTCGTACAGCGCGCCGACCACGCTCGAGACATTGGGCTTCAGCAGGCCGATGCCGAGCACCACCACCGCGAGCCCGACGTAGAAAATCGCCGGCGCGGCGGGGATCGCCAGGATGAAATTGCCGATGGCGATGAACACGCCGCCGATGAACACCGCGTTGCGTTGACCGAGCAGGCGGTCCGCGATCCAGCCGCCCGGGATGCAGCACAGGTAGGCGCGCGCCCGTGAACAGCGCGTACACCGCGCCGGCCGTGGCGCCGTCGACGCCGAAGCCCGGGATTTGCTCCCGTGGCGGCCGCCGCGAGGAACAGCACCAGCATCGCGCGCAGGCCGTAGTAGGTGAATCGCTCGAAGAACTCGGTCATGAACAGCGTGGCGAGTCCGCGCGGGTGTCCGAAAAAGCTGCGGCTGTAGTCCGGCGACACGACGGTCGTCGTGGTCGGTTCGCTCATTATTGTTATGCCCCGAATTTTTGTGGGCGCTGTTGCGCCTCGATGGCGCCGAGTCTGACTCATGCGCACGGGGCCAGCAAGGCGCCGGGCGCCGGCACAGGGCTCGTTTACAGCGCGGGCGGTTCGCCGCAGCGCTAATTCGCTTCGGCTTCTTCCTTCTCGGCGGCCGCGGCGGCTTCGCGGCGCATCTTCTGCATGACGCGTGCCATCACCAGCCCGCCCTCGTAGAGCAGGTACATGGGCACGGCCATGATGATCTGTGAAATCGCGTCGGGCGGCGTGAGGAACGCCGCCACCACGAAGATGCCGATGATCACGTAGCCGCGATTCTTCGCGAGCGTCTCGACCTTCACGAGGCCGGTGAGCACCAGCAGCACCACGGCCACCGGCACTTCGAACGCGACGCCGAACGCGAAGAACATCGTGAGCACGAAGTCGAGATAACTGGCCATGTCGGGCATGTACTTCACGCCGATGGGCGCGGTGCCGACGAAGAAGCTGAACATCACCGGGAACACGACGAAGTACGCGAACACGCGCCGGCGTAGAACAGCAACACCGAGGACACCAGCAGCGGCACGGCGAAACGCTTCTCGCGCCGGTACAGGCCGGGCGCGACGAACGCCCAGATCTGGTAGATCAGCACGACGGGCATCGCGATGAACAGCGACACGTAGAACGCCACCTTGAACGGCGTCATGAACGGCGAGACGACGCTGGTCGCGATCAGCGAGGTGCCCTCCGGTAGTTTGTCGACCAGCGGCTGCGCGATCAGCGTGAACAGGTCGTTGGCGAAGATCGCGCAGGGAATGAAGAGCACCAGCAGCGCCGAGCATCGCCTTCATGAGCCGGTTGCGCAGCTCCAGCAGGTGCGACATCAGCGTGCCTTCCGCCAGCTGCTCCTCCGGCTTTTCTCTGTCGTCCGCGGCCAGCGCGGCTCAGCGCGGATCAGCCGGTCGTCGCGCGGGGTAGTTAGGTCGAGCTCGGCCTGCGGGCCGGCGGCCTGCGGGTCGGCGCTTGTCCGGCGCGGCCGCGATCGGCGGCGGCGCGTTGCGAGGAGTGCATGTGGTGGTCGGGCGGGTAGAACTCTTCTTCGGCCACGGCTTGGGTTCCGCGACGGCGGGCGGCGCGGGCGGCGTTGCCGGTGTCGGCGCGGGCGCCGGGCGCGGGCTTCGGCGTCGAGCGAGGTGTCGATGCCGGGATCGATGTTCATCTTGGTCTCGAGGTTGTGCGCCTCTTCCTCGAGCTGGTCGCGGAACTGCCGCGCCATGGCGCGCGCGCGGCCGACCCAGCGGCCGACCTGCTGGGCGAGCTTGGGCAGCTTCTCCGGCCCCAGCACGACGAGCGCGAGCGCGAAGATCAGCAGCAGTTCAGTGAATCCAACCTCGAACATGGAGTGCTCCGCCGCGCGGCGGTCGGGAGCGAAGCGCGGGCGAAGAGCGCCGCGAGCTTCAGACCTTGGTCTCGCTCTTCTCCGCGTTGCGGGCTTGCTGGAATCGGAAAATTCGGCATCGGCCTTGAGCTGCTTGACCGACTCTTCGGCATCGCCGTCGTTCATCGACTTCTTGAAGCCGCGCACGGCGGAACCGAGATCGGAACCGATCGTCTTCAGCTTCTTCGCCCCGAAAATCAGCAGCACGACGATCAGGATGACGACGAGTTCTTTGAAACCAATTGGGCCCATGAGCCGCTCCTGTGGGGGTCGGGACGCCCCGAATTGCCTACGAAAGTGCGGGAATGATAAGTCAACAGAGGGCCCAAACCTAAGAAAGTTCGGCCAGGCCGAGACTCCCATCACGGCCCGTTGCCGCTGACCGGTTAAGTCTTTGTCATCCGGGGCAGTTCTGAGCCAGAAAGTCACCGGGCCGTCGTTCACGAGCGAGACCTGCATGTGCGCGCCGAATTCGCCCGCGGCCACTGCGCGTGGCGCGCGCGGCGCCAGCGTCAGACAGCTGCCTCGAACAGCGCGTCGCGCCGCTCGGGTGCCGCGGCGGTGCTGAATCCCGGCCGCGTGCCCTTGTGGGTGTCCGCGGCGAGCGTGAACTGCGGGAACCAGCAGCAGGCCGCCCGCCGATGTCGGCGAGCGAGCAGGTTCATGCGCCCGGCCTCGTCTTCGAAGATCCGGTAGGTGAGCACGCGCTCCAGCAGCCGCTCGGCGCGTGGCGTCGTCGTCGCCGCGCTCGACGCCGATGAGCGCGAGGATGCCGCGCCCGATCTTGCCCACGGTCTGCGTCGTCGACCGTGACCGCTGCCTCGGTGACCCTTTGAATGAGTGCAATCAAGTTGGTCGCGATTGTGCCCGGTGGCAATTGCGCGCCCAAGTCCTTAATATCGCGGCCTGTTTTTGGGAGCCAAAGGCATACATTCAGTCATGGCATTGCGCATTCCGGTCCTCGTTTCCGTCTCGCTTCTTGCGCTGCTTCACTTCGCGGCCCAGGCCCAGGCACCCGGCGTCAACGGCGACGCCAAGCGCGGCCAGGCGCTGACCTACACCTGCAACGGCTGCCACGCCATCCCTAACTACAAGAACGTCTACCCCACCTATTCGGTGCCCAAGCTGCACGGCCAGCGTCCCGAATACCTGGTCGCCGCGCTCAAGGCCTACAAGAGCGGCGAGCGCTCGCACGGCACCATGCATTCGCAGGCCACCTCGATGAGCGAGCAGGACATGGCGGACGTCGCCGCCTTCCTCGCCGGCCCGCGACGTGCTGACGCAGTCGAAGAACGACGTGCCGGCCGACCAGCGCCCGAAGGCCACGCGAAATCTGCCTGGCCTGCCACGGCACGAACGGCGTCGGCATCACGGCCGACTACCCGACCATCTCCGGCCAGCACGCGACTACCTCGAGCGCGCGCTCACCGACTACCAGAAGGGCGGCCGCAAGAACGCCATCATGGCGGGCATGACCGCGTCGCTCACGCCAAGGCGACATCGAAGCAACTCGCGGCGTACTACGCGAGCCAGAAGCCGGCGCTCGAGATCGTCCCGAAGAAGACTTCGTTCCTTTCGTCGAACTAGCTATCGTCCGACTGCTTCGGCGCCGCGAGCTGCTTCTCCAGGAACGTGACGATCGTCCTCTGGTAGAAGTCGCGGTTCGGCTTCTTCTTGAAGCCATGGCCCTCGTCCTTCGCCGCCAGGTACCAGACCTCGCCGCCGCGCGCGCGGATCTTCGCCACCATCTGCTGTGATTCGCTCGCGGGCACGCGCGGGTCGTTGAGCCCCTGCACCACGAGCAGCGGCTTCGAAATGCGCGCCGCGTTGGTCAGCGGCGAAATCCTCTGTAGATAGGCGCGCATCGCGGCAGGCGCTCGTCGCCGTATTCCGGCCGGCGCAGGTCGCGGCGGTACGCCGAGGTGCTCTCGAGGAACGTGACGAAGTTCGAGATGCCGACCACGTCGATGCCGCCGCGCAGCCGGTCGCCGAAGTGCACCATCGACGCCAGCGACATGTAGCCGCCGTACGAGCCGCCGGCCACGAACACCTTCTTCGCATCGAGGTCGTGCTGCGCGCCGATCCACACCAGCAGCGCGCCGATGTCCTTGACCGAATCCTCGCGGTCTTCGCCGTTGTCGAGGTTCATGTAAGCTCTTGCCGTAGCCGGTCGAGCCGCGCACGTTCGGCGCGATCACCGTGAAGCCCATCTCGCGCACCAGGAACTGCGTGAACGGGTTGAAGCCCGGCGCGTACTGGGATTCCGGGCCGCCGTGGATGTCGATGATACACCGGGTGCGGGCCGGGCGTGCCGCGGGCGGTACACGAACGCGGGAATCTGCCGGTGCTTGCCGTTCTCGCGGTCGAACGTCGGAAAGCGGACCAACTCGGCCGGCACGAACTGCAGCGGATCGATGGGCTCCGGCCTCGCTCTTCGTGTAACGAACCAGCGCGTTGCGCTCGAGCTCCAGCACGAACACGTCGCGCGGCGACTGCGGGCTCTCCAGCGACAGCGCCGAGCTTCTTGCCGGTGCGATCGAATGCGATGCGCCCGATCTGGCCATCCGGCAGCGGCGGCAGCGATTTCGGTGCGGCTGGCCACGTTCAGCACCGTGAGCCGGCTCATGCCGTCGACGTTCGCCACCCAGGCGAGGTAACGGCCGTCGTCGCTGCGCGCGAAACTGTCGATGTCCCAGGGAATGTGGCTGGTGAGAGTTTCCACCGCGCCGGTGGCCAGGTCCACGCGCCGCAGCTGCTGGAACTCGCTGTCGCGGTTGGTGACCAGCAGCACGCCGCGTCCATCCGGGGTGAAGCGCGCACCGGAGACGCTGGCCGGCGCTTCGCCTTCGCTGACCGGCGTCAGCGCCGCGGTGGCGATGTCCATGCACGTACAGGTGCGACTCGTTGGCCGAGACGAAGTTCGAGATGAGTAGTTTGGTGTCGTCGGGCGACCAGTCCTGCGACCGACCAGTTCTTCTGGAAGCCGTTGAATACCAGGCGCGGCGCGCCGAAGTTATTGGCCGGCTCGGCGATCATAGAGGTCGTAGCTCACGCCGTCGCGCGCCGTGCTGTGAAAGGCGACCCGCCGGCCGTCGTGGCTCCAGGCCAGCCCGCCGTTCAGGCCCTTGCCCGGAGCTCAGCATGCGCACCGCGCGGGTTGTCAGGTCGTACCAGAAGACCTGCGCATTTTCGTTGCCGCCCTGGTCGCGCAGGAAGGCGAAGCCCGGCGCCACCGCCGATTGCGGCGCGCGCGCCGTGGTGACGGGTTCGCGAAAGAACGTGAGCTGTTCACGCGCGCCCAGCGGCGTCGCAACCCGATGAAGTTGTTCGGTGTCGCCGAAGCGCGTGGCGATCAGCAGGCTGCCGTCGGGCAGCCAGTCGACGAAACTCGCGCCGCGCGAGTTCATGTATTCGTCGAGCCGTGCGGTTAGGGGCGTGTCGACATGTCGGGATGTTGTCGAGCACCAGGTTGCCGCGCTCTTCGACGGCGCCATGCGCCGCCGCGGACAATGAACGACATGACAGCCTGTCAGGAGTAATTTCTTGTTCATGCTGCTATGTTGCCCGGGGAAAGGCCATGAATGCAGTCATGCCACGCCTGACGACATTCGCCGACGGCATCACCGCCGTCGACACCGAATATGTCCGGCCGCAGATGGATGCCTCGCACATCGTGGTCGCGTGCGGTTCCCGGGCCGCCATCGTCGACACCGGCCCGAACACGGCCGTTCCGCTGATACTGGCGGCGCTTGACGCAGCTCGGTGTCGAACGCGATGCGGTCGACTATCTGTTCCTCACCCACGTGCATCTCGATCACGCCGGCGGCGCGGGCGCACTCATGCGCGCGCTGCCGAGCGCCACCGCGTGGTGCACCCGCGCGGCGCGCCGCACATGATCGATCCATCGAAGTTGATCGCCGGCACGCGCGCGGTTTACGGCGACGAACTGTATGCGCGCCTGTACGGCGAAATCCTGCCGATTGCGCGCGAGCGCATCGCCATCGCGCAGGACGGCCAGCGGTTCGAGCTCGCCGGGCGCACGTTCGAGTGCGTGCACACGCCCGGGCATGCCCTGCATCACCAGGCCATCGTCGATCACGGCGCGGCCAGCATCTTCACCGGCGATACCTTCGGACTGTCCTATCGCGAATTCGACACGGCGAAAGGACCCTGGATCATGCCCACCACCACGCCCACGCAGTTCGATCCCGGTCAGCTCAAGGCCTCCATCGTGCGGCTCATGCAGTTCCGCCCGCGTCGGATATATCTCACGCACTACAGCGAAGTCGAACAGTGCGCGCGGCTGGCCAACGACATGTATGAAGCCATCGACGACTACGTGCGCATCGCGCGCAGCTCGCGGGCTGGACCAGGCCCGCATGCGCTTCGAGCTGCGCGACTGGGCGCACTCCAGCCTGCGCGATCACGGCTGCAAGCTGGACATCGACGCCATCGATTCGATCCTGGGCAAGGACTTCGAGCTCAACGCCGCGGGCCTGGCGGCGTGGCTCAAGCGCGAGGCCAATTGACATGCTCTACCTGATTCTCAAGTCCCTGCACGTGATCAGCGTCGTGCTGTTTCTCGGCAACATCATCACCGGCGTGTTCTGGAAGGTGCATGCCGACATCACGGGCGACCTGCGCGCCAGGGCGCAGGCACTCGACGGCATCGTCAAGAGCGACCGCGTGTTCACCGTGCCCGGCGTGTTCGCCATCATCATCACCGGCGTGTGGATGGCCATGCACGCGCACCTGCCGCTGCTCGGAACCAGATGGATTCTCTGGTCGCTGATCCTGTTCGGCATCTCCGGCATCTGCTTCGGCGCGTTCGTCGCGCCGCTGCAGAAGAAGCTGCTGGCGAACGCGCGTGCCGGGCATGGCGGGCACCTGGAACGAGGCCGAATACAAAAAGCTGTCGCGGCGCCTGGACGATCTGGGGGACCATCGCGACTCTCACGCCTCTGATCGCCGTGTTCTTGATGGTGATGAAGCCGGAATGAAGAGGGGTAGGTGGTCGCGCGCGGCCGCGGGATCGCGCGCGATGCACATCCGGTTCCTCGCTTCAGCCTCGAGAGTTGTCTGGAAGAGTGCTGGCCGCCGCGCGTAGAGCCACATTCGGCAATGTGTAGTTAGAGCGGAATTTGTTCGGTGAGGGGGCAACCACGGCGCGGCTGCGTGCCTTTGTTGTTTGACCGGTGCCACTGCGTGGCGTCGAGCTCGGCGTGCCGATGTGCATCGCGCACGCTCCCGCGGCCGCGCGCGACCGCCGTCACTCTTCAATCCGGCCTCGTCGCCACGCCGAGCTTGGCTAAGACCGACTCCAAATCTCCGCGCCTACAGCGTGTGAGGAATGGGGCTGGAGGGCGCGCGGAGGGCATGCGATGCCATGCTGCGTCTCCGACCACAACGCGGCGGCTGTACCACCGGTCAAACCTCGAAGGCACGAAGCCGCGCCATGGTTGTCTTTCCACTTTCCAAATTCCGCTCCAAGTTACCGCTACCGAATGTTGCTCTACGCGCGGCGGCCAGCTCTCTTCCAAACAAGCTCCAAGACTCAAGGGAGGAACCAGCATGGCGTCGCGTGACCTCCGCGCGCCTGCCTACAACCCCCATTCCCTCCCCCTGTATCATCCCGCCCCATGCCAAGACTTCACGTTCCCCAACCTCCCACCCGGCCCGGAGACAAGCCGGATTTCAGCTACGTCGACCAGTCGCCGGCCGGTGCCATCGCCAAGCCCGACGTCAACGCGCGCGCCCGCGACATGGAAGAGTGCTCGCGTCGGCCTGGTGCGCGTGCTGGACGACAAACACGAGGCCGTGGGCCCGTGGAATCCGCGCCTGGAAGACGAAGACCTGCAGGTGGGCCTGCGCCACATGCTGCTGACGCGCATCTTCGACGACCGCATGCAGCGCACGCAGCGCCAGGGAAAGATCTCCTTCTATATGCGCTGCTTCGGCGAGGAGGCCGTGGCCGTCGCGTCCGCCATGGCGCTGCAGCCCGGCGACATGCTGTTCCCGTCGTACCGGCAGCAGGGCATCTACATGGTGCGCGGCAAGCCCATGGTCGACCTCATGTGCCAGCTGCTGTCCAACACGCGCGACATGTGCAAGGGCCGGCAGTTGCCGGTGATGTACCACTGGAAGGCCGGCAGCATCTTCTCGATCTCCGGCAATCTAACTACCCAGTTCCCGCAGGCGGTGGGCTGGGCCATGGCCGCCGCGATCCGCAACGAGGATCACATCGCCTGCACCTGGATCGGCGAAGGCGCCAGCGCCGAGGCGGATTTCCATCACGGCCTGCTGTTCGCCGCCGTCTACCAGGCGCCGGTGATCATGAACATCGTCAACAACCAGTGGGCCATTTCGACGTTCCAGGGCACCGCCGGCGGCGAGCAGCGCTCGTTCGCGGCGCGCGGTCCGGGTTACGGCGTGGCGGGCATTCGCGTCGACGGCAACGATTTCCTGGCGGTACACGCGGTCACGCAATGGGCCGCGCAGCGTGCGCGTACCGGCGGCGGGCCGACGCTGATCGAGCTCGTGACCTACCGTGCCGCGGCGCATTCCACCAGCGACGATCCTTCGCGTTACCGTCCCAAGGAGGACTACGCGCATTGGCCGCTGGGTGATCCGGTAGACAGGCTCAAGAACCACCTCATCGCGCGCGGCGAGTGGAGCGAGAAGCAGCACAAGGACCTGCATGCCGAGCTCGACGCGCAGGTGGCCGCCGCGTGGAAGGAAGCCGTGAGCTTCGGCGCGCTTGAACGAAGGACCGCGCCTCGACCGGCTGCTCATGTTCGAGGACGTCTACAAGGAATTTCCGGAAAACCTCAGACGGCAGCGCGAGCAGCTCGACGAGGAGATCAAGCTCAACGCCGAGCTGGGCTTTACCGCCAAGACCGAAGAGCGCGACGAAGGGAAGGTGGGTTAGATGGCCCAGATGAACATGATCCAGGCCCTGAACTCCGCCATGGACGTCATGATGGCGCGCGATCCCGCCGTGGTCGTCATGGGCGAAGACGTTGGCTATTTTGGCGGGGTGTTCCGCGTCACCGACGGACTGCAGCGCAAGTACGGCGAGCACCGGGTGCTCGACTCGCCCATCGCCGAGGGCGGCATCGTCGCCACGGCCATCGGTATGGCCGTGAACGGGCTGAAGCCCGTCGCGGAAATCCAGTTCGCGGACTACATCTACCCGGCGGTGGACCAGATCGCGAGCGAGCTGGCGCGCATCCGCTACCGCACGGCCGGCGATTTCACCGCGGGCGTCGTGGTGCGCGCGCCGAGCGGCGGCGGCATCCGCGGCGGCCAGACGCACTCGCAGAGTCCCGAGGCCATCTTCGCGCACATCTGCGGTGTGAAGACCGTGATCCCCAGCAATCCTTACGACGCGAAGGGTCTGCTGATCGCGGCGATCGAAGACGACGACCCGATCATCTTTTTCGAGCCCAAGCGCATCTACAACGGTCCCTTCGACGGCGACCCGAACAAACCTGCCGTGCCCTGGAGCACGCATCCGAAGGGAAACGTGCCCGAGGGCCACTACACGGTGCCCATCGGCAAGTGCGACATCGTGCGCGAAGGCTCGCAGGTCACCATCGTCACCTACGGCACCATGGTGCACGTGTGCGAGGCCGCGGCGAAGAAACTTGACATCGATGCGGAGATCATCGACGTGCGCACCATGTCGCCGCTCGACATCGACCCGATCTGCTCTTCCGTCAAGAAGACCGGGCGCTGCGTGGTGGCGCACGAGGCCACGCGCTTCTGCGGATTTGGCGCGGAGCTCTCCGCCAGCATCCAGGAAGAATGCTTCTGGTACCTCGAGTCGCCCATCCAGCGCGTGGCCGGGTGGGATACCCCGTATCCGCATGCCTTCGAATGGGAGTATTTTCCCGGCCAGGCACGCGTGGCGCTCGCACTGCGAGCGGCCATGGGCGAGGGGAAATAGACATGAGCCGCTACGTATTCAAGATGCCGGACCTGGGTGAAGGCACGGTATCCGCCGAAGTGGTCGCCTGGCACGTCAAGCCCGGTGACCTGGTGCACGAAGACCAGGTGATGTGCGAGGTCATGACGGAGAAGGCGGCGGTGGAAATGCCCGCGCCGGTGACCGGCCGCATTCTCTCGATCACCGGCCAGCCCGGCGACATGGTGGCCGTGGGTGCCGAGCTCGTGGTGTTCGACACGGACGCGACGTCGGCGGCCTCGGGCGACGCGCCCGTTGCCAAGGCGCCCGCACCCACACCGCCGGAACCGCTGACGCCGCAACCGCACCGCCGCGCGTCGGACCAGTCCACTACACCCAGCGAGAAGCAGCAGGTCGCTGCTGCCGCGAATGGGAATGGCACCGGCACGCACAAGGCCAGTCGCGTCATGGCGTCGCCGGCTTCGCGCCGCCGCGCCGCCGAGGCCGGACTCGACCTGGCCACAGTCACGGGCACGGGTGTCGCGGGCCGCATCGAGCCGGGCGATATCGATTCGGCGCTGGCCGCCGGCGCGGCTCGCGGCGCGCCGCCGTCGATGAACGCGCGCGCCAACGCCACGCGCGATGCGCGCGCCGGCACCGAGGAAGTGAAGATCATCGGCCTGCGGCGCGTGATCGCCGAACGTCTCACCGAATCGGCGAAGAGCATCCCGCAGTACTCCTACGTCGAGGAGCTCGACCTCACGCGCCTCGAGGCGCTGCGCAAGCATCTCAACGACCGGCGCCCACCGGCGGCACCGCCGCTGACTTTCCTGCCCTTCATCGTCGCGGCGCTGGCGCGCGTGCTGGAGAAATTCCCCCAGTGCAATGCGCTGTACGACACGGCGCGCGGCGTGCTGGTCAAACACAAGGGCGTGCACGTGGGCATCGCCACGCAGACGCCGCAGGGCCTCAAGGTGCCCGTGGTGCGCAACGCAGAATCGCGCGCGCTGCACGATCTCGCCGCGGAGATCCGCCGCGTCTCGGAGGCCGCGCGCGCCAACAAGTCGCCGCGCGAGGAGCTGACGGGTTCGACCATCACGGTCACCAGCCTCGGGAAGTTAGGCGGCATCGCCTCGACGCCGATGATCAACATGCCCGAGGTGGCCATCATCGGCATCAACAAGGCCATCGAGCGCGCGGTGGTCGTCGATGGCCAGATCACCGTGCGGCTGATGATGAATCTGTCCTCGTCGTTCGATCACCGCTTCGTGGACGGTTACGACGCGGCATCGATGATCCAGGCGCTCAAGGACCTGCTGGAGCAGCCGGCCACGATTTTCATCGGCTGAGGAACCCCGCGGCAATGCCGGCGGTCTGACTGGCCGTGCTTCGATCCCCACCGCTGACATTCCTGGCGTTCCTGGCATGCGCGCTCGCGCCGGTGGCGGAAGCCGCAACACCCGACGTCCCGCAGGTGCGCGTCGACGTCACGCGCCGTGGCGATGACTGGCAGGCGGTTTTCGATTTCGATCGCGCGTTCGCCGCCTGGGTGTTCCCGCGCTCGGCACTGACCGCCGAAGGCGGCGAACCGTGGCGATCCGGCAGCTGGCGCATCGACACGCGCGGCGTGCGCCTGCAGCGCCGCGGCAGTTACGACGTCCTGGTCCCCGAGCGCGGCAAACTACCGCTGCAGGTGTCGGTGAGCTTCACGCCGGTGCGCGAGCGGCTGCAGGGCGACTACTCGCCCGCGCTGGTGTTCACCGACGGCTCGGTGGCGCTGTTCGTGGCGCAGTTCGACGGCTTTCCGATGGATTCGGCCGGCGGCGGTGGGCAAGCTACCCAGCGACCTCAACAACCAGTTGGTGCCGGCCGCGGAACTGCAATACCGGTTCCGCGACGCCGCCGGGCCGGTGATGCTCGAAGGCCGGCGCACGCCGCTGGCCGAGACCAAGGACTCGAATACCTACGTGCTGTTCGGCGGCACGCGGCCGATCGAGACGCCGGACATGGTCGGCATCCTCGATCCGCAGCTGCCCGTGTGGATCAAGGACTCGCTGACGCGCGTCGTTCCCGCGCTGCTCGGACGCTACGCGCAGGAGCTCGGGCGACTGCGCGAGTTCAAACCCACCATCATGGTGAGCTGGGGAGGTCCGACACCGGGCATGGTGTCGCGCGGCGGCAGCGTGCTGCACGGCCTCATCGTGATGAACTACGAGGGCTCCGGCGTGCTCGAGGAAACCGTGGCGCAACGCCAACAGGGGCTGTGGTTCGTCGCGCATGAGGCCGCGCACTTCTGGCTGGGCCAGACCGTCGCCTACGAATACGCACGCGATGCCTGGATCACCGAAGGCGGCGCGGACCTGCTCGCGGTGCGCGCCGTGGCGGACATCGATCCCGACTACGATCCGCGCATCGAGCTCAATCGCTCCATCGAGGACTGCATCAAGCTCACGCGGCGCCACGGCGTCGCGAGCGCGCGGGATCGCGATGAACACCGCGCCTACTACGCCTGCGGCGCGGTATTCGGGCTGGTGGCCGAGGCGGGCTCCGGTCGATCGTTCTACAAATTCGCGCGCGAGCTGATCGAAAACAACCGCGCCGACGGCGTGGTGACCCGTGCCGAATGGCTGGCGGCGCTCGACGTCGCGACGCGCAAGCCGGCGCTGGGCCGCGATATCGCCCGGCTCATCGACCGCGGCGTTTCCGACCCCAGGGAATTCATTACGGATTTGCTGCTGCGCGCGGGCGTCAGCGTCGCCGAAGACGCTCAGGGAATGCCCCGGCTGCGCTGAGAACGCGCCACTCCTACAGAAAACTGTGCGCCCGTTCCGCCTGTGTTCAGGCCGTCGCTGGCAAATTTGCCGTGCACCGGGGGCTCGACTCAATGCATTCCCATACTCATAAACATGATGCGAAAGGCGGCTGCCTGTACTGCAGGCTGGTCCAGTTCGTCAGCATCGGCGATCCACCGCCGATCAAGACCTGGAAGCGGCCGCTGTTGCTGGTAGCGGGCACCGCGCTCACCGTCTGCACGGTGCTGGCGCTGCGCTTTGCCTGGGAGCGTGCTGGCGCGACTTTCTTCGCCGCCGTTTCCTGCCTGCTGATGATCATCGCGCTGCTGGGCGTGGTCATTTCCTTCCGCGGCTGCGATTCCTGCGTGGCGCGCTTCCTGGGGAAGACGCTGTGAACGCAAAACCGGCCAGGGCACGCCTGCATTCGCTGTGCGGCACGCAGCGGCGCATGCAGAAGGAAGAAGAGTTGACGGCACCCAGGCAGAACCGTCCCTGCCGGCATCACGCCATCTGGGCCTGCCAGGGTAACGGCGACCGCAGCCGAAGGTTGCTGGCATTGCGGGCCTGACCGGGCGCGCCCGTCGCGGTTACCCCCGTTCGAGCTCGTCCACGGTCTTCGGCCAGTCGCTCTTGAGCAGCCGCGACAACGCGCGATCAGCGAGCAGCTTTCCGCCGGTCTGGCAGCGGGCGCAATAGTTGGTTTCATTTTCGGCGTAGCGGATGCGTTGCACCTTCGTGCCGCACACCGGGCATGGTTTGCCGAAGCGGCCGTGCACGGCCATTCCCGCACGAAAGGCCGTGACCTTTTCCGGAAAATCTCCGCGCGCCTCGTCGCGCAGCCGCCGCGTCCACTCGGGCAGCACGGTACGAATCGCATCGTAGAGCCTGCGTATCGAGGGCTGGTCGAGACGCTGGGTCAGGGCCACCGGTGAGAGCCCGGCATGGTGAAGAATCTCGTCGGAGTAGGCGTTGCCGATGCCGCTGAAGGCACGCGGATCGGTCAGCGCGCGCTTCAACGTGTGATTCTCGGCCGTGAGGCGCGCGAGAAATTCCTCGTACGATGCCTCGAGCACCTCGAGCCCCTGCGGATCCTGCGTATGGAGACCGGCGCTGCTGCCGAAGACGTGAAGCGACGCCCGTCGCCTGGTGCCTGCCTCGGTGACCGTGAGCGTACCGGACTCGAAACCGAAGGCCGCGAGCATGCCGCTCCTTTTCGGCTTCGTGCCGGCTGGAAACCAGTGCAGCCGTCCCGCGATCATCAGATGCAGCACCAGCCAATGATCGCCTTCGAATCCGATTGCGATACGTTTGCCGATGCGCCGGATGGACTCAACTTTCCGTCCATTCAATGCGCTCAGCGCGGGATCGAAGGTCCGCAACAGGAAAGGGTGCGCAATCTGTGTGCCCTGCAGGCGGGTACCGCGTATCCGCATCTCGAGCGCCTCGACATATATGGAAATGTCGGGTAACTCGGGCATCGATTCCCTCCGTGGCAAATTGGGTTAGGGTGCCAGAATAACCGCTGGCGAATTCAAACGAATCTTCGTGCCCGGCGGTCTATTGAAGACGCGGGAGTACAGAAGCAATGAAAAGAACCGGCGCATTCCTGGCCAGCGTCATCGCGGTGACGGCGGTTGCCGCCGAAGGCGACTGGCCTAACTACGGCCGCACGCCGGGCGGCGACCGGCATTCGCCACTGAGCCAGATCGATCGCGACAACGTCGGCAAACTGGCCCTGGCCTGGGAGTACAAGACGGGCGAGGCGGGTATCAAGACCGGTGCCCCCACCGCGCTCGAAGCCACGCCGCTGGTGATCGAAGGCCGCATGTACCTGGCCACGCCGTTGGGCAAGGTCATCGCACTCGATCCGGTCACCGGCAAACAACTCTGGGCGCGCGACGCGGCCGTGAAGCGCGATCGCGGCTTCGGCGACTGGGTGAACCGCGGCGTTTCCTACTGGAGCGATTCGCGCGTCGCGCATCCGAAGGCCTGCGACCGCCGCGTCATCCTGGCCGCCATCGATGCGCGCCTGATCGCGCTGGATGCGCTCAGCGGCGAACCCTGTGCCGGCTTTGGCCGCAAGGGCGAGGTCGACCTGGTCGCCGGGCTGCGCAACAAACAATCCTACGGCGACGAATACGAGCAGACCTCGCCGCCGGCCATCATCGGCGATCTCATCGTGGTGGGCTCCGCCATCGCCGACAACAATTCGAACGTGGGCGCCACCGGCGAAGTGCGTGCCTTCGACGCGCGCAGCGGGGCGCTGCGCTGGACCTGGAATCCCGTGCCGCAAGATCCGGCCGATCCGGGCTTCGGCACCTGGCGCGGGTCGGTGGGCATTCGTAGCGGCGGCGCCAATACCTGGTCCATCATCGCCGCGGACCCGAAGCGCGATCTCGTGTTCCTGCCCACCACCAGCCCGGCCGTTGACTACTACGGCGTCACGCGCCTGGGCGACAACCGCTACGCGAATTCCGTCGTGGCGTTGCGCGCCTCGACGGGCAAGCTGGCGTGGCATTTCCAGACGGTGCATCACGATCTCTGGGACTACGACAACGCCGTCTCCGCCGGCGCTGATCACGCTGCCGAATGGCAAGGATGCCGTGCTGCAGGGGACCAAGACCGCGCAACTCTTCGTGCTGGATCGCGACACCGGCGCGCCGCTGTTCCCCGTCGAAGAGCGCGCCGTGCCGAAGAGCGACATCGCCGGCGAGGAGACCTCGCCCACGCAGCCGTTGTCCGCGCTCTCGACCGGCTTTCGCACGCTCACCGAAAAGGACATCTGGGGCGCCACGCCCGAGGACCTGGCCGAATGCCGCGCGCGCTTCGCCACGCTGCGCTACGACGGGCCGTTCACGCCGCCCTCCGAGCGCGGCTCGGTCATGTTCCCGGCCAACTTCGGTGGTGCGCACTGGGGCGGCGTCGCCTACGACGCAGGCCGCGGCATTGCCGTCGTGCCTAACAACCAGATGGCGGCGGTGGTCACGCTGATTCCGCGTGAGAAGTGGAAAGTCATGAACGAAAAGATGACCAAGGGCGAGCGCGTCGGCAAGGAATTCACCGACATGCAGGGCACGCCTTACATCATGCAGCGGGAAACCTGGCTCTCCAGCCGGCGTTCGCCCTGTACGGCGCCGCCCTTCGGCATGCTCACGGCTTTCAGCCTGAAAGACGGCAAGACGCTCTGGGATGTGCCGCTGGGCACCGACGAGGGCCTCGACAAGATCGGCTTGCCGAAGCTTCCGGCGAACACCGGCATGGTGAATCTCGGTGGCGCCTTCACCACCGCCTCCGGCCTCGTGTTCATCGGCGCGACCCTGGATGCCTATGTGCGCGCGTTCGATGTGGAGACGGGCCGCGAACTCTGGAAATACAAGCTGCCCGCGGGGGGCAAGGCCACGCCCATGACTTATCTCGGGACAGATGGCCGCCAGTACGTGGTCATCTCGGCGGGTGGCGATGGCAAGGTCTGGGGGAAGGCGGATTCGATCATGGCCTTCGCGCTGCCGAAGGATCATCCTTGAGAGGGTAGTCAGCGCCAGGGATCAGGCGGACGAGCGGGAGACGCAAGTCATGGCGCATACGTTTGACATCCGTTTTGCCAGGTCGGGCGGGATTGCAGCGCTTTTCGACGCCGCTGAAAACAGCTTCGGCTGGAAGGGTGGCGGGCTGCTCAGCATCGACCCGCAGGGCATGAGCTTCGCGCTGAAGCGCAACATCGTCTCGCTGCTGGCGCGGCGCCGCTCACAGCGCATTCCGGCCGAAAAGATCAAGGAGATCTACCGCGAAGGCGATGCACTGCGCGTCGAATTCGCCACGGAAGAAAATCCGCGTGCCGTGCTGCCGTTCTGGGCGCGCGACCGCGACACCGCCGCGCAGATCGTGCAACTCCTGCCCACATCGCGCACCTTCGAGCTCGAGCACAGCACTGACGAGCCCGACAAACGCGACGGCAAGCGCATGCTCCTGGTGCTGGGCGCGGCCGTACTCCTCGCCGGCGTCGCGCTGTTCATCGGCTTTCGTCGGGCCCCCGCGCCAAATGCGGAAACTCCGGCAAGCGTGGCCTCGGTGCAGAACGACGTGCCAGTCATTGCGGCTCCCGAAATTCCAGGCCTCACCCAAAACGCCGCTGCTGCAAGTGCGTCCTCCCAGACCGCCGGCGTTCAGCGGCCTGCATCGCTGGTTGGCGAACCCATAACGCCCGAACAGGCCCGACGGCTCGCCATCATGGCCGAGGATCCCGTCGACTGGACCGTCTCGCCAACCGGGTCGAGCACGACAACGGCGGAAGCCGCAGCGCGCACAGCTCGCATGGCACGACTTTCGCCGCCGGCAGAGTCGGAAGCAGAGCCGCAAGCGGAAGCATTCGTACCGATTCCGCTTCCCGAGATCCGGCCACGTGCGGATGATGAGGTAGTCCCAGTCACCCAGACGACGCTGGCGTACGCCTCCGCGCGCGAGTTGCTCCGGGTTTTCGAAGCAGAAGCCGCCGACCTTTCCGAGAGCTATCAGCGTGAACGCGAACGGGTCGCCAAGGGCGATCTGAATGCGCTGACATTCGCCGACAGGCTCGACTGGTACGAACTTCGCTGGCGCAACCTGATCGAACGGGTGCTGCAGGACAAGAAGTTCAGCGATCCGGTACTGACGGGACTGCGCGCAACTTTGCTGTCCGTGGTGATCAGCCAGCGAGCCTTCTTCTCGGGCTATGCCGCCGGTTTGCGCAACGGCGACCAGGCCGGGATCGACCGGGCATTCGAGGAGCTGGCGCGCGCCGAGGAACGGCTGGTGCGCGCTCGACAGTTCGTGAACTGATCAGGGCGCGCTGGCCGGCGCCGCCACTCGCTCGCGCATCAGCACCAGCTCTTCGGCCGCCGTCGGATGCAGCGCCACGGTACTGTCCCACTGCTTCTTGGTGAGCCCCGCTTTCACGGCGACCGCGGCCATCTGCACGATCTCCGGCGCGTCCTCGCCCGCGACGTGCACGCCTAACAACTGATCGGTCTTCGCGTCGACCACGATCTTCATGAGCGTGCGCTCCGGGTTGCCCGAGATCATGTTGCGCATCGGCCGGAAGTTGGTGCGATAGATGTGCACGTCACCGTGCGACAGGCGCGCGTCGCCTTCGCCCAGTCCCACCGTCCCGATGGGCGGGCGGCCGAACACCGCGCTCGCCACGCTGCGGTGATCCACGGGCGTGGGACGGTTGTTGTAGACGGTGTCGGCAAAGGCGTGGCCGTCACGGATGGCCACCGGCGTGAGGTTCATGCGGTTGGTCACGTCGCCGATGGCGTACACGGATTCCACGCTGCTGCGCGAATACTCGTCCACGACCACCGCGCCGGAGGCGTCCAGCTGCACGCCGGCGCCCTCGAGCCCGAGGCCGCCGGTATTCGGGTGGCGGCCGATGGCGAACAGTACCTGGTCGGTGTCGACCTGTTCCCCGGTAGATAGGGTGGCGCGCAGCGCGCCACCGGCCTTCTCGAGCTTCGTCAGCGTGGCCTTCATGGTGAGCTTGATGCCGCTGCGCTCGGCCTCGATGTGCATGTGCGCGCGCAGGTCGTCGTCGAAGCCGCGCAGCATGCGATCGCCGCGATGCACGATGCGCGTCTCGGAACCGAGCCCGTGGAAGATGTTGGCGAATTCCAGCGCCACGTAGCCGCCGCCCACGATGAGGATCCGCCGCGGGAATTTCTCCAGCAGGAAAGCCTCGTTCGACGAGATACCCAGCTCCACGCCGGGAAGGCCTTCGGGCAGCTGCGGCGCGCCTCCCGTGGCGATGAGAACGCGCTCCGCGCTGAGCTCGCTGCCCGACTTGAGCAGCTTGACCGTGTGCGCGTCGACCAGCTCGGCGCGCTCCTCGAACGGGGTAACCCCGGCCTTGATCAGGTTCGAGTTGTAGATGCCGGAGAGCCGCGTGACCTCTTTCTGCACGTTGTCGCGCAAGGTGGCCCAGTCGAAGGTGGCGTTGGCCACCGTCCAGCCGTAGCCCGCCGCGTCCGCGAAGTACTGCGCGAACTCAGCGCCGTACACCAGGAATTTCTTCGGCACGCAGCCGCGGATGACGCAGGTGCCGCCGATGCGGTACTCCTCGGCGATGGCCACGCGTGCGCCGGCTTGTGAGGCGATGCGCGCCGCGCGCACGCCGCCGGAGCCGGCACCGATGACGAACAGGTCGTAGTCGTAATTCATGGCACGATACTAGCCTGACCGGGATGGGGAGCTCGACTGGCGATGAGATGCGCGTGCCTTACAAAGTCGATGGCGGGTCGCGCCGCGGGTGCCAGCGGGCTGCGCACTGCTGCGGCGCCCACCTACAGATGACTTCTGGGAAAGAACGCAGCGTATGAGCATGTTCAAGGCGTTCCGCATTCACGAGGTCGAGGGAAAAATCCACGGCCGATTCGAAGACCTCGCGCTCGAGCAGCTTTCACCCGGCGAGGTGGTCATCGAAGTTCATTACTCCGGCATCAACTACAAGGACGCGCTGGCCGCGACCGGCGCGGGCAAGATCCTGCGGCGCTATCCGCTGATCGGCGGCGTCGACCTGGCCGGGGTGGTGCGCGACTCCAGCGATCCGCGTTACGAGCCCGGCGATCCAGTGCTGGTCACCGGCTGTGGCCTGTCCGAAAACGTCGACGGTGGCTACACGCAATTCGCACGCGTGAAAGGCGATTGCGTGATCGCCATGCCGCCGGGCCTCGACGCCTGGCGCGCCATGGCACTGGGCACCGCCGGCTTCACGGCCGCGTTGGCCATCCATCGCATGGAACGCAACGGCCAGACACCGGCGCGCGGGCCCATCGTGGTGACCGGCGCCACCGGCGGCGTGGGCAGCATCGCCATCGACATGCTGAGCAGCCGCGGCTATGAGGTCATCGCCGTCACGGGCAAGCAGCAGGCCTTCGACTACCTCAAGTCGTTAGGTGCCCGGACAATCCTCACGCGCGAGCAGCTGGCGCTGGGCAGCAAACCGCTGGAGGCGGCGCGCTATGCCGGGGCCATCGACAGCGTGGGGGGCGAAGTGCTCGCGGGGCTCACGCGGCACATGGATTTCTGGGGGAATATCGCCTGCGTCGGGCTGGCGGGCGGTGTCGAACTGAAGACCACGGTCATGCCCTTCATCCTGCGCGGCGTGAGTCTGCTGGGCATCAACTCCGCGGCGACGCCGCGCGCGGAGCGTTTGGAAGTGTGGCAGCGCATCGCGGGAGACCTGAAACCGCGGCATCTCGAGCGCATCGTCAGCCGCACGATCGAATTCGCGGAATTGCCGGGCGCGTTCCAGGCCTACATCGACGGAAAAGTCACCGGGCGTACGGTCGTAAAGATCGCCGCGCGGTAAACTACCGCCATCATGACTGCCACCACCCCCGCACCGCTGTCCGCGGGTGCGAAATTCCGCGCGGCGCTCGCAGCGGAGAAACCGCTCCAGGTCGTCGGCGCCATCAATGCCTACGCGGCGCGCATGGCGGAGGCCACGGGTTTCCGCGCGCTCTATCTATCGGGCGGCGGCGTGGCGGCCAATTCCCTGGGCCTGCCGGATCTCGGCATCAGCACCATGGACGACGTGCTCATCGACATCCGGCGTATTTCCGACGCCAGCACCTTGCCCTTGCTCGTGGATGCCGACACCGGCTGGGGCGGTGCGTTCAACATCGCGCGCACCGTGCGCTCCTTCATCAAGGCCGGCGCCGCCGGCCTTCACATCGAAGACCAGGTGCAGTCCAAGCGCTGCGGCCATCGTCCCGGCAAGGAAGTCGTGCCGAAAGGTGAAATGGTCGATCGCATCAAGGCCTGCGTGGATGCGCGTACCGATGCGAGCTTCGTCGTCATGGCGCGCAGCGACGCGCTGGCGAGCCACGGCCTGGACGAAACGATCGCGCGGCTGGTGGCCTGCGTGGAGGCCGGCGCCGACGCGGTGTTTCCCGAGGCCATCACCGATCTCGCGATGTATCGCAAGGTACGCGAAGCGGTGCGCGTGCCCGTGCTGGCCAACATGACCGAGTTCGGCAAGACACCTTTATATACGCGCGAGGAGCTGGGTACGGCCGGCGTCGACATCGTGCTGCATTGCTGCTCGGCGTATCGCGCCATGAATCTCGCCGCGCTCAAGGTTTACCAGGCCATTCGTCGCGATGGCACGCAGAAGAACGTGCTCGGCGACATGCAGACGCGCGACGAGCTCTACAAGTACCTCGACTACCACGCCTACGAGCGCAAGCTCGACGACTTGTTCTCCGCCGAGAAGGAGCAGGGCAAATGAGCGCACCCGAAGCCTCCGCGCCGGCCGGATTCAAGCCCAAGAAATCCGTGGCACTCTCCGGCGTCACCGCCGGCAACACGGCGCTGTGCACCGTCGGCCGCAGCGGCAACGACCTGCACTACCGGGGTTACGACATCCTCGAAGTCGCCGAGACCTGCGAGTTCGAGGAGCTAGCCTATCTACTCATCCACGGCAAGCTGCCCAACCAGGCCGAGCTCACCGCTTACAAGGCCAGGCTGAAGTCGTTGCGCGGCCTGCCGGCGCCGCTGCGCGCCGTGCTGGAACAACTGCCCGCGTCCACGCATCCCATGGACGTGCTGCGTACCGGCGCGTCCACGCTGGGCTGCCTGATGCCCGAGAAGGATGACCACGACGCGGCGGGTGCGCGCGAGATCGCCGATCGTCTGGTGGCCAGCTTCGGCTCGATGTTGTGTTACTGGTATCACTGGTCGCACAACGGTCATCGCATCTTCGTCGAGACCGAGGATGACTCGGTGGGCGGGCATTTCCTGCACCTGCTGCACCGGCGGCCGCCGCCCGCGAGCTGGGTGCGCGCCATGCACACCTCGCTGAATCTCTACGCCGAGCATGAATTCAACTCCTCCACGTTCACGGCGCGCGTGGTCGCGGGCACGGGCTCGGATATCTACTCATCGATCACCGGCGCCATCGGAGCGCTGCGCGGGCCGAAGCACGGCGGCGCCAACGAGGTCGCGCTGGTGATCCAGCAGCGTTACGCCACGCCCGACGAGGCCGAGGCCGACATCCGCCGGCGCGTGGCCGACAAGGAAATCGTCATCGGCTTCGGTCACCCGGTATACACCGTGGCGGATCCTCGCAACGTCATCATCAAGCGTGTCGCGGAGAAACTCGCCAGGGAAGCCGGCGACCTGAAGCTGTACGCGATCGCCGCGCGCATCGAATCGCTGATGGCGGACATCAAGAAGATGTTCCCGAATCTCGACTGGTACAGCGCCGTGAGTTACCACCTCATGGGCGTGCCCACGGCCATGTTCACGCCGTTGTTCGTGATCGCGCGCACCACCGGCTGGAGCGCGCACGTCATCGAGCAGCGCGAGGACGGCAAGATCATCCGCCCGGCGGCCAACTACGTGGGTCCCGAGAACCGCAAGTTCGTACCGCTGGCGCAGCGGCCGTGATGCGGCGGCGGACGCTCGGCGCGTTGCTGGCGGCAGGCATGCTGAGCACCCTGCCGGGCATGGCCGGGCCGCCGGTACCGATGCACGAAATCGTCGAGACGGTGCGCGACCTGGCCGCGGCGCAGCTGGGACGCAAGCCCTCCGAGATCGACACCATCCAATCGCTGTTCGCGCAGGGGCTCAACGAGAACGGCCTGGCGGAGCTGGTGAGCGCCATCCAGATCGAATTCGGCGTGGTGATTCCGGACAGCGAGATCCACCAGGGAAAGTGGAACGACGCGGTGCGCGGATTCTCCGTGCGCCGGCTGGCGGACCTGGTGGCCGCGCACCTGCGGCCTGAATGACGCACCCATGAACTGGTTCATCCTGATCGTCGCGGGTCTGTTCGAGGTCGGCTGGGCAGTGGGCCTGAAATACACCGAGGGATTCACGCGGCCGCTGCCGAGCGTGCTGACCATCGCGGCCATGATCATCAGCCTCGGATTGCTGGGCATTGCGCTGAAAACCCTTCCGGTGGGCTCGGCCTACGGAATCTGGGTGGGCGTGGGCGCGGTGGGCACGGCCATCGTCGGCATCCTGCTGTTCGATGAAACCGTGAGCGCGCTGAAGTTCGTCAGCCTGCTGCTGCTGGTGGCCGGCATCGTGGGCCTGAAACTGACCAGCGGCGCCTGAGCGCCGACCGGAGAGACATGTCTTCGCACGATTACAAATCCGCGCAACGCCCGCAGCCGGACGAGCTGCTGGTGGCCATCGCCGACTACACGAAGAACTTCAAGGTGGATAGTCCACAGGCCTACGAGACCGCGAAGTACTGCCTGATGGACTCGCTGGCCTGCGGCTTCCAGGCGCTGAAATATCCCGCCTGCACGAAGTTGTTAGGACCCGTGGTGCCGGGGGCGACCATGCCGGGCGGCTCGCGCGTGCCGGGCACCAGCTACGAGCTGGACCCCGTCATGGGTGCGTTCAGCATCGGCGCCATGGTGCGCTGGCTGGACTTCAACGACACCTGGCTCGCGGCCGAATGGGGCCACCCCTCCGACAATCTCGGTGCCATCCTCTCGGTGTCCGACTATCTATCGCGCCGCGCCATCCTGCTGGCGGAAAAGCCGCTGACCCTGCGCGACGTGCTCACCGCCATGATCAAGGCGCACGAGATCCAGGGCGTGCTGGCGCTGGAGAACAGCTTCAACCGCGTGGGCCTGGATCACGTGCTGCTGGTACGCGTGGCCTCGACCGCCGTGGCCACCGACATGCTGGGCGGCTCGCTCGAGCAGATCGTCAACGCGCTGTCGAACGCCTGGGTCGACGGCGGCGCGCTGCGCGCGTATCGCCATGCGCCCAACACCGGCTCGCGCAAGAGCTGGGCCGCGGGCGACGCCACCAGCCGCGCCGTGCGCCACGCGCTGTTCGCGCTCAAGAACGAGATGGGCTATCCCTCGGCGCTGAGCGCGAAAACCTGGGGATTCCAGGACGTGCTCTTCAAGGGCAAGTCGCTCACGCTGGCGCAGCCGCTGGGCAGCTACGTCATGGAAAACGTGCTGTTCAAGATCAGCTATCCGGCGGAGTTTCATGCGCAGACGGCCGTCGAGTGCGCCATGGCGCTGCATCCGCGGTTGAAGGATCGGCTCGCGCTCATCGAGCGCATCGTGATCGAAACGC
The DNA here is from genome assembly GCA_963711635.1 of uncultured Pseudomonadota bacterium. GTDB lineage: Bacteria > Pseudomonadota > Gammaproteobacteria > Steroidobacterales > Steroidobacteraceae > CADEED01. Next base: position 37,298 of record CAVQEZ010000031.1, read on the forward strand.
AGGAGCCGGGCGTGCGCATCATCGACAAGACCGGGCCGCTGGCCAATCCCGCGGATCGCGATCACTGCATCCAGTACATGGTTGCCGTGCCATTGATTTTCGGGCGTCTCACGGCGGCGGACTACGAAGATGCCGTGGCCAGCGATCCGCGCATCGACGTGTTGCGCGCCAAGATGGAGGTGAAGGAGAACACCACCTTCACGAAGGAATACTACGAGCGCGACAAGCGCCACATCGGCAACGCGCTGCACGTCTTCTTCAGCGACGGCTCGCCGAAGCTCGAGATACGCATCGACTTCCCGATCGGCCATCGCAAACGGCGCGCGGAGGGTATGCCGGTGCTGGTGCAGAAGTTCCAGGGTTCGGTCGCCGCGCATTTTCCGGAAAGGCAGCGTGACGCCATCGAGGCGCTCTTCAAGCGCAAGGACTTCGACACCGTTCCGGTGAACGAATTCATGGCCTCTCTCGTGGCCAATTGATGGAGCTCGACGAGGCCACGTGGAAGGCGCGCCTCGACGCCGGCGCCAACGAGTTCGGCTTCGACCTCGACCAGTCGCAACTCGACACGCTCTGGCGCTATGCGCACATGCTGCGGGAGCGCAATGCGCACGTGAACCTGACGTCCATCGTGTCCTGGGAGGGCATTCTCACGCTGCACATGCTGGACAGCCTGTCCGTGGTGCCGCACCTGGGCGACGCGCGAAGGGTTCTCGACGTGGGCACGGGCGGGGGTTTTCCGGGAATTCCGCTGGCCGTGGCCTGCCCACAGCGCCAGTTCACGCTCATCGACGGCACGCAGAAGAAGATCCGTTTCGTGGCCGAGAGCATCGCGGCGCTCGACATCCGCAATGCACACGCCCTCGCGGCACGCGCCGAGAGTTTCAATGGCGACAAGGATTTCGACGTAGTCGTCGTGCGCGCCGTGGGCACGCTGGCCGAGGTTGTACATAACGCCGGCCCTATGGTTGGAGCGCAGGGCCGGCTGCTGGCCATGAAAGGCCGCGCGCCGGACGACGAAGTTCGCGCGTTGCCGCGCGGCTGGCGCGCGGAGGTCGTGAAGCTGCGCGTGCCCGGACTCGATGCCGAGCGCCACCTTGTCTCCATTTCACGTCACCGTCGCGCCGCAGGCGCGCCATGAAGCCGCCCCGCGGGCGCGCCATGAATGCGCCGCAGGCGCGCCATCAACGTTTGCGGTAAACAACGGCGGCCAAGCGGTTAATATCGGGCGCATGAAGCGCATCATCGCGGTCGCGAACCAGAAGGGTGGAGTCGGCAAGACCACCACCGCGGTGAATCTCGCAGCTTCGTTCGCCGCCACGCGGCGCCGCGTGCTGCTCATCGACATCGATCCCCAGGGCAACGCGACCATGGGCTGCGGCATCGAGAAGTCGCAGATCCAGCGCGGTACCGGCGACGTGTTGTTAGGCGAGGCCGATGCCGCGTCGGTGATCCTGCCGCTGGAGTCGACGCCCGGCCTCTCGCTGATGCCTTCCAACCAGGATCTGACCGCGGCCGAGGTCCGGTTGCTGACGACCATGGCGGGGCGCGAGCTCAAGCTGCGCAACGCGCTGCGCCCCATCTACTCGCAATTCGAAGTCATCCTCATCGATTGTCCGCCGGCGCTGAACATGCTCACGCTGAATGCGCTGGTCGCGGCGCAGAGCGTCCTGATCCCGATGCAATGCGAGTACTACGCGCTCGAGGGTCTGTCGGCGCTGGTCGGAACCATCGAGCAGATCAAGGCGTCGGTGAGTCCCAACCTCGAGATCGAGGGCATCCTGCGCACCATGTTCGACCCGCGAAACAACCTGTCGAACGAAGTTTCCAGCCAGCTCATCGCGCACTTCGGCGACAAGGTGTTCCGCACCATCGTGCCGCGCAACGTGCGGCTGGCCGAGGCGCCGTCCTTCGGCAAGCCGGTCCTGCAGCACGACAAGGATTCGCGCGGCGCGCTCGCCTACCTGGCGCTGGCCGGCGAGATGCTGCGCAAGGAAGACGAGGCGGCGAACGAGCCCGAGGTCGCGCCGCAGTCCGAGGCGGCGGTCGAAGCGGCGGGCGACGCCGAACGTCCGCTGAATTAGGAAATGGGGTCAGGCACCATTTTGTAGGAACAAAATGGAGCCAGACCCCCTATCATTTATTCCATGAGCCAGAAGAAGCCGGTCATGGGTCGTGGTCTCGAGGCGCTGCTCGGACAGATGACGCGCCGGCCCGAGCCGGCCGTACCCACGCCGGGCGCGCCAACACCTGTCGAAAACAAGCTTCCAGGCGACGAGTTCGCTCATCTGCCGCTCGACCTGCTGCAGCGGGGCAAGTACCAGCCGCGTATCGACATGCGGCAGGAATCCCTGCAGGAACTGGCCGACTCCATCAAGGCGCAGGGCATCGTGCAGCCCATCGTCGTGCGTCCCGTGGACGGCGCGGCTCCGGGCGAATCACAGCGCTACGAAATCATCGCCGGCGAGCGTCGCTGGCGTGCCGCGCAGATCGCCGGCCTGCCCACGGTGCCGGCGGTCATCCGGCGCGTTCCCGATGAAGCGGCCATCGCCATGGCGCTCATCGAGAACATCCAGCGCGAGAACCTGAATCCGCTCGAAGAGGCGCGTGCCCTCGACCGGCTGATCAGCGAATTCGGCATCACGCACCAGCAGGCCGCCGACGCGGTGGGTCGTTCGCGCGCCGCGGTGTCGAACCTGCTGCGGCTGCTGGAACTGCCGCCGGAGATCAGCGCCTTCGTCGAACGCCGCGAGCTGGAGATGGGCCACGCACGCGCCTTGTTAGGCCTGACGCAGCGCCGCCAGCAGGTCGAAGTCGGCCAGCTCGTGGCGAAGAAGAGCCTGTCGGTGCGCGAGACCGAGGCGCTGGTGCGCAGCATGCTGAACAAAAGTGGCGGCACCACGATCGGCAGGGACACCGCGAAGGGTCTCGACCCGAACGTGCAGCGCCTGCAGGACGAGCTCACGGAAAAGCTCGGCGCGCCGGTGCAGATCCAGCACACGGGCTCGGGCAAGGGCAAGGTCGTCGTCAGCTACCACTCGCTCGATGAGCTCGACGGCATCCTGGCGCACATTCGTTAGTGCCTCGCTGCTGGTCGTTGCCGGCTGCGCCACGCAGCCCGCGGACCGCGCGCCGCTGTACCAGGACGATTTTGCTTCCGCCGATAACTGGGTTCTCGAGGCCGAGCAGCCCGCCCGGGTCGTAGCACAGAACGGGGTGCTCGACATCGATACGCCGGCGGGCCTGACCTTGTGGTTCAAACACCCGCTCAGCGGCCCGGTCGAAATCGAATTCGAGGCCACTGCCGTGGCCGCCGATGGCCCGAACGATGCGGTCAGCGATCTCAATGTTTTCTGGATGGCCAGCAACAGTGATGGATCCGCGCCGTTTCCCTCGTTCCGTGCCGGCCGGTTCGCCGCCTACAACGACCTGAAGACCTACTACGTGGGGCTGGGCGGCAACCGCAACACCACCACGCGTTTTCGCCGCTACATCGGCGACCCGGCGACCCGTCCGCTGCTGCCCGAGCACGACAGAACCTCGCCCGAAGTCCTGCTCGTTCCAAATAAGAAACAAAAGATCACGTTGATCGCCGATCGGAACACTGTTGAATACAGACGCGACGGAAAGACCCTGTTCCGCCTGGAGGATGAGGCGCCGTACACGCGCGGCTGGTTCGCGCTGCGAACCACCCAGAGTCATCTGCGAATCGAACGATTGCGCATAAGAACGCCGACCCGGTGACCACGTCAGCGACGGGCGCCGGAGCGCAGGATTTGCCCCGGTTTTCTGTTGCTGCTGGGGGGGTCGGTGTATATAATGCGCGCCCCTTGGCCAAGGCACCGTAAGTCGTTGCAGGCCAAAACAATTTTCGAACACAGCTAAGGCTCGTCTGCGGTTCTCGCGGACGCGTTTTTATGTTCGCGGATTGTCGACTTGCAGTAGGAGTGTCGTGGTCACCCTCGAGTTGCCCCAGGCGAGGCGACTGGCGATGAGCGTAGTGCTCGGCCAGGTCGTCGTAACGGTTGTGGCCGCGCTCATTTGCTTCGCGGTGTGGGGGCGTGTGCCCGGCTTGTCCGCGCTGGTGGGCGGCGGCATTTCGGCCATCGCCAGTGCCGCGCTCGCGCTCATCGGATTCGGGTCGCGCGCGGGCGCGCCGGCTGACCAGGTGGCGAAATCCTTCTACGTGGGCGAGGGCGTGAAGCTGGCCGTGACGGTGGCGGCGTTCATCGCGGTGTTCACCACGATGAAGGTGTCGTTCGCTGCACTGTTTGGTACGTACATCGCCACGTTATTCGTTTACTGGATCGCGCTCGCGAATGCGCTGCCCCCGCTGGCCGGGACCGCGAACGCCGCCAAGCGATAGGAAGAAGAGTAGATGTCAGCGCGAACAAGCCGCCGAACACGCGCCCTCCGGGAGCGAGTACATCGTTCACCACCTGCAGAACCTGCAGTACGGCCACGGGTTCTGGACTTTCAACGTCGACAGCATCTTTTTCTCTGTGCTGCTTGGACTCGTCTTCATCGTTTCGTTCTGGATGGTGGCGCGCAAGGCCACTGCGGGCGTCCCGGGCAAGTTCCAGAATTTCGTCGAGGTGCTGGTCGAGTTCGTCGATGCGCAGGTGCGCGACACCTTCCACGGCCACAGCAAACTGATCGCGCCGCTGGCGCTGACCATCTTCTGCTGGATCCTGTTGTTCAACTTCATGGACAACGTGCCGGTGGACCTGCTGCCCCTGATCGGCGAGAAGGTATTCGGCACTCGAACATCTCAAGGTGGTGCCGTCCACCGACCTCAACATCACGTTCGGCCTGTCCATCACGGTGTTCCTGATCGTGATGTTCTACAGCTTCAAGATCAAAGGCTTCCGCGGCTTCACCTGGGAGCTGCTCACGCACCCGTTCGGCAAGTGGATGATGCCGTTCAACCTGCTGCTGAACCTCATCGAGCACCTGGCCCGCCCCGTGTCACTCGGCCTGCGTCTCTACGGCAACCTGTTCGCCGGCGAGGTGATCTTCCTGCTGCTCGCCATGCTCGGCGGAAGCTTCGCCATCACCTCGCTCGCCGGCATCGGCGGCGCCCTCGGCCAGCTGGTCCTCGGCGTGGTGTGGGCCTGTTTCCACATCCTGGTGATCCCGCTCCAGGCATTCATTTTCATGGTGCTGACCATCGTGTACCTCTCGCAGGCGCACGAGACTCATCACTGACCCATTCATCAATTAGTTAGTCGGTTCTTTCGGAGGAAAAATGGAAAACATTGCTGCAATTGCTCAAATCCAGGGCCTCACGGCTCTCGGCGTCGGCCTGATCTTCGGCCTGGGCGCACTCGGCACCGCCATCGGCTTCGGCCTGCTCGGCGGCAAGTTCCTGGAAGGCGCGGCTCGCCAGCCGGAGCTGACCCCGGCCCTGCAGGTGAAGATGTTCATCGTCGCCGGCCTGCTGGACGCCGTTGCGTTCGTGGGCATCGGCTTCGCGCTGTTCTTCACGTTCCAGAACCCGTTCCTCGTCCCGATCAGCCAGGCGGCTGGCCAGTAACAGTCAGCTCGTCGAGGAGACGCGCGTGAATATCACCGTCACACTCATTGTCCAGATGCTGGTGTTCGCCATCTTCGTCTGGGTGGTGATGAAATTCATCTGGCCGGTCATTCTCGGCGCCATGAACGAGCGCGAGCAGAAGATCGCCGCCGGGCTGGCCGCCGCGGAACAGGGCCAGAAGGACCTGTCGGAAGCCAAGACCCGCGCCGACGACGTGATCAAGGAAGCCCGCACGCGCGCGCTGGCGATCGAATCGCAGGCACGCACGCAGGCCAACCAGATCATCGAGGAAGCGCGCAAGGCCGCGAGCCTCGAGGGCGAGAAGGAGCTCGCGAAGGCGAAGTCGCAGATCGAGCTCGAGAGCAATCGCGCGCGCGATCAGCTGCGTGGCCAGGTGGTCAGTCTCGCGGTCGCCGGCGCCAAGCGGGTGCTGGAAAGCGAAGTCGACGCCAAGACGCACGGCGAGCTGCTCGATCAGCTCGCGGCGAAGCTCTGAGGCAGCGGCGCAATGGCTGAACGCATCACCACCGCACGACCGTACGCGAAGGCCATCTTCGCGCTGGCGCGCAAGAGCGATTCGCTGGCGGCCACGTCCACCGGATTGCAACGCGCCGCGACAGTGGTCGTGGACCCGCAGGTGCGCGCGCTTGCTCGGCAACCCGCACGTGACGGCCGACCAGCTCGCCGAGCTGGTGAACGACATCGCGAAGCTCGACGACAACGGCCGCAACTTCGTCGTCACTGCTCGCGCAGAACCGCCGCCTCGGATTCCTCCCCGAGATCGCGGCGCTGTTCGAGAAGATGAAGGCCGACGTCGAGAACGCGATGGACGTCGACGTGACCGCAGCCATCGCGCTCACGCCCGACCAGGAAAGCCGCTACGCGGCCGCATTGCAAGAAGAAGCTGGGCCGCCAGGTGCGGCTGCACACCAGGGTCGACGGCAGCCTGTTGGGCGGCGCCGTCCTCAAGGCCGGCGATCTCGTGATCGACGGCTCGATCAAGGGCCGGCTCGAACGCCTGGCCACTGAACTGACCGCATAAGAATTTTCGAGGATCCAGACATGTCCGTAAAAGCATCCGAAATCAGTGACCTCATCAAGTCACGCATCGAGAACTTCAAGTCCGCGAGCGAAGCGCGCAACGTCGGCACCGTCGGTCACGGTGACGGACGGCATCTGCCGCATCCACGGCCTTGCGGACGTTCGCTACGGCGAAATGATCGAATTCCCCGGCAACGTCTTCGGCCTGGCGCTGAACCTCGAGCAGGATTCGGTGGGCTCGGTGGTCCTCGGCGACTACAAGGGCATCCGCGAAGGCGACACCGTGAAGACCACGGGCCGCATCCTCGAAGTGCCGGTGGGCCGCGAGTTGCTGGGCCGCGTGGTCGATGCGCTCGGCAAGCCCATCGACGGCAAGGGTCCGCTCAAGACCACGAAGACCGCCCCGATCGAGCGCGTGGCGCCGGGCGTCATCTATCGAAAGAGCGTGCGCCAGCCGGTGCAGACCGGTTACAAGGCCGTCGACTCGATGGTCCCGATCGGCCGTGGCCAGCGCGAGCTGATCATCGGCGACCGCCAGACCGGCAAGACCGCGATGGCCGTCGACACCATCATCAACCAGAAGTCTTCCGGCATTAAGTGCGTGTACGTCGCCATCGGCCAGAAGCAGTCGACCATCGCCAACGTCGTGCGCAAGCTCGAAGAGCACGGCGCGATGGGTCACACCATCATCGTCGCGGCCTCTGCTTCGACGCCCGCCGCCATGCAGTACATCTCGCGCGTACTCGGGCGTGACCATGGGCGAATTCTTCATGGACAACGGCGAAGACGCGCTGATCATCTACGACGATCTGTCGAAGCAGGCCGTGGCCTACCGCCAGATCTCGCTGCTGCTGCGCCGTCCCCCGGGCCGCGAAGCGTATCCCGGCGACGTGTTCTATCTGCACAGCCGCCTGCTCGAGCGCAGCGCGCGCGTGAACGAGGAGTACGTCGAGAAGGTGACCAAGGGCGCCGTGAAGGGCAAGACCGGCTCGCTCACCGGCCTGCCCATCATCGAGACCCAGGCCGGCGACGTGACCGCGTTCGTTCCGACCAACGTCATCTCGATCACCGACGGCCAGATCTTCCTCGAGACCGACCTGTTCAACGCCGGCATCCGTCCCGCGATGAACGCCGGCATCTCGGTGTCGCGCGTCGGTGGCGCGGCGCAGACCGACATCATCAAGCGTCTGGGCGGCGGTATCCGTCTCGCCCTGGCGCAGTACCGCGAGCTCGCGGCGTTCTCGCAGTTCGCGTCCGATCTCGACGAAGCCACCCGCCGCCAGCTCGAGCGCGGCGCGCGCGTGACCGAGCTCATGAAGCAGAAGCAGTACGCGCCGATGTCGGTGGCCGAAATGGCGCTGTCCATCTACGCGGTGAACAACGGCTACTTCGACAAGGTGGACCGCAAGAAGGTGGTGGACACCGAAGCCGCGCTGCAGTCGTTCGCAAGATCGGCCCACAAGGCGACCATCGATGCCATCAACGCCGAGCCGGTGCTCAAGAAGCACGAGGCGGCGTTGAAGGCGCTGTGCGAAGACTTCCAGAAGAACGGTGTGTTCTAGTTTGAGACGGGCACCTAGCTAGGCTGAGACGATGCCAGGCACAAAGGAAATCCGCACCAAGATCGCGAGCGTCAAGAGCACGCAGAAGATCACCAAGGCCATGCAGATGGTCGCGACGAGCAAGATGCGTCGCGCCCAGGACCGCATGAAGCCTGGCGCGCCCGTATGCCGACGAAGATCCGCGCGGTCATCGGCAACCTGACGCAGGCGAATCCGGACTACCGCATCCCGTTCCTGCAGGAACGCGCGAGGTGAAGAACGTCGGCGTCATCGTGATCTCCACGGATCGCGGTCTCGCCGGCGGCTTGAACATCAACATCTTCAAGGCAGCGCTGCACTGCCATGCGCGACTGGCAGGGCAAGGGCGCGAAGGTTTCGCATGTGCCTGATCGGCAGCAAGGGCGCGGCGTTCTTCCGCCGCCTGCCAACTGCCGATCCTGGCGAACATCGCGGGCCTGGGCGACCGGCCGCACATCAAGGATCTGATCGGCACCGTCAAGGTCATGCTGGACGCGTACCGCGACGGCAAGATCGACCGCCTGCTGCTGGTGCATTCGAGCTTCGTCAACACGATGACGCAGAAGCCGCGAAGTCGATGCAGCTGCTGCCGGTCGAGCCGATCGACGGCGCGGAGCTGCAGGAGCACTGGGATTACATCTACGAGCCGGACGCCGCGGACATCCTCGACGGCCTGCTGATGCGCTACATCGAATCGCAGGTGTATCGCGGCGCGGTGGAGAACGTGGCCTCCGAAATGGCCGCGCGCATGGTCGCGATGAAGGCGGCCTCGGACAACGCCGGCAAGCTCATCGGCGAGCTGCAGCTGATTTACAACAAGGCCCGCCAGGCCGCGATCACCAAGGAACTGGCGGAGATCGTCGGCGGCGCGGCAGCCGTTTGACGGAAGATCCGCGTAGACGAATTAGTTAGAGGTTCAAGAACATGGCCCAAGGCAAGATTACCCAGATCATCGGCGCCGTCATCGACGTGGAGTTCCCGCGCGAGTCGATCCCGAGCATCTACGAAGCGCTCAAGCTCAAGGACGCGGATCTCACGCTCGAAGTGCAGCAGCAGCTCGGCGACGGCGTGGTGCGCACGATCGCCATGGGTGCCTCCGAAGGCTTGAAGCGCGGTCTCGCCGTGGAATCCACCGGCAAGCCGATCAACGTGCCCGTGGGCAAGGCCACGCTCGGCCGCATCATGGACGTGCTGGGCGTGCCGCAGGACAACCGCGGCCCGGTCGCGGCGAAAGAGACGCTGCCGATTCATCGTCCCGCGCCGTCGTTCGACGAGCAGGCCGGCGGCCAGGATCTGCTGGTCACGGGCATCAAGGTCATCGACCTGCTGGTGCCGTTCGCCAAGGGCGGCAAGGTCGGCCTGTTCGGCGGCGCCGGCGTCGGCAAGACCGTGAACATGCTCGAGCTCATCAACAACATCGCCAAGCAGTACTCGGGTCTGTCCGTGTTCGCGGGCGTCGGTGAGCGCACCCGCGAAGGCAACGACTTCTATCACGAGATGGCCGAGTCGGGCGTCATCGACCTCAAGAACCTCGAGAACTCGAAGGTCGCGATGGTGTACGGCCAGATGAACGAGCCGCCGGGCAACCGCCTGCGCGTGGCGCTCACGGGCCTCACGATGGCCGAATTTTTCCGTGACGAAGCGCCAAGCCAACGGCAAGGGCCGCGACGTGCTGTTCTTCGTCGACAACATCTACCGCTACACGCTGGCCGGCACGGAAGTGTCCGCGCTGCTGGGCCGCATGCCTTCGGCGGTGGGTTACCAGCCGACGCTGGCCGAAGAGATGGGCGTGCTGCAGGAACGCATCACGTCGACGAAGACGGGCTCGATCACGTCCATCCAGGCCGTGTACGTTCCGGCGGACGACTTGACCGACCCGTCACCCGCCACGACCTTCGCGCACCTGGACGCGACCGTCGTGCTGTCGCGCCAGATCGCCGCGCTGGGTATCTACCCCGCCGTGGATCCGCTCGACTCCACCAGCCGCCAGCTCGATCCGCTGGTCGTCGGTGAAGAGCACTACAACACCGCGCGCGGCGTGCAGGCCGTGCTGCAGCGTTACAAGGAACTGCAGGACATCATCGCCATCCTCGGTATGGACGAGCTGTCGGCGAAGAAGACAAGCAGACCGTGTTCCGCGCGCGCAAGGTGCAGCGCTTCCTGTCGCAGCCGTTCAACGTCGCCAAGGTGTTCACCGGCCAGGACGGCAAGATCGTCCCGCTGGCCGACACCATCCGCGGCTTCAAGGGCATTATCACCGGTGACTACGATCACCTGCCGGAACAGGCGTTCTACATGGTCGGCTCGATCGAAGAAGCGGTCGAGAAAGCCAAGACGCTGAACTGATCCGGTAGATAGCTACCGCTCGCAACCGACCGCGACAACACCATGGCGAACACTCAACTATCCACGTCGACATCGTCAGCGCCGAAGGCGAGATCTTCAGCGGTGCCGCGTCCATGGTGTTCGCGCCCGGTTCGCAGGGCGAGCTCGGTATCGCGCCGCGCCATGCGCCGCTGCTGACGCTGCTCAAGGCCGGCGAAGTGCGCGTGCAGACCGCCGGAAGGTGCCGAGCAGCACTTCTTCGTGGGCGGCGGAGCGCTCGAAGATCCAGCCGAACAAGGTCACGGTGCTCGCCGACACCGCCTTGCGCGCCAAGGATCTGGATGAAGCGGCGGCGCTGGCCGCCAAGCAGCGCGCCGAAGATACTTTGCGCGGTGCAACGGACAAGGTTACGCAGGCGGAAGCTCTCAAGGAAATCGTCCGCATGACCGAACAGGTCAAGATGATCCAGCGGTTGCGCAAGGGTAAGTAGCACGCGCGGTCGATTGGATTCCATGCGGGGCCATCCGGCGCCGCAACAACCATCAGTGAGCCCGGTGTGGTGATGCATTCGCATTCCTTGCGGCGCACACTCGCGGGCAGGTGTTCCATGAGAGCCATGAAGGATTTCGAGCAGGTCGGTTCGCGCGGCTTCTACCGGCCGATCGCGCAGGTGACGTTCGAGCAGGCCGTCGACATGGTCGCCGAGGCCATGATGACCGCGCGCGAGTTCGGGCTGGCCGACCTGCTGGTCAACACCACCGGTCTCACGGGATTCACGCCGCCGAGCGTGTTCGCGCGCTACAACATGGCCACGAGGTGGGCGCAAAGCGCCGGCGCCGCGTTGCGCACCGCCCTGGTGGCGCGACCGGAGCTCATCGATTCGCAGAAGATCGGCATACTCATGCTGCAGAACCGAGGTGCCACCGGTGACGTGTTCGCGAACGAAGCCGACGCACTGATCTGGCTGGACGCGCGGCTCGGCCCCGGGCAGCGCACGCCCAGTTTCCTCAATCGCGCGCGTATCGAGGATCCGGAAACATGACCGGCTTCGAAATCGTCGCGACACGCGGGTTCTACCATCCTGTCGGCCGCGTGACATTCGAGCAGGGAGTCGAGCTGATCACTCGGGCGCTGTTGCGGGCCCGCGCGCTGGGTCTGGAAGACATCGTGGTGAACATCACGGGTCTCAGCGGCTTCGACCCGCCCGGAGTTTTCGAACGGTACGACATGGTCATCAAGTGGGTGAAATGCGTCCGTACGTTCCTGCGCGTGGCGTTCGTCGCGCAATCCGGGTTCATCGATGTACAGAAGATCGGCATGCTCATCGCGCAGAATCGTGGCATGAGCGCCGACGTGTTCGCATCGGAAGCGGCCGCGCTGGCCTGGCTGGATGCGCGTCTGGCACGGCGGGACATCAGGCCGATGCTGGCCAGCATCCCGCCTCCGGGGAACTGACTTGTCCGGTTCGCCTGCGCCGCTGCCAGCCGGCAATTTCTCCGAATGGCTGCGCGCCATGCGCAGTGCGCTCGCCGGCGGACCGGGCATGCAGGTGGCCTGCGGCGAATGCGTGGGCTGCTGCACCTCCTCGTACTTCATCAAGGTCCGCGCGCGGGAAAGCGAGGCGCTGAGCCGGATTCCTTCCGGCAACCTGCGCGACTCTCCGGATGAGCCCGGCACGAAGCTCATGGGCTATGACGCCCAGGGGCACTGCCCGATGTTCCGCGGCGGATGCACTATCTACTCGCACCGCCCGGATACCTGCCGCAGCTACGACTGCCGCGTGTTCGCGGCCAGTGGCATGGATGCCGGCTCCGGCCGCAGCGTCATCAACGAGCGCGTCGCGCGCTGGCGCTTCGACTATGCCGATGAGTCCGGCCGGCGGGAACATCGCGCCGTGACGGCCGCGGCCAGCTTCCTGCGCCAGCATCCGGTGCGATTCCCGGGCGGGCACGTGCCATCGCGCGCCGCGGAAATCGCAGTGCTGGCGGTGAAGGCCTACCCGGTGTTCATGAGGCCGACCACCAGCCACGAAGACACGGTTGCTGGCATCATCGAGGCGTGCAGGACCTTCGATAAGCAAATTTGAACATGCCTCCTCTCAGCTACCGGGCGATCGGCATCGCGTTCGCGGCCGAACTCGTCGTCGACTTCGTCATCAGCATGTTCGTATTCAGTTTCTTCGCCGGCGACCTCTTGTCACCGGACATGGCCGAGGGCGAGTTCGACACGGTGGTGCGCAAGGTCATGGCGACCACGGCCTACGTGCCCTGGATGATGGTGTTCGGCACGGCCACCACCGTCGGCGGCGCCTACCTGGCGGCGCGCATCGCCAAGCGGATTCCGTACTACCATGGCCTGGCGATGGGCATCGTCGGCATGCTGTTCATCGTGATCACCTGGGACGGCGGGCTCGTCTGGCCGAATGTTCTCGGCCTGCTGATCACCATCCCCGCGTCGCTGTTCGGCGCGCACCTGGCCAGGCGGCACATGCCGGAGGAGTCGTGATGAAAAAATTGCTGCTGGCCATGGCCATGACAATGGCAATGTCCGCTGGGCTCGTGGCCTGCAGCTCCGATCAGCCCGAGCCACCCAAGATAGTCACCGAGCTGGCCGTGTCGATCGACGCCGCCAACAACTGCTCTCTGGAGAACGCGCCGGTGCAGTGCGAGCGGGTCGCCGAGGTCATCAAGACCCGCTATCCCACTTCGAAACCGCGCGTCGACATCTGCCTGGACAAGCAGGCCCGCTACGAAGCCGCGGTCGAAGTCATGAACTCGGTGAGCGCCGCGGGACTCACCGTCGGCAATTTCGACTGCGGGAAAACGAGCGGCTGAAATGCCCCGCTACGTCGCGCTGTTCCGGGGCATCAACGTGGGCAAGGCCAAGCGCATCGCCATGGCCGACCTGCGCACGCTGCTGGAGAAGCTCGGCTACACCGACGTCAAGACATTGCTCAACAGCGGCAACGCGGTATTCACCGGCGCGGCCGGCGCGGCAAACAAACATGCCGAGCGCATCCGCGCGGCGGTCGCCAGGCAGCTCGGCGTGGATGCGTTGGTCATCGTCAAGTCCGCGCAGGACGTCGCCGGCATCATCGCCGACAACAAGTTCGAGAAGCTGGCGTCGGATCATTCGCGTCTGCTCGTGGCCGTGACCGACGCGGGCAGCGCCCTTGCGGGACTCAAGCCGCTGGCCGCGAAGGATTGGGGGCGGGAGAAAGTGCACGTGGGCAAGCACGGGGCGCTGATCTGGTGTGCGAACGGGATCCTGGAAAGCCAGGCCCTGACCGCGGTGCTCAAGGGCCTCGAGGGCCGCGGCACCACCCGCAATTGGGCGACGCTCAACAAGATCCACCTTCTGTTGCAGACGGACGGTAGCTAGCGCCGGACGGGCGGCGCGGGCCCGACGAACGGCCTGCGCGGGCCGACGGCGGACATCGACCTGAATTCACGGGCGCGTATATTTGCGACCCATGAGCCAGGGAATCGAAAACCACATCGACTGGACCGTGCCCTCGGCGCCCCGCGGCGATCGAGTCGGATCCGGGCTCGCGCGCAAGGCGCAGCCGAAACCCGCGCAGACCTCGAAGCGCAACGTCATGGATACGCTGCTCGGCGAGAACAATCTCGCTGCCTACGACGCCGCGGGCGACGACCCCTACAACGCCACGGGCAGACACTTCCGCCGCTGAGCGAAGGCCCGCGTCGACTCCGGCCCCGGCTATACTTCCGGGCCCATGAAGCTCGCCGTCGTCATTCTCGCTGCCGGTCAGGGCAAGCGAATGAAATCCGCTCTCCCCAAGGTATTGCAGCCGTTGGCCGGCCGGCCGCTGCTGCGGCATGTTGTTAGCCGCGCACGCCTGCTCGAGCCGGCATCCATCCACGTGGTTTACGGTCACGGCGGCGAGCAGGTACGCGCCGCCCTCGACGACGCGGACCTGCAATGGGCGCTGCAGGCCGAGCAGCTGGGCACCGGTCACGCGCTCATGCAGGCCATGCCCCAGGTTGCCGACGATGCGCTGGTGCTGGTGCTGTACGGCGACGTGCCGCTGGTCGACGCGCAGACGCTGCGGCAACTGATCGGATTCGCGGGGCCGAAGTCCATGGGCCTGCTGACCGTGATGCTGCAGGACCCCGCCGGTTATGGCCGCATCGTGCGCAAACGCGGTGCCATCCAGAAGATCGTCGAGCAGAAGGACGCGAATCGCGCGCAGCTGAAGATCCGCGAGGGCAACAGCGGCATCATGGCCGCGCCCGCCAAACTACTGCGCCGCTGGCTGGGCAAGCTGAAGAATGCCAACGCCCAGGGCGAGTACTACCTCACCGACATCATCGCGATGGCCGTCAGGGAAAAGGTGAAGGTCACTCCGCTGATTTCGCCGACGATGGCGCAGACGCTCGGCGTCAACGACAAGGTGCAGCTGGCCGAGCTCGAGGCCTTGTACCGCGCCGAACGCGCGCGCGAGCTGATGCTGGCGGGCGTGACGCTTGCGGATCCGGCGCGCATCGACGTGCGCGGCGAGGTCAGCGTCGGGCGCGATGTGTTCGTCGATGCCAACGTGCTGTTCGAAGGCAAGGTCACGCTCGGCGACAACGTTCGAATCGGCGCCAACGTGGTATTGCGCGACGTCAGCGTGGCCGCCGGCACGGTGATTCATCCCAATTCCATTCTCGAGCAGAGCGAAGTGGGTACGGACAACGCCATCGGACCCTTCGCGCGCGTGCGTCCCGGGTACCAAGACCGGCCGTGGCGTCCACGTCGGCAATTTCGTCGAGCTCAAGAAGACCGAGATCGGCGACGGCAGCAAGGCCAACCACCTCACGTACCTCGGCGATGCCATCATCGGCAAGGGCGTGAACGTGGGCGCGGGCACCATCACCTGCAACTACGACGGCGTGAACAAGTCGCAGACCATCATCGAGGACGGTGCGTTCATCGGCTCCGGCAACATGCTGGTGGCGCCGGTGCGCATCGGCAAGGACGCCACCACCGGCGCGGGCAGCACCATCACCAAGGATGCGCCGGCCGGACAGCTCTCACTGGCCCGCGGCAAACAGGTGGCGCTGGAAGGCTGGAAACGTCCCGTGAAGAAATCCAAAGGATGAGGCAGTCATGAACGGAGCACTCTGGGTGGAGATCAGCGGGGACATCATCATCGCGCGCCTGCGCGGCGAGCCCACGGTGGAACTGCTGCAGGAATGCCAGGCGCAGGTGGTGCAGCTGGCGCGTGAAGCCGGCCGCGCGCGAGTGCTCTACGACGTGCTCGAGATGCATCCGCCGCACGTGGACGTGCCCTGGTCGCAGCGCGAGCTCGACGAAAAGCTCGGCGACCTGTACCTGCGGCGCGCGATCGTCGTACCGACCGCCAAGCTCGCCTACCTGTCGCGCCTCGCGTTCGGCGAAGGCGACTATCGCGTGTTCTACAACGACATCGCGGCTGCCGTGAAGTGGCTCACCGAGACGCCGCTGCCGGCGAGGCTGACGAGCGTCAAGTAGCCGCGTCGCCGATGGCGCGGTGTTTGAAGGCCTCCCAGCCCGGCGGTGTCATGTCGCCGGCGGACTCCAGCGTCATTTTCACGTCGTCGTAACCGGGCTCATCGCCTACCGGCAGCTCGAACTCCACTAGCAACCCGCTGCGCGCATCGCTCCACCAGGTGCCTTGCTTGCCCTCGAGCCCGGGGCCACCGATCGAATAGCGCCGCACGGCGCGGCCGTTTCGCTCCTCGTTGCCTTCGAAGCGCATGACCACTTCGCCGATCTCCGCCACGCGCGGCGTATCGCCGTAAACGTAGTCGGTGCGCCAGAAGCTGAGACCGCGCGTGGGATCGCGGAGATGCGGCAGCGTGAGACTCAGGCTGGTGAAGTCGAAGTCGTAGCTGTGCCAGGGCCAGTGCCGCAGCGTGATGGGTGACTGCGTGATGGACGTGGAGAGCTGCTCGCCGGTTACCTCGAGGGTGGCGCGCCGTTCCGGCGTCGCGCCGCGCTGCAGATGCCAGGCTTCGAAGCGCCGCACCGAAAACCTGGGCCAGTCCATTTCGGCGAGCACCAGCGTGGCCTCGTCGCCGCCTTCGGTCCCACTTGAGCGCCTCGACGCGATCGATGGCCGGCACGTACACGCTGATGCTGGCGGCGTGGCTGCCGTCGCGGTTGGACTTGGAGTAGTGGAACACTCGACCCACGGGGACTCTGGCAGCGTCGAACTGCAGGCTGCCCGGCCTGCGTGAAAGCGGGCGGCGCACACGCAACCAGGGCGGCGAACAGCAGGCCGACGAACAGGGGACGGTGTTTCATGCCGTTGAGACTGGCGCGCCAGCCATGCGGTTGCAGGCTCATTCGCTACACTTCCTTCATGCCCTTGGCCCGTTTCGTCGCCTTCCACGAAATCTCCGAACACGATGCCGCCAGCGTATCGCCCACCTATGCGGTGATGATGGCGCACAGCCAGAAGGGCGTGGTGCTGGTGCTGAGCCGGTTCCGCAAGGTGTGGGAATTGCCGGGCGGAGCCATCGATCCCGGCGAGTCGCCGCGCCAGGCCGCGATTCGCGAGCTCGTCGAGGAGTCGGGTTGCGTGGCGCGCGAGACACGCTGGCTCGGAATCGTCGAAGTCAATGACGGCCGGCCACATTTCGGCGCGCTGCTGTACTGCGAAGTGGACCAGGTACCCGAGGACTTCTCGAATGCCGAAACCGTGGCGATCGATTACTGGAGCGCGGCGGGGCCGCCGGCGCCGCTCGGAGAGCCGGACGAGGCGGTGCTGAGAAAGTTCGCCCCAATTTTCGATGGACGGGTGCGTGGCACAATGCCGCCCATGCAAGCCACGCTCAACGCGCTCGCGGCCTTTCCCGCGGAGCTCGAAAAGCACTACGCCGCGTTTCCGCCCGGGTACGTGAACTGGTCGCCGCCATCCTGGGACGGCGTGCCCAGCGAGGCATTCACGGCCATCGAGCAGATCTGCCACGTGCGTGACATCGAGATCGAGGGCTACCAGGTGCGCTTCCGGCGCACGCTCGACGAGGACACGCCGGAACTGCCGTCCATCGACAGCGAAGCCCTCGCGAAGCAACGCGACTACGCCCGCAGCGACACCAGGCGCGTGTTCGCGGAGATTCACGCGGCGCGTGCGCAGACACTGGCGTTGCTGCACGGGCTCGACGCCGCGCACTTGCGGCGGCCGGCAATGTTCGAAGGTTATGGGCGCGTGACCTTGCGCGGCCTGGTGCACTATCTGTGCAGTCACGATCAGCAACATCTCTCGGGCCTGCAATGGTTGTTAGGCAAGATCGACGCGGCGCGCGCGTGAGGCGCGGGGTGCTCATCATCGCGGCACTGGCGGGCGCCGGACTCGCGCAGGCGGCCGGGACCTGGTGTCTGGGGCTGGGCGCACTCGGCCCGGTGCGAACCGGCATGTCGGCCGAAGCGGTGCTGCGCCTCGCGGACTGGCCGGGCATGGAACGGCACAAGCCGGCCGACGAGTGCTGGTACCTGCATTACGACGGACAGGGTTCGGACTTCGACCTCATGATCATCAAGGATCGCGTGGTTCGCATCGAGCTCAAGGGCGCTTCGAAACTGCATACCCTGAGCGGCGCGCGTATCGGCAGCAGCGAGGCCGAGCTCGAGCGGTTGTATGGCAGGAAGTTGGACATTCAGCCGCACAAGTACGATCCGGATGGCCACACCATCACCTACCGCTCGGCGGACGGCGAGTACGGACTGCGCTTCGAAACCTCGCGCGGCCAGGTGAAAGCCATCCAGTCAGGACCCTGGGAGCATCTGCACTATGTCGAGGGTTGTGGTTAGGAGCCTGTTGCTGGCGATGCTGAACGTGGCAAAGGCGCTCGCGGCCGACGGAACGGCCGCGACCGAAGATTTCAAAGTGCCGGCGTCCGACGCGGGCATCCAGCTGCATCTGCACAACAAGCATCCTGTAGTGGCCGGCCCCAATCTCCGCCGGCACGTCGTATTGTTCGTGCACGGCGCGACATTCCCGGCGAGCAGTACCTTCGACGTTGCGCTGCCGGGTCCCGATTCGACGCATGTCAGCTGGATGGACGAATTCGCCCGCCAAGGCTTCGACGTGTATGCGCTCGATATCCGCGGCTATGGGGGCTCGACGCGTCCGCCAGCCATGTCCCAGCCGCCGGAGGCCAATGCCCCGTTCGCGCGCGCGGCCGACGCGGTGCGCGACATCGGCGCGGCCGTGGATTTCATCCTCGCGCGCCGCAAGTCCAACGGAATCACATTGATCGGCTGGTCCTGGGGAACCACCACCACCGCGGCCTACGCGGCGCAGAGCCCGGACAAGGTGCGGGCGCTGGTCCTGGTTTCGCCCGTGTGGCTGGGCGTGCAACCACCGCCGTTTCGCGGCGCGTATCGCACCAGCACGCGCGAGTCGGCGCGCGCCTTCGCCGTCTCGGGCATTCCCAAGGACCGGGTCGAGGAGATCGCGCCGCTGGCGAGTTTCGATGCCTGGTGGGCGGCCACGCTAGCTACCGATCCTGAGGGAGCCAGGCAGTCGCCGCCCGTGGTGCGTTCACCGAACGGTGTCCTGCAGGACTTCAAGGAGCTGTGGGCCGCGGGCCGGCCAAACTACGATCCGGCGAAAATCCTGGCGCCGACGTTGCTGCTGGTGGGCGAGTGGGACGTGGTCACGCCGCCGGCGATGGCGCAGGGGCTGTTCACGCAGCTCACGAATGCGCGCGAGCGCCGGCTGATACAGTTTTCGGAAGCCACGCATTTCCTGATCATCGAAAAACACCGCATGCGGCTGATACGCGAAGTGCAGAATTTCCTCGATGAGCGCTGAGACCGCGCTCATCTGCAAGATTCCCGAGGTGGAGCGCTACATCGCGCATTACCGCGAGCGCTATGACCCGCCCGCCCGGCGCAGGGTGCCGGCACATGTCACCGTGCTGTATCCCTTCCTGCCGTTGTCGGGCATCGATGCCACGGTGGTCGCGCAATTGCGCGAGGTCGCGGCCGGCGTGCGCTGCTTCGACTACCGCCTGCTGGAACTGCGGCGCTTTCCCGTGACGCTGTATCTCGCGCCGCAACCGGATGATTCCTTCTCGGCGCTGACCGCCGCCGTGTGGCGCGCTTTTCCTGACTATCCGCCGTTCGCCGGCAAGTTCTCCACCGTGGTGCCGCATGTGACCGTGGCGCATGGCGATGAACCCACGCTCTGCGAAATTGAAGTGGAGCTGCGCATCGCGCTGCCCGGCGGTGGCGTGCGGGCGCGCTGCCAGGACATGGTGCTGATCGAGGATTCCCGCGGCCACTGGGAAGAGATGCATAGCTTCGCGCTCGGCGCGTCGTAAGGCTCCCACAGGTATTACCGGCATCCTGCGGCAGCCGGCGGATGCTGCGCGTGCTGGAGTGGCGGACATGATTCGCAAACTCAGCACCGGCCAGTACCGGCTCTACTCGCGCAAGCTGAACCCCAAAACGGGGCGGCGCCGCAATCTCGGCACCTTCGCGACGCGCGCGGCCGCCGAGAAACACGAGCGCGAGGTTCAGTACTTCAAGCGCCACTGATTCCGGCGCGCGCCGGGCGTTAGACTCGGCGCATGAGAATCGACGTCGTCGAGCGGCCGGCGGTCCGTGTCGCGTACCTGCGTTACACCGGTCCCTTCGGCGAGCCGCTGGGCAGATTCTGGCGCAACACGGTGGCGCCCTGGCTCGCCGACCACGGCCTGGTCGACTGCCCGCGTTATGGCGTCACGCTCGACAACGTCATGAGCAAGCCGCCCGAACAATGTCGCTACGACGCCTGCGTGGAGTTGCCGCCGGGGCTGTCATTGCCCGATGCGGAAGAGACGACGATTCGCGGCGGTCGGTACGCGGTCACGCACTTCAAAGGAAGCGTGGCGGATATCGGCGCGGCCTGGGGCGCTTTCATCGGTGAGTACCTCGCCAACCCGGCGCATCGCATCGACGAGGCGCGCCTGCCGTTCGAGCATTACCCGCGCGGGGCGCTGTACGACGCACGCACCGGCACATTCGCCTGCGAGTTGTGCCTGCCGGTGCTCGACAGCGCGTGAGCGCCGAAGATTTCTGCATCCGGCGCGCCCGCTTTGCGGACATTCCCGCGCTTCAGGAGTTGATCGCCACTTCGGCGCGCGCGCTCAGCCGGGATGACTACACTCCCGCGCAGATCGAAGGCGCGCTGCGCGGCGCGTTCGGGGTGGACACGCAGCTCATTCGCGACGGCAGCTACTTCGTCATCGAAGCCGGAAATCGACTGGCCGGCTGTGGCGGCTGGAGCCGGCGGCGCACGTTGTTTGGCAGCGATGCGCGCGCCGATCGCGATGCCACCGAGCTCGATCCCACACGCGATGCGGCCAAAATCCGCGCTTTCTTCATCCACCCGGATTTCGCGCGGCGCGGCCTGGGCACGCGGCTGCTGGAGCGCTGCGAGCACGACGCCATCGCGCATGGCTTCGCCAGCCTGGAGATGATGGCGACGCTTCCCGGGGTGCGGCTGTACGCGGCACGCGGTTACCAGGGCGCCTCTCCCATCGACTGGCCGCTGGGCGACGGTCTCACCATCCGGTTCCTGCCCATGAGCAAGCCGGCGCCGCACTATCCCTTCCGCATCGAGCGCGCTGGCGTGGACGACGCGCCTGCCATTCTGGCGCTGCAGAAGCTGGCCTACGAATCCGAGGCGCGCCTCTACGACGACTGGCAACTGCCGCCGCTCACGCAGACACTGGATTCGCTGCAGGCGGAATTCGCGTCGGTGCTGGTGCTCAAGGCGCTGGACGGCGACCGGCTGGTCGGTTCGGTGCGCGCGCGTGAGCAGAATGGTGCCTGCCACGTCGGGCGACTCATCGTGGCGCCGCGGCTGCAGGGCCGCGGGATCGGCACCCGGCTGTTGCGCAGCGTCGAAGCCGCGTTCCCATCGGTTGAACGCTTCGAGCTCTTCACCGGCAGCCGCAGCGAGTCCAACATCCGGCTCTATGAAAGGCTGGGTTATCGGCGCCTGCGCGAGCAGGTTCTGTCGCCCGCGGTGACGCTGGTTTTCATGGAGAAGCGACGATGACGGTTCGCATCGTGCGGTTGGGGCAGCCTCGCCTGGCAAAAGAGGGCACGCGGCTGGGCACCGTGCGCCGCCCGCCGCGCGGCGTTCCCAAAAAGGATTTCGCGCGGCTCGACTGGTATGACGTCTGGTTCCCCGTGCTGGCGCCGAGCGTCGCGACCCTGAAGCTGGGCCTGGCGGCGAAGACCGACAAACAATGGGCGGCATTCGCGCGCAAGTACCGCGCCGAGATGGCGGCACCAGCCGCCAGCCAGTCGCTGGACGTGCTGTCGGCCCTGTCACGGCACGCCAATTTTTCGGTGGGCTGTTACTGCGAGGAAGAGCGGCGTTGTCACCGCTCGCTGCTGCGCGAGCTGCTCATTGCCAGGGGCGCGGAACTGGAGTAGTTAGAGGGCATGAAGAAGGTCTTCCTGGGCATACTCATCGGGGAGTGGCGGTTACGGCTACCATCACCTGCGGCCCGTCGGTGGTAGGCTGAGCGGACCGGTGAAGGGGAGGCGTCGAACGAGTCCGCCGAGGAGTTGGAGACACCGGCAGCACCGCTACCAAATTCAGTTGCGACGGCCGCATCCACTGCTCGCAGATGACCTCGTGCGATGAAGCCATGTATTTCCTCGAGAACTGTCCGGGCGCGAAGATGGATGGCGAGGGAGACGGAATTCCCTGCGAAGGGCAATGGTGCGGCAGCCGCTGACCCGCCGCCGGGTGTAACATCGTCGCCATGAAAACCCGTCTCGTGCTCGTCGCATTCGCGCTGCTGCCGCTGGCCGCTTCCGCCGAAACCTTTCGCTGCGGCAAGTGGATCATCGACGACGAGACCGTGCTCGAGGAGTTGATGCAGAAATGCGGCACGCCCACGTCGCGCGAAAGTCGCGTCGAGGACGTGCGCGCGCCCAACCAGTACACCGGCGGCAATACCAAGGTGGGCGAAACCGTCATCGAAACCTGGACATACGACCTCGGGCCCGGCAAATCGCTCATGGTCGTCACCATCGTCGATGGCCGCATCAAGAAGATCGACGGCAAGCCAAAGTAGTTTGACGATGACGCTGCGGGTGCTGGGAAGAACTTCCTCGATCAATGTCCGCAAGGTGCTGTGGACCTGCGCCGAGCTGGACCTGCACTTCGAGCGGGTCGAATCCGATCCGGAACTGCTGGCGCAGAATCCCAATCGCCTGGTGCCGGTCATCAAGGACGGCGACTTCGTGCTGTGGGAGTCGAACGCCATCTGCCGCTACCTGGCACGCAAACACCCGCATGGCACGCTGCTGCCCGACGATCCGCAGGCGCGCGGCCGGGTGGAGCAGTGGATGGACTGGCAGGCCACGGAGCTCAACAGCGCCTGGCGCTACGCGTTCTACGGATTGGTGCGCAAGAGCGCGGCACACCAGGATCCCGGCGCGATCGCGCAAAGCCTCGATGCCTGGACCCGCTGCATGCGCCTGCTCGATGCGCACTTCGAGCAGGGCGGGCAGTTCATTACCGGCGAATTTTTCTCGCTGGCCGACGTGGTCCTGGGGCTATCTACCCACCGCTGGCTGATGAGCCCCATCGAGCGGCCACATCTCGACGCCGTGCATGGCTACTACCAGCGCCTGTCGGTGCGCCCGGCGTTCCGCGCGCACGTTCACCCTGAAGTGCCCTGAGGGCTAAGGATTCCAGGTGCCGCTGGCGCTGTTCGGCCGCCTGGATGAGGCGGCGGCAGGATACAGGCGCCCCTAAGGTATTGATTTCCAATACGGAACGGGTTGGCGCCCACGTCTATGTGAGCGGGGTATCAGATGGACACCTAAGGCGGCTTTTGCCCCTCTGATCCGGCCCCCACCTCAGGCAAACTAGCCGCCCCCCAAAATCCGGACACTGTTAAATGTGCGGCATCGTCGGAGCCATCGCTGAACGGAACGTAGTCCCCATCCTCATGGAAGGGCTGCGACGGCTCGAATACCGCGGCTACGACTCGGCCGGTATCGCCGTGTTGAACGGCACGGCGCATCTCAAGCGAGTGCGCACCGTCGGCAAGGTCAAGATGCTGCAGGACGCCATCGACGCCGACCCGACGCACGGCAAGGTGGGCATCGCGCACACGCGCTGGGCCACGCACGGCGTGCCCTCGGAGCGCAACGCGCATCCGCATGTATCCCACGACGGACTGGCCATCGTTCACAACGGCATCATCGAAAACCACGAGGAGCTGCGCGCCGAGCTCAAGAAGCTTGGGTACGCGTTCTCGTCCGAGACCGACACCGAAGTGATCGCGCACCGCGTGCATCACCATTTGCAGTCACTGAAGGATCTGTTCAAGGCCGTGCGCGCCACCGTTGCCGAGCTCGAGGGTGCGTACGCGCTGGCGGTGGTCAGCGAGGCAGAACCCGAGCGCATCATCCTGGCGCGCGAAGGTTGCCCGGTGGTCGTGGGTCTGGGCGTCGATGAAAACTTCGTTGCCTCGGATGTGGCGGCGCTGCTGCCCGTCACGCGGCGCTTCATGTTCCTCGAGGAAGGCGACGTCGCCGACATCCGCCGCACCTCCATCAAAGTGCTCGACAAGAACGGCGACAAGGCCGACCGCCCGGTGCGCGAGAGCGAGCTCTCCGCGGACGCCGCAGAGAAGGGCCAGTACCGGCACTTCATGCTCAAGGAAATCCACGAGCAGCCACGCGCCATCGCCGACACGCTGGCCGAACGAGTCGCGAATGGCAGGTTGCTGGAAGCCGCCTTCGGTCCCGCGGCCACCGCGGTGTTCGCCAAGGCCGAGCACGTGCACATCATCGCCTGCGGCACCAGCTACCACTCCGGCGTGGTGGCGCGCTATTTCATCGAGCAGATCTGCAAGCTGTCCTGCACGGTCGAGATCGCGAGCGAATACCGCTACCGCAACCCGGTGGTGCCGAAGAACTCGCTGTTCGTCACGATTTCGCAGTCGGGCGAGACCGCCGACACGCTGGCCGCGCTGCGGCTCGCCAAGCAGGCGGGCTATCTATCTACTCTGGCCATCTGCAACGTGCCCGAGAGCTCGCTGGTGCGCGAGTCCGAGCTGGTGATGCTGACGCGCGCCGGCCCGGAAATCGGCGTGGCCTCCACCAAGGCCTTCACCACGCAGGTGGCGGCGCTGGGCATGCTGGTCATCGCGCTGGCCAAGAACCGCGCCGCGGATGCCGAGCGCGAACGCAACCTGGTGCAACGCCTGGTCGAAATTCCCGCGCTGGTCGAGAAGACGCTGACGCTGGATCCGGTGATCCACCAGCTCGCCAAGCGTTTCGCCGACAAGCACCACACGCTGTTCCTCGGTCGCGGCGCGTTGTCCGCCATCGCCATGGAAGGCGCGCTGAAGCTCAAGGAAATCTCCTACATCCACGCGGAGGCCTATGCCGCGGGCGAGCTCAAGCATGGGCCGCTGGCGCTGGTGGATGCCGACATGCCCGTGATTACCGTTGCGCCGAACAACGACCTGCTCGAGAAGCTGAAGAGCAACCTGATGGAAGTCCGCGCGCGCGGCGGCGAGCTGATCGTGTTCGCGGATCCGGAGTCCGGCATCGAGCCCTCCGACGGCGTCACCGTGATCCAGATGCCCAAGCACGTGAGCTACTTCCAGGCGCCCATCGTGTACACCGTGCCGCTGCAGTTGCTCGCGTACCACGTGGCCATCCTCAAGGGCACGGACGTGGACCAGCCGCGCAATCTCGCGAAGTCGGTCACCGTCGAATAACGAAGAATGGGGTCAGACCCCATTTGCTAGCAAAAGGTGCCGGACCTCATGGAACGCAAACTGGCCGAACAGATCGTCGCGCTCGTCAATTCACACATAGACCAGCTGCTCTCGTCCCTGGCGCCAGTCGAGGCGGAAATCCCGCCAGATGAGTTCGCGGCTTACAAACGGGGAATCGCGAGGATTATCAATTCCTACGACGCCGGGATCATCGATCTCATCGCCCGCGAATACCCGGATCTCAAACCCAGTGACGATGATTCCGAGCCGCCATCGGCCGAACCCCCGGGCGCGCGCGTAACGCGAAACTGACGGCCATCGGCCCGCCCCTCAGGACGGACCTCCGGCGGGTCACTGTGCTCCACTAAGTACTCGCCGAAGCGCGGCGTTATCGTCTGGTGGTAGCGCAATCAATTCTGGTAAAAAGGAACGCGTGACAACCGGCGGCGCGGACCCGCCGCGAATCACGCTACTTATCTCGCATAGACGAGCTTTTTCAGCCAGTTCGAGGGGGACATCATGAATCGCAATCTCCGTATTGCCGCGGCGGCACTGCCGCTGCTGCTGGTCGGCTGCCTGTATCCGTACTTTCCCACCGCCGACGCCGGTGCGGACCAGACCGTGACCGAAGGTGCCGTCGTGCATCTCAAGGGCAACGGTAAAGACGTGGACGGCAAAGTGGTGAGCTACCAGTGGACCCAGGTGTCCGGACCCACCGTGCAGCTGAGCAATGCCAACAAGAAGAACGCGAAGTTCACGGCGCCGGACGTCGACTTGCAGACTCCCCTCGAGTTCGCGCTCGTGGTCAAGGACAACTACGGCGCGCCGAGCGAGCCGGACAAAGTCGCGGTCACGGTGAACCAGATCAAGTTCTTCGGCACGGCGCCGGGCGGCCCGGAAGATTACGAGCACCTGCTCACGTACTTCGACCAGCTCACGCCGGAAAACGCCGGCAAGTGGGGCAGCGTCGAGGCCACGCGCGACACGATGAAC
The DNA here is from genome assembly GCA_963711635.1 of uncultured Pseudomonadota bacterium. Lineage (GTDB taxonomy): Bacteria > Pseudomonadota > Gammaproteobacteria > Steroidobacterales > Steroidobacteraceae > CADEED01. The sequence continues at coordinate 63,511 of CAVQEZ010000031.1, forward strand.
TGGACCGACCTCGACACGGCTTACCAGTTCGCGGTCGCCAACAACCTGGTGTTCAAATTCCACACCCTGCTGTGGGGACAGCAGCAGCCGGGCTGGATCGCCGCGCTGCCGCCCGCCGAGCAGCTCGAGGAAATCGAGGAGTGGATGGCCGCCGTGGCCGCGCACTACCCGAACCTGAAGTACGTGGAAGTGCTCAATGAGCCGCTCAATGCGCCGCCGCCGTATCGCGAAGCGCTGGGTGGTTCAGGCACCACCGGCTTCGATTGGGTGATCAAGTCGTTCGAGCTGGCGCGCAAGCACTTCCCCAAGGCGAAGCTGATCCTCAACGAGTTCAACGTGATCATCGAGGACGGCCTCACGACTAACTACCTCAACATCATCAACCTGCTGAAGGAGCGCAAGCTCATCGACGGAATCGGCGAGCAGGCGCACTTCTACGAGCGTGCCAATCCCGATGTGATCGCGGGCAACCTGCAGCGGCTGGCCGACACCGGGCTGGCTATCTACATCTCGGAGTTCGACCTCAACCTGGCGAACGATGCGGACCAGGCCAACGTGATGAGCACGCTGTTCCCGATCTTCTGGGATCACCCGGGCGTGGCCGGCGTGACACATTGGGGTCACCTACAGGGCAGCATCTGGCGCACGAATGCTTACCTGGTCCGTGCCGACGGCACCACGCGTCCGGCCATGGACTGGGTGCAGTGCTACATCGGTGGCGGCGGAGATGCCTGCACCGTGCCCGAGTACGTGCATCCCGGCTGGCAGGGTGACCAGTACGGCATCACGCTGGAAGCGGTGAACCATGACGAAGGCCGCGGCGTGGTCTCCGGCGGAGTCATCGCCTACACCGACGACGGCGACTGGATCAAATTCAAGGGCGTGGAGTTCCGCAGCGACTGGGACAAGATCTGGGTGGCGTACGCCAAGGGCAACACCACGCCGGGCAGCATCTCCGTGCATCTGGACAGCCTGGACAACCCGGCGTCGGTGACGGTCAACCTGCCACCGACCGCGGGCTGGGGCAGCTCCGCCACCGTCGAGCAGGCGCTGGCGTCCATCGCCGGCACGCACGACGTGTTCATACGCTTCAATGGCGAGCCGGGCGTCGCCAATCTCAGCAGCGTGCGCTTCGGCAAGCCCATTCCGCAGTCGGATGCGAACCTCATCCCGAACGGAGGTTTCGAGGCAGGCATTGCCGGCTGGCAGAACTGGGGCAATGGCACGCTGAGCGCCAGCACCTTGCAGGCCCACGGCGGCACGCAGAGCCTGCAATCCACCGGGCGCACGGGCACTGGAGGCTTTGCGGCCTACAACCTGACCAGCCTGGTCCAGCGCAACACCACGTACGCCGTGAGCGCCTGGCTCCTGCACACCGGCGCGGCCAGCACCACCGGACGCCTGGCGGCCAAGGTGGAGTGCACGGCGGCGACGGCGCCGGCCGGCCACAACACCTTCCCGTGGCTGGAGAACAATGGCGCGGTGGCACCGAACACCTGGACGCAGCTGTCGGGCAATCTCGTCATCCCGGACTGCGACATCGTGGACGTGGCTATCTACTTCGAGGGCACGGCCACCGGTATCGACGTATACATGGACGACGTGCGCGTGGTACCGCCCAACAACAACCTGGTCAATGACGGCGGGTTCGAGACGGGCATCGCCGGCTGGGCTTCGTGGAACGGCTCGACACTCAGCGCCAGCGCCGCCCAGAAGCGCACCGGTGTGCAGAGCCTGCGTGCCACCGCTCGGCCGAACGCCAACCAGTTCGCGGTCTACAACCTCACCAGCCGGGTCGCGGCGGGCAACACTTACGCGGTGAGCGCCTGGGTGTTCCACACCGGCGCGGCCAACGACACGGTGCGCCTCGCGTCCAAGGTCGGCTGCTCCAGCGGCGACACGTATCCCTGGCTGCAGAACGATACCGCGGTGGTTCCAAACACCTGGACGCAGCTCGCCGGCAACCTGGCGATTCCCGCCGGCTGCACGGTGACCGACGTGGCCATCTTCTTCGAAGGTACGAGCGTCGGACCGGACGTCTTCGTGGACGATGTATCGGTGACGGCACCCTGAGAGTTCTTCAGGCCGTCGACGAACCGGAAGGGGCTGCTGTGCAGCCCCTTCCTTCTTTGGAATTAGCTAGCTCGCTCGGGCGACCTTTGCCTCGAGGTCGTGGTCGCTCGATCCGGTGATCTCGACCTCGGCGAATTCGCCCACGGGTAGTTTGCCGCCCTTCACGATTCGCACCGTGCCGTCGATCTCCGGCGCGTCGCCCTCGCTGCGTGCGATGGCGGTGTTGCCGTCGATGGCATCGACCAGCACGCGCATGCGCCGCCCGACCTTGGCCGCGAGCCGCGCGGAGCTGATTTCCGCGGACTTCTGCATGAAGCGCGCGAGACGCTCCTCCTGCAGTTCCGGCGGTACATGCGGCGCGACGTCATTCGCCGCGGCGCCTTCCACCGGCGAGTACTTGAACGCGCCGACCCGATCGAGCTGCGCTTCTTCCAGCCAGGCTAACAACTCTTCGAATTCGGCCTCGGTCTCGCCGGGAAAGCCGACGATGAACGTGCTGCGGATGGTGAGATCGGGACAGGTCTCGCGCCAGGCGCGGATGCGGTCGAGAGTTTTCTCTACTTGTCCGGGTCGTCGCATGCGTTTCAGGACGCTCGGACTCCCGTGCTGAAACGGGATGTCGAGATAGGGCAGCACCTTGCGCTCGGCCATCAGCGGAATCACGTTGTCGACGTGCGGATACGGATACACGTAGTGCATGCGCACCCAGATGCCGAGCTCGCCCAGCCCGCGCGCCAGGTCGAGGAAACGCGTTTCATATCTCTGCCCACGCCACTCGGTCTCGCGGTAACGGATGTCGACGCCGTACGCCGAGGTGTCCTGCGAGATGACCAGCAATTCCTTGACGCCGGCGCGCGCGAGTTTCTCGCCTTCGCGCAGCACTTCGTCGATGGGCCGGCTCGCCAGCAGGCCGCGCATCGAGGGGATGATGCAGAAGCTGCACTTGTTGTTGCAGCCCTCGGAGATCTTCAGATACGCGTAGTGACGCGGCGTGAGCCGGATGCCCTGCGGCGGCACCAGGTCGAGGAAGGGATCGTGCTTCGGCGGCAGGTGCTCGTGCACCGCGCCCATCACTTCTTCATAGGCGTGCGGGCCGGTGACCTTCAGCACGCGCGGATGACGCTCGAGAATCCGCTCGGGCCGCGCGCCCAGGCAGCCGGTGACGATGACCTTGCCGTTCTGCTCGAGCGCCTCGCCGATGGCGTCGAGCGACTCGTCCACGGCCGAATCGATGAAGCCGCAGGTATTCACCACCACGACGTCGGCGGAGTCGTAGCTCGGCGCGACCTGGTAACCCTCGGCGCGCAGGCGCGTGATGATGCGTTCGGAATCCACCAGGGCCTTGGGGCAACCGAGGCTGACGAACCCGACTTTTGGCTGGCGGCGGCTCATTGGGGGGCGGTATGGTACTCGCCGAGCAGGGTTTTTCCAGCGAGAAATCAAAAGAATGAGCAAAAGCTGGGCGTATGGGGCGTGCACGGTTCTGGGCGTCCACGCGCTGTGGTTCGGGCTCATTTTTCTCGAGTCCCGGGCCGACTGGATCATGGGCCCGATCGTCATGATGTCTTTCGTCACCATGAACGTCGCCGGCCTCGGGGCTTTCATTACGGCCATGGCGGCCCCGCGCCGCGGTTTCCTGCTGAGCCTGGGCATGGCGCCTCTCAGCGCAGGCCTGAGCGTCGCCGCAAACCTGTTGTTCGCGGCCACTGGCAACCGCGTTGATCTATCCGGCTTCTACGACAACTTCGGCCTGTTCACCGTCTCGCTGGGCTATGGGATTTTCGTTTCCGCAGTCGGGGGCGGCATGGGCCGCTGGCTGGCCAGAAAGCCGTGATCGGGCAACTAACTAACCCCGGCCCGCGATCTACGCCGTTCACCTTTCAAACGAGCCCGACTCACAAACCCGGCTCGTGCGGAGGCCGCCATGTTTGCGCGTACGGCAGAGAAGCGCTTCGGCGCATTAGGTCGAATGGGTCTGGTCGCGGCGATTCATGTCGCGGCGTTGTTTGTCATAGCGCGAAGCCTGGGCATCGTGCCGGGAATTCCGGAAGCAGATCCGATGGTCACCACGGTCATCGACGATCCGCCGCCCATCGTTGATCCGCCGCCCGTTGCACCGCCGGTGATCGATGACCCGCACGTGTGGGTGCCGCAGCCCGATGTTCCGGTCATCGACCAAGATATCCCCCTGCCGCCCGACATCATCATCGGCACGACTCTTCCGCCGCCCGGCGGCGAGATCGATGGCGGCAGCGCGCAGCCGCACCCCGTCATCGAGGCCGTGCGCATGGATGCCCGTCATCCGCTCACGCAGCCGCCGTACCCAATGGCGAGGATCCGCAACAACGATGAGGGTGCCGTGGATCTCGAGGTCTATGTGTTGCCCAATGGTCGCGTGGGTGATGCGCGCGTCAAGAAGACCAGCGGATTCGAAGACTTTGATCGCGCGGCGCTCCAGGAAGCGCGCCGCAGCTGGCGGCTGACGCCGGCCACACGCGACGGTGTGCCCTTCGCGCAGTGGTACGCACTGCGCGTGGTCTTCAAGCTCAAGAATCAGCAGTGATCTACTGCGGCGCCGGCACGGGCGCCGGCACTGCTTCAGGCTCGGCGGGTGCGGGATCCGCCGGGGCGGGAGTCTCCGGGGTCGCGGGAATGGTGGCGCCAGCGGCCGGCGAGTGATCCGGCGCCGGCGGCAGCTTCTGCCGGCACTCGCGCAGCACGAAGAACATGCTCACCGCGGCAACGGGCACCAGTATCCACGGCCACGGTGACCCTTTCTTCTCCGGCTCGCTCATCGTGCTCCCCACATCGACTAGACTTTGCAGCCTACTTTCACGGCAGCAACCCCGCAACATGAAAAATGTGACCGACCCGTTTGCCGGTGGCGGACGGCATCGGACCTGAGCATGCGGCTCGCGTTCGGAATGCTGGATCTCGCCGCGCGCCTGCTGCTCGCGCTCGGCGTGGGCTGCCTCTTGTTAGGCGCCTATCTTTCCTGGCAGACGCTGAGCTTCGCGCGCGACGCGGCACGCGCCACCGGCGAGGTGGTGGGTTATCACGAGATCAAGGACGGCACGGACACGCGTTACCGCCCGCGCGTGCGCTTCAAGACCGCCACCGGCGAGATCGTCACGGTCGCCGGCCAGCTGTCCGCCGGCTCGAAGCGCTTCGCCGAGGGTACGCGCGTGCCCATGGTCTACAAGGTCTCCAAGCCCACCGAGGCGCGCATCGCGCTGTTCACGGATAACTGGTTAGGGGCCAGCATCGCCGCGGTCATCGGCCTGGTGGGGTTGGCGGGCGGCTTCCTGGTGCGGCGCCAGGTGCGGCGCGAACTGGTGAAAATTCGCCCATGACGGAGCGTTTCGACCGGGAGTATTACCGGCGTTTCTACTTCGACTCCCGCACCGCGGTGACCTCCCGCGCCGAGATGCGCGCGCGCGCACGGCTGATCGCCGCCTACGCGGAGCACATCGGCCTGCCGGTGCGCCGCATGCTGGATGCCGGCTGCGGCATCGGGCTGCTGCGCGCGCCGCTCACGCGTGCCTTTCCGCGTGCCGCCTACACCGGCCTCGAATACAGCGAGTACCTCTGCCGGCGGTACGGCTGGACGCAGGGCTCGCTGGCCACGTTTCGTGCGGACCCTTTCGACCTCGTGGTCTGCTACGACGTACTCCAGTATCTCGACGACCGCACGGCCGCGCGCGCCATCGTCAGCCTGGGAACGCTGACGCGCGGCCTGCTGTACGTGTCGGCGCTCACGGTGCGCGACTGGCGTGAGAACTGCGACAGGACCCGCACCGACCGCGAGGTTCATCTTCGGGCAGGCGAGTGGTACGGGCAGCGCCTGCGCCGCTGGTTCCGGCCGAGCGGCACGGGTTTCTGGATCCGGCGCGGGGCACCGCTCACCGCCTGGGAAATGGAAACCGCCGCAATCTGAATGGCGCGCGTTATGCTCGCGCGCATGGATCAACCCGTGCTTCCCGTCGATGCCGCGCGCGGCGATGAGCGCCACCGCGACGTGCGTGCGCAGGTGTTCGCGGTGATCCCGCAGCAACGCGCCTCGCTGGCCAAGCGGCTGTTCTGGCGCTCAGTGCTGTTCCTCGCAAAGTTTCCCGCGGGCCTGCGCCTGCTGCAGCGGTTGCGCGGTAGTTAGCTTGCCCTCCATGCGCGGTCTCGCATACATCCTGGGCATCTCGGCCGGTTTCGGTCTCGCACTGCAGATCGGCATGAACGCGCAACTGCGCAAGGTCATGCAGAGCGCCAATTCCGCGGCGCTGATCAGTTTCCTCGTGGGCACCACCGCGCTGATCGGAATCGTGCTGGCGACGCGCACGCCCATGCCGGCGCGGGAGACATTTTCCTCGGTGCCCGTCTGGGCCTGGTTCGGTGGACTTTTCGGCGCGTTCTACGTCGCCATCTCCACCATCGTGGCCACGGAACTGGGTGCGGCCAGCCTGCTGGCGCTGGCGCTGCTCGGGCAGCTCGCGATGGCGCTGATCGTCGATCACTACGGATGGCTCGGACTGCCGGTCAACCCGATCACCTGGACCCGCATGGCCGGGGTGGCGCTGCTCGCCGCCGGCGTCTGGCTCTTCACGCGCTGAGTGGTGTAACGGACGCGCCGCGCCCGCGCGTCTTGATTTTCGGGGCGACGTTCGCGAAGGTACGCCCCCGAATTCTCAAGGTGCGCCATGGACTATCTGCCAGCCGAGAACCGCTACACATCGATGCGCTACAACCGCGTGGGCGCGAGCGGCATACGGCTTCCGGCGATCTCCCTCGGCCTGTGGCACAACTTCGGCGACGTCGACGTGTTCCAGAACGGCCGCAACATCGCGCGCCGCGCCTTCGACCTGGGCATCACGCATTTCGACCTGGCTAACAACTACGGCCCGTCGCCGGGGTCGGCCGAAGAGAACTTCGGCGCGCTGATGCGCAAGGATTTCCATCCCTGGCGTGACGAGATGATCATCTCCTCGAAGGCCGGCTATCTCATGTGGCCCGGCCCGTACGGCGAGTGGGGCTCGCGCAAGTACCTGGTCGCGAGTTGCGACCAGTCGCTGGCGCGCATGGGCCTCAAATACGTCGACATCTTCTACAGCCATCGCTTCGATCCCGAGACGCCGCTGGAAGAGACCATGGGTGCGCTCGACCACATCGTGCGTTCGGGTCGCGCGCTGTACGCCGGCATCTCCAGCTACAGCGCCGAGCAGACCGCGCGCGCCGCAAAGATCCTGCGCGAGCTCGGCACCCCCTGCCTGATCCATCAGCCGAAGTACAACATGTTCGATCGCTGGATCGAGGGCGGCCTCACCGACACGCTCGAGAAGGAAAAAATCGGCTGCATCGTGTTCTCGCCACTGGCGCAGGGACTGCTCACCAACAAATACCTGAACGGCATTCCGGAAGATTCGCGCGCCGCGAAGCACACCTCGCTGAGTCCTGACTCGATCACGCACGACAAGGTCGACAAGGTGAAGAAGCTCAACGAGATCGCCAAGGCGCGGCGCCAGTCGCTGGCGCAGATGGCGGTGGCGTGGACGCTGCGGAACAAGGTGATCACATCCTCGCTGATCGGCGCCAGCAAGGTGGCGCACGTGGAGGAGGCGGTCGCGGCGCTCAACAACCTCGACCTTCTCGGCAAGCGAGCAGCAGGCCATCGAGGCGGCACTGAAATAGCGGGTCTTCCGCCCGCATATGTTCACTGCCGGTGTCACGAAAAGCGCCCTCGTGACGTGAGCCGCCGGGTGCGTTCGGCCCGAAAAAATCCGGTTGTTGCGCGGCGCTGCTATGGCAACATTGCCGGCGACTTCGACAACTAGAACAACACGGAAGTCCGAATGCCGTATCCGAGAATTCTCACCCGCTGGATTGGGCTCGCTTTGCTCGCCTGCGCCTTGTCAGCCACCGCGGGCGTCAACTCCTGGACGATGACGGGTCCGGATTCGGGCTGGGTCACGGCGATCGAGATTCATCCGACGAATCCGCAGATCGCGCTGGCGGCGACCTCGGGCGGCCTCTACCGCACCAGCGATGGTGGCGCGAACTGGACGCGGCTCAACGAGGGGATCTCTACGCCGCGCAACATGGCCTTCGATCCCACGAGTCCGAACCACGTGTTCGTGGCCAATGCCAACAGCCAGCTCTGGGTCAGCAACGACGCAGGTGCCGTGTTCGCGCTGGGGCAGCCACCGGAGTTCGGCACGCGCCAGGTGGAGTTCTCTTCCACCGGCGTCCTGTACCTGCAATCGCTCAGCGCCCGCATGTTCAGGTCGACCAACCGGGGTGCCACCTGGACTGCCTGCGGCAGGCCGTGGGGAGACACGGACGCCTCGAACGCTTTCACGGTGGATCCAATCGCATGCGCAGGAGCGCCTCTACATGGAAGTCCGGCGCGTTGGCGCTCCCAACGGTACCTGGCGCAGCGATGATGGCTGCGCCACGTGGACCATGACCGGCGCGAACAGCCCCGCCAGCGGGCCGGACGAACTCGTCTATAACTACTCGGTGATGCCGTCGAATCCGGATCGCGTGCTCGCCGCGACCAGTGTGGGCGTGAAGCGTTCCATCGATGGCGGCGCCACCTGGGACATCGTGACTGTACCGGCCAGCGGCGTCGTCACGCCCGCATGGTGGGTCGAGTACGACCGCGCATCACCCGGCAAGGCCGTGGCGACGGTGGAGAACTCGCACATCCTGCGCAGCACGGATGGCGGCGATCACTGGACGTTCGGCGAGAACCTGGCTGCGGCCGAACACTCGGCGCATCGCGCTGGATCCGCAGACCTCGGGTCGCATGCTGGTGGGCACGCAGAACGGCCTCTATCAGAGCATCGACAACGGCTCGAGCTTCATCCTGCGCAACAAGGGCATGCGCACCGGCGAGGTCCTGAATCTCGCAGCCGCCGACGATGGCACGGTATACGCGGCGTTCTATCTCGGCGCGGGGGGCGTGTTCCGCCGTAATCCGCAGGACGGCGCATGGGGACCGGTCAACAACTCCGCGCTGTGGCAGGCAACCATCTCGAATGCATTCCGCCTGAGCCACGTATCCACGGCACCCACCGATTCCTCGCTGCTGTACGTGGGCAACTACTACAACAGCCTGACGCGTTCCAACGACTCCGGCGTCAGCTGGCAGCAATCGCATTCGACGTTCATCAACCACGGGGCCGTGCCCTCCGACACGGCCGTGGATCCCGACAATTCGCTGGTGGCGTACACCGCGACGTCGAATCGCGGCGTGTGGAAGACCATCGACGGCGGCGTGTCCTGGGTCGAAGTCAACAACAGTGGTTTGCCGCAGGTCGCGTGGCTGGTCGCGGCGGCACGCGGCTCCAACGTGGTCTACGCGGTAGCATCGGACTCGAACATTCTTTTCCCGGGCGCCATCTACAAGTCCACCAACGGCGGTGCTTCGTGGGCCGCGACCGGCGCCGCGCCGATCGCCGCGGGGCAGGGCTGGTTCAACGACATCGTCATCGATCCGAAAAACCCGGACGTGGTGTACGCGCCTTTTCACTTTGGCGTCTACAAGACGACCAACGGTGGCACCAGCTGGGCGCTGATGGAATTCCCGGGAGTCCCGAACCCGCAGACCTGGGCGCTCAGCGTGAGCATCGATCCGCAGTTCTCGAGCACGCTGCTCGTGTCGCGCATGTCCGATGGCGCACTCGTGCGCACCGTGGACGGCGGCGCGAACTGGCAGCGCATCGAGATCAACGAGCCCGGCTCGAATCTGAAGGCGCTGAACCGCGCGCTGTTCAACCCGGCGCGGCCGGGCCAGATCATCGCCGGCGTCGTGGCTCTCGAGCTATCGGCGAGTACGACGTCGCGACGGATCTGGCGTTGAGCATCTCGGGCGTGGAATCCAGCGTCGCGACATCGGAGAGCATTTCCGCTTCGATCGGTATCGAGAACCGCGGCCCCCACGCGGCCTCGCCGTCGCGGACGACCATCACTCTGCCGGCATGGATGGTGCCCTCGACGCCAGCCGGTTGTACGCGTAGCGGCCAGACACTCAGCTGTGACGTTCCGGCACTGCAAGTCGGCCAGACGCATTCGTTTCCCTTGACGTTTGCCGTATTCGGCATCCGGTGGCACCGGGTCGATCACGGGGAATCTCACCACGCATGAAACCGACCAGGTGCCGGCGAACAACGCGCTGTCGCTGCCGTCGTTGGCACCCAGCACGCGGACCTCGCGCTCACACTGACGCCGGCCAGCGCGACCATCGACCGGGGCGCCAGCATCTCGGTGACCGCGTCGATGGTGAATCGCGGACCGAACCCCTCGACCGGTACGGTTCTGACGCTGGAAATCCCCACCGGCCTGACGCTGCAAAGTTTCACGACGTCGGTGGGCACGTGCTCGCAGAGCGGCACCGATGTCGAGTGCGCACTCGGCACGATGGCCGTGAATGCCACCGCGACGGTCACGCTGCAGATGACGGCCGTGGCCAAGGGAGGACAGTTCGTCGTGGGCCGCCTCGATGGCGCGGGCATCGACACGGGCACCGATCACTTCGCCACGGCGGAAATTGGCGTACGCGCCGTGGGCGATGTGGCCGTCACGCTGGCCGAGTCGGCCGACCCGGTCACCGTGGGGACATCCTTCAGTTACACCGCGACCCTGAGCAACCTGTCCGGCGATAGTGCGAACCTGCAGTTCCAGATGGGAGTCGGCGGAACGACCGCCGCCGCCATCTCGAGCATCACTCCCGCCGGTGTAGCCTGCTCATTCGATGCCTTGAACGTGCATTGTTCCAGCCTGGACTTCGCCGCCGGCGGCACGGCCACCGTGACCGTGAACGTCGCGAGCACGACGCCGGGCATCGTCATCACGAGCGCCACCGTCTCATACGGCGGAACCGACACGAATGCCGACAACAATTCCGCATCGATCGGCACGACACTCCGCCTGATCGGCGATGTCAGCGTGCAGATCGTCGACAGCGTGGATCCCGCCTCGTTGGGTTCGCCGTACATGTATACCGTGACGGTTCACAACGCCGGCCCCAACGCCGGAGCGGTCAACCTCGGCATACCCGTCACCGGTGCCAACGTATCGGCGGCGACCAACTCCGCCGGCACCTGCACGACTCTCGTGGTCCCGACGACCTGCACGATCCCGTCGCTGGCCAGCGGGGCTTCCGCAACGGTGACTCTCACCGCGCATGCGTTCGTGGCGGGTACCATCAGTGCAACCGCGACGGCGACTTTCGTGGGCGTCGACCCGGATACCTCCAACAACTCCGCCACCGCGGAGACGCTGGCTCGCGCCGTCGCCGACATCGGCGTGACCATCTCCGAGTCGGCCGATCCGGTCACCGCGGGAAGCCTGCTTTCCTACGTCGTGACGCTGACCACCGCGGGGCCCAGCGAAGGCAATGTGCATCTGACCGTGCCGGTGACGGGCGGCACGGTGACGGGCGCGACGCCGTCACAGGGCGGCACGTGCACGATCGCGGCCGGTACGGTCACCTGTGATTTCAATCCGATCCAGATCTCGCCGTCGACGGTCAACATCGTGCTGAATTCGACGACGGTCGGGACCGTGACCGCGACTGCGACGGCGACCTTCTCGGGCACCGATCCGGTCGCCACCAACAATACCGCCACGGCGACGACCACAGTCAATGCCGCGACGCCGCCGCCAGGCGGCGGTGGAGGCGGTGGTGGTGGAGGCGGCGGCGGCGGCGGTGGCGGTGGCCGCTTCGACTGGCTGGCGGCAGGGTTGTTAGGCCTGCTGCTCGCGCGGCGAAGGCTCAGTCGGTGAAGTGATCGTCAGCTCGCGACGCGCAGGTCCTGCCTGCGGGTGCCGCGCGACTGCGACCGGTCGATGGCCTGGCGCAGGGCATGGATGGACACGGGCTTCGCGAGAAAATCGTTCATGCCGGCGGCCAGGCAGGCCGCGCGGTCGTCATCCATGGCATTGGCCGTCAGCGCGATGACGGTCACGTGCGGGTCGCGAACTCCGGCGGCGCCGGCACGCAACTGGCGCGTGGCCTCGAGGCCGTCCAGTTCCGGCATGTTGCAATCCATGAGCACCACATCGAAGTGATCGCGTGCCAGCGCCGCCAGCGCCTGGCGCCCATTCGTCACCATGGTGACCCTGTGTCCGAGCTGCTTGAGCATGGCCTCGATGATCGTCTGGTTCACGGCGTTGTCTTCGGCCACCAGGAGCGACAGCGCCTCGCCGCGTGACTTCTGCGTGGTGACGTTGCGGGTGCTGGCGGAGATTTCCGCGACCGGCAGATCGAGCGCGAAGCGGAACGTCGAGCCATTCCTGAGTTCGCTGCTGACCGTGATCTCACCGCCCATGAGCCTGACGAGCTTCTGCGAAATCACGAGGCCCAGTCCCGTGCCGCCGACCGGATGCGCGCGGCCATCGGCCACCTGGCCGAAGGGCGTGAACAGGCGCGGCAGGGATTCCGGGCTTATGCCGACGCCGGTATCGTGTACACCGAATTCGATGCGGGAGGTGCCCTGCGCGTCCTCGACCTTGCGCACCACCAGCCGCACTTCACCACGGTCAGTGAACTTCACGGCGTTGTTGCCGAGATTGAGCAGCACCTGCGACAGACGCTGGCGATCGCCGGTTACAGCCGCGGGCAACGCTGGTTCCGCGTCGATGACGAAGCGGATGTCTTTGGCCCGCGCCTGCGTGCTGAGCAGCGCGTCGATCTCGGCCAGGAGACCGGCAAGCTCGAAGGCGTCCGGCCGAAGCTCGAGCTTCTCAGCCTCGATCTTCGAGAAGTCGAGGATGTCGTTGATGATCCGCAACAGCGACTCGCCGCTGCCGGCCAGTATTTCGAGCAGCTTTTTCTGCTCCGGATCTGTCGTCTTGGCACGCAGCAGGTCCGCGACACCCAGCATGCCATTCATGGGCGTGCGGATTTCGTGGCTCATCATGGCGAGGAAGGTCGCCTTGGCACGATTGGCTGCCTCGGCCGCCGCGGCATTCTGTTCCGCCTCGGCGCGTGCCTGGCGCATCTTCGCGACGATGGCTGCCGCGAAGCGGCGCAGTTGGTGTGCGACCGCGCCCGCGCCGATGGATAACAGGGTGACCACCGCCAGCGCCATGTACAGCACCTTGCGGATCGACGCGATGCGCTCCTCGAGCTTGTCGAGCACCATGTCCAGCCCGAGCATGCCGACCAGTTCGCCCTTGCTGTCGCGGATAGGCGCGGCGGCGCTCAGATAGCTGTGCCCGTCGGCGTCGGGGCGGGGCTCAGGATCCGCGTATTCCTTGCCATCGCGGAACGCCGCCTCGTAGGCGGCATCGCGCAGCTCGTACAGCGTCATGATCGGATCTGGCGCCAGCTCGTTACCCGGGACGCGGTACAGATTCGCGCCGTCGAGCACCCAGTAGATGCGGCCATTGCGATAGACGCCGGTGTAAACGTAGTAGATGTCGTGCGTGGCGCGATGCATGCGTACCAGCGGCGCGAGCAATTGCAGGTGCTCGGGACTTCCCTGCTGCCCGGGTGACGTCAGTTTCGCGAGCAGGTCGCCATCGATTTGCGCCGCCGTGGCGCGCGCCAGCTGCAGCAGCTCGATCCGTACGGCGTCTACCTGGGCGTCACGTGCCCTCAGGTACAGGATGGCCAGGCCGACCGCGGAAACCACGAACGTGATGAGGGCCGCCAGCAGCGCATCGCGCAGCGGGTGGATCTTCCTGCGTGGTTTCGGCCTTTCCGCCATCGAACGCAGCGTGGCGCGGATGTGACGAAATGTCGTTGCGGAACATCGCAACAATCCGTTGCCCCCGGCCAGGCCCGTAGGCGCGTGTCGCAGGCGCGTCGCCGGACAGCCGGCGTTTGTGACGCAGTTCGCGCCAGCCGTCAGTACAGCACGGATTCCAGGACCAGCACGCCGATGATGCCCACCACGCCCACGATGCCTTCCATCAGCGTCCAGCTCTTGATGGTTTCCTTGATGGACATGTTGAAGTATTCCTTCGCCATCCAGAAGCCCGAATCGTTGACGTGCGAGAACATCAAACTACCGGCGCCGATGGCCAGCACCATGAGGTTCGGGTCGACGTTCGTGCTGGCTACCACCGGCGCCATCAGGCCCGCGGCCGTCAGGCCGGCGACGGTCGCCGAGCCCAATGAAACACGGATCACGCCCGCGATCAGCCAGCCCAGAACCAGCGGGTCGATGTCGATGCCCGTCAGCAGCGCGGAGATGTTCTTGTCGACGCCGGTGGCGACGAAGACTTCCTTGAGCGTGCCCGCGCCCGCGATGATCAGCAGGATGACGGCAATGTCCTTCACGGAATTGCCGTACTCATCCATGAGCGGCTGCATCTTCATGCCGCGCGACAGGCCCAGCGTGTACGTCGCCACCGCCAGGCCCAGCAGCATGACGATCAGCGGGTTGGTCCAGAAGTTCAGCATCGGCCGCAGATGTTCGGGCGCGTACGGCACCCCCATCGAGCAGGCGATGATCACCACCGGCAGCAGTGCGCTGGCGAAGCAGTTGAAGGCGCTCGGCAGCTCGCTCTCGGGACGCAGCGGCGCGACGAACAGCGTGATGGGATTGGACTTCACGTTGCGGAACAGGCGCGCGTACAGCGGGCCGGCGCAGATCATCGCGGGCAGCGCGACGATGAGCCCATAAAACAGCGTCGTGCCCATGTCGGCGCCGAACAGCGGCAACATGGCGGTGGGCGCGGGATGCGGCGGCAGGAAACCATGCGTCACCGACAGCGACGCGAACAGCGGGATGCCGAGGTAGATGGGCGGCACCTTCGTCTGCTGCACCACCGAGAACACCAGCGGCACCAGCAGCACGAAGCCCACGTTGTAGAACAGCGGGATGCCAACCAGGAAGCCCGTGAACATCAGCGCCCAGGTCAGATGCTTCTCGCCGAACACGCGCATCAGCACCATGGCGATCTTCTGCGCCGCGCCGCTGTTGGCCACGAGTTTGCCGAACATGGCGCCGATGCAGACGATGCCGAGCAATCCGGCCATCAGGTTGCCGATGCCCTTTTCGAGCACGCCCGGCACCTTGTCGATGGGCAAGCCCAGCAATATGGCGGCCACCGACGAGGACACCAGGAATGCCAGGAAGGGCTGCAACTTGCCCCAGCTGATGAGCAGCACCAGCAGCACGATCGAGCCGAATACGTACCAGATTTCCATCTACTCACTGTGTCTAGAAGCCGGCGCCTTTGATGTTGAGCCGGATGCGCGCCAGCATGTCGTGCGAGGTCATGTACAGCGTCCGCCCGTCGTCGCCGAACTTGCAGTTGGCGGTCTGTTTGCCGTCCCAGATGCGTCCCAGCCGCTTGCCGTCCTTCGACAGCACCAGCACGCCGCCAGGACCGGTGGCGAACACCGTGCCGTCGGCCGCCACCGTGAGTCCGTCCGGTGCGCCCGGAGCGCCCGGCTTCGCCAGATCGGTGGTGTCGTTGAACAGCTTCTTGCCGGTGACGTTGCCGTTCTTGTCGAGCGAATAGGCATTGATGATGGCCTTGCTGCCTTCCGACTGCGCCACGTACAGCACGCTCTCGTCGGGCGACAGCGCCACGCCATTGGGCCGCGTGAGCTCCTTCTCGATGGCCGTGACCTTGCCGTCCGTGCCCATGCGGTACACGCCGTTGAAAGGAATTTCCTTCTCCGGCGCGTCGTCGAAATTCTTGAAGCCATAGGGCGGATCGGTGAAGAACAACACGCCGCTCTTCGTCTTGACCACATCGTTCGGGCTCGAGAACTTCTTGCCGTCGAAGCTCATGGCCACCGGCGTCTTCTTCTTGGTGGCGAGATCGAGGCGCTGGATGCCGCGATTGCCCGTGTCCGCGAGCAGGATGCTGTTCGCGTCGAATACCGCGAGGCCGTTGGCGCCCGCCTCGCGCCAGATGGCGGGATCGAAGCTGGCCGCGCCGGACGGATCGAGGAATTTTTCCAGCCCGCCTTTCTGGGACCACTTCCACATCTTGTTGCCGGGCACGTCGGTGAACAGCAGGTAGCCGCCGGACTTGACCCAGATCGGGCCCTCGGCCCAGCCGAAACCATCGGCGAGTTTCTCGATCTTCCAGTCCTTGGGCACGATGGCGTCCATCGCCGGATCCCAGCGATCGATGCGCCCATTGTCGATGACCGTGATTGCGTTCGTGGTTGAACCGGCGGCTCGGCCGCGCAGGCCGTACAGATCATCAACAGCGCCAACGCGCCGGCGCCTGAAAACTTGCCCATAATCCCCCTCCTTAATTGAAACCGGAAACTATCACGCGCGTGGGTAGCGCTGCCGCCGGTGCCGAGCCCGTGTGTGTTTTTGTGATTTCGAATGAACCATGGGCGCGCAGGTCCGCCGACGACGCGCCGATCCAGAAATCGATTCGCCCGGCCTCGACCAGCCACTGGCCCTGCGGGCTCCAGAAGGCGAGTTGTTCGGGCGTGAGGCTGAAGGTCACGCGCTTGCGCTGGCCGGCGCCGAGCTCGACGCGCTTGAAGCCGCGCAGCTCGAGCACCGGACGCGCGACCGTCGCCACGGGATCGCGCACGTAGAGCTGCACGACTTCATCCGCGGCGACGCCGCCGGTGTTTTCGATGCGTGATGGCAATGTCGATGCGCTCGCCCGGGCCCACCGACTGCGTGCTCTGCGACAGATCGCTGTAGCGAAACTCGCTGTACGTGAGGCCATGACCGAAGGGGAACAGCGGCGTGATCGGCAAGTCGTGGTAGCGCACCGTGTCCTTGGTGAGATCCGGATCGGCGGGCCGGCCCGTGGCGTTCGCCGAGTAATAGAACGGCACCGCGCCGGTGGTGCGCGGGAAGGCTGCCGGCAGCCTGCCGCGCGGGAGAATACTTGCCGAACAGCACGTCGGCGACGGCGTTGCCGCGCTTCGACGCCCAGCATCCAGGTCTCGAGGATCGCCGGCGCGTTCTCGGCCAGCCACGGCAATCGCCAGCGGCCGGCCGTTCGCCAGCAGCGACGACGACGGGCTTGCCGGTCTCGAGGACGCGCCGCGCGAGCGCCAGCTGGCTCGCCGGCAGCTCGATGTTCGAGCGGCTGCGCGCCTCGCCGCGAGAGGTCGAAATGCTCGCCGATCACGAGCACGATCGACGTCCGCCGACTTCGCCGCCGCACCGCGGCCGGGATGCCGGAGCGATCGTCGGTTGCGCGGCTCGGCGCCGGCCGCGGACACGATCTTCAGCGTCGCGCGGCGCGCGCGGCCTTGATGCCTGCAGCATCGTCACGACGTCCTCGGCCTTGCCCTGCGCGCGCCACGAGCCCAGCAACGACATGCCGTCCTTGGCCAGCGCGCCGACGCACGGCGATGCTGCGCAGCTTCGCCGCGATCGAGCGGCAGCAGCTTGCCGTCGTTCTTCAGCAGCACGATCGACTGCCGCGCGATGCCGCGCGCGGCTTCGCGGTGATCGGCGCGACAGCAGCTCGCGCGCTTCGCGCTTCGGCATCGTGGTACTGCATCGGCCGGTCGAACAGGCCCGAGCTGTTCCTTGACGGGGAGCATGCGCCGCACCGCCTCGTCGAGTAGTTTGAGGCGCGCCGGATCCTTCTCGATCGCCGCTTTCAGGTCGTCGGCGAACACGCCGCCCACCATGTCCATGTCGACGCTGGCATCGAGCGCCAGCCGCCGGCGGCCGTGCGCGTCGGCGGCCACGCCGTGGTTGATGAGCTCGGCGATGGCGTTCCAGTCGCTGAGACCATGAGGCCCTGGCATCCCCAGCGTTCGCGCAGGGTGCCGCGCAGCAGCTCGCGGTTGGCGGTGGTCGGCACGCCGGCGATGTCGTTGAAGGCCACCATGAACGAGCCGGAGCCGGCGTTCGCCGCGGCGTAGAACGGCGGTAGATAGACTTCCTTCAGCGTGCGCTCGGAGATGTCCGCGCTGTCGTAGTCGCGCCCGCCGGTGGCGGCGCCATAGGCGCCGAAATGCTTGGCGGTGGCCATCAGCGAGCCCGGGCCGCAGACGTTGCCGCCCTGGTAGCCGCCCACCTGCGCGGCGGCCATGCGCGCGCCGAGATAGGGATCCTCACCCGCGCCTTCGACGATGCGTCCCCAGCGCGGATCGCGCGCGATGTCGATCATCGGCGCGAAGGTCCAGTGCAGGCCCGCCGCGGTGGCTTCTTCGGCGGCGACCCGCGCGGCGCGTTCCGCGGCGTCGGGCGCGAACGTGGCGGCCATGGCGAGCGGTACCGGGAAGATGGTGCGGTAGCCGTGGACCACGTCCATCGCGAACAGCAGCGGGATGCCGAGTCGCGATTCCTCGACCGCGACCTTCTGCAGGCGGCCGAGCGGCTCGGCGCCCGCGACGTGCAGATAGGAGCCGACCGAGCCGGTGCGCACCCGCTCGAGCTCGGCGTCGTCGAGGCGCGAATTCAGCGCCTTGCTGCGGCCGCCGGCACGCTGCACCAGCTGGCCGAGCTTTTCGTCCAGCGTCATCTGCTTCAATAGGACTTCAGGACGGGATGCTGTCTGTGCGGCGGCATGGCCGGCGCAGGACAAAAAGACGACAGCAAGACAGGCCACCCCCGCGTGGCGCACGGAACCCGACAATTGAACTCTCCGTCTTTGTTGTTGCCCGAATCTACCCGAATCCCCGTCACGAATCCCAGGAACCGTCTTGCTAGTCGCGATTCATTCCGTGGCCCATTGGCTGTTCCGGCATCACGTGCCGCTGCTGCCCTTGCTGCTGACATTGTTCAATCGCGTGGTGTTCGCCGTGCAGCTGCCTGCCGCCACCACGTTGGGCCGCGGCGTGAAGCTGAACTATTCCGGGCTGGGCACGGTCCTGCATCCGCGCGCCGTCATCGGCAATCGCGTGGAGATCGGGCCGGGCGTGGTGATCGGCGGCCGTTCCCACATCTGGGAGGTGCCCGTCATCGAGGACGATGTGCAGATCGGCGTGGGCGCCAAAATCCTGGGGCCGGTTCGCGTGGGTCGCGGCGCCATCGTCGGCGCGAACGCCGTGGTGCTGCACGACGTGCCACCGGGGGCCGTGGTTGCGGGCATTCCCGCACGCATCCTGCGCCGGCGCGAGCCCGATTCAGGCAATGACATCCTGAAGACCGACATCAGCAACACGGGTACATGAATTCGCACGGTCGACGCGGCACACTTGCCGCATGCGCCGACTGCTGCTGCCTGCCCTCTACGCTCTGCTCTTCAACGGACTGAGCCACGCGGCCGACCCGGTTCCGGCCGACTACCTGGCGCGGCTGGCAGCCGCCCGCATCCCGCGTGACGCGGCCGCCGTGGTCGTGGCGCCGCTCGACGGCGGCACGCTGCGCTGGGACGACAACCAGAAGAAACCCATGAATCCGGCGAGCACCATGAAGCTCGTCACCACCTACGCGGCGCTGCACCTGTTAGGGCCGGCGTTCATGTTCCGTACCGAGGTGCTGGCCGACGGACCGCTGGCCGGTGACGTGCTGCGCGGCGAGCTGTACGTGCGCGGCGGCGGCGATCCGCACCTGGTCATCGAGAACCTCTGGCAGCTGGTCACGCGCGTGCGCGGCTTCGGCATCCGCGACGTCCGCGGCGACCTGGTGCTGGACAAGGGCATCTTCGAGCCGCTGGCGCATGACCCGGGCCAGTTCGACGGCGAAGAAGGGCGGGCCTACAACGTCGGTCCCGACGCATTGCTGGTGAACTTCAAATCCATCGCCGTGACCTTCGTGCCGGACCCGGCCGCCAAAGTGGCAAGGGTCATGGTCATCCCCGAAGTGGCCGGCATGAAATATCAACGCATGGTGCCGGGCGTGGAGGGCGGCTGTGGCGACTGGCGCGGGCGGCTGCGCGCGGACATCAACGATCCCATGAACATCCGCTTCGGCGGCGCCTACCCGCTGGGCTGTGGCGAGCGAGCCATCTACCTCGGCGCGCTCGCGCACACTAACTACTTTGGCGCGGTGTTCCGCGCGCTCTGGGAGCGGCAGGGCGGCTCGTGGACCGGCAAGGTGCGCGAGGCCACGGTGCCGGCGACGGCACGGCTGGTGGCGGCGCAGGAATCGCCGCCCCTGGCCATGCTGATCCGCGACATCAACAAGTTCTCCAACAACGTCATGACCCAGCAGCTGTTCCTGACCATGGGCGCGGCCGGTGGCGAGGCAGGCAACCCGGAACGCGGCGCCGCCGCGGTGCGCGGACTGCTGGCGGCGCGCGGCATCGTGGCGCCGGAGCTCATCCTGGAGAACGGCTGCGGTCTGTCGCGCGTCGAGCGCATCTCGGCCGGCTCGCTGGCCACCGTGCTCACCGATGCCTGGAAGAGCCAGTGGATGAGCGAGCTCATGTCCTCGCTGCCGGTGTCCGGCGTGGATGGGACCATGCAGCGCCGGAACGTGGTCGCCGGCGCGGCGCACATGAAAACCGGCCTGCTCGAGGACACGCGCGCCGTGGCCGGTTATGTGCTCGCGGCCAGCGGCCGGCGCTATGTGGTGGTGGCCATCATCAACCACCCGGCGGCGGCACGCGGCACGGGTGCCCATGACGCGCTGATCGATTGGGTCTATCGGACCGGTTGCAAGATGCGCGCCCCCATGTCAGTCACACCTCAACGCGTACCGGTCACGGTACTCACGGGCTTCCTTGGCTCCGGAAAAACCACGCTGCTGAACCGCATCCTTTCCGAGAAACACGGCAAGCGCATCGCGGTCATCGAGAACGAGTTCGGCGAGGTCGGCGTCGACAGCGAGCTGGTCATCGGCGCCGAAGAGGAGCTGTTCGAGACCAACAACGGCTGCATCTGCTGCACGGTGCGCGGCGACCTGATCCGCATCCTGGGCCAGCTCATGAAGCGCCGCGACAAGTTCGACTACATCCTCATCGAGACCACGGGCATGGCGGACCCGGGCCCGGTGGCGCAGACCTTCTTCCTGGACGACGAGCTCAAGACCCAGTTCCAGCTCGATGCCATCGTCACCATGGTCGACGCCAAGCACTTCCTGCAGCACGTCGACGAGCTCAACGAGCCGGCCGAGCAGGTGGCCTTCGCCGACCTGGTGCTGCTCAACAAGACCGACCTGGTGGACGCGGCGGCGCTGGAACGCATCGAGAGCCGCATCCGCGGCATCAATGGCACCGCGAAGATCCTGCGCACGAAGAATGCCGATGCGCCGATCGACGCGGTGCTCAACGTCGGCGCCTTCGACCTGAACCGCGCGCTCGCCGTGGACGAGGCCTTCCTCGAGCCCGAGTATCCGTTCGAGTGGGGCGGCGTCTACGAGCTCGCCGCGGGTGACTATCTACTCAAGACCGCGGGCGAACACGATCATCACGCGCATGAGCATGGTCACGATCATCACCACCATGACCATGACCATGATCATGAGCACGAAGGCCACGCACACGAGGACCTGGATGTGGTGGTGTTTGCCGTGGCCGCGCACACGCCCGGCGAACTGGCGGCCGCCGTCGAACCCGCGGTGCGCGCTTTCGCGGAGCCGGCGACGGTGGTTGGATGCCACGGAGCGCTCGCTCCGGTTCCGGGACACTTCGCCATCGACATTTCGCATCCCGGCGCGGATTTCAAATTGAAGATCGCGAAAGCCGGGGCCTATGCGCTGTTCTGCGAACATCACCCGGCCGAGTTCGGCCTGCATCTGGAAGGCCGGAAACCCACGGCGGAGAAGCGGTTCGCCTCGCATCACCACGAGGACGACATCAGCTCGATCGGCATCCGCGATCCGCGCGCGCTGGATCCCGCCAAGCTAAACCAGTGGCTGGACTATCTACTCAAGACCCGCGGCCAGGACATCTTCCGCATGAAGGGTGTGCTCAACGTCAAGGGCGAAGATCGCCGCCAGGTGTTCCACGGCGTGCACATGATGTTCGACGCGCAGGCGGAGCGGCCCTGGGGTTCGACCCCGCGCCACAACAGCCTGGTGTTCATCGGCCGGGGGCTGGACCGCGCTGAGCTCGAAGCGGGATTCGAATCCGCCGTCGCGAAGTAGCCGTGGTCAAGCAGTCCCTTTCTTTCGCGCTGGAACCGCGTGCCGCGGCGCAGCTCGACGACTACGTCGTGGATCTCGCCTGGTCGCCGGACGGCAGCCAGCTCGCGATCGTGGGCGGCGAGGGCAAGGTGGCGCTCGCAGACGCCGCCGCGGAAGTCTTTTCACTGGCCGTCATCGGCGAGCACATGCTCGGCACGCTGGCGCTCGCATGGCAGCCGCATGCGCGCCGCTTCGCCACCGCGGGGCAGGATGGCGCGGTCGCGCTGTGGGATGCCGCGGGCGCGCGCGAGTTCATGCGCTGGAAGCCCGCGATGAGCGCCACGCAAGCACTCGCATACTCGCCGGGCGGCGACCTGCTCGCGACGGCTGCCGGCAAGTCGGTGACACTGTGGACGGCGGAGGGCGACAAGGTCCACGCCTTTGCCCCGGCCGCGAGCACCGCGGTGTCGCTGGCCTTCGACAAGCCCGGAATGGATATCGGGGTTGCCCTGAATGGCGAGATTGCTGTGCACCGCATCGAGAAATCGCGCTACGAAACGCGACGTTACAAATGGCCCGCGCCCTGTCTCACGGTAAACTTCAGCGGCAATGGTCGATTTCTCGCAAGCGGCATGGCCGACGGTAGTCTGCATTTCTGGAATCGCTCCACGGGCAAGGATTCCCAGATGCGCGGTTACGACGGCAAGGTGCAGCTCGTCGGCTGGAGCGACAACAGCAAGTATCTCGCTTCGTGCACCGGCAATGAGATGGTGCTCTGGGATTTCTCGGGTCGCGGACCCGAAGGCTCGAAACCCGTGGTATTGAACGGCCATACCGATCGCGTCGATGGTTTTGCATGGCAGCCGGGCGGCGAGCACCTGGTCAGCGGCGGTCGCGACTGGCGCCTGGTGCTGTGGCGCCCGGGCAAGGCGCGCGAGCCCATCGACGTGCAGATGGGCGATGGCGAGATCAGCGCGCTGCGCTGGTCGCCGGATGGCAAACGCGTCGCGGTGGGCGAGAAGAAGGGCCGCGTCTCGCTGTACGAGATGGTCGCGCGGTGAAAGTCGAGCTGCGCGATCTGACTCCTGACGAGCGCAAGGAGATCCAGCAACGCTTCGAAGAGCTCGCGGCGAAGCGCTTCGCGCCCAGCCCCAAGAAGCCTCGCCAGGAAGTGTGGTGGCCACGCGCGCCGCTCGACGGCCGCGCCTTCCCCGAAGGCATTCATCCGCCCGAGGGCGATCCGACTTTCAACGAATCCGCGCGGCTAATCGGTTTCCTGAATGGCGTCTGCGGCGGTGAGTTCTATATCGCGAACCTGTCGGCACCGAGGCCGCATTTCCGTCACTCCGGCCGGCTCGACGATGGCCTGTCGCAATGGATCAAGAACCGGCTGGTCTCCAATCCCACCTGCCTGCTGGCCTCCAGCGTCGACGTGTTCATCATCGTCGACTCGAAGATGGGTTACACGGTGATCGGCGCGCCCGCCGAGATCATCGAAAAATTCGAGAAGCGCTTCGGCGGCGGCGAGACTCTGCAGCGCAACTTCTCGAACTACGTCGACCAGATGCGCATCGGCGCGGGCATCGAGGACGTGAAGTGGGCGCAGGACTATCTACAGAAGTGGTCCGGCTGGAACTAGGCTCGCTGGCTAATGTGTCGGTTCCGCGCGCGCCAGCGCCTCGGCCCCGCCGGGCAGCCGGCGCGTGCTGACCGCCACCTGATAGCGGCTCATGAGCGCCTGCAGCGCGCGCGTCCAGCTGTAGCCGGACACCACGTGGGCACGCGCCGCGGCGCCGAGTGCGGCGAGGTCGCGGTCGTAGAGCGCGGCGATCGCCGCGGCGAGGTTGCGCGGCGGCGCGGGCATCGTCCGCGTGCGGTTCGGCCAGTATCCCGGCCCGCTCGTCGAGCAATTCCGGCACGGCACCGGCGCGCATCGCGACCACCGGTCGCGCGCAGGCCAGGGCTTCGAGGATCACCAGGCCGAAGGTTTCGTGCGTGCCGGCATGCACGAAGCCATCGGCCGCGGCGAAATAGCTCGCCAGCACGCGATTGTCACGGCAATAGGGCAGGCGCGTGACATTGCCGCTGCGGCCGGATTGCTCGCCGCCGATCAGCAGCAGGTGATAGGGCTCGCCGAGCACGCGAAACGCCTCGATGAGCACCGGGATGTTCTTCTCGGCCGAGAACCGGCCGGCGAAAACCAGCAGGCGCGTCGCGCGCGGCAGCCCCAGCTCCGCGCGCAGATCGCGGCTGCGGCGCTGTCGGAGCGAAGGTTTTCACGTCGACACCCAGCGGCTGGAACGTGGCGTTTGCGCACGCCGATGCTATGCAGGTATTCGCACATGTAACGGCTGGGAGCGAGCACCTGCTCGCAGCGTTCGTACGTCAGCCGCACGTACCACTCGATGAATTTCTGCACCGCGCTGCCGAGACGGCGGCCGGCGAGCTGCGGGAAAATTCGAATGATAGAAGCCGATCAAGCGGTATGCCGCGACGGCTGGCGCCACCGACGCGCCGCCCATGCGGGATGAAACGCGTCGCCGACCTCGATCAGGTCCGGCTCGAGCGCATCGATGGCGCGCGACCAGCGCAACGGGTTCAACGGCAGCCGGTAATTGAAGGCGCCGGGCACGCGGCCACCCGCGATCATCGAGACATCGCCGGGTTCGCATGCATCGTGCTCACCGGGCACCACCAGGCTGTGACGCCAGCTGGTATGCGCTCGCATCCACTCGTGCTTGGCGAGCAGGTAGCGCTTCACTCCGCCGCTGGTCGGCGAGTAGAACAGCGTGGCATCGACGACATGCATGGTAGTTGCTGTGGGAGTATCAGGGCGTTGCAGTACTGCGACCAGTCAGCGCAGCTCGGTTCCCTGATGTCCTCGATTGCCTACAAGAAGGTCTCAACATTGCTACCGTGGGTAGCACTGGCGGCTGCACTGGTTCCATGCGCGCACGGCGCGGAGCTGGAGGCGGGCTTGAAGGCCGTTGATTCGAAAGTCATTGCCTGGCGTCGCGACATCCACCAGCACCCGGAACTTTCCAACCGCGAAGTGCGCACATCGAAGCTGGTCGCCGATCACCTGCGGAAGCTCGGGCTGGTGGTCGAGACCGGCATTGCCCATACCGGTGTGGTCGGGTTCCTGAGGACGGGTCAAGCCGGGTCCGACGATCGCGCTGCGCGCGGACATGGACGCGCTGCCGGTGGTGGAACGCACCGAGGTGCCGTTCCGCTCCACCGCCAAGTCTAACTATCGCGGCGAGGAAGTGGGCGTGATGCACGCCTGCGGCCACGATCGCACACGTCGCGGTGCTGATGGGAGTGGCGGAGGCCTTGACGCAGATCAAGTCGGAGCTGCGCGGCAACGTGCTGTTCGTGTTCCAGCCGGCCGAAGAGGGCGCGCCTCCGGGCGAGGAAGGCGGCGCGTCGGTCATGTTGAAGGCGGGCATCTTCGACAAGTACAAGCCCGAGGTGGTTTTCGGCTGGCACGCCTGGGCATCGCTGAATACCGGCACCATCGGCTATCGCAGCGGCCCGTACATGGCGGGTTCACAGGCCTGGAAGGCAGTGGTCAACGGCCGGCAGACCCATGGCTCGCGTCCCTGGCAGGGCGTGGATCCGATCGTGATTGCGGCGCAGATCATCGGGGGTCTGCAGACCGTCGTGAGCCGGCAGGTCGACATCACCCGCAACCCGGCCGTGGTGTCGGTGGGTGCCATCAAGGGCGGCGTGCGCAACAACATCATTCCGGACAGCGTGGAGATGATCGGCACGATCCGCACCTTCGAGGCCGCGCAGAACGAGCAGGTGACCCAGGCCATGAAACGCATGGTCGAGAACACCGCGGAAGCCAATGGCGCCACGCGCCACGTTCAGCTCGATCCGTATCGCAACCCGGTGACCTACAACAATCCCGAGCTCACCGCGCGCGTGCTGCCCGAGCCTGCGCAAGCTCGCGGGCGACACGAACGTCAAGGAGATCCCGCTGATCACCGGCGCCGAGGATTTCGCGTATTTCGCGCAGAACCGTGCCGGCTTCTACTTCATGGTGGGCGTCACGCCGCAGGGCATGGACGTGGTCACGCGCGCCGGCTAACCACTCGCCGCTGTTCTATCTGGACGAGACGGCGATGCCGCTGGCCACACGGGCGATCGCCGCCGTGGCCGTCGACTACCTCATGCGGGGGCAATGACGCTCTACAGCACCGGGTCTACGCCAGGTTCTTGATGATCGGCAAGCGCCGCACGCGCTTGCCTGTGGCGGCGTAGATCGCATTGGCAACCGCCGGCGCGATCGGCGGCGTGCCGGGCTCGCCCGCGCCGCCCATCGGCTCACCCGAGTTCATGATGGTCACGTCGATCTCCGGCGCCTCGTTGATGCGCAGGATCGGGTAGTCGTGGAAGTTGCTCTGCTCGACCTTGCCGTCAGCGAAGGTGATCTCGCCATGCAGCGCGGCCTGAGCCCGTAGTTGATGGCGCTTTCCATCTGCGTGATGACGCCGCTCGGATTCGCGGCGAAACCGCAATCGATGGCGCACCACACCTTGTGCACGCGCACGTTGCCGCCTTCCACGGACACTTCGGCGACTTCGGCGACGATGCTGCCGAAGGATTCTGCATGGCGACGCCGCGTCCGCGGCCCGCGGCCGCGCCCTCCGCCAGTTGCTCATCTCGGCGGCCTTGTTCAGCACCGCGAGATGCGCGGATCGGCGCCTAACAACTTGCGGCGCAACTCGACCGGATCGGCGCCCGCCGAGCACCGCGAGCTCGTCGAGCGCGCAGTTCACGGTGAAGCCGGTGTGGGAATGGCCCACCGAGCGCCACCACAGACACGGGCACCTTGCCGTTGCCCTCGTGGGTGTCCACAGCATGTTCGGGAATGTCGTACGGCATGTCGGAGGCGCCCTCGACGCTCGACGGATCGAACTCGAGCCCTTGGGAATGAAGGCGTCGGTACAGCCGCCGCGCAGACACCCTGGCTGACGATGCATTGCTGCCAGGCCACGGGCGTTGCCGTCGCCGTCGACTGCCGCGCGCACGCGCGAAATCACGTACGGCCGGTACGACAGACCGCTGCACGTCGTCTTCGCGCGTCTGTGTCACGCTCAGCACCGGCTTGCCGACGGCCTTCGAAGCTGCGCGGCCTCGACCACCACCTCGGAGTTGCGCTGCGCGCGCCGCCCGAAGCCGCCGCCGAGAAATGCCGTGTGCACCTTCACCTTGGCGGGATCGAGGCCCAGCACTTCGGCGACCGCATCGCGATCGGGCGACTGCATCTGCGTGCCCAGCTACAGGTCGCAGCCGTCGGCGCGCACATCGGCGAGGCAGTTGAGCGGCTCCATCGGGCGAATGCGCGAGATAAGGCAGCTCGTATTCCACGTCCATGCGTTTCGCCGCGCCGGACGCAGCGCGCCTTCACGTTGCCGCGTGTCCGCGCCACGGCGCCCGGGCCTGGCCGAGCAGCCGCTGGTATTCCGCGCGCAGCGCGATGGTCGAGAGATTGCGTTAGGTCCTTCGTTCCACTCCAGGCCAGCGCGTCACGGCCGCGTTTGGCGGCCCAGGTGTTCTTGCCGTAGACGGCCACGCCGGACGGGAATCGCTTTGACATCGACGACGCCCGGACACGGCGCGCGCGGCGCTGTCGTCCACTTTCGCCAGCGTCGCGCCGATCACCGGCGGCCGCGCGATGACCGCGAACAACATGCCGGGCACACGCATGTCGATGCCGAATTTGGCGCTGCCATCCACTTTCATCGGCGAGTCGAGGCGCTTGCTGCGGCTTGCCGAGGTAACGGAAACTGCGCCGGATCCTTGAGCGCCACTTTCTCGGGCGCGGGCATCCCTGCGCGGCCGCGTCGGCCAGCGCGCCGTAGACTCAGTGACTTTCGAGCCGTTGATATACCTTGCCGTCTTCGGTGCGCAGCTGCCGAGGCGTCCACGCCCAAGCGTTGCGCCGCGGCGGCTAACAACATGGCGCGCGCACGGGCGCCGGCTTCGCGCAGCTGCGTGTAGGTGGTGCTGGTGCTCATGCTGCCGCCGGTGAACTGCATCGGCATGAAGGGCACGTTGAACGCCGGATCCGCGCCGCGCGAACTCCACGTTGACGCGCCTGGGATCGACGTCGAGTTCTTCGGCCAGCGCCATCGCGAGCCCGGTGTAGATGCCCTGGCCCATCTCCGACTTGCCGATGACCACGGTGACGGTGTCGTCGGGCGCCACGCGCACGAAGGCATTCGGCGCAAGCGTGCGGCCGGAGCGCCGGCGCCGGCCTTTCGCGGTTGTTCGCGTAGCGGATGCCGAGAACCAGTCCACCGCCGACGACGCCGGCCGCGACACCGCCGATGAGGAACGTGCGGCGGTCGAAACGGCGAGGGTGACGTGATCGTTCATGGCGCGCTCCTGGAAGGGATTACGGAATGCGGCGATGTTAAGGTATGGCCGACCATGCAACTGGAGTTTTTCGGCGCCGCGGGCGAAGTGACGGGTCCTGCCACATCCTGCGGGTGGCGGGCCGCCAGCTGCTGCTCGACTGCGGAATGATCCAGGGCGGCCGGACGCGCCCGCGCGCAACCGGCTGCCGTTTCCCGTTCGAGCGGCGGCCATCGACGCGGTGGTGCTGAGCCACGCGCACATCGATCATTGCGGGCGTCTGCCGCTGCTCGTGAAGCGCGGTTACCGCGGGCCTATCTACACCAACAGGGCCTGCGCCGACCTGGTGCCGATACTGCTGCGCGATTCGGCGAACCTCGCGCTGCGCGACGCCGAGCGCACGAACCGGGACCTGGAGGCGGGAGCGGAGCGCGTCGAGCCGCTGTTCGACCTCGAAGACGTCGAGGCCGACGCTGCGCCATGATCAAGCCGATTCCGTACGACACGCGCGCGAGCTGTTGCCCGGCAGTCACGGTGCGCGTGCGCGACGCGGGGCACATCCTCGGCTCGTCGAGCGTCGAGATGTGGGTCGAGCGAAGGGCGACGTGCGCCGCAAGCTGGTGTTCTCGGGCGATCTCGGGCAGTACGACACGCCCATCCTGCAGGACCTGTGGAAGTTCGAGTCCGCCGACTCGGTGCTCATGGAGAGCACCTACGGCAACCGCCTGCATCGCGGCCGCGAGGACACCGAGCGCGAGCTCGGCGGCATCCTCGCGCAGGCGGCGCGCGACGGCGGCAACGTCATCGTGCCGGCGTTCGCCATCGGCCGCAGCCAGGAGCTGCTCTATCTACTCGCGCAAGCACTACGGCGAATGGCACCTGGCGCGCTGGAAGATCTTCCTCGACAGCCCCATGGCCATCGCCGCGAGCCGCGTGTACTGGAAACACCCGGATCGCTTCGACGAGGAGACCACGCCGGCTGCGCGCGAGCGTTCCGCGGCATGCCGCCGCTGCCGAATCTCGTGCTGTCGGAAACGCCCGACGATTCGCGCGCCATCAACGAGATGCGTGGCGGCGCGCATCATCATCGCCGGCTCCGGCATGGCCAACGGCGGCCGCGTGCTGCATCACCTCAAGCACAATCTCGAGCGGCCCGAATGCCACGTGGTCATCGTCGGTTTCCAGGCGCCGGGCACGCTGGGGCGCCAGCTGGTCGACCGGCATGCCGAGGTGTTCATTCACGGCCGACGCTGCGCTGGCCGCGCAGATCCACACGCTCGGCGGACTCTCGGCGCACGGCGACCAGGAGCGAACTATTGCGCTGGTATGACAGCTTCAAGGGTCGCCCGCCGGTATTATCTCGTGCACGGCGAGGTGCCCTCGGCCGAAGCGCTGGCCGTGAAAGCTGCGCGAGCGCGGTGCAACCGCGACGGTGACTCGTCCTGGCCTGAAAATCGAACTTGCGAGCTTGCCCCTGCTGGCCCGCGACTCGCGGACTCCGTAGAATGCCCGGCGCCTAACACTCCGCGACGGACGCCGACGGACGCGACCCTGACAAGAAACGCCGTGGTTTCCCGTCAATGGCGGCGAAGCGCGCATCGTCATCACCGGCTTCTTGCTGCTGTTCTGCGTGCTCGGCGGCTATTTCGCCGTGCGGCCGGTGCGCGAAACCATCGGCACCATGCTCGGCCGCGAGGCCACGCAGAACCTGTGGTTGTTCACCGCGCTGTTCGCGATCCTGATCGTGCCGTTCTACGGCTGGCTGGTGGCGCACGTGCGCCGCTCGGTGCTGCTGCCCACGATCTACGGCTTCATGGCGGTGGCGTTCGTCGGTCACCGCGCAGGTGTTCCAGGGCGGCGATCCGGAACCGATGCTGGCGCGCGTGTTCTACGTCGCCATCAGCGTCATGAACCTGATGCTGGTGTCGGTGTTCTGGAGTTTCATGCTCGAGATCATCTCGAGCGAGCAGACCAAGCGCCTGTTCGGTTTCATCGCCGCGGGTGGCACCGCTGGGAGCATGGTCGGGCCGACTGCTGACGGCCTGTTCGTCAAGAGCATCGGCAATTCGGGCGTGCTGTACATGGGCGCGGGCATGTTCCTCGTGGCCGATCGTCCTGCAGCGCGTCCTGATGCGCAATGGCGGCGCATCGCGCCCGGCGGCCGCGTCGGGGCCAGCGCAGCTGTCCGAGCGCGAACGCGCGCTCGGCGGCAATCCCTTCGCGGGCTTCATGCTGGTGCTGCGCAATCCCTATCTCGTGGGCATCGCGCTGTTCATCGTCGGCATCTCGGCGATCAACACCTTCCTGTACTTCGAGCAGCTCGAGCTGGTGGAACAGAAGTTCGAGGAGCTGGCGGCGCGAACCCAGGTGTTCGCGAGCCTGGACGTCATCGTCCAGCTGCTGGTCATGTTCACGCAGCTGACGCTGACCGGTTTCATCGCCACGCGTTTCGGCTCATCGCGCTGCTGGTGGCCATTCCCCTGGTCATGGTGTTCGGGCTCACCGTGTACGCGGTCTTCGGCACCTTCATGCGTGCTGGCCGTGGCCATGGTGATGCGCCGCTGGGGTGAATACGCCTTCATCCGGCCCGGGCCGCGAGATGCTCTTCAGCAAGGTGGACAAGGAGAGCAAGTACAAGGCCAAGAACCTCATCGACGTGGCCGTGTACCGCATCGCCGATGCCGGCTTCGCGCAGCTCAAGAAAGTGCTCGAGGCCGTGGGCATGGGCGGTACCGCGCAGGCGCTGATCGCCGCCGGCGGTCGCCGGCGCTGTGGGCGGTCAACGGCTGGTGGCTGGGACGCCGCCACGAGAAGGAAAAGAGCAGAAGTCGGGCGGACGCGGAGCGTCGCGCAGGACGATTGACGACCGGCAGTTCCCGGAACTCGCGGGCGGTGCGCGCGGTCCATCCGGTCATGCCCTCGAGCGTCATCCGTTCCTATCGTTACGACCCCACCGAGCACCGGCTGGACCTGGTATTCGTGTCGGGCCGCCGCTATCGGTACCACGAGGTACCGGAAGAAACGTACGCGAGATGCGCCGCGCGTTCTCGAAGGGCGAATTCTTCAACGAGAATATCCGCGATCAGTTCCGGTTCACGCCGCTGAACTGAAATGGCGCGCGGAGCTTCGACATCGTCCACGCAGCGTGACCTGTTTGACCGCGGCCCCGCCCGGGCTGGGCTTTCGCGGGGAATTCGTCAGCGAGACGGAGGAGGCCGCGCTGTTGGTCGCGGCCGCGACAGCTGTCGTTCAAGCCCTTCGAGTTTCACGGCTGGACCGGCAATCGCGAGACCGTCTCCTTCGGCTGGCGTTACGACTTCAACCACGCGCGCGTGGAACCGCGCCGAGCCGATTCCCGGAGTTCCTGTTGCCGCTGCGCGACGTGCCGCGGCGTTGGCCGGCATCGATGCGGCCGCCTTCGAGCAGGCTCTGGTAATCCGTTACGACGTGGGTGCCGGCATCGGCTGGCATCGCGACCGGCCCGGTGTTCGAGAAAGTCTTCGGCCTGTCGCTGCTCTCGCCCTGCGTGCTGCGATTCCGCCGCCGCCACGCGGTCGCGGCTTCGAGCGCTTCTCGCTCGGACGCGCCGCCGCGCTCGGCCTATCTACTGAGCGGGGGAAATACGCCATGACTGGGAACACAGCATCGCACCCGTGGAATTGAAGCGCTACTCGATCACGTTCAGGAGCAGGCACACATGACGAACCCGGCGTCTCGAGGGCGGCTGCGCTCTGTGGGGCCGTACGATATCGCCTGCTCAGCGAGCCCTTCGACGCGGGCTACTGCCATTGTGGCATGTGCCGGCGCGCCACGGGTGCGCCAGCGGTGGCCTTTGCAACCGTGCCGATCGAAGACTTCGTGGTGACCGGCAGTCCGCGCCGCCGCCGCTCCTCGGGTTTCGGCGAGCGCTGGTTCTGCGCCGATTGCGGCACCCAGCTGGCCATGCACGTCGACCACCAGCCGGACACCATCGATTTCACGATCGCTTCGCTGGACGATCCCGAGCGCGTGCGACCGGCATTTTCACATCTTCTTCGAGCAGCCGCATCGAGTGGTTCGATACCGCGGACCGCTGCGCCGCGTTACTTCGGATTTCGGCCCGACACACGCGGGGCTGGACTGGGGCAATGAAAGCGCCGCCACCGGCGCGCGCCCGCGCAGCTAGGCGACCGCGGCGTCGGAGGCTTTCTTCTCGTGCGGCAGCGTGATGCGGAAGCGCGTGTATTCGCCGGGCTTGGTCGCGATGCCGACGCGCCCGCCGGCCTTGCTCACGAGATCGCGCACCACGTCCATGCCGATGCCGCGCGCACCGCCTTCGCCGACGGTGGTGAAGCCGGGGCGGAAAATCAGGCTCGGCGAGCTTGCGTGGGTCGATGGTCTGCGGCGGCGTCGGCCGTCAGCACGCCCTGGCGTCACGGCCTCGGCGCGAATCTTGTCGTGATCGAGTCCGCGGCCGTCGTCCTGCACGCTGAGCTGGTAGCCATCGGCGCCGGCGCGCACGAACTGCACGGCCACGGTGCCGATTTCGGGCTTGTCCTGCACCGACGCGATCGGCCGGCGTTTCGATGCCGTGACGGATCGCGTTGTGGATCAGCTGGCCGAGGATTTTCTCGATGGCGCGGCGATATCCGCGCGGCACGTCTTCGAGGCCCACGACGACCAGCGACACGCGCTTCGAATACATGTCCGCGAGGAACTGCGCCATCTCCTCGAGGCTCTCCTGCGACAGGTCGGAGAGACGCGCGGCCTTCTGCGTCGCGGCCCGGGCCGGAAATCGTGGTCGAGCCGGCGTCCTGCCGCGAAGCCTGGGCTGGCGGATCGTGGTGCCGGTCGGCGGTGGCCGAACGCTGCGTGGCATCGTGGCCGGGCCTGACGAGGCCGTTCTGCGCGCGCCATTCGCGCAGGCGCGTGACGACTTCACCCTGGATGGCGAGGTGGCTCAGCAGGTCGTCGAGTTTCACGGCGAGCGGCAGGAAGTCGTTGCCCGACAAGGTCTGTTTGTCGCGCAGCTGCTGAGCGCGGCTTCGAAGCGCTCGGCGCGCTCGCACACCGACTGCAGCGGCAGGCGCTCGGCGCGCGCATGAATGCCGCGGATGAGCTCGAGGATCAGCACGAGCTTCTCGCGGAAAGCCTGCGGCTCGCGCGCAGGTAGTTTGATGATGGCGCGCAGCTGGCCGGCCTTGTCGCGCGCCTCGGCAGGAAGCTCTCGAGCCGGCCGGCGTCGACGTGCATGATCTTCCTTGAGCACTTCGCTCAGAGCGCGCATCGGGCGGGTCGATGATCGCGGACGGATCCGGCCCGCGCGCGGCGCGCGATTCGCGGCCTCGTGGACTCACGTCGGAGCGAGGTGATCGTGGTCGGCGAGATGTTGCCCTCCGTCGCAACGGCGGCGCATCGTCGCCGTCACGCCGGTGCCGGACGAGGCCGTTGGCTCCGGCGGCTGGGGAAACCGACAACACGGCAATCTTCTGCGTCTATGTCGAGCGGTGCCGAGCGGAGTTCGCGCGCCTCGGATCGGCGTGATCTGCGCGAGCGCCGCCACGGTGGTCGATGCCAGGCTGGCCGTTCGAATTCGGATCGACGGCAGCGAATCGTCGGTGACGTCGGGAGGCGCGAGTCAAATTCGGACGTGGACATCGGCAGAGCTCGGCGAGGCGTTGCCGGTGCGACGGCGGGGGCGCCACGGGCTGTTCCACCGCGCCGGTTTCCAGGCGGCGGTCGACACCATTGCCGGCCAGCGCCTCCTGCTTGAGCGCGGGCCGCGTACCGGTCTCGCCCGCCAGGCGCTTGGCGAAGGTCTCCTCGTTGAGTGCCGGTACTTCGATGGTGTGCGGCACCACGCGCGGCGCGGAGATGCGCTCGATGGAAACGATGATGTGGTGCACGCGCCCGTCGACCACCAGGCGCGCGAAGCGGAGTGGCGAGATGGCGCGAACCGGAGTGCACGCGCGCCAGCGGGTTCTGCGTGGCGTCCACCATGGACGGTGGGATCGGCGTTCCACAGCGCTTCCAGATAGGCCACGGAGTCGCGGCGCACCTTGACGTCGACGAGCTCCGCGATCACCTGCACGAAGGCGGTGCCTGCACCGCAGGTATGTCCCAACAACTCCGGCGCGGCCGACGAGGCTTCGCCCATGAGCTTGTGTTCGCGATCCAGGAACAGACGCCGGCCTGGAGAGCTCGAGCATGGCGTAGGCCTGGGCGCGCGCCACCACGAGCTGCTCGTCGCGCGAACGCAGGCTGCTGCGCTGCGTGATCGCATAGATGCTGACGCCGATCAGGCAGACCAGCGCCGCACCCAGGGCCACGATGGGGAAATTGATGAATTCCATGCGTCCGGTAGCTCGAGGCCGGCCGAGACCAACGTGGCGGGGTCGATGATGCCGCTGTCGTCATGGCGGCGACATCTGCTCGAGCGCATTCAGCAGCTCGTCGCAGCGGCTGATGCGCTGGTCGCGGGATTTCGACATCAGCCGCTCGAGCAGTGGTTGATAGGAGAGATGGTGCGCGGGCAGCTCCGGAACCGGCGCCATCACGTGCTGCTGCAGCACGTCGATGGCCGAGGCGCCGAGGTAGGGTTTCTGCCCGGCCAGCATTTCGTAGAGGATGACGCCGAGGCTGTACAGGTCGGTGCGCGCGTCCAGCGCCTCACCCTGCGCCTGCTCCGGGCTCATGTAGTAAGGAGAGCCGCGCAATACGCCCGTGCG
Organism: uncultured Pseudomonadota bacterium; assembly: GCA_963711635.1. GTDB lineage: Bacteria > Pseudomonadota > Gammaproteobacteria > Steroidobacterales > Steroidobacteraceae > CADEED01. The sequence goes on from CAVQEZ010000031.1 coordinate 98,564, forward strand.
GGTGCTGCCGTCGCCGGACAGCAGGCTGCGCGCCAGGCCGAAGTCGATCAGCACCACGCTGCCGTCGTCGCGCAACATCACGTTGGGCGGCTTCAGATCGCGATGAATGATGCCGGCCTCGTGCACCACCTTGAGTGAACGCGCAATTTCCTTGAGGAAGGCGATGGCCTCGCTCGCGGTCAATGGGTTCTGCAGCCGCGCCTTGAGGTCGCCGCACGGAAAATATTCCATGGCGAGGAATTCGACGCCCTCGTGGATGCCGTAGTCGAACAGGTCGATGATCGACGGATGGTCGAGCGCGGCGATGGCTTCGAATTCGCGCTGGAACATGATGGAACGCTGGCCGGTGTCGGTGACCAGGCTGTCGCTGCCCGAATGTTTGCGCTTGCTGATCTTCAGCGCGACGTTGTGGCCGAGGTCCTCGGCGATGACCAGGTACACGGCCGCCGCTTCCGACTCGCCGATCTTCTGCAGGATGGTATAGCCCGGGATCTGGTGATTCGGCGGCGCGATGGGTTTGGCTTCCTTGACCAGCGCGGGCAGCGACGCCGAAGCGGGATCGACAGGCGGCGGGAGCGGGGCTGCTGCCGGCTCGGGCGTCGGCACCGGCGTGAGTGCGGCGCGCGCGGCGCGCGCCAGCCCGGCACCGGTGTGCGTTGCCATGGACGTGATAACGGGCGTGATAACGGGCGCCGCCGCCGGCCCGGCGTCGGGATTCTGTGTCGCGAGCTGCGCCGCGCGCGCCAGCCTGGCACCCGTCGCGGTGGAAACCGGAGAGGACCCCGTCGCCGCCGCGGGAGATTCCGTTTTGGCGGCATCGGATCTGGCGGCGGTCGCCGCGTGCGCCAGCCGCTCGGCGCGCCGCTGCGCCTCCTTGTCGATGGCGCGCAGCGTCAGCTTGATGGAACGCTGCAGGCGCTGCGGGGTGATCAGCCGCTTGGGTAGATAGTCGGCGGCGCCCAGCCGCAACGTGCGGATGGCGGACAGCTCGCTGCCGCCCTCGGCGACGATGACCATTTCCGGGAAGCCCGGCTGGCTGCGCAGCTTGCGGATCCAGTCGAAACTGTCGGTGGTGGGCTCCTCGATGCCTTCGTCGAACTTCATCGCCAGCAGGACGATGTCGTAGTCGCGCACCGTCATCGCGGTGCGCACGCGCCCGAACGAGGTCCAGTCCATGATGACGATGGAACCGGCCGGCCAGCCCGAGGTCACCGTGTGCTGCAGCCAGGCGCATACTGGGTGTCGTTCTCCACGACCAGGAACTTTGTGAGGGGCGTTCCGTCCGGCTATTCATTCGAGAACCGGATGCGACCGCGGCGCGTTGGTCGACGGGCTTGCCCTCGATCATTATCGGTTTGTAGCGCCACTCGCTCACGGCTGCATCGCGGCGGAGTCGAATTGCGGCGAGGATAGGAATTGGTCACGACGATGTCGCCGGTGGAGCCGTCGGACCCACCGTGAATTCGAGCTCGACCCAGCCGTTCTGCTCGCGGTTGCGCGTGATCGACGGGAACTCGGGCGCGATGTATTCGACGCGCGCCAGAGAATTGGCGCCCACCACGCTGGCGCGTTGCGCGGCGCGCGCGCGTGCGCCGTCGAGCTCGCTCTCCGCGGCATTGAGATCCGCGCTGGCAAACGCGATGGTGTGAGCTTCCAGCAGCCAGCCTGTATTCGGCGGCGGCGATGTCGCCGCGCGCCAGTGCGCCGCGCAGTCGGCGCAGGTAGGCCTGGCCCAGACCCTGCCGTGCCGGTGCCACCGGCGGGTTGCCTGCCTCCGTGTTGATCAGCGCCAGCAGGTCCATACTTGGTGCTGCCGTCGGCGGGCTGCAACAGCTTGTTAGCCGCCAGCGCCGCGTTGAACGACTGCGTGAGGGTCGCGACCTTGTCGGTACGCACGCCGATCAGGGCCTCCTGCAGCATGCGTCGCACGCCGGCGATTTCCGCGCGCCCGGCGGCTGCGCTGTCGGCATTGGCCAGCCAGCGCTCGGTCTCGGCGGCATTGCCGGCACCGGCCGCGGCCGCGGCGCGCGTCAGCAGCTCTTTCTGCAGCGTGCGCGTGATCTCGGACAGCGTCGGATCGTCCGGCACGGTCTGGCGCGCGGCTTCCAGGTAGAAGCGCGCATTGTCCTGCGCAGGCTCGATCAGCGCGCCGCTGCGCAGACGGGAAGCGGCCAGGCGCAGATAGGTGGCGCCGCGTCCTTGAGCCCGTCCTGCGCGTCGCTGTCGCGCTTGGCGGTGAGTGCCGCGCGCTCCTGTTCCATTTCGATTTGCATCATCAAGAAGGCGCCGCGCGCTGTGGCCGGCGTGAGCGATTCCGCCACGGCCACCATCTTGCGCGCATCTTCGGGTATCGCCGCGCGTGGAGCGCGCGCTCGGCGGCGGATAGCAGGCGGTCCGCGACGCGCACCCAGCCCGGCCTTCGCCAGGGTGTTCGCGGGATCCATTTCGAGCGCGCCGCGGAACAGCTCCACGGCATTCTTGCCCGCCGGGCTGGCGAAGCTCGCCGCGTTGCAGGGCGGCCTCCGCCTGGGCGAGCAACTCGTCCTGCTGCTGCTCGTGCGTGAGCACCGGCGAAGGGGGAGGTGCGGCGGGCTGTGGCGTGCTCTCCACGGGCGACTCGATGGTGCGCTGTACGCGCCCGGACGGAGCGACCGCGGTGTCGGGTGCCGCTTGTCCGGTGCCGGAGATGCGGCCTGGCGCAGTGTCTCCGCCACGCTTTTTTCGGCGGCTGGCGGGCTGCTTGGCGGCGGCGCCGCGGGTTCGGGCCTGGCACGCGCCACGGGCCGGGCGCTGGATTCTTGCGGCCGCTGCGCGGCGGTACCCGC
>CAVQEZ010000032.1:0-18855 GCA_963711635.1 uncultured Pseudomonadota bacterium
CATCGGGACGCGGCGTGCGCTCGGGTTGGTCGTTGCGCCGGCTGGTGGCGTACAGCGTGTCGAAAGCCTTGGCCTCGCGTGGGGCAGAGCTCCTCGGCGCCGCCCGCCAGCATCACGCGTCTGGTAGCCGTGCCGAATGGCCTCGAAGGCATAACCGATGGCCTGACTACCCGAAGTGCGCGCGCTGTCATCGGGATTACGCGGCCCTTCATGCCGAAGAAGATGCCGATATTCGCTGCCGCCGTGTGCGGCATCTGCGGATATAGGAATTGGCGTTCACCTGCGCGACCGTCGCCGTGAATCAGCATCTGCGCGAAATCGAGCAGGTCGGCGGTACTGCCGATGCAGGAGCCGCAGGCCACGCCCATGCTGCCGTCGCCGACCAGCTCGCTGCCGGAAAGCCCGGCATTCGCCATGGAGAGCTGCGCCGGCACGTACCGCCAGCCGCGAGACGCGGCCCATGCCGCGCACTGCTTGCGTGTCCAGTGCTTCCGGAACTTCGAAATTCGTCGCAGGGCGCGGCGAGTCGGTGCCCATGTCGACGTAGCGATCCCATTCGGTCATGTAACGCACCGCGCTCTTGCCGGCCCGAAACGCGGCCTCGATGCCGTCCCAATCGGTGCCAGCGCCGACACGCCGCCCATCCCCGTGACCACCACGCGCCGCATCAACACAGCCCTCCGTTCACGGCAATCACCTGACGCGTGACATAGGCGGCGTCGGGCGACATCAGGAAACTCACCGCGCCGGCGACCTCGTCGGGTTTGCCGATGCGCTGCATGGGAATCATTTCAGAATCTTCTCCATGGGCGTGTTCGCGTCGACCATGTCGGTGTCGATGAGGCCGGGCGCCACGCAGTTCACGGTGATCTCGCGCTTCGCCAGCTCCACGGCCAGCGCCTTGGTGGCGGCAATGATGCCCGCCCTTGGCGGCCGAGTAGTTCGCCTGCCCGCGGTTGCCGATGATGCCGGACACCGAGGCCAGCGTGACGATGCGGCCCGGCGCGCGCCGCCGGACCATCGGCATGACCACGGGCTGCAGCACGTTATAGAAGGAGTCGAGGTTGGTGCGAATCACGAAGTCCCATTCCTCGCCGGTCATGGCGGGAAACGCCGCGTCGCGCGCGATGCCGGCATTGCACACCACGCCGTAGTAGGCGCCGTTCGCTTCCATGTCCGCCGTGAGCGCGCTCGCCACCGCCGCGCGTTGGGATACGTCGAATTGCAGCAACCGCACTTCGCGACCCAGCGCGCGCACCTCTGCGGCCACCTGCTCGGCGGCGTCGCGGCGCGAGTTGTAATGCACGACGATGCCGTAGCCATCCCGCGCAAGGCGCAGGGCAATGGCGCGGCCGATGCCGCGACTCGCACCCGTGACCAGCACCGTGCCGCTCATGCCGGTTCTTCGTCCAGCTGCGGGGCATGACTGCCCAGGTAGCGGGCCACGCGGCCGGTCAGGCATTCGGGCATGACGAACAGCAGCTCGTTCTCGGGCGGGCGCACCGCCACCTGCACGGTCTGGCCGCGCACCACGCGCGCGCCATCGGCGATGTCAGTGACCAGGTAGTTGATCGCCAGGCGCTGCTCCCATTCCACCAGCGAGGCGCGCACGCGCAGCTTGTCGCCGAAGCGCGCGGCGCGCACGTACTTCACGCGCAAATCGACGATAGGCCAGAGGTAGCCGGAGTCGATCATGTCCTGCAGGTCGAAGCCGATCAGGCGCATCAGCGCCCAGCGCGCGTTTTCGAGATACCGCAAGTAGTGCCCGTGCCACACCACCTGCGCGAGGTCGACGTCCGCAAAGGCGACTTCGCAACTGATCTGTGCGCTGATGGCCGAGTGTTTCCGCATCGAGGCGGATTCTACGGCGGCGGGGGTGTCGCGTGCCGCATACGGCGCCAAACCAGCAGCGGGGCGCGCCACAGCATGCCCAGCACCAGCCGCACGTGCATGCCCGCCAGCCGCAGGTTGTCGTACAGCATGCGGAAATGGGAGATGCCGTCGGTGGGATAAGACACCCGGGTATCTATCCAGCGCAGCGTCCGCCCGCGCCATACCAGTTTCACCAGCAGCTCCACGTCGAAGTCCATGCGCTGGCCCACGCCGTCGCGGTCCACGACTTCGAGCACGGTGCGCAGGGGGTACAGCCGGAAGCCGCACATGGAATCGCGCACGGCGCTGAACGACAGGGTTTGCAGCCACACCAGCGCATGCGTGATGTAGCGCGACAGGAACCGTACCTTGGGAATCGAGGCGTCGAACACCGGGCGGCCGCAGATCACGGCCTCGGGTTCGGCGCGCGCGGCGGCCAGGAATTTCGGCACATCGCGCAGGTCGTGCTGGCCATCCGCATCCACCTGCAGCGCATGCGTGAAGCCCTGGGCCAGCGCCTCGCGCAGGCCGGCGATGACCGCGGCGCCTTTGCCGCCGTTGACGGGCAGGCGCACCAGCCGGTCGCCGGTGATGCGGGTCAATTGTTCGAGGGCGTTGCGGCAGCTTTCTTTCGAGCCGTCATCGACCAGGACGACGGGTAACCCGTGCGCACGCAATCCAACGGCAACCGCCGGAACTGCCTGCTCGTGGTTGTACACGGGGATGACCCCCGTGACGGTGAGTGCACTCAACGCGGCTCGGTCACCGGGTCTGGAGTCGGTCTATGGTGTCGATCAGATCCTGCACGGTACGCACCGCGCGGAAATCGCGCGGACTCACCCGGCGCTCGAAAATGCGGGCCAGGTGGTCGATCAGGTCGACGGCGTCGATGCTGTCGATCTCGAGGTCATCGTTGAAGCGCGCCTCGGGGACGACGGCAGGCTCCTCCAGCTCGAACAGCTCGACGAGCGTGTTGCGGACGATGTCGTAAATTTCCTGGCGGGACTTCACAGCGCTAGTCTCGCACTGGAGTCGCCCCGGCGAACAGTCCTGCGAGATCGGCATGCAAACGCCGTGACGCAATCGGCAGTGGCGCGCCCCGATAGGCCTCGAGATCGATGTCATTTCCCACCCGCAGCGTCCATTTCGGGCGGCGCGGCGGAATGCGGTACCACGGCAGATTCTTGGACAGCGTCGGCGGATCGCAACTGATGTACACGGGCGTGAGCACCCGGGCGGCGCGCAGCGCCACGTTGGCGGCACCCCGTTGCATGGCCATGGGCTGGCCGGGCACGGTGCGCGTGCCCTCCGGGAACATCAGCAGCGTCTCGCCTCCCTGCAAGGCGGCCTCGGCGGCGTGGATCATGTCTTCGGTGGGCGCGTTGGGGATGTAGCCCGCGCCATTGACCGCGCCGCGCGTGATCACGTTCCTGAAATGCCCGGCCTTGACGATGCAGCTCGCGGTCGGCGTGAAACCCAGCAGATAAACCACGTCGATGAGCGTGGGATGGTTGGCGACGATGAGCTGTCCCGGCCGGCCCAGTTTCTCGCGGCCGATGAATTCATAACTGATGAAACCCATGCCGCTGGTGAGGTGGATGAAGAACCGCATCCCGCCGCCGACCACGGCGCGCGCCAGGCGCCGGGCACGCGACCTCTCGAGGCTGAGCAGGCGAATCAGCGGCAGCACCACCAGGCCGAGCACGAAAGTCACCAGTCCGAAGAGCAGGAAGCTGAAGCCGGTACCCACCAGGCGCAGCCAGTAGAAGTCGGTGCGCTTCACCGAAGGCGGTTCCATGTAAAGACTGGCATCGGCATGTAGTCGGTCCGTGCGCCCCCGCATCATCGCGGAATATCCACGTGTGACTCGATCCAGGTCTGCACTTCTTCATTGACCTCGCGCGCGTCGCGGCCGACGGGATCGATGGGCGGTCCGATGATCACCCGGATGGTGCCACGCTTCTTCAGCAACCCGCGGCGCGGCCAGAAATAGCCCGCGTTGTGCGCCACCGGCACGATCTTGCGCCCTTCCTGCGCGGCTAACAAAGTGCCGCTGGAGCCATAGCGCCGCGTTTCGCCGGGCGCCATGCGCGTGCCCTCCGGAAACACCAGCACCCACGCCCCGAGGCGTTCCATCCGATCCTTGCCCTGGGTTAAGACCTGGTTGACGGCCGCGGCGCCTCCTTTGCGATTGATGGCGATGCATTGCGCCAGGATGCAACCCCAGCCGACGAAGGGGATGAACAGGATCTCGCGCTTCATGACCCACACCAGCGGCGGGAACAGGATCATGATCCCGTACGTCTCCCACGTCGAAGAATGCTTCATGAAGATCACGTGGTTGCCGGGCGGCAGGTTCTCGTAGCCCTCGACCGTGTACTTCAGGCCACACAACACGCGCAGCGCGAAGAACACCGGGTGGGTCAGCATGCCGGCCATCCAGAAACGTCCGCGCCACGGCAGGAACAGGCAGACGATGCAGTAGACCAGGCCGAAAGGAATGGTCCACAGCGCCATGAACAACGTGAAGACAATCGACGCCAGCCACTGCATGTAGTTAGCCTCGCGCTCAGCCCGGCAGGCAGGAAAGATCCGCGATGCGCGTGAACTGCCGGCGCAATTCGGCCAGCAATGCCAGGCGGTTGCGCCGCAGGTTCGCATCCTCGGCGTTCACCATGACGGCGTCGAAGAAGCCGTCCACCGCGGGACGCAAGCTTGCGAGGCGGGTGAGCGCGGCCGCGTAGTCACGCTTGTTCAGCGCGCGATCGACGTCGGTGACGATGCCGGCGAGCGCCTCGTGCAGCGCCTGCTCCGCGTTCTCGCGCAGCAGCGCCACGTCCACCGAGCCGCCGACTCCTGCTTCAGCCTTCTTCAGGATGTTGGCGATGCGCTTGTTGGCGGCGGTCAGGCTGGCCGCTTCGGGCAGAGCCAGGAAGCGGCTGACCGCGGCGAGCCGCGCGCCGAAATCCAGGGGAGAATTCGGCTCACTGGCGCGCACCGCGTCGAACATCTCGGTGCTCACGCCCCGTACGCCTTCCTGCGCGCTGCTGTCGATGAAGTAGCTGCGCAGGCGTTCGATCAGGTACTCCCACAACTCCACGGCGGCAGTCGTGCTCGGCACGGGTTGCAGCTCCACCGCACGGCTCACCAGCGCACGCAGATCCAGGTCCAGTTTCTTCTCGATGAGGATGCGCAGCACGCCGATGGCGGCGCGGCGCAGACCGAACGGATCCTTGGTGCCGCTCGGCTTCTGGCCGATGGCAAAGATGCCGGCCAGCGTATCGAGCTTGTCGGCCAGCGCCACGGCGGTTCCGGCGCTGGTCGCCGGCAAGTCGCCACCGGCGGCGCGCGGCATGTAGTGCTCGTCGATGGCCGCCGCCACGTCGGCGGGCTCGCCGTCGGCAGTGGCGTAATACCGTCCCATGATTCCCTGCAGCTCGGGAAATTCACCGACCATCGAGGTCAGCAGGTCGCACTTGGCAAGCTCGGCCGCGCGCGTGGCCTTCGATGCCTCGGTGTCGATCAGCAGCGCGATTTCGCCGGCCAGCTTGACCATGCGGCGCACCTTGTCGCCGATGGAGCCGAGCTTGGCCTGGAACGTGACCGCGTCCAGCGCCGCCACGCGCGTGTGCAGTGGCTGCTTGCGATCCTGGCTCCAGAAAAACGCCGCGTCCGACAGGCGCGGCCGCACCACGCGTTCATTACCGGCGCGTACCTTGGCGGGCTCGAGACTTTCGATGTTGCTCACGGTGATGAAATGCGCCAGCAGCTTTCCAGCGGCGTTTTCGACCGGAAAATAGCGCTGGTGATGCTGCAGCGTGGAGATCAGCACCTCGCGCGGCAGCTCGAGGAAGCGTGCCTCGAAGCCTCCGGAAATCGCACTCGGCCATTCCACCAGCGCCGTGACCTCGTCCAGCAATTCATCTTCGATGATCGCGGCGCCGCCCAGCGATTTGCCCAGCGCGGTCACCTGCTCGCGGATCAGTGCGCGGCGAGTGGAAAAGTCCGCGATCACCTTGCCGCGCTCGCGCAGAGTCGCCTCGTAGTCTCCAGGTTGCACCAGCGGGAAATCCTGCGGTGCCATGAAACGATGACCGCGCGTGGCCTTGCCGGCGTCGGTATCCAGGATGCGCGCCGGCACGAGCTCGTTGCCGTACAGCTGCACCAGCCAGTGCACCGGGCGCACGAATTCCGCGCTCGACGAGCCCCAGCGCATGCGTTTGGGGATGGGCAGCTGGTCCAGCGCACGCTGCACCATGGCCGGCAGCAGGCTCACGGTAGTTTGGCCGGGCTTGCTGCCTTCGAAGTACAGGAACTCTCCCTTGCCCTCGGTCACGCGTTTGAGCGCGCCGACCTCGACGCCGCATTTCTCCGCGAACCTGGTCGCCGCGGCCGTGGGGGCGCCGTCCTTGCCGAAGGCGGCGTTCACCGGCGGGCCCTTCAGCCTGATGGATTGCGCGGACTGTGCCGCGGCGAGGTCGCGCACCAGGACCGCCAGCCGGCGCGGCGTGGCGAACGAGCGGATTTCGCCATGCGCGAGCACGGCTTCATCCAGCGCCGCGCGCAATGCCATCGGCGAAGGACTTTTCGAGCTGCGGCAGCGCCAGCGGCGGCAGCTCCTCGGTGCCCACTTCGACCAGGAAGTCGCGTGCGCGCTGCTCATGACGGCACCGCTGCGCCTTGGGCAGCATGGGAAAGCCCAACGCCTCGCGGCTTTCGTAATAAGTCTGCGCCACCGCGCGCGCCATGGCGCGCACGCGCAGGATGTAGCGCTGGCGCTCGGTGACCGAGATCGCCTTGCGCGCATCCAGCAGGTTGAAGGTGTGCGAGGCCTTCATCACCTGTTCGTAGGCCGGCAGCGCGAGCTTGGCTTCGATGAGCCGCGTGAACTCCGCTTCGTGTTCGTCGAAGCGCCTGAGCAGCACCGCGGTGTCGGCAATTCGAAGTTGTACTTCGACTGCTCGACTTCGTTCTGGTGATAGACGTCGCGGTAGGTGACGCGGCCCAGCGGGCCATCCGCCCAGGTGATGTCGAAAATGCTCTCCACGCCCTGCAGGTACATGGCGAGGCGTTCCAGTCCGTAGGTGATCTCGCCGGTGACCGGCCGGCAGTCGAGACCGCCCACCTGCTGGAAGTAGGTGAACTGCGTGACTTCCATGCCGTTCAGCCACACCTCCCAGCCCAGTCCCCAGGCGCCGAGCGTGGGCGATTCCCAGTTGTCCTCGACGAAGCGCACGTCGTGCACCAGCGTGTCGAAGCCCAGCGCGCGCAGGCTGCCGAGGTACAGATCCAGGATCTCCAGCGGCGAGGGTTTGATGACCACCTGGAACTGGTAGTAGTGCTGCAGGCGGAACGGGTTGTCGCCATAGCGGCCATCCGTCGGCCGGCGCGAAGGCTGCACGTACGCGGCCGACCATGGCTCGGGGCCGATGGCGCGCAGGAAGGTCGCCGTGTGGAAGGTACCCGCGCCCATTTCCATGTCGTAGGGCTGCAGGATGACGCAGCCCTGGTCGGCCCAGTATTTCTGCAGCGCGAAGATCAGGTCCTGGAAGGTACGGGGCGGCGTTCCCAGCGGGATGTCGGCGACGGATTTGGGCATTTATTAGGGCGTTTTTGACCGGCGCGCAGTATAGCCGCGGGCGGCCCTCGAGACGATGAATCTGGCTCCGACTTCTACAGGTTGACCGCGCGATTTCGTAGATCGAGATGGAGTTTCCGTCCCAGGCATAGCGCAGGTGCACGCTCTGGCGCACGTTCTGCACCAGCCGCGGCCGGAAGACCGCCACGCACTCACCGCCGGGACGCCGCACGCTTTCGAACGCGATGCCGTTCGAACCCGCATTGCGCAGCTCCCGACCTAGCTTCTGCGAGGCGACGTAACTGGCCGGATCGTAGACATCGCGCAGCGGCACGCGCAGCCCGCGCAGGTCGTGCAGCTCGCTGGCTACGTCGGCGAGATAGCAGCGCATTTCCAGTTCCATCGGCGGCTGGCTGGTCGCGCGCAGAAAGTTCTCGCGATGGAAGCGCGTCTCGGCGATCGCGGTATCGACGGATTCCGCGGCGTAGTACGCGCCGAAATGGCCGTCGGTGAAGCGCGTGCCCTGCGGCGACAGGTGCGTGAACGGCGCCATGACCACCGAGGCATTCGGGCCGCTGACGCGATCCGCCACCGGCACGAGGGACAGTTCGCCGACTTCATTGCGGATACGCGGATTCGTCATCGATTCGAGCTTATAAAGCGCATCCCAGTCGGCCGGATCGGCGACGCGCTCGAACAGGTGAATCGTGGGCAGCCGGCTCGCGACGATGCGATGACACGGCGAGAGCCTCACCGCCCGCGCGGTGTAAGAAGTGGAGACCATCCGTGGTCCTCGGGTGTCAGCCGCGCTCTGCGTCGAGGTATTGGCGCACGACGTACAGGTCGGCAACCTGGCCGGACAACATGCGTTCCAGCGCCGAGCGGCCGCCGAACAGCGGTTCGTTGTTGGGCTTGCGCACCCATTCGTCCGCGGCGCGCGGGTCGGGCAACAGGATCTGCAGGGACTTGTAGATGCCGAGCAGGTAGGACAGCCGCTCGAGCGTGTCCTGCGGCAGCCGCGGTTCCTGTTCGCGGCGCCATTTGAAAAAGGTGGAGCGGGAGCCGATGCCTAACAACTTGAGCTGCTCGGCGACCGTCAGCCCCCAGGCTTCCGCAATCCTGGCGAAGGCCCGCAGGCCCGCGCCGCCGGCGGCACCGAAATCGGAGGCAGAGGTTTTGATCGGACGCACGGTGCTGGCGATGTGCAGGCTCATGGGTTTCTCCGGAAGTCCATAAGTGGACTATACATCGAAATCATCCATACGAGGACTTTTCTTTGCCTCACCGAAGTGCGAGCGCCCGTCACAAGGGCACATTTCTGACCCGAAATACCGCAGAATTCGCCGCCGTCGCACCAAAAATGTGCGGAGTTGGGCGAGGCGACTGCCTAACTCTTTGATTTAAAAGCAAAAGCGCGACTGGCACAGCGAATGCATTGAGACCGAGGCTCAAACCCTTCCAGAGGATTTCTAACAATGAAACCGGCAGATGTAATCAAGTTGATCAAGGACAAGGAGGTCAAATACGCGGATCTCCGTTTCACCGACACGCGTGGCAAAGAGCAACACGTAACGATTCCCGCGAACCTCGTCGATGAAGAGCTGTTTCGTGACGGCAAGATGTTCGACGGCTCATCCATCGCAGGTTGGAAGGGCATCAACGAGTCGGACATGATCCTCGCGCTCGACTCGACCACCGCCGTGATCGATCCGTTCTTCGAGCAGACCACGGTCAACATCCGCTGCGACATCATCGAGCCGGCCACCATGCAGGGCTACGAACGCGATCCGCGTTCGCTCGGCAAGCGCGCCGAGGCGTATCTCAAGTCGACGGGTATCGCCGATGGCGCGCTCTTCGGACCGGAAAATGAATTCTTCATCTTCGACAGCGTGCGCTGGAACAGCGGCATGAACGGCACCTCGTACGAGATCGACTCGGGACAAGGCGCCTGGAACAGCAACACCGCCTACCCCGACGGCAACAAGGGCCATCGTCCGGGAATCAAGGGCGGCTATTTCCCCGTTCCGCCAGTCGACGCTTTCCAGGACATCCGCTCGGCGATGTGCGACGCGCTGGTCGAGATGGGCATGAAAGTGGAAGTGCACCACCACGAAGTGGCCACGGGCGGCCAGTGCGAAATCGGCGTGGGTGCCGGTGGCCTGGTGCGCAAGGCGGACGAAGTGCAGATCCTCAAGTACGCCATCCACAACGTGGCGCACAGCTACGGCAAGACGGCGACCTTCATGCCGAAGCCGCTGGTGGGCGACAACGGCTCGGGCATGCACGTGCACCAGTCGCTGCAAAAAGCCGGCGTTGCACTCTTCGCCGGCGACAAGTACGGCGGTCTCTCGGACACCGCGCTGTACTACATCGGCGGCATCATCAAACACGCCAAGGCCATCAACGCGTTCACGAACCCGGGCACGAACTCCTATAAGCGCCTGGTCCCCGGCTTCGAAGCCCCGGTGATGCTGGCCTATTCGGCCCGCAACCGTTCGGCCTCGATCCGTATTCCGTGGGTGTCGAACCCGAAGGCGCGCCGCATCGAAGTGCGCTTCCCGGACTCCTCGGCGAATCCGTATTTCGCGTTCGCGGCCATGATGATGGCCGGCCTGGACGGCATTCAGAACAAGATCCATCCGGGCGAGCCGGCGGACAAGGACCTCTACGACCTCGAGCCGGAGGAGGAAAAGCACATTCCGCAGGTGTGCCATTCGCTGGACATGGCACTCGAACACCTCGACAAGGATCGCGAGTTCCTGACCCGGGGTGGTGTTTTCACCAACGACGTGATCGACGCATACATCGGGCTGAAGGTTCAGGAAGTCACGCGCTTCCGCATGAGCACTCACCCGGTCGAGCTCGACATGTACTACAGCTGCTGAGGCAACGTGCAGCGGCCGGTTGCCTACAGGGCGGGCGAAGCGGGTGCAGACCCGACGAGCACGCCCGCCGGTAAACCGGCTGCCGGCCAGATCGTCAATCAGACGAGTACGTGGGCGGCCGTGCTTCGGCACGGCCGCTCGCTTTTGAGGCCCACGTTTTGGCTGGATTCAGCCGAAGGGGCTATCCTCCAGTCCCATGAAGCGCGCCTCACTTGTCTTATTGCTTGGCTCGCTGCTGGCCGCCGCGGCCGCGCAGGCCACGACGTACATGCGAGTGGAGAAGGACGGCAGCAAGACCTACTCCGACCGGCCATTGCCCGGCGGCCAGGAAGTGGTGATCGAGTCGGCCCAGACTTACTCCGCGCCACCGACGCCGACACCCTCGGGTGCTTCGCGATCGCCCGAGCAGCAGCAGGTGCTGGATGCGGCGAATTTCCGCTACAGCTGCGCACTCACGCCGCGTGCCGACGAAACCTTTCAGAACCCGGAATCCATTGTGCTGTCGGTGCAGCTGACACCGCAGTTGCGACCAGGCGACCAGGTGAAGTTCTCGATGGACGGCGCGAGCATCGCGAACGAGGAGAACGCCACCAGCCGGATGCTGGAGCTCCCGGAACGCGGTACGCACACCGCCGGTGTGCAGATCACCGATCGCTCCGGGAAATCGGTCTGCAATGTCAGCAGCACGTTCCATGTGCAACGCACCGGCGTGAATTCGCCCGGGCGCCAGCGCCCGGCGCCGCCGCGGCCCACGCCGCAGCCGAGGCCGCCCAAGGGCTGAGACAGGCGCTGACCCTCGAGCCATGCCAGGCCGGAGGCCCGCATGGCAGTTGAACGCTTCCTTCCTTCCGCCATCGCGCACTTCGAGCCCGCCGACCTGATCGGCGCGCTGGCCACGGGCATCGTGGTGCTCGATGCCGACCTGTGCGTGGTGTACGCCAACGTCGCTGCGCAGGACCTGCTGGCCGTCAGCGTCAACCAGGCGCGCGGCAAACCCTTTCTGTCGCTGGTGCTCGAAGCCGACTCGCTCAGTCCGCTGATGCGGCGCGCACTGGACACCGGCGAGACGCTGTCGGAACGCGAGATGCCGGTGATGACCGGACCTCTCGGGCGCGAGGCGCGCGTCATCGACTTCACCATGACGCCGCTCGACAGCGAGTTCGAACGCAAGTACCTGCTGCTGGAGATCTCCGACGCCACGCAGCGCCAGCGCATCACGCGCGAGAACGAGCTGATGGCGCGCCTCGATTCCAGCCGCCAGATGGTCCGGCAGCTGGCGCACGAGATCAAGAATCCGCTCGGCGGGTTGCGCGGCGCCGCCCAACTACTCGAGCGTGAATTGCACGAGCATCTGCGCGAATACACCGGCGTCATCATCAGCGAAGCCGACCGCCTCACGGCGCTGGTCGATTCGATGATCGGGCCGGCGCGCGCGCCGCAAAAGGCGCTGATCAACGTTCACGAGCTTTGCGAACACGTCTATCGCCTGTTGCGCAGCGAGGCGCGCGCCGGCGTGCTCGTGGAGCGCGACTACGACCCGTCCCTGCCGAATGCGGAGGTGGATGCCAACCAGATCATCCAGGCACTGTTGAACATCGCGCGCAACGCGCTGCTGGCCGTCGGGGAGCGCGGCCGCATCGTGATTCGCACGCGCGTCGCGGCGAACGTCAACATCGGCACGACGCGGCACAAGCTCGCCGCGAGCCTGTCGGTGGAGGACAACGGGCCGGGAGTGCCGCCCGAAATCGCCGACACCATTTTTTTCCCGCTGGTCACCGGCCGTGCGAACGGCACGGGACTCGGTCTTGCGGTGTCGCAGGACCTCGTGACTCGTCACGGCGGACTCATCGAATTTGAAAGCAAGCCCGGGCGCACGGTGTTCACCATCCTGCTGCCCCTACCGGAGAACGCATGAGCGTCGATCCCACGTATATGCACAGCACTACTCCCCCAGCCAACCAGCCCGCCCTGCGTGTCTGGCTCGTGGAAGACGACGCATCGATCCGTTGGGTGCTCGAGCGCGCGCTGCGCGCCAGCGGCATGGTGCCGCGGGCCTTCGATGCCGCTGAACCCGCCCTGGCGGCGCTGCGCAACGACGTCCCCGATGTGCTGCTCACCGACATCCGCATGCCCGGCAGCTCGGGCATCGACCTGCTGCGCGAGGTCCGCGCCGCGCATCCCACGCTGCCGGTCATCGTCATGACCGCGCACTCGGACCTGCCCAGCGCCGTGTCGGCCTACGAAGGCGGCGCATTCGAGTACCTGCCCAAGCCCTTCGACATCGACCAGGCCGTCGAGCTGGTGCGGCGTGCCGGCCAGACCGCGCGCCGCGGCGATGAAGCGCCGGCACAGACGCCGGAGATCCCGGAGTTGTTAGGCAAGGCGCCCGCCATGCAGCAGGTGTTCCGCGCCATCGGCCGCTTGTCGCGCTCCAGCGTGGCGGTGCTGATCACCGGCGAGTCCGGTACGGGCAAGGAGCTGGTCGCGCGCGCGTTGCACGAACACAGTCCGCGGCAGACCAAGCCCTTCGTCGCGCTGAACACCTCGGCGATTCCCGCCGAGCTGCTCGAATCCGAATTGTTCGGTCACGAGAAAGGTTCGTTCACCGGTGCCGACACGCAGCGCCGCGGCCGCTTCGAACAGGCCAATGGCGGCACGCTGTTCCTCGACGAAATCGGCGACATGTCGACGCCGCTGCAGACGCGCCTGCTGCGCGTGCTGGCGGAAGGCGAGTTCTATCGCGTCGGTGGACAGACCGCGGTCAAGGTGGACGTGCGCGTGATCGCCGCGACGCACCAGAACCTCGAGGAGCGCGTGGAACGCGGCATCTTCCGCGAGGACCTGTATCACCGCCTCAATGTCATCCGCATCGAGTTGCCGCCGCTGCGATCGCGCACCGAGGACGTTCCCGATCTGCTGGGGCACTACCTGCGGCAGGCCGCCGTGGAGCTCGGCACCGAAACCAAGACGCTGGCGCCGATCACGCTGGAACGCCTGCAGGCCTATCGCTGGCCGGGCAACGTGCGCGAGCTGGTGAATCTCTGCCGGCGGCTCACGGCGCTCGCGCCGGGCAGCGAGATCCAGCTCCAGGACCTGCCGTCCGAGATGCACATCGTGACGCCGGCCGCTCAGACCGACTGGGCCGCGGCACTGACGCTGTGGGCCAAGGCCCAGCCCTACGACGGCACCGTGGCCTGGCTGGACCAGGCGCTGCCCGAATTCGAGCGGGTCCTGATCCGCGTGGCGCTCAATCGCACGCACGGCCACCGGCAGGAAGCCGCGCGCGTGCTCGGCTGGGGCCGCAATACGCTGACCCGCAAGCTCAAAGAGCTCGGCATGGCGGACGACGAGTCGCTGCCGTAGGTAAGGTGGTGTCAGCCAGGGATTGCGGCGATCTGTGTCCGAAGAATGTCTTGGCTCCCGGTCCGCTGCGGGAGCTGCGCAATCCCTGCCTGACACCACTCGCCGGGCGCTCCTAGCACAGTCCCTTATTCCCCCGTCCTACACGACAGGTTCACACTCCCTGCGCTGTTGCGGACGAGCTTGTTAGCGCTATCGTCGCGGTGATTTTTCCCGGTTTTTCCAGTGGTTTTCGCGCGAGGGGTGACATAACTGACGGGACACGTGATAGCCGTCGCGAATCGGAAACGCCTTTGTTTCCAGTGTCCCGCGCTTGTTCCATTCTTGTCCTCACAAGGGTTCCGGACATTTCCCGTCTGGAAAAGAGAGGAAACATGCAAGAGATAGTCGTTCAGAGCACTAAGTACCCCGAGATCGTGGTCCAGGGGTCCAAGTACGACTACACGTCCGACATCGTGCTGGTCGTCGTAGGCATTCTCGCGGCTGCTGCCATCATCTGGCGCTACACCGCGACGCGGCGGGGCAAGGATTGATCTGCAGTTACTCGTTGCGCGTGGAATGAGGGGGCAGCCCCTTATTCCACACGCAGCGAACCTGTGAGCTCGCCGAGGCTTCTCAGGTTGTTTGCCGCCAGATAGTCCGCCACGCCCGAGTTGATCTTGCGGCACAGAAGCGGATCGTAGAAAAGAGCAGTCCCGAGGCCCACGGTCGTGGCGCCGGCAATCAGAAACTCGAGCGCATCGTTGACCGTGGTGATTCCACCCTGGCCGATGATGGGCACGTTGTGCTTCCTGGCGACTTCGTACACCTGGTGAACCTTCAGCAGCGCGATGGGCTTGATCGCCGGCCCTGAAAGCCCGCCCTGCACGTTGCCGATGACCGGGCGACGCGACTTCACGTCGATGGCCATTCCCATGATGGTGTTGATCACCGCGAGTCCATCGCTGCCCGCCTCGATGCAGCGCCGCGCGTTTTCCCGGATGTCCGTCTGGTTGGGTGAGAGCTTCGTGATCAGGGGTTTCTTCGTGACCTTGCGGCAGGCCTCGACCACGCGTGCGGACATTTCCGGGTAGTTGCCGAAAGCGACGCCACCTTCCTTCACGTTCGGACAGGAGATGTTGATCTCGATGGCGTCGATGGGCGAGTCGTCGAAGAGCCTGGTGACTTCGGCGTACTCCTCGATGGTCGAGCCCGACACATTCGCGAAGAAACGCGTTTCGCCGAAGTCGAGCGTGGGCAGGATCCTGCGCACCACGTGTTCGGCACCGGGATTCTGCAGCCCGATGGCGTTCAGCATGCCGGCCGGCGTCTCGTACACCCGATGAGGCTTGTTGCCGAGGCGGGGCTTGCCGGTGGTGCCCTTGAGCACGATGGCGCCCACGTCCCGGTTGGAAAACCCGTCGACGCGCGTGTACTCCTCGCCAAACCCCACGCAACCCGACAGCAGCACGATGGGGGAGTTGAGAGCGAGACCGCAGAAATCCACCCGCAAGGGGTTGTCTATCGCTTGGGCGGCGGCGTTCATCGGGCGCGCATTGTACGATGCGCGCCCCATGCGTACCCAAGCCCCCCTATTCGCGGCCCTTGCAGCCGCGAGCACCCTGGCCGTTGCCCAGGCACCAACCGTTGCCCAGGCACCAGCACCTTCCACCAACCCCGCCAGCTCCGGCCCGAGCTTTCGCGAGTCCGAGGACATCCCCGATCTCAAGGGCTACAACGACGCGTACTCGTTCGATGAGATCAGGATCGGCGGCAAGGGGCTCACCGAGGATCAGCAGGTCGTGCGCTGGCAGGCAGAGCTCAAGGCAGGCCGCGCCCGCGCGGGTGCCATGCTCGGCGCCTATTCTGCGTATCGCGCATTGATCGCGGCCGATTGCGCCGTGGCGCGCGAGGCATTGCTAAAGGCCGACGAGCTCGGCAGCGACCAGGCCGCCTTCCTGCTGGCGCAGCTCGCCGCGAACCCCACTTGCGGCGACGTCGATCGCGCGGCACTCGAACGCTGGCTCAAGAAATCCGTGACGCTCGACTATGCCGGCGCCGCCACCGACCTCATGAGTTTCTACGGCGAAGGTGAGAAACCGGATCGCGTGCAGCAGTACACCTACGCGCGTGTCGCGGCCGGCTACTGGGAAAGCAACAAGCTCACGCAGCCACGCCCGGGTTTCGATGCCGCGGCGCTGGCGGAACTGGAGAAGAATCTGTCCGCGGCGGACCGCAGCCGTGCCGAGGCCGAGGCGGCCAGGATCCTCGCCGTCATGCTCAAGCGGCACGATCGCTTCGGCAGTGTGGCGCCGGTGGAATTCGCGCGCGCCGATGCCGGCGGCAAGGCCGCCTACGTCGGCTACACCGTCGACTACCGCCATGAGTGCCAGTGGAATCTCAAGAACAATTGCGTCGGAGCCCAGCGCCTCGCCTATGTCGAGATCACCAACAAGAATGCCGAATTCGTCTCCTGCAAGGTCGAACTGCGTGCGCGCGACTTCGTGACCGGCGCCGCGGAGGCGGAGCCCTTGTCGCGCAACGTGCTCATCGGCCCGCAGGGCACGCGCAAGCTGTTGTTGGGCGATGTCACCGAACAGCCGGACAAGAAAGCCCTGGCCACGACCTGCAATGCGGTGCCGAAGCTGGTCGCGAATGCCACGGCGGGCAAGTGCCGCGCCAAGCTCCAGGGCAGCATCGACGTCGAACGTTTCTATCCGGAGTCGGCCAAGGCTCGCGGCACCGAAGGCAGCACCGTGGTTCGCTACTGGGTGCCGCCTGGATCGGAAGTGGCGACCGATGCCGAGATCGTGACCTCGAGCGGCGACTTCACGCTCGACAATGCGGCCATGGCCACGGTGCGCAGCGGCAAGTTCAAGAGCGACTGCGATTACGGGCTGAGCAGCATCCGCATCGCTTTCAAGCTGCAATAAAAAACGGCCCCGCCGAAGCGGGGCCGCAACAACGCTCTTATTCGCCGCGGTGAACCGGGGTCATTCGCCCTCGTTCGGATTGTTGAACAGCGGCGCCAGCGCAATGCTGCCATGCCCGCGCTGCGGGAATCCGGGGGCACTCGGATTGGCCGGGCCGAGGTTCGAGGTCGTATCGTCCGGCGGGAACAGCACCAGCTCGTTCAGGAACTTGATGATCTGGTCCTGCTGGGTTTCCGACATGTTCGCGAAGGAGTTGCGCGAGGCCTGTGCTTCGCCGCCATGCCGCAGGATGACTTCGCGCAGGTTGACGCTGCGTCCGTCATGGCCATACGGCGGTGACGATCCCACGCCCCACAGCGGCTCGGTCATGAACTCCCGCTGCAGCGTGCCATCGTAATTTCGTTCGTAGAACGCCGGTCCGATGTCGTGCCGCTTCATGTCCGCGTAGAAGTTCCGGATGAAGAACGACTGGCGGTTCGGGATCTTGATGGTCGGATGCCCGGAGCCGTCGTCGTTCTCCGAGAACAGCACGGTTCCCACGGCGTATAGGTCGTTGAATACGCCCTGGGCCGGGTTGTAGCTTGTCTCCACGTCCGCGATACGCCGATCACGGGTGATCACCATGTTCGGGATGTGGCAGGCCGTGCAGCCGATCTGGTTCAGCAGGTTCTGGCCGATCTGCCCGGTGTTGGTGTGCTGGTACTGCCCCGGCTTGAAATAGTTGAGCAGGTAGAACTCCATGAAGTCGACCAGCGACTGGGGAATTTCGTTGACGACTCCGTCCTGGTCCGGGTCTTCCTGCGCACTGTTGGGCACGCCGCGCTTCACGACGTCCTCGGGGCCGTTCAGCACCATGCCCGTGGGCGTGGTGACCCGCTGGCGGTTTGCGCCAGCAATGGTCAACAGGTCGATTGCCTGCAGTCCCATTTCGTCATTGAACGCACCCACGACAAACTCGCGGATCGACGTGGTGGCGCCCTGCGCGAAGAATGGCTTCACGCGCAGGTCAGGGTCGACGCCGCGCAGCTGGCTGGTATCCACCGTGCCGTTGGGCCGCGCAGTGATCGAGCCGTAGTTGACGCCCTTGCTGTTGAGCGACACCGTCACGTTGCGGTTCTGGCTGCGTGCCGCGCCGAGCGCGTTGGTACGCTGACCGCGTATTTCGCCGGTGATTTCATCCGCCAGCATCTCCTGGAGGCCCAGGCCGAACAGGTGCGGCGCGTCGCGGCTGTCGGGCTTGGTGACCACGTCGCCGCCGAAACCCGCGGAACCACGCGGCCGGCCGTGGCATCCGGCGCAACTGTCGATCAGGCCGGCGCCAATGGCCGGATTTGTATGAATGTTTCCGCTGCCATCACCGGCGCGCGGGCCGAAGCCCTGCCCGTCGGTGAACTTGCGCTGGAACAACTGGCGGCCGCGCCGCACGGCACGTGCCGGATCGCGCTGCGTGATGAAGATCGACGATCCCGGTGTGTTTATGTTGCCGACACCCGCGCCGATCTGCTGTTGCAAAGATTTCACGATGCCAGCGTTTTCGGCATTGGGCGTCTGCGTGAGGTCGGTGAGCTGTGCTTCTGCGGTGTCGATCTGACACAACACGGCGCACAGGGCCACGGGCATCCACAGATGCCGTCTGGTATTGCGGAACATGAAATCCCCCTTGTGACAGCAAATCTTCTTGCGCGCGGCTAACTACCACGCCGCAGGGACCTTACTCGCGCAGGCAGGGCAATCCCTATAGATCTTCATAACTGTTGACTTCGCGGGCGTCGGCTGCATCGTGCGCATGGCGCGCCCGGATGCCTATGTTCCCGCCAGCGGATAAACTCGCGCGAATGTTCCATATCGTTGTTTTCGAGCCGGAAATTCCGCCCAACACGGGCAACCTGATCCGACTTGCGGCAAATACGGGTTGCGAATTGCATCTGATCAAGCCTTTGGGATTTCGCCTGGATCGCAAGTCGGTGCGCCGCGCGGGCCTGGACTACGACGAGCTCGCCACGATGCACCTGCACGACAATTTCGCGGCGGCGCGCGGCGCGCTCACCGGCACGTGGTACGCCGTCGAGACCGGCTCACCGCATCGCCACGTGGATGCGAAATTTTCCAGGGGCGATGTGCTGCTGTTCGGCTCGGAGCGGCGTGGCCTGCCGGCGGAGGTGCTGCGCGAGATCGCGCCGCAGAATCTGCTGTCCCTGCCGATGCGCGCCGGCAACCGCAGTCTCAACCTGTCGAATGCGGCCGCGAT